>CAWASP010000014.1:0-84822 GCA_963784765.1 uncultured Thermoleophilia bacterium
GAGACCTTCGCGCGCGCGTAGCGCGGGCGGGCGGTGAAGCTCGTGCTCCTCTGATTGACTCCAAGCCGTCCCCCTGCTTGGTGCATGCCCTCCCCGCGGGCACGGCACTTCGGAATCAATCATCTAGATGGTTGATCGGAAAATCGAGGCCGTCGCGGCTGGGGGCCTGCACACGGCGCATTGCGGCCGTCTCGCCCGGCGCCAAGGCCCACCGGCCTTGCCCCCGGTCGAGCCGTCCCCACTGCTTGGTGCATGCCCTCCCCGCGCCGACCGCATTTCCCGATCAACCATCTAGCGTTCGAAGCGGCCCGTCGCCTCGCGACTGCGGTCGTATCGCCTCTCGAGTGGAAAGGGCGGCAGCCAGGTCTCGCGGCGGACGATCCAGCTCTCGTAGGTCGGCGTCAGCCGGTCGGGAGCGTCCAGGGAGCCCAGGCTGACCTCGATCTCGTCTCCGGTGCGGGCGAAGACGGAGGAGCCGCAGCGGGGACAGAAGAACCGCCCCTCGTAGTCGCGTGTCTCGCCCTCGATGGTCACCGCGTCCTGGGGGAACACCGCCGAGGTGCTGAACAGGGCTCCGTGATGCTTGCGGCAGTCGAGACAGTGGCAGATGCCGACCCGGTACGGCGGGCCTGACGCCACGATGCGGACGTCGCCGCACAGGCAGCCGCCGGTGAATCGATCCATGCTGCGTCTCCTCTCGTCGGAGGTCGAAGCGAGCGTACCCGCGAGCATGTCGCAGGCAGCCGCGTCTCCGCCGGGGACGCCTGAGGGCTCCCGGTCAGAGGCGTTGGAGGATGGCGATGAGGTCGTGGGTGCGGTAGCCGTGCCGGCGTGCGTAGGCGAGGAGGTCACGGGCGCGGGCGGTGAGCTCGCTCTCGACGGGAGTCGCCGTCACAGTGATGCCTCGACCACGCCGGAACTCGAGAAGGCCCTCGTCGCGGAGCCGGCGCAGGGCGCGGAGGACCGTGTTCGTGTTGACGCCCAGCACGGCGGCGAGATCCTTGGCCGGGGGCAGCCGTTCGCCCGGCCTTGCCTCGCCGTCGGCGATCGCGCGGCGGATCTCCGCCGCGACCTGGTGGTGAAGCTCGAGCGGTTCGGAGCGGTCGACCTTGACCTCGATCATGGTGCTATCTACAGTAGCGTTATTCGTGGTGGGGTGCGCTGTTCATGTACCCGTGTGGCGTGGCGTCTCGGTCGACCGGCAGGCGCTGATCGAGGAGGCGCGCAGGAGAGCACGCCGCCGGCGGATCCGGAACGGCTCCGCGGTGCTGCTCGTCGTCGGGGTCGGGCTGGCCGGGTACCTGCGCTTCGGCGGGCAGGGCGGCGGCAGCGCGGGGAGCGCCGCGGAAGCCTCCGGACAGCGTTCGTCCGCGAGCACCCCGTCGGCTCTTGCAGCGGGCTTCCCGGTCGCCGCCGAGACGGACTGGGTGTCGGCATTTGCGTTCGACCCGCGTGCGCCGGCGACGGTCTACGTCGCGGGGAACCGCAGCGGCGGCATGCGCCGGGCACCCGAGGGCGGCGTCTACAAGACGACTACCAACGGCCGGCAGTGGCAGGTGACGACGCCGTCACGCTGGCCGCTCGTGCTGACGCTCGCAGCCGATCCGCAGCGTCCGGGGACGGTGTACGCCGGCACCGAGCGGGCGATCTTCAAGACGGTCGACGGCGGACGTCACTGGCGGACCCTGAGCCGCTGGCCTCTGCCGTACGGCGACTACTCGCTCACCGTCGACCCGGTCGACAGTCGCGTCGTCTACGCGACCAGCGGCTCCGGTATCAGCAAGAGCCGAAACGGCGGTCACACATGGAGAACCGTCCTTCGGACCTTTGGCAGCTCTGGCTCCGCGTTCGCGATCGCACGAGCGAGCCCGGAGGTCGTGTACGCGCTGGAGGGGGACGGCGGTCGAGACTCGGTGGTGGTCGCGTCGGCCGACGGCGGCAAGACGTGGCGGCCGCCCGTCCTTCTGCCCGCACCAGCTCCCGGCCTGGCCGAGCCGGGAGGCAAGTCCGCCGCGTTGGCGGTCGATCCGCAGAGCCCGGCGACGCTGTACGCGGCGGTCGGCAGCGCGGTCCTCAAGAGCACCGACGGCGGTCGAAGCTGGCGGTCGATCGCAGGCGGCCTTCCCCGGAATGTCGCCGTCAGCTCGTTGACGGTCGACCCACGGCACGCCGGAACGCTCTACGCGGCACTCGGGGACGACGGCATTTTCAAGACGACCGACGGGGGGCGCACCTGGAGCCAACACTGGTTCCCGATCATCTCCGTGGAGATGGTCGCCATCGATCCCGCCCGCCCGTCCACGGTCTTTGCCGGGGTCACCGGGGTCAACGTCAGCGCTCCCGCCGGGAGCTCGCCCGAACCTCGGATTCTCAGAAGCACGAACAACGGCCGGACCTGGCCGCCCGCAGGCTGAACAGCGCGGTCGACACGCCCGAGGGCGGCGCCGTCGGACCAGGTGTCTAGCGTGGCGGTCCGATGGCAGAGACCGTCCGGTGCAGTCACTGCGGTCGCGAGCGGCCGTTCAGGCTCTTCCGAGGGAGGCACAAGGTCCTCTTTCCGGGACGAGAGATGGTCTGCCGAACGTGCCAGGCCGAGTGGTGGCGCAGGCGGATCGAGCGTGGTCCCGAAGTCGGTCGGCCCGACTAGCGAAAGCCTTTAGGCCCAGCCCATCGCGCCGACGATCTCCTGCGCGATCTCACCCACGCTTCGATCGGCGGTCTGCACGAGGAGATCCTCGACCGGGTGGGCCTTCCAGTGGGCGTCGAGCTCGCGGGCGCGCGCGAGGTACCAGTCGACCGCCGAGCCGGCCTCACGGTGTCGGATACGGGCGTCGATCACGTCGAGCGGCGCGTCGAGGCGAACCACAGTGATCTCGGCATCCTGGATGGCCTGGCGATAGCGACCGAGGCTGTCTCGTTCCCAGAGGACCCGCGCCAGGATCAGCCGGTCGAGCCCGAGCTCTTCACGGAGCTGCGGAACCAGCACCCGCAGGGCCTCTATCGCGAAGCGCTCCCCGAACGGGTCATCCACCGGCTTGGGATGGAAGTAGGTGAACCAGTCGCCGTCGAAGAATGCGTGCGGCGTGTCGTTCGCTTCGAGAAGCGCCATGGTCTCGAACGCAACAGCAGTCTTCCCGACTCCGACGGGCCCAGTGATCAGAAGCACCGGCAGCGCCATGCTGCCGACCTTATCGCCGCCCGCTCGCGCCGGCCTTCGAGAGTCCCTGGGACGGTTAGCCGGGATCGAGCTGGACCGATGAGTCTTCGGCGGTCTGCCGGTCTCCACTGTGAGCGAGATCCGTCCGCGCATGGAAAGGTCTCGCCTACAGTCGATGACACGGGAGGCATCGTGAAGTTTCTTCTCTGTTCGTCCGGCATCAGCAACCCGAGCATCCACGACGCCCTGGTCGAGCTGCTCGGCAAGCCAGTTGCCGAGTCGAGCGCGCTCTGCATCCCCACCGGAGTGCAGCCCTTCCCCGGCGGGTCTTCGCACGTCTACCGGTTCATCAGCGGAGCGACCCGGAGCCCGATGCTGCCGTCGCTGCTCCCGGAGACGGTGTACGGCGACGCGATGGTGGCGACTCCCGACTTCGGCGGAGCAACCTACGACGAGAGCGACGACGAGACCGCGATCAAGGTGGTCGACGGCACCGTCGGAGTCGTCTCGGAGGGGCACTGGATGGAGCTCACTGCGAACGAGAGCCGCTAGAACGCCGTGCCGTTCACGCTCAGCAACATCAAGGAAGACCTCGAGGACATCGGTCCGAGGTTCGACGGCGCGCCGGACCTGGAGTTCCGCGCGGCGACCAGGGCGCTCGGGCTCGAGCGATCCGCCCTGAGCTACCAGTGGGTCCCGCCCGGCTACCGCTTTCCGTACGGCCACACGCACAGGAAGCAAGAGGAGGTGTACGTCGTCCTGCGTGGGAGCGGGCGGATGAAAGTCGACGACGAGATCGTCGACCTCAAGCAATGGGACGCGGTCCGGGTCCCGCCCGGCGCGTGGCGAGGCTACGAGGCCGGGCCGGAGGGCCTCGAGATCCTCGTCGTCGGCGCGCCCAACCTCGGCGAGGATCCGCGCGGAGACGTCGACGGTCAGCGCGACTGGTGGGCCGACTAGAGGCGGGTGTCTACGGCGTCGACTCCGCCGTCTGCTCCTCACGAGCGGTCCAGCGGAGGATGAGTCGCACCGGGTGGCGAACCTTCGCCGCAAGTTCCTGCGCAAGCGGCTGGGTGTCCGGCGGCCCGGTGGGGCCGACGACGTCGAGGCTGGCTACGACAATGCCGTCGCGCTGGATGACAACCACATTCTCGACTCCGAGACCCGCGTCACGCAGAGGCGGGACCACCACCGCCCGCACCTGCCCCTCGTACCGCGACACCTGATAGGTGCGCAGGCTCCGCTGCGCGAGCGGGTACGCAACTCCGGCGACGACGAGGATCGGAACGGCGATCGCAATCCACCGACCGAGACTCAGCCGCCGCGCCTCGAAGAAGCCCGTGGCAAGGAACACTGCGACGGCTGCCAACACGATCCCCACCAGGTTCGTCAGAAACAGGAAGAAGGCGCCGGCTGCCAGTCGATCGTTGCCGTGCGCAAGCAGGACGCCGCACGCGCTCAGCGGCGGTACGAGTGCGACGGCGATCGCGACACCGGCCAGTGCGCCACCTGCCCGTGGGCGCACCGTCACATACGCGGCGGCAGCGCCTGCCGCGACCGCGATCAGGAGGTCGAGCAGCGCGGGCGCCGTTCTTGCGAGAAGCTCGGGCGTGAGCGTGATCGTGCGGAAGCTCGGAACGAGCAACCCCACGCCAAGCGCGACCGCGAACGCCTCGGCGCTCGCGAGCACGATCAGGCCCAACGACGTGATCTCTCCGCGGGGGCGCGCCAGGACGAGTGCCGCGGCCAACGCGACGATCGGTTGCATCAGCGGCGCAACGAGCATGGCCCCGATCACAACCGCAGCCGAATTCGCGATCAGACCCAACGAGGCGATCACCGTCGAGAGCGCGGTCAGGACGACCACCCGCCTGCCGTACGCCGGAAGCTCTCCGGCACCGTCGGAGAAGAGCTCTTCCGCGATCATCCTGCGCTGCGCTTCGCTCAGCCGGGTGCGCCCCAACCACGGAGGAAGCTTGAGCCGACCGCTGCGAGGAAGCCGCGTGGCCTGCCTCTCCTGCACGGATCGTGAGGCTAGACCGGCCGTCGGACGCGCGAGCCGCGCGTCCCGGCGGCCGGGGGCCGCGACGCGTGCGCCGACTACCATCACCGCTCGTGGTCGAGGGCGTCGTCATCCGCCCCGAGCGTGACGCGGACCATCCGGTGATCGCAGAGGTGGTTCGCGCGGCATTCGTCAGACACCCCGACGAGGTCGCGTCGTTCGTCGAGCGCATCCGGGCGTCGGATCAGTTCATTCCGGAGCTGGCGCTGGTCGCCGAGGACTCCTCCGGCGTGATCGCCCACGTGATGCTGAGCTGGGTCGGGGTCGAGGAGCGGATCGCGTGCGAGGATCCTCAACCTCACGCCGATGTCGGTTCGGCCCGACCGCCAGCGCATCGGTGTCGGGTCACGCCTGATCCGGGACGCGCTCGGTCGCGCCGAAGCGGCGGGCGAGCCTGCCGTCATGGTCGAGGGCATTCCTGCCTACTACCCTCGCTTCGGCTTCGAGCGGGCGAGCGCACTCGGCTTCGTCTCCCCGCATCCGACGATCCCGGACGAGGCTTTCATGGTCAAGCGGCTCCCGGGATACAGCCCCGACCTCGCCGGCCGGATCGTCTATCCGGCCGCGTTCGACGCTCTCGGGTACTCGCGCCCGGACTGACAGGAGCGCAGGGACGAGGCGGCGGGCCCGCCCACGACTCAGTCGATCCTCCGGAGCCGATGGCAAGAGATGCGGGTGGCGTGTGCGATCATCCGCCCGTGACCGAGTGCCGGCTCATCCGCGGCGGAGCCAGTTTCCGCGGCAAGCAGGGTCTCGACTACTTCTCGGGCGTCTCGGCGGAGAGCTCGGGCGCCAGGGCGATCTGCATGCATCTCCTCGAGATGCCGCCGGGCGCCAGCGCGAAGCCGCACTATCACGAGGCGCACGAAACCGCGATCTTCATGCTCGAGGGCGAGGTCGAGATGCGCCACGGGCCGGGGCTCGAGCAGGTCATGCGGATCGAGGCGGGGGACTTCGTCTACATCCCGGCCGCCGTGCCCCACCAGCCCTACAACGCGAGCCAGAGGCCGGCTCGGGCGGTGCTCGCCCGCACCGACCCCAACGAGCAGGAAAGCGTCGTCCTGCTCGAAGACGAGCAAGCCACCTGACGGCTCACGCCGCGCGCAGCGACGAGGGTCTGCGTCAGCTGCTCTCGCGGCGGCCGAGGAGGCGGGCGAGGTTGATGTCGTAGCCCCAGCCGTAGGTCTTCGGGGTGAAGAGGCGCGGATCAGCGGGATTCCACCAGCGCGACTTCAAACGTGCAACGGTCGGCCGCCGCCAGTCGTACGGCACACCGAGGAACGTGCCTGTTTTCTGCATGGCACGAGCGTACTCCGGCGCGTGCGTCCCTGCATCGGGGAGACACACGATCGAGCTGTGCCGGCGGAGTGCTTAGAAATGACCCCTGGATCGGTCATCTGGTCTTGCCGGCGTTCCGAACCTCGCGGCCAGCAGCCACCCGGTGACCGCACCGAGGGTGTTGCAGAGCACGTCGGCAACCGCGGTCGTCCGGCCGGGGATGGCGAGCTGCAGTAGCTCGATGCAGAGCGAGAGGGCGACTCCGGCCAGGACGGTCCGGCGAAGGGACCAGCCGAGGGACCAGAGCAGGGCGGAAGGCAGCGCGAAGAGAGCGACGTTGCCGACGACGTTGACGGCATCGAGCTGCTGCGCTGTCCACGGTGCAAGCGCGAGGTGGTTCGGGCCGCCGGCTGGACGGAGTGTCACGCCGAAGACGAGCGCCAGCGAAACGGCGAGGGCGGCGCGCTGCAGGGCCATGCTCAGGTCGGCCAGCGTACCGAGTGGCGCTCGAGTTTCGGCCGCAGACGCGTTCAGTCGGGAATCTGCTCGATCGTGTAGATGCGGCCGTCCGGGCACGAACCCAGGACCACGCGGACTCACCATACGCGGGCTCGTCAATCGCGCGGCGAGTGCTCGGCAATGTCCCTGAGGCGGGCGGCGGTTCGTGAACTCGCGAACCTGGTTCGGCTGCGCCGAACCAGGTTCGGGTGTGGCACGGTCGGCTGGGCCGGCGTTCCGGAGGAGCGTCGGTCGGCTGGTCGATCGGCACGCGCCAGAGCGACGAGCACTTCTTGGGGTGCGGGAGCGTGCTCACGAGGAGCTCGCTCGAGTCCGGCGACCAGGAAGCGGCCGGCGCGTAGTAGAGCTTGAGCAGCTGACGGACCGTTCCCGTCGCCGCGTCGACGACCGCCTTCGCAACGGAGGCACGGAACGCGATCTCGCCGCCCGCGGCCGGCGACCACAGCGGCTGGGAACCCTCTCGAACGAGATGCCGGAGGTCCGTGCCGTTCGCCTTCGCCGGTCGCGGACGGCCCGTATCCGGAGGCCATCGGCGGGTTCTGGGTCGTCGACGTTCCCTCACGCGAGGCGGCGCTGAAGTGGGCTGCCAAGACCGCCGGCGCCTGCCGCTGCGCGCAAGAAGTCCGGGAGTTCATGCCCGATCCGGCCGTCGGGAACTGATCGGGCGCGCCGGCCCAGGTCGGCGACGATGACACACGTCTGAGAACGCTCGCGCTGACCCGGATCACGGTTGGTCGTTCGTCCTCCGCGTCTGCGGATGGACCGTCTCGCCGCGCGCGAGCATCGCTACGAACTCTGCGATCTTGCGGGCACGAGTCTCGGGCCGCTTCACCGCCTCGATGCGATGCAGAATCGCGTAGCGATTCTGGCTGGTGAGCCGTCCGAACATCGTCTTCGCCTTCGGTTCAGCCGCGAGCGCAGCTGCCAGGTCGTCGGGCACGCGGGCCGTCGCGGGGCCGGCGTAGGCAGCCTCCCAACGCCCGTCGGCTCTTGCGCGCTCGACTTCGGCGATCCCCGAAGCCTGCATCCTGCCCTCGCTGATCAGCCGCTCGGCGAGCGTCGTGTTTCGCTTCGACCAGCGGCTCCGTGCCCGCCTCGGCGTGAACCGCTGAAAGTACGTTCGCTCGTCGCGGCGGCGAACCTGGCCGTCGATCCACCCGAAACAGATCGCCTCCTCGAGGGCCTGGTCGTAGGTGAGCCCCGTCGGCGAGGTCGTGCCCTTCTTCGCGAGTACGAGCATGACGCCCGCCCGATCGGCGTGGTTGCGCCCGAGCCACTCACGCCACGCGCGCGCGTCAGGGACAACCAGCTCGCCGTCCTCACCGCCGATCCAGTACTTCTAGCATCGCTCGGTAGGCCCAGAGTTGTTCTCGAACTCGGTAGCCTCGCCCGCCCGAGAGTTCGCCGATGACCTCGAGGCGTGTCCGTGGACCCCGAGGGCCGGAGTCTCCTGTCACCGCGGATTCCCGAGCCAGAAGGCGGCTAGACTCGCTCGATGCGCCGTGAGGACGTCTCGGGCTGGCTCCAGCGCTACGTCGCCGGCTGGAAAAGCGGCGAGCGGGGCGAGATCGAGGCGCTCTTCAGCGATGACGCGCGCTATCGATATCACCCGTACGACGAGCCCCTCGTAGGCCGGGTTGCCATCGCCGACTCGTGGCTCGATCAACCGGACAGGCCGGGAAGCTTCGACGCAAGCTACGAGTGTTTCGCCGCCGACGGCGAAGCCGCCGTCGCGATTGGAACGAGCACCTACTTCGGCACAGGCGGAGACGTCGACCGCGTCTACGACAACGTCTTCGCCCTTCGGTTCGACGTCGCGGGCCGCTGCACCGACTTCACGGAGTGGTACACGAAGCGTCCTTGAGCCCCGCCGGGCGCGGAGGCCACTCCAGCGTCTCCAAAGCCGAGAGCCGCTGACTGGGCCGGCGCTCAGGAATGTCCCTGAGATACCGAAGGACACATAGCTAGGGACGCCGGATGACACCGTTGAAGCGGCACGGGACGGCCCAGCGCCCTCACACCGGAGCAGGTGTCCAGCGTGCTACGCGGGGAGGCCGGCCTTCAGCGCCCGCTTGTGCGCACGCTTCGCGGCCTGGTAGTCCTCGAGCTCCTCGGGCGAGGAGACCGCGCCCAGGCACGCGTGGTCCGGCACGAGCTCCTTCGCCGCCGCGACGCCGAAGCGGAGGGCGAGCACGGAGCCGAGGGCGGTGACCTTCATCGGGCCGAAGCCAGGGAGGGCGCCGATGCGCTTGCGCAGGTCGGCTGCATCGGAAGCCTCCGTCCAGACGCGCGATGCGTCGCCGTCGTAGTCCTCGGCGACGACCGCTGCGAGCTCCTGCACCCTCTTGGCCATCGAGCCGGGGAAGCGGTGGATCGCAGGCTTCTCGGCGAAGAGCTCGGTCAGGTCGCGGCCGGCAAGTGCACGCGGGTCGAGGGTTCCTGCGCGCTGCTTCAGCACGTACGGGCCGGCGAACGCCTTCTGCACCGGAACCTGCTGGTCGATCGCGAAGCCGACGACGAGCGCGAACGGGTCGCGGGCAAGCAGCTCGCAGGCCTTCGGGTCGTCGGTGAAGTACAGCGCGTCGGGGGCGCTCACACCGGGTGCTGCTCGCTCGTGCGGATCGAGTCGTCGTACGGCGCCCTGCGGGTGCGCGGATCCGAGGAGGCAGCATCGCCGGCGATCACCTGCTGCAGCGTGCGACGAAGCTGGTCGCGCAGGTCCCGCTCGAGCTTCTGCAGCCGGACGAGCTCGCTCGAGGAGCGCCGCGCGTGATCACGCGCGTCGTCCTCGATCTGGGCGGCACGGCGGCGAGCCGCCTTGATCAACGCGTCGCACTCGACCCGCGCCTGCTCGCGCGCCTCCCGTGCCGAGTGCATGGCGGCCTGGAGCAGCGACTGGGTGAGCTCGCGGCGTCCCTCATCCGCCTTGATCGTCGCGCGAAGGCGCGCGTTCTCCGTCTCGAGCTGCGCGGTGCGCCGGGCGACATGCTGGTCGAGCCCGATCACATGCTGGTCCTCCTGGTTCGCGAGCTGCTCACGGAGCGAGTCGATCTCGGCCTGAAGCTCGTCGTTGCGTTGCTGCGCCTTCTGCGTCTCCTCGGCGGCCGCCGCCTTGTCGCGAAGCGCGCGGCGGTAGTCCCACGCGACGAGCTTGAGCAGGTTCTCGGTTGCCTCGCGCTGGTAGCCCCGCACCGCGGAGGGCAGCTTTCCGGCGTTGATTTCCTCGGGTTTGATCGACAAGACGGCTCCTTGAGTGCCTCGAACGAGGGATCTCGAACGCTAGCGCGGAGACCCTCCGCGCGCCAGGGGTTCGGCGGGTGGACTTTGCGGGTAGCGGCGTCGACGTGACCGAAAACCCGAAGGAGCTCGCCGACGAAGCGCAGCGAGGACGGAGCGAGCGGACCCCGGCGCTCGCCCTGACGGGCGTCACGGTCGCCGTCTCGGCGGTCGTGATCGTGATCATGCTTGCCGCGCTCCTCGTCTACTACCTCGTCCAGTAGCGCCGGAGTACCCTTGGCGGCGTGGACCCGCTCAGCGTCTTCTCACCGGCGACGCGCGGGTGGTTCGAGCGGACGTTCGCGGCGCCGACGCCTCCGCAGGAGCGCGGGTGGCCGGCGATCGCCTCCGGTGCGCACGTCCTGATCCAGGCGCCGACCGGCTCCGGCAAGACCCTGACGGCGTTCCTCTCGGCGATCGACCGGCTGCACTCCGCGCCCGGCGAGGGCCTGCGCTTGCTCTACGTCTCGCCGCTCAAGGCCCTGAACTACGACATCGAGCGCAACCTGCGCGGGCCGCTCGCCGGCCTCGAATCACGGCTCCGTGTCGCCGTCCGCACCGGAGACACGCCGGCCGCGGAGCGCCGCTCGCTGGTCAAGGACCCGCCCGACATCCTGATCACGACGCCCGAATCGCTGTACCTGATGCTCACCTCGCAGGCGCGGGAGACGCTACGCACCGTCGAGACGCTGATCCTCGACGAGGTGCACGCCGTCGCCGGCACGAAGCGCGGCGCCCACCTGGCGCTCTCCGTCGAGCGGCTCGAGGAGCTGTGCGACCGGCCGCCGCAGCGGATCGGGCTGTCGGCGACGCAGAGGCCGCTCGAGGAGATCGGCCGGTTCGTCGCCGGCGACCGGCCGATCGAGCTCGTCGACGCCGGCACGCGGAAAGAGCTCGACCTCGAGGTGGTGATCCCGGTCGAGGACCTGCGCGAGCTCGGCTCGACCGCGTCGCTCAGCTACCCGGTGCCGGCCGACGGGCAGGAGATGGACCCGGGAGTCGAGCACGGCACGCAGTCGATCTGGCCCTCGATCTACCCGGAAGTGCTTCGGCTCGTGCAGCAGCACCGCTCGACGATCGTCTTCGTCAACAACCGCCGCCTCGCCGAGCGCCTGGCGCTGCGCCTGAACGAGCTCGCGAGCGAGGGCTCGGACGGGCCGCCGGTCGAGGTCGCGCGGGCCCACCACGGCTCGCTCGCCCGCGAACAGCGCCTCATCGTGGAGGAGGATCTGAAGGCGGGCCGGATCCCGTGCCTCGTCGCGACGTCGTCGCTCGAGCTCGGCATCGACATGGGCGCCGTCGACCTCGTCGTCCAGGTCGAGTCGCCGAAGTCGGTGGCCCGCGGGCTGCAGCGGATCGGCCGTGCCGGCCACGAGCTCGGCGCGACCTCGAAGGGGCGCATCTTCCCGAAGTTCCGCGCCGACCTGCTCGAGAGCGCCGTCGTCGCCCGCGCCATGCGCGAGGGCGAGATCGAGGAGACCCGCATCCCGCGCAACCCGCTCGACGTGCTCGCCCAGCAGGTTGTGGCGATCGCCGCCGGCGGCGAGATCCGCGTCGACGACCTCCACCGGCTCGTGACCCGCGCCTACCCGTTCCGCGAGCTCTCGCGTCCTCAGCTCGAGAACGTCCTCGACATGCTCGCCGGCCGCTACCCGTCGGACGAGTTCGCCGAGTTGCGCCCCCGCATCGTCTGGGACCGCACCGGCGGCACGATCCGCGCACGCGAGGGCGCGCGCCGGCTCGCGGTCACGAACGCGGGCACGATCCCCGACCGCGGCATGTTCGGCGTCTTCCTCGCCGACGGCGGCGGCCGGGTGGGGGAGCTGGACGAGGAGATGGTCTACGAGGCCAGGGCGGGACAGACCTTCCTGCTCGGCGCCTCCACCTGGCGGATCGAGGAGATCACCCGCGACCGCGTGCTCGTCACGCCGGCGCCGGGGCTGCCCGGCGCCGTGCCGTTCTGGAAGGGCGAGGGCGTCGGCCGCCCCTACGAGCTCGGCAGGAAGATCGGCGCCGCCGCCCGCGAGCTCTCCGCGCTCGGCGAGGACAAGGCGGTCGCGCGGCTGCGAGGCGACTTCCATCTCGACGAACGGGCTGCCCGCAACCTGCTCACGTTCCTCGAGGAGCAGCGGGCCGCGACCGGCGCCGTCCCGTCCGACCGCACGGTCGTCGTCGAGCGGTTCCGCGACGAGATCGGCGACTGGCGCGTCTGCATCCTCACCCCGTTCGGAGGCCGCGTGCATGCCCCGTGGGCGATGGCGATCTCGGCGCGCCTGCGCGAGGCCCACGGCATCGACGCACAGTCGATCTGGTCGGACGACGGCATCGCTCTGCACTTCCCGGAGGCCGACGCGCCGCCGCCGACGGACGCGCTCCTCGTCGATCCCGGCGAGGTGGAGGATCTGGTCGTCGCCGAGCTCGGCGAGACGGCGCTCTTCGGCGCCCGCTTCCGCGAGAACGCCGCCCGCGCCCTCCTGATCCCGCGCCGCCGGCCCGGTCAGCGCACGCCGCTCTGGCAGCAGCGCCTCAAGGCGCAGTCGCTGCTCGGGGTCGCGCGGCGCTTCGGCTCCTTCCCGGTGATCCTCGAGACCTACCGCGAGTGCCTCCAGGACGTCTTCGACCTGCCGGCCCTGCGCGTGCTGCTCCAGGGGCTCGCGACGCGGGAGCTCGACCTGGTGGAAGTCGAGACCGCCGTGGCGTCGCCGTACTCGTCGTCGCTGCTCTTCGACTACATCGCGACCTACATGTACGAGGACGACACGCCCCCGGCCGAGCGCCGTGCGCAGGCCCTGTCCCTCGACCGCGACCTGCTGCGGGAGCTGCTCGGCCAGGAGGAGCTGCGGGAGCTGCTCGACCGCGACGCGGTCGAGGAGGTGGAGCGGCGGCTCCGTGGGGAGCCGCGCAGCCCCGACGAGCTGCACGACGTGCTGCGGCTGCGCGGAGACCTGCGGGCCGGCGAGTACGACGCGGCGCTGGCGGCGCCGCTGCTCGCCGAACGGCGGGCGCTCCTCGTGCGCGTGACGGGCGAGGAGCGGCTGATCGCCGCCGAGGACGCCGGACGCTACCGCGACGCGCTCGGCGTGATGCCGCCGTCGGGGCTGCCCGAGGCGTTCCTGGGCGGCGGCCCCGATTCGCTCCGCCAGCTCGTCCTTCGGTTCGCGCGGGGGCGCGGGCCGTTCACGACCGACGAGGCGAACGACCGGTTCGGCCGGGACGTCTCCGGCGTCCTGGCCGGGCTCGAGGGGGAGGAGCTCCTCGTTCGCGGCGAGCTGCGGCCCGGCGGCAGCGAGCGCGAATGGTGCGACCCGGAGGTCCTGCGGCGGCTCCGGCGAGCGTCGCTCGCCGCGCTCCGGCGCGAGGTGGAGCCGGTCGAGCGGGAGGCGCTCGCCCGCTTCCTGCCGTCGTGGCACGGGGTCGACCGGCGGGCCTCCCTGCGAGAGGCGCTCGTGCCGCTGCAGGCCCTGCCGCTCCCCGTCGCGCTCTGGGAGAGCGCCGTGCTCCCGCGCCGCGTGCCCGGCTACCGGCCCGAGCACCTCGACGCGCTGACCGCCTCGGGCGAGGTCGTGTGGGTCGGAGCCGGCCAGGACCGCGTGGCGCTCTACTTCCGTGAGGACGCCGCCGCGCTCGGGCGGGTCTCCGGCTCGCCGTCGCCCGAAGGGGAGGTGCACGACGCGGTCCGTGCTGCCCTGTCGTCCGCCCTCTTCTTCGACGAGCTGCTGACCGAGACCGGGCTCGAGGACGAGCTCGTCCTGCCGGCGCTCTGGGAGCTTGTCTGGGCCGGCGAGGTCACGAACGACGCCTGGACGCCGCTCCGCGCAGCGCGCCGCTACGGCGTGCCGCGGCCGGAGCGCCGGCCGCGGCGCTTCTCGAGACGGCGCGTGCACGGCCCGGCCGCCACCGCGGGCCGCTGGTCTCGCACCGAGCGGCTCTTCTCGGGGACGCCCGACCGCCGCGCGCTCGCCGAGCTCCTGCTCGAGCGGCACGGGATCGTCACGCGCGACAGCGTCCGCGCCGAGGGGATCCCCGGCGGGTACGGCGCCGTCTATGCAGAGCTTCGCGCGCTCGAGACGCTCGGCCTGTGCCGGCGCGGCTACTTCGTCGAAGGGCTCGGCGGCGCCCAGTTCGCGCTGGGGGGTGCCGTGGAGCGGCTCCGCGAGCTGCGCGACGCCGACGACGACATCGCCGTGGGAGACGCGCTCGTCCTCGCCGCGGCCGATCCGGCGCAGCCGTACGGCGCGGCGCTGCCCTGGCCCAGGCGGGAGGGGGCTCGTGTTGCACGAGTGGCCGGCGCGCTCGTCGTCTCGCTCGCCGGCTGGCCCGTGCTCTACGTCGAGCGTGGCGGGCGCTCCCTCGTCCCGCTGCGCGACCTCTCGGACGACTGGCTGCGGCCCGCCCTGGGGGCGCTCGTCGCGCACGTCCACGGCGGCGGGGTCAAGCGGCTCGCCGTCGAGCGCTTCGACGGGGAGCCGATCGGGGAGAGCGACGTGCTGCCGCTCCTCGTCGAGCTCGGCTTCCTCGCCGGGCCGCGGCGCGCCGTGCTTCGTGCCTGAGCGCGCGCGCATCGAGCCGTGGGGAGCATCCGACCTGCCGCTGCTGCAGGCGCTGCTCGCCGATCCGGCGATGATGGGGCACCTGGACGGCCCCGAGAGCGCCGGGCGGATCGCCCGCCGCCAGGCGGAGTACGAGCAGCCCGGCTCGCGCCAGTTCAAGGTGGTCGACGCGGAGACGGGAGTGGGGGCGGGCTGGGTCGGCTACTGGGAGCGCGACTGGCGGGGCCGGCGTGTCTTCGAGATCGGCTGGTCGGTGGTGCCGGCGTTCCAGGGACGCGGCCTCGCGAAGGCCGGGACGGCGGCCGTGATCGCGGTCGCGCGAGCCGACGAGGCGGGGATCGGCTCACTGCACGCGTTCCCGTCGGTCGACAACCGCCCGTCGAACGGCATCTGCCGGAGCCTCGGCTTCGAGCTGCTCGGGCCGTGCGACTTCGAGTATCCGAAGGGCAGCCTCATGCGCTGCAACGACTGGCGGCTCGACCTGACGGCCGCCCGACCGGCGGACGCCCCGGGTCGTTCCCGCCTGCGAGCGCCGACTTCGTGACACGCCCGCGGACATGTCCGCGCGGTTGAGAATGCTCCACAGCCTCCTGTCCCCGGAAGCCAGCCCAGCCATGGCCCTCGCGGCCCGTGAGCGCCGGATGGACATGTCCGGGCTGTGGACGGTCCGTGACGGTGGCTGCCGCCGGACTGGTCCCGGCCGGCCACGTCCGGAGCGGGCGATTTGTGACAGGGCGGTGCGAGCCGCGCCCGCTCGCTCAGCGGGATCCGTGCCGGGCCACTGCGAGGGCGTGACGTCGGTCGCCCTCGGCGCCGGCGGGCCGGTGATCGAGCTCGGCGAGGTCGGAGCCGCGTCCGTACAGCACGAGCGTGTCGCCCGCCTCGAACCGTGTCGAGCCGTTCGGCGTCCCGCTGTACGCCCCGTTTCGGGTGAGGCCCAGCACCGCGATCCCCTCGTCTCGGAGGGCGAGGTCGGCGAGCGAGCGGCCGCTCACCCAGTCGCCGTCGCGTATCGCGAGCTCGGTGACCGAGTAGTCGCCGGCCAGCTCGAGCAGGTCGGCGTGGTCGCGCGCCTGGATATCGGTGAAGCGGCGCAGAAGCCGTCCGATCAGGCGAGTCAGCCGCCGGTCGACCGCCCGCGAGCGCGAGATCCACACGAGCGCGAGCAGGCCGGCGACGAGCTCGCCGAGCTTGATCCACTCGGCGTTCGCGCCGCGCCCCCGCGTGAAGCCGACCATCAACGACCCGACGCTGGCGACGATGCCGGCGTTGCCGAGCAGCATCAGCGTCATCACGACCCTGCGGCGGAGAGGATGGCCGACGATCCGTTCCGACTCCCGTGTCGTATATCCCGCCCCGGTGAACGCCGAGCGTGCCTGGAAGCGCGCCACCTGCCGCGGTAGCCCGGTGGCGGTGAGCATCACCGTCGCAACGCGCGTGACGACGAGGGATACCGCGATGATCAGCAGGAGCGACGCGATCGCATACACGATCGTGTCCGTACCCCAACGCCGCGCGTCTCACGCAGCAAGGCGGCCGAGCACGACGCCGAAGAGGGCGTGGCGGAACGTTGCCTGCGCAAAGCCGCGCGCCGTGGCAAGGGGAGCGACCCCGCGCGTGCCCCGGGCCGGGTGGAAGCGATCGATGAGCGGTGCGAGCGGGAACAGCGCGGTGTGCTCGGCGAGTGCGAGCGCCAGCGCGACGCTCGTCGACGGCATCCTCGTGCGCGCGCGGACCTCGTGGAACGCGAGGCCGAAGACCGCGCCGTTCGCCGCGTGCACCATCAGACCTGCGAGCGGCCACGCACGTGACCGGGTGACGAGCTTGCCGAGCATGGTCACGTCGGAGTAGTCGTGCGCGAAGATGCGGCGGTCGAGCGGCTCGGCCGCCGCCCACACGAGCGCGGCCGCGGCACCCGCGGCGAGCGAGCGGCTGCGACTCACGGCGGCAGTATTACTGTGCGCTGC
Source organism: uncultured Thermoleophilia bacterium (assembly GCA_963784765.1). Lineage (GTDB taxonomy): Bacteria > Actinomycetota > Thermoleophilia > Gaiellales > Gaiellaceae > PALSA-600. Next base: position 16,810 of record CAWASP010000014.1, read on the forward strand.
GTGCCCGAGGGCGACACGCTCCATCGCGCGGCGCTCCGGCTCCAGGTGCTCGTCGGGCAGCGCCTCGAGGCATCGTCGCCGCATCCCCGGGCCCGCGTCGAGCGTGTGGCAGAGCAGATCGACGGCCGCCTCCTCGAGTCGGTGGAGGCGGTCGGCAAGAACCTGCTCCTGCGTTTCGAGGGCGGCGTGGCCGTCCGCTCGCACCTGCGGATGAGCGGTCGCTGGTCGGTGGCGCCGCGCGGCGAACGGCGTCGCGGCCGGCCCTGGCTCGTGCTGCGCGGAGAGCGGTACGAGGGCGTGCTCTGGAACGGTCCGGTGCTCGAGCTGCACACGCGCGCGCTCGAGCGGCTCGGCCCGGACATTCTCGGCCGTCCGCTCCGGCTCGACACGATTCTGGCGCGTCTTCGCGCAGCCGACGGCGCCCGCTTCCTCGGCGAGACGCTGCTCGACCAGTCGCTCGTCGCGGGGATCGGCACCGTATGGCTCGCGGAGTCGCTGTGGCAGGCGCGGCTCTCGCCGTGGCGGCGGCTGGGCGACGTGACCGAGCTCGAGCGCCGGCTCGCCCTCGAGACGGCGGCGTCGCTGATGGGCCGCGCCGTCGAGCACGGGCGCGCCGGCCCGCGCCGTGCGTACGACCGTGCCGGACGGCCGTGCCCGCGCTGCGGAACGCCGATCCGCGCGTTCGGGCAGGGCGAGGCGAACCGCACCGTCTACTGGTGCCCGAGCTGCCAGAGAGGAGACGATCCGCCCGGGGCGTAAAGGGCTACCGGTGTTGCGAGCGCCGCATCTCTACGAGTCCCTGCGCGGCTTCTGCCTCGGCGCGTTCGCCGCCGAGCGTGGAGCGCAGGTGCCGTTCGCGTTCGAGGAGCACGCGACGCGCGAGGGGCCGTCGCTCTATGAGTACCGTCCGCTGATCCGCGGCTTCGTCGAGGAGCAGGCGCCGACCCTGCGGCGGCTTCCAGACGCGCGCAACGCGATCGACGATTTGAGGCGCGAGCCGGCCGCCGGCATCTTCGCCCGGGCGCACGCCGGCCTGAGCGACACCGACGAGGACGCCCTCTTCCGCTCGATCCTGCTGCCGATGCTCACCTGGACGGCGGAGCGTTGCGGCGGCTTCGACTGGCACGACGAGGCATTCGACGCGGCCTACGCCGATCTCGAGCGGACGCTCTTCGGCACCGCCCGCACCTATGTGGCGCTTGCGCCGGTCGTGGGGCTCTCGGCGGGCACCGATGCCGATCTCGGTGGTGGGATCGGTCTCCGGCCCGCCGTCACCGGCGAGATCTCGCAACTCTGGCCCGAGGCACGGGGCCTGCTGCCGCCGGAGTTCGGGCGCGACGTCGATCGTCTGCTGCTGCTCGAGTGGAAGCGCGAGCTCGCCCCCGACGAGACCGATGCGCCGGATGCGGCCGCCGAGCTCGCCGACGCGGTCACGGCTCTGCGGCTCGCGACCGCGGGGGCGATCGCGGCCGGCCCCGTCGTCTTCGAGCGGCTCGACTTCCGGCCGCTGCGGGTGTCTCCGCTGCTGCCGATCGCCGCGACCCAGCCGCGCGGCGAGCCGGCGCGGCTCGACAAGCTGCGCGCCGCGCTCGCGGCAGACCTCCGCACGAGGCTCGTGCTCGCGGACGACGACCACGCGCTCGGCGAGGCGATCGACCGCTGGGAGCTCTCGCTCTTCTCGGAGGAGCCGTTCCGCTCGGCTCAGGTCCGCGAGGCGCTCGAGTGCTTGCTCGGAAGCGACGGCGGCGCGTGGGCGGCGGCGATGCGGGCGTCGGTCCTGCTCGCCGACAAGTCGGGAGAGCGGCGCGAGCTGCTCGACGCGCTGCAGAGCGAGCGACTCGGCCGGGACGCGCGAGACGCAGTTCGCCGGTCGATCGTCGAGACGCTCTCGCAGGGCAGTCGCACCGATCTCGTCGCTGCGCTCGACGAGACGCTGCTCGGGCTGCGGCCGCGCCCGTCATCGGTTCTTCGCGTCGCCTGAGAGCCTCTAAGCGCCGTCCGCCGAGCCCTCCGCTGTCTCGTTGACCACTGACGGCGGCGCCCGTGCCGATTCCACGGATTCGGCTCGAAGTCGTCACAGACACGTCACATCTGTCCGGCTACGGTCGGGTGATGGACGAGACGGCGAGGATCCTCGGGAGGCTGCAACGCATCGACGAGCTGAAGGCGGGCGGCTCGCCGGCGGAGCTCCTGGCCGAGCTTCGGGCCCTCGTCCCCGACGCGGAGCGGTGGGCCCGGGCAGAGGGGGACGAACGCGCCCGGGCGGCGGCGGCGAGGTTGCGTGAGGAGGCGGGCGAGATGCGCTGACCCGATCCGGTATCCGGCGGCTGCGGCTGCAGTCCGATGCCCGCAATAGCGTGTGGCGAGATGACTGCCGGCCGGGAAGGAATGCGATGAGCGAACCCGAACTGGCGGACGAGATGGGTCTCGCGCGTTTGCTCCCGCGTCCCAACGTTCGCGCTGCGAACGCGTCGGCCCGCGCCAAGACGCAGGTGATCGCATTCGCGAACCAGAAGGGCGGCGTGGCCAAGACGACGACGACGCTGAACCTCGGGGTCGCCTTCGCCGAGCGCGGTCACAAGGTGCTGCTGATCGACCTCGACCCGCAAGGGAACCTGACGATGTCGCAGGGCCTGAACCCGGACACCCTCGAGCAGTCGATGTTCGACGTGCTCGTCCACCGCCTGCCGATCGAGCAGGTGATCGAGACGCGGGAGGTCGACATCGCCGTCTCGTCGATCGATCTCGCAGGCGCGGACATGGCGCTCTCGACGCAAATCGGACGCGAGCGGGCGCTCGAGAAGGCGCTTGCGCCGATCAAGGACCGCTACGACTACATCCTCGTCGACACGCCGCCGTCGCTCGGGCTGCTGACGATCAACGCCTTCGTCGTCGCCCACGGCGTGATCGTGCCGGTCCAGACCGAGTACCTATCGCTGCGTGGGCTCGTCCAGCTCGAGAACACCCTGGCCATGGTGCGCGAGAACCTGAACCCGAACGTCGAGATCATCGGCATCGTTCCAACCATGTACGACAAGCGCGTGAACCACTCGCGGGAGGCGGACGAGATCCTCCGTGAGAACTTCGGCGACCTCGTCTACAACACGCGTATCCGGAAGACCATCCGGTTCGCGGAGGCCCCGGTGAAGGGGACGTCGGTGCTCGCCTACGACCCGTCGGGCGAGGCCGCTGCGATGTACCGCGACCTCGCCAAGGAGGTGCTCGATGGCAAGAAATCGCGCCAGCATGCGTGAGGGCCCGCTCGCCGAGCTCTTCCGCGCCACCGAGGCCGCACAGCGTCGCCAGGCGGAGCCGGAGCAACAGCAGCTCGACACGGGCGCGTCCGAGGCGCCGCCGCCGAAGCCGAGACCGGTCCACGCGGTCGCACCCGCGCCCGACCCGGTACCCGAGCCCGACCCCGAGGAGCGCCGCTCGGTCGCCCGCTGGCTCGAGCCGCTCCCCGAACAGCCGGTCCGCCTCGAACGCAGCCGCGACAGCGCCTCGTACCTCGCGGTCATTCGCGTCGTCGGTGTCGGCGGTGCCGGTCTCAACGCCGTGGACCGGATGATCGACTCCGGGATCACGCAGGTCGACTTCATCGCGGTCAACACGGACATCCAGCAGCTGCAGATGTGCGACGCCTCGACGAAGATCCACATCGGGAGCGAGCTGACGGAAGGGCTCGGCTCCGGGTCGGATCCGGAGATCGGCCGCCGCGCGGCCGAGGAGGGCTACGACACGATCAAACGCGCCCTGCGCGGCTCGGACATGGTGTTCGTCACCGCGGGGGAGGGCGGCGGCACCGGCTCCGGGGCCGCGCCGATCGTCGCCAAGGTCGCACGCGAGCTCGGCGCGCTCACGGTCGGGATCGTCACCATGCCGTTCAAGTTCGAGGGCACACGCCGCCGCAAGCAGGCCGAGGAGGGCCTGCACGAGCTGCGCGAGGCGTGCGACACGCTGATCGTCGTCCCCAACGACCGCCTCCTCGAGGTGCTCGACCGGTCGACGTCGATGCTCGACGCGTTCCGGATCGCCGACGACGTGCTCCGGCACGGCGTTCAGGGCATCTGCGACCTGATCACCAACCCGGGTCTGATCAACCTCGACTTCGCCGACGTGCGGACGATCATGGCCGAGTCCGGCTCGGCGCTGATGGGCATCGGCTTCGCCACCGGCGAGAACCGCGCGAAGGAGGCGGCCGAGCGCGCGCTGCGCAGCCCGCTGATCGAGACCGAGATCACCGGTGCCCGCGGCATCCTGCTCTCGATCGCCGGCGGAGACGATCTGACCCTGTACGAGGTGAACGAAGCCGCCCAGGCGGTCCGGGAGGCGGCGACGGACGATACGAACATCATCTTCGGCGCCACGATCGACGACCGGCTCGCCGGCCAGATGTGGATCACCGTCGTTGCGACCGGCATCGGCGGCAGGAGCGGCCGGCGTGGCACGTTCGTGACCGCCTCCTCGCGCGACGAGCTCTTCGACGGACCGTCGTTCCTGCGCGAGTAGCGGGTTAGAAGAGACCTGCGACGACCACGCCGAGGAAGGCGGCGATCGCGACCGAGACGCCGACGGTCGCGCCGCGGACCAGCCAGCGGCGGACGGCGGGACCGGGGCGCATCAGGTAGAGCGCGCCGAGCGACCCGGCGGCGATGCTGACGAGCGTCTGCAGACCCTGCATGGCGAATCCGACGCCGAGCGCGTCACCCATGCCGATGCCGCGGCTCGCCAGGGCGACGGCGACCGCGCCGCTGCCGATGCCGATGCTGCCGGGCGTGACCGGGAACGCGGAGGCGAGCTCCAGGGCGGGAAGGATCAGCAGCGCTGCGGATGCGGGATGCGGAAGGCCGAGCGCGGCGGCGACGGCGACGGTCGCGAGAAGCTGGGCGCCGGCCATCGCGAACGTCCACCCGACGACGGCTGCGAGGCGCCGCGGCGAGCGGCCGAGCTGCCCAAGGCCCGCCAGGAGCTCGGCGACACGGTTGTGGGCGCGGGCTCGGTGAGAGAAGCGGACGGCGAGCGCCAGGGCGCCGATGACCCCGACGAGCGCGAAGACCGGCCAGATCGGGAGGGCGCCGGTGGCGGACCCGAGGACGACGAGCGCGGTCAGTGCGAGCGACCGGGCCGCGGTGAGCGCGGCGTACGCGCCTCCGACCGTGCGGAGCCGCCAGGGCGAGTCGACGGCGCGTGCGCAGAGCGCGACCTTGACCGCCTCGCCGAGCTTGGCGGGAGCGAACGCGTTGACGGCCGCGCCGATCCCGAGCCGGGCGGCCGCCTGCCGCTGGCCGATCCGTCCGCCGGCCGCTGCGAGAGCCGCCCGCCAGGCGGCGACCGTACAGGCGAAGGCGAGCACGAACCCGGTCACAGCCGCCAGCAGCCAGAAGCGCTCGGCGCCCGCGAGCGCCGCCAGCGCGGAGGCGACGGGATGCCCGAGGAGCTGCGGAAACGCCGCCAGCACCGCGAGGGCCGCGACCGCGAGCCCGGACAGGGCGATGGTGAAACGCTGCGTCGTCATGATTTTCCGTTCATGAAGTGATACGTGGGTCCTCGCAGACAGTTAGTTCACATACGGTGAAGATTCGTTGATGTTTCGCTCAGGATCATCGGCAGTCGTGAGGCCTGGATGAAGGGCGCGATTGCTGCGGGTCACCCGCTCACGGCTGCCGCCGGGGCGCGCGTGCTCGCCGAGGGCGGGAACGCCGCCGACGCCTGCGTCGCGGCGGCATTTGCCGCGTGGGTCGCCGAGAGCCCGCTGACCGGGCCGGGCGCCGGCGGGTTCGCGCTCGTTCTGCCGGCCGGCGGGCGTCCGGCCCGTGTCGTCGACTTCTTCGTCGCCACGCCCGGGTTCGGCCGCACCCGCGGCGACGCGGCGGAGATGCACTCGATCGACGTCGGGTTCGGCGACAGCGAGACGACGCAGGTCTTTCGGATCGGCGAGCCGTCCTGTGCCGTCCCCGGCGCGGCCGCCGGTCTCGAAGCGGTGCACCGAGCGTACGGGCGGCTTCCGTGGCGGGAGCTGCTCGCACCCGCGATCGAGCTGGCCCGCAGCGGTGTCGAGCTCTCGCGCGAGCAGGCGCATCTGCACGCGATCCTCGACCTGATCCTGCGCCACCAGCCGGAAGGCGGCCGGCTCTACAGCCGCTCCGACGGAAACCGCCTCCAGCCGGGTGACCTGCTGCGGCTGCCCGAGCTCGGTGCGACGCTCGAGGTCATCGCCGCCGAGGGCGGGCGCGCCCTGTACGACGGCGACCTCGCGTCGCAGATCGTCGACGCGGTGGAGAGGGGCGGAGGGCTCGTGACCGCCGACGACCTGCGCCGCTACCGCGTCGTGTGGCGGCGACCGGTGCGCGCCGCATACCTCGGTCACGAGGTGGTCTCGAACCCGCCTCCCTCGTCGGGCGGCATCCTGATCGCCTACGGGCTGTCGCTGCTCGCCCGGCTCGAGACGGGCCGGGCGGGAAGTGCCGAGGCGGTCGCGGTGCTCGCGGCGGTGCTGCGCGAACAGGCGAACGCACGGGATGCTGCGTTCGCGTCGGGCCTCTACCGCGGCGGCCTCGCACGGCGGCTGCTCTCCGAGCGGGGGATCGATGCCGGTCTCGCACGGCTCGGAACCGGCGCCGCTGCCGAGCATGTTCCCGCGGGAGGGACCACCCACGTCTCGGTGGTCGACGGAGCAGGCAACGCGGTCTCGCTCAGCTCGTCGACCGGCTCGGGGTCGGGCGTGATCGTGCCCGGCACCGGAATCCACCTGAACAACATGCTCGGCGAGTACGACCTCGCCGGTGGGCCGAGCGGTCCGGGTCGGCGCCTCACGAGCATGATGGCGCCGACGGTCGTGGCTCGCGGTGGCCGTCCCCGGCTCGTCGTCGGCAGCGCCGGCTCGGTGCGTCTGCGGGGAGCGATCACACAGGTGATCGCGAACGTCGTCGCCCACGGGCTCGGGGTGGCTGATGCGATCGACCGTCCGCGCGTCCACGTGGAAGGCCCGCACGTGCACTGCGAGGGCGGCTTCGCGCCGGCGGAGCTCGACCGCCTCGGGGCATACGGCTTCGACGTCGTCCGCTGGCGGCGCCGGAACCTCTACTTCGGCGGGACGAACGGCGTCGAGGTGCTGCCCGACGGCTCGCTCGCAGCCGCCGGGGACGCGCGTCGCGGCGGTGCCGGGATCGTCGTCGCAGCCGACGACGTCTAGGTCGTCCCGGGCGGAGTGACCTTGCCGTTGCCGCTCGCACGTTCGCGAATCGCGACGTTCGCCTCGAGCGTCTCGAGCGCCGAGTCGAGCAGTTCGGCGAGCCGGTGCATCCGCGTTCGCGGCGAGGTGAGGGCGAGGAGCTCCTGCTTCTCCGCAGGTTCGAGCTCGACGCGTGCCGCCAGCTCCCAGGCGAGCGCCGGAGAGTCGACGTTCGGGATCTCGACACCTGCGCCGGCGGTCTCGGCCATTCGCCGGAAGAGATCGACGGCGCGTGTGCTGTCGCCCGGCTCTGCCGGGTCGAGCTCGTCCTCCACGGACTCGACGATGCCCGTGGTGAACGACCGGCCCTCGGTCAGCTCGAGCAGCCGAAATCGCTCGCGCCCCTCGACCACGACGTTCATGCGCCCGTCCTCGAGCACCTCGAGCACGTCGGTGACGGCGGCGCGCGTCCCGACCTCGTGCACGGCGCCGTCGCCGGTTGCGAGCACGAGCCCGAACTCCTCGCCGCGCTCGACGCACTCCCCGATCAGCTCGCGGTAGCGAGGCTCGAAGATGTGCAGCGGCAGTCGCTCGGTCGGCACGAGCACGATGGGCAGAGGGAAGAGGCCGAGCTCGGGCATACCGGCAGGGTAAAGCCTCCCCACACGCGAACGCCCCGTCCGACCGTGTCGTGGCCTGGTCAGGCTTGTTGACGTGGGTGGCGTCGATGCTCCACCGGAAACGTCGGTTCGGGCTCTTGGTCCCCGGTGACGTCCCGGAACAGCTCGACGAAGCTCACTCACCGGGTCTGCGACCGGCCACCGGGTCGGCCTGCCGACTCTGACCGGCCGGCAGCTCCCACACGACTCACGCGCGCGCCAGGTGCTCCGTCCGTGGCCCTTGCCAGGCGACGGCATCGGCTACCGGCGGGCTGGCCATGCGCCACGAAGTGCGGCGGGACCGCTCGGTGGACGGTCGCTGGAGCTCGCTAGTCCAGCAGGTTGTCGAGGCCACGTGTCACGCCGACACGGCCGGGGGCTGCACGGATCGCGAGCAGCGTGCCTGCGACGTATGGCGCGGGTGTCTCGCCCGCGTCGTGGCGGATCACCAGCCGCTCGCCCGGTGCGGCGAACACCACCTCGGTCGAGACGACGAAGCTCGGCAGGCGAAGCGAGTGCACCTGCGAGCCTGCGACCGTCGCGCCGCGCGCCTCCCGCGGGCCGACCACCTCATCCACGGGCACCGGCTGGTCGGGTCGCCGGACCGTCGCGAGACGCTCGGCGAGCTCGCGCGCAGTCCCGCTCGGCGCATCGGGCTTCCCGGCGCTCGCGTAATCGATCACCTCCCAGGCTCCGAGGTGTCGCGCCGCAGCCGTCGCGGCGCGAAGCAGAAGCGCCGCGGTGAGCGAGAAGTTGCCCGCCGCGATCACGCCGACTCCACGCTCGCGCGCAGCAGCGTCGATCTCGTCGTAATCGTCGGCGGACAGACCGCTCGAGCCGACGACGACGTTCACGCCGTGCTCCACGGCCGCCAGGACGTTTCCCCTCACGACAGAGGCGTGCGTGAAGTCGACGAGCACATCGGCGCCGACCGCATCGAGCGCCTCCGCGACCGACGTGTAGCGGGCCGGGTCGGAGCGAGAGACGCCGGCCACGAGCTCGAGGTCGTCCGCGTGCTCGACCGCGTCGGCGACGGCACGTCCTGTCCAGCCCGTCACACCGGCGACACAGACACGGATCGTCGCACCGGGGCGCATCGGCGGAGGATAGTGCCGCGCCCGACGCCGATGCGGGTGCCCCACGGATGACCACCAAGGACGCGGCTCGGTTGGCCGTGGCGGGTGGTCAGACCAGCGTTGCGGAAGTGTGACCGGCGTTCCACCGATGGGACGCTCGGTGAGCAAACGCACGGAGGGAAGCGCCTCGGTACGGTTCTCGACGCTGCGGCCGCGGGGCGGTGAGCCGCGCGACGTGGTCAGACCAGGGTTACGGAACTGCCACAGACCATCCACGGGCCGGCGCGCACGCCGTCGAGGGCGCTCGCTGCCAGGCGCGTGCGTTCTCGTGGCGGCAGCCGCGCCCCGGAACCGATCATCTAGGGTGCGGGGCGTGGGAGACCCGTTCGTCCGCCCGAGCGTCGAGGCGCTCCAGCCGTACCAGCCGGGCAAGCCCGTGGAAGACGTCCAGCGCGAGCTCGGGCTCGAGCGGGTCGTCAAGCTCGCCTCCAACGAGGGCCCGTTCGGCCCGTTCCCCGCCGCCCTCGCAGCGCTCGAGCGGGCCGCAACCGAGCTGAACCGCTACCCGGACGGCGGCTCCTACGCGCTGCACGAGGCGCTCGCGGGCCGGCACGGCGTCGGCTTCGGCGAGGTCTGCGTGGGGGCCGGCGCCGACGGCTGCATCGACATGGTGAGCCAGGCGGTGCTCGACCCCGGCGACGGTGTCGTCTGCGGCTGGCCGTCCTTCCCGAGCTACGTCATCTACGGGCGCAAGCAGGGCGCCGACGTCTCGCTCATCCCGCTCGCCGCCCACCGCTACGACCTGGAGGCCCTCCTCGCGGCGGTGACGCCGCAGACGAAGCTCGTCTACGTCTGCCACCCGAACAACCCGACCGGGACGATGAGCACGACCGACGAGCTCGACGCGTTCTTCGCCCGCATCCCGGAGCATGTACTGACGGTCGTCGACCAGGCCTACTTCGAGTACATCGACCGGCCCGACTACCCGGACGCCGTCGAGCGCTACCTGAAGGCGGGCAAGCGCGTGCTCGTGCTCCGCACGTTCTCGAAGATCTACGGCCTGGCCGGCTTGCGGGTCGGCTACGCGGTCGGGCCCGCGGACGTTTGCGCCGCGATGGCGAAGGTCCGCCGGCCGTTCGACATCACGACGCCGGCCCAGGTGGCCGCGCTCGCGAGCATCGGGGACGAGTCTGAGCTCGCCCGACGGCGCGAGGTGAACCGCACCGGGCTGGAGCGTCTCGCGGCCGTGCTCCGCGAGCACGGCTTCGAGCCGGTGCCGTCGGTCGGCAACTTCCTCTACGCGGAGACGGGCGGCGACGGCGCCGTCCTCTACGAGCAGCTCCTGCGCGAAGGCGTGATCGTGCGCCCGCTCGCGGGCTTCGGCTCTCCCGGCGCGATCCGCGTCTCGGTGGGGACGCCCGCCGAGCTGGACGTGCTCGCCGAGAGCCTGGCGCGCGTCCTGCAGCGGGCCTGAAGCGGCGAGCCGGCCGATTCTGCGCCGGGGCGAAGGCCCCGGCCCGCCGGTGCCGAACCCCGGAATCAATCATCTAGTCTCACGCGGTGGCCACGTCGGTCCGTCTCCAGCTCGGCCTGCTCAGCAGGCCGGGACCCTTCAGGCTCCTCTTCTTCGCGACACTCGGCTCGGGCCTCGGGACCTGGATGGCGACGATCGCCCTCACGGCGGACCTCACCGACCGGACGCACTCGCCGTGGTGGGTGAGCCTCCTCTTCGTCGTGACGTTCCTGCCGTCGATCATCGTCGGCCTCGTCGCAGGGCCGCTGATCGACCGGCTCTCCCGCCGGCGCCTGATCGTCGCCGCGGACCTCGCCCGGCTCGGCGCGTTCGTCCTGCTGCCGTTCCTCGACACCCCGGGCGCCCTGATCGTGCTCGCCGCGGTCGCCGGGATCGCGAACTCGTTCTTCCGGCCGGCCGTGCTCGCGGGCGTGCCGAACCTGGTCGAGGAGGAGCAGCTCGCATTCGGCACCTCGCTCCTGCAGGTGACCGACTGGTTCGCGGCCGCCGTCGGCCCGGTGATCGGCGGCGCGATCGTCAGCGTGTCCAGCCCGAACGTCGTCTACTTCATCAACGCCGGGACGTTCCTGCTCTCCGCTGTCCTCATCCTGCGGATCGCGGCACCGCTGCTGCAGAGCGAGCAGGCGATCACCCGCGGCCACTGGCGTGACCTCGGCGAGGGGATCGCCGAGTTCCGCCACTCGGCGGCGCTGCGTACCGCCCTGTTCTCCTTCGGCTTCGCGATGCTCGCGCTCGGCCTGAACAACGTCACCGAGATCTTCCTGGCGGAGCGCGCCCTCCACCGAGGCGCGTTCGGCTACGGCCTGCTCTGGACGGGAAGCGGCGTCGGGCTCGTCGTCGGCGGCCTGCTCGCGAGCGCGCTCGCGGGCGAGCGCGACCTGGGGAAGATCTACCCGCTGGCGTTCCTGCCGTGGGCGATCGGCCTGCTCGGCGCCGGGCTCGCCCCGACGATCTGGTTCGCCACCGGGGCAATGGTCGTGTCCGGGTTCGGGAACGGCCTCACCTTCCCGCTGACCGTGCTGATCGTGCAGCGATTCACACCCGACCGCGTCCGCGGGCGCGCATTCACCGTGATCATCAGCGCCCACAACGCGCTGCTCGGCGTGGCGCTCGTCAGTGCCGGCGCGCTCACCGACTCGGTCGGCCCACGGTGGACGTACGTGATCGCAGCCGCGCTGCTCGGCGCGGGCAGCCTCACCGCGAGCGCGCTCTCGGGGGGCCTGCGCCCCCAACCGACCGTCGCCGCCGGGCCGGCTGCGTAGCATCCCGCCGTGGCCGACCGCCGGGAGTGGACGCGCGAGCGCCTCGTGCAGGCACTGCGCGCGGGCGACCGGCGCGCGCTCGCGCGGGCGATCACGCTGATCGAGAACGGCGACCCGCTCGCCGCGGAGGTCGTCGCCGACGTCTACCCGTCGACCGGCCATGCCTACAGCGTCGGGATCACCGGCTCTCCCGGGGTCGGCAAGTCGAGCATCGTCTCGGCGCTCGTCCGGCTCGTCCGTGAACGCGACCGCACTGTCGGCGTGCTCTCCGTCGACCCCTCCAGCCCGTTCACGAGAGGCGCCCTGCTCGGCGACCGGATCCGCCTCGCCGACCACTTCCTCGACCCCGGCGTCTTCATCCGCTCGATGGGGACGCGCGGCCACACGGGCGGCCTCGCCGAGGCGACGCTGCAGGCGCTGCTCGTGCTCGACGCCGTCGGCAAGGACGTCGTCTTCCTCGAGACGGTCGGCACCGGTCAGAGCGAGGTCGGAGTGATCACGATCGCCGACACCGTCGTGCTGGCGCTCCAGCCAGGCGCCGGCGATGCGGTGCAGGCGCTCAAGGCGGGGATCATGGAGATCCCCGACGTGATCGTGATCAACAAGCTCGACCATCCGCTGGCGAAGACGGCGCTCAGCGAGGTGCGCCAGGTGCTCTCGCTCGCGCCGCAGCAGGGGTGGCAGCCGCCGATCGTGCTGACCGAGGCGCTGCGCGGCGAGGGAATCGACGAGCTGTGGGGGGAGATCGAGAAGCATCGCGCCTGGCTCGAGGCGGAGGGCGAGCTCGAGCGCCGGCGGCGACGCAACCTCGCCGCCGAGGTGTTCCAGCTCGCCGCGGTGCGCGCGCGACGGCACCTCGAGGAGGCGGTCCGCGACGACCCGGCGCTCACACGGCTCCTCGACGACGTGCAGGAGCGCCGCCTCGACCCGCCGGCGGCGGTTCGTGAGATCCTCGAGCAGGTCTTCCACCTTGGCGCAGACGGCCGCACCGACCCTCGCTGACATCGAGACCGCGCGCGAGCGCGTCTCGGCGCACGCGCGTGTCACGCCGATGCACGGGTCGGAGACGTTCTCCCGCATCTGCGGCCGGAAGGTGTGGCTGAAGGCCGAGAACCTCCAGCGCACCGGCTCGTTCAAGATCCGCGGCGCCGTCAACAAGCTGCTCTCGCTCGGCGACGCCGAGCGCGCCGCCGGCGTGATCGCCGCCAGCGCCGGCAACCACGGGCAGGCGGTGGCGTGGGCGGCGCGGCAGCTCGGCGTGCACGCGACGGTCTTCATGCCGCAGGACGCGCCGATGGCGAAGGTCGACGCGACGCGCGCCTACGGGGCCGAGACGATCCTCACCGGTGCGATGTTCGACGACGCGCTCGCCGAGGCGGCCGCTCGCGCCGAGTCGACCGGGGCGACGTTCGTGCACGCGTTCGAGGACCCGGTCGTGATCGCGGGGCAGGGCACGATCGGGCTCGAGCTCGCCGAGCAGGTGCCGGACGCGACGACGTTCGTGCTGCCGATCGGCGGCGGCGGGCTCGCCGCCGGCATTGCGATCGCTCTGCGGGCGCGGCGGCCGGGCGTGCGGCTCGTCGGCGTCCAGGCGGGCAAGGGCAGCGAATGGACGATCGCCGACGGCATCGCCGTGAAGCATCCCGGGACGCTGACGATGTCGGTCCTCGACGAGCTGCTCGACGACATCGTGCACGTCGACGACGAGGAGATCTCCGAGGCGATCACGCTCCTCCTCGAGCGGACGAAGCTCGTCGTCGAGGGTGCCGGGGCCGCATCGGTCGCCGCGCTCATGACGGGCAAGGTCGCAGGCGGCGACGACGCGTGCGCGCTCCTCTCCGGCGGCAACATCGATGCGACGCTGCTCGTGTCGGTCGTGCGCCACGGGCTCACCCGCTCCGGGCGCTACCTCGTGCTGCGGACGCGGGTGCTCGACCGGCCGGGCGAACTCCTGAAGCTGCTCGGGCTCGTCGCGGAGCTGCGCGGCAACATCCTCGAGATCAACCACCGGCGCGAGGGCATCGGGATCGAGGTCGTCGAGACCGGGATCGAGCTGACGATCGTGACGCGCGACGATGCGCACCGGCGCGAGCTGATCGCCGCGCTGCAGGAGCGGGGCTACCCCGTCGAGCTCGCGCCGAGCCGCTAGGAAACGACGTCGGCGATGCCGCCGGGCGTGACCGCGCGCACGTCGAAGCCGTCCCGCTGCAGCAGCGACGCGGCGATCGCCGCGCGCGGCCCGCTCTCGCAGACGGTGACCACCGGCCGGGAGCGCTCGAGCCCCTCGCCGCTCATCGTCCGCAGCAGCCGGTACGGGATGTTCTGCGACCCCGGGATGAAGCCCTCGTCGCGCTCGCTGGCCTCGCGGACGTCGACGACCTGCATCGCCGCGCCGTCGAGCAGGCGGCGGAGCTCGGAGCCGTCGAGCGTGGCGAGCGACTCGGGCGTCTCGGCGCGGAGCAGGTAGCCGTCGATCGAGAAGATGCCGATGCGCCAGAGCCCGCGCGCCGCCGCGAGCGCCTCGTCGCGCGAGCGGGCATGCAGCACGACGCGTTCGTCCGGCAGGAGCACAAAGCCCGCCTTCGTCGCGAACGACGTGCCGGTCACGGGAACGCTGATCGCCCCGGGCACGTGGGCGGCGGCGTGGTCCTCGAACGGCCGCACGTCGAGCAGCGTCGCCAGGCCCGGGTCGGCGACCTCCTCCGGCTCCGGCGGGCGCGGCACCCACGGCCCGCGGTTCAGCTCGACGACGCGCTCCGTCGTCGGCGGCCGCGGCGTCGACACCGACGCGGATGCCAGCACGAACGTCTGGACGTCGCGGAACCCGAGCGAGGCGTTCGCGGCGCGCTCCTGTGCGATCGACGAGAAGCGCTCGCTCGACATGTTCGCGCCGCAGAGCGATCCGGCCACGTGTCCCGGGTAGACGCGGGTGGCGTCGCCGAGCGCGACGATCCGGGCGAGGGAGTGGTAGAGCTGCTCGGCGCCCTCTCGTGCCTCGATCGCGAGGTCGGGACGGGCCGCGTCGCCGACGAAGAGCGAGTCGCCGGTCAGGACGAGCTCGTCCTCGACGACGAAGGCGCAGTGCTCCGGGCGGTGGCCGGGTGTGTGGAGGACGCGGATGCGCACCGAGCCGACGCCGAGCTCCTGGCCGTCGGCGAGCGGCTCGAACGGGTAGGCCGGCTCCGCGAGCGCGTGGATCGCGACCGGCAGCCCGTGCTCGAGCGCAAGGCGCCCGTGCCCGGAGACGTGGTCGGCGTGCGTGTGCGTCTCCAGCACTCGCGTGACGGAGAGCCCCAACGCGTCGGCCGCCTGCAGGTACTGCTCGATGTCGAACGCCGGGTCGACCACGATCGCGGTGCCCGAGCCTGCATCGCCGACGAGGTACGACGCGCACCCGAGGTCGTCGTCCACGAACTGGCGGAAGACCAGCACGGACGCGCAGGTTACAGCGTCGGCAGGCCGAGGTGGCGGGCGATGACCATCCGCTGAACCTCGTTCGTTCCCTCGCCGATCTCGAGGATCTTCTGGTCGCGGTAGAGGCGTGAGATCGGGTACTCGTCCATGAAGCCGTAGCCGCCGTGGATCTGCAGGGCCCAGTTCGCGGCGCGGTGAGAGAGCTCGCCGGAGAAGAGCTTCGCCATCGCGGCCGTCCGCGCGAAGTCGCGGCCCTGGTCCTTCTCCCAGGCCGCCTTCCAGACGAGCTGCCGGGCGGCCTCGACCTCCGTCGCCATGTCGACGAGCTTCTCCTGCACCGACTGGAAACCCGCGATCGGGCGCCCGAACTGCTCGCGCTGGAGGGCATAGGCCGAGGCGAGGTCGTAGCAGCCCTGGGCGAGCCCGACCCCCATCGCCGCGACCGAGATGCGGCCGCCGTCGAGAATCCGCAGGAACTGCCGGAACCCTTCGCCCCGCGGGCCGAGCAGGTTGCCCTCGGGGACCCGCGCCCCCTGGAACGAGAGCTCGCGCGTGTCGGACGCGCGCCAGCCGAGCTTCTGCATCGGCGGCGAGATCACGTACCCGGGCGTGCCGTTCTCGACGATCAGGTTCGACACCTCGCCGTCGCCGGTCACCGCCGTGATCGTCACGAGCGCGCTGATGTCGGTCCCGGCATTCGTGATGAAGATCTTCGAGCCGTCGATCACCCACTCGCCGCCCTCGAGCCGGGCGGTCGTGCGCGTCGCCCCGGCGTCGGAGCCGGCGTTCGGCTCGGTCAGCCCGAAGGCGGCGAGCTTGCGGCCCGAGGCGAGATCGGGGAGCAGCCGCCGCTTCTGCTCGTCGCTGCCGAACTGGTAGATCGGCAGCGTGCCGAGCGAGTGGTGGGCGGCCACCGTGATCGCGACCGACGAGTCGATGCGCGTGAGCTCCTCGACCGCGAGCGCGTACGACAGCGTGTCGGTGCCGCCGCCCTCGTACTCCTCCGGGATCGTCATCCCCATCAGGCCCAGCCCGGCCAGCTCCGCGACGAGCTCGTACGGGAAGCGCTTCTCGCGGTCGAGCTCCTCGGCGACCGGCGCGATCTTCTCCAGCGCGAACTGCCGCACCGTGTCGCGCAGGAGCTCGTGCTCATGGTCGAGGTCGAAGTTCACGCGAACGCCGCCGCCAGCTCGACGAGCAGCCGCACGCCGTAACCCGTCGCTCCCTGGTCGAGGGCGTAGTCGGGCCGGGGGCGGATCAGGTACGCGGGACCGGCGATGTCGAGGTGTGCCCACGGGCCGTCACCGCTGAACTCGCGCAGGAACTCGGCCGCGAGCACGGCGCTTCCCTCCCGGAACTCCGAGACGTTCTTCATGTCGGCGAAGTCGGAGTCGACGTAGCGGCGGTAGCGGGGGTGCAGCGGGAAGCGCCAGGCCAGGTCGCCGCTGTCGTGGGCGGCGGCGGTGACCCTCGCCGCGAGCTCCTCGTCGTTGCAGAACCAGCCGGCGTAGAGGTCGCCGAGCGAGATCACCATCGCGCCGGTGAGCGTCGCGAGGTCGACGATGTGCGTGGCGCCGCTCTCGCGCGCGAAGTGGAGGGCGTCGGCGAGCACGAGCCGACCTTCCGCATCGGTGTTCAGCACCTCGATCGTCTTGCCGTTCGACGCCTGCAGGATGTCGCCGGGCTTGTAGGCGCGGCCGTCCTGCAGGTTCTCGGTCGCCGCGACGACGGTCAGCACTCGCACCGGGAGCCCGAGCCGGGCGATCGCCGCGGTCGCCTCGATCACGGCGGCGCCGCCGCACATGTCGCCCTTCATGTCCTGCATCCGCAGGGGCGGCTTGAGCGAGATCCCACCGGAATCGAAGGTGATCGCCTTGCCCACGAGCCCGAGCGTCGAGGCCGGGTCGGCCTCCGGCGGCTCGTAGCGCATCACGATCAGCTGGGGCTCCTCGCCGCTGCCGGCTGCGACCGCGGCGAACGCGCCCATGCCGCGGGACTCGATCCAGTCGCGGCCGTGCGCGTCGACCGACAGATGGTCGCCTGCATAGCGGTGGGCGTGAGCCGCAAGCGCCTGCGGCGTCAGGTCGTTCGGCGGCCGGTTCCCGAGGTCGCGCGCGCCGTCGACGTATCGCGCGACGAGCTCCTGCCGGCGCGCGAGCTCGTGCAGCTCCGCGGGCGCGTCGAGGGCGAGCACGAGCTCCGCCCGCTCGCGGTAGGACTGCTTGAAGAGGCCGGGGTCGTAGGCGCCGTACGCGGTGCCCTCGACGAGCGCGCGTACCTCCTCGGCGGTTTCGGCCCGCCACGCGATCGACCCGCCCTGGCGGCGGAGCGCCCGCGCCGCCCGGGCGGCCGCCGAGCGCAGGCCGTCGCCCCCCGGCAGGTCGGGGGCCCCGACGAGGAGCTCCGTCGGGCCGAGTCGTACCTCGCGCGGATCGAGGCTCTCCTCGATGCGCGCACGGACGTCCGAGCCGCCGGCTTCCCTCGTCTCGACCCGCACGGTGCGGCGACTCTAGTACACCGGCGGGAGGGCCCGTGCGGTAGGTTGATCCGGCAGTCAATCGTCGAGACGAAAGGAAGCGGTGCGGTGGCAGCCAAGGACTTCTTCGCGACCCTCGAATCGCGTGCCGACGCGTCGAAGCTCGCCGGCATGAACAACTCGTACCTCTTCGACATCGAGGGCGAGGGCCAGTGGCTCGTCACGGTCGCCGACGGCGGCATCGGCGTCGCGGAGGGGACAGGGGAGGCCGATGCGACGATCTCCACCTCGGGCGAGGTGTTCGAGAAGATCGTCAGCGGCGAGCAGAACGCGACGACCGCCTACATGACGGGGAAGCTGAAGATCAAGGGCGACATGGGCGCGGCCATGAAGCTCCAGAAGCTCTTCTAGCAGCACACGTCGCGATCGAAGCTCTCCCGTGTGAGCACCTGCAGGAGCTGTGGTCCCTGACGCTCACGGACGCCGCCGCCGTCTTCTGACACCGAGGGCTATGCGCTCCCTATGCGGCGGTGGGCGACGCTCGTCGCTCACCACGACGACGGGAGGACATCGTGAATCTTCGACGCGCACTTGCTCTGGCGGTGGTCGCGGCCCTCGTGCCGGTGCTGGCCGCCGCCACGTCGGCGGCCTCCGTGAAGGGCTGCTCGATCTGCGGGAAGAACCTGATCAAGAACCCGGGGGCCGAGGCGGGCCGCGGCCAGAACGAGACAGGCGAGGTCGGGGCCGTGCCCGGCTGGACGAGCACGTCCGGCCAGTTCGGTGCCGCCGCCTACAGCGGCTTCGGCGTCGGCTGGTTCTCCACCACCTCGAAGGGGCCGGCGAACCGCGGCAAGAACTACTTCTTCGGCGGCACGACCCCCGCGGCGACGGGCGCGAAGGCGAGCATCGGCACCCAGACGATCAAGCTGCCCGCCGCGGCGGCGGGGCACAAGGCGACGCTGAGCGGCTGGCTCGGCAACTACAGCTCGAACACGGCATCGGTGCGCGCGCAGTTCGCGAACGCGGCCGGCAAGGTGCTGGGCGCGATCCGGATCGGGCCGGACACGACGATCGGCGGCACCGACATGCAGCTGCGGACGCGGCACGCCACCGTCCCTCGCGGATCGGTCTCGGTCACGATCGTGATCACGTTCACAGACCACGCGAACTACAACCTCGCGGGAGCCGACAACCTCTCGCTCGTCCTCAGCTGACGTTCACTCTTCGAGCTCGACGAGGAGGGCGCCGCCCGTGACGCGGTCGCCCTCCTCGACGTGCACCGCACGCACGATCCCGTCGTACGGGGACGGCAGCGGCGTCTCCATCTTCATCGCCTCGAGCACGACGAGCGGGTCGCCGGCGCCGACGCGGTCGCCGGCGCGCACGCCGACGCGAAGGACGGTGCCCGGCATCGGCGCGACGACGGCACTCGCCTCGACGCCGGGCAGGTGGTCGTGGGCCGCCGCGTCCACGTCGGGCGCCGCCGCCGGTGCCGCGGGTGGGAGGTTGAGCCGGAACCCGTCGCGCCAGACCGGCTCCGCCACCCGTGCCGGAGGCGCCGAGAGCGGGGGATACTCGACGAGGAACGCCGTCGTCGTGTCACCGGCCCGCAGCGCCGGGTGGGAGACGAGCCAGCGCAGGAAGGGCAGGTTGGTCGTCACGCCGCCGACCTCCGTCTCGGCGAGGGCGGCCGCGAGCCGGTCGAGCGCCTCGCCGCGCGTCCCCCCGCGTGCGATCAGCTTCGCGATCATCGGGTCGTACGCGGTGCCGACCTCGTCCCCCTCGGCCACGCCCGTCTCGACCCGCACGGAAGCCGGCAGCCGCAGTGTCTCGACCGGACCAGCCTGCGGCAGGAACGTGCGTGGATCCTCGGCGTAGAGCCGAACCTCGACCGCATGAGCTTGTAACAGACTGTTACTTGCGAGGTTCGGCTCGAGCGCCTCGCCCCGCGCAATGCGCAGCTGCCAGGCGACGAGGTCGACCCCCGTCACCTCCTCGGTCACGGGGTGCTCCACCTGGATCCGCCCGTTCAGCTCGAGGAAGAAGAACTCACGGCCGTCGAGGACGAACTCGACGGTGCCCGCGCCGACGTACCCGATCGCGCGTGCGAACCGGACTGCGGCGTCGCTCATGCGCGAGCGCAGGTCGGCGTCGACTGCCGGCGACGGCGACTCCTCGAGCACCTTCTGGTGGCGCCGCTGCACCGAGCACTCGCGCTCGCCGAGCGCGACGATCGAGCCCCGCGCGTCGGCGAGCAACTGGATCTCGACGTGGCGGGGACGCTCGAGGTAGCGCTCGAGGTAGACGCGGTCGTCGCCGAACGCCGCCTTCGCTTCGCGCCGTGCGGCCGCGACCGCCTCGTCCAGCTCGCCCCGGGCACGCACGATCCGCATGCCGCGGCCGCCGCCGCCCGCGGCGGCCTTGACGATCAACGGCGGATCGTCGGCCGGCGGGATCGTCGGCACCCCGACGGCGGCCGCGAGCCGCTTCGCCTCGAGCTTGTCGGCCCCGGCGCGCAGCGCGGCGGGCGGCGGCCCGACCCAGGTCAGCCCCGCCGACTGCACGAGCTCCGCGAAATCTGCGTTCTCGGCGAGGAACCCGTAGCCCGGATGAATCAGCTCGGCACCCGCAGCCTGCGCAGCGCGGATCAGCTCGACGGGGTCGAGGTACGAGGCCACCTCCACCGTCTCGTTCGCGGACCGGGCATGGAGCGAGCCGCGGTCGTTCGGCGCAACGACCGCGACCGTCGCGATGTCGAGAGCCCGCGCGGCACGAAAGACGCGCAGCGCGATCTCCCCGCGATTCGCGACGAGCAGCTTCCGCACGGAAGGAGCCTAGAGGCTTGCCCGTAGAATCGGCGAGTCGTGCAGTTCCGGGTGCTCGGCCCGCTCGAGGTCGTCGACGACGACGGGCCGCTCGAGCTGAGCGCGCGCCGGCCGCGTGCGCTGCTCGCCGCCCTCCTTCTCCGCGCGGGCACGGTGGTGCCGCGGACGACGTTGATCGAGCTCCTGTGGGACGGCAAGGCGCCGACGTCCGCCGACAGCGTGCTCCGGGTCTACGTCGCGCAGCTCCGGCGTGCACTGCCCGAGAACCGGCTCGTGACGCGATCGCCCGGATACGTGCTGCGGGTCGAGGAAGGCGAGCTCGACGCCACGCGCTTCGAGTCGCTCCTCGCCGACGCGCGGCGGGCCGCAGGCGACGGCGACGTCAGGGGCGCCCAGTCGCTCTACGGCCGGGCGCTCGCCCTCTGGCGTGGAGACGCGCTCGCCGACCTCGCCGGTGAGCCCTTCGTCGCCCTCGAGGCGGGTCGCCTCGACGAGCTGCGGCTTGCCTGCCTGGAGGAGTACCTCGAGACGGAGCTGGCGCTCGGGCGGCACAAGGAGGCTCTCCCCGAGCTCGAGCGCCTGGCTGCGGAGCACCCGTTGCGTGAGCGCGGCCGGGCGCTGCTGATGCTCGCGCTCTACCGAGCGGGGCGCCAGGCGGACGCGCTCGCTTCCTATCGTGCCGCCCGGGCGGCCCTGGTCGAAGAGCTGGGCCTGGAGCCGGGAGACGAGCTGCGCATCCTGGAGCAGCGGATCCTCCGCCACGACCCGGCCCTCACCGCGACCGCTGAGGCGCATCCGTCGAGGAAGGCGCTCCCGCTGCCGCCGACGCCAACCCTCGGCCGCGAACGGGAGATCGCCGAGCTGCACGACCTCGTCGTCGGTGGCCGCCGGCGGCTGATCACCCTGCTCGGCCCCGGCGGCGTCGGGAAGACGCGACTGGCGCTCGAAGTGGCGCACGCCGTGAGCAACGAGCTGGCTCACGGCGCCGTCTTCGTCGATCTCGCTCCCGTCGGCGACCCGGCGCACCTCTTCTCCGCCGTGGGCCGGGCCCTTCGGCTTCGCGAGACGGGGAGCGCCGGCTGGCGCGACCTCGTGACCGACCACGTGCACGAGCGCGAGCTGCTGCTCGTTCTCGACAACGTCGAGCACCTCGCCGCGGGGGTGCTGGCGGTGGCCGAGCTGCTGGAGGCCGCTCCGCAGCTGCGGATCCTGGCGACGAGCCGCCGCGTGCTGCGACTCACCGCGGAGCATGTGAAGGAGCTCCGGCCGCTCGAGGACGGAGCCGCGCGCGAGCTGCTCGTGCAGCGTGCCGCCGCCGCCGGAGCCGACCTCGCCGGCGACAGCCCGGAGGTCTCCGAGATCGTCCGGCGGCTCGACGGCCTCCCGCTCGCGATCGAGCTCGCCGCCCCGCGGCTTCGCTCGGTCCCGCCGGACGAGCTCGCGCGCTTGCTCGACTCCCGCCTCACGACGCTCGGGGACGGAGCGCGCGACGTGCCGCTGCGGCACCGAACCATGCGTGCAGCCATCGACTGGAGCTTCGACCTGCTCGCGCCGGCCGAGCAACGGCTGGCGGCGAGGCTCGCCACCTTCGCAGGTGGCTTCACCGTGGATGCGATGCTCGCAGTCGGCGGCGCGGACGGCGACGAGACGCGGCTGGCGGCGCTCGTCGACGCCAGCATCGTGAATCGTGACCACGACCGGTACCGGATGCTCGAAGTCGTGCGGGAGTACGCAGCCGAGCTGCCGCCCGCGGACGCCGACGCTCGTGCGGCTCACGCGGCGTACTTTCTCGCTCTCGCCGAGCGCGCCGAGCCCGAGCTGACCGGCGCCGACCAGGCACACTGGCTCGACCGGCTGGAGGCCGAGCACGACAACCTGCGAGCCGCTCTCGACTGGCTCGCGCGCGTCGACGGGGGCCTCGCGCTGCGCCTCGCCGCCGCGCTCGGGCGGTTCTGGTACGTCCGCGGTTATCTGAGTGAAGGCCTCGACCGCATCCGGCGGGGGCTCGCCGACGCTTCCGACGGCGATCCTGCGACGCTCGCCAAGGCGGCGCGCGCGGGCTCGGCGCTCGCCCTGCTTCGGGGAGAGCTCGCGCCGGCGGAATCGTATGCGGCCCGCGCCCTCGAGCTCTACCGGGCTGCCGACGACGACGCCGGCGTCGTGCGGGCCCTCAGCAACCTCGGTGCGATCCTGCACGCCCGCGGCGACCTGGCGGGTGCCGTGTCGACGCTGGACGAATGCATCGCCGCCGCCGAAGCGGTCGGCGACGGCCGGCTGACGGCACTCGCGTGCAACAACCGCGGGGACGTCGCCCTGTCGCAGGGAGATTTCGCCATGGCGGCCGATCAGTTCGCGCGGAGCCTCGAGCTTCTCCGCGCGGCGGGGGACGTCGCGAACGTCGCGCGGGCGCTGTACAACCTGGGTGCCGTCGCCCTCGAGCAGGGACGGACCGACGAGGCCGAGGCGCTCCTTCGGGAGAGCCTCGAGCTGGCGGAACGCGTCGACGACAGCGAGGACGTGGCGTGGTGCCTGATCGGCCTCGCAGCCTCCGCCGCGCGGAAGGGGCGCACCAGGGAGGCGCGCCGGCTGCTCGAGCGGGCAGACGGTCTTCTCGAGCGGATCGGCGCGACCATGAAGCCGTTCGAGCAGGCGCTGTACGACCGGACGCAGGCGGCGATTCTCTAACCGTCGATCACGAGATCCTGCAGCGGCCCGAGGAAGCGGCGCGACCGGCGGGAGACGCTGGGCAGGTAGGCAAGGCGGTCGTAGGCATCGTCGTCCGCGCGCTCGTGCCACGCATCGACACTCACGTCGTCCCGCTGGAGGTGCTCCCGCCAGAGCCGCAGCCGCGTCTCGCGCGCCACCGTCTCGTCGCAGACGACGAGGCACGCCTCGCTGTCGTTCATGAGCGAATGCTCGTTGAGGTTCGCCGAGCCGACGATGAGAACGCGGTCGTCGACGACTGCGATCTTCGCGTGCACGTAGACCTGCTGCGCGCGTCCCGGCTGGTACAGCGTGCAGGCGAGCATCCGGTCGTAGCGATCGGCCTCGACGAGCACGCCGAGCTGGCCGCGGGTGTCGTCGGCGCCGTTCGTCGGCCGGGCGGGTAGAAGCAGGACGACCCTGAACTCGTCGCTCGGCGGGTCGCGCAGCTTGTCGGCGAGGATGCGTACGAGCCCGGCCGACCAGAGGAACTGGTTCTCGATGTACACGAGCCGGCGGGCCGAGCGAAGCGCGCGGACGTACGCCTCGAGCACCCGGTGGTCGCCGTGCGGCAGCCCGTCGTACATCCCTTCCGCGACCGTGCGCACGAACTGGGCAGGCACGCCGCCGCCGATCGGCTCCGGAGCAGGGCGCAGCTCGAGCGGCTCACCGGTGACGGACTGCCAGCGGAACGCGACGTGCTCCGCCACGTCCCGGACGAGCGGCCCCTCGACGCGCGCCGCCGCGTCGTGCCAGCCGACCGCACCCCGAGCCGGATGGTCCGGCGTGTCGAGCCGGTCGCCGTCGAGGCCCGTCAGGTCGATGCCGCCGACGAACGCGACGCGGCCGTCGATCACCACGAGCTTCTCGTGGTGGCAGTGGAGCGGCCGCTCGTGCCGGTCGAGCGCCATCCGGATCCGGGTGCCGCGGACGAGCGAGTCGCGCGCGCCGCGCACCTCGTTTCGCGTGGGGTGGAAGAGCGGCAGCGGCGCACCCGCCCAGGCGAGCACCCGGACGTCCACCCGCTCCGACGCGTTCGCGAGCAGCTCGCGGAGCGTCGGCCCGCTGCGCGAGAGACGGAAGTCGGGCTGGAAGTGCCAGCCGGCGAGGAGCACCGAGTGCTCCGCCGCCTGGATCGCCTGCTCGATCCGGGGGAGCGCCTCGACACCGTCGACCAGCACCTCCACGTGGTTGCCCTCACGCGGCGGTGGGTCGCCCGCGCACCAGAGCGCATCCGTCGGCGGGTCGCACGCGTGCCCCCAGCCGTGGCGACGCAGGCGCCGGCGCTCGTGCGCCGACACGGCCCGGTCGATCGCATCGCCGAGGGCGTCATCCAGGAGATCGAGTCTCACGGCTCGGTTCGTGCCCGCCGCGGGGCGGCTCGCAAACGCCGACGATCGACGTTACGCTTCCTCGCCTGCGATGAGGGCGTTCGTGGCAGCACTGGTCGTCGCGCTCGCGCTACCTGCCGCCGCGACCGCAGGCACCGTCTTCCTGCTCGACGGCCGGGGCTGGGGCCACGGCGTCGGCATGAGCCAGTGGGGCGCGGAGGGCTACGCGCGGCACGGCTACGGCTACAAGCAGATCCTCGCGCACTACTACCCGAGCACGCAGATCGCCGTCGCGAAGCCGCAGCAGGTGCGCGTCATGCTCGCGGAGTCGCAGCCATCGGTGCGGGTCGGGTCCGCCTCGCCGTTCCTCGTCGTCGACGCGCGAGGGCGCAAGGTGCATCTGCCGGCACGCTCGCTCGTCGTCGACCACCGGTTCCTCGTGCACCACGAGCGCCTACGGCCGCCGCTCCGGTTCGAGCCCGGCGCGCAGCCTCTGCAGGTGTCGTTCCGCGGTTACCGCGGCGACGTGATCGTGAAGGCGAAGCCGGACGGCCTCATGGTCGTGAACGAGCTTCCGCTCGACCGCTACCTGCGCGGTGTCGTGCCGTGGGAGGTGCCGAAGGGCTGGCACGAGGCGACGTACGAGGCGCAGGCGGTGGCCGCCCGCTCGTACACGCTCGCCACGCTCCACCCGGGCGCCGACTTCGACCTCTACCCGGACCAGCGCTCGCAGATGTACGGCGGCATCCGCGCCGAGCGGCCCGAGACGAATCTCGCGCTCGGCCAGACGGCCGGACAGGTGCTCGTCTGGCAGGATCGCATCATCGAGGCGTTCTACTTCTCGAGCTCGGGCGGCAAGACGTCCTCGGTGCACGACGCGTTCCCCAACGTCGCCCAGGTCCCCTACCTGGTCTCGGTCCCCGATCCCTACGACTACATCTCGCCGCGGCACGTCTGGCCGACCAAGGTGCTCACGCCCGCCGCGGTCGGAGCGGCGCTCCACGTGAGCGACGTGCGCGACGTGCGCGTCGTCCACAACTCGTCCGGCCGCGCGGCGGCGGTGCGCGTGCTCGGCCGCGACGGGTGGCAGCGTTTCGACGGGAAGACGGTCGAGGACAGCTTCGATCTGCACTCCGCCGACTTCGACATCCATGCGCTCACCCTCGACGCACCTGCGCGGGCGCTCTTCGGGCAGCACGTCCGTGTGACGGGGGCCGTCCGCGGGCTCGGGAAGGCACGGCTCCAGCAGTTGACCGACGGCGGCTGGCGCACGATTCGGCACCTGCACGTCAGCGCGAACGGGACGTTCTCGGTGTCCCTGCCGGCCCGGCGATCGACCGACCTCCGGCTCGCCTACAACGATGTGGCCGGCGACGCCGTCCCGCTCGACGTCGTGCCGCGCGTCTCGCTCGCGGCGCAGGGCACGAAGCTCTACGTGCAGGTCTCGCCGCGCCTGCCGCTCCAGGTCGAGCGCCTTCGGCACGCGCGCTGGGAGCGCGTGGGTACGTCGACCGGAAGCTTCAAGCGCTCCGTCGGCCCGGGCAGCTACCGCGTATCGGTTCCCGGCGCCAGCGGCTACGTCCCGGCCGTGTCGCAGCCGATCACCCTTCGGCGGTAGAGGGTCAGTCCGGCAGCCAGCCGTCGCGGTAGCGCACGGGCTGCGAGGCGCCGAACCGCGCGTAGGCCCGGCTGCTGTCCTTCGTCTCCTCGCCGACGCCGGCGTCGCGCGCGAGCGCGAGGTCGTTCACCGTGTAGGCGCCCCAGTCGTCGCCGGTGGAGCGGTCACGCGCGCCGACGGCGAGGATCACGCAGACGCCGTCGCCGGCACCGACGATCGCGTGCTCGGTGCCGGCCGGACAGTGCACGAGGTCCCACTGGCGCAGCGCCCGCTCCTCACCCTCGACGATCAGGATCGCATCGCCCGCGAGCACCAGGAAGTCCTCCTGATCCGCCTCCCAGTGGTACATGGTCATCGGCTCGCCGGGGCCCAGCACCTGCAGGTTGATCCCGAGCTGCGAGAAGTCGGCCTTGCCCTCCAAGCCCTCGAACTCGCAGTAGAAGCCCCGGCCGCTCCGGGCGTACCACGGTGCGTCCTGCGCGTTCAGGACGAACCAGCCCTTCCCGGTGGGGACGAGCCCGTGCTCGGTCAGCTCGAGAGGCGACTCGTCGATCATCGTCAGGAGTATGGCGAGGACGGCCCGGCTCGTGCGCCGTCACCCGGCCCGGGTGAGTAGCCTTGAGCCGCATGACGACGGAGCCCGTCCTGCGCGTGGTCACCGATGAGACCCGGCCCGTCCTCGAGCGGCTGTGGCAGCTCTACCGGCACGATCTTTCCGAGTTCCGCGGGCAGCACCTCCCGACCGGGTTCCGTGGCACGCTCCCCGACGAGGACGGGATGTTCACCGTCCGGAGCCTGCTGCCCTTCGCCGGCGACGACCCCGACCGGGCCAGCTATCTCTTCTGGAGCGGCCCGAGCCCGGTCGGGTTCGCGCTCGTCAGCGGCGTCGCCGCCGGGCCGCGGCTGATGTCGGAGTTCTTCGTCGTTCGCGGGCTCCGCGGGCACGGCATCGGCACGATGGCGATCCGCGAGCTCTTCGCGCTGCACCCGGGAAGGTGGGAGATCCCGTTCCAGGAGGCCAACATCGCCGCCGCACGGTTCTGGCGGCGCATCACCGCCGCCGCCGGCAGCGACGGCGACCTGTCCGAGGAGCGCCGCCCCGTACCCGGGAAGCCGCAGGTGCCGCACGACGTGTGGATCACGGTCACCGTCGCGGAATAGCGCTCGTCCGCCTACCGGTGGACACCCCAGGTCGAGCCGTCGGCGAGCCGGGCCGGGCGCTTCTCGAGGAAGGCGCGGAGCCCTTCCTGGCCCTCGGCGCTCACCCGGCGCGTCGCGGCTCGGGCGAGCAGATCCTCCTCGTCACCCGGCTCGAGCACGAGGCGCTTCGCCTCCCGCACCGCCTCCGGCCCGCCGGCAAGGATGGCGCCGATCACTCGCTCGAGCGCGGCATCCAGGTCGGCCGCAACCTCGTCGACGAGCCCGATGCGCAGCGCGGTCGCCGCATCGATCCGCTCGCCGGTGAGGAAGTAGCGGCGCGCGTTCGCATCGCCGATCTTCGCGAGCACCATCGGCGAGATCACCGCCGGCATGATTCCGAGCCGCACCTCGGAGAACCCGAAGACGGCGTCCTCTCCTGCGATCGCGATGTCGACGCAGGCGGTGAGGCCCGAGCCGCCGCCGAGCGCGTGGCCCTGGATGCGCGCGACGACCGGGGCGGGGCAGCGCCACACGGACTCGAGCATCCGGTAGAGACGCCGGTAGTCCTCGACGTTCTCCTCGTAGGAGAGCTCGATCGACGAGCGCTGCCACTCGATGTCGGCGCCTGCGCAGAACGAAGGCCCGTCCCCGGCGAGCACCACGACCCGCGCATCGCCGACGCCGGCGAACGCCTCGGTCAGCTCGGCGATCAGCGCCGCATCGAAGGCATTTCGCCGCTCGGGCCGTGCGAGGGTGACCCGCAGCAGCGGGCCGTCGCGCTCGATCCGAAGCGCGGTCATAGGAGCTCCGTCGGTTGCACGCTCATGCGAATGCGAGACCGAGACGGCCGAGCTCCGAGGCGACGGAGACCGTCGCCTCGAGGTCGAACTCCTCGGCGATCTCGGGCTCCTTGCCGATCAGCTCGCGGGCACGGGAGGGGAGGGGCTGCTCTGCCGCCTCGCGCGAGGCCCAGACGTACACCGCGCCCCAGCGCTCGGTCGTCTCGTCGGAGACCCAGGCCTTGAACAGGAGGCCCGGCACCCGCTCGAACTGCGCGACCGACTCGTCGGCGAGGTAGCGGCGCAGCTCCTCGACCGTCGTCTGCGAGTCCGCGAGATTCCAGAGGATGAGCCGGACGAGCATCGCTAGAACGGGCCGCGGGGCTCGTAGCTCCCGCGGCGTGCTCCCACGGCGACGAGTGTCGTACGCCGGACGAAGCGGACAGCTCCTCCCGGCCCAGCACCTTCGATCTCCTCGACGTTCACGACCGAGTAGCCCACCGCGGCAACCCTAGCTACATGCGAAAGACGCCGAAGGTCGTCTCGGGAATCGGTGCGTTCAGCGCGGCGGAGATGCCGAGTGCGAGGACGCGGCGTGTGTCGACCGGGTCGATGATCCCGTCGTCCCAGAGGCGGGCGGTGGAGTAGTAGGCGTTGCCCTCGGCCTCGTACTTGGCGCGGATCTCGGCCGGGTCCGCGTCGCCGACCATGCCGAGAACGGTCGCCGCCTGCTCTCCGCCCATGACCGAGATGCGCGCGTTCGGCCACATCCACAGCTGACGCGGCGCATACGCGCGGCCGCACATGCCGTAGTTGCCGGCGCCGAACGAGCCGCCCATGACCACCGTGAACTTCGGCACCTCGGCGCACGCGACAGCGGTGACGAGCTTGGCGCCGGCACGGGCGATGCCGCCCGCCTCGTACTCCTTGCCGACCATGAAGCCGGTGATGTTCTGCAGGAACACGAGCGGCACCCGGCGGGCGCACGCGAGCTCGATGAAGTGCGCCCCCTTCTGCGCGCTCTCGGCGAAGAGCACCCCGTTCGAGGCGAGGATCCCCACCGGGTAGCCCTCGAGATGCGCGAAGCCGCAGACGAGCGTCTCCCCGTAGAGCTGCTTGAACTCGTCGAAGCGGGAGCCGTCGACGAGGCGGGCGATCACCTCCCGCGCCTCGAGCGGGGTGCGGTGGTCGTCGGGGATCAAGGCGTACAGCTCGGCGGGGTCGACCGCGGGCGGCTCGGGCGTCGCCCGCTGCCACGGCGGCTCCGGCTTGCGTCCATGCGTCGAGGCGACGATGCGGCGCGCGATCGCGAGCGCGTGCTCGTCGCTCTGGGCGTAGTGGTCGGCGACACCGGAGAGGCGGGCGTGCACGTCGGCGCCTCCGAGCTCCTCGGCCGTGACGTCCTGCCCGGTCGCGGCCTTTACCAGCGGCGGGCCGCCGATGAAGATCGTGCCGGTGCCCCGGACGATGACCGTCTCGTCGCTCATCGCCGGGACGTACGCGCCGCCGGCCGTGCACGACCCCATGACGACGGCGATCTGGGGGATGCCCTTTGCCGACATCCGCGCCTGGTTGAAGAAGATCCGGCCGAAGTGGTCGCGGTCCGGGAACACGTCCGCCTGCAGCGGCAGGAACGCCCCGCCCGAGTCGACGAGATAGATGCACGGCAGGTGGTTCTGCTCGGCCACCTCCTGCGCGCGCAGATGCTTCTTCACGGTCAGCGGGAAGTAGGAGCCTCCCTTCACCGTCGCGTCGTTCGCGACGACGACGCACTCGCGTCCCTCGACGACGCCGATGCCGGTGACGATGCCGGCGCTCGGCGCCTGCCCGTCGTAGACGTCCCAGGCCGCGAGCGCGTTCAGCTCCAGGAACGCGGTCCCCGGGTCGAGCAGCCGGTCGACCCGCTCGCGCGCGAGCAGCTTCCCGCGCGACCGGTGCCGTTCGACCGCCCGCTCCCCACCGCCCGCCGCGACGGCCCCCGTGCGGCCGCGCAGCTCCGCGACGAGCGTCTGCATCTGCGTGTGGCGGCGCGCCGCGTCGTCCGTCTGCTCGAGCCGGCTCCGGAGCAGTGCCATCGCCGGAGCTAACCACAGCGCGATGCGCCGGTGGACCGGCTCCTCGGGAAGCTCCCCGAATAGAGAGGAAGCGGGAGCCGGGCAGGCTCCCGCTTCCTCTGTGGGGAACTGCTGAGGGGCAGAGCCGTTCGGTGCGGCATTCTGAGAGCCGATGGCCAGGCAGCGCGTGACCCTGCTCGTGATCGCGGCGCTCGTCGCGGTGGCCTGCATCGGCGTCGTGGTGGCGTTCGTCGGGACGGGCGGGAGCTCGTCGTCGAACACGACGCCGGCGGTCACGGCGACGGCACGGACCCAGGAGAGCGCGCTCAAGGGCGTGCCGCAGAGCGGCCTCCGCCTGGGCAGCCCGACGGCTTCGGCGACGCTCTACATCTTCGAGGACCCGCAATGCCCGTACTGCGCCGAGTGGAGCCTCAACGCCGTGCCTGCCATCGTGCGCGAGTTCGTGAAGACCGGTCGCCTCGACATGCTGCTGCAGCCGATCCGGATCGTCGGCACCGACTCGGAGCCCGGCCTTCGCGCCATCTACGCCGCAGCCCAGCAAGACCGGGCCTGGAACATGATGGAGGCGCTGTACCACCGCCAGGGCACCGAGAACAGCGGCTGGATCACCGAGAGCGTGATCACGGCCGCCGCACAGGAGGCAGGGGTCGTCCCGTCGATGGTGCTGGACACGATGCAGTCCGCGTCCGTGAACGCGGCCTGGCGCAAGGCGGAGCTGCAGGCATCGCAGTGGGGGATCCAGGGCACGCCCACGTTCATCCTGGTGAAGCGGCTGGGTTCGCCGACCCAAGTGCAGCCGTCGTCGCTCGACGCCGCGGGGTTCACGGCGGCGCTGCGCTCGGCGCTGCAGTGAGGCTGCGCGTCGCGATCGCCGCCGCGGCGACGGTCGGCGCCGGCATCGCCGCGTACCTGACTTACGTCCACTACGCGCACGTCTCGCCGGTCTGCACCACCGGCGGCTGCGAGAAGGTGCAGCACTCGAAGTACGCGGAGCTCGCCGGCGTCCCGGTTGCGCTGCTCGGCCTCGTGGCCTACGCGGCACTCGCCGGGACGACGCTGCGCCGCGGGCTCCCCTGGAGCTTCGCGGGTGCGCTGATCGCGCTGGTCGGGGCCGCCTTCAGCGGCTACCTGCTCTGGGCGCAACTCGGGCCGATCGGGGCGATCTGCCAGTGGTGTCTCGGGAACGATCTCACGATTGCCGTCGTTTGTTCGTTGACGATCGTGAGGATGCTGACCGAGACCGAAACCGCTGCATGACACGCCGCGGAATCCTGCTGTTCGCGGCGATGTGCGTGATCTGGGGGATCCCGTACCTCATGATCCGGGTCGCCGTGCGGGAGCTCGCGCCGGTCACGCTCGTGTTCCTGCGCACGGCGGTCGGGGCGGCGCTCCTGCTGCCGTTCGCGGCCCGGCGCGGTGCACTCGGTCCGCTCGTGCGGCACTTCCGGCCGCTGCTCGCCTTCAGCGTCATCGAGGTGGCGATTCCCTGGGTGCTGCTCGCGCGCGCCGAGACGAAGCTGACGAGCTCGCTCACCGGCCTCCTCATCGCGGCCGTGCCGCTCGTGGGCGCGCTCGTCGTCACGCTCACCGGCGCCCGGGAGCGGCAGGGCGGGCGGCGCTGGCTCGGGCTTCTCGTCGGCCTCTCGGGCGTCACGGCGCTCGTCGGCCTCGACATCGGCCAGGTCAGCGCGGTACCGGTGCTCGAGATCGCGTGCGTCGCCGTCTGCTACGCGGTCGGCCCGATCATCCTCTCGCGGACGCTCAGCGACGTGCCGGCGCTCGGCGTCGTCACCGCCTCGCTCGTGATCACCGCGCTCGCGTATGCACCGCTCGCGGCGCTGCGCTGGCCGTCGACGATGCCGTCCTCGCACGTCGTCGAATCGGTGCTCGGGCTCGCCGGGATCTGCACGGCGCTCGCCTTCCTCCTCTTCTTCGCGCTGATCGGCGAGGTCGGGCCCGTGCGGGCGACCGTCATCACCTACGTCAATCCGGCGGTTGCGGCGCTCCTCGGGGTGACGGTGCTGAGCGAGCGCCTCACGGGAGGGATGCTCGTCGGGTTCGCGCTGATCCTGGCCGGCTGCGTGCTCGCCACCGGTCGCGGGCCCGAGCCGATTCGCGAGCGGGAGGCCCTGATTACACTGCCGGAGTGACCGGCCCGACCGACCGCACCGCGCTCGTCGAGGGACTGATGGAGCGCTTCCCGCACGTGCCGCGTGAGGCCGTGCTGAAGGAGGATCTGCTCCGGACGGGGATCGCCTTCGATGCCGCCGCGCTGACCGACAACCTCGACGGCGAGGTCAAGCCGAAGTCGTACTTCATCTTCTCGTTCGACCAGAAGCCGCTCGGCGAGCTCGGGGAGGCGGCCGCACGGCGGCCGCCGGAGGAAGTGGCGCTGACCGGCGGGCCGTACGGGCTGCGGCGGACGATCGTCTCCGTTCGCGTCAATCCCGACTCGCCGTACCGCGTCCGGCGCGCCGAGAGCGGCGGGCTCGAGCTCGTGCTCGAGCAGCAGGCGCTCGCCGACGTCGGCCTGCCGCCGATGCCCGAGTACTACCGGCACACGCTCGGCAACGGGAAGACGGTGATGGAGACGGCGCCCACGATCCAGTGGGGGTACCTCGTCTACCTGACCGTCCTCCGGCTCTGCCAGTACTTCGGCGCGAAGGAGGAGTGCCGCTTCTGCGACATCAACCACAACTGGCGCCAGCACAAGGCGGCCGGCCGGCCGTACACCGGCGTCAAGCCGGTCGAGGATGTGCTCGAGGCGCTCACGATCATCGACCGGCACGACACCGGGAAGGCGAGCAAGGCCTACACCCTCACCGGCGGCTCGGTCACGTCGAAGGTCGACGGGCTCGCCGAGGCCGACTTCTACGGCCGCTACGCCGAGGCGATCGAGGAGCGCTTCCCGGGCCGCTGGCTCGGCAAGGTGGTCGCGCAGGCGCTGCCGCGCGAGGACGTGCAGCGCTACCACGACTACGGCATCCGCATCTACCACCCGAACTACGAGGTCTGGGATGCGCGGCTCTTCTCGATCATCTGCCCGGGCAAGGAGCGCTACGTCGGCCGCGGCGAATGGCACCGGCGCATCCTCGACGCGGCCGAGGTGTTCGGGCCGCGGCACGTGATCCCGAATTTCGTCGCCGGCGTCGAGATGGCGCGGCCGTTCGGGTTCGAGCGCGTCGAGGACGCGATCCGGTCGACCGGCGAGGGCCTCGACTTCTTCATGAGCCGCGGCATCACGCCGCGGTTCACGACGTGGTGCCCGGAGCCGACGACGCCGCTCGGCCGCGACAACCCGGACGGGGCGCCGCTCGAGTACCACATCCGGCTGCTCGAGACCTACCGTGAGACGCTCGAGCGGCACGGCCTCCGGCCGCCGCCCGGCTACGGCGTCGCCGGTGCCGGCAACGCAGTGTTCTCGGTCAGCTCGTTCATGGACATGCTCGAGCCGGAGGCGGTGCCGGCGTGACGGGGCGCATCTCGGTCGACGAGGCGCGCCGGCTCTGGCACGAGGCGTCCGACGAGGAGCTGCAGGCGCTCGCCCAGGAGGTGCGTGCGCGCTACCACGAGCCCGACCGCGCCACCTACATGGTGATGCGGATCATCAACTACACGAACGTGTGCGTCGCCCAGTGCGACTACTGCGCGTTCTACGTCCTGCCGAACCAGGAGGGCGGCTACGTGCTCTCGCGCGAGGACGTGTTCGCGAAGATCGACGGGCTGCTCGAGGCGGGCGGCGACCTGGTGGGCTTCAACGGCGGCTTCAACCCGAAGCTCCCGCTCGACTACTACTGCGACCTGTTCGCGTCGGTGCGCGAGCGGTACGGCGACCGGGTCGAGTTCTACGCGCTGACGATCGCGGAGTTCCTGTACCTCGCCGATCGAGCCGGGCTTTCCTATGCCGACGCGGCCGCGCGTCTGCGCGACGCCGGCGTGCACTGGGTGACGGGCGGCGGGAGCGAGATCCTGACGGAGGACTTCCGCCGGCGGCACGCCAAGTTCAAGTACCTCGTCAGCGACTACTTCGCGGCGCAGCGCGCGATCGTCGAGAGCGGGATGCGCACGACCGCGACGATGGTGATCGGCTTCGACGAGACGCTCGAGGAGCGGCTCGAGCACCTCGACCGCACGCGCCGTTTTCAGGACGAGTGCCTCCGCGACGGCTACGACGGGCTCTTCTCGTTCCTCTGCTGGACGTACAAGCCGTACGGCACCGCCTTCGGAGGAACGGAGATCGCGCCGCGGGAGTACTGGCGGCATATCGCGTTGTCGCGGATCTTCCTGGACAACGTCAGGCATGTGCGGACCTCGGTGCTGACGCTGAACGAGGATGCCTTCCGCGCGCTCGCCTACGGCGCGGACGACTTCGACCTGCCGATCGAGGACGAGGTGACCGAGAAGGCGGGTGCTCGCATCGACCTCGACCTCGGCCGGCTGCTCGAGGTGCCGCGGAAGCTCGGCTACCGCGTCGAGTACCGCCGGGCGGAGCGCCCGGCGGCGCTCGCCCGCTGATCCAGCTCGTCTCCCAAGCGTCTTCGCCACCAACGCGGCCGAGGGCGAACCGGACGCCTGCGGCGCGTTCGCGACGCTTCCGTCACCCTGGTCTGACCAAGGGACGCGGCCGTTCGGGACGCGCGGCGATCGGGCACGTCGTTGCACGTGCGCCGCTGAAGACCGCGGAATGGGTGCGCCTGCCGACGACCTGTGGAGCATTCGTGGGTGTTTCGTGACCCTGGTCTGGCCAAGGGACACGTCGCGGCCGGCCGGGTGACGAAAGGGCAGTCTGCTGTCAGCCTTGCGCCGACTGCCACGCGGCGACGGCTGCCTGGCCGTAGCTGATGCCGCCGTCGTTCGGCGGTATGCGCCGGTGGGCGAGCACGCGAAAGCCCGACGACTCGAGGCGCGCGGTCGTCGCGCGCAGGAGGCGCAGGTTCTGGAACGTGCCGCCCGACAGGACGACCGTTCGTGGCGAGGCCGCCTCCTCGCACGCCTGGGCCGCCGCCGCAGCCACCGTCTCGTGAAACGCGGCGGCCAGCTCCTCGCGGGTGCGCCCGGCCGCGAGCTCGTCGTGCACCCGCGCCACGAGCGCCGCCCCGTCACCGAACCGCCACTCCCACGGCCGCGCCACGGTCGAACCGGCCAGCTGCTCGAGCTCGATCGCGGCCTGCCCCTCGTAGGTCACCTCGTCGCGGACGCCGAGCAGCGCCGCGACCGCGTCGAAGAGCCGGCCCATGCCCGACGCGAGCGGGGCGTTCGCGGCGAGGCTCACGCGTACCTGCTGCCAGCGCCCCCACGGCACCGGACGGCCCGCCTGCTCCAGGTAGGACGCGGCTACGCGCCACGGCTGCCGGACGGCCGCCTCGCCACCCGGGAGCGGCACGGGTGCGAGGTGCGCGACCCGCTCGAACCTGCCGAGGTCGCAGCGCAACAGCTCGCCGCCCCAGAGCGTCCCGTCGGTGCCGAAGCCGGTGCCGTCGAAGACGAGTGCGAGCGCCGGGCCGGTCTCCCCGTGCTCGGCGAGACACGAGGCAGCGTGCGCGTGGTGGTGCTGCACGCCGACGAGCTCTGCGTCCTGCTCGAGCGCCCACTTCGTCGCCAGGTACTCCGGATGCAGGTCGTGCGCGATCACCTCGACGTCCACGCCCAGCATCTCCAGGTAGAGCGCGAGGTCGGCACGGTAGGCGCTATAGGCCTCCTCGGTGTCCAGGTCGCCGAGGTGCGGCGAGCAGAACGCGTCGCCGCCACGCACGACGCAGAACGTGCATTTCAGCTCGGCGCCGGCGGCCAGGAGCGGGCGCGGCGCGGCCACCGGCAGCGGCAGCGCCTCCGGAACGAGCCCGCGCGAACGGCGCACCGGGAACTCGCGCCGCGCCACCGAGTCCTCGCAGCGGCGGTGAATCGGACGGTCGTGGGCCAGGAACGCGTCCGCAATCGCCCCGAGCCGTTCCCGCGCGTCGCCGTCGTCGAACGCGATCGGCTCGTCCGAGCGGTTGCCGCTCGTCATGACGAGCGGCGCGCCGACGTCGTGCAGCAGCAGGTGGTGGAGCGGCGTGTACGGGAGCATGACCCCGAGCCACTCCGTGCCGGGCGCCACCGACGGCGCGACGCCCGCATCCGGTCGTCGCCGGGCAAGCACGATCGGGCGCACGCGCGACGCGAGCAGCGCTTCCTCCTCGGCGTCGAGCTCGACCAGGGCGTGCGGGGCGGAGGTCATCACCGCGAACGGCTTGTCCTCGCGGAGCTTGCGAGAGCGGAGCCGCGCGACGGCGTCCTCGTCCTCCGCGAGACAGGCGAGGTGGTAGCCGCCGAGGCCCTTGACGGCGACGACCGCGCCGCCGCGGAGCAGCGACACAGCCTCCTCGAGCGGTCGCGAGAGCTGCGGGCCGCAGACCGGGCAGCACACCGGCTCGGCGTGGAAGCGGCGGTCGAGTGGGTCCTCGTACTCGCGGCGGCAGTCGTCGCAGAGCGGAAAGCCGGCCATCGTCGTGAGCGCCCGGTCGTAGGGGACGCCGCGCACGATCGTGAACCGCGGGCCGCATTGCGTGCAGTTCGTGAACGGGTAGCGGTAGCGGCGGTCGGCAGGGTCGAAGAGCTCGCGCAGGCAGTCGTCGCAGGTTGCGACGTCCGCAGGGATGAGCGCGGTGCGGCCGGTCGCCGCGCTGACGCGGATCTCGAAGGCGCCGCCGCCGGCAGCCTCGACGGGCTCGGAGGCGACGCCGTCGACGCGCGCGAGCGGCGGAGCCTCTTCACGCAGCCCCCGGACGAACGCCTCGAGCGCGTCGTCGCCGCCCTCCGCCTCGACGAGGACGCCTTCGCCGTCGTTCAGAACGAAGCCGGCGAGGCCGTGCCGGACGGCGAGCCCGTAGACGAAGGGCCGGAACCCGACCCCCTGGACGACCCCGTGCACCCTGATCCGCAGACGGCGCTGCACCCGGCCATCATCCACGAGGACTCCCGCCCGGGCGTGCGGCAAACTACGAAGGCGACCGGGCATTCCCGCGGGGATACTCGATGCGATGTGTCTCGCGATCCCCGGCCGCGTCGTCGGGCTCACCGACGAGAAGCTCCTTGCCGACGTCGACATCTCCGGCGTCGTCCGGAGCGTCAACGTCGGCCTGCTCGACCCCGTCGCGCCCGGCGACTGGGTGCTGATCCACGTCGGGTTCGCGCTCGCGAAGGTCGACGAGGAGGAAGCGCAGGCGACGCTCGCGCTCCTGCAGCGAATGGGCGAGGCGTACGAGCAGGAGCTCGAGGAGCTGAAGGCGAGCGCGCCGTGACGGGCGAGCCCGCCCACTGCGTCACGTGCGCCGACGAGGGCGTGCGGATGACCGTGCGCGAAGTGCGGGGCGACTCGGTCGTCTGCGACGGCGGGGTCGAGGTGCTCGCCGACCTGATCGGCCCGGTCGAGCCGGGCGACGAGGTGCTCGTGCACGCCGGCGTGGCGCTCGTGAGGCTCGGCCCGTGAGGTTCGTCGACGAGTTCCGCGACGGCGCGCTCGGCCGGGCGCTGGCCGCGGAGATCCTCGCCTCGGTCGAGCCGGGCCGGCACTACAAGGTGATGGAGGTGTGCGGCGGCCACACGCACACGATCTACAAGTACGGGATCGACGACCTGCTGCCCGAGAACGTGGAGTTCGTCCACGGGCCGGGCTGCCCGGTCTGCGTGATCCCGATGGGCCGGGTGGACGACGGGATCGCGGTCGCGCGTCGGCCCGAGGTCATCTTCACCTGCTTCGGCGACATGATGCGCGTCCCCGGCGGGGATGGAACCCTTCTCGAGGCCAAGGCTGAGGGCGCGGACGTGCGGATGGTCTACTCGCCGCTCGACGCGCTGCGGATCGCGCGCGAGAACCCGGACCGCGAGGTCGTGTTCTTCGCGATCGGCTTCGAGACCACTTCGCCGTCGACCGCGCTGACGCTGCTGCGCGCGAAGGCCGAGGGCCTGCCGAACTTCTCCGTCTTCTGCAACCACGTGACGGTCGTGCCGCCGCTGCGGGCGCTGCTCGACTCGCCCGACCTCCAGCTCGACGGCTTCATCGGTCCCGGGCACGTGTCGACCGTGGTCGGCGCGCGCGCGTTCGAGTTCATCCCTGCCGAGTACGGCAAGCCGATCGTGATCTCGGGCTTCGAGCCGCTCGACATGCTGCAGTCTCTGCGGCTCGTCCTGCGGCAGCTCGCCGAGGAGCGCTGCGAGGTGGAGAACCAGTACACGCGAGTCGTGCCGTACGACGGCAACCCGCAGGCCCTCGCGGCGCTCGACGAGGTGTTCGAGCTGCGCCCGCACTTCGAGTGGCGCGGGCTCGGAGTCATCGCGCGCAGCGGTCTGAAGCTGAGCGCCGCGTTCGCCGACTTCGACTCCGAGCTGCGCTTCGCCGTTCCCGGCGTGCGGGTGGCGGACCCGCAGGCGTGCCAGTGCGGGGAGGTGTTGAAGGGCGCGATCAAGCCGTGGGAGTGCACGGTCTTCGGCACGGCCTGCACGCCCGAGCGCCCGATCGGCACGTGCATGGTCTCGAGCGAAGGCGCCTGCGCCGCCTACTACAACTTCGGCCGCGTCGCACGTGAGCGGGAGACGGTGTGAGCAGCCGGGAGCGCGAGGCGCTCGAGCTGATCGAGCGGGTGCGGGCGAGGCCCGCGCGGTTCCGCGACGAGCGCATCACGATGGCGCACGGAGCGGGCGGGAGGGCGACGCTGACGCTGATCGAGGGGCTTCTCGCGCCGGCGTTCGGCCTGGAGACCCTCGCCGACGCTGCGGCCGTCGACGGCTTCGCGCTCACCACGGACAGCTTCGTCGTCAAGCCGCTGCGCTTTCCGGGCGGCTCCATCGGAGAGCTGGCCGTGAACGGCACCGTCAACGATCTGGCGGTCGCCGGTGCCCGGCCGCTCGCGCTGACGCTCTCGCTCATCCTCGAAGAGGGCCTCCCCGCCGACGAGCTCCGGCACGAGGTCGACGCGGCCGCCCGTGCCGCCGAGGCCGCCGGCGTTCGCGTCGTCGCGGGCGACACGAAG
This sequence comes from uncultured Thermoleophilia bacterium, assembly GCA_963784765.1. Taxonomy (GTDB): domain Bacteria; phylum Actinomycetota; class Thermoleophilia; order Gaiellales; family Gaiellaceae; genus PALSA-600. Next base: position 55,881 of record CAWASP010000014.1, read on the forward strand.
GTGGTCGAGCGCGGCCGCTGCGACGGCATGTACGTCTGCACGACCGGGCTCGGGCAGCTCGACCCGCGGGGCAGGCTCGATCCGGCCGCGCCCCGCCCCGGCGACCGCATCCTGCTTTCCGGGCCGGTGGGCGCGCACGGCGTCGCGATCATGCTCGCGCGCGGCGAGTTCGAGCTCGCGGCGGAGGTCCGCTCCGACACACGGTCGCTCTGGCCCGCCGTCGATGCGCTGCTCGGCGCGGCGGGCGAGTCGCTGCGCTGCGTCCGGGACGCGACACGCGGCGGCGTCGCCTCGGTGCTGAACGAGCTCGCGCGGTCCTCCGGGACGGCGATGCTCGTCCGTGAGGCTGCGGTGCCGGTCGACCAGCCGGTCGTGGGCGCCTGCGAGATCCTCGGCATCGATCCGCTCTACGTGGCGAACGAGGGGACGCTCGTCGCGTTCGTCGCTCCCGAGGCTGCCGAGGCGGCGCTCGCGGCGATGCGCGTGGTGCCGGGCTGCGAGCAGGCGGTCGAGGTGGGGGAGGTCCGAGCCGAGCCGCCGGGGCTCGTGCTCGTCGAGACCGCGTTCGGCGGACGGCGGGTGCTCGACCTGCTCGTCGGCGACCCGCTGCCGCGGATCTGCTGAGCTAGCGGCGCGCCGCAGCGGCACGCGCGGCCATGAGGCGAAGCGCGTTCGTCGGGCACTCGGTGACGGCGCGCCGGGCGTGGTCCTCGAGCTCGTCCGGCACCGGGCTCCCGTCGATGATCGGGTAGCCCCAGTCGTCGAGGGCGATCCACTCCGGGAACAGCTCCGCGCACAGGCCGTGGCCCTCGCACGCGATCGGGTCGACGCGCAGCACGGGGCGGCGGTCGCTCATCGGGTCTTCCGTCCCGGGACCGCGAGCACGCGCTCGAAGCGGCGGCCGCAGCCGCGATGGCCGGCGTGGCGGGCGTACTCGTCGGCGAAGACCTCGAGCGCACTGGACACGAGGCGCGCGACGCCGTCCGGGTGCCTGCAGGCTCCGCGCCCGTTGACGAGGCCGGCGAGGCGCGAGACCTCGGCGCGGCGGTCGCCGCGACGGCTCACGTCGAGCGTGTCGGCGATCGCCGCGAGACCGTGGATGCACGGGCCGCACTGGCCCGCGCTCTCGCCGGCGAGGTAGCGGACGACCGCGGCGACCTCGGCCGCGATGCAGGTCGACGACGGGATCGCGACGAGCGCGCCCGCGCCCAGCACGTCGGGCGTCAGGCGCAGGGCGGCGGCGTCCGCGGCGGCGACGAAGCGGCCGAAGTAGCCGCCGACGAGGTACGCGGCGACGGGTGCGGCGAGGCCGCCGGAGGACTGCACCGCCTCGGCGAGCGTCGAGCCGAGGGCGATCTCGTGCACGCCCGGTTGCGCGACGGCGCCGCTCAGGGTGACGAGGGCGGTGCCCGTGCCGAACCAGGGCGCGCCGAAGCGCGCGATGAGCGCGATGTGGGCGAGCGTCTCGACGTTCTGGACGAGCGTCGGCGCGCCGCCGACCCCGCGCTCGAACGGGTACGGAGGCTTCAGGGTGGGCTTGGCGGGGCGGTCCTCGAGCGCACGGACGAGCGCGGTCTCCTCGCCGGTGACGAAGCGATGGGGAACCATCTTGACCTCGACCTCCACGCGGTCGACCCGGTTGCGCAGCCGTTCTCCGGCGGCGGCGACGAGCTCGGGAGCCGGACGGGACACCGCCACGAGCGCCTCGCGCGCGCCGACGGCGTCGGCCGCGAGCGAGACGCCGTCGAGGACGAGGTGCGGCGCGACGCGGAGGAGCGCCCGGTCCTTCTTGCTCGTCGGCTCCGCCTCGGCGCCGTTTGCGACGACGATCGGCCGGCTCGTGGCGCGGGCGACGGCTGCGAGCTTCACCGCCGTCGGGAAGCCGGCTCCGCCCCGGCCGTGGAGTGCCGCCGCTTCGATCGTCTCGATCAGGTCGCGCCGCCGGGGGAGCGGCCCGTACAGCGCGAGATGCCGGTCGAGCGTCGGTGCGCCGCCCACTCCGGCGAGAAGACGGGCCACGCCGGCGGGGGCAGGCGCGGTGCGGCCCGATGCGGTTGCGGTCATCCCGAGCCACCGCTCGAGGAGCCCGCGTCGATGATCCCGGACGCGGTCCCGGACGCACGGTCGATCGAGAGGCCGATCGTCAGATCCAGCCGGTCGCCCGCCGCGTCCGTGACGGTGGCGCCGACGCGGTCTCCGTCGAGCGCGGTCACGCTGCCGTAGTAGGTCGCGCGTGTCGTCGCCGGGACGAACGACACACCGCTTGCGCTCATCGCCACGCCGCCGCCCTCGCTCGGGAGGCCACGGAGGTCGATGCGCAGCGCCCCGTGCGGGTCGGCCGCGAGCCTGAGCTTGATGACGACGTGCACGCCTCCGTCGGCGCTCTCGCTCTGCGTGATCGTGCCGCTTGCGTACGAGCTGAACGATCGTGGCGGGGACACGGTGCTGGACGCGCTCGTCAGCACCGTATGCCCGGTCGAGGTCGTGCGGGCGGAGGCGAGCAGATGCGTGGGCGTGCCCGCGCGCTTCGCCCAGCCGAGCTTCGCCGGCCCGCTCTCGTACCAGACGACGAGCGCGAGCGGGACCGCGAGGGCCGCGACGGCGCCTCCCAGCCTGGGGCCGGGCAGCCCGCCGCCGACGGCGACCCGCGCGACGACCGCGAGCGCGACCGCCACGAGGCAGAGGGCTCCGGCTGCGACGAGGAAGCCCGACCGGGCGTCGCTGCCCGTTCCGAACGCGTGGAGGAGGGCGACCGGCCAGGATGCGTAGGCGAGCCAGTGGATTCCGCGCCAGGCCCGCGCGCCGATGCGATGGCGGAGATAGCTCGTGACCACGAGCGCGAGCAGCAGGTCGAACGCCACGGCCCCGAGACCGAGCCAGAGCGGCCGGTACGGCGACGCGAAGGGGATGATCGCGTCCTTCAGCCCGATCGGCGCGTAGCCGTCGGCGACCGTCGTGACGACGTGGAGCGCGACGAAGACGATCGAGAGCAGCGTCAGGTTCCGGTGGAGCGATCCGACCGCGAAGCGCGGCCAGCGCTCACCGCGCACGCGCAGCGACGCGAGCACGCCGAGCAACACCGCCGCGGTGAGCAGCACGAGGGCGACGACGCCGCTCCCGCGCGTCAGGTACCACAGCGCGGTCTTGCTGGTCATCTCAGATCACGACCCGCCGGAGACGACGACGGGTGGTGCCGGTGTGGGTGTGGGCGCGGAGTAGGAGGTGGAGGGCGCTGCCGGAGGGGGCGTCTCGGACGCCGACCCGCCGGCCGAGACGAGCGGGGGAGCGGGGGCGGAGACCGGCGCCTGCGTGTGCTTGGCGGGCTTGGGCCGAGGAGCGACATGGGTCGTCGTGACGACCGTCTTCCGCAGGTGGGTCGCGCCGGCCGCGAGCGCCGCGAACGCGCCGGTCAGCGCCACGCCGGCCGCGACGGCGACACCCGTGACGAGGCGGATGCGCGCGAAGGCGGCATCGCGTGCGGCGATCGCTCGCTGGACGTCCTTGCGCATGTCCTCACGATGCGCGGCTCGAATGAGATGCGTATGAGCGCCGGACTACGACGCCCGCGGCAGCGAGATCCACACGTCCGAGCCGCCGCCGGGGGCGTTTGCAACGCCCGCGTCGCCCCCGTGCGCACGCGCGATCAGGTCGACGATCGCGAGGCCGAGCCCGGTGCCGCCGGCGCTTCGGGCGTCGTCCGCGCGGCTGAAGCGGTCGAAGGCGCGGTCGAGGAACGCGTCGGGGAAGCCGGGGCCCTGGTCGGTGACGTGAAGCTCCACCGCTCCGTTCTGGAGGCGTGTCCGCAGGGCGACTGCGCCCGCGCCGTGCTCGAACGCGTTGTCGACGAGGTTGCCGAGCGCCTGCTCGACGCGGAGAGAGTCCGCGTCGAGGGCGATGTCGTCGCCTGCCTCGACCCGGATGTCACGGCCGAGCTCGCGGGCGCGCAGCGAGAAGCGCTCGCGCACGCGGTCGAGCACCTGCGCCGCGTCGAGGCGCTCGGCGCGGATCGGCAGCCGTCCCTGGTCTGCCCGTGCGAGCAGCAGCAGGTCCTCCGCGAGCCGGGTCAGCCGCTCGGTCTCCTCGGCCGCCGAATGGAGGGCGCTCTCGAGCTCCTCCCGCGAGCGCGGCCGCCGCAGCGCCAGATCGAGCTCCGCGCGCAGGAGGGCGAGCGGCGTTCTGAGCTCGTGGCTCGCGTCGCTCAGGAAGCGGCGCTCGTGCTCGAACGCGGCCTCGAGCCGGTCGAGCATGTCGTTCAGCGTCACGGCGAGCGCGTGCACCTCGTCGCGGGCGGCGGGCACCGGCAGCCGGCGGCCCGGCTCGTGCGCGGTGATCGACGCGGCGCGACGGCGCATCGCCTCGACCGGGCGCAGCGCCGCGGCGGCCAGCCCGTACCCGGCGAGCACGGCGAGCAGCAGCGCCGCCGGAGCTGCGAGCAGGAACTCGCGCCCGAGGTGATCGAGCGTCTCGTGGCGCGCCGCGAGCGACCGGGCGACGACCACCGTGACCTTGTCGGGGCCGATCGACGAGGGCAGCTCTGCGACACGCCACTGCCCGTCGAGCCCGGTCAGGTGGGTCGTGTAGCGCGTCCGGCCGCGCAACGGGATCGAGGCGAGCCCGGCCGGTGAGGATGTGAGCACGTGACCGTCCGGCCGCTCGACGGCGGCGACGACCGGCCCCTCGCTCGCGTCGGGGTCGATCAGCGGATGGCCGCCCTGCGCGTTCGCAGCCGCCTCCCGCACCTGGGCGAGGAGGTTCGTGTCGACCGACGCGAGCAGCGCCCCTCCCACACGGAGGTAGATGAACACGCCCATCGCGGCCAGCACCCCGGCCATCGCGAGCGCGAAGGGCAGCGTCAGCCGGAGGCGGATGGAAATGCGGCCCATCCGCCTACCCGCCGCCGTCCTCGCGCAGCCGGTACCCGACGCCGCGCACGGTCTCGATCGCGCGCTTGCCGAACGGGCGGTCGACCTTCTCGCGGAGGTAGCGCATGTACACGTCGACGATGTTCGACCGGCTCTCGAACGACATGTCCCAGGCGCCGTCGAGGAGCTGCACGCGAGTGAGCGTCTGGCCCGGATTGCGCATGAAGAGCTCGAGCAGCGCGAACTCGCGCGAGGAGAGCTCGATCTCGACCTCGCCCCGCCAGACACGGTGCGCGGCCGGGTCGAGGCGCAGCTCCCCGACCTCGAGCGTCGTGGGGCGCTCGACCGGCCCGCGGCGCACGATGGCGCGGATCCGAGCGAGGAGCTCCTCGAACGAGAAGGGCTTCGTGAGGTAGTCGTCGGCGCCGGCGTCGAGACCGCCGACTCGATCCTGGACCGCGTCGCGCGCCGTCAGGAGCAGGACCGGCGTCCAGAGGCGCTGTGCGCGCAGCCGCCGGACCACCTCGAACCCGTCGACGCCCGGCAGCATCACGTCGAGCACGATCGCGTCGTACGGGGCTGCGTCCGCCATCCACAGAGCGTCCTCGCCGTTGCCGGCGATGTCGGCCGCGTGGCCCTCCTCGCGCAGCGCGCGTGCGACGAGTGCCGCGAGCTTCGGCTCGTCCTCGACGATCAGGATCCGCATCGCCGCACATTGTGCGGTGCGCGGCGGCGCGCCGCAGCGCGACGTTCACGCGTCTCTCATCCGGAGGTAGCCTCGCCGCATGGGCGTCGGCGTCGTCTTCGAGACTCACGCGACGAGCGAGGACAACGAGCGCGGCGTCGCGACGGGCTGGAACGGCGGCCGGCTGTCGGACACCGGGCGCGGACAGGCGGTCGAGCTCGGCCTTCGCCGGCGGGACGACGGCGTCGACGCCGTCTTCTCGTCCGACCTCCATCGAGCGGTCGAGACGGCCGAGATCGCGTTTGCCGGCTCCGGGATCCCGGTGCTCGTCGACTGGCGGCTGCGCGAATGCGACTACGGCGAGCTGAACGGCATGCCGCGCGCGCGGCTCGAGGCGGAGCGCCGCCGGAGGCTCCACGAGCCATGGCCCGGCGGCGAGAGCTGGAGCGAGGCGGTCGCGCGGGTGACGACGTTCCTGGACGACCTCGCCGCGGCCCACGACGGCGAGCGGATCGTCGTGATCGGCCACATCGCGACCCGCTGGGCGCTGGAGCAGCGCGTCCACGACCGCACGCTCGAGGAGCTCGCGGAGACGCCGTTCCGCTGGCAGCCCGGCTGGGAGTACGTCCTCTAGCCGGCCGCAACCGAAACCGGCTGCGTGCCCTCTATCGGCGGTACGGACAGCCGCCTTGAAGCAGCGACACGTGCCGCTCTGCAGTTGTCAGGAGAGCCCGGGCGGCACGTCCGTCGCGCACAATGGGCTCGATGAAGCTGCTCTCGGCATCCCTCGCCGTTGCCTTCGCCGTCGCGGCGCCGGTGAGAGTGCCGGTCGGCGAGGTCACCTACGGGCTCGCCGCCGGCGGCGGCAGCGTGTGGGTGGGCGGCCTCAGCTCGGGGGACGTGCTGCGGCTCGACCCGGCGACGGGGAAGGTGGTGGCGCGGGTGACTGCGGGCGCGCGGATCTTCAACCTCGCTTCGGCGCCCGGCGCGGTGTGGGCCGTGGGCAACGTCAGCGGCACCGTCGCGCGCATCGACACGAGGACGAGCAAGGTGACGGCGACCGTCCGCGTCGGGCTCCAGCCGTACGACGTCGCGTGGGGCTTCGGCTCGGCGTGGGTCTCGAACGCCGGCGACGGCACGGTCTCGCGTGTCACGGGCGGGAAGGTCGTGAAGACGATCAAGGTGGGGGTCGAGCCGAACGGCCTCGCCGCCTACCAGGGCGCGATCTGGGTCAGCGACCACACGCTCGGCAAGGTCGTCCGGATCGATCCGCGTTCGAACCGCATCACCGGCACCGTGAAGCTCGACGGCGCCGACTGGATCACCGGGTTCCGCGGATCGCTCTACGTCTCGCAGGAGTCGAACGTCATCGCCCGCGTCGATGCGAAGACGCTCCGCGTCCTGGGCCGGGTGAAGGTCGCGCGGAACCCGCTCGGGTCGGCGATCGTCGCGGGAAGGCTCTGGGTGCCGTGCATCGACGCGAACGAGGTCGACGTCGTGGATCCGGCCGCCATGCGGGTCGTCGCCCGCAGGCACCTCGGGAACGGGCCGATCGTCGTGCTGCCGGCGTTCCATCACCGGTGGATCTCGAACACGACCGGCAACGCCCTGCTGCGCCTCTGACCGGCCGGTATCGTCTGGCGGGCCGATGAGCCGCGCCCTCGTCATCGTCGACATCCAGAACGACTACTTTCCGGGCGGCGCCCACCCGCTCGTCGCCCCGGAGGAGGCCGCGGCCGCCGCCCGGCGGGTGCTCGGCGCGTTTCGCGACGGCGGCGAGGCGGTCGTGCACGTCCAGCACGTCTGGGACGCGCCCGACGCGGTGTTCATGCGGCCCGGAACCCCCGGTGTCGAGATCCACGAGAGCGTCGCGCCGCTCGCGGCCGAGCCGGTCGTCCGGAAGGCGCACCCGAACGCCTTCCTCGAGACGTCGCTCGAGCAGGACCTGCGTGCGGGGGGCGTCGACCACGTGGTGGTCTGCGGGATGATGACGAGCATGTGCGTCGATGCGACCGTGCGGGCCGCGGTCGATCTCGGCTTCGAGGCGACGGTCGTCCAGGATGCGTGTGCGGCGCCCGACCTCGAGTTCGCAGGCGAGACGATCCCGGCGCACGCGGTGCACGGCGCGTTCCTCGCCGCGCTCGCCGACGGCTACGCAGACGTGCGGTCGGCCGACGAGCTGCTCGCCGGCACGTAAGCTCGGGCTCGCACCCGCCCTGTAACGCGCGCGCCTCTCGCGACATAGGTGGAGTGGATGCAGCGGTTCGAGGAGATCTACGCGGAGCACGAGCAGGCGGTCCGCGCGTACGTCAGGCGCAGGGCGCCGGAGCGCACCGTGCTCGACTCGACGTCCGTCGAGAACAACCTGTTCGCCTCGACGACCGACCTGCCCGCCGGAGACGTCGCGGCGATTCGCACGCTCGACGCGAACGGGAACGTGACGGCGACCGAGCAGCTCCCGAGCGGAGCGCAGCAGCCCGCGAACAGGAAGGCCGGGAACGGGCAGCCGACGAACAGGTGACATTCATCGGTCGACGATCTCCACGCCGAGCGCGGCTGCAAAGAGCGGCGCGTTCTCGAGCACGTCGCTCCAGGGAATGCGCGCACCACGGAGCGCGTCGACGCCGCGCAGCCCGGTGAGATCGCAGCCGCGAAACTCGACCCGGCTGAGCCGTGCCCCGCTGAACGTCGCCTCTCGCAGCTCGCAGCGCTCGAAGAGGACGTCCGTGAGCGACGTCTCGTAGAGGTCGCATTCGGCCATCCGGCAGTCGCGAAAGACGACCCGCTCGAGCTCGGCCATCCGGAGCCCGACGAGGTCGAGACGGCAATCGGCAAAGGTCACGTCGGCGAGCGTCGCCTCGGCCAGCTCGCTCCCGGTCAGACGGCACCCGCGCACCTCCGCCCGCCGCAGTACGACCCCGCGCGCTCGTCGATTCGCCCAGTCGAGACCTTCGGCGACGGTATCCACCAGGTCGACGAGCTCGCGGGCGGGCTCGGCGCCGTCGGGAAGATCCGGCGGATACGGGGAGACCGGGGGCTTGCCCACGCGCGCGAGCATAGAGACCCGCCCACGGGTCGGAAGCGTCGGACGGAAACCCCCGTCTGAGTGCTTCCGGGCAGGCCGTCCGGGCCGGGTGGGAGGTCGGCTCCGAGGCTCGCGGAGCGGGGGGAGCAGGAGCCGTGACGCGGCGGTGACGGGATTCGCCGGGCGCCAGCCCGGCGGGTGAAGCCGGCCCGGCGGACGAGCAGGGGCGACAGGACTCGAACCTGCAACCCCCGGTTTTGGAGACCGGTGCGCTACCAATTGCGCCACGCCCCTGGGTTGCGCTCGCAGTGTAGTCGCGATGCCCGACCGCGCCGGTGCGGCCCGGAGCTGCGAACGTCGCGAAGGGGGCCGCGGCCACCGAAACACTCTCCCCACCCTGGTGGTCGCGGCCCGCCCCTTCGCACCCTGTCGCACCTACACAGACGAACGGGGAGCCGGTTTTCTTCCAGGTCCGTGCAAATGATTGAACCGGCCGATCCGGGGCAGGACCCGGCCATGAGCACGATCGAAGAAGACCGCCCGGACGACGACGACCTGCTCGAGGAGCAGGAGGGAAAGGGCTACGGCGAGGACGAAGGGGAACGGGAAGCGGCACTCGAGGACGGCTAGCATCAGCCGGTGCCGCTGGCGGCGCTCTTCTCCGTCATCACCGTCGCTTTCGCCGGAATCGCGGTGTGGGCGGGGGCTGCCTCGGAGTGGCCGATCGCGGCCGCCGCGGCGGTGCTCGCCGCGTGGATGGGCACGCTCGTCGCGTCACTACTGAGGAGAAAGCGCTCGTAAGTCGTATTCTCCCTGCGTGAACGGGGACGACATGCGCGCCCTGTGGCTGGAGTACCGCCGGACACAGGACAAGGCGCTGCGCGAGCGCCTCATCCTCACGTACGCGCCGCTCGTCAAGTACGTGGCCGGCCGGCTCGGCTCCGGCCTGCCCGCGCACGTCGACGACGGCGACCTCGTCTCCTACGGCCTGCTCGGCCTGATCAGCGCGATCGAGCGATACGACCCGGAGCGCGACATCAAGTTCGAGACGTACGCGATCGCCCGCATCAAGGGCGCGATCATCGACGAGCTGCGCGCCCTCGACTGGGTGCCGCGGTCGGTGCGGGCTCGGGCCCGCCAGATCGAGCGCGCGATCGCCGAGCTCGAGGCGAAGCTGGGCACGGCGCCCACCGACGACCAGATCGCGAAGAGGCTCGGGATCACCCTGGACGAGCTCGAGGAGTCGCTCTCCGACATCTCCCGGTCGTCGATCGCGGCGCTCGACGAGCTCTGGTCGGTCTCGGGCGAGGGCGATCAGATCTCGCTGCTCGACACGATCGAGGACACGAGCGGGCCGAAGCCGGCGGAGGCGCTGGACGAGACCGAGATGCGGGAGACGCTGGCCGAGGCGATCGCGCGCCTACCCGAGCGGGAGAAGCTCGTCGTCACGCTCTACTACTACGAGGAGCTGCCGCTTCGGGAGATCGGCGAGGTGCTCGGCGTCACCGAGTCGCGGGTCTCGCAGCTCCACACGAAGGCGATCCTGCGTCTGAAGGCACGGCTGGCCGGCGCCGCCGCGCGCGCCTAAGAGGCTCCTCGATCCTTCACGAAAGACTCAACGGATTCCCAGGTTCGTCTTAGCCTCCGCTTAGGGCCCCCGGGGAGCCTACGGCCATGGACGAGGCGTCATCGCGTGTCGAGGAAGCGCGCCGGCGCGTGCGCACGAGCCGTTACGTCATCGGCGTGGCGGCGGCGGCCGCCTTCGCGGGCCTCGGGCTGCTCGTGCGCGCTGCGCACCCGGGCTCGAGCTCGGGTGCGACCGCCGGCACGGCGTCGATCCCGCCGAGCGCCTTCCAGAACGCACAGCAGTCCGGCAACTCGTTCTTCGGCGGCGGAGGCGGCGGCACGATCGCCCCCTCGCAGTCGGCCGGCCCGACCGTCCAGAGCGGCGGATCGTGAACGGCTTCCGCTCGATGGGCTGTGAGGTCGTCTGCTCCGACGGAGCCCCGCTCCACGACGTCCGCGCACTCTTCCGCGACCGCGACGACCGCTTCAGCCGCTTCAGGGAATCCTCCGAGCTCAACCGCGTCAACGCTCGCCCCCTTGGCGTGACGCTCCTCTCGGAGGAGTTCGCGTCGATGCTCTTCCTCTCCATCGACGCGTCGAACGCCACCGACGGCCTGGTGACTCCTGCCGTCGGCGGTGCGATGCTCGCCGCCGGCTACGACCGCGACTTCGCCTGCCTGCCCGAGGATGGCGACGCGGTCGAGCCGGTGCGCGTGCCGGGCCTGGACACGCTCTCCCTGCGCGGGTGCATCCTCCTCCGCACGGAGCCGCTCGTGCTCGACCTGAACGGCGTCGTCAAGGGCAAGACGGTCGACGACGCGCTCGACCTCGTCGGCACGGGCTGGGTGTCGGCCGGGGGCGACATCGGGAGCACGGTTCCGCTCACCGTGGGGCTGCCCGGCGGCGAGACGGTGACGCTCCGGCGCGGCGGGCTGGCGACGAGCAGCACCGGGCGCCGTGCCTGGTACCGCGGCGGCGTGCGGCAGCATCACCTGATCGACCCGCGCACCGGCGCTCCTGCCGAGACGCCGTGGCGCGACGTCACGGTCGCGGCCCGAACCTGCGCCATCGCCGACGTGGCTGCGAAGGCGGCGCTCCTGCGGGGCGCGGAAGGGCCGGCCTGGCTCGACCACCGCGGCCTGCCGGGCCGCTTCGTCGCGCACGACGGGACCGCCACGCACAACGAGACCTGGCGGCACGAGCTGCTGACGGCCCCGCTCGCCGCATGAGCGCAACGACCTGGTACGTCGCCCGGTCCGCCGGGATCGTCGCCTACCTGCTGCTCTCCACGTCGGTCGTCCTCGGCGTGCTGATGGCAGGGCGCGCGAAGCTCACCTGGCCGCGCTTCGCGGTGCAGGACGTGCACCGCTTCCTGGCGATCCTCACGGGTGCCTTCCTCGTCCTGCACGGCGGGGCGCTGCTCGCGGACCGCGTCGTGCCGATCGGGCTCACGCAGATCCTCGTTCCCTTCACGTCGACCTACCGGCCGTTTGCCGTCGGCCTCGGCGTCGTCGCGGCCGAGCTGCTCGCAGCCGTCGCCGTCTCGAACGCGCTGCGCAAACGGCTTCGCTTCCGGCACTGGCGGCGGATCCACTACCTGACGATCGCCGTCTGGCTCGCCTCGACGGGCCACGCGCTGCTCTCCGGCACCGACCGCCGCGACACGTGGTTCATCGCTCTCGTCGCGACGTCCGCCGGAGCGGTCGCGCTCGCGTTCCTCCAGCGTCTGCACCGCGAGGCCGCCCCGGGGGCGATCGCGGCGACCGGGCTCGCCGCGGGGGCGGCCGTGCTCGCGCTCGCGGTCGTCCCGCAGGGGCACGCGCCCCGGCGGTCGACCGCGACGGTCACGGCCGCCGGCGTCCCCGCGTCGTTCAGCGCCGCCCTCGCCGCCCGCGTCGAGCAGAACGACCCGGTCGTCTCCGTCGTCGGCATCGCCGGCGGGGCGGGTGTCCGGCTCGACCTGCTCGTCGACGGCGGGATCGTCCGCGAATCCGCGCTGCAGCTCCGCTTCCCCTCGGGAGCGTCGTGCAGCGGCACCGTCACGTCGCTCGACGGCTCGGGCGCCTCCGGCTCGTGCGGAACCCGGGCGGTGCGCATCGCCTGGCAGATCCAGGACGGAAGCCGCGTAGTCGGACGCGTCGCGGTCGGGCGCGGTCGAGCATAGGATTTCGGGCGACCCTGCAGAGAACGCCTCAGGAGGACCGATGCCCATCGAAGCCGGGAAGATTCGCAACGTCGCCGTCGTCGGCCACCGCGGAACAGGCAAGACCTCGCTCGTCGAGGCCATGCTCTTCCAGGCGGGAAAGACGAACCGGCTGGGCACCGTCGAGGCCGGGACGACCGTCACCGACTGGGAGGAGGACGAGCAGCGACGTCAGATGTCGCTGTCGGCATCGCTCGCCTCGTGCGACTGGCAGGGACGCAAGATCAACCTGATCGACACCCCCGGCGACTCCGGCTTCCAGGCAGACGCGGTCGCGTCGCTGCGGGTCGTCGAGGGAGCCCTCGTGGTGCTGTCCGGCGTCATGGGCGTCGAGGTCAACACGAGCCGCGTCTGGAACCGCGCCGAGGAGCTGGAGCTCTCGCGTGTCGTCTTCGTCAACATGCTCGATCGCGAGCGCGCCGACTTCTACCGGACGCTCGCCGCCGCGAAGGAGCAGCTCTCCGACCGCTGCGTCGCCATCCAGCTGCCGATCGGCTCCGAGCACGAGCTGACCGGCGTCGTCGACCTGCTCCACAACTGCGCGTACATGGATCCGAGCGGCGCCCGCGAGGGCGACCCGGTCCCGATCCCGGAGGACCTCGCCGAGACGGTCGAGGACTACCGGACGCAGCTGCTCGACGCGGTCGTCGAGACCGACGAGGCGCTGATGGAGCGCTACCTGGGCGGCGAGGAGATTCCGCCGGGTGACATCGCCGGCGCCCTGAAGAACGCGGTGACGCGCGACGAGATCTATCCGGTCGCCTGCGGCGTCGCGACGAAGAACCTGGGGACTCACGCCCTGCTCGACCTGATCGTCGAGGGCGTGCCGAGCCCCGCCAAGAAGGGCTCGCCGATCGAGACCGACGCGAGCATCGCCGCGTTCGTCTTCAAGACGGTCGCCGACCCGTTCGCCGGACGCATCTCCGTCTTCCGCGTGTACGCCGGCGAGGTGCATCCCGACACGACGCTCGTCAACCATCGCGATCACTCGAAGGAGCGGCTCGGCTCCCTCATGACCCTGCAGGGCAAGGAGCACGACAAGGCGGACGGCTTCGGCGCGGGGGACATCGGCGCGGTCGCGAAGCTGAAGGACGTGCAGACGGGGGACGTGCTCGTCGACGCGGAGCACGACCTCGACCCCCCGCCGCTCGGCTTCCCCGAGCCGGTGATGACCTTCGCCGTGTCGGCGAAGACGAAGGGCGACGAGGACAAGGTCGCCCAGGCGCTCCGCCGCCTGTCGGAGGAGGATCCGACCCTGCGGCTCTCGCGGGACGGGCAGACGGGCGAGCAGCTGCTCGCCGGCATGAGCCAGATGCACGTCGAGGTCGCCGTCGATCGCGCCCACAGGCGGTTCGGCGTCGAGATGGAGCTGCACCCGCCGCGGGTCCCGTACGTCGAGACGATCAAGGGCCGGGCCCGGGCGCAGGGCCGCTACAAGAAGCAGACCGGCGGCCGCGGCCAGTTCGGCGACTGCCACATCGAGGTGGAGCCGATCGAGGGCAACGTCGGCTACGAGTTCGTCGACAAGATCGTCGGCGGCGTGATCCCGCAGGGCTTCCGGCCCGCCGTCGACAAGGGCATCCAGGAGGCGATGCAGCAGGGCGAGCTCGCCGGCGCCCCCGTCCAGGGCGTGCGGGTGACGCTCGTCGACGGCAGCTACCACTCGGTCGACTCGTCGGAGATGGCGTTCAAGATCGCCGGCTCGCTCGCCTTCCGCTCCGCCTACGAGAAAGCGCAGCCGACGCTGCTCGAGCCGGTCATGGAGCTCGAGGTGACCGTGCCCGACGACTCGGTCGGCGCGATCAACGGCGACCTCAACTCGCGTCGCGGCCGGCTGCTCGGGATGGAGCCGAAGGGCGGCGCGACGTCGATCAAGGCCGAGGTGCCGATGGCGGAGGTGCTGACCTACAACCAGGCGCTCACCTCGCTCACGGGCGGCCGCGGCGACTACCACATGCACTTCCTCCGCTACGAGGAGGTCCCGGCGCACATCGCCCAGAAGCTCGTCGAGGCGGCGAAGAAGGAGAAGGAGGCGGTTCCCGCCTAATCCGCCTGCTCGGGGCTACCCTTTCGGCATGAGCCGCGTCACACGCGTGACCGTCGAGCGGTCGTGCGCCATCTGCGAGCGCACGCTTCTCCTCGGGGAGCGGGCGATCCGGTTCTCGCCGAACGGCGGCGGGGACTACGTCGACGTCTGCCCGCTCTGCACGGAGGCGGCGGTCGAGTCGGGCTGGATCCGCGAAGGCGCGCCGACGAGCCCGACGGTTGCGCCGGAGCGCCGCCGCCGCGGCGGCGGCGGGCTGCTGGCGACGCTGCTCGGCACGAAGAAGCGCACGGTCGACGACGGGATCGTCTCGGAGCCGATCCTGCGCCGCCTCTCCGAGCAGGAGCTCGCGATCGTCGAGGCCGCCGACCTCTACAACGCCTCGCAGTACCGGCGGACCGTCGGCGGGATCGTGAAGTCGCTCGGCCTGCCGCGCGCGTCGATCGTCCGGTTGTCGGGCGTCAACCAGGAGGTCGTCGTCACGGTCGCCTGGGACATCTCCTGGTACCAGTACCGCGTCACGCCGGACTCGGACAACCCGGTCCGCCTGGAGGGGCGTGGGCACGACCCGACGGAGCTCGAGGGCGCGTACACCGGCTGGAACGCGAACGTCGGCGACGACGGCCGCCTCGTCCCCGACATCGCCCGCGTCTAGCACTCATCCCGGACAATTCCCCCTGGCATTCGCCGTCCATCCTCGTACACTGAGGGGCCGTGATCTACTGCGTCATCCCGCGCGAGCTCGAGACGGAGCTCTTCGACAAGATGGTCGACTACTACCGGGCGAACCCGAACGTCGAGGTGATCCTCGACCGGCGGGAGGGCCCGGACCGGCGCTCGGGCCAGGAGGACGGCTCCTACAAGGAGCGTCGCGAGCTTCGCGACCGGCGCCGCCGCCGCGTCAGCGGGACGTTCCTGCCGGTCGACGCGCCGGAGTAGAACACGCCCGGCGGTCGCGCGGCTACGATCGGCCGCATGGCGACCGTGACCCAGACATTCGAATCCCTGAACCCCTCGACGGGCGAGGTGATCGACAGCTTCCCGCGCTCCGGCGCCGAGGAGGTCGACCGCGCCGTCGCGACCGCGCGCGCTGCGTGGGAGGAGTGGCGGCTCGTGCCGGCACCCGAACGCGGCAGCATGCTCTTCCGCTTCGCGCAGCTCCTGGAGGGAGCGAAGCCCGAGCTCTCCGACCTGATGACCCGCGAGATGGGCAAGGTCAAGGCGGAGGCGGGCGGCGACGTCCAGGAGGCGATCGACATGAGCTACTACATGGGCGGCGAGGGCCGCCGGCTCTTCGGTCAGACGACGCCCTCCGAGCTCCGCGACAAGTTCGCGATGAGCGTGCGCATGCCGATCGGCGTCGTCGGGGCGATCACGCCGTGGAACTTCCCGATCGCCATCCCCTCGTGGAAGCTGTGCCCTGCGCTCGTGTGCGGCAACACGGTCGTCCTCAAGCCGGCGACGGACACCCCCAAGCTCGCCCAGCGCTTCGTCGACCTGCTGCACGAGGCGGGAATCCCCGAGGGCGTCGTCCAGATCGTGCACGGGTTCGGCAGCGAGGCGGGCGAGGCGCTCGTCCGCCATCCGGACGTGCCGGTGATCACGTTCACCGGCTCGCGCGAGACCGGGGTGATTCTCACGCGGAACGCCGCGGACGAGCTGAAGCACGTCCACCTCGAGCTCGGCGGCAAGAACGCGATCATCGTGATGGACGACGCCGACGTCGATCTTGCCGTCGACGGGATCATCTGGTCGGCGTTCGGCACCGCGGGCCAGCGCTGCACGGCCGCGTCGCGCGTGATCGTGCAGCGTGGCGTGTACGGCGAGCTGCAGTCGAAGCTCGTCGCCCGTGCCGAGAAGATGAGGATCGGCGCGCCGTGGGAGGACGACACCGACATCGGCCCGGTGATCAACGAGTCCGCGGTCGAGAAGATCCACTCGTACACCGAGATCGGCAAGGACGAGGGGGCCAAGCTCCTGACCGGCGGGGAGCGCGTGTCCGGGCAGGGCTTCTACTACCGTCCGACCGTCTTCGCCGACGTCGAGGCAGGGATGCGGATCGCGCAGGAGGAGATCTTCGGCCCGACCACCGCGCTGATCCCCGTCGCGAGCTTCGAGGAGGCCGTACGCGCGGCGAACAGCGTGCAGTACGGGCTCTCGTCGTCGATCTTCACACGTGACGTCAACACGGCGTTCGCGGCGATGCGCGACCTGCAAACGGGCATCACGTACATCAACGCGGGCACGACCGGTGCAGAGGTCCACCTGCCCTTCGGCGGCATGAAGCACACCGGTAACGGCCACCGGGAGGCAGGCCAGGCGGCGCTCGATGTGTTCACGGAATGGAAGTCGGTCTACGTCGACTACAGCGGCAAGCTGCAGCGCGCCCAGATCGACAACCAGTGAACCGCAAGCTCGTCGTCTTCGTGCCGGCGAACGCGCTCGACGCGGTTCGGGACGCGCTCTTCGCCGCCGGCGCGGGGCGCATCGGCGACTACGAGCGCTGCTCGTGGTACGCCGAGGGCACGGGCACCTTTCTCGGCGGCGAGGGCACGCGGCCGGCGGTCGGCGAGAGCGGGGTGGAGGAGCGCGTGCCCGAGCTCCGGCTCGAGACGGTGTTCCCCGCGGAACGGCACGCCGACGTGGTCGGCGCCCTGCGGGAGGCGCATCCGTACGAGGAGCCGGCCTTCGACGTCTACGAGCTGGTCGGCCCGTGAGGGCGCGGCTGTTCACCGACGGCGGCGCGCGCGGCAACCCGGGGCCGGCCGCCTACGGTTTCGTCCTCGAGGCGGAGGACGGCACCGTGCTCGCCGCCGAGGGCGCCGCGATCGGGACCGCGACGAACAACGTCGCCGAGTACTCGGCCCTCGTCGCCGGGCTCGAGAAGGCGCTGGAGCTGCACGTGCCGGAGCTCGAGGTGGTCTCGGACTCCGAGCTCCTCGTCAAGCAGATGCGCGGCGAGTACCGCGTGAAGAACGCCGCGCTCCGCACCCTGTTCGTCGAGGCGAGCGGGCTCGCCCGGAGGTTCGAGCAGATCGAGTACCGGCACGTGAAGCGGGCGCACAACGAGCTCGCCGACCGGCTCGTCAACGAGGCGCTGGACGCGGTCTAGATGGTTGATCGACAAATCATCGCCGCCACGGCTGGGGGCCTGCATACGGCGCATTGCGCCCGCCTCGCCCGGCGCCAAGGCCCACCGGCCTTGACCCCGGTCGAGCCGAACCCACTGCTTGATGCATGCCCTCCCCGCGACGACGGCATTTATCGATCAACCATCTAGCGTTTCGTCGCCGTCACGGCGAGCGCGTGCTCCACGCGCTTCGCGCACTGCACGGGCTTGTCACGGAACGGGCAGCCCACGCAGTCCAGCAGGCACGTCACGGGCATTCGCTCACCTCCGCTCGTCGGTTGCCCGACCGTAGGTTGTCGCAGGTGCGCCCGCGTCGGCAGAAGCTACGCATTACGCTGGCCCTGTGACCGTGACCCATCCGTTCGGGGCGGCGATCGAGGCCGGCGACGAGGACGCCGCCCTCGCGACGCTCGCGCCTGACGTCGTCTTCTGCAGCCCCGCGGTCTACAAGCCCTACCAGGGCAAGGAGCAGGCGGAGCAGATCCTGCGCCTCGTCGCGACCGTCTTCGAGAACTTCCGCTACGTCCGCGAGTGGCGCGACGGGCAGACGACGATCCTCTTCTTCGAGGCGAATGTCGGCGACCGCGAGCTCCAGGGCATCGACATCCTGGAGGAGAACCCCGACGGCCTGATCGAGCGCTTCACCGTGATGATCAGGCCGCTCTCGGGCCTGCAGGCCGTCGCGCAGACGATGGCGGCGAGGCTCGGCCTCGTCTAGCCGCGGCTATACTGGGCGCCCTCCGCGGATGTAGCTCAGTTGGCTAGAGCGTCTGCTTGCCATGCAGAAGGTCGTGGGTTCGAGTCCCATCATCCGCTCTCTCTCTCTCACACTCCCACACACTCCCACACACTCTCTACGAACCACCGGAAATCGGGGGTTTCTGTTTGTCTAGCCGACGACATGAGCCCCAGATGAGTCCAAAGAGTGGACTCGAAGCTGGGGTTCGCCATCGTGAGGCCGAGCCTGGCCACGGCCCGGGAGCAGGGCGATGCGCGCGGTCGCGAGGACGAGCTTCGCGATTCCAGCGAGCACGGGGGCGAGGCGCTCGCGACCGTCTGCCGATGCTCGACAAGTCAGTGCGCGCTCCTGACAACATGTGACAGATGAGTCATTGACTACACGTAAATGACTGAGTCAAGCTCGCCCTCTGGCTGCGGTAGACGTATGCCGGGGCGCGGCGGGTCGCCTCTCTTGCCCGCTCTCACAAGCACGGGGAGAGGAGGTCCTCATGAAGTTCCCTATTCGCCGCATCGGTGTGGCAGCGGTCGTCGTCGTGCTCGCGCTCGTCGCAGGCGGTATCGCCTACGCCACGATTCCGGGCTCAGGCGGAACGATCCACACCTGCTACAAGAAGTCGAGCGGGGCGCTCCGCGTCATTGACGACTCCGTCACCAACTGCAAGTCGAACGAGACGGCGCTGAGCTGGAACCAGACAGGCCCGTCGGGAGCCGATGGCGCGCCCGGGTTGCCGGGGCCAACCGAGGGCGTGGCAGCAGAGAGTTCGGCGACCGCACCGGCGACGCTCAGCAATCAGTTCAACTACGCCAGCGACACGGAATCGCATTTCACGACGACCATCAGCGGCAAGCTCCAACTCACAAAGCCATTCAGCGCGTATATGACGTGCGGGCTCGGGTTTGTCTGGTGGTGGATCGCGCTCGACGGATCCCCCGTGCAGTCGAGTCTCGCCGAGACTGAGGGGACGGACTTCAACGCCTACACACTGGTCGGCGTCACCGCCTCCGCGATTTCGGCAGGCACGCACAGCATGCAGATCGAAGGGATGTGCTCGACAGGGACTCCTGCCAACGAAGGCGTTGTCAATTACAGCGCCGGCACCGCGCTCGTCCTCGGCGGATGAACAACGAGCGAGGTCTGCCCGTTCGCAGGCACGGCGAACGCGGCGACCACGAGCGCGGTTGCGACCCCGAGCAGGACAGCCGCACGCCCCTGGTGAGTTGGCTTCCCGCTGAAGGACGTCAGCTGCGAGAGCGGCGCCCACGGTGCGGTCCCCGCCGCGAGCGTGACCTGCTGGTCAGCGTCGTCCGCCGAACTCCCAGTCGTGTATCTCGATCTCGGGGAACCCGTCGAGTCCCAGCCATCCCTTTCGGAGCAGCGTGTCGAGTGCTTCCCGGCCCGGGGCCGCCGAGCGGCTCTCTGTCAGGAGAAGCCGCCTTCGCCTTGTCAGTCTCGGATTTTCCACGCCTTGTCGGTGGCTTTTCCGGTAGTGGGATTCGGCAGGGACGCGTGATGTCGGCGCTGCCGCAGCCTGCGAGCCTCTGAGGATCCATCGGATACCTATCGATCAAAGGAGGGGCATGATCCAGCTTCGCCTCGCAGCGCTCTGCGTCGGCGCGGTGGTCGCGCTCGCCGGCGTCGCGTCGCCTGCGGTCGCCGCCGGCGGCAAACCCCAATCCGTCACCGTCAAGATGACCGCATCCAAGTTCATTCTGTCGACGACCAAGGTGCACGCGGGCACGGTCGTCTTCAAGCTCGTGAACAAGAGCAAGGTCGCGCACACCTTCGCAATCGCCGGCAAGAAGAGCGCCCTGATCAAGCCTGGCAAGACGGGCAAGCTCACGGTGACGCTCCGGAAGGGCACCTACCCCTACCGCTCGACCGTGCGCGGGCAGGCGAAGATGAAGGGAGTCCTCGTCGTCAGCGCCGCCGCTGTGAACTCGACCTCGCTCGCGTTCACGGGAACGTACGCCGGCAAGGCGACGACGCAGATCACGAACAGCGTCGCCACCATCTCGGCCAGCGGAACCGGCAAGGGGACGCTGATCGGCGCCGGCTCGATCACCGGACACGGCACGGGTGACACGAGTCAACAGCCATGCATCCCCTTCGGTGGCACGGGCACGATCACCGGTGCGGCCGGCACGATCGCCTTCAAGGTCGTCACGGGATCGAGCGGCTGCGGAGACGAGGGCGGGCACAACTTCACGATCAGCGCTCACCTGCTCGTCTTGAAGGCAACCGGCAAGCTCACGCACGCCACCGGCACCCTCAAGCTCACCGGCACCTACAACCACGACGACGGCAGCTTCTCGGTCAAGGCCGTCGGGGCGCTCGCCATGTGACAAGCCCGCCGTTCCGATTCGTCGGGGATCGCGACCGCCGCGCGCCGGTGTCGCGCATCCCCGTCGCGGGTTCGAGTCCGATCACGCGCTCTCAGAGGGCCGGACGCTCAGTCGGCCAGGTCACGAAGCGCGGCCGCGATCTCGAGAATGGCTTGAGACGCGGCGGTGCGGCACAAGCGCGGCATCGAGAGGAAACCGTGCGGCACCCCGAGGTAGTTCGTGAACCGGACCGGCACCCCGGTCGCGCGCAGCCTGCCCGCATACAAGACGCCGTCATCTCGGAGTGCGTCCGCCTCGGCGGTGAGGATGACGGCAGGTGGCAGCCCTTCGACCGTCTCGGCAAGCAGGGGTGAGATCAATTCGTCGGCCGGCTCCGCTTCGCCCGTGTAGTAGCGGTAGTACGTGAACCGCTCGCGACGCTGCGTCTCTGCTTCGTCGAGAAGGCGCGGCGTGCTCTGCGTCGCATCGAGCGTCGGGTAGATCAGCACCTGGCCCCTGACGCGCGGGGATCCTTCCCGCCGCGCGCGGAGGCACAACGCGGCCGCGAGGTTGCCTCCGGCGCTGTCACCGGCGACAAACAGGTGCTCTGCGTCTCCGCCGATCATCGGTCCGTGGTCAGCAGCCCAGCGCAGCGCTTCAAAGCTCGCGTCGAGTGCTTCCGGGAACACGCTCTCCGGCGCGAGGGGATAGTCCACCGAAAGGACGAGGACCTCGGCGGAGACCGCCAGATGCGCGCAGAAGAACTGCATGGCGTCGAGCCCTCCGTTGACGAACCCTCCTCCGTGCATGAAGACGACGATCGGGAGTGGGTGGGACGCACGCTCTGGGGCGTATGTTCTGGTCGCCACCGGCAGGTCGAGCTCGCCTGCGACCCGGTCTCGAATCTCGACGCCAGCGGGGAGCGGCAGCATCATCCAGCCCGGCGGCCTGCTCGCCTTCCTCTTGGCGAGCGGAACGTCGGGGATGCGATCCATCGACGGATAGACCCCGGCCGATGTGAGGATGCGCGCGATCCGGAGCCAGGTCCGAACCTGGATGCTCGGGAGCAGTCCGGAGAGCTCGGTTTGCCGCCCGTGCGCGGGCAGGGCTGTGGGCGCGTTCGCTTCGACGGTCATGTCGTCGCCCGCTCGACGAGCGTGAGCTTGAGCCTGACATGCTGCAACGCCCGATTCGCATTGCGAAGCTGGCTCAGAAGGAGCGTGGCCGCGAGCTCGCCCGACTCCTCGAACGGCTGGCGAACACTGGTCAGGGCGAGGTGCTCGGCCAGCTCGCTGTCGTCGAACCCGACCACGGCCAGGTCGCGCGGCACATCGAGCCCTCGCGTGCGCGCTGCCTTGAGGACTCCGCCGGCCAGAACGTCGGTATGGGCGAAGATCGCCGTCGGGGGTTCGGGGAGGTCGAGGAGCTGGCCGGCGCCGTCGGTGGCATCGGGCAGCTGGTGACGGACGTGCCTCGCGTACGTGTCGGGGAGCGTGAGGCCGCGACGTTCGAGCGCCGCGCGGAAGCCGAGGAACCTCGCTTCCGACTGGAGCATGCGGTCGTGGGGATGAGGCTTCGTCCCGCCCTCGCCGAGGAACCCGAAGCGGCGGTGACCGCGCTCGACGAGCAGCCCCGCCACGAGCTCGCCGGCGGCGTCGTTGTCGATCATCACCGCGCTGAAGCCGGGTCTCTCGAGCTCGACGAGCACCGTCGGCAGGTCGCGGTCGATCAACCGCTGGACGACGTCGTCGCTCAGCGGGAGCGACATCACGATGAGCCCGTCGAGCCGACGGGTCAACGGAAGGCTCGAGAGCAGCGAGGTGCCGGCGCCCTCGTGGTCGTAGACCACAGTCTCGTAGCTCTGGCCGCGCACGTGCGACAGGACGCCGTTCAGGCGGCGCGAGAAGGACGGGTACGTCGTGAACGGGGCGATGACGCCGATCCGCCCGACGCCGCGGCGGGCACGTGCGATTGCCTCCGTCTTGGGAACGAAGCCGAGCTCGTCGATCGCCGCGTGGATCCGCTCGAGTGTCTCGCTGCGCACTCGGCTGGGGGCGTTGAGGGCGAGCGAAACGGTCGAGATGCTGACGCCGGCCTGTCCGGCGACGTCGTAGATGGTGGGATGCGAGGGCATCGTTATCGAAGGACTTCGACTATACGCCGAGCGGCAGTTGACAGGGCCGTCGGAAGAATGTAACAGTATCGAAGTCCTTCGATCATAGCTACTCGATGAGGAGCGCTTTGGGCGACGACGGCCTGATCGACACGGCGAGACTGCGCGGCGGCCTTCGCAGCTCGAGCGCCCTCGACCGTTCAGGAGGAGATGCGTAGATGCAGCACGACATCTCGGCGGCGCATGCGGCAAAGCGCCTGCCCGCAACGCTCGCCGCGATCTCGGTCGCGGTTGCCTTGACGCTGGTGCTCGCGGGAACCGCTGGCGGGAGTGGTCAGCGGGCGTCGAAGACAGGGGGGACGCTGACGATTGCGACGTCGGCCTCGCCGTCGACGCTCGATCCCGCTTCCGGCCAGAACGCCTACAGCCCGTACTACGACCTCGCCTACGACCCGCTCATCGTCGAGGCGCCGGATGGGTCGTTCAAGCCGGGCCTTGCGCTGAGCTGGAAGTACGGACCGCGGAACAAGTCCTTCAGCATCAAGCTCCGCCCCGGCGTGCGCTTCAGCGACGGAACGCGGCTGACCGCGCAGGTCGTGAAGACGTGGGTGTTCCACGCGAAAGCGTTCCCCGGCGGGTACGGCGGGACGTATTTCGGCGCTCTCACCGGCATCAAGGTGACCGGGCCGCTGAGCCTCACGCTCCGCTTCAACACGCCGACGCCGCTCCTCGAGCTCGACTTCAGCCAGCTTCTCGAAATGGGGATGGTCGGCAGCGCCAAGGCCGTGGCCGCGAAGGCACTCGGCACGGGCACGGACGGTGCGGGGCCATACATGCTCGACAAGGGCGCCACGGTGACGGGTGATCACTACACGTACGTTCCGAACCCGTACTACTGGAACAAGAGTGCCGTTCATTGGAAGAAGGTCGTCGTCCGCGTGATCACGAATCCGACGACGGCGTTGTCGGCGCTCGAGACGGGCCAGGTACAGGTCGCTCTCGGACAGCCCGTCTCCAGCGTCGCTGCCGCCACGAAGGCGGGATTGAAGAACGACGCACCCTTGACGCTCTTCCTCGCGCTCTCGCTCCTGGATCGGAACGGGAAGGTCGCGCCGGCGCTCGGGGACGTTCGAGTACGGCAGGCGCTGAACTACGCGATCGACCGCACGGCGGTCGCCAACGTCGTGGGTGCGGGTCTTGGACGTCCGATCGACCAGATGGCGGTTCCGGGCGACGACAGCTACGACCCGAAGCTGGACAACGCGTATCCCTACGATCCGGCGAAGGCGAAGCAGCTGCTCGCTGCAGCAGGCTACGGCAAGGGGCTCACGCTCTCGGCGCTCGTCTGGCAGGGAGTAGGTCAGGACACGATGGCCCAGGCGGTCGCCGGCGAGCTGGCGAAGGTCGGAGTGACGCTGAACCTCGACCTCCGCTCCGATGTCGGCGACTATTTCCAGCGGCTCTCCGGCGCGACGTACCCGACGGCGGCGATCAGCTTTGGGCGCGTCCCGGCCGCCACGGACTACCAGGTGCTGTACGGCCCGAAGGCCGCGCTGTTCAACCCGTTCGGGTCGAAGAACAGCGAGCTGTCGCGTCTGTACTACAGGCTCATCGCGACGCCGACGGCGAAGATGCCTGCGGTCGCGCGACAGATGCAGAGCGTCCTCGTACGCCAGGCGTGGTTCGTTCCCGTCGTCGCGACGCCGCTGGTCGTCTTCTACACCTCGAGCGTCACGGGCGTGAATGCCACGTCCCACCGGAACGTCGTCTACGCGTCGGAGATCGCACCCGCGCAGTGACTCGAAGGCGGGGAGGGGATGCGCGACGCACCCCCTCCCCGTCGGAAGCTGCCGAAGTGACAATCACCATCGCTGCCAGTGGTACGGCTCCTGCTTAGACGCCTCGCGGTCTCGGTGCCGCTCCTCTTCGTGGTCTGCTCGACCACGTTCTTCCTGGCCGCGCTGATCCCCGGCGACATCGCCCGCACGATCCTCGGCCCGAACGCGTCGCAGGCCCAGTACGTCGATCTGCGTCAAGAGCTGGGGCTGAACAAGCCGATCGGCGAGCGGTACTGGGCGTGGTTGACCGCCGCGATCCACGGCGACCTGGGCCGCTCGCTCTTCGACCAGCAGCCCGTGACGGCACTTCTCGATTCGCGGCTGCCGGCGACGCTCTCGCTCGTCATCGGTTCGACCGTCGCCGCTGCTGTGATTGGCGTCTTGCTCGGAATCGCAAGCGCCCGCGGGCGAGGAACGCTCGGGCGCGTCGTTGATGCGCTCGCTCTGGTGGGATTGGCGTTGCCGAACTTCTTTCTCGGGCTGCTCCTCGTCTCGTGGTTTGCGGTCTCCCTGCAGCTGCTGCCCGCATCGGGATACGTCCCCTTCACGCAGTCCGCGGGCAGCTGGGCGAAGAGCCTCGTGCTTCCCGTCGTCACGCTCGCGCTCCCCGGCGTTGCCGTGATCGCCAAGCAGACGCGTGACGCAATGAAGGCCGTGTCCGGCCAGCCGTTCGTGCGCACGCTGCGCGCCTCCGGCATCTCGCGGCGATCGCTTACCTTCAAGCACGTCCTGCGGAGCGCTGCCATCCCCGTAGCGACCGTCATCGGGCTCGTGTTCGTCGGCTCTCTCAGCGGGACGGTGCTCGTCGAATCCGTCTTCGCAATGCCCGGCCTCGGTGGCCTCGCCGTTCAGGCGACGACGAACCACGACCTGCCGCTCATCCAAGGAGTCGCGGTGTACTTCACCGTCATCGTCATCGTGGTCAACCTGCTCGTCGACCTCACATACGGCGCGCTCGACCCCCGGGTGCGCGTCCCGTGACCTCGCCGTCCGTGCACTCGCTCCCGTCGGTGGCCGGTCGCAGGACGCTCGCCTCGGGGCTGCGTGGGCGACCATCCGCGATTGCCGCCGTCGCCTTCCTCGTGCTGCTCGCGCTTGCGAGTGTCCTCGCACCCTGGCTCGCGCCATACGACCCCCACGCACAGGACCTGTCAGATGTGCTGAGCGGTCCGACCGTCCATCACGTGCTCGGCACCGACACCCTCGGGCGAGACGTGCTCAGCAAGCTGCTCTTCGGGGGCCGGCGCAGCCTCTTGTCGGTCGTCGAGGGAGTCGCGGTTGTCATCGTGCTCGGCGTGCCCCTCGGGGTGCTCGCCGGCTATCGCGGCGGCTGGACGGACCAGGTGCTCGGGCGGCTGTCCGAGGTCCTGCTCGCGATCCCGGCGATCATCTTCGTCCTTGTTGTGCTAGCGGTCGTTCCCCACAACGAGGACGTCGCAATGCTCGTCTTCGGCGTGCTCGGGGTCCCGGTGATGTTCCGCGTCGTCCGCGGGGCGAGCTTGCGCGTGCGTGAGGACCAGTACGTGTCGGCAGCCCGCGTTTCGGGTGTCTCCCATCCTCGGATCATGGCTCGTCACATCCTGCCGCGTGTGAAGGGGCCCGTCATCGTCCAGGCGACCCTCTTCGCCGCCTATGCGCTGCTGTTCGAGACGGCGCTCGCATACCTCGGACTGACGTCGGATGCGGGCGCACCGACCTGGGGCGCGATGGTCGGTGAGGCATCGACCGTGATTCAACAGCAGCGCTGGCTGCTGATCCCGCCCGGAGCCGTCATCGCGTTGACGATTCTCGCGCTGGCGCTCGTCGGGGACGCCGCGCGCGACATCCTCGTCGAGCGGACACTCGTCCCGCAGACGCCGAAGTCGAGGAGGGGGACGGCCGGGCCCGTGCCGGAGAGGACAGAGCGGTCCGCGCTCCTCGCAGTGGACGAGCTCACGATCATGGTGGGGCACGTCCCCGTCGTCGACGGGTTGAGCCTCTCGGTCGAGCCGGGCGAGGCGGTTGGTTTCGTCGGTGAGTCCGGGTCCGGGAAGAGCGTCACCGCCCTTGCGGTGTTGAGACTGTTGCCGCCCGCGCTGCAATGCAGCCGCGGGCTGATCTGCGTCGACGGCCTCGATGTGTCGCGGCTCTCCGAACGCGCTTTCGACCGCCTCCGAGGAAGGACGCTTGCGTACGTCTCCCAGGAGCCGCAGTCGGCCCTCGATCCGACCTTCACGGTCGGTAGCCAGTTGCTGGAGGTGGTCCACCGGCACGAGCGCGGGTCGCGGGCGGAAGCAAAGAAGCGCGTTCACGAGCTGCTGGCACTCGTCGAACTGGCGGACACGGAGCGCGTCGTTCGAGCGCGCGCACACGAGCTCTCCGGAGGCATGGCCCAGCGTGTGGCCATAGCCCTCGCACTCGCGGGACGCCCGAAGCTCCTGATCGCCGACGAGCCGACGACGGCGCTCGACGTCACGGTGCAGGCGGAGATCCTCGATCTGCTGAAGCGCATCCAGCGCGAGACGGAGATGGGACTGCTGCTCATCACGCACGACTGGGGCGTCGTCGCCGACATCTGCGACCGAACGCTCGTGATGTATGCAGGCCAGATCGTCGAGGCGTCGGCGTCCCAGGAGCTGTTCGACCATCCGCTCCACCCATACACGGTCGGGTTGCTGAGCGCTCACCCGG
The DNA here is from genome assembly GCA_963784765.1 of uncultured Thermoleophilia bacterium. Taxonomy (GTDB): domain Bacteria; phylum Actinomycetota; class Thermoleophilia; order Gaiellales; family Gaiellaceae; genus PALSA-600. Next base: position 83,080 of record CAWASP010000014.1, read on the forward strand.
CGCTGGCCGCCGCGCGCGCCTCGCTCACCACGATGGACGGAACGGTCCCCGCCCCGGGGAGCTGGCCGGAGGGCTGTCGCTTCGCCGCGCGGTGTCGATTCGCCGCGCCGCAGTGCACCGCTCACCCGATCGCCTTCGCCGAGAAGGCCGGCGGGAGGTCGACGCGCTGCGTTCGAAGCGACGAGGTCTTGGGCCGGGTGCACGCGTGATGCCGCCACTGCTCGAGCTGCGGGAAGTCTCGATCCGCTTCGGCTCCCGTCGCCGTGACGTGCAGGCTCTCGACGGCATCAGCCTCACGGTCAGCGCGGGCTCGAGCGTCGGGCTGGTCGGCGAGTCCGGATCTGGCAAGACGACCGTCGCTCGGGCGGTGCTCGGCCTCGTCCCCGTCGGCGGCGGCCGGATCATCTTCGACGGACGCGACATCACGAACATCGGCTTCAAGGAGCGGCGCGCGCTGTACCGGGACATGCAGATCGTCTTCCAGGATCCCTACAGCTCGCTCAATCCGGATCGCAGCGTCGCCTCGACGCTGGCCGAGCCGCTCCAGTCCTTCCGGGTCGAGACTCGACAGGAGATCAGGCGGCGGGTGGCCGACGCACTCGAACAGGTCCATCTTCCTCCAGGCATTTCGTCCGCGTATCCGTCTGAGCTCTCAGGTGGTCAACGACAGCGGGTCGCGATCGCGCGTGCGCTCATTCTGCGACCGAGGCTTGTGATCTGCGACGAGGCGGTCAGTGCTCTCGATCTCTCGGTGCAAGCACAGATCCTCGACCTCCTCAAGGAGCTCCAGGGGCGACTCGATCTCTCGTACCTCTTCATCTCGCACGACCTCGACGTCGTGACGCACCTATGCGATGAGACCGTTGTCCTCTACCGCGGTCGTGTCATGGAGTTTGGGCCGACGGCGCAGCTGATCCGAGGTGCGGCTCATCCGTACACCGAAGCGCTCCAGCAGGCGGCGCCGCTGCCCAACCCGCGCCTTCAACGGGAGCGGCGTCCGCGGCAGCGCGGTCGAGCACCCCTGTCGGACATGCCGGGCGGGTGTGTCTTTGCGCCCCGCTGTCCGTACGCGCTCGCGGCGTGCCGGCAGGAGCAGCCGGAGCTTCGTGCGATCGAGGCGGGCGGAGTGGCCTGCCAGCGCTACCCCGCCTGGCGCGGCGAATCGAAGTCGCCCTCGAACGGCGGCAGTGTTGCCCACGACATTCAACTTCCGGAGGTGCAATGACGACGACAGCCCTCGACCCTGCGCTTGTCGAGCTGGCCGAAACGATCCACGCGAAGGTGGGAACGGCACCTCCGCGCATCCCGCCGGCCGCCCCGGGCGGGAGTCAGACGCGAGCGCAGTGGCTTGCAGAGGTCGAGGCGGCGCGGTCGATCGGGGACGGTCTCGCGGCGATCGTTATCGACCACCTCGGCCTGCCTCGACCCGACGTCGCAGCCGTTCTCGACCAGCCGATCCCGGTCACCGGCGGGACGATCGACAGCCGCGTCTACGTCCCTCATGGCGAAGGCCCGTTTCCCGGCGTCGTCTACTTTCACGGCGGTGCATGGTGGTTGGGCGGGGGGACTCGGGGCTTTGCGCTGAACGACCGCCATTGCCGGATCCTCTGCGCGGATGCCGCGACGATCGTCGTCAACGTCGACTACCGGCTCGCGCCGGAGTTCCCCTTCCCCGTGCAGCTCGAGGACGCCTTCGCCTCTGTCCGCTGGGTGCAGGAGGCGGACCACGCGCTCGAGGTCGAT
>CAWASP010000015.1:0-207278 GCA_963784765.1 uncultured Thermoleophilia bacterium
GGGCACGTGCTTCGCAAGCCCGAGCGCCTCCAGCTGGCGGACCGCCTCGCGGATCGGCGAGATGCTCATCCCGAACGACCGCGCGAGCTCGTCGAGACGAAGCGGCGTACCGGCCGGCAGCTCGCCGAGGATGATCGCCTCGCGCAGCTGCTCGAGGGCGTATTCGGCCATCGTCCGGTGGCGCATCCGGCCCCGGTCGGCGGTCATGCGTGCCATCGTCGGGTGACCGTCCCACACCCCTTGATCAGATGTCAAACGCCGTGAGAGGATCGGTGGCGTGGAGCCGCGGGTCTCGGTGTCGCAGATCACCACCTTCCGTTCGAGCTTCGTCGAGGACCTCCGTGACTACGCCGCGGCCGGCCTCGACGGCATCGGGCTGTGGGAGCTGAAGCTGCCGGAGGGCGGCGACGCCGAGGCGCTCGAGCTCGTCGAGGCGAGCGGCCTCGAGCTCGCCTCCGCGGTGCCCGCCGTCCCGTCGATCCTGCCGCTGCCGCTGCTCGGCGGCCCCGACGACCCGCAGGAGCGGATCGAGGCGCTCTGCGCGTCCCTCGGGCGCCTCGCGCCGTTCCGCCCCGCCGGGATCGTGTGCCTCACCGGGACGGGCGAGGGGCGTAATGCCGGCGAGGCGCGCGCGGTCGTCGTCGACGGTTTGCGGGTCGTCGCCGACGAGGCCGAGCGGCTCGGGTTGCGGCTCGCTCTCGAGCCGTACCAGCGGGACGGCGGTGAGCTCTGGACGATCGCGAGCTCGGTCCCGGAGGCGCTCGAGCTGATCCGCGACGCCGGCAACCCGCCGGCGCTCGGGCTCCAGTTCGACGTCTGGCACCTCTGGAACACCCCCACGCTCTTCGACGACATCGAGAACGAGATCGACCGGTTCGTGGGCGTCCATGTCTGCGACTGGCGCAGCCCGACCAGAGGTTTCGCCGACCGGGCTCTGCCCGGCGACGGCGTCGCCGACGTACCGGCTGTCCTGCGTGCGCTCGACGCCGCCGGCTGGGACGGCCTCTACGACATCGAGATCTTCTCCGACGACGGCACGTTCGGCAGCGAGTACGAGGACTCGCTGTGGGCGTTGCCGGCGGAGGAGGCGCTCGCACGCGCCCGAGCGGCGTTCGAGCGGTGCTGGTCACAAACCCCCCAGGAAGTGGAGGAGACGAGATGAGCAGACGGAGTTCCCGTGTGGGGCTCGTTCTGATCGTCGCGGCAGGCGCGCTCGTCGCGCTTGCGGCGACCGCGGCCGCTCGTACGACCGCGACGAAGGCTTCCCCGATCACGATCGGGTGGGCCTACGACAGCAAGGGTGCGATGGCGCCGTTCGACAACCCGGCCCTTGCCGCCGCGCAGCTGCGCGTCAAGCAGCTCAACGCCAAGGGGGGCGTCAACGGTCGCCCGCTGCAGATCAAGACGTGTGACACGCAGGGCAACAAGCCGGCGGTCGCGAAGGCCTGCGCGCTGAAGCTGCTCAGCGGTGGCGCGAACATCATCTTCACGACCTGCGACGTGGACTTCGCCGCCCCGGTCGTGCAGGAGGCGATCAACCGCGGCGTGCTCGCGGTCGCGCCCTGCATCGGCACCGACCAGATGGGCCCGAAGCGCTTCGGCAAGAAGGGCCGGCTCGCGTTCAGCTTCGGCAACGTGGCGCAGGACGAGGGCTCGGCGATGGCGCAGTACGCGCGCGCCCGCGGCTGGAAGACCGCCGCGCTCGCGACGGACGGCGTCATCGTCTACTTCAAGGACGTCGTCAAGGCGTTCAAGGTCCGCTTCCAGCAGCTCGGCGGGAAGATCGTCGACGAGGAGACCTACCACTCGCTCGGCGGCAACGACGTGAACAACGCGATCAGCCGCCTCAACTCCGTCAAGGCGGACGTCATCGTGACCTCGACGGCGGGCGCATTCGGTGCTCTCTCGACGCTCATCTCCGGGCTGCGCAGCGCCGACAACAACACGCCCGTGCTCAACTCGTGGGCGGGCGACGGCACCTACTGGCTGCCGAAGAGCCCGCAGGTGACGAACTACTGGTTCGTGACGTTCGCCTCGGCGTTCGGCGACGACCCGAACCCCGCGGTGAACAAGCTCGCGAAGCAGGTCCACGCGGCAACCGGCGGCTTCATCACCGGACCCGCTGCGATCGACGGCGTCGTCGCGGCGATCAAGCGGGCGGGCGGCTCGACGAACGGCGCGAAGCTCGCCGCGGTGATGGAGAAGTTCCGCGGCGTCCCGACGCTGTCGGGCAAGGTCAGCTTCTCGAAGACGCTGCACACCGTCTTCGGACGCCAGTACCGCGTGATCCGGATCCAGAACAACAAGCCGAAGGTCGTCGCCACGATCACCGCGAAGGTCGTCGCGAAGATCTGAGTGGCGGCTCTGCCGGAGTCTGAGAGGAGGCCCGAAGACACCCTTCGGGCCTCCTCTGTCTCACGCTCGTTCGACGGGCTCCAGGCGCTCCGCGACGTCTCGCTCGAGCTCGCGCGCGGCGAGGTCGTCGGCCTGATCGGCCCGAACGGGGCGGGGAAGTCGACGCTCGTGAACATCATCTCCGGCTTCGACCGGCCGGACGAGGGCCGCGTCCGCCTCGGCGGGAGCGACGTGACGGGGTGGTCGCCGCACAGGCGCGGCCGTCACGGCCTGGCCCGCACGTTCCAGCACAGCCATGCCTTCCGCGGGCTCTCGGTGCGCGAGAACGTCGAGGTCTCCGCGCTCGGCGTCGGCGCGCGGGCGCGGGACGCGTCCCGGCGGGCGGACACGCTGCTCGAGCGTCTCGGCCTCGACCGCTACGCCGACACGCCCTCGGCGGCGCTCGCGCACGGCGACGAGAGACGGCTCGGCGTGGCGCGCGCGCTCGCGACCGAGCCCCGGTTCGTGCTGCTCGACGAGCCGGCCGCCGGCCTGCCCGAAGCAGAGGTCCCGGACTTCGCGGCGCTCGTCCGGTCGATCGCCTCGGACCACGCAGCGGGCGTCCTCCTGATCGACCACAACATGGCGCTCATCATGGAGACCTGCGACCGCATCCAGGTCCTCGACCGGGGAACGGTGCTCGCCGAGGGCACGCCCGCCGAGATCAGGAGCGACCTGAACGTCGCCGCCGCCTACCTGGGCGAGACGCCCGTGCCCGAAGCATGACCCTCACGGTCGAGGATCTCGGCGTCCGCTACGGCGGCGTGCAGGCCGTCGACGGCGTGTCGCTCACGGTCGCTCCCGGCGAGCTCGTCGGGCTGATCGGGCCGAACGGCGCCGGCAAGTCGTCGACGCTCCACGCGATCATGGGGCTCGCGCCAGCGTCCGGCAGCGTCCGGCTCGGAGACCGCGAGCTGCGCGGTCTGGCGCCGGAGGCGGTTGCCCGCAGCGGGATCGCGCTCGTCCCGGAGGGACGGCGGATCTTCGCCGAGCTGACGGTCGACGAGAACCTCCGCCTCGGCCTGGCGGGCCGCCGCCGGCGGGACGGCTCGGCGCGGGCGGTGCTCGACTCGGTGACGGAGCTCTTCCCGGTCGTCGGGCAGTTCCGCGGCCGGCAGGCGGGCGCGCTCTCGGGAGGCCAGCAGCAGCAGCTCGCGATCGCGCGCGCCCTCGTCGCCGAGCCCGACGTGCTCCTGCTCGACGAGCCGTCGCTCGGGCTCGCGCCGAGCGTCGTCGACGTCGTCTTCGATGCGCTCGTCGCGATCAAGGAGCGCGGCCTCGCCGTGCTGCTCGTCGAGCAGCGCGCTCAGCGCACGGTCGCGGCCGCGGACCGCTGCCACGTGCTCGGGGGAGGGCGACTGCGGCTGACCCTCGGCCCGGGCGACGCCGACGACACCGAGAAGCTCGTCGAGGCCTACCTCTCGTGACACTGACCTGGCAGACCCTGGCCGACGGCCTCGCGCTCGGGTCGATCTACGCGCTGATGGCGGTGGGGATCGGCCTCGTCTTCGGCGTGCTGCGGCTCGTCAACTTCGCCTACGGCCAGCTGGTGATGGCCGGAGCGTTCGCGCTGGGGCTCGCCTCCCAGTGGGGATGGCCCGTCTGGGCGGGGATCCTCCTCTGCTTCGCCGTCGTCCTCGCGCTCTCCGTCCTCATGGACCGGCTCGTCTTCCGGCCGCTGCGGGGTCACTCGCCGGCCGTGATGCTCGTCGCGACCTTCGCGGTTGCGTTCCTCCTCCAGAGCATTGCCCTGCTCTGGTTCGGCGCGCTCGGGAAGATCGCGACGTCCGTTGCGCCGCTCGGCCGGTACTGGACGATCTTCGGCGTCGACATTCGAAAGCTCTCGATCGTCGCCGTGCTCGTCGCAGCCGGCTGCCTGCTGCTGCTCAACGTCCTGCTGACGCGAACGGAAATCGGGCTGCACATGCGCGCCTCGGCGATGGACTTCTCCACCGCGCGGATGCTGGGGGTTCGCGCGAACCGCGTGATCGGTATCGCGGTGCTCGTGTCCGGCGCGCTCGCCGCGGTGGTCGCGGTCATGCTGACCGTGCAGAGCCCGCTCGTCACGCCCGACTTCGCGCTGCGCGACACGATCGTCGTGCTCGCCGGCGTGGTCGTCGGCGGGCTCAACCGCCCGATCCCGGCGACGCTCGGCGGCTTCGTGATCGGCTTCGCCTCCGGCGTGCTCGGCGGCGCCCTCCCGACGACGCAGAGCCAGTACCTGCCGACGTTCGTCTTCGCGGCCGTGATCCTCGTCCTGCTCGTGCGCCCGCGCGGGCTCTTCGACTTCTCGAAGACGGTGGAGCGCGTATGAGGCGCCTGCGCGTGCTCGAGGAGCTGGCCGCTCCCGTCGTGCTGGTCGTCGGAGCGGCGGTCCTCGGAACGCTCGCCTCCATCTCGACGCAGACCTACTTCACCGACGCGCTCGTGAAGGTCGCGATCGTCGTCGCGCTCTACGTCTTCATCGGGAACTCGGGCGTGCTCTCGTTCGGGCACGTGAGCTTCGTCGCGCTCGGGGCGTGGACAGCCGGAGTGCTGTCGGTGCCGGTCGGCGAGAAGCCGGCGATCATGCCCAACCTCGCGCACTTCCTGCTGCATCGCCACGTCGGCAATCTCGCGTCGCTCGCGCTCGCCGCGCTCGTCGGGGGCATCGCCGCGCTGCTCGTCGGCATCCCGCTGATGCGTCTCTCCGGTCTCGCCGCCGGCATCGCGACGTTCGCCGTGCTGGAGATCACGCACAACCTGCTCCAGTACGAGGAGCGGATCGGCCCCGGGCTGAACACCTTCTCCTCCGTGCCCGAGACGACCGGCCTGCGGCAGGCTGCGATCGGCGCGGTCGTGTGCATCGGCGTCGCGTTCGTCTACGCGAGGAGCCGCTACGGCCGGCTCCTGCGCGCGACCCGCGAGGACGCGGCGGCGGCTCGGGCCGTCGGCGCATCGGTCTACCGCCAGCGGCTCGTCGCGTTCACGCTCTCCGGCGTGCTGGCCGGGCTCGCGGGCGGGCTGTACGTGCATCTGCTGCCGCTGAACACCGACACGGTCTACCTCGACCTGACGTTCGTCACCCTCGCGATGCTCGTCGTCGGCGGGTCGTCGAGCCTTCTCGGCGCCGTCGTCGGCGCGCTTGCGGTGAGCGGGCTCGATTCGTGGCTCGCCGTCGCGGAGAACGGAACGTCCATCTTCGGCCAGCACGTCGACCTGCCGGCGGGCACGCGGGAGATCGTCGTCGGGGTGCTGATGGCGGCGGTCCTGATCCTGCGGCCGGCCGGCCTCACCGGCGGCCGGGAGCTGCGGATCCCGCGCAGGCCGCGGTCACACGCGGAGGTTGGCGCCGCGTGAAGAGCATCTGCGTCGCCGGCGCGGGCGTGATCGGCAGCCTGTTCGCAGCGCACCTCGCACGCGTCGCCGAGGTCTCCGCGCTGACCCGGCGCGAGGAGCACGCGCGGGCGCTCCGCGAGCAGGGACTGCGTGTCAGCGGCCGTGCCGAGTTCGACGTCCACCTCGCCGCGTCGACCGCGCCGTCCGAGCTCCCCGAGCCGGAGCTCGTGATCGTTGCCTGCAAGGCCGGTGATCTCGACGACGTCGCGGCGCGGCTCGAAGGGCACTGGCCCGACGCGATCGTGATGCCCGTGCAGAACGGCATCGGAGCCGACGAGATCGTCGCCCGCCACGGCGACTGGCGCCTGCTCGTCTCGGTGACGTTCATGAGCGGCACCCGGCACGAGGACACCCACGTCCAGTACGTCCTCGACACCGCGACGTGGATCGGCCCGGGACGGGGCACGACGCCGGCCGACGCGCAGGCGGTCGCCGAGCTGATCGCGTCGTCCGGCCTGAAGGCGGAGGCGTTCGACGACCTGCGCCCGGCGCAGTGGTCGAAGCTGATCTTCAACGCGACGGTGAACACGGTCGCAGCGCTCACCGGGCTGCCGCACGACCCGCACTTCGCCGCCCTCGGGCGGCCGGACGACCTGGGCCACCTCGTCCAGGGGCTGATGGACGAGGGGAAGGCGGTCGCGAGGGCGGCCGGCGTCGAGCTGTGGGAGGACCCGTGGGAGATGAACGTGCTCGCGACGAAGCGCGGCAGCGCCCACTACCCGTCGATGCTCGAGGACGTGGAGGCGCGCCGCCCGACGGAGATCGACATGATCACGGGCTCGCTCGTCCGCGAGGCGCACCGGCTCGGCGTGCCCGTGCCGCTGCACGAGACGATGGAACGGCTGATCAAGGCGAAGGAGGACACCTACCGATGAGGATCTGCGTCGTCGGCTGCGGAGCTGTCGGCTCGCTGTTCGCGGCGAACCTCGCCACCCTCGACGACGTCGAGGTCTGGGCCTACGACGCCTCGCACGAGCATGTCGAGGCGATCAACAGCGACGGGCTGCGCCTCACCGGCGCGGGCGACGTCACGGGCCGTCTGCGGGCGACCGCCGACCCGACCGAGCTTCCGTCGTGCGACTTCGGCATCGTCGCGACGAAGGCGATGCACACGGTCTCGGCGATCGCCGCGACGGCGCACGCGTTCGCCGACGGCTGCGTCGCGACCGTGCAAAACGGCATCGGCAACGAGGAGGTGCTGGCGGGTCACGTGGAGCGGGTGATCCGCGGCACGACCTTCCCGGCCGGCAAGCTCGTCGCGCCCGGCGTCGTCCAGTGGGACGTGAAGGGCGACACGACGCTCGGGCCGTTCGAGGCGCAGCCGGCGCCCTTCGCCGAGGTGGAGCGCCTCGCCGACGCGTGCACCCGCGGCGGCATGCCGACGGCCGCGGTGCGCGACGCTCGCGGCCCGCAGTGGCGGAAGGTCATCTTCAACGCTGCGACGAACCCGCTCGGCGCGCTGACCGGGCTCACGCACGGCCGTGTCTGCGAGCAGCCCGCGCTGCGCCGCCTCGCCTCCCAGTTGGTCGACGAGGGGAAGGCCGTCGCCGACGCGCAGGGAATCGTGCTCGACTCGGACCCCGAGGAGCTGATCGACTACGCCGCACGTCCCGACGTGGCGTACGAGCACAAGGCGTCGATGCTGCAGGACGTCGAGGCGCGCCGCCAGACGGAGGTCGACTACCTGAACGGCGGCATCGCCGAGTTCGGGCAGCGATTCGGCGTCCCCACCCCGACGCACATGTCGATCTGGGCACTGGTGAAAGGAGTTGAAGCGTCGTGGCAGCAGTGATCCCCGAGCAGGAGGTCGCACGGCGGTACGGCAGGATCCGCGAGGCGATGGGCCGCGACGGGCTCGACGCCCTGGTCGTCAGCGGCAACGAGTACACGGGCTTCGAGGGCGCCGTCACCTACATGTCTGGTTTCGTGATCGTGCATCGCTATGCGTACGTGCTCCTGCCGCTCGAGGGCGAGCCGTCGATCGTCTTTCCGCGTGAGGCGACCTACGTCGGCGAGCACGGGACGACCTGGATCGGCGAGCAGGTGTTCGTCGACAGGCCCGGCGACTTCCTGGCCGACCGCCTGCGCGGACGGCGCGTCGGCGTCTACGGCCTCGACTACGTCATGACCGTTCGCGACCACGTCGCGCTCGCGGACGCCGTCGAGCTCGTCGCGTGGGACGAGCAGTTCGACCATGCGAGGGCCGTCAAGAGCGAGCTCGAGCTGGAGTCGGTCCGGGACAGCGTCCGCATCAACACCGAGGGCTTCTGGACGTTCCTCGAGCACTTCGCGCCCGGAAAGTCAGAGCAGGAGATCCTCGCGGCGTGCGAACGCTACTTCGTCGAGCAGGGCTGCGGCCGGCAGACGATGGACATGGTGCTGACCGGCCCGAACGGCGCCGCCCTGCCCGAGTTCAAGATCGCCGGCGATTACCGCATTCAGGCGACCGACCTGGTGCTGCCCTCGCTCGAGGTGGCCGGCCCCGGCGGCCACTGGGTCGAGGTCTCCCGCGCGATCTGCCCCGGCGAGCCGAGCGCCGAGACGGCGCAGATGCTCGAGGCGTACGGGGAGTACTACGACGCGGCCCGGTCCGTGCTCCGCGCCGGCGCCACGGCCCACGACGTCCATCGCGCCGTCTCGAAGGGATTCGTCGACCGCGGCTTCACCCTCGGTCACGTCACCGGCCACTCGATCGGCATGACGATGATCGAGTGGCCGAAGATCGGCGAGGGCGACGAGACGGAGCTCCAGGAGGGAATGGTGTTCTCGATGCATCCACATGCGATCACGCAGGACGGGCAGGCGTGCCTCTACATGCAGGACACGTGGCTCGTGACCGCGGACGCCGGGGTCCCGCTCGCCGACCTGCCCATGCGCATCTACGACGGAACGGAGGGACGATCGTGAGCGAGCTCTCGAAGCCGGTCCTGCCGGGGCGCGGCGACTCCGACTACGAGCGCTACCTGCGTACCGACGAGCTGCTCGCGCTGCAGAAGACCGCGGACGAATGGGTCCACCGCGACGAGCTCCTGTTCCAGTCGGTCCATCAGACGTCGGAGATCTGGCTGAAGCTCGCCTGGAACGAGGCCGAGGAGGCGACTCGGCTCGTCGCCGAAGGAGATCTCGCCGCCGCCATCCGCCTGCTGCGGCGCGCCAACGACTGCTTCGCGCTCGTGACGGCGGCACTCGAGATGCTCGAGCACATCTCGCCGTGGGAGTACACCGAGGTGCGGAAGGTGCTCGGCCACGGAAGCGGCTTCGACTCACCGGGGTTCCGGGAGCTGCGACGGGTCGCGAAGCCCCTCGGCGAGGCCTTCCACGCGGCGCACGAGCGGGCGGGGTTGTCGCTGGCCGATGTCTACACGCAGGGGCGCGAGCACGAGGAGCTCTACCAGCTCGCCGAGCAGCTGATCGAGCTCGACGAGCGGGTGATCGTGTGGCGCGTCCGCCACTTCAAGGTCGTGCAGCGCGTCATCGGCGGTGACGTCGTCGGCACGCAGGGCACGCCGGTCGAGGTCATGGGGCGGCTGATCCACCACTCGTTCTTCCCGGAGCTCTGGGACGTCCGGAACGACCTCACGCAGATGAACCTGCCCGAATGAGGTTCGGCGGCGTCGCACTCGGCTGCGGCAACTTCGGCGGCGTGGGGTCGGCGCCGGCGTTCTTCGGGCAGGGGATCCCCGAGGGCGAGGCGTTCGCGATCATGGACCGTGCGTACGCGAGCGGGATCCGGTGGTTTGACACCGCTGACGCGTACGGGGGCGGGACGAGCGAGACCTGGATCGGCAGGTGGCGCGCCGACCGGGAGCCTGACGGGCTCGTGCTGACGACGAAGGTGTTCCACTCGACGACCGGGACGCCCGGTGACACCGGGCTCGCGCCCGACCGCATCCGCCGCCAGCTCGAGGGCAGCCTGGAACGGCTCGGCGTCGACCGCATCGATCTCTACCTCGCGCACGAACCGGACCCGGAGACGCCGCTCGCCGAGACGATTGCGACCTTCGAGGCGCTTCGCGACGAGGGGATCGTCGGGGCATGGGGGCTCTCGAACTACGACGCCGCAGGAGTGCGCGAAGCGCTCGACCACGGCCGGCCCACGGTCTTGCAGAACTCCTACTCGCTGCTCGATCGCGCCGACGACGAGGAGGTGCTGCCGCTCTGTGCGGAGCACGGCATCGCCGTCGTGCCCTTCGGCCCGCTCGCGGGCGGCTGGCTGACCGGCAAGTACCGTCGCGGCGAACCTTTTCCCGACGGCTCACGCATGACCCAGCGGCCGGATCCCTATGTGGGATACCTCTCCGAGCGCGTCTTCGACGGGCTCGACCTCCTTCGGGCGGAGGCCGAGCGTCGCGGCGTCGGCATGGCTGCGCTCGCGTTCGCATGGGTGCTTGCGCGGGTCGACGGCGCGGTCTGCGGCCCGAATCGCGCCGACCAGCTCGACCCGATACTCGTCGCGCGTGATCTCGAGCTGACGGCGGACGACATCGAGAGAATCGGAGGGTTCTTCCGGTGATCTCGCAGGCCGAGATCCGTCGTGCCCGCGACGTGCTCGACGGCGTGGCGGTGCGGACGCCGCTCGTGCGCCTCGACGTCGAGGCCGACGCGGAGATCTGGCTGAAGCTCGAGCTGCTGCAGCCCGTTCGCTCGTTCAAGATCCGCGGCGCCGGCAATGCGATCCTGCAGGCATCGGACGAGGAGCTCGCCGACGGCGTCCTCACCGCGAGCGCCGGCAACATGGCGCAGGGCGTTGCGTGGGCGGCCCGCATGCGCGGCGTGCCCGCGACGATCGTCGTCCCCGAGAACGCCCCGGCGACGAAGCTGGCTGCGATCGAGCGCTACGGCGGGCGGGTCGTCCCGGTGCCGTACGACGAGTGGTGGCAGGTGATGGTCGAGGGTCGCTACGAGGGCGCCGGCGGCCTGTTCGTGCACCCGGTCGACAACGACCGGGTGATCGCGGGCAACGGGACGATCGGCCTCGAGCTGCTCGAGCAGTCGGCCGACTTCGATGCGGTCGTCACGCCGTGGGGAGGCGGCGGCCTCTTCACCGGCATCGCGACGGCGGTGAAGGCGGAGCGGCCGGAGGTGGCGTTCTACGTCGCCGAGCCGGAGACCGGCGCGCCGGTCACCGCCTCGCGCGCGGCCGGCCGTCCCGTCGAGGTGGACTACACGCCGTCGTTCGTCGACGGCTCGGGTGCGCGGGCGCTCCTGCCTCGCGTCTGGGAGCTCGGCTCCCGGTTCGTCGACGGCTCGTTCGCGTTCGCGCTCGCCGAGGTCGCTCAAGCGGTCCGCGTCGTCGCCGAGCGGACGCGCGTGATCGCCGAGGGAGCGGGCGCCCTTCCGGTCGCAGCGGCGCTGTCCGGGCGGATCGAGGCGCGGAAGATCGTCTGCGTCGTCTCCGGCGGGAACATCGACCCCGCCGTGCTCGCGCGGATCCTCCAGGGCGAGACGCCCTGAGGACCCCGAGCCCGAGGTCGCAGCCCGTTCCCGAGCCCGTGCCGGAGCCGAGGTCGCAGTCCTCGCCCTCGCCCAAGCGCGCCCGTGCCCCGTGCCCCGGTGCCCCGCGCGCCGGTGTCTCGCGCGCCGGTGTCTCGCGCGCCCGCGCGCTTCGTGCGCACTCCGCCTCGTGCCCGAGCGGTGCCGATGCCCTCGCCCCGGTGCCCCGCGCCCCCGCGCGCTTCGTGCGCACGCCGCCCCGTGCCCGAGCGGTGCCGTGAGTTTGTGTTGACTCAACACAAACTGCACGCGCGTGGCCCGGAACCCGTGAGGTGATGTGTCGGGGATCCCGCATCGCGACAGTGTTTCCGCCGGCGCCGGGCTCCGGTTGCGCGAGAGGTGAAGCGAGCTTGTGTTGAATCAACACAAGCTCGGCGGCGGGACTCCGGATGCTGCGTGTCCGGCGAAGGGGCCTCGGAGACGCGGTTGGCTTCCGGGTGAGGTGGCTCGAGCCTCAGCCTTCTGGGTGGCGAGGGTGGCTTCCGGGCGAAGTGGCTCAGTGGCGAGGGTGGCGTCCGGGTGAAGGCGGCTAAGGCGTCGGCCTTCTAGGTGACGCGGGTGGCGTCCGTGGCAACGAGCTCGTGGCCGCCGCGCTCGACGAGCTCTCGCAGACGCTCGAGGGCGTCCCAGACGTCGACGAAGCGCGTGTACAGCGGCGGGACGCCGAGGCGGATCGAGTCGGGCGCGCGGAAGTCCGGGATCACGTCCGCCTGCTCGATCAGCGCCCGGCAGATCCGCCGTGCATCCGGATGGCGCAGCGAGACGTGCGCGCCGCGGCGGGATGCTGCCCGCGGGCTGCCGAGCGAGAAGCCGAGCGGGGTGAGCCACGCGTCGTGGAGGGCCACGAGGAGCTCCGTCAGTGCGACCGACTTCCCGCGAGCCGCCTCGATCCCGGCCTCGGCCGCGAGTGCGACGCCCTCGTCGACCGCCTCGAGCCCGATGATCGGCGGTGTCCCGGCGAGGAACGCGTCGATTCCCGCCGCCGGGTCGAAGGGATGCCCCATCTCGAACTGCCGCCGCTGCGCGAACCAGCCCCAGATCGGCGATCGCAGCCGCCCCTGGAGCCCGCGCGCGACGTACAGGTACGCCGGCGAGCCCGGGCCCCCGTTCAGGTACTTGTACGTGCAGCCGACGGCGAGCTCCACCCCCCAGTCGCCGAGGCGGATCGGCACCACGCCCGCCGAGTGGGAGAGATCCCAGACGACGCGAACCTCTCGGCGACGTGCGACCTCGGCGATCGCAGGCATGTCGGCCAGGGCGCCGGAGCGGTAGGCGACGTGCGAGAGGACGAGCAGCCGGACGTCGCCCGGGGAGAGTGCTTCGTCGATCGTCTCCGGGGCCGGCCCCTCGATCTCGTCGACGTCGAGCAGCCGCAGCTCGAGCCCGTCGCGCGTGCAGAGGCCCTCGAGCACGTACCGGTCGGTGGGGAAGTTCGCGCGGTCGGTGACGACGGCGCGCCCGCCGCCGGCTTCTTCGGCCTCGATCACCGCGGCGCAGAGCTTGTAGAGGTTGACCGTCGTCGAGTCGGCGACGAGCACCTCGCCCGGCTCCGCGCCGAGCACGCCGGCCGCGAGCCGGTCACCGACGCGGCGCGGGGCGTCGATCCACTCGTGCCAGCCCGTGACGAGGCGCTCACCCCACTCGTCGACGAACGCGCGCAGCCGCTCGCGTGTCGCGACGGGCAGCCGACCGAGCGAGTTTCCGTCCAGGTAGATCCGCCGTCCATCGTCGAGCACGAACCGCTCGCGGAACGACGCGAGCGGGTCGGATGCGTCGAGCGCCAGCGCCTCCCTGCGGCTCGGAGGCGTCACTGCCGTCCTCTCGCCAGAGCGTCGACGATCCGCGGCCAGGCGCCCGAGCGCGGATCGACGAGGTCGAAGTGGTCGGCGTCGAGCTCCACCAGCCTGCACGCATCGCCGGCGGCGGATGCCGCTCGCGCGTAGTCCCTCGACTGGGCGATCGGCACCCGATCGTCTCGCGTGCCGTGGACGAGGAGCGTCGGGACGCCCGTCGGCAGCCGGCGGATCGGGTCGGCCAGCGCCCAGGCCTCGGGCGCCTGCTCCGGAGAGGCGCCCATCAGCTCCAGCGCCGCGCCGTCGCCCAGCCGCGCGTCGGCTGCGGCGCGCAGGTCGCAGACGCCGGCGAGCGAGACGACTCCGGCGACGAGCCCGCGCGAGGCGAGCAGCAGTGCGAGATGACCGCCCGCCGAATGGCCGACCCCGATGACGCGGGTGGGGTCGATCGGCGCGTTCAGTTCCGACGTCGCGGCGCAGGCCGCCGCGACGTCGTCGACGGTCGCCGGGTAGCCGCCCCCCGCGCCGATCCGGCGGTACTCGACGTTCCAGGTCGCCCATCCGGCCTCGGCGAGGGCCGTTGCGACGGCGCGCGTGCCCTCCAGGCCGAACGCGGTGTGCCAGAACCCGCCGTGGATCACGACGGCGACGGGATGAGGCCCGCGGCCCGAGGGCAGGCGCAGCTCCGCCCACTGGTCGGTGTGGCCGCCGTAGGCGTGGACTGTCGCCTCGCAGCCGCGCGTCGCGGCCCAGCGCTCGAGCTCGTCGAAGAACGACGGGAGCGTCTCGGAGGGTCGGGTGGTCATGCGGCAGACCCTGGCATACGCCGGTCAGGCCCGCTTCAGGTACTCGAGCACGGCGAGGACGCGGCGGCGGTCGATCTCCGACGGCGGCAGCTCGAGCTTCTGGAGGATGCTCGCGACGTGCTTTTCGACCGCGCCGACGGTGAGCACGAGCTCACCGGCGATCGCGGCGTTCGAACGGCCCTCGGCCATCAGCCCGAGCACCTCGAGCTCGCGTCGAGTCAGGCGGTCGAGTGGTCCCGCGCGGCGGCCGTGCGCGAAGAGCTGGGCGACGACCTCGGGGTCGAGCGCCGTCCGCCCGCGCCGACGCGCCGGACGGCGTCGACGAAATCGTCCACGACCATGATCCGGTCCTTGAGCAGGTAGCCGACGCCGCCCCTGCCGTCGGCGAGGAGCTCGTCGGCGTACGCGTGCTCGACGTATTGCGAGACGACGAGGATCGCGGTCTCCGGCCGGAGCCGGCGCGCCTCGAGGGCCGCACGCAGTCCCTCGTCGCGGAAGGTCGGTGGCAGCCGGACGTCGACGATCGCCACGTCCGGCTCCTCGCGCAACACCGCGTGCACGAGTGCATCGCCGTCCGCGACCGCCGCCGCCACCTCGAAGCCGTTGTCCCGCAGGAGCCGGCTGAGGCCGTCGCGGAGCAGCGCCAGGTCCTCGGCGATCACGACTCGCAGGGCAGCACCGCCTCCAGGGTCGTCGGCCCGCCGCGCGGGCTCTCGACGGACAGCGTCCCGTCGAGCGCTTCCACTCGGCCCAGCAGCCCCTGCAGGCCGGGCCCGCCGGGGTCGGCGCCGCCGAGGCCGTCGTCCACGACCGTGACGACGAGCGCGTCGTCACGCCGGATGACCCGGATCTCCACGCGACCCGCGCCTGCGTGCTTCGAGGCGTTGGCGAGGCCTTCCGCGGCGACGAAGTACGCGGTCGTCTCGACCGGCTCGCGGGGGCGCTCGGGCAGCTCGACTGCGACGTCGACCTGCAGTGGGCTGCGGGCGGCGAGGGCGACGAGCGCCGAGTCGAGCCCGCGGTCGGCGAGGATGGGCGGGTGGATGCCGCGCGCGAGATCGCGCAGCTCGCGCAGCGCCTCACCGGCCCCTTCGCGCGCCTCGGCGAGCAGGAGGCGAGCCTCTTCGGGATCCGAGGCGAGCTTCTGCTCGGCGAGGCCGAGGCTCATGCCGAGCGCGACGAGCCGTGCCTGGGCGCCGTCGTGCAGGTCGCGCTCGATGCGTCGCAACTCGCTCTCCGCGGCGTCGACGGCTCCGGCGCGCGTCGAGGTCAGCACGTCGATCCGCTTCCCCATCGCCGCGAGCGTGTGGATGCCGGCGACGACGGCGAGCCCGAGCGCTGGCCAGACGGGCCAGAAGTACGCGCGCGTCGTGACCGCCCAGACCGCGACGAGGAAGAGCACGAGCCCGGTCGAGGCGCCGAGGTGGATCGCGAGCGCCCGTGTCCGTGCGATCCGTCGCGGATCGCCGAGGTCGACGAAGACCGTCCACGCGTGCCCGGCGAGCGGGAGACCGAGCGACAGCAGCGTCCACTCCGGCCAGAAGTACGCGCGTGTCGTCAGCGCCCAGGTCACGATGAGCACGAGGTTGAGGCCCGCGTAGAAGGCGGCGTGGAAGGGGAGCGCCCGCCGCAAGCCTGCCCGCACCTCGGCCGCCGGAGTGCCCGGCGTCGCCGGCTCGACAGCGAGCAGCCGGACCGCGCGCCGCCACGGGGCCGCGAGCGCGCGGACGAGCCACGGCGTCACGAGCAGCCCGGCGATGCCGGCGGGCACGAAGGCGAATGCGACCCCGAGCGAGTCGACATGCCTTCCGAACGCGTCCTCGTTCACGAAGCGGTACGTCACCGGCAGCGCGACGAGCCACACCGACGCGGCGACGAAGGCGGCGAGGCCGACGGCGAGCCCGAAGCCGAGCGTCGTGCGCAGCGCGAGATAGGCCTGCTGCGTCCAGAAGGAGGCGTCGGAGAGGTCTGCGCGAAGCCGGCCCCAGTATCCGCGCGCGGTCGAGCCCAGGGGGCGCTGAACCTGGACGTCGACGCCGAGCAGCTCACGTGCCGTCGCCGCCTCGGCCAGCGCGGCGAGCCACGTGCCGGTGCGGAAGAGGAAGAGCATCGGCACGACGAGTGGGGTCACCGCCAGGAGGCCGGTGCCGAGCCAGCCGGCGAGCAGGAGCCCGAACCACGCAGCGGCGAACGGCGCGCCCGAGAGCAGGAAACAGAGCTCCCGGTAGGTCCGCCGCTCGACGAGGGGCGTGAGCATGCCGGTCACGACCCTAGTCCACTCCTGCCAGCGGGGCCTCGCGCCCTTCCGGCCCGAGCCGCGGCAGCCGGGCGAGCCGGCGGGGCAGGTACCAGTTTCGCTCGCCGAGGCTCGTCATCACGGCCGGCAGAAGGATGCCGCGGACGACCGTTGCGTCCAGCAGCACGGCGACCGCGAGCCCGACGCCGAGCTCTTTCATGATGATCGTGCGGGTCAGGGCGAAGATCGAGAACACCGCGATCATGACCGCCGCGGCGCTCGTCACTGTCGCCGCGGTGGAGCGGATCCCCCGGGCGACGGCCGCTTCGGTCGAGTGGCCGCGCCCGGCGAGCTCGCGGATCCGGCTGACGATGAACACGTGGTAGTCCATCGAGAGGCCGAAGAGCACCGTGAAGAGAAAGAGCGGCATCCAGGTGACGATCGAGCCGGTCGAGTGGAAGCCGAGGGCCCCCTGCAGATGGCCCTCCTGGAAGATCCAGACGAGGATCCCGTAGGCGGCGCCGACCGACAGCAAGTTGAGGGCGATCGCCGTCAGCGGCACGACGAGCGAGCGGAACGCCACAAGCAGCAGCAGGAACGCGACGAGCAGGACGAAGCCGACGACGAAGGGCGTGCGGTTGTTCATCGTGTGGCCGAAGTCGTAGCTCGTCGCCGTCTCGCCCGTCACCGCCGCCTGCACGCCGGGGATCCCGCCGAGAGCCCGGGGGATCACGCGTGAGCGGAGCGCCTTCAGCGCGGCGACCGAGGCGGCATCGTCGCCGTTCCCGCTGAGCGGCACGGTGACGCGTGCGACCGTCCGCGTCGGATCGACCGTCAAGCTGATCGGCCGATGCATGACGCCGCTTGCGAGCGCCTGCTGCCGCAGTGCGGCGATCCCGGCGCGGACGGCCGGCGCGTCGACGTTCGGCGCCTCCACGACCACGAGCGCCGGGCTCGGTGTTCCGGGAAACGCTCGCTGGGTTGCCGCGAAGGCCTTGACGACCGGCAGCGAGGACGGGAAGGCGTCGACGCCGGGAGTGGCGGTGTGCATCCGGAACGCGGGCACAGCCAGGAGGGCCAGTCCGGCGGTCGCGACCAGGGCGGCGGTGCGCGGGAAGCGAAGCGCCGGCTGCAGCACGGTCCCCCAGAGCCGCGAGTCGCCCGCGTCGCCTTTCAGCCGCTGCAGCAGCGTCGGCCGGTCGGCGAGACGGGCCAGGACCCGGGGGCGGCGGCGCAGCGCCCGGCAGGCCCCGGCCGCGAGGACGGCGATCAGCCCGCGGTCGACGTGGTCCCCGAGCCGGGCCAGGAGCGCGGGCAGCACCGTGAGCGAGCCGAGCATCGCGACGAGCACGACGAGGATCGCCCCGACGCCGAGCGACACGAAGTCGTTCGACCCGGAGAAGAGCATCCCCGCGCAGGCGGCGACGACTGTCAGCCCGGAGACGAGCACCGCTCTGCCGGACGTCGCGGCCGCCCGGTGGAGCGCCTCGCGCGGGCCGAACCCCCGTCCGCGCTCCTCGCGCTCGCGGCGGAGGTAGAAGAGCGAGTAGTCGACCCCGACCGCCATTCCGAGCAGCACGACGACGCTCGACGTGGTGTCCGAGGCGTGGACGACGTGACTGACGACCGCGCCGAGGCCGACGGTCGCGAGCACGGCGGTGAACGCGAGCACGACGGGAAGCCCGGCGGCGACGAACGCACCGAAGGCGAACAGGAGGATCGCGAACGTGACGGGCACCGAGGTCAGCTCGGCGCGGTGCAGATCCTGGTCGATCACCTGGCTCGCCGCGCGGCTGCCGCTGGCGTCGCCGACCTCGGCGAGCGTGAAGCCCGAGTGCGCGCGCTGGACGGCCGCGACGCGGTCGAGCACGGGCTCGATGCGTGTGTCGGCGGTCTCCGCCGTCCCGGCGACGTCGAAGGTGACGAGCTCCGAGGTCCCGTCGCGCGAGACCGTCCCGCTGCGGACGTGCACGGCCTGCGGCAGCCGGCGCAGCTCCGTGACGAGGTCGCGGACGGTGGCGTCGAACGCCGGCTGTCCCGGTCGTGATGCGCGCGCTCGGACGAGCACGCTCTCGGAGGCCGGGGTCTGGAAGCCGGCCCGGGCGAGCATGGTCTCTGCGCGCGCCGAGCCGTCCTGGGACTGCTCGGCCGTGGTCAGCATCCGCGTCCCGACCGTGGAGCCGGCGACGAGGGCGGCTGCGACGAAGACGAGCCAGCCGCCCGTCGCGGTCTTCCAGTGCGCCGCGCTCCACCGTCCTGCGCGTTCCGCGAGGCCCGGCCGCTTGTTCGAACGCTCTCTCGCCATGACCCGAGCCTCGCCGAGCCGGAGCGGCGGGACAATGGCGCGGCCCGGCGTGGGGTGGCGCTGGCACCAGCCGGTGGGTCATGCGGCGTTCCCGGCGTTTGCGGATCCCGAGAGCCGGTCATCGGTTCGCCCATGACGCACGTTGTCGTCGCTGCTTCGCAGCCGGCCGGCTGGCATCACGACCTGGCGTGGGTGATGCTGGCGCTCGCCTTCGCGTCGGCTCTCGCGATCCTCGTGGACGAGCTCCTGCCGGGAAACCGTCAGCAGATGGCGATCATGAACCTCGTCCACCCGGTGACGGCGCTCTACTGGGGGCCCGTCTGGGTGTGGGCGTACTTCACCCGCGGCCGCAAGGCATCGCGCCGGTGGACGGAGCAGGAGGCGGCGCGGCTGCTCCTCGAGTGCGACGATCCCGCTGCGATCGCCCGCGAGCTGCAGGAACGCGGCGCTTCGACCGCGGACGAGGACCTGCGGCCCTGGCACGTCGGGAACGCGGTGTCGCATTGCGGCGCGGGCTGCACGCTCGGCGACATCGCGGGCGAATGGCTCGTCGTCGCGCTCGGGATCGGGTGGTTCGGGACGTGGTCGGGGCACCGGTTGCCGGAGGAGCTCCTGCTCGACTTCGTGCTCGCCTGGTCGCTCGGGGTCGTCTTCCAGTACTTCACGGTCGCCCCGATGACCGGCGAAAAGGGCCTGAGGGGGATCTGGACGGCGATGCGGATCGACACTGCTTCGATCCTCGCGTTCCAGATCGGCCTCTTCGGCTGGATGGCGATCATGATGCTCGTGATCTGGCCGCATCACGGTATTGCGATCGACAGCGCCGACTTCTGGTTCGAGATGCAGGTCGGCATGATCCTCGGCTACGCGACCGCCTGGCCGGTGAACCGACTGCTCGTCGCGCGCGGCGTCAAGGAGAAGATGGACTACCGGCGCCACCTCGGGATGCGGCTCGCGCAGCTCGTCGAGCGGGGCAGCGGATCGCCGGCTCGTGAGACGCCCGTGGTGTCGGAGATCTAGTCCCCGGCCGTCGTCCGGCGGGGCCTCCACACCGTGCCGCCCGGCGTGTCCCGCAGCTCGATGCCGTGCCGGCCGAGCCGCTCGCGGATCGCGTCGGCGGCGGCGAAGTCGCCGCTCTCCCGCGCCCGGCGGCGCTCCTCGATGAGCTTCTCCACCTCGTCCGCCGCGATCGCGGGCTCGTGTGCCGGGGCGTCGAGCTCCTCCGGCGCCAAATCCAGCAGGCCGAGGGCGAGAAGAGCCTCCGCCGCGCCGGCGAGGACAGCGAGCTCCTCGTCGTGCAGCCTCGTGTCGCGTGAGAGCCCGGTCAGCACGGCGAGCGCTTCGGGCGTCGAGAGGTCGCTCGAGACGGCCGCGTCGAGCTCGCCGAGGTAGGCGCGGCCGGCCTCGCCCAGGCGTGCTTCCGCCTCGTCGCGGCGAAGCGGCCGGCCGCCGGCCGGAACCCGCTCGCGGACGCGTTCGAGCAGCCGACGGTGGGCGACCCGCGCGCCCTCGAGGCCGTCCCACGCGAACTCGGTCTGGCTCCGGTAGTGGGAGCCGAGCAGGAGGTAGCGGTAGGAGAGGGCGGGGAAGCCGCGCTCCTCGAGGTCGGCGAGGCGCAGCGTGTCGCCTTTCGACTTCGAGAGCTTCGCCTCGCGGAGGTTGATGAACTCGTTGTGCATCCAGTACGGCACCCACGGGCCGCCGAGGTAGGCCTCGCTCTGGGCGAGCTCGTTCGTGTGATGGACGGGTATGTGATCCACGCCTCCGGTATGCACGTCGAAGCGCTCGCCGAGGTAGCGCATGCTCATCGCCGAGCACTCGAGATGCCAGCCGGGCGCTCCCGTCCCCCAGGGAGAGCCCCACTCCATCAGGCGCTTCGAATCCGGCGGCGAGGCGCGCCAGAGCGCGAAGTCGGTCGGGTTGCGCTTGCCGGGCGTGGGGGCGACGCGGGCGCCTTCGCGCAGCCCTTCGAGGTCGAGCCGGGCGAGCTTCCCGTAGTCGGGGATCTTCGCCGTGTCGAAGTACAGGCCGCTCTCGAGCCGATAGGTGAAGCCCTTCTCCTCGAGCACGCGTGCGAACGCGATCATCTCCCCGATGTGGTCGGTTGCCTTCGCCCGCACGGTGGGCGGGAGCACCCGAAGCCGCTCCAGGTCGCGCATGTAGACCTCGGTGTAGTGGGCGGCGATGTCCCACACCGAGCGATGCTCCCGCAGCGAGGCGAGCTCGAGCTTGTCGTCGCCCTCGTCCATGTCGGAGGTCAGATGACCGACGTCCGTGATGTTCACGACATGGGTGACCTCGTAGCCCTTCCACTCGAGCACGCGACGCAACGTGTCGGCGAAGACGTACGGGCGCATGTTGCCGATGTGCTGGTAGGCGTAGACGGTCGGGCCGCAGCTGTAGATCCGTGCCCGGCCGGGCTCGAGCGGCTCGAAGGCCTGGAGCCGCGCTCCGAGCGTGTTGAACACCTGCAGCGTTGCATCGGTCACGAGCGCAATTGTCGCCGCGGCGGTCGACGGCGGAGTGCGGATTCCCGTACCGTCGAACGTCGGGCCTCCCCATTGGCGGGCGCGGCGGGAACGGGCACCGTGAAAGGCGCAATCGTCCGCAGAGCCGGGAGACGCCCATGAACCTGAACATCGCTGCCCGGGCCGCGCGCTGGAGCGCCGGCCACTGGAAGACCGCCGTCTCGGCGTGGCTCGCCTTCTGCGTCGTCGCCGTTGCGCTCGGCGCGGTCGCGGGCGAGAAGATGCTGAAGCAGTCGGACACGGCCGCCGGGGGTGCCAGGACCGCCGAGCAGATCCTGCAGAAGGCAGGGTTTCCCAACCACGCCGGGGAGAGCGTGCTCGTCG
This sequence comes from uncultured Thermoleophilia bacterium, assembly GCA_963784765.1. Taxonomy (GTDB): domain Bacteria; phylum Actinomycetota; class Thermoleophilia; order Gaiellales; family Gaiellaceae; genus PALSA-600. The sequence continues at coordinate 21,258 of CAWASP010000015.1, forward strand.
AGTCGCGCACGCAGACGATCGACGACCCGGCGTTTCGCGCGACCGTCACGGACGTCGCCCGCGCGGTGTCGGGGCTGGAGCAAGTGCAGCGCGTCCGTTCTCCGCTCGCACGGGGGAATGCCGGCCAGGTGTCGCAGGACAGGCATTCGGCGCTCGTCCAGTTCGAGATCCGCGGCGACCAGGACAAGGCCGACAAGAAGGTGCAGCCGGTCCTCGACGCCGTCGATCGCGTTCAGCAGCGCCACACCGGGTTCACGGTGGCGGAGTTCGGCTTCGCCAGCGCCACGCACGAGTTGAACGCCACGATGACGAAGGACTTCCAGCGGGCCGAGTACTCGTCGCTGCCCGTGACCCTCGTGATCCTGCTGGTCGCGTTCGGTGCGCTGGTCGCCGCGGGACTGCCGGTGCTGCTGGCGTTCTCGGGTGTGCTCGCGACGATCGGGTTGTCTGCCGGCGCAAGCCATCTCGTCGCCGCGGGCGACGCCACGAAGTCGGTGATCCTGCTGATCGGGATGGCGGTCGGAGTGGACTACTCGCTGTTCTACCTCCGCCGTGAGCGGGAGGAGCGGGCACGCGGAGCATCACCGCGCGAGGCGCTCTTCACCACCGCCCGCACCTCGGGGCACGCCGTGTTCATCTCGGGGCTGACGGTGCTGATCGCGATGGCCGGGATGCTCTTCACCGGCAACGCCGTGTTCACCTCGATCGCGGTTGGCGCGATGCTGATGGTGGCCGTGGCGCTGATCGGCTCGCTGTCGATCCTGCCGGCGCTGCTCGCGAAGCTCGGCCACGGCGTCGACCGGGGCCGGATCCCGTTCCTCTCCCGGCGCCGGGTCGACGACCCGCGCGTGTGGGGGTTCGTGCTCGACCGTGTGCTCCGCCGGCCCGCGCTCGCCGCCGTGCTCTCGGGCGGGGCGCTGCTCGCGCTCGCGATCCCGACGTTCACCCTGCACACGCAGCTTCCGAGCTTCACCGACCTGCCGAAGTCGTTGCCGATCGTGCGCACGTACGAGTCGATCCAGCGCGCCTTCCCCGGCGCCCAGACCCCGGCGAAGGTCGTCGTCTCCGCGTCGGACGTGCGCTCTCCCGCGGTCCAGGGGGCGATCGGGGATCTCGAGCGGCGCGCGCTCGCGAGCGGCCAGATGTTCGAGCCGGTCTCGACGGAGGTGAACCCGCGCGGAACGGTCGAGACGATCTCGATCGCGCTGCAGGGCAACGGCTCGAACGGCGCCTCCGTCGCCGCGCTCGAGACCCTGCGGAACCGGGTGATCCCCTCCAGCGTCGGGCGCCTGCCTGGTGTGGAGGCGGCCGTGACCGGGGAGACGGCCGGCACGCACGACTTCAACCAGCAGATGAAGGGCCACGCGCCGCTCGTCTTCGCCTTCGTGCTCGCGCTCTGCTTCATGTTGCTGCTCGTGACGTTCCGGTCGATCGTGATCCCGATCAAGGCGGTGCTGCTGAACCTGCTCTCGGTCGGGGCCGCCTACGGGCTGCTGGTGCTCGTGTTCCAGCATCGGTTCGCCGAGGGGATCCTCGGCTTCCACTCGAACGGCGCGATCACCTCATGGCTGCCGCTCTTCATGTTCGTGATCCTGTTCGGGCTGTCGATGGACTACCACGTCTTCATCCTGAGCCGGGTGAAGGAGCTCGTCGACGAGGGCATGCCGACCGCGGAGGCCGTCTCCACCGGGATCAAGCGGACGGCCGGCACCGTGACGAGCGCGGCGGTCGTGATGGTGGCCGTCTTCGCGATCTTCGTCACGCTGCGGTCGCTCGACATCAAGCAGATGGGCTTCGGGCTCGCGGCGGCGATCCTGATCGACTCGACCGTCGTCCGCGCGGTGCTCCTGCCGGCCGTGATGAAGCTGCTCGGAGAGTGGAACTGGTACCTGCCGCGCCGGCTCCAGTGGCTGCCCCATCTGGATGCCGAGTCCCTCAGGCGCAGGCGTGAGCGGCACGATGCCGCACCCGCGCTGGAGTACCAGTAATGTGCCGCGGCGGGGGCCTGTGATGAAGGCGGAGCACCGCGAGTTGCTCGATGATTTGCGACCGCGGCGGCGTGTCCTCGTCGTCGACGATCACCCGAGCTTCCGTCGCTGTGCGACGGCGCTGCTCACCACCGAGGGCTTCGAGGTCGTCGGCGAGGCCGAAGACGGCGCCTCGGCCCTCGCCGCGGCCGGCGAGCTTTCCCCCGAGCTCGTCCTGCTCGATGTTCAGCTGCCCGACATCGATGGCTTCGAGGTCGCAAGGCGCCTGCTCGCGAGCGACCCGGAGCTCTCGATCGTGCTCGTGTCGAGTCGCGACGAGAGCCAGTACGGCGCCCTGATCGAGGCGAGCGGCGCCCGCGGGTTCGTCTCGAAGGGCGAGCTCTCCGGTGCGGAGCTCGAGAGGCTGCTCGGATGAGCGGACAGGCCGTCCCCGGGCGGCAGTTGCGCACGTCGTCGAGCCTCTCCGAGCGGGCGCGCGACGGTCCGGCGCTCGTCAGGAGCGTGATCTTGCCGGCGCTCCTGCTCGCCGCGGCTCTCGCCGCGGTGGGCGCCGCCGGCTTCGTGCTCTCGGTCTCGAGGATCGCTCCCCATCCGCTCGGCCAGGGCCTGCTCTCCGGCCTCGTGTGCCTGTCGTTCGTCGCGGCAGGCGCTCTTGCGTTGCGGTCACGGCCGTACGCGCGTTTCGGCCTCCTCCTCGCAGCGATCGGATTCACGTCGCTCATCAGCGTGCTCCACGACGCCAACGGCGCCGCCCTGTACACGGGCGGCGTTCTCGCGTCCAACGTCGTCTTCGCCGTCCTCGTGCACGCACTGCTCGCCTTCCCGGACGGTCGCCTCCGCTCGACGGGCAAGCGCGTGCTCGTCGCCGCCGTGTATCTCGACATGCTCGCGCTTCAGGCGATCGCAGTCCTGTTCGACCCGCTCACCCGCTACCACAGCGACCATCCGCGCAACCTTGCCCTGATCACGGCCGATGCATCGCTCTCGACCGCGCTCGAGGAGGTGGAGGCGGCCGTTGCAGCCGCGATCGCGCTGGCGGTCGTCGTCGTGCTCTCACGTCAGGCCCGAGCGGCGACGACGGCGGCGCGCCGTCAGCTCGCGCCGGTGCTGCTCGGCGGAAAGGTCGCGCTGCTCGCCTTCGCGGCCGGCCTCGTCCTCGCCCCCCTCTCCTCGCAGGCGGGGCTCTTCGGCTTCGGGCTCGGGCTGCTGGCGGCGCTTGCGCTTCCCGCCGCCTTCGTGGCCGTCCTGCTCCAGGGCCGGCTTTCGCGGGCGGCCGTCGGCCAGCTCCTCGTCGAGCTTCGGGAGCCCGGCGACCCGCTGCTGCGCGACGGCCTCCGCCGGGCCCTCGGCGATCCCTCGCTCGAGCTCGCACGTGTCCGGCAGGCCGACGGTGTCTACGTCGACCGCTTCGGCAAGCCCCTTCCGCTGCCTGCCCCGGGGGACGTGCAGGTGGCGACGCCGATCCTGCACCAGGGCGATCCCGTCGGCGCGCTCATCCACGACCGGTCGCTGCGGCTGCGGCCCGAGCTGCTCGACGCCGTCGGCGCGGCTGCGGGCTTCGCGCTCGCGAACGAGCGCGCGCTCGACAGGGTGCAGAAGGTCGAGGGGCGCAACCGAGCGCTGCTCGATGCCATTCCGGACCTCATGTTCCGCGTGTCGCGCGACGGCACCTATCTCGATGTCCATGCCGACGACCCCTCGGGTCTGCTGCTCCCGCCCGAGCAGCTGATCGGCACCAACGTGCGCAGCGTCCTCCCGCCCGACGTCGCCGACTCGGTGCTCTCCTGTGTCGAGCGGGCGCTCTCGACCGGCGCCATGAGCTCCCTCGAGTACACGCTCGAGATCGACGGCGTCGAGCGGTGCTTCGAGTCGCGGATGGTGCCGAGCGGCCACTCCGAGGTCGTGACGATCGTGCGCGACTTCACCGAGCAGCGGCGCGCCGAGTCGGCAAAGAGGCGCCTCGCCGAGGAGCAGGCCGCCCTGCGGCGCGTCGCGACGCTGGTTGCGGGCAACGCGCTGCCGGAGCGGGTCTTCCAGACGGTCACCGAGGAGGCCTGCAACCTGCTCGGCATCCGCACGGCGGTCTTGCACCGGTTCGAGAGCTCGTCCACGTCGACCATCGTCGGGAAGTTCCCCGGCCGAGACGTCTTCCAGACGCACTCGACGGGCGCGTTCGACGTGGGGAACCGCATCGCGCTCGAGGACGGGGCGGCGCTCCGGGTGCTTCAGACAGGAGCGCCCGCGCGCTCTGACTATCGCGAGCTGCCCGGTCGCGGTGCTGCGGAGCTGCGAGAGCTCGGGTTCGTCGGCAGCGTCGGCGTGCCGATCATCGTCGCCGGGGTCACCTGGGGCGCGCTCGTCGTCGCGCTGCGGGAGGGAGAGATCCTGCCGGCCGAGACCGAGCGGCGGCTGCAGCACTTCGCAGAGCTCGTCGGCCTCGCCGTCGCCAGTGCGCAGGCGCGGGACGAGCTCTCCGCGTCGCGCCTGCGCATCGTCGAGGCGAGCGACGCAGAGCGGCGCCGCATCGAGCGGAACCTCCACGACGGCGCGCAGCAGCGGCTCGTCGCGCTCTCGGTCGCGCTGCATGTCGCCCAGTCGAAGCTCGCCGACTCGCCGAGGGATGCGGCGGTCATCCTGGCCGACGCGTCGGAAGAGCTGACCGAGGCGCTGACGGAGCTGCGTGAGATCGCGCAGGGCATCCATCCGGCCGTGCTGACCGACCGCGGGCTCGAGGCGGCTCTCGACGTGCTCGCTGCCCGGGCGCCGCTCCAGGTCGCCCTCGAGGTGAGCCTGCCCGGGCGGCTGCCCGAGGCGGTCGAGGCGGCGGCCTACTACGTCGCCTCGGAGTCGCTTGCGAACGTGGTCAAGCACGCGCGCGCCGGGAAGGCGACGCTGCGAGCCGGGCATGCCGACGGGTGCGCGGTGATCGAGGTGCAGGACGACGGGAGGGGCGGTGCCGACCTGGACGGGGGCTCCGGGCTGTGCGGCCTGCGCGACCGGGTCGAGACGCTCGACGGCAGGCTTCGCATCGAGAGCGAGCCCGGGCAGGGCACCCTCGTCCGGGCCGAGCTGCCGGTGCCGGAGTGGGCCGCGTCGGTGAGCGCCGGGGAGCGGCGATGACGGTCACGTTCTTCTTCACCGACATCGAGGACTCGAGCGGGCTCGCGGAGCGTCTGGGCGGCGGCTTCGCAGCGGTGCTCTCCGATGCCCGCGAGCTGCAGCGTGACGCGGTTGCCCGTGCGGGCGGCGACGTGGTCGACAGCCGCGGCGACGAGCTCTTCGGCGTCTTCCCCGACCCCGAGCCTGCGGTCGTCGCCGCGCTCGAGATCCAGCGGGCGTTCACCGCGCGGTCGTGGCCGGCCGGAGAGCAGGTCCGCGTGCGGATCGGCCTCCACAGCGGCGAGGCGGAGCGGACCGACGGCGGCTTCGTCGGGATCGACGTCCACCGCGCATCTCGCATCTGCCAGGCGGCTCACGGCGGTCAGGTGCTCGCGTCGGCCGAGGCAGCGGGGCCGCTCCGCTCCGGCGTGCGCGAGCTCGGCGAGTTCGAGTTCAGAGGCCTGCGCGATCCGGAGCGCATCTTCCAGCTGGTCGACGACGATCTCCGGTCGGAGTTTCCGCCGCTCCGGAACGTGCGCGAGCACGAGCAGCTCCTGCGCGCCGTGATCGCCGAGGACTCGATCCTCCTGCGTGAGGGCCTCGCGCGGCTGCTCGCCGAGGCCGAGATCGAAGTTGTCGGGCAGGCGAGAGACGCGGACGAGCTGCTCTTGAAGGTGCGCAGCTACCACCCGGACATCGCGATCGTCGACATCCGCATGCCGCCGACGCAGACCGACGAGGGCATCCGGGCGGCGCTCGAGATCCGCGCGAAGTACCCGGGTACGGCGGTGCTGGTGCTCTCTCAGCATGTCGCGCACACCTACGCGATCGAGCTCCTCAGCGAGAGCGCCGAGGGGCTCGGCTACCTGCTGAAGGACCGCGTCGCCGATGTCGAGGAGTTCACCGCGGCCGTCCGCCGGGTTGCGGAGGGCGGCTCGGCGCTCGACCCGCTCGTCGTCGCCGAGCTCGTCGGCCGAAACCGCCGGGAGGATCCGATCGAGCGCCTGTCGCCGCGCGAGCGGGAGGTGCTCGAGCTGATGGCGGAAGGGCGCACCAACCAGGCGATCGGGAAGCGGCTCTTCATCTCGCCTCGCGCCGTCGAGAAGAACGTGACCAGCATCTTCGCGAAGCTGCGGCTCCCCGCCGCGCCGGAGGATCACCGTCGCGTCCTCGCAGTGCTGCGTTTCCTCGGCTCCTGAACAGGTCGGGTAACCGCACCCGCGGAAGCGAAGCGGCCGTACAGCGCAGACCGGGGCGTCGCAGCCACGGTGGACGAAACCGCTAACTGGGAGGCGTCCTCGTGACAACGCAGAAGCAGGCGGCCCGGCACACGCTCCGGCGGCTGGGCGCAGACCTCGTCGGGCAGGTGATCTCACCCGACGATCCGGAGTACGACCGCGCGCGCGGCGTGTTCCTGGCCACCGCCGACCGCCGGCCGGCCGCGGTCATCCGGCCCGCCGATGCCCGGCAGGTCGCCCGCACCGTCTCGCTCGCACGCGAGACGGGCCTCGAGCTCGCGGTGCGCGGCGGCGGGCACTCGTACGCCGGCCACGCAACGAGCGAGGGCGGGATCGTGCTCGATCTCTCCCGCCTGAAGGCCCTCGAGGTCGATCCGGCCGCTCGGGTCGCCCGGGCGGGGGCCGGCCTCACGACAGGCGAGGTGACGGTCGCGGCCGGGCACCACGGGCTCGCGGTCGGGTTCGGCGACACGGGCTCGGTCGGCATCGGTGGGCTGACGCTCGGCGGCGGCGTCGGCTATCTCGCCCGCAGGCACGGGCTCACGATCGACAACCTGCTCGGCGCGGACGTCGTGACCGCCGACGGCCGCATCCTGCGCGTCGACGCAGAGCACGAGCCCGAGCTCTTCTGGGCGATCCGTGGCGGGGGCGGCAACTTCGGCGTCGCCGTGCGGTTCGACTACCGGCTCCAGCCGGTCGACGTCGTCACCGGAGGGATGCTCGTCCTGCCCGCGACGGCCGAGACGGTCGAGGCTCTCGTCGCGGAGGCGGACGCGGCGCCCGACGAGCTCTCCCTGATCGCCAACGTCATGCCGGCGCCCCCGATGCCCTTCCTGTCCGAGGAGCAGGTCGGCGAGCCCGTGATCCTCACGCTGCTCGTCCACTCGGGGCCGCTCGACGCGGGCGAGCGGTCGGTCGCCCGGCTCCGCGCGATCGCGCCTCCGCTGGCCGACTTCGTCCGGCCGCTGCCGTATCCGGAGATGTTCCCGGACGAGGAGCCGATGCGGCCGCTCGCGACGACGCGCTCGCTGTTCCTCGACTCGGTCGACGCCCGGACCGCCACGGCGCTGGTGGACAGGCTGCTCGACTCCAGCGCCCGGATGGCAGCGGTGCAGCTCCGCGTTCTCGGCGGCGCGGTGGCACGGGTGCCTGCCGACGAAACGGCGTACGCGCACCGCACGCGGCGGATCATGGCCAGCGTGGTCGCCGTCTCGGCATCGCCGGACGACGTCCCGGTCGACGAGGCATGGGCGATCGACACCGCCGAGGCGCTGCAGCAGGGCGAGCCGGGGGTGTACGTCAACTTCCTCGGCGACGAAGGAGCGGCCCGGGTGCGCGCCGCCTATCCCCGAGGCACATGGGAGCGGCTCACGGCCGTCAAGCACGCCTACGACCCGGAGAACCTCTTCCGCCGGAACCACAACGTCCCGCCGCGGCCGGAGTTCGGATAGCCGCACCCGCGAAAGCCTGAATGCCGTACGGCCCAGCCCCTGCCGGTGCGGCCAGTCTTCGATGAGAACCGCTTCGACGGGAGGTCGGACATGGCGACGGTGGAGAAGCGAGCTCGCAGGGACGCCCGGGCCGAGCTGCAGGCCTGGTACCTCGACAGCCTGCGGCCGAAGCTCGTCGACGCAACCGCCGCCGGGGTCCTGGAGCCGGCGGCCGGCGACGAGCTCGACCGGCAGGTGCGGGATCTGCTGCGCCTTCCCGGCCGCGGCGGAGAGGGGGCGAGCGCATGACGCATCGCCTGCGGATCGGGCGCACCGGGCTCCTGGAGGTGCTGCTCGTGGCGGGCCTCTACCTCGCCGGCGAGCTCTCGCGGGGGCTCGCCCGCGGAGGCACGGCGATCGCCGAAGCGCACGCCGCGACCATCGTGCACCTCGAGCGGGGCCTGCACGTCTTCGACGAGGGGACCGTCCAGCGGGCGGTCGACAGCGTCCACGGACTGCCGGGCCTGCTCGGCTACGCCTACCTGACCCTCCATCTGACCGGGACAGCGGCCGTGCTCGTCTGGGTCTACCGCCGGCACCGCGATGCCTACGCTCGCCTGCGGAACACGCTCGTCGTCGCGACAGCCCTCGGCGTCGTCGGCTACGCGGCGTTCCCGACGGCGCCGCCGCGGCTTGCCGGCGTCGGCATCGGCGACACGGTCAGCGGCGCGACCACGATCAACCTCGGGTCCGGGCTCGTGTCGAGCCTCTACAACCCGTACGCGGCGTTCCCGAGCATGCACATCGGCTTCGCCCTCCTCGCCGGCGCCGCGGTTGCCCGGCTCGCGACGCGCCCGCTCTGGCGCGCCGCCGGGGCTCTCTACCCGTTCTTCGTGCTGCTCGTCATCGTCGCCACCGGCAACCACTTCTTCGTCGACGCCGCGGCCGGTGCCGGGGTCGCCGTGGCGGCTGCGACCGTGACGACCCTTTGCGCGACGGTCGGCCGCCGACGCTCGAACCTTCCGCGGCCCGTGCCCGCGCAGGAGTTCGGTTAGCCGCACCGGCCAAAGCCTGCAAGCCGTAGCCGGGGCTCGACGCGTCGCAGGCAGCCTCGGAAGACGTACCCATGCAACGCGAGGAGGAACGAACATGAGTGCTCTGGCAGCTCCGGCCGCCCGGGAGCCGTCGGATCGGCGGCGCTGGATCGGCCTGGCGGTGATTGTCACCGCGCAGTTCATGGTGGTGCTCGACGTGGCGATCGTCAACGTCGCGCTGCCGACGATCAAGACCGACCTGCACTTCAGCCAGGAGAGCCTTCAGTGGGTGGTCACCGCCTACTCGATCCTCTTCGGCGGAGTGCTTCTGCTGGGCGGCCGCATGGCCGACCTGCTGGGACGCCGCCGCCTCTTCATGGCAGGGCTCGCCCTGTTCACGGTGAGCTCCCTGCTCGACGGGCTCGCGTGGTCGGAGGGATCGCTGATCGCGTTCCGCTCCCTCCAGGGGCTGGGCGCGGCGCTCGTCTCGCCGGCGGCGCTCTCGATCCTCACGACCACCTTCGAGGAGGGACGCGACCGGAACGTCGCGCTCGGCGTCTGGGGCGCCGTCTCGGGGAGCGGCGGGGCGGTCGGGGTTCTCCTCGGCGGCGCGCTGACGAGCTCGCTCAGCTGGTCGTGGATCTTCTTCATCAACGTGCCGGTCGGCGTGCTCGTGCTCGCCGTTGCGCCACGGCTCCTCCGCGAGAGCCGGGTCGAGGTCGCTCGCAGGCACTTCGATCTGCCCGGCGCCGCGTCGATCACGGGCGGGCTGATGCTGCTCGTCTACGCGATGACGCGGGCCGTCCAGCACGGGTGGGGCAGCACCGAGACCATCGGCCTGCTCGCCGCCTCGGCGGTGCTGGTCGCGGCGTTCGTCGGCATCGAGCTGCGGTCGAGCGCCCCACTGCTTCCGATGAGGATGTTCCGGCTCCGGACGCTGTCCGGGTCGAACGTCGCCGGCCTGCTCTTCGGCGGCGCGGTGTTCTCGCAGTTCTTCCTGCTGACGCTCTACATGCAGCAGGTGCTGCACTACTCGGCGATGCAGACCGGCGTCGCCTACGTGGCGCTGACGCTTGCCGTGATCGTGTTCGCGAACGTCTCGCAGTCGCTCGCGCTCCGGATCGGAGTGAGGCGCGTGCTTCCGTTCGGGCTGCTGCTCGCCTCCGCGGGGCTCGTGCTCTACGCCCAGCTGCCGGTGCACGGCCACTACTTCTGGGACATCTTCCCGGCCTTCCTGCTCAGTGGGATCGGGATGGCGTTCGCCTTCATTCCGATGACGATCGGCGCGCTGACCGGAGTGCGGCACGACGACGCCGGCGTGGCCTCCGGGCTGATCAACACGACACAGCAGATCGGCGGAGCGATCGGCGTCGCCGCCGCCACGACGATCGCGACGACCTACACGAGCCGCTACCTCGACGTCCATCCGGGAGCCGTTCCGGGGAACGGTGCCGCACTCACGCACGGCTTCACGATCGCCTTCTACGCGCTCGCGGCCGTCACCGCTGCAGCGGCGCTCCTGTCGGGGCTCCTCGTCGAGTCACGGGCGGATGTGCCCGAGCAGGACGCGGTGCCCGAGGCCGAGCCCGCGTTCGAGGCCGCCGCATGACCGCATCCACGACGCGCCCCGCATGCTTCTGGCGTGACGGGGCGCGTCGTGGCACGAGAGGCCACCGCGAGGAAGAAGGGGGACGTCCATGTCGAAGCACGCGATCGCGATCCTGGGAGCCGGCGCGGCTGCTGCCGCAGCCGCCGCCACTGCGTTCTCGTCCGCCCCGCCGGTCGGGCCGCTGCCGCCCGGGCCGGTGAAGACCGTGAAGGCGGCGGTCGGGGAGACGTTCGCCGTGCGGCTCCCGAAGCCGGCGGCGGGCCGTGTCTGGCGGGTGGCACGCGCGTACGACTCGACCGTCGTGCGCGAGACCACCGAGAGCGCCACGCGGATCGGCTACCGCGCCGTCGGCCCTGGGACGACGCGCGTCGTCTACGCGCTGACACGGGGAGAGCGCAGCCATGCCTATGCGTCTCGCACGTTCAAGATCGTCGTGACGAAGGCCGCGGGCTGCCCGCACGATCTGCTCCAGCTGACGGCGAATCCGATCGGGCCGGCCGTGACGGCCGCCCTCGTCGGCGACGCCGCGACGAACAGGCCGCAGGTGGTCGGTGCCACGATCGCCGACCACGACACGGCCCGCGGTCCGGAGGTGAAGCGACGGTGCGGGCCGGCGGTGTGGAAGCGGACGGTCGTCGTCTACATCGTCGACCGGGCGCTGCTCCCGAGCCAGAGCGCCGCGCAGCGGGTGCTGTTCGTCGGTCGCACGCCGTCGGGTTACCGCATCTGGGAACGCGCGCACTAACCATCTCGGGCGGCCGCGAACGAGCGGTGAGGTTCGACCCGCGGCGACGGCCTGCCAAGGCGGTGGGCGCGGGGTGTGCACGGACGCCGCGCCCGCCGGGGCGGGGAGATCGTCGCCCGGGCCTCGCCCCGGCGGGGTCGCGGGCACGGTCACGGCCCAGACGGTCGGGGGGACGACGGTCTACGACCTGACGACCTGACCGGGCAGAACAGCGGGAGAGCCGGCCGGAGCCGGCTCTCCCGCGCCGAGTAGCCTTCGGCTCGATGCCACGGACGCCGGCGGTCGCGGTCGCGGAGCGGGAGGGGATCGCGTTCACGCTGCACGTCTACGAGCACGATCCGTCCGCTCCGTCCTTCGGCCGGGAAGCGGCGGCAAAGCTCGGGGTCGATCCTGCCCGCGTGCTCAAGACCCTCGTCGTCTCGCTCGAGGGCACGCTTGCTGTTGCCTGCCTGCCGGTGGAAGCGCAGCTCGAGCTGAAGGCGATCGGGAAGCGCGCCGAGCTCGCGGACCCCCGTCGTGCAGAGGCGGCCACGGGCTACCGCGTCGGCGGTATCAGCCCGCTCGGGCAGCGGCGCAGCCATCCCACCCATGTCGACGAGTCCGCGCTCGCTCACGAGACGGTGTTCGTGAGCGCGGGCGGACGCGGGCTCGAGCTCGAGCTCGACCCGCACGACCTCGTGCGGCTCACCGCCGCCCGGGTCCATCGCGTCGCCGGGTAGCTCAGCCCCGGGCGGCGAACCGGCAGTTCGGCAGGTGCTGCTCGGCGAGGCGCAACAGCAGGGCGTGCAGCTCACGCCTCTCGGTGTCGCTCAGCGACGAGAGAAACTCGTCGTCGAGCCGACCCGAGAGCTTGCGCAGGCGGTCGAGCGTCTTCCGCCCGGCGGGCGTCATCTCGACGACGTGGCGCCGGCGGTCGGCCGGATCACGCTGCCGCTCGATCAGCCCTGCCTCCTCGAGCTCGTCGAGCAGGCCGACGAGCTGGCCCTTGTCCCAGCCCAGAGCCTCCGCGATCTCGCCCTGCGCTTCGCGGGCGCCTTCGTCGAGCACGGCGAGGATCGAGTGGTGGTAGGGGTGGAGCCCGAGCTCCTCGTAGGCGGCGAGCGAGCGCTCCTTTGCTGCCATGCCGAGCCGCTTCAGCAGGAACAGCGCCGAGGAGACGAGCTCCTCCGGGTAGCGCCGCTGGGCGGCCGGGTGAACGACTGCGTCGGTCATGGAATAAGTGTACCCCGGCTACCGTTGATGTGGTAGATTGTTGAGAGTCTCAACGGTATTGGAGGTCAATTGGCTTTTCGCTCAACCGATACGCAACGTCGCTGGAGCGCCCTCGCGCTGATCGTCACGGCCCAGTTCATGGTCATCCTCGATGTGGCCATCGTGAACGTTGCGCTGCCGTCGATCAAGTCGGATCTCGGCTTTTCACAGGACAGCCTGCAGTGGGTCGTCTCCGCGTACGCAATCGTCTTCGGCGGCACGCTTCTCCTCGGCGGCCGTCTCGCCGACCTGCTCGGTCGTCGTCGCCTGTTCATCGCGGGCCTCCTCCTCTTCGCCGCCAGCTCGCTGGTCTGCGGCCTCGCCTGGTCGGAGGGCTCCCTGATCGCGTTCCGCGCCGTTCAGGGCCTCGGCGGCGCTCTCCTCGCGCCCGCGGCCCTCTCGCTCCTCATGACGACCTTCCCCGAAGGACGCGAGCGCAACCTCGCGCTCGGCATCTACGGGGCTGCATCCGGCAGCGGCGCCGCAGCGGGCGTGCTGCTCGGCGGCGTTCTCACGAGCTACCTCAGCTGGTCGTGGATCTTCTTCGTCAACGTGCCCGTCGGCATCGCCGCCGTGCTCGTGACCCCGGCCCTGCTCCGCGAGAGCCGTCCCGACCTCGGCCACCGTCACTTCGACGTTCGCGGTGCGGTGACCGCGACGTCCGGCCTGATGCTGCTCGTCTACGGGCTCACCCGCGCGACGAGCGACGGCTGGACGTCTGCGGGGACGCTCGGAACGCTCGTGGGCTCGGTCGCCCTCCTCGTCGGCTTCGTCGTGCTCGAGGCGCGCTCCCCGTGGCCGCTGCTGCCGCTCCGTCTCTTCCGCAAGCGGACGCTCGCAGCCTCGAACGTCTCGATCGCGATCATCGGCGCGGTCGCCTTCTCGGAGTTCTTCCTGCTTACGCTGTACCTGCAGGACGTGCTCGGCTACAGCCCGATCCAGAGCGGCGTCGCCTTCGTGGGCTTCGCCGGGACCGTCGTCGTCGTCTCGAACATCGCCCAGGTCGTCGTCGGCCGGGTCGGCGTACGGGCCACCCTCACAGCGGGGCTGCTGACCTCGGCGCTCTCCGTCGGGCTGCTCACCCGCCTGCCGGTCCACGGCCACTACTTCTTCGATCTCTTCCCGGCCTTCGTCCTCGGCGGCGCAGGGATGGGGCTCTCGTTCGTCCCGGTCACGATCGGCGGCCTCGCGGGCGTCGACCGCTCCGACGCCGGGATCGCCTCGGGCCTCATCAACACGAGCCGCCAGATCGGCGGAGCGATCGGGATCGCCGCTGCGAGCGCGATCGCCACGGCCGCCGCGAAGGGTTACGGCGCCGGTCCGGCGGACAGCATCGCGGCCGTCGATCACGGCTACCGCATCGCGCTCGTCGTCCTCACCGGCCTGCTTCTCGCCGGTGCCGCGCTGGCCGTCGCGTTCGTTCGCCCGGTCGCCGCGGTCGAGGATCGCAGAGCGGAACCGGATCACCGGCGGCCGGAGCTCCTCGAGGAGGCCGCGTGATGCAGGCGCCCTCGAGCACGCGCCGGACCCACCAGCGCCGCGTCGCTGCGCTGCTCGACGAGCTCGAGCAGCGCAGGCGGCGCCTCTACGTGCTCAAGGCCCGCGGCGCCCGCCCTGCCGGTCTCCGCGATCTGAAGGCCGACCTCCGGGCCGTCCAGGACGAGCTCGCAGCGACGCTCGCCTCCGCTGCCGCCGGCCCGATGCCCGCGGTTCGCAGGAAGTCGACCCCGTTCGGCCCGGAGACGCTCGCCGCCTAGTCCGGCTAGCAGCCGGTGCGGGGCGGGAGGTCGCCGGGCACGGCGGAGAGGTCGACGAACGCCGCTGCGAACTCTGCGAACCGCTCGAGGTCCGCCGCGCTGGAGGCGACGCCGAGCGAGGCCCGCACCGCGCCGCCGGACGGAAGGCCGATCGCCCGCACGTAGTCGTCCAGCGTCATGCCGTCGCCGAACTCCCCGCCGAGGAGCGTCTCGCGAGAGATCGTGAAGGCGATCTCCCCGGCGCCGGGATTGCAGAAGCAGCCCGTGCGAAGCGAGATGGAGTGCGCGCGGGCGACCCGGTCGACGTAGCGCTCGTCGACGATCCGGCCGTCCGGATGGAGGAAGTTGAACGCGATGGTCGCGCCCCGGCGATCCGTCCCCGCGGGGCCGTAGACCTCCGCGGCCGGGGCTCCGTCCGCGTGGTGCAGGCCCATGAGGATGCGCAGCAGGTCCTCCGCGAGCGCCTGGACGTGCGCGTGGATCCGGTCCAGGCCGACACGGCCGAGGAACCGCAGGCCGATCTCGACCGCGGGCAGATTGAGGAAGTTGACCGTTCCGTCCTCGAACTGGGCCGCCCCCGGCGCGGACTGGAACCACTCGCGCTGCACGAACGCGGCGACGATCGTGCCGCCCGAGAACCACGGCCGCTCGAGCTTGGCGAGCGCTTCCCGCCGGGCGATCAGCGCGCCGACGCCGGTCGGCCAGCCGAACATCTTGTAGAAGGACAGCGCGACGAAGTCGGGATGGGCCCGAGACAGGTCGAGGGCGTTGGTCGGAACGAACGCGGCCGCGTCCAGCAGGACGTCCCAGCCGTGATCGTGGGCCTGCTCGACCCAGGCGAGCGGGTGCTGAACACCCGAGAAGTTCGACTGTGCTGGATAGGCGAAGAGGTTGTGGTGGTCGCCGCCGACGTCCGTCAGGTAGCGCGGGAGCAGCGTCTCGTCGACGCGCAGCTCCGGGGGGACGCTCGGAACGTACGTCGTGTCGGCGCCGCGCGCGCGGGCGAACTCGCGAATGCCGTTGACGGAGTTGTGGTTGTCGAACGTGAGCAGGAAGCGGTCGCCCGGCCGGAACGGGTAGGACTCGCCGACCAGCCGAAGCGCGCCGGTGGCGTTCGGCGTGAAGATCGCGACGTACTCCTCCGGGGCGGCGTGGAAGAAGTCGAGGACGGCGCTGCGCGCCCGCTCGACGAGCTCGGTCATCGCCGCCGAGGTCGGGTTCAGCGAGTGGGGGTTGCCGAAGACGCCGTCGCGCAGCAGCGCGGTGTGCTCCTCGAGCTGGGAGCGGGCGTGGAGCCCGGCGCCGGTGTAGTCGAGGTAGACGTGCCCGCCCTCGTCGAGACGGGCGAACTCCGTGCGGCGCAGCTCGGCAAGCAGCGGGTCGCCCGCCGCGCGGGGCGGATGCTCGAGCTTGCTCACGGGTCCTTCCTAGCGCGTTCGGGCGGCGGCCGCAATCCGGAGCGGCCCGCAGAGGTCAGGAGGCGAAGAAGCGCTGCGGGTTCGCGACGAGCAGCTCGTCGATCTGGTCGGGGCCGACCCCGGCCTCGCGGAGAGCGGGAAGGATCTTCGTGTGGATGTGCAGGTAGTCCGGCCGCTCGTGCGCGAACGCGGGGTTGTGCGCCATGAAGTCGTAGAAGCATGCGGCGTCGTGTCCCAGATGGATCCGGTCCCCGTGCCCCGCTTCGAGCAGTGCGACGAGCGTCTCGATGCGGCGTGCATCCGGGTTGAAATGCTCGATCGAGAAGCGGTCGCAGCCGAGCCATGCGCCGGCGTCGGCGAGCGCCCGCAGGTACTCGAGGTCGTTGCTGTCGCCGGCATGGGCGATCACGATGCGGTTCGAGTCGACTCCCGCCTTCGTCAGGGCCTCCAGCGCGAGGAGGCCCGTGCGTGCCGGGGCGTTCGTGTGCACCATCACCGGCGCTCCGGTCTCGACCGCGGCCGCGGCGATCACGGAGAGGATCCGGGGGACGTCTCCGGCGAGGCCGTGGTGCTCGATCGCGCACTTCAGGAAGGCGGCCTTCACCCTGGTGTCATCGATCCCTTCGCGGATCTCGCGAACGAAGAGCTCGATCAGCACGTCGTCGCTTCGATACGCGAGGAAGCCCGGTAGCTCGAGGAAGGCATACACGCCCGTCGCGACCACGATGTTCAGGTCGACCTCGGCGTTGATGCGCTGGATGCGCGGGATGCAACGGCCGAGGCCGATCACCGTCGGGTCGACGATCGTGCGGACGCCGCCGTCGCGGAGGCGCTGCAGCTTGACGATCGCGTCCGCGACGCGCTCCTCCTCGTCCCAGTAGCTCTCGCCCCAGACGCGGCCGTAGTTCTGGAGCGCCTCGGGGTCGAGCACGAAGACGTGCTCGTGCATCAGCGTCTGCCCCAGCGCGGCGAGCGCCACCGGCCCGCGGACGGTCTCGACCGTGCTCACGGCGCGCGCCCCTCCATCTAGAGCGTCGCGGGGTGTGAGCGAGGAGGCTCGCCGCGCTCGTCGAGGGCGCGGGCGAGACGGGCGCGGGACGAGATGCCGAGCTTGCGGTAGACCCGTTTGAGGTTGGCCTCGACGGTGCTGACGCTCACGAACGCCTGCTCGGCGATCGCCCGGTTCGTCAGGCCCTCGGCCGCGAGCGCCGCGATCCGCTCCTCGGTTGCCGTCAGTCCCTGTGCGGCTCTGCGCGCGACGACGCGTGCAAGCTCGGCCCGGGCGCGGGCGGCCCAGAGGGGGGCGCCGAGCGAGTCGAGCTCGGCGACCGCCTGCTCGAGCGCGATCCGGGCGAGACGCTTCTCCTTGCGCCGCCGGCGCAGCTCGCCCGCGCAGAGGAGCGTCCGGGCGTGCTCGAACGGCATGTCGAGCGTTCCGTGCAGCTCGAGTGCCCGGTCGAGCGACGCCTGGGCCGCGTCGAGATCGCCGGCCGCCGCCTCGAGGAGCCCGCGGCAGCGCGCCGACACGGCGCGGATCCAGGGACGAGGGATCGTCGTGGCCCGGCGCTCGAGACGGGCGACCAGCGCCTCGCCGCGTTCGACGTCGCCGAGCCGGATCACCGTCTCCGCATGGTCCGCGTGGAAGCGGAACGGCGCCGGCTCCGGCCATCGGGCGCTCGCCTCGTCGGCCAGCGTGAACAGCCGGTCGGCCTCGTCGAGATCTCCGCGGCTGAGCGAGACGAAGCCGAGGACGGCATACGCCTGCGTGGCCAGCACGAAGGTCTCCTCGTGGGGCGGGGGCCCGGTCCAGGCGAGCGACGCCTCCGCGAGCTGCGTCGCCTCGTCGAGCCGCCCTCGCAGCGCCTCGGTGAGACCGAGGGCATAGCGGGAGACACAGGCCATCGGCTCCTGCTCGATCTGGTCGGCGAGGGCGAGCGCCTCGCGGGCGAGGCCCTCCGCCTCGCCCGGATGCCCCGACCAGAGCTCGATCAGCGCGAGGTACGCGAGCTCGCTCTGGCGCTCGGGCTCGTTCCCCTGCTCGTCGGCTTGTGCGAGCAGGTGCATGTGCCGCTCGCGCGCGGTCGTGAAGTCGTCGAAGAACATCGGCCAGCGGGGGCCGATCGAGCTAAGCGTCCACATCCCTGCGTGCTCCTGGCCCGGCAGGCTTCGCTCCACCAGCTCGTGCTCGGCGCTTCGCCCCGTGCACAGCAGGCCGAACGCGATGTGCTGAAGCGCGAAGGAGTGGACGTCCGGCGCCCGGCGCTCGTCGACGAGGTCGATCGCCTGCCGGCAGTGGGCGATGACCCGTTCGGGCTGCGGCTGCGACACCCAGGCCCGGCGGGCATGAGCCTGCGCGGCGAGGAGCGGATCGTCGATTCGCGCCAGCGCCTCGTCGATCAGCGTGACGCCGCGGGCGTGCTCGCCGACGACCGTGTAGATCGCTCCGAGGTCGAGCATCGCCCGGCACCGCTCGTCCCCGGGCGCAGCGACCGCGACGGCCTGCTCGAGAGCGGCGATCGCCGCCGGGATGTTGCCGGCGGCGTACAGGTGGTTGCCGAGCTCGGTTCCGCGGCGGGCCTGCTCCCCGGCGTCCGTCGCCGGCGTCAGCCGCAGCGCCAGCTCCGCGAGCTCCGCGGCCGAGTCGCTCGCGCCGCGCGCCGCCGCCAGCCGGGCCGCCTCCTCGAGCTCGGCGGCGATTGCGGCGTCCGTCTCCCGGGCGGCGAGGGCGAGGTGGCGGGCGCGCTCCTCCGGGTCTGAGACGCGCTGCGCGAGCTCCGCGTGCACGGCGCGACGGCGGGTCGTCGGAGCGGACTCGTAGACGGCCGCTGCGAGCAGCGGGTGGGCGAACCTGATCCGTCCGTCGCCCGCGATCCGCACGACGCCGGCCTCCTCGGCCGGTGCGAGCAGGTCCTCGGGGACGATGCCCGCTCTCGGCGCCGCGAGGCACGACGCCGAGAGCAGCGCGTCCCTGGTCGCCGCCGGCAGCCGCTCGAGGCGGGCCCGCAGCAGGGTCTGCAGCTCCGCGGGAACCGGCAGCCGCTCCGACGGCGCCGTCTGCTCCAGTCGGAACAGCTCGCGGGCGATCTCGACGGCGTAGAACGGATTGCCGCCGCTCGCCTGCGCGACCTTCACGAGGGTCGGGCGAGGCAGCACCCTGTCGAGCTCGCCCTGGACGATCGCGTGGATCGCGGCGACGCTGAGCGGCCCGAGCTCGATCTCGCTGCGGCGAGAGCCCGGTAGCGCATCCAGGAAGGTCTGCGGGCGTTCGCCGTCGGTGCGAATCGACGCGAGCACTCCCACCGGCGCAGATTCGAGCCGGCGAAGCGCAAACGCGAGGGCGCCGGCGGTCGGTGCGTCCAGCCACTGGGCGTCGTCGACCGCGATCAGGACCGGCGCGGCGGCGGTGAGGGCGCGAAGCAGCGAGAGCAGGCCGCTCGCGACGACGCGGTCGTCGACGGGCCGCTCGTCTCCCTCGTCGCGGAGCAGCGCGACGTCGAGCGCGCGCCGCTGCACCGAGGGGAGCCCGTCGAGCAGGCGCTCGTCGACCGCCTCGAGCAGGTCGGCGAGGCCTGCGTACGAGAGCCGGGCCTCCGCGCCGCTCGGGCGCGCCGACAGCACGGTTCGGCCCCGACCGGCGGCCGTCTCCGCGCCGTGCCGCCAGAGCGTCGTCTTGCCGATCCCGGCCGGCCCCGTCAGCGCGAGCACCTGCTGCTCCCCGGGCAGGCGGTCGAGGAACGCCGTGAGCTGCTCGAGCTCGTGGCGGCGACCCACTACCTCCCGGTGCCCGTCCACGGCGAAACAGTGCCACGGCGGCGGCCGGCGTCGTCCCCATTTCGTGGGGTTTTCCGTACTTTCTCCGGGACGCCGGTCTCCCTACCTTCGAGAGATGGTGGACGGCGCCGCGACCTTCTTCGTCGAATGCTTCTGGCCCGGCGTCACCGAGGACGACCTGGAGGCCCTCGACCGGCGTGCCGAGGATGCGGCCGCCGAGCTCAGCGAGGAGGGCCGACCGATCCGCTACCTCGGCTCGATCCTCATGCGGGCGGACGAGGTCGTTCTCTGCCAGTTCGAGGGACTGGAAGCCGCAGTCCATGCAGCCGCCGCGCGGGCAGCGATCCCGTTCGAGCGGATTCTGGAGACGACGCGCTCCGATCACCGACATCGCCCCGCCGAGCACGAGGAGCTCCCATGAGAACGCCGCACGACGCGATCCCGATCCCCGACTCTCAGATTCGCAGGCGACGAAGCGGCCGGCGCAGGGTCGCCGCCGCGGCCGTGGCGGCGCTCGCTGCCGTGCTCCTCGCCGCCGGTGTCGGCTCGGCCGCGCCGGCAGGCGGTTTCACGCGACTGACCACGATCGGCGTGGGCACGTTCCCGAACTTCGCCGCGGTGCGGACGAAGGACGGGGCCCTGCACGTCCTCCACCAGACGACGGCGTCCGGCTCGTCGGCGCCGAACGGGCTCGCGATGAGGTCGATCGGCGCCTCCGGCGCCGTCGGGGCGGAGAGCACGGCACTCGCGGGGTGGGGTGCCGGCAGGGCCGGCCTTGCACTGCTGCCGGACGGCACGCTGCTCTCGGTGTTCGGCGCGGTCTCTCCCGGTGCGAACTCCGTCTCGAGCATCTGGAGCATCCAGTCGACCGACGGCGGGGCCTCGTGGTCTGCCCCCGCGGACGTGACGAGCGGCTCGCTCGAGGGCCTGGCCTACGGCGGCGACGTCACCGCCCAGGTCAGCGGCAGCACGCCCGTGCTGACGATCAACGCTGCGGGCGGGATCGTCGTCCAGCAGGGGCTCGGGCAGGGTTCGCCGACGACCGTGATCACGAACACCGCCGACGACTTCGCCGGCGATGTCGACTCCACGGTCGATGCGGCGAGCGGGGAGGTCGTCGCCAGTTGGCGCTCGAACGCCGGTCAGGGCGGCCTCTTCGTCCAGGGAGTCGCGCCCAGCCTCGGTGCCGCCGAGCGCGCGCCGGGTCAGCTTCGCAACGAGCTCGTGATCGCCGCCCGCGACACCGGCCCCGGTGTCTTCGGCGCGTACACGACCGACGGCACTCACGTGCTCCTGCACCGCTACGGCGGAGGCTCGGTCCCCGTCGGGAAGCTCGCGGGCGTCAAGGCGGACGTGCTCGGCGCCGCGACCGGGCCGGACGGCCGCCTCTGGGTGATGTGGGGCCAGGACGGCGTCGGCGTGGCGGTCACCCGCTCCAACAAGGCCGTGACGAAGTTCGAGCCGATCCAGCATGTGAACCCGAAGCCCGCGACGCTCTTCCGGCTCTCCGGGGACGGCCGGCTCGGGCCGCTCGACCTGTTCGCCGACGAGACGCCGACCGCCGGGCCGGCCGGGACGTTCCACGGGCGTGTCCTGCCGCTCCTGTCGGCGACGTTCTCGGTGAAGGCGGTGAAGAACAAGAAGGGCAAGGTGATCGGGCACGTCCTGACCGTGCACGTGTCGGATGCCGGCGATGCCGTCAGCGGCGCCAAGGTCGCCGTTGCGGGCAAGCAGGCGGCGACCGGTGCCGGGGGGATCGTGCACCTCACCTTCCCGGCCGGCGTCACCGGCGCGCATCTCGCCACCGTCACGGCCCCCACCTACCAGCCTCTGAAGAAGCAGGTGGCGCTGTGATGCGGCATGCCGGGCTCCGCCCTCGCCCCGGATCACGACCGAAGGAGGCTCGAGCGCTGCGTCACGTCGACCTGCCGTCTCGACGTGTGACGCCGCGGTCAGGCGGCGTGCGTCACGTCGCGCTCGTGCGGGAGCTCGATGGCCTGGAGGCCCGGCTCCGAGCGCTCGTTGCGGTCGAACTTGTCCCAGCCCTTGTCGTTGCGGAAGAAGCCGATCGTCCCCCGGTAGCGTGCCCACAGCAGGATCGGCCGGTAGAACAGGAGCTCGAACGGTCCCAGTGCCAGGAGGCGGGCGATGTGCTGCAGCCGGTACGCGCGGGTCGAGATGTCCTCCATCAGGACGGCTGCGCTCGTCAGCACGGCGAGCGCGAAGCACATCGAGCCGAAGAAGACGACGTACATCTGCCACGAGAAGATCCCCAGCACGATGCCTGTGACGAGCGTTGCGATCCCGAGCAGCTCGAAGACGAGGCCGAGCCCCTCGCTGAGCAGCATCACCGGGATGCCGACGAGCCCGACGAACCCGTAGCGTGGGTTGAGGATCATGCGGCGGTAGCTCCAGAACGTCTCGAGGATCACCCGCTGCCAGCGCGCCCGCTGCGAGACGAGGGCACGGATGCGGCCCGGCGCCTCCGTCCGGGCGACCATCTCCGGGATCGAGAGGATGCGATACGGCCTACCGGTGCGCAGCATGTGCTCGTGCACGCGGAACGTCAGCTCGATGTCCTCGCAGCTGAACTCGGTCGACCAGCCGCCGACCTCCTCGACCACGTCGCGCCGCCACAGCCCGAACGCGCCGCTGACGCACATCATGAAGCCGAGGCGGCTCCACCCGAGCCTCGTGTTGAGGAACGACCGGAGGTACTCGAGATGCTGGAAGTTGCTGAGCAGGGTCGCGTCGATCACCTCGCGGTCTTCCTGACGGGCTCCGGCGGTCTTCTCCGGTTGTGACGCGACGGAGATGTGCCCGGTCATGCCGATCACCCGTTGCGGATCGCTCGCCATGAGCCGCATGCAGTTGAGCAGCGCATCGGGCTCGTAGAGCGTGTCGCCGTCGAGCAGGAGCACGTAGCGGTACCGCGCGAAGTTGAGGCCGCAGTTCGATGCGTCGGCCTTCGTGCCCTGGTTCTCCTTCCGGATCACCTTGACCTGCTCGTATGTGCGGCTGCGGTAGACGCCCGTCACCGGCGCGCACTCGACGATCCGCCGCTCGTAGTAGCCGAACGGCTCGAGGTCGAGCTCGCGCTCGAGCACTTCGAACGTGCGGTCCGTCGAGCCGTCGTCGACGACGATCACCTCGAACTCGGAGTACTCGAACGCCAGCACCGACCGGATGGTCGTCATGACCATCCCCTCCTCGTTGTAGGCGGGAACGATCACGCTCACCGGCGGCGAGAAGCGCGAGCTCCCGAGCACGCCGAAGTCCTCGGCGAGCGTCTCGCGGCTGCGGATCACGTTGTCGAGGCCGGACACGATCAGCACCAGTGCAGACATCGCGAACACCGCGAGCATGTACGCGAGGCAGACGAGCGTTCCCCAGTAGGCAGCTGCGTGCATCGCCCTAGCGCGCGAGGCTGTCGAGCAGCTCGGCCGCTCGCGCCGAGCCCGATGCGGCGGCACGCTTGATCGCCGCATCCGCGACGGCGCGGCCGCCGGCCTCGAAGATCGACCGGAGCGTCCGCTGCGCGAGCTCGTCTTGCGGGGAGCCCTCGAGCCTCGCGAGCAGCTCGTCGACGACGCCGATGTTCTGGAGCACTTCCGCGGCGCCGTCGCGCACGAACCCGTCGTCGCTGCGGAGCGCCGACAGGACGGCCGGAGCGGCCTCGTCCCCGAGCTGCTGGAGCGACTCCTTCGCGGCCGTCCGGACCCACCACTGCGGGTCGGAGAGAAGCGTGACCACCTCCGCCGCCTGGTCGACGCGTCCCAGCCGCCCGAGCGCGCGTGCCGCGTGGACGCGGACGAACCAGACGGGGTCGGAGAGCGCCGTGACCGCGGCCGGAGCAGCCAGCCGGCTCTCGTTGCTCGTGAGGCTCTTGAGCACGGCGGCGCGAACCTGCGGGTCCTCGTCGACGATCAGCGTCGCGAGCTCGACCTCGATCTCGGGGTCGGGGTAGCGGGCGAGCAGGGTCGCGCCCCACTGCCGGACCGCCGGCTCGGGGTCGTCGAGCAGCGGGCGGAGCAGGTCGCTGATCGGCGTCGCGAACGAGTCGAGCTGGGATGCGATCCGTGAGCGCGAGTACCGGCCTTCGCGGAGGGCGGCGACGAGCATCGCTGCGCTTCCCCTATCCGATCGTGCCCCGAGAATGGTCACGGCGCCCCCGACGACATCGAGATCGTGATCGCGGAGGGCACGTGCGAGCTCTGGCTTTGCGACAGCCGACCCGGCGAGCGAGAGGATGCGGAGGGCCGCGAGCCGGCGCCACTTGTCGGTGTCGCTCCGGTGCGACCGCGCCTGGTTCACGACGCGTCCCCGCCGCCGGGCGAGCAACCGGCGCGCCGCCGCCTCGGCGATCGCGGGCGGCGTCGATGCATCGGCGGCGATTCCGGCAAGCGTCCTCCGTGGCAGGCCGGCGAGCGCCCGCTCCGGCGGGACGCCGCGCGCCAGGCGCCGGTCGAGCACGCGCCGGGCGGTGTGGAACGAGAGCCCGGCCAGGTCGAACAGGGCCCGCGTGACGACCACGTAGGCCGAGACCCCCAGCCAGACGAGCACCAGGGCGCCGAGGGCAACGGTGTAGGGCGAGAGCCAGGGACCCACGCCAGGGATATCGACACAAACCGGGAAACGCTGAAGTCCACAGGGAGGGGGACATGCGCGTGGACACGCAGATCCACGGCACCGAGGTAGGGGTTTTCCCCCATGCCCTATCTGACCGCCGGTGCCTACGCTCGTGTCGTGGCGGTTCCGAGGACGAAGCGACAGTGAACGGCGCGCCGAAGGATGTGACGCCGCTCCCCGACCTGCTGGGAGCACGCTCGCGCTCGGGGCCCGTGCGGGTACGGCGGCCCGTCTACGTCGATCTGCTGCCGCCGTGCAACGCCGGCTGCCCGGCGGGCGAGAACATCCAGGCGTGGCTTGCGCACGCGAAGGATGGGCGATACGAGGCGGCCTGGCGCGAGCTCGTCGTCGACAATCCCCTGCCCGCCATCCACGGTCGCGTCTGCTACCACCCGTGCGAGAGCGTCTGCAACAGAGCCGAGCTCGACAGCGCCGTCTCCATTCATGCGGTCGAGCGTTTCCTCGGCGACCTCGCGATCGAACGTGGCTGGCAGTTCGACCGGCCCGCGGAGACGAGCGGGAAGCGCGTG
The DNA here is from genome assembly GCA_963784765.1 of uncultured Thermoleophilia bacterium. Taxonomy (GTDB): domain Bacteria; phylum Actinomycetota; class Thermoleophilia; order Gaiellales; family Gaiellaceae; genus PALSA-600. The sequence continues at coordinate 45,757 of CAWASP010000015.1, forward strand.
CTCGTCGTCGGCTGCGGTCCGAGCGGGCTCTCCGCCGCGTACCACCTGGCGAGGCTCGGCCATCAGGTCGAGATTCGCGATGCGAGCCGCGAGCCCGGCGGGATGATGCGCTACGGCATTCCGGCCTACCGGCTGCCGCGGGACGTGCTCGACGCCGAGCTCGGCAGGATTGCCGCTCTCGGCGTACGGATGGTCTGCAATCACCGCGTCGAGAACCTCGAGGTCGAGCGGGCCGATGGGCGATTCGACGCGGTGTTCGTCGCCGTCGGCGCGCACCTGTCGAAGCGGGTCGACATCCCCGCCACCGATGCCGCGCCGATCGTCGACGCGCTGTCGTTCCTTCGCAGCGTCTCGTCGGGCGAGAAGCCGATGATCGGGCGGCGCGTCGCGGTCTACGGCGGCGGCAACACGGCGATGGACGCGGCCCGCACCGCCCGCCGGCTCGGCGCAGAGGAGACGCTGATCGTCTACCGGCGCACGCGGGAGCAGATGCCCGCCCATCTCGAGGAGGCGGAGGACGCCGAGCAGGAAGGCGTCCGCATCAACTGGCTGCGCACGATCACCGCGGTGGACGGGCCGACGCTGCAGGTCGAGGTGATGGAGCTCGACGACTCCGGCTTCCCGCAGCCGACGGGCCGCTACGAGACCCTCGAGGCCGACACGCTGATCCTGGCGCTGGGGCAGGAGGCGGACACGGGATTCCTCCGCGAAGTCCCCGGCGTCGATCTGTCGCGCGACGGAACGGTCGCGGTCTCGTCGACGCTCGAGACGGGCTCGCCGGGCGTCTTCGCGGGCGGCGACATGGTCGAGGGCGAGCGGACGGTCACGGTCGGCGTCGGCCACGGCAAGAAGGCCGCGCGCCAGATCGACGCGTTCCTCCGCGAACAGCCCGAGTCCCGTCCTGCCAAGCACGACACGGCGACGTTCGACAAGCTCCACCTCTGGTACTTCGGCGACAACCCGAGCCGGCGGCAGCCGGAGCTCGCTCCCGAGGCGCGGGTCGTCGACTTCGGGGAGGTGCTCGGGAGCCTGTCGGTCGCCGAGGCGACCTACGAGGCGGGCCGCTGCCTCTCGTGCGGGAACTGCTTCGAGTGCGACGGCTGTCTGGGTGCGTGCCCCGAGGACGCCGTCATCAAGCTCGGGGTCGGGCATCGCTACCGGTTCGACTACGACAAGTGCACCGGCTGCGCGACGTGCTTCGACCAGTGCCCGGTGCACGCGATCGAGATGGTCCCCGAGGAGGCCGAGTAGCGTGGCTCCGCTGCGCGCGGTGCTCGACGGGAACGAGGCCGCGGCGTCGGTCGCCTATCGCCTCAACGAGGTGTGCTGCATCTACCCGATCACTCCCTCGTCGCCGATGGCGGAGCTGGCCGACGAGTGGTCGAGCCAGGGACGCACGAACGTGTGGGGCAACGTGCCCGCGGTCGTCGAGATGCAGAGCGAGGGCGGCGCCGCAGGCGCGCTGCACGGTGCGCTCCAGAGCGGCGCGCTCGCGACCACCTTCACCGCGTCGCAGGGCCTGCTGCTGATGATCCCGAACCTGTACAAGATCGCCGGCGAGCTCAGCCCGGCCGTGCTGCACGTCGCCGCCCGCTCGCTCGCCGCGCAGGGGCTCTCGATCTTCGGCGACCACTCCGACGTGATGGCCGTGCGGCAGACCGGCTTCGCGCTGCTCGCCTCGGCATCCGTGCAGGAGGCGCACGACCTGGCGCTCGTCGCGCAGGCCGCGACGCTTTCGACGCGCGTCCCGTTCGTGCACTTCTTCGACGGCTTCCGGACCTCCCACGAGCTGAACACGATCGAGCTGCTGACGGACGACGACCTCCGCGCGCTCGTTCCCGAGGAGCTCGTGCGGGCCCATCGCGAGCGCGGCCTCTCCCCGGAGCGGCCGTTCATCCGCGGCACCGCCCAGAACCCCGACGTCTACTTCCAGGCGCGCGAGACGGTGAACCCGTTCTACGCGCGCGTTCCCGGGGTGGTCGAGGACGCGATGGCGCGGCTCGGCGAGCGAACCGGACGCCGCCTGCGCATCGTCGAGTACGCCGGGCATCCCGAGGCGGAGCGCGTGATCGTGCTGATGGGGTCCGGCGTCGAGACCGCCGTGGAGACCGCAAGGGTGCTCGCGGCCGCCGGGGAACGCGTGGGAGTCCTCGGCGTGCGGCTCTACCGGCCCTTCCCCGCCGAGGCGCTTGTCGACGAGCTTCCGGCGACGGTGCGCCGGGTCGCGGTGCTCGACCGGACGAAGGAGCCGGGCTCGCTCGGCGAGCCGCTCTTCCTCGACACGGCCGCCGCGCTCGCCGAGGCGCACGCCGAGGGCCGGCTTCGGACGCTGCCGACGGTCGTCGGCGGCCGGTACGGGCTCTCGTCGAAGGAGTTCACGCCGGGAATGGTCGCCGGCGTCTACGAGGAGCTCGCACGCGAGCATCCGCGTCGCCGCTTCACGGTCGGCATCAACGACGACGTCTCGCACACGAGCATCGACTACGACCCGTCGCTCGACATCGAGCCGGAGGCGACCGTGCGCGCCGTGTTCTTCGGGCTCGGCTCCGACGGGACGGTCGGCGCGAACAAGAACACGATCAAGATCCTCGGCTCCGAGGAGGGGCTGCACGCCCAGGGCTACTTCGTCTACGACTCGAAGAAGTCGGGCTCCCAGACGGTTTCCCACCTCCGGTTCGGGCCGCAGCCGATCCGCGCGCCGTACCTCGTCCGGCAGGCGAGCTTCGTCGGCTGCCACCAGTTCGGGCTGCTCGACCGCGCCGAGGTGCTCGAGCGCGCCGCCCCTGGCGCGACGCTCCTGCTCAACTGCCCACACCCCCCGGAGGAGGTCTGGGACGCCCTGTCGCGGCCGGTGCAGGAGCAGATCGTCGCGAAGAACATCGACGTGTTCGTGATCGACGCGGGCACGATCGCCCGCGAGGTCGGCCTCGCGGGACGCACGAACGTCGTCCTGCAGACCTGCTTCTTCGCGGTATCGGGTGTCCTGCCGCGCGAGCAGGCGATCGAGCGGATCAAGGCCGCGATCGCGAAGACCTACGGCCGGCGCGGAGCCGACGTGGTGAGGCGCAACCAGGAGGCGGTCGACCGCGCGCTCGACGGCCTTCACCGCGTCGAGGTCCCGGCGCAGGCGACCGCGGAGCGCGAGCCGCCGCCGGTCGTCCCCGAGGGTGCCCCCGCGTTCGTGCGGACGGTCACCGCGGCGATGCTGGCCGGCCGCGGCGACGACCTGCCGGTGAGCGCGCTGCCGGTCGACGGCACGTATCCGAGCGGCACGGCGGCGTACGAGAAGCGGAACATCTCCGACCTCGTCGCCGTCTGGGAGCCCGACCTGTGCATCCAGTGCGGCAACTGCAGCTTCGTCTGTCCTCACAGCGTGATCCGGTCGCGGCAGTACGACGCCGCCCGGCTCGACGGAGCACCCGACGGGTTCCGGTCGGCGCCGCTCGACGCGGTCGGCCTTCCGGACACGCGCTACACGCTGCAGGTCTACGTCGAGGACTGCACCGGGTGCGCGCTCTGTGTCGAGGCCTGCCCCGTGACCGATCCGCTCGACGACGGCCGCAAGGCCATCAACCTCGCCCCGCGCGAGCCGCTCGTCGCGGACGAGCGACAGAGCATCGCGTTCTTCGAGACGCTGCCGGCCGTCGACCGCTCCCGGATCGACTTCGGGACGGTGCGCGGCACCCAGTTCCTCGAGCCGCTCTTCGAGTTCTCGGGGGCCTGCGCGGGCTGCGGCGAGACGCCGTACGTGAAGCTGCTCTCGCAGCTCTTCGGCGACCGGTTGATGGTCGCGAACGCGACGGGCTGCTCGTCGATCTACGGCGGGAATCTGCCGACGACCCCCTGGACGAGCGGCGCCGACGGCCGCGGCCCCGCGTGGTCGAACTCCCTGTTCGAGGACAACGCGGAGTTCGGGCTGGGCTTCCGGCTCGCTGCCGATCGCCATGTCGAGCTCGCGCGCCGGCGGCTCGCCGAGCTGCGAGAGGAGGTGGGAGCGGAGCTCGCGGATGCCATCCTCGCCGCGCCGCAACTGCGCGAGTCGGAGCTGCGGACGCAGCGCGAGCGCGTGACCGAGCTGCGACGGCGCCTCGCCGGGCTCGCCGGGCCTGCCGTCGCGGACCTCGAGAGCGTGGTCGACCACCTTGTCCGCCGCAGCATCTGGATCGTCGGCGGCGACGGCTGGGCGTACGACATCGGCTCGGGCGGCCTCGACCACGTGCTCGCGAGCGGTCGGGACGTGAACGTGCTCGTCCTCGACACGGAGGTGTACTCCAACACGGGCGGGCAGATGTCGAAGGCCACTCCGGTCGGTGCGGTGGCCAAGTTCGCCTCCGCCGGCAAGAGCGTGCCGAAGAAGGATCTCGCGCTGCAGGCAATCGCGTACGGCAACGTCTACGTCGCTCGGGTCGCGATGGGCGCCGATCCGCAGCAGACGCTACGCGCGCTCCGCGAGGCGGAGGCGTACGACGGACCGTCGATCGTGCTCGCCTACAGCCACTGCATCGCCCACGGCATCGAGATGCGCAACGGGCTCGATCAGCAGTACCGCGCCGTCGCGAGCGGCTACTGGCCGCTGATCCGCTACGACCCGCTGCTGCGCGCGGCGGGAGGCAACCCGTTCCTTCTCGACTCGCCGCGGCCGCGTATTCCCCTGTCCGAGTACACGAAGAACGAGCTTCGTTACCGCGCGCTCGCGAACGTCGATCCGGGCGGGGCGGAGCGCCTGCACGAGCTCGCCGAGCACGCCGTCGCCCAGCGTTGGAGCGTCTACGAGGAGATGGCGACGCGCGGCGCGGAGCACTTCGCCCACTCCGGATTCGAGGAGCGCTGATGGATCTCTCCACCGACTACCTGGGGCTCCCGCTCCGCAACCCGCTCGTCGCCAGTGCTTCGCCGCTCTCCCGGAACCTCGACGGCATCCGGCGCCTCGCCGGCGCCGGTGTCGGGGCGGTCGTCCTCTACTCGCTCTTCGAGGAGCAGCTCCGCCGCGAGTCGGCTGCGAACGCGCTCCTCGCCGAGACGGGCACCGAGAGCTTCGCCGAGTCGCTCTCGTACTTCCCGGCCACCGCCGGCGACGACCCGGGCCCGCGCCGTTACCTGAGCCTCATCGAGCGCGCCGTCGAGGCGGTGGACATCCCCGTCATTGCGAGCCTGAACGGAATCACCCCGTCGGGCTGGTCCGACTACGCGGCGCAGATGGAAAGCGCCGGAGCCGCCGCGATCGAGCTGAACATCTACTACCTGCCCGGCGATCCGCGGATCTCGGGCCGCGACGTCGAGCAGCGGTATCTCGACATCCTCGGTCGCGTCAGGGCCACCGTGCGTCTACCGGTCGCCGTCAAGCTCGGCCCCTACTTCAGCTCGGTCGGGGAGATGGCCCTGCGCCTGGACGAGGCGGGCGCCGATGGTCTCGTCCTGTTCAACCGCTTCCTCCAGCCGGACATCGACGCGGAGCTGCTCGAGGTGGTCCCGGGCGTCGGCCTGTCGAGCCCGGCCGAGGGGAGGCTTCCCCGAACCTGGATCGCGCTCCTGCGCGGTCACATCCGCGCGTCGCTTGCCGCCACGACCGGCGTCGACTCGGCGCTCGACGTCGCGAGGTACCTGCTCGCGGGCGCCGACGTCGTCATGACCGCCTCCGCGCTCCTGCGGCACGGGCCCGGGTACGCCGAGACGATGCTGGACGGGCTCACGGACTGGATGCGGCGCAAGCGCTTCGACGCGGTCGCCGATCTCCGCGGCGCCCTCGCCGTCCCGTCCGACGCCGACGAGACGGTCTATCACCGGGTCGGCTACGTGAGCGCCCTGCTCGAGGCGAACGACGGCGACTGGTAGCGGCTGGCACAGCAAGCCCGCCTGAGCAGGGAAAGATGAGGGCTAACCCCCATGGTTGCGGCGACACGCCCCTGAGAGCCTTTGCCCATGGACGCTGGTGCACGTGACGATGCCGCCACCGCGCAGCCTGCTCGCGCCGTCTGGATCGCCGCGGGCCGCACGACGCCCACGAACGGGCTGATCGTCGGGGCGTTGCACGAGTGCGGCGTGCAGGCCGCGCTCGTCGGGCCGTCATCGCTCGAGGGGGTCGTTCGCGGGGGCGACGTCGTGCTCGCCCGCCTCGACGTGCGCCCGACGCTCGACGGGATCGAGGACGGCATCTGGGCGCTTCGCCGGCTGGAGCAGCGCGGGATGCGCGTGCTCAATCGGGCGCCCGCGCTGATCGCCTGCCACGACAAGCTCGAGACGGCGCTCACTCTCAGGCGTGCGGGCGTCCCGCACCCGGTGACCGCGCACGTCCGGCACGACACCCCGCTGCCCCCGGTCCAGTTCCCGCTCGTTCTCAAGCCGCGCTACGGGAGCTGGGGGAAGGACGTGATGCTGTGCGAGTCGGCGCGTCAGCTCAGGCATCGCCTTCTCATGCTCCGGCGGCGGCCGTGGTTCCGGCGCCACGGCGCCCTCGTGCAGCCGCTTGTGCCGCCGGTCGGCTTCGATCTGCGCGTGCTCGTCGCCGGCGGCCGCGTCGTGGGAGCCATCGAGCGTGTCGCCGCACCCGGGGAGTGGCGGACGAACGTCTCGCTCGGCGGCTCGCGTCGGCCGGCTGACCCGCCACCTGCCGCCCAGGAGCTGGCGGTTGCGGCTGCGGCCGCCGTCGGCGGCGATGTCGTCGGTGTCGATCTGCTGCCGCTTCCGAGCGGCGACTACACGGTGCTCGAGGTGAACGGCGCGGTCGACTTCACCTCTTCGTACTCGCTCGGCGCGGACGACGTGTTCGACGAGGTCGCGCGGTTCGTCGGGCGTGTCGCCGGCGCGGTCGACCTTCGGCCGGCGGCAGACCCGATCGCGTGAGCCTGACCGGCCGGCGGGCTAGGGCCGCCCCGGGAACGGAGTACGCTGACAGCGTGGCTCGCGCCCGAGGCAGCGGGGGCTCTGCGGCCCCGACCGTCGCCGCGGTGAACCCCGCGGCGGCCCGCCCCGTGGAGCTTGCCTCCCCGGCACGGCCGGCCTCCGCGCTGCGGCGCCTGCCCAGGACATCGATGTACACGCGTGTGGTGGTTCTCAACGCGGCGATCCTCGTCGTCGCCACCGCTCTCCTCGCCCTGACGCCGGCGACGGTGTCGTTTCCGGTGGCAATCGACCAGGCGCTGATCCTGGCCGGGGGGCTCGTGCTGCTCGTCGTCATGAACGCGGTGCTCCTCCGGTTCAGCTTTCGCGGCCTCGAGGCGCTCGTGAAGCGGATGGAGACGCTCGATGTGCTCCGGCCGAGAGAGCGGTTGCCGGCGATGGGCGGGATCGAGACCCGGGCGCTCATCGACGGCTTCAACACGATGCTCACCCGTGTCGAGGACGAGCGGCGCCGCAGCGCGCGAATCGCGTTCTCGGCGCTCGAGGGCGAGCGGCGCCGTGTCGGTCAGGAGCTGCACGACGAGATCGGCCAGCGACTCACCGGGATCCTCCTGCAGCTCGGCCGCATCGCCGACGACACGGCCCCCGAGCTGCACCCGCGTCTCGTCGCGGTGCAGGAGGAGGTACGGGCGACGCTCGACGAGGTCGGAGGGCTCGCGTGGCAGCTCCGGCCCGGGATCCTGGACGACCTCGGGCTCCTGAGCGCGCTCGAGGCACTCGTGCAGACACTCGGCGAGAGATCCGAGACGCGGATCGAGTTGAGCCTGCCGCCGGAGCTCGGCCGGCTCGCGCCGGAGGTCGAGCTCGCGGTGTACCGCGTTGCGCAGGAGAGCCTGCACAACGCGCTGCGGCACGCCGACGCCCGGAGCGTGCGAGTCTCGCTTCGTACGGGGGGTCGCGCCCTCGAGCTCGAGGTCGTCGACGACGGTTGCGGCTTCCGGGGCATGGAGACGGAGGGGCCCGGGCTGAGAGGGATGCGCGAGCGGGCGCTTCTGATCGGCGCCCGTTTGCGGATCGACTCCCCGTTCGGGCATGGAGTGCGGGTCCGTCTCGACGTGCCGCGGGAGCGCTAGTGCCGGTCCCGTTCCCGGCAGGGATCCTCGTTGCCGACGACCACGGAGTCGTGCGCGAGGGCATCAAGGCGCTCCTCGAGAAGGAGCCCGACCTGACGGTGGTCGACGAGGCGGAGGACGGGCTCGAGGCAGTCGCGAAGGCGATGTCCGATGCCGTTCACCTCGCGATCCTCGACGTGGCGATGCCGAACCTGACGGGGCTGCAGGCGGCGCGCGAGATCGCCGGTCGTCGGCCGGGCCTTCCGATCCTGATTCTCTCGATGTACGACCGCGAGCAGTACTTCTTCGAGGCGCTCGCCGCCGGGGCGTCCGGCTACGTGCTGAAGCGAGAGGCCGACCAGGATGTCGTCGAGGCATGTCGTTCGGCTCTGCGCGGCGAGCCGTTCATCTATCCGCGGGCGCTGAGCTCGCTGATGCGACGGTACCTCGTGCGCATCGAGCGCGGCGAGCGCCCGGGGCGCGGCCCGCTGACGCCGCGCGAGACGGAGGTCGTGAAGCTGATCGCGGAGGGGCGGAGCTCCCAGGAGATCGCCGAGCTGCTGGTGATCAGCCCGAAGACGGTCGAGCGTCATCGAGCGAACGTGCTCGAGAAGCTCCAGATGCGCGATCGCGTCGAGGTCACCCGCTACGCGATCCGGGAAGGGCTCGTCGAGCTCTAGCGATCAGCGCTCCACGCCGAGCTCGTGGGCGAGGTCTGTCGCCCACCGCTCGATCTCGTTCGTCTCGTTTCGCCGATCGGGGGCGAACGGCATCCGGTGGCCCGGCGCGGCGAAGCGCCCGGTTGCGACGGGCTCGAGCTCGGGCACGTCGACCAGCGCGAGCTCGATCTCCCCGTCCGGCTCGTGCGCCGCATCCGTTGCGAACACCGCCACCGGCATGTGTGCGAGCGAGCGCCGATGCCGGGCGAGGAACGAGCGTGCGTCGTGGTGCCAGCGGCCGAAGCGGACGGGGCCGCCGACGACGACGGCCTCGTATCCCGCGAGCTCGTCGACGCTTGTCGAAGGCCGTACGTCCACGTCGAGGCCGAATGCTGCCAGCTGCGCCGCGACGGCCTCTCCGGCACGGCGGGCCGAGCCGTGCCTCGCGTGGGCGACCAGCACCGAATGCCGCAACTCGATACCTCCTGTCCGACCGGCGTCCGGACCGGGCCGGGCGCGACGTCCCGTCCCGCCCGGCCCGACTCCGTGCCCTCGGTGGTGGCCCACGCCGCCCGTGTCCCGGTCTTTCACGCGGCGGTCGATGAGTCACGATCGCCTCTCAGAGTCGCGGACGCCGGCCGCGGCGCCAATGGGTGCCTCACCCCATCTGTTCGCAGGGAGATGGGGTGAGGCACGGATGGCCTTTCTCCCCGCCGGCGGGGATCGTCGAGCCGTCAAGAGCCTGTGCTCGCACGGAAGTGAGGTGATGGCGATGCAGGCAACAGTTTCTTCCGTCTCCGGGCCGCACCATCCGGTGCATGTCGAGGGGCGCCTCGAGCAGCCCTCTCGCTGGCTGTGGCTCGTCAAGTGGCTGCTCGTGGTGCCGCACTACGTCGTGCTGGCGTTCCTGTGGCTGGCGTTCGTCGTGCTCTCGATCGGCGCGTTCGCCGCGCTGCTCTTCGGGGGCCGCTACCCGCGCGGGATCTTCGCGTTCAACGTCGGGGTCCTGCGCTGGTCGTGGCGCGTCGCGTTCTACGCATTCGCGGCGAACGGCACCGATCGCTATCCGCCGTTCACGCTTGGCGAGGCACCCGACTATCCCGCGCGGCTTGCGATCGAGTACCCGCACGACCAGCGTCGTGGCCTGCCGCTCGTCGGCTGGTGGCTGCTCGGGATCCCGCAGTACATCGTCGCCGGGATCTTCGCGGGCGGCGGCATGGCCGGACTGGGCGCCGGCGAGAGCTGGTCGTGGTCGTTCGGGTTCGGAGGCCTGATCGGGCTGCTCGTGCTCGTCGGCGTCGTCGTGCTCCTGTTCAGGGGTGCGTATCCACGCTCGCTCTTCGATCTCGTGCTGGGCCTCAACCGGTGGGTGCTGCGTGTGGGCGCCTACGCGGCGCTCCTGACCCGCGAATATCCGCCCTTCCGGCTCGACGCGGGCGAGCGCGATCCCGGCGGCCTGACGTTCGGGTCGACGTCGCCGGAACGCGCGGCGTCCGGAGAGACGCTCGCGGACCGCGACTCCGATCGGTTCGGGCCGGGACGCGTGCTCGCGGTGGTCCTCGGGAGCCTCGCGCTGCTGCTCGCACTGGCAGTCCTCGCCGCCGGCGCGACGGCCGTCGTCTTCGACCAGACGCAGCGAGACGCCGGCGGCTACCTGTCCACGCACGCGACCGCGTACTCGACGGGCACGTCCGCGCTCGTCTCGGACAGCTACCGCGCCGGCTCGGCGGGCGACTGGTTCGTCAGCCGCGACCTGCTCGGCAAGGTCCGGATCCGGGTGGAGAGCACATCTCCGGTCTTCGTCGGCATCGGCCCCGCCGGCGCCGTCGAGACCTACCTGGCGGATGTCCGGCACGAGGTCGCGAGCAGCTTCGACGCGAGCCGCTCCGACTTCCGTCTGCATGCAGGCGGCACGCCGTCGACGGTCCCGGCCGCCGAGCGCTTCTGGGCTGCGGAGGTGAGCGGCACCGGGACGCACGAGGTCGTCTGGGCCCCCGAGAACGGAGACTGGCGCGTGGTGCTGATGAACGCGGACGCCTCGCCCGGCGTCACGGCCGATCTCTCGGTCGGGGCCCGGTTCCCACACCTGCTCGGCATCGGCATCGGGCTGCTCGTCGGGGGCGGAGTGATGCTCCTGATCGGCACGCTCGGGATCTACGCGGCGGTGGCGCGGCGGACGTGACCGGGGAAGCGGCTACCCGCCCACCGCTGCGCGGCCGACCTCGAGCTCCACCGTGCCGCGGAGACCCGAGAGATCGATTGTCTGCCTCGCCGGGTCGACCGGCCGCGCCGGTGTGACCGTCCCGATCCGCTCCCCCGCGGGCAGCCGCAGACGGAGCCGCAGGTGCGCGGGAGGCGTGCGAGCCGGCACCTCGACCGTCACGTGCAGGGCGCGGCTGCCCGCGTCGATCGAGTAGGAGACCGGGCCGAACCGGGTCGGGATGGCGGTGACCGAGATGCGCTTCGACGGAGCGAGCCAGGCGCGCGGCGTCGCGAACGCGAGATCGAGTCCGTTCGACTGCTCGTGCACCAGGAGCAGGCGCAGCGTCTCGAGGAACGTGCCGTTTGAGGCCGCGTTCGGCGGCAGGTACATCGCACGGTCGCGAAGACCGTCGAGAGGAGCGACCGTTGCGGCTTCGCCGGCGACGAAGGTATTCGGCGTCATCCCGGCTGCGAGCTGGCCGTACATGCTCAACTCGAGCCGGCCGGGCTGGTCGAGGTCAGCCAGGAAGCGAGCGGCGTTGTTCCCGTACACGGCGTTCGTTCCCGAGACGGCGCCTCCCGCGGCTTCGCCGTAGAGCGCGTACCCGGCCGTGCGGACGAGTCCGAGGAGGCGCGTGCCGTGCAGGAGGAGGTAGCGGAGGGCGCCGTTCGCCTCGCGGCTCTTCGGCGCGAAGAGGCCTGAAGCGAGCGCATACGGTGCGACCAGGTTCCAGTAGCTGCCGGCCCGCGACTCGGTCACGAGCTCGTATGCGCTCACGCCGTCGAGCAGCCGCATCGGAACGAAGAGCGATCCGTCGCGAAGCCGCCGCTCCGAGCGACGCACCGCTGTTCGGAGCCCCGTGCCGAGGCGGTCGGCGAGCCTCTCGGCGCGGTTGGCGAGCGCAGGGTGGCCCGTCGCCGACCAGACTGCCGCGATCTCCCGTAGCCCTTCCCAGATCGACGTCTGCGCGTGGAGCCCGTAGACCTTCTCGGCGATATCAGACGAATAGCGCTCGGGCGCGAGCAGCCCGTTCGGCTGGAGCTCGCCTTCCAGTGCCGCGAGGAACGACGCCAGCGTTCCGGCCTCCGCCTCGAGCGTGCCGCGATCGTGGAAGAGGCGGTAGAAGGAGGCGAGCCCCAGCAGCTTCTCGCCCTTCTTCCAGCTCGGGTAGGGCGTCGGGGCTCGCGGCAGCGCCGCCAGCAGGATCGCGCGGTCCGCAGCCTCGAAGCCGTACTCGCCGAGCACGCGCGCGTCATCGATCGTCTCGGGAAACGAGAACTCCTCGTACGGATTGCCGATGCTGTAGCGCGCGCCGAGCACGAGGTTCTGCACGAGCAGGGCACGCCCGGCGTTCTGCACGCGTGGCTCCGGGACCTCGATTCGTGCACCGTCGGCCAGGCGACGGCGCCAGTACGCGCCCACCGATGCGCGCGCTGCCTCGTACTCGGCCTGTCCGATCACGACCGGCCGTCCGGGCGGAAGCCATCGTGCGAACAGCGTTCGGGTCGCGCCGGCAGGCGCCGAAGCCGTGAGCCCGCCGACCCGGACACGCGCTGCGGGCCCGGGCAAGGCCCTCAGGCGGACGAAGCTCGCAAGGCTGCCCCCGGTGCGTGCCGCGAACGACTCCTGTGCGTAGCGGCGCCCGGCCGCGTCCCGGTAGGCCGTCTCGAGGATGGGCAGCCAACCGCCTGCGAGTCGCGCCGGCGTGAGCCGGGTGAGGCAGGAGCCGTAGCGCTCGCGTCCGTCGCCTCCGACGAACACGCTCACCGACGCACCGCCGACGCGTCGGGACAGGATCTCGCTGCCGTCGGCGACGTGCAGCATCGCGTCGGTTGCGCCGCCGTCGCCGCGGGGCACGGCGAACGGCAGGTAATAGACACCGGACGCGGTCAGCGCCCTGCCCTTCGACGTGCGTGCGTACAGGAGAGGCGCGAGCCGGCCGGCGGCACCGGAGTAGGTCGGCCCGACGGGAGAGGCGAGCAGTTCCTCGCCCCATTCGTCTCGGCTCGAGCGCAGCACGGCCGTAACGCGCGCCGTGTAGGCGGCCGACGCCCGTGGCTCGCACGGTGGGGCGGCCGCCTGCCCTCGGGCGGCGGCCGCAACGGCCGCGAGGGCGGCGACCGTGCCGAGGATGAGCGCCGGGGCTGCCCGCATCCGGTCAGCGTGCCAGCAGAGACGCCGCGACCTTGCGAGACTCGCGTCGTGGAGCAACACCCCGGCATCGCGCTCGTCCGGCCGGAGGGGCTGTTCGACGGGGCCCCGTACGCCTACGCCGCGGTCGTGCCCGGGGGTGCGCGTCTCGTCTTCACGGCCGGCGCCTGCCCGCTCGATGCGGCGGGCGAGGTCGTTGCTCCCGGCGATGTCCGCGCGCAGGCAGAGCAGGTCATGGACAACCTGCAAGGTGCGCTCTCCGCCGCGGGCGCAGAGCTGCGCCAGGTCGTACAGTCGACGGTGTACGTCGCAACAGAACGCCGGGAGGACCTCGTGGCCGCGTGGGAGGTCGTCAAGCGCCGGTTCGGCGACCACGATGCGCCGAGCACGCTGCTCGGCGTGACCGTGCTCGGCTACCCCGGCCAGCTGGTCGAGGTCGAGGCCGTCGCCGCCCTGCCGGCGGGCTGAGGCTCGAGCGCGACGTGTCACAGAACGGGTTGCGTCTCCGTCTTCGGGGGATATGAGCACCGTGCCCGCAAGGAAGGCCGCAAAGGTCGCCGATGCATACGAGGACCTGCGCCCGCTGCTGTTCTCGATCGCCTACCGGATGGTGGGGAGCGTCGTGGAGGCCGAGGACCTCGTCCAGGAGGCGTTCCTTCGCTATCAACGGGCGATCGGCGAGGCGGCCGACGAGGTGGAGTCGCCGAAGGCGTACCTCTCGGCTGTGACAACGCGGCTTGCGATCGACCATCTGCGCTCCGCCCGCGTGCGTCGGGAGCAGTACGTCGGCGAATGGCTGCCCGAGCCGCTCCTGACCGACGACTCGGCGCCGGAGGGAGCGCGCCATGTCCAGGAGGCCGACTCGTTGTCGATGGCGTTCCTGGTCGTCCTGGAACGGCTCTCGCCGGTCGAGCGGGCGGTGTTCCTCCTGCACGACGTCTTCGACTACGGCTACGGCGAGGTCGCTCGGATCGTGGGGAAGAGCGAGGCGAACTGCCGTCAGCTCGCCGTGCGCGCCCGCCGGCACGTCGAGCAGGAGCGCCCGCGCTTCGAGGCGTCGCGTGGCCGTCGAGAGGAGCTCGCCGCCCGGTTCTTCGACGCCGTCGGCGACGGCGACATCGACGGTCTGGTCGAGTTGCTCGCCGCCGATGTCGCCGTTCACGGCGACAGCGGCGGGGTGAGCCCTTCGTGGGTCACGCCGATCGTCGGCCGTGACCGCGTCGGCCGGCTGCTCGCGGGTGCGGGACGGCAGAGCCGCGATCTGGGGCTGCGCGTGCGCCGCGCCGAGATCAACGGTCAGCCGGGCGCCCTCTTCTTCGACTCTGCGGGTCGCCTCGTCAGCGTGATGACGGTCGACGTGGTCGACGGGCTCGTGCAGGCCGTCCGGTCGATCGTCAATCCCGACAAGCTGCGCCATCTCGGCCCGCTCGCCGACGTTCGCGCGCTGCTCCGCGGGCGTCGCGATCCGCGGGCCTGACGGCCTTCCAGCCCGCGCTCGGGTGCGCGAGCGGACACAATCGGCGTATGCGTCTCTCCGCCAGGGCCGACTACGCGCTCCGTGCCGCCGTGGAGCTGGCGTCCGCCGGGGACGGGCCGGTCAAGGGCGAGCGGATCGCGGCTGCCCAGGAGATTCCCCCGAAGTTCCTCGAGAACATCATGATCGAGCTGCGGCACGCGGGCCTCGTGCGCAGCCAGCGCGGGGCGGAGGGAGGCTACTGGCTCGCGCGGCCGGCGTCGGAGATCTCGCTCGCAGACGTCATTCGCGCGGTCGAGGGGCCGCTTGCGAGCGTGAGGGGCGAGCGGCCGGAGTCGCTCTCCTACCGTGGCGCAGCGAAGCCGCTCGAGCTCGTGTGGATCGCGGTGCGCGCGAATCTTCGCGCGATCCTGGAGTCCGTGACCCTCGCAGATCTTGCGGGCGGCTCGGTGCCGGACGCGGTCAGGGCGCTGACCGACGACCCGGACGCCTGGGCGCCGCACTGACCGCGGGCATACCGGAACAACCCTCACTTGTCTTATGCCAGACATAACGGCTACTATCTCTAGTAACACGGTAGAGAAACGCGGGAAAGGAGCTCGAGGTGATCGCCCGTCCGCTCGTCCTCCAGGCCGTCCTCGTCATCGCCCTCGGAGCCGCGGCGACCGCGGCCGCGCGCGCCGGCGGCACGACCCTCAACCTCGTCGTCTACTCGACGCCGAAGCCGGTGATGGCCAAGGTGATCGACCTCTGGGCGGGGACGCCCGCCGGGCGCGGCGTGTCGCTCACCCAGTCGTACGGCGCGTCGGGCGCGCAGGCCCGGGCGATCATCGCGGGCCAGCCTGCCGACATCGCCTTCCTCTCGACGGGGCTCGACATCGACGCGCTCGTCGACGCGCGGCTGGTCGCGTCGAGTTGGCAGAACGCCCCGTACCAGGGAATCGCCGCGAACTCGGTCGTCGCGTTCGTCGTTCGCGGTGGGAACCCGAAGCGCATCAGGAGCTGGAGCGACCTCGTGAAGCCCGGAGTGGAGGTCGTGACGCCGAACCCGTTCAGCTCCGGCTCGGCGAAGTGGAACATCCTCGCCGCCTACGGGGCGATGCGGAAGCTCGGCAAGACCGACCGGCAGGCGACGTCGTTCGTGAGGCAGCTCTACCGGCACGTCGTTGCCCAGGACTCCTCGGGTGCGAACGCGATGAACACCTTCCTCGCCGGCAAGGGAGACGTGCTGATCACCTACGAGAGCGAGGCGTACGCCGCGCTCGCCGCCGGCAAGGACATCCATCTGGTGATCCCGAGGCAGACGATGCTGATCGAGCTGCCGATGGTTCCGACCGCGTCGGCGCCGGCCGAGGCGAGGCAGTTCATCGCCTTCGTCCACTCGTCTCAGGCGCAGACGATCTTCGCCCAGAACGGCTATCGGCCGGTCGTGAAGGCGGTCCTGAAGCAGCCCGCGCTGAAGAAGTGGCGGCTCGCCTACGGCGGCTCCCGCACGATCTTCCGGATCGCCGATCCGCTCTTCGGCGGTTGGCGCAGGGCCGACAAGGTCTGGTTCGACCCGGGCACGGGCCGCATGGTCGGCATCGAGCAGCAGGTCGGAGGCCCGACCGGTGGCTCTTAGCGAGGCTGTTCGGATCCGCCCGGCGAGGAGCCGCCGCCGGCGGGCCGTCGCGGGCGCCGCGTCGTCTCTCGGGCTCGTCTCCACCTTCCTGACGGTGGTCGTCGTCCTGCCGATCGCCGCGCTCGTCTGGGAGTCGAAGCGCCAGGGAGGCGACGCCTTCTGGCGGGTCGTGTCGAGCCCGGAGGCGGTCGCCGCGCTGAAGCTGACGCTCGGGGCCGCCCTGGCGGTCTCGCTCGTCAACGCGGTCCTGGGGACGGTGACGGCATGGGTGCTCGTGCGGGACGACTTTCGCGGCAGGGCGCTCGTGAACGCGGTCATCGACCTGCCGTTCGCCCTGCCGACGATCGTCGCCGGCCTGACCCTGATCGCGCTGTACGGGCCGCACTCGCCCGTCGGGCTCGACGTCGCGTTCACCCGCACCGCGATCGTGCTGGCGCTCTGCTTCGTCACGCTCCCGTTCGTCGTCCGCACCGTCGAGCCGGTGCTGGTCGAGCTCGACACCGAGATGGAAGAGGCCGCGCGCTCCCTGGGCGCCTCACCGTCCGTCGTCTTCCGGCGGATCGTCTTCCCGAACCTGCTTCCGGGGATCCTCTCCGGCGTCGCGCTCGCACTCGCCCGTGCCGTGGGCGAGATCGGCGCGGTCGTCCTCATCTCCGGGAATCTCCCGTATCGCACCGAGGTCTCGTCCGTCTACGTGATGAACAGGATCGAAAGCGGTGACGGCGCCGGTGCCGCGGCGGTTGCGGTCGTCCTCCTTGCCGTCTCCTTCGCACTCCTGCTCGCGATCGGCGGGCTCCGCTTCCTCGTCACGAGGCACGAACGTGCCTAGGCTCGCTCTCCGCGCCGTCGCGCTCGCCTACCTGGCGCTCGTTCTGCTCGCCCCGCTCGCGACGATCGTCTGGCGCACGTTCGAGCACGGGCTCGCACCCGTGTGGAGCTCGTTGTCGGACCCGGAGACCGTGCATGCGTTCGAGGTCACCCTGCTCGTCGCGGCGGTCGCCGTCCCGGTGAACACCGTCTTCGGCGTCGTCGTCGGCCTGGCGATCGTTCGCCGCCGCTTTCCCGGCAAGGGCCTGCTGAACGCGTTCGTCGACCTGCCGCTCGCGCTCTCGCCGGTCGTCGTCGGGCTGGCGCTCTATCTGCTGTACGGACGCACCGGCTGGTTCGGGGGCTTCCTCATCGGCCACGGCGTCCAGGTGCTGTTCGCCTGGCCCGCGATCGTCCTCGCGACCGTCTTCGTCTCCGTCCCGTTCGTCGCCCGCGAGGTGATCCCCACGCTGCGCGAGCTGGGCGACGAGCAGGAGCAGGCCGCCCGGACCCTCGGCGCGTCGGCCTGGCAGACGTTCCGGCGGGTCACGCTTCCGTCGATCCGCTGGGCCGTCGTCTACGGCGTCGTCCTGACGACCGCCCGCTGCCTCGGCGAGTACGGCGCCGTCGCCATCGTCTCCGGCCGGATCGTCGGCAGGACGGAGACCGCCACGCTGCGCGTCGACGCCTCCTACCAGAACTTCGACGCCACGGGCGCCTACGCGGTCGCGCTCGTCCTCGCAGCGGTCGCGGTCCTCGTCCTCGTTCTCATGACCATGACCAGGCCGAAGGAGCGAACCACCTGATGTCGATCGAGATTCGCCACGTCACCAAGCGCTTCGGCGACTTCACCGCCGTCGACGATGTCTCCCTGTCCGTCGCGACGGGCTCGCTCACGGCGCTGCTCGGTCCGAGCGGCTCGGGAAAATCCACGCTTCTCCGCATCGTCGCGGGGCTCGAGCTGCCCGACAGCGGCGAGGTCCTGCTCTCCGGCGAGGACGCCACCGGGCTTGCGCCGCAGCGGAGAAACGTGGGCTTCGTCTTCCAGCACTACGCCGCGTTCAAGCACATGACCGTCCGCGACAACATCGCCTTCGCGCTGACCGTTCGCAGGCGACCGAAGCCGGAGATCCGCGCGCGGGTCGACGAGCTGATCCGGCTCGTGCAGCTGCAGGGCTTCGCCGACCGCTACCCGGCGCAGCTCTCGGGCGGGCAGCGCCAGCGGATGGCGCTCGCCCGCGCGCTCGCCGCGCGGCCGGGCGTCCTGCTCCTCGACGAGCCCTTCGGCGCGCTCGATGCGCGCGTCCGTGCGGAGTTGCGCGACTGGCTCCGTCGCCTGCACGACGAGGTGCACGTGACCACGGTGTTCGTCACGCACGACCAGGACGAGGCGATGGAGGTGGCGGACCGGGTCGCCGTCCTCAACGAGGGTCGTCTCGAGCAGACCGGGACGCCGGTCGAGCTGTACGACATGCCTGCATCGGAGTTCGTGATGCGCTTCGTGGGCGGTGCGCGCCGCCTCGGCGACCGGCTCGTCCGCCCCGGCGACCTGGCGCTTCGGCGGACCTGCGAAGGCGGGTGCATCGAGGTGGAGGTGGAGCGGATCACCGTCCTCGGGGCGGAGGCGAGAGTCGACCTCGTCGACGGGCTCGGCGAGCGAGCCGTCGCCCGGATCCGGCGCGAGGAGCTCGACGAGCTCGAGCTCGAGCGCGGCGAGATCCTCTGGGCTCGGCCGGAACGGCAGGTGGCCGTCCCGCCGTCCTCCCGCGAGCGCGCCGCCGCCTCGGGCTGAGGGCTCGTTCGCCGGGTGTCACATCGAGAGGCCCGCTCTCGTCTTGGGTGTGGAAGCGACGAGAGGAGGAGTCTCATGCGTGTGTTCGTCGCCGGCGCGGGCGGGGTGATCGGCAGCAGTCTCGTGCCGAGGCTGCTCGAGCGCGGCTGCGAGGTCGTGGCAACGACGCGGGACCTGGAGCGCGGGGCGGCGCTGCGCGGGCTCGGCGCGGCGGTCGTCTCGATGGACGGGCTCGATGCCGCATCCGTCGGAGAGGCAGTCGGAGGTGCCGAGCCCGACGTGATCGTCCACCAGATGACGGCGCTCAAGGGGGCCGGCGACGTGCGCCGGTTCGACGAGGAGTTCGAGCGCACGAACGAGCTGCGCACGCGGGGGACCGACCACCTGCTCGCTGCTGCGGAGGCCGTCGGCGTGCGCCGCTTCATCGCGCAGAGCTACTCGGGCTGGCCGAACGCGCGCGTCGGCGGCCCGGTGAAGACCGAGGGCGACCCGCTCGATCCGAGCCCGCCTCTGCACCAGTGGAAGTCGATCGAGGCGATCCGCTACCTCGAGCGGGCGGTGACCGAGGCGCCGCTCGAAGGCATCGTCCTGCGGTACGGGGCGCTCTACGGGCCGGGCACGTCGATGGCAGGCGAGTACGCCGACATGATCCGTGCGCGCAAGTTCCCGCTCGTCGGCGACGGGGCCGGAATCTGGTCGTTCGTCCACGTGGACGACGCCGCCGAGGCGACCGTGCTCGCGGTCGGGCGCGGCAGGCCCGGGATCTACAACATCGTCGACGACGAGCCCGCGCCGGTCGCCGAGTGGCTGCCGTACCTGGCTCGCTGCCTCGGCGCTCGGCCCCCTCACCGGGTGCCCGCGTGGATCGCACGCTTCGCAGTCGGCGACGTCGGGATCTCGATGATGACCCAGGTCCGGGGTTCGTCGAACGCGAAGGCGTGCCGGGAGCTCGGCTGGGAGCCGGCCTGGGGCAGCTGGCGGCAGGGATTCCGCTCGGGGCTTCACGAGCAGCCCGAGCGTTCAGCGGCGTAGCCGGGAGGGAACCATGACCGTGACCCGGTTGAACCGGCTGATGCGCATGACCGACACGTACGAGGACCTCCGCCCGCTGCTCTTCTCGATCGCCTACCGGATGCTCGGAACGGTGGCGGAGGCGGAGGACCTCGTGCAGGAGGCGTTCCTGCGGTACCACCGATCGCAGCTCGAGGGGGCGGAGGTCGACTCGCCGAAGGCCTACCTGTCGGCGGTCACGACGCGGCTCGCGATCGACCATCTCCGTTCGGCCCGCGTGCGCAGGGAGTCGTACGTGGGCGAGTGGCTGCCGGAGCCGCTCCTGGCCGACGACCGGGCAGACGCCGTCGAGACGCACGCGGAAGAGGCCGACTCGCTCTCGCTGGCATTCCTCGTGCTCCTCGAGCGTCTCTCGCCCGTCGAGCGCGCCGTGTTCCTGCTCCACGACGTCTTCGCCTACGAGTACGGCGAGATCGCCGCGATCGTCGGCAAGACCGAGGGCAACACCCGCCAGCTCGCCGTGCGCGCCCGCCGCCACGTCGACGACAACCGACCGCGCTTCGAGGCCTCGCGCGCGGAGCGCGACCGGCTGGCGGAGCGCTTCTTCGACGCCGTCGGCAACGGGGAGATGGAAGGTCTCGTCGAGCTGCTCGCCGCCGACGTCGTCGTCTACGGGGACGGCGGCGGCACGAGCCCGTCCTGGCGCAACCCGATCTTCGGTCGTGAACGCGTCCTCCGTCTCCTGCTCGGGCTGGGGCGCCACGCGCGCGCCGGCGGGGTCACCATCCGCCGAACCGAGGTCAACGGCCAGCCGGGCGCCGCATTCCTCGATCCCGACGGCAGGCTGATGTACGTGATGACGATCGACGTCGTCGACGGTGTGATCCAGACGGTGCGCTCGATCATCAACCCGGCCAAGCTGCGCCATCTCGGGCCGCTTGCGGACGTCCGCGCGCTCATGCGCGCGCGCAGGTCGAGTCGCCGGGGAGCCGGCCCGCCGATGGGGGCAGACCGGACGCAGAGCGGGTCGCGACGCGATCCCTGATCGAGGATTGCATCGCGACCCGCTCGCGGATGGGAGAGAGGGGGGAGTGGCCTAGCGATCGAGCTTCTTGTCCCGCTTGTCCTTCTTGATCTCGCGCTTCTCGTGCTCCTTCTTCATCGAACTCACCTCCTTGCTTCGGGATCGTCGTCTGTTCGTGTTCACTGGCTGAGTTGTACGCCCGTGATCACCAGGGCCGGGACAAGCGCCGGCAAGGGTTCGCTGCCCCTTCGGCCAAGAGTCCGTAAAGCCGGCGCGGCGCGCCGGCGCCGGCGGGCTCCCCGCAGCGTCGCTGCGCGTCGGCCCGGTTGACAGCCGCCGGCCTGCCGGGAACCCTCCGCCGTGTCCACGGCGATTGGAGCCCGAATGAGCCCCGATGAAGCGGAGAACGCGGCCGTCGCGGTCGAGGAGCGTCCGGCTCCCATCCCGTGGCGTCGCGTGACGGCCCTTCTGCGTCCCCTTTGGCGCGGCACCGCGGTCATGGTCGGCTTCAGCGTCACCGGGGTCCTGATCGGCCTCGTCCCGCCGCTCGTGCTCGGCGTGCTCGTCAACGCGCTCGTCGAGCGAAACGACAAGCCGGAGGCGGCCCTGCTGGCGGGGGTGGTCGCGCTTGCGATCGTCGCCGAGGCCGGCCTCTACATCGCGTCCGACGGCATGTATGCGCGCAATGCCAGCCACCTCTACCGGAACCTGCGGCTGGCCATGTTCTCGGGCGCCGTCGCGCAGTCGAGGCGCGGCGAGGACACAACCGGGCTGCCGTCGCGCTTCATCTCGGATGCCGAGACGCTCGAGCAGGCGACGCTCTCGATCCTGGACAGCGGCTCGATGCTGCTCGTCGAGTTCGTGAGCGCGCTCGTTGCCCTGGGTGTGCTCGAGCCGTGGACGGTCCCCGTCGTCGCGCCGCTTCTCGCCGCGACCTGGATCGTCACGAGGCGGATGCAAGAGCCCGCCGCTGCGGCCGGCCAGCGCCGCCAGGAGGAGCTCGAGGCGATGACGAGCTCGCTCGTCGGCGAGCTCGACCGGGGCGCCGACCCGGACGCGGCGCAGCGGTTCCGGGTCGCAGCCGAGCACGTGATGGCCGCCGAGGTTCGCTCCGGCTGGCTTCACGCCCTCAACCTCCAGGGCTCCGGCGGCCTCGCGAAGCTCGGCCCGATCGCCGTCGTCGTCGCGGCCGCCTTCGCCGGGTCGCACCACGCCGGCACGCTGCTCTCCCTCTACCTTCTCGCCCAGCGCGCGTTCTGGGGCTTCGACGGGATCGTCGATCTCAGTCTCGGGACGCAGCGAATCCGGGGAGCCGTCGCCCGCTGCTTCAGCCTCATCGACGCCGCCGACGAGAGCCCGCCCGGAGTTTCCACGCCCGTCTGAGCCGTCACGCGTCGCGGCGCTTGTCCAGCGGACGCCGCACGGGCTACAGTCGGATGGCCCGGGCGCGAGGAGAGCGTGCCGGGGCGCCCCGTGGTCGAGCAACATCGGAGGAGGTCATCGACGCCGGCACTCTCTGCTTCCCCGCGTACGAGGCTGTGCTGCCTGGTCGTCGCGGCTGCGCTTGCCATCCTTGCCGGCGTCGCCGGCGGTGCCCTGTCGGCCGGTGCGTCTGCGGCGGCTTCGGGTAACGGGCCGTGCGGCACCGCGAAGGCGCCGCGCACGTGGAAGCACGTCGTCTGGATCTGGCTCGAGAACTCCTCGTACGACCGGATCATCGGCAGCAGCTCGGCTCCGACGCTCAATCGACTTGCCCGCCAGTGTGGCCTGGCGACCGACTACAGCGGCGTGACGCATCCTTCGCTCCCGAACTACATCGCCGCGACCTCGGGCGGCACGTGGGGCATCTCGGATGACGGATCTCCGGCCGAGCATTCCGTCGCGCAGCAGAGCATCTTCGGCCAGCTCGAGGCTCACCGGCGGCCCTGGCGCAGCTACGAGGAGGGCATGCCCGGGAACTGCGCTCTCGAGAGCTCGGGGCGCTATGCGGTCAAGCACAACCCGGCCGCCTACTACACGCGCAGCCGTCGACAGTGTGCCCACTGGGACGTGCCGCTGGCGCCGGCGCTCGCGTCGGACCTGAGGCACGATCGGCTGCCGGCGTTCGCATTCGTCACACCCGATCTCTGCAACGACATGCACGACTGCCCGGTGGCGGCCGGCGACGCGTGGCTTGCGAGATGGGTGCCTGCGATCGTGAACAGCCGGGCCTATCGCTCCGGATCGACGGTCCTCGTCGTCACGTTCGACGAGGGTGAAGGCGGCTCCGATCGCGTTGCGACCATCGTCGTCAGCCCGTCGACTCCACCGGGCACCAGGTCGGGCGTCGCCTTCGACCACTACTCGCTGCTGAAGACCACCGAGCAGCTGCTCGGCCTCCCGCTCCTCGCGCACGCACGGGACACCTCGACGGCGAGCATGCGCGCCGCCTTCCACCTGTAGAGGCTACCGGCGCCCGGCTCGAAGGCTCCGGGCGCCGGTCGCGCGATCAACCATCAGGTCTGGGACGGCTGGACGACGATCAGCGAGTTCCCGTCCGGGTCGCGCAGCCAGAACATCGGGGGCACCGGCCCTCCATAGCGGCTGACCTCGTCGTCGACGTCGACGCCTGCGGCTTTCAGCGCGGCGTGGTCGGCATCGACGTCCGACGTGTCGATGCAGATCCCCGTCTGACCGCCTCCCGCCTGTCCGCCCTCGGGCGGCGGTGCGAGCGCGATCGTCGTCACGGCGCCGGGCAGGGCCACCTCGACCCACCGCATGCCGGGCCCCATCGGGACGTCGACGACCTTCTCGAAGCCGAGCGTCTCCACGTAGAAGTCGATCGCCCGATCGGTGTCGGCGACGGTCACGCAGACCCGTCCGACCTGTGTGAGATTGAGCCTGGACACCACCTTCGTCATCGTGAGCCTCCTCGTTTCGTGTCGGGATACGTCATCCAGACCGGCGCAGTGGGCCAGACTCATCGGTCGGGCTGACCCGGGACGGCGAGCGCGACGAGAAGCAGGGGCACCGTGATCCAGAACTGCAGCTTCGTGTAGCGGCGGAGCTCGCGGCGAAGGTCGACGCCGGCGAGCTCGGCATCGAGCCGGCCGGGGCTCGAGAGCGAGGCGGCGTAGATCGCGAGCGGCACGTAGTTGAGCCCGACGCCCGCGAGCCACGCGCCGAACACGCGCCAGCCGAGGCCCGACGCCGACACGGCGACGAACGCGCCGATCGCCGTTCCGAGCAGGGCGCCGAGGACGAACTCGGCCAGGATGATCCTGCGCCGGAGGAGCGTCCCGCGCGCCCCGTGCATGTCGACGGCCGCGAGACGCTTGACGTCCACCAGAGGCATCGTCCACGGGGCCTGTCCGAACCTGCGCCGTCCTACACCTGCAGAGCGGAGCGGCTTTCACAGCGGCTGCCGGGACGGCAGCCGCGTTCGCCGGCCCCCGGCGCGAGTCTCTCAGGAAGCTCTATGGCACGTCACAGGCTGCTCCGACGTGCGGGCGGTGTCATTGACTCGAACGTCGCCGTCCAGGAAAGGATCGAAGATGAGACCCGGCAGGCTTCATCGGCTCCGCGCCTCCGTCTTTCGCGGTGGTCGGCTCCGTCTGGGCGGCGCCGTTCTCGCCGTCGCCGCCGCCCTGGTCGTCGCCGTCGGTGCGGGGCTCGCCCGTGCCCGGGCCGGGACGATCGGCACCGGCGTCGTCGTCATCGACACCACCCTCGCCTATCAGGGCGGCCAGGCGGCCGGCACCGGCATGGTCCTCACGTCGACGGGCGAGGTCCTGACGAACAACCACGTGATCGAGGGCGCGACGGCGATCAGGGTGGTCGTCCCGGGAACCGGCCGCAGCTACTCCGCGCGCGTCGTCGGCTACGACGTGCGCGACGACGTCGCCGTGCTCCAGCTGAAGAACGCCGCGAACCTGACGACCGTCTCCGTGGGCGCCGCAACGCTCAGGGTGGGACAGAGCGTCACCGCGACCGGGAACGCGGGCGGCACGGGGCGTCTCAGCACCGTTGCCGGCACGATCACCGGTCTTGCGAAGACCATCACGGCCGGCGACGGCGACGGGAACGCCGAGCGGCTGACCGGTCTGATCGAGATCGACGCCGCCGTCGTCGCCGGCGATTCCGGCGGGCCGCTCGAGGATGCGAGCGGCCGGGTGATCGGCATGGTGACCGCTGCATCGGCGTCCGCCGGGTTCGGGTTCCGGGACGTGTCCGCGAACGACGCGTACGCGATCCCGATTCACAAGGCCGTCACGATCGCCCACGCGATCGAGGCCGGAACGACGACCGCGAGGATCCACGTCGGCGGGACTGCCTTCCTCGGCGTGTCGGTGACGACGGTCGACGCCGTGGGGTTCGGCATCGGCTCCGGCGGCGCCGGCGCCGTCGTGGCGGGCGTCGCCGGCGGAAGCCCCGCCGCGCGGGCCGGTCTCGAGGCCGGCGACGTGATCGTCCGGGTCGGCGGGAAGGCCGTCGCCTCGCCCGACGCGCTTCGCACGCTGCTGCTCTCGACGCACCCGGGGCAGAAGGTCACGGTCACCTACCTCGACCGCTTCGGCTCGCGTCACACGGTGTCGGTCACGCTCCGCTCGGGGCCGCCCCAGTAGAGCCGGCATCGCCGGCGCTCGCGGTTGCCGTGGCGAGCTCGAGCAACGCGGTGACGAGCTCGCCGGTTGCCGACAGGAAGGGAGCGTGGTCGGCGTCGAGCTCGACCACCTGCCTGCACGGGTGCTCGGCGATCATGCGCCGCTGCAACGCCGGCGGGATCGACCGGTCGCGTGCGGTGAAGACGTACGAGCGGGGAATCGCGCCGAGCACGGCCTCGTCGATCTCGACCGGCGTCGCGAACGGCGCAACGGGTTGCGGCCGCCTCCTCGGCAGCGCGGCAGCCTGCTGGTCGGGCGTGCAGCAGTTGTAGATCGCCTGCGCCGCTGCTTCGGGAGGTAGTGTCGCGACCGGCGGGTCGCCCTCGACCACGATGTTCGCCTGGATCATGTCGCCGGCGCCCTCCGGGAGATGCGCGAGGTCGAGCAGGCTCTGACCGTCCGCCGGCATGAACGCGCAGACGAAGATGAGCGATGCGACGCGGTCAGGGCAGTTCGACGCGGCCTGGGTGACGACGACGCCGCCCATGCTGTGCCCGACCAGCACGGCCGGCTCGGGGCTCGACAGGAGCTGCGTACAGACGCGCTCCGCGCACCGCGCGAGCGTGACGTCCTCGACCGGCGTGCGATCGTCGCCGGCGCCGGGGAGGTCGAGCGTCTCCACCGTGTGGCCCGCAGCCTCGAGCCGGGGGACGACCGGCTCCCAGCTCCATGCGCCGCCGAAGGCACCGTGGACGAGGACGAAACGCACGACCGGACGATGATATGCCGGGCGTCTGGCATACGCTTGCATCCACCGTTCCCGTATCCGAAGGCGAGGGAGGTCTGATGTCCGAGTCTGCCCCCGGGTCGTTTCCGAGCCCGTACGAGGTCGAGACTCCCGCCGGCTGCGAGGGCTGGGAGGAGATGTACCCGTACTACGCGTGCTTCGACGAGGATCGGCGCGAGGCGGACGAGCAGCGCTTCTGGTTCTGGAACTCGATGCACTTCCCCGTGCCGATGCCGGCATTCGACGCGATCTGCATCGACACGGCCTACCAGGCGCTCGGCTCATGGCAGAACCGCGTCTTCGCCGTGCCCCCCGCGGCGGGCATCGACTGGCGCTGCATCAACGGCTACATCTACATCTCCGGCAACCCCGTCACGGATCCGGCGAAGATCGCCGAGCGGGCGGAGCACTTCCAGACGCACGCCGGGCACTACTACGCGAACTGGGACGAGCTGTACGCGAAGTGGCGCACGAAGATGGAGGCGCTGATCGCCGAGCTGGACGCCCTCGAGGTGCCGCAACTCCACGAGTACGAGCCGGACGAGGTGACCTTCGACGACCGCGAGACGAGCTACTGCGCGGTGCTCGACGCCTACCGGCGGGTCCTGCGGCTCCACGACCTGATGTGGCAGGACCACTTCGAGTTCCTGCTGCTCGGCTACGGCGCATACGTGACGTTCGCCGAGCTGTGCAAGACCCACTTGCCCGACATCCCCGACCAGCACATCGCCCAGATGGTCGCCGGGCTGGACGTGCTCCTGTTCAGGCCGGACGCCGAGCTTCGTCGCCTGGCACGGCTGGCGATCTCGACCGGCGTCGACTCCGCGTTCGTCGAGGGCCGCTCTCCGCGGGAGATCGAGACGGAGCTCGCGGGGAGCGAGGCCGGTCGCGCCTGGCTCGACGAGTTGGAGCAGATCAAGGACCCGTGGTTCCACATGGCCACGGGCGACGGCCTCTACCACTACTACGGCAACTGGCTCGACGATCCGACGATCCCGTACTCGTCGCTCATCGGCCACATCTCCGCGCTCCGGGCCGGCGAGGAAATCGAGCGGCCGACCGACCACATCGCGACCGAGCGCGAACGGCTCGCGGGCGAGTACGGAGCGCTGCTCGACGAGGAGACCCGGAAGTCCTTCGACGAGCTGCTCGCGCTCTCACGCACGGTGTTCCCGTACGTCGAGGAGCACAAGTTCTTCGCCGACTACTGGTTCCTGACGAGCTGGTGGAACAAGCTGCGCGAGTTCGGTGACCTGCTCGTCGCGCACGACTTCCTTCCCGACCGCGACGCGATCTTTCAGCTCTCGCGGCTCGAGGTGCACGCCGCGCTCGACGAGCTGCTTCTCACCTGGGCCACGGGCGGCCGCCCCCGCGGGCCGAGCTACTGGCCGCCGATCGTCGCCCGGCGGCGCGAGCTGCTCGAGCGGCTCGCCGGCTGGACGCCGCCGCCTGCCGTCGGCGCGGTGCCCGAGGCGATTCTCGACCCGGCGCTGATCATGCTCTGGGGCGTCACCACGCAGCGCGTGCATGCGTGGGCGCGTGAGGCGGACGGAGGCTCCGAGCTGACCGGGACGGCGGCGTCGCCCGGCGTCGTCGAGGGCGTCGCGCGCGTCGTGAAGACGGTCAGCGAGATCGGCGACGTTCGCGACG
The DNA here is from genome assembly GCA_963784765.1 of uncultured Thermoleophilia bacterium. Lineage (GTDB taxonomy): Bacteria > Actinomycetota > Thermoleophilia > Gaiellales > Gaiellaceae > PALSA-600. The sequence continues at coordinate 73,468 of CAWASP010000015.1, forward strand.
GCGAGATCCTCGTCTGCTCGATCACCTCGCCTGCCTGGGCGCCGATCTTCTCGAAGATCACCGCGACGGTCACCGACATCGGCGGTGTGATGTCCCACGCCGCGATCGTCAGCAGGGAGTACGCGCTGCCCGCGGTCGTCGGCACGGGCCGTGCGACCTCGCAGATAACGACGGGCCGGCGCATCCGCGTCGACGGGTCGCAAGGGACGGTGACACTCCTCGATTGAGCGCGTTCGACCACACGCTGCCTCTCGCCGCGTTGCGCCGCGCCGACAGCGCGTCGTTCGGGGGGAAGAGCGCGATGCTCGGCGAGCTGATCGTGGCGGCGATCCCGGTCCCGCCGGGCTTCGCCGTCTCGACGACCGGCTTTGCCGCATTCGTCGAGGAGGCGGGCCTCGCGGGCATGATCGCCGCCGAGCTCTCCCGCATGTCTCCGGGCGACGTCGAGTCGGTCGGCGCCGCCTCGCACGCGATCAGCGAGGCGATGCGCTTCGCGCCCGTGCCCGACGCGGTGCGCGAGGAGGTCACGCGGCGCTACGACGAGGTCGCGGCGGTCGCGGGCGTCCCCGAGCCGCCGGTCGCCGTCCGGTCGAGCGCGCTCGGCGAGGACGGCCAGGACGCGACGTTCGCTGGCCAGCAGGAGACGTACCTGTGGGTGCGAGGCGCCGAGCACGTCTGCGATGCCGTCCGCGACTGCTGGGTGAGCCTCTACAGCCCCCCGGCGCTGGCCTATCGTGCGCGCCTCGGCGCCACAGCGGAGGCGCCCGCGATGGGCGTTGCCGTGCAGCTGATGGTCGACGCGGAGGTCTCGGGGGTCATGTTCACGTGCAACCCCGTGACGGGAGACCCGAGCATGGTCGCCGTGAACGCGAGCTGGGGTCTCGGGCTTGCAGTCGTCGGAGGTGAGGTGACTCCCGACGACTACCTCGTCAGCAAGATCACGCGGGAGATCGTGCGCGAGCACGTTCACCGGAAGGACGTGCAGTACGTTCCCGACGCCGAAGGTCGCGGGGCGGTGAGGATCGAGGTGCCGGAGGAACGGCGCGCACTGCCGTGTCTCGCCCCGCCTGCGCTCGAGGCGCTGGTCGACCTGGCGAGCCGGGTGGAGCGCTACTTCGGCTCACACCAGGACGTCGAGTGGGCCATCGCGCGCGGGCGCGACCTGCCGGAGAGCCTCCACGTCGTGCAGTCGCGCCCGGTCACGGCGCTGCCGCGCCGGAGGCCTGCGGCGCCGGCCGGCTCGGCGATGTCGCTCGTCATGAGCATGTTCGGCGCCGGCGGGCGCAAGGACGAGGAGTAGGGCGGATGGCCCTCGACGACGACGACGTCCGCGAGATCCTCCGCATCATCGACGAGTCGGATCTCTCCGAGCTCCGCGTCGAGACCGACGGTCTCGCGCTGCACGTCGTGCGGGGCGGCGCGGCGCCGCCCGCCGAGCCCGAGCAGGCGGCTCCGGCCGGCGAGCCGGAGGCGGCTGCACCGGCGGACGAGAACGGGTCGCTCACGATCGCCTCGCCGATGCTCGGGACGTTCTACCGGGCGCCTGCACCCGGGGCGGCGCCGTTCGTCGAGGTCGGCGCGCACGTCGAGCCGGGCACGATCGTCTGCATCATCGAGGTGATGAAGATGATGAACTCGGTGCCCGCCGGGGTTGCGGGCACGATCGCCGAGATCCACGTCGAGAACGCCCGGCCGGTCGAGTACGGCCAGCCGCTCTTCCGCGTCGAGCCGAGCGGATGACCGGCGTCGTCGACATCGTCGACACGACCACCCGTGACGGGAATCAGAGCCTCTGGAGCGCCACGGGGCTGACGGCGGGCGACATCCTCGCGATTGCACCGGCGATGGAGCGGGTCGGCTTCCATGCGCTCGACTTCACCTCCAGCACGCACATGTCCGTGTCGGTGCGCTTTCACCGCGAGGACCCGTGGGAGCTGATCCGGCTGATGCGCGCCGCGATGCCGACCACCCTGCTCGACTTCATCACGACCGGGATGCGCTTCATCGCCTGGCAGCCGTGCGACGAGGAGGTGATGCGGCTCGCGTTCCGCTGTGTCGTCCGCAACGGCATCCGGCGGTTCCAGATCGCCGAGCCGGCCAACGACCCGCAGGCGCTCCGGCGCATCGCCCGCATGGCCCGCGAGGAAGGCGTAGAGGAGATCGTCGTCGGCCTCACCTACTCGATCAGCCCGGTTCACACGCACGCCTACTACGCGGAGCGCGCGGCCGCCCTCGCCGACTGCGCCGACATCGACCGCTTCTACCTGAAGGATCCCGGCGGGCTGCTCACCACGGACGCGGTCCGCGAGCTGGGGCCGCACTTCGTGGCGACCGGACGCACCGTCGAGCTGCACAGCCACTGCACGATCGGCCTTGCGCCTCTCGTCTACATGGAAGGGCTGCGCGCGGGCTTCCAGGTGCTCCACACCGCGGTCGGGCCGGCCGGCAACGGCACGTCGCAGCCGACCGTGTCGTCGACGCTGCGGAATCTCGTGGCCGAGGGATACGAGCACCGCCTCGACCTCGCGGCGCTGGGGCAGGTCACCGGCTCCTTCGACGACCTCGTGCGCGAGAAGCGCCTGCCGCCCGGCGAGCCGCGGGAGTACGACGCCGCCTACTACCACCACCAGCTGCCGGGCGGGATGGTGTCCACGACCCGGCGGATGCTCGAGGAGATCCGCCGCCCCGACCTCTTCGCCGCGGTGCTGGACGAGGTGACGCGCGTTCGGGAGGAGATGGGCTGGCCGATCCTCGTCACGCCGGTCTCCCAGCTCGTCGCCTATCAGGCGACGCGCAACGTGATCGATGCCGAGCGGTGGGCCGACGTCTCCGACGAGACCGTGCGCTACTTCTTCGGGCACTACGGCGAGTTCGCCGCTCCGCCCGACCCGGACGTGGCCGACCGCGTGCTCTCCCTGCCCAAGGCCGAGAAGCTCCGCGACGCTCGGCCGGTCGGCCTCGACGGGGCCCGGGCGCGATTCGGAGAGCGGATCTCCGACGAGGAGCTGCTGCTTCGTCTGACGATGCCGGCGGAGCAGGTCGATGCGATGCGTGCGCAGCCGCCGATCGCCGAGCGTCCGCGGCGGCCTGCCGGGCGACCGATCGTCAGGCTGCTCAGGGAAGTCGAACGGCGACCGGACATCTCCTACCTCCGCGTCCGGAAGGGCGACGACCTCGTGGTGTGGCGCCGGTGAGAGCGCTGACGGACGTACGCGGCGTCGTCTTCGACGTCGACGGGACGCTCGTCCACCGGACGAGCCCCGACGAGGTCGAGGCGATACCCGGCGCGCGGGAGGTCCTCGATCGCCTGACCGTGTCGGGACGACCGTTCGCGGTCTTCACGAACGGCAGTCACGTGTCGCCGAACGTGTTCGCGGCTCAGCTTCGGGCGGCCGGGCTGCCGGTCGCAGACGGCCAGGTGCTGACGCCGCTGTGCTCCGTGCAGGCGTACCTCGGCCGCCTGCGCGGCGAGCCGGGCGTCCTGCCGTTCCTGACCGAGGCCGCGCACGCCTACCTGGAGGAGATGGGCGTGCGTCTTGTCGACGGTCGCAACGGCGAGCGGGTCGACGTCGTGTTCGTCGCGCATGCCGATCGGGCCGATTTCGAGCAGCTCGAGCGGGCGGCGCGTGCAGTGATCGCCGGGGCCCGCCTTCTCACCGGCAGCTACGTCCCGGCCTACGCCGGCGCGAGCGGCCCCGTCCTGAGCCGCGGCGCGATGATCACGGCCGCGATCGCGAAGGCGAGCAGCACGCGGCCCATCGTCGTCGGCAAGCCGTCGCGCCCGGCCGTCCGCGAGCTCCAGAGGAGGCTCGGCGTGGCGTCGGCGGAGCTCGCCGTCGTCGGCGACGACGTGCAGCTCGACATCGCGCTGGGGCGCCTGGGCGGGTCGACGACCGTCCTCGTCCGCAGCGGCATCAGCGGCGACGTCGACCTCGCCGGGGTTCCGGAGCGGCGGCGGCCGCACCTCGTCGTCGACACCGTCGCCGATCTCCTCCCGCGGCTGTGACGATCGCGCCTGCAGTCGGCATCTCCGAGCCGGGCGGGCCGGGCGTCCTTCGCGTGGTCGAGCGCGAGGTCCAGCGGCCCGCCGAGGGAGAGGTGCGCATCGCCGTGGCCGCCGCCGCGGTGAACCCGTCGGACGTCGCGATGCGGCAGCGCGGCGTCGAGGGCGTGCCGCCGCCCTGGGTTCCCGGCTGGGATGCGGCCGGCGTCGTCGAGGCGGTCGGCTCCGGGGTGGAGCGGCTCGACGTCGGCGACGAGGTGATGGCCGCGGTCGCGCCCAGGCGGGCGGAGGGCGGCGCGCAGACGAGGCTTCTCGTCGCGCCGGCGGCATCCGTCGTGCCGATCCCGGAGGGCGCGAGCCTCGAGCAGGCGGCCACGCTCCCGATGAACGGCCTCACCGCGTTGCGTGGTCTCGAGCTCCTGGGGCTCGAGGAGGGCGCGACGCTCCTCCTCACCGGCGGCGCGGGCTTTCTCGCGTCCTTCGTGATCCCGCTCGCGAAGCGGCGCGGGCTTCGCGTGCTCGCCGATGCGAGCCCGGCAGACGAGGAGCTCGTCCTCGGTTTCGGCGCCGACGTCGTCCTGCCGCGCGGCGACGGGCTCGTTTCCTCGGTGCTCGACGCGGTCCCGGCAGGCGTCGACGCCGTCTTCGACACGGCGGTGCTCGGTCGCGCCGCGCTGCCTGCGGTTCGACCGGGCGGTTCGCTCGCCTTCGTCAGGAGCTGGCCCGGCGAGGAGGTCGAGGACGGCGTCGCGATCCGGCGTGTCTGGGTCGGCGACGTGCTGGAACGGACGGATTGGCTGCAGGAGCTCGCAGATCTGGCGGTCGCGGGCGAGCTGGCGTTGCGTGTCGCCGCCACGGTCCCGCCGGAGCGGGCCGCCGACGCGCATCGCCTGATGGAGGCGGGCGGCCTTCGCGGTCGTGCCGTGATCGTCTTCGAGTGAGCAGTTAGCTCGCCGCCAGCAGCTCTCTGAGCTGCGCGAGGCTGACGTTGCCGCCGCTGCAGACGAGTGCGACGCGCCTGCCCGCCAGATGGTCGCGAAGCTCGAGCGCCGCCGCGAGCGGTGCGGCGCCTGCGGCCTCGCAGAGATTGCGCGTCCCCTCGATCATGTGAAGCATCGCCCGGCGGATCTGGTCGTCGGAGACGAGGACGAACGTCTCGAGCAGCTGCCAGAGGATGCGCTGCGGAAGCTCGAAGCCGACGCGGGTCGCGAGGCCCTCGGCGAAGGTCCGCATCTCGTCCTCGACGAGTGCCCGCGTCTGCCAGGAGCGGAAAGCGGCGGGCGCCGCCTCCGACTGGACGGCGACGACCTCGACGCCCGTCGGGGATCGATCGGCGACGATGCAGGCGCCGGCGGCGCCGCTGCCCCCGCCGACCGGGACGACGACGACGTCGATCTCGGGCTGCTGGTCGAGGATCTCGAGCGTGATCGTGGCGACGCCCGCGATCAGGTCGGGCTCGTTTCCGGAATGGACGTAGCGGTAGCCGTGCTCCGCGGCGAGCCGGGCACAGTGCTCGCGCGCCTCGTCGAAGTCGCGGCCGTGGCTGACGACGCCGGCGCCCAGCGCCCGGATGGCGCCCACCTTCACGGGATTCGCCTGCTCGGGCACGCAGACCGTCGCCTGGACGCCGTGGAGACGGGCGGCGTACGCGATCGACTGGCCGTGATTGCCGGTCGACGCGGTGATCAGCCCCCGCTCGCGCTCCTCCGCTGTGAGCCGCGCGACGAGATTGATGCCGCCGCGAACCTTGAACGCGCCCACCGGCTGGTGGTTCTCGTGCTTGACCCAGACGTCGGCGCCGATGAGGTCCGAGAGCATCGGGTAGCGGTAGAGCGGCGTCGGACGCAGGAACGGCGCGATCCGCTCGCCTGCGGCACGCACGTCGTCCAGCGTCGGGGCGGCGAGCGGCGGGTCGGGCTCGGGAGCGCTCTGCTCGGTCGGATCCACCGAGCGCATTCTCGCGACGGGCGGGTGGATCCGGTCGAGGAAGCGGTGAGTCGTCAGAATCAGGGAGGACGATGCTGGGTCTCCCGACCTCCATCCGCGCCTGCCTCTTCGATCTCGACGGTGTCCTGACGCGGACGGCGAAGGTGCACAGCGTGGCCTGGAAGGAGATGTTCGACGGGTACCTGGCCGCCCGCTCGGAGAAGACGGGGGAGCCGTTTCGCCCGTTCGACGCGGGGGCCGACTACGACCGGTACGTCGACGGGATGCCCCGCTACGACGGCGTGCGGACGTTCCTCGCCTCACGCGGCATCCGGCTGCCCGAGGGAACGCCCGGCGACCCCCCCGACGCGGAGACGGTCTGCGGCCTCGGCAACCGCAAGCAGGAGCTCGTCCTCGGCCTGATCCGCCGGGACGGCGTCGAGGTGTTCGACGGCTCGGTCGACTACGTCGCGGCCGCGCGGGACGCGGGGCTCTCGTGCGCGGTCGTCACCTCGAGCGCGAACGCCCAGGAGGTGCTGGCGGCGGCGCGCATCGACGACCTCTTCGAGGTGCGGGTCGACGGCGTCGTCGCGCGTCGCGAGCACCTGCACGGAAAGCCCGCCCCGGACAGCTTCCTCTTCGCGGCGCGCGAGCTCGACACGGAGCCCGGTCAGGCGGCCGTCTTCGAGGATGCCCTCGCAGGCGTGGCCGCCGGGCGGGCCGGCCGCTTCGGGCTCGTCGTCGGCGTCGACCGGGTCGGTCAGGCGGACGCACTGCGGGAGCACGGGGCAGACGTCGTGGTCTCCGACCTCGCGGAGCTGCTGGAGACGTGAGCACGCCGCCGCCGCCGTTCGCCGTCGAGCCGTGGTGCCTGCGGGAGACGTCGCTCGACCTCGACCTGCTCGCGCAGACCGAGTCGATCTTCGCGCTCTCGAACGGTCATGTCGGGCTGCGCGCGAACCTCGACGAAGGCGAGCCGTTCGGGCTCCCGGGGACGTATCTCAACTCGCTCTACGAGCTCCGGCCGCTCCCGTACGCGGAGGCCGGCTACGGGTATCCGGAGTCGGGGCAGACCGTGGTGAACGTCACGAACGGCAAGATCATCCGCCTGCTCGTCGACGACGAGCCGCTCGACGTCCGCTACGGCCAGCTCCTGAAGCACGAGCGGATCCTCGACATGCGCGCGGGGATCCTCTACCGCGAGGCGGAGTGGGTCTCGCCCGCCGGCGCCGGCGTCCGGATCTCGACCGCCCGCCTCGTCTCCCTCGTCCAGCGCTCGACGGTGGCGATCCTCTACGAGGTCGAGCCGCTCTCCGATCCGCTGCGGGTGGTCGTGCAGTCGGAGCTCGTCGCGAACGAGCCCGGAGCGCACCGGAAGGCGGATCCGCGGGTCGCGGCCGTCCTCGAGGCCCCGCTCGTCTCCGAGGAGTACTACGAAGGCGGCGGGCGCGTGCTGCTCGCGCACTCGACCAGGCACAGCGAGCTGCTGATGGCCGCCGGGATGGACCATGTGGTCGAGGGCCCCGACGGGACGGAGACGGCGGCCGAGTGCGGCCCGGATGTCGGCCGGTTCACCGTCGCCGCGGACCTCGGGTCGGGGCAGCGGCTACGGATGGTGAAGTTCCTCGCGTACGGGTGGTCGAGCCAGCGTTCTCTCTCGGCGGTCCGCGACCAGGTGGTCGCGGCCCTGACCGAGGCGCGGCACACGCACTGGGAGGGCCTCGTCGAGGGCCAGCGCGCGTACCTCGATCAGTTCTGGGAGTCCGCCGACATCGAGCTCGAGGGCGACACCGAGCTGCAGCAGGCGGTGCGGTTCTCGCTCTTCCACGTTCTGCAGGCCGGCGCGCGCGCGGAGCGCCGGGCCATCCCCGCCAAGGGCCTGACCGGGCCGGGGTACGACGGCCACACGTTCTGGGACACGGAGCGGTTCGTCCTGCCCGTCCTGACGTACGCCGCGCCGCGCGCGGCCGGCGACGCGCTCCGCTGGCGTCACGAGACGCTCGACCTCGCCCGTGAGCGGGCGAGCGAGCTGGGTCTCGAGGGCGCCGCCTTCCCCTGGCGCACGATCCGCGGCCAGGAGTGCTCCGGCTACTGGCCGGCCGGCACGGCGGCGTTCCACGTCAACGCGGACATCGCGGACGCGGTCGTCCGCTACCAGGCGGCGACCGAGGACGAGGAGTTCGAGTGCGAGGTCGGGCTCGAGCTCCTGGTAGAGACGGCGCGCCTCTGGCGATCGCTCGGCCACCACGATCCCCAGGGCCGGTTCCGGATCGACGGCGTCACCGGCCCGGACGAGTACAGCGCGGTCGCCGACAACAACGTCTACACGAACCTGGTCGCCCAGCGGAACCTGCGTGCCGCCGCCGACGCCGTCGCCCGCCATCCCCGCCACGCGGCCGAGCTCGGCGCGGATCTGGAGGAGGCGGCCGCCTGGCGCGATGCCGCCCGCGACATGGTCATCCCGTGGGACGAGAGCCTCGGCATCCATCCGCAATCGGAGCGCTTCACCGATCACCAGGTCTGGGACTTCGCCGCCACGACTCCCGACCAGTACCCGCTGCTGCTGCACTTCCCCTACTTCGACCTCTACCGCAAGCAGGTCGTCAAGCAGGCCGATCTCGTGCTCGCCCTGCACTGGTGCGGCGACGCGTTCACCGACGAGGAGAAGGCACGCGACTTCGAGTACTACGAGGCCATCACCGTCCGCGACTCGTCGCTGTCCGCGGCGACGCAGGCGGTGGTCGCCGCCGAGGTCGGGCACCTCGAGCTCGCCTACGACTACTTCGCCGAGGCGGCCTTCATCGACCTTCGCGACATCGGGCGCAACACTCGAGACGGGCTGCACATCGCCTCGCTCGCCGGTGCGGTCACGGCGGTCGTCGCCGGCTTCGGCGGCGCGCGAGACAACAGCGGAGAGCTGACCTTCGCGCCGCGCCTGCCGGCGCGGCTGGAGCGCCTCGCGTTCAGGCTCCTCTTCCGCGGACGGCGTCTGCTCGTCTCGGTCACCAAGGAGGGTGCGACGTACACGCTGCTCGACGGCGAGCCGCTCGAGCTCGCCCATCACGGCAAGCGCTTCACGGTCTCGACCTGGAACCCGATGACGTACGAGATCCCTCCCGTCGTCGAGCGTCCCGCGCCGAGGCAGCCCGAGGGGCGTGCGCCCGCCGGCCGCCGCCCGGGCATCGCCCGCGAGCCGGGCCCCTGATCCGCCGCTCGCAGGAGCGCGTCGACAGCGAACCCTTCGGTTCGAGTACGCTTCGGGCACCGGGGTGCCCCTATCGGAGGGGCTGAGACAGCGTTTCCTAGCGCGGACCCGTCGAACCTGATCCGGGTCATGCCGGCGAAGGGAGCAGTGGGTGCACACGGTGCTCGAACCGAAAGCGGTTGCGCGGGGAGTGAAAGCCCTCGAGGTCGTTCGCGTCCTGGGCGGCAGGCGGGTCCTCGACGGCGTCGGCCTCGACATCCAGGCGGGCGGGAGGGTCGGCATCGTCGGCCGGAGCGGGGGCGGCAAGTCGACCTTGCTCTCTCTCGTCGCCGGTCTCGACGAGCCGGATTCGGGCACGATCGACGTCGCAGGCTCGCTGGACGGGCGTGGGCGGCTCGCCCGGTGCGCGCTGATGCCCCAGCGTGACTGCCTGCTTCCGTGGCGGACTGCGCTGGACAACGCCGGGCTCGCCCTGGAGAACGCCGGTCTGTCGCGGCGGGCGGCGCGCGCCCGGGCGCGCCCGCTGTTCGCCCGGCTCGGGCTCGGCGATGCCGAGCGCCTGCGGCCCGCAAGGCTGTCGGGCGGGATGCGCCAGCGGGTCGCGTTTGCGCGGACGCTGCTGGCCGGCAAGCCCGTGCTGCTGCTCGACGAGCCGTTCGGCGCGCTGGACGCGATCACGCGGGGCGAGCTGCAGGAGTGGCTCGCCGGTGCGCTCGCGGACGAGCCGCGCACCGTCGTGCTCGTGACGCACGACGTCGAGGAGGCCCTCCTCCTCTGCGACCGCGTGCTCGTCCTCGCAGGCGGCCGCATCAGTGCGGCGTTCGACGTCGACATCCGGCGCGACGGACCGCGGCGCGAGGTGGTCACGAGCGCGGGGTTCGTCGACCTGCGCGAGCGGGCGCTGGAGGCGATCGAGTGAGACGCTCTGGACCGTCGCTCCTGCTGCTCGCCGCAGCCGTCTGCCTCTGGCAGCTCGTCGTCCGCGCCGGCGACGTTCCCGACTATCTCTTCCCTGCGCCGTCGGCGGTCGCGGTGTCACTGTGGGACGATGCGGGGCTTCTCGCGAGTGCCGCACTCGTGACCGCGCGCGAGGTCGTGCTCGGCTACGCGCTCGCGGTGGCGGCGGCGCTCGTGCTCGCCGTCGTGCTCCATGCGTCGGCCATCCTCAGGCGTGCTCTCCTGCCGCTCCTCGTCCTGTCGCAGACGGTGCCGACGGTGCTGCTCGCGCCGATCCTCGCGATCCTGCTCGGGTACGGCATCGAGCCGAAGGTCGTCGTGGTCGCGATCGTCTGCTTCTTCCCCGTCGTCGTGAACGCAGTGGACGGCCTGCGCTCCGCGGACCCGGAGCTCGTGCGCATGATGCGGACGATCCGCGGCGACCGCATTGCGATCTTCCGCCGCGTCGAGCTGCCGGGTGCGCTGCCCGCGATCTTCTCCGGCGCCCGGGTGGCGGCCACGTATGCAGCCGTGGGAGCCGTCTTCGCCGAGTGGGCGGGCTCGTCCTCCGGGCTCGGCTTCGTGATCCTGCAGGCGCAGCCCGCGCTCGAGACCGCGCGCATCTTCGCTGCCGTACTCGTCCTGAGCGCGCTCGCGCTCGCCCTCTACGCGCTCGTCTCGCTCGCCGAGCAGGCCCTCGTCCCCTGGCACGATGCGTAGGGTTGCCGTCTGTTTCGTCGCAGGGGTTGCCGGCCTCGCCTTCGCAGGCGGCCCGCAGAAGGCGACGGTGACGCTGGACTGGACGCCGAATCCCGACCACGTCGGCCTCTACGATGCGCGCGACACGGGCTTGTTCGCGCGCGCCGGGCTCGACGTTACGATCCGCGCGCCGTCTGACCCGACCGCGCCGCTGAAGCTCGTCGGCGCCGGGAAGAGCGACTTCGCCGTGAGCTACGAGCAGGAGCTCTTCTTCGCCGCTGCGAAGAAGCTGCCGGTCGTGGCGGTCGCCGCCGTCGTCCCACGGCCGCTCAACTCGTTCATGTCGATCGAGGCGGACGTGAAGAGCCTGCGAGACCTGCGCGGCCGGACGATCGGCATCACCGGCGTACCGTCCGACTACGCGACGCTCCAGTCGGCCGGTCTCTCAGGCAAGGTCAAGGTCGTCACCGTCGGCTACAACCTCCTGCCCGCGTTGCTCGCACATCGCGTCGACGCGGTGCTCGGCGTGTACCGCAACGTCGAGGGGATCGAGCTGCAGCTTCGCGGCCTGCACCCGACGATCATCCCGGTCGACCGCGCGGGCGTTCCGACATACGACGAGCTCGTGCTGGTCGCGAATGCGAGCCGCCTCCGAACCGACGGCGCCTATCGCTCCGAGACGCAGCGCTTCGTGACCGCGTTTCTCGCCGGCACGATCGACGCACGGACGCATCCCGCCCGGGCGCTCGCCATCCTCAAGCGCGTGACCGCGTCCGACCGTGCGTTTCTCGCCCGCGCGGTACCCGCGACCCTGAAGCTCCTCGCGGGGCGGTCGGGCGTCGGCTGCGTGAGCCCGGCGGAGTGGGGGCGCTTCGGCCGCTGGATGCACGCGCACGGCCTCCTCGAGAAGCCTGTCTCCGCCTCGGCGGTCGTCACCACTCGCTTCCTGCCGGCGCGGTGCCGGTAGGCCGCACGACGAGCAAGACGCCGCGCTCTACGCCGATCCGCGCCTCGGCCGCGACGAACCTGTTCGAGGTCCCGCGGCTCGAGCCGGGCTCGAGTGTCTCGCCCCGGAGCGGGTACTCGAGGCCGTCGGTGACGACTCCCTCCGCGGGGCCGTGCGCCGCGAACAGCGAGATGGTCTCGCCCGCCTCGCCGTGCAGCACGCGCTCGCCGCGGATCACGTGGACCGCCGCCGGGCCGAGGAGCGCGTCGACCTGCACCGCGGCGTACGCGGGCGACGCGAGCAGGAGCAGCGACCCGAGCAGGTGGTCGAGCCGTCCGCCGCTGCTCCCGACGACGAGGATCCGCTCGGGGTCGAACCGGAGCGCGGCTTCGAGCGCGAGCTCGAGGTCGGTGGCGTCCTTCTCGACCGGGTGCCGCTCGACCTGTGCGGCCCGGGCGAGCAGATCGGGCGGGGCGGAGTCGAAGTCGCCGACTGCGAGATCGACCCGATGCGCCAGGGCGACACCGGCGTCCGCGCCGATCACGACCGCCCCGGCGGGAAGCGCGAGCCCGTCCGGGACGTCGGGCCCGCCGGCAAGGACGACCACCGTCTTCACCTCGCGAAGCATGCCGGGATCGCGAGGCCCGGGTCGTCTGTGCCCGCTACCGGCCCGGATCCAGCGCGACGCGGCTGGGGCCGCGGGTGCGGGCTCCCGTCACGCGGCCCGGGCGGCCGAGGCGCTCCCGGAGGAGCGACTCGGTGGCGTCGGCGTCCAGCGGCCGCGCGAAGAGGAAGCCCTGCCCCAGCTCGCACTCCTCGCTGCGCAGCTCGGCGAGCTGCGAGCTCTGCTCGATGCCCTCCGCGACGGTTCTCAGCTTGAGTGTCCGTCCGAGCTCGACGACGGTGCGGATGAGCGCACGTGACTCGCTCGAGGTCGCGATGCGCGCGATGAACGTCCGGTCGATCTTGATGTCGTCGACGGGGAACTGCTGCAGATACGCGAGGGAGCTGTAGCCGGTGCCGAAGTCGTCGATTGCGATGCGCACGCCGATTGCCTTCAGGTCGGCGAGGCCACGGGCGACGGATTCGGGGTCGCGCATGAGGGCGGTCTCGGTGATCTCGAGGATCAGGGAGCGCGGGTCGAGACCGCTCGTCTCGAGGGCGTCCGCCACGGAGGCGTGGAAGCCGGCGTCTTCGAACTGGACGGGCGAGATGTTGACGGAGATGTCGATCGGGTAGCCCGCGGCATGCCACTCGGCGGCCTGTCGGCAGGCGGTCTCGAGCACCCAGGCGCCCAGCTGGACGATCAGCCCCGAGGATTCGGCGAGCGGGATGAAGTCGCCGGGCGGGACGATGCCCCGTCGGGGATGCCGCCAGCGAACGAGCGCTTCGAGCCCCGTGAGGCGCTCGTCGGCGAGGTCGAAGGTCGGCTGGTACTCGAGGAAGAGCTCGTCTCGCTCGAGCGCACCATGGAGGTCGAGCTCGAGCTCGCGCTGGCGCCGCAGCGTCGCCTGCATCTCCTCGTGGAAGACGGTGTAACGGCTTCGCCCCGCCGTCTTTGCCTCGTAGAGCGCGATGTCCGCGTCACGGAGGAGATCCTGTGCGAGGTTACGGTCTCCGACTGCGATGCCGATGCTCGCGGTCACGGTCAGCGGATCCCCGCTCGCTGCCTCGAGGCGAAACGGCTCCTCGAGCACTTCGAGCAGGCGCTGGGCGACGACCTCAGGCCCGGGTGTGCGCGGGTCGGATTCGACGAGGACGAGAAACTCGTCGCCGCCGAGGCGTCCGATCGTGTCCGGTTCGCGCAGCGTGCTCGCGAGACGGGCGGCGACCGCCTGGAGGAGCTCGTCGCCCGCCGGGTGCCCGAAGGTGTCGTTGACGGACTTGAACTCGTCGAGGTCGATGAACAACGCGGCCGCCTGCGTGTGCTCGCGGCGTGCGCGGGCGAGCAGCTGCCGCGCACGGTCCATGAGCAGCGCGCGATTGGGCAGGCCGGTGAGCGAGTCGTGCAGCGCCTGGTGCCGGAGCTCATCGGTCTTCTCGGAGACCATGCGGAGGGCACGTGAACGGCCGCGGGCCAGCACCTGGAGCAGGACGAAGACGAGCAGGCTGACGAGGGCTCCGCCGAGAAAGACCGCCACCCCCTGCCGGGTCGGCGAGAGCCGGCCCCATCCCGCCGGTCGGGAGACGCTGACCACCCAGTGCCCGTCGGCGCTGAGCCCGAAGCGTCGCGTGAAGCGCGTTCCTCCGCCCGCCCGCTCGATGCTCGCCACCGGGATCAGGCGGCCGCCGTTGCTCGCGGTCGGGGGGTTGGCGGCGGTCAGCGTGGCGGCATCGTTGCGGGCCACGGTGATCGAGAGTCGGTTGTCGCCGGCGACGGCTCCGCCGAGGACGGAGGCGACGTCGAAGACGCCGGTCATCCACCCGAGCATCCGGGCCTTGCGAGCGGCCGGGGTCGAGGGTGTCTCGCCGCCGCGGAAGACCGGAGCCGAGACGACGAGGATCTGGCCCCAGGGGGGCATGGCGGCGGACAGCGCCGTGATTCGAGCCGAGCTCGGCGGGTCGAGGATCGACCCGACCCCCGGGACCGAGCAGAGGTCGTAGGTCGCGCCGCCCGGAACCAGGCGCGCGAGGCTCGTCGAGACGCCGAGCCGGATCAGGCAGTAGTTGCCGTCTCGACCCGGTGGGCCGAGACGGAGCGTCTTCGCCGGCGTGGCCAGACCGGGGACCGGATCGGCGTGGAGCGCCGCCAGGTAGTCGGCGAGGCTCGATTGCGGGACGAGCTGGACGAAGCCGAACCCGAGCGACCCCGGGTAGCGCCGCTGTGCCCCGATCGCGCGGTACCACTGTGCGAGCTCAGCGTTCGTGAACGTCGGGTTCGACCCGACGAGCGCCCGGGCCGCGACGGTCAGATCGTCCATCCGCCGGATCGCCGACGTGACCGTCGAGCCGACCGAAGCTGCCTCGGCGTTGAATGACCTCTTGGCCTGCGACACTTGCTCGTGTCTCCACACGCTTCCTGCAGCCGCGGACGCGGCAATGCCGAAGACGAGCAGCACCCAGGCGAGCCCGCTTCCGACCGTGCTGCGTCTCGGTCTGCGTCCCAGGATCGGCGGCCTTCGGCGCATGGGAGAGCTATCGGCGGCGAAGGCCGTGCGCTGAAGCTCGGAGCCTCGCGCACGGCCGGCTCGGGACACTCGCGTTCAGACAGGCACGGCGCTCAGCGGGGTCGCGATCGGCAGCGGAGCTCCGGCGACCATCACCTGCGGGCCGTCCGGCGCGAGCGGCTCTTCGAAGGTCGCCACGATCGTCGCGCTCGAGAAGATCCCGAGCACACGGAGGACGCCGTCACCGGTGTTCCTGATGCTGTGCGGCGCCATCGAAGGGACGATCGCAATGTGCCCGGCCCGGATGCGTGCGGTCTCGCCGGCGACCGTCGCCTCGCCCTCTCCTGCGAGAATGTGGAGGGCTTCCTCGGCGCTGTCGGTGTGTGGTGCGAGCATCGAGCCCGGGTCGAGCTCGAACAGCACCGCAGCCGAGCTCCCTGCTCCCGTCGCGCTGTGCCAGGGGAACGCGACCCGGATCGGCCCTCCGGCCGTCGTGTTGTCCTGAAGATCGATCCGATCGAGATCCACGATCTGCATCGCCTCGTCCTCCTTCCGGCGACCTCCCGTCGCCAACGGGTTCGACGACGGCAGCGTTGCGGCGTCACCGGTGCCCCCGCAATGGATGGCGGCCCCCATCCTCGACGACGCGGCTCCGGCGGAGAACCGACCTACGCCTGCGTCTTCGCCGGTGCCTGGTACAGCTTGTTGACGAGCGCGTGGAGCCGTGCCTGCTCGGAGCGGTACTGCGGAGCGCCGGCGAGGTTGTCGAGCTCCCACGGGTCGCGCCGGAGGTCGTAGAGCTCACGCCAGCCGTTTCGGTACTCGACGTAGAGCCAGCGTTTCGACTGGACGGCGATGTACGGGGGAGGCCCGCCGTCGTGCAGCTCGCTCGGGCCGAGGTACTCGACGAGGAAGGCGTCGCGCCAGGACGGATGCTGCCCGTGGAGCAGCGGCACGAGGCTGCGGCCGTCCTGGGCAAGCGGCGGCTTGACGCCCGCGAGCGCGCTGATCGTGGAGGCGAGGTCGATATTGAGGACGGGCTCGGTGTTGCGAGCCGGCGTCCGCTGCCAGGGCGTGCGTACGATCAACGGCACGTGCGTCGACTCTTCGTACGGCCAGAGCTTGCCGCCCAGGCGGTGCTCGCCCCAGAGGAAGCCGTTGTCGCTCGTGTAGACGATCACCGTGTTGTCGAGCTCGTGCTTCTGGCGCAGGGCGCCGACGATCCGTCCGACGGAACGGTCGAGTGACAGCAGCGCCTCCTCCTGGCGGCGTCGCACGTCGTTGACGTAGACCTGCGCGGCGGCCTTGAGCATGTCTCTGTGCCAGTACCGCCACGGCTCCTTGCCGATGTTGCGCTGATTGAAGTCCGGCGAGTGCAGCGGCGCGAGGTTCTCGAGCACGTTCCGATCCTGCTTGGCGGGGATCGCCGGCAGGTGCGGCGTCGCCGGCGCGAAGTAGAGGAAGAACGGCTTCCGCGTGTGGCCGATGAAGCTGACGGCCTTGTTCGTGAGGACCGTCGTCGAGTAGTCGGCGGGCGCGCTGCCGAAGTGGGCGAGCTTCCCGTTCTCGTCGAGCGTGTAGTTGTAGTAGGCCTCCATCGGCACGCTGTCGAACGCCTGCCAGTCGTCCCAGCCGGGCGGACGCGCGTTGTGTCCGTCGAGGGCGTAGTCGTTGATGTACTTCCCGACGAGCGCCGTCCGGTAGCCGGCCGCGTGAAGCCACACTGCGAGGTCCGACTGCGCGTTGAACGCCGGGTACCCCGCCGGGCCGAAGTTCGTGAGGACGCCGGTGTGGTGGGAGTACTGACCGGTCAGGATGCTGGCCCTCGACGGGCCGCACAGCGAGGTGGTCACGTGGAAGTCGGTGAAGGTGACGCCGTGTGCGGCGAGCAGCCGCTGCACGTTCTTCATGACCGTATTGCCGTCGTAGCGCTCGTCGTCGCTCAGGATCACGACGACGTTCGGCTTGCGGATGTGCGTTGCGGCTGCGGCGTGCGCGGGCCGGCCGGAGGCGTGGCCCGAGACGATTGCCGCCGCGACGAGAACAGGCGCGAGCGCCACCCCGAGACCCACCGCCCTCCGCATGGTCAGGAGTGTCGTCCAGGTGTGTTGGCCGTCGATTAAGCAGACGCGGGGCGCGGATTAACCCTGTGACGAGCGGGACGGCTCGCGCGGGGCGATGAGTTCGCTCCCCCGTCCGGGTCGAACCTGTGAGTGTTGGTCGGCGTCAACCGAAAACGGGGGAGGGTGAGAGCACGTGGCTGAATCACCGAGGACTCTTGGGGCGATCACGCTGTTCGTCGACGACCCGGCGCGGTCGAAGGAGTTCTACGCCCGTGTCTTCGAGCTCGAAGCGGTGTTCGAGGACGAGAGCTCGGTTGCCTTCAGGTTCGAGAACGGCGTCTTTCTGAATCTGCTCGCGCGGGGCGCGGCCGTCAGCGAGCTGCTGGGGCCGGTGCCTGTCGCGGAGCCCGGCGCGGCATTCGAGCTGACGGTCTGGGCCGACGACGTCGACGCCGTCTGCGTGGATCTCTCGACGCGGGGCGTCTCGATCGTGCACGGCCCGCTCGACCGTCCCTGGGGCATGCGCACCGCGGCGTTTCTCGACCCGGACGGATACGTCTGGGAGATCGCGGCCGAGATCCGGAAGGCTGCAGGCTGACGAGCTCGCCCGACCGGTAGGCTCACGCGGATCGGGAGGGGGACATGACCGAGGCAGGTGGCCCAGCGTCGCGACCGCTCCGCCGGGCGGCCCCTTCGACGGTGGGAGGTTCCCGCCTCGAGCTCACGAGGTCGCAGATCCTCTCCTTCCGGCGGCATGTCGGGGCGCTCGACGAGCGGCTCCCGGCCGGCGCGCACTCTCTCCGCCGGGCGGCGTGGGCGGGTCTGCAGGACAGCATGCCTCGTGCTGCGCTCCTCTCGATCCACGCGCGTGTCGACGGGGCTCATCCGTCCATCTGGGAGGATCGGGCGCTCGTTCAGCTCTGGGGGCCGCGGTACAGCGTGTACGTCGTCCCGTCGCGCGACCGTGCGCTCTTCTCGCTCGGGCGGCTGCCGGACGATGCTCGCGGGCGGCAACGCGCAGAGGACATCGCCGCCCGCCTGCGCCGCTTCCTGGCCGGCCGGACGATGATCGACGCGGAGGTGGGGCGCGCGCTCCATGAGAACCCGAACCGGTTCTGTTACGCCGCGGCGACCGGAACGATCCTGATCCGCTGGGACGGAGCGCGTGCCCCGGTCATCCGGGCGGTTCCGCCGCCCGGGGTCGGCCCGGCAACCGCGCGCCGCGAGCTGGCACGCCGGTATCTGCACGTCTTCGGTCCGACGACGCCGGCGGCGTTCGCCACGTGGGCGGGCATCGGGGCGACGGAGGCCGGGGGAGCCTTCGCCGCCTTGAAGCGGTCGCTGGCGGCGGTGCGGACGCCCATCGGCGAGGCGTGGATCCTGGCGCGGGACGAGCCGGCGTTCCGCGCTCCTCCACGGCCGGCGGCTCCGGCGCGCCTCCTTCCGAGCGGGGATGCCTACTTCCTGCTCCAGGGAGCGGATCGCGAGCTCCTCGTTCCGGAGGCGGAGCGTCGCGGTGCGTTGTGGACGTCGCGCGTCTGGCCGGGGGCCGTCATGGTCGCGGGCGACGTCGTCGGGACGTGGCGGCGCTCGCACGCGAACCTGACGATCCAGCCCTGGCGACGGCTCGCGCGGGCGGAGCGCGCCGCCGTCGAAGCGGAAGCGGCGGGTTTGCCCCTCCCCGGTGTCGAGGGGCCGATCACCGTCCGCTGGGACAGCCGATGAGCTCCGGCCGGCCGTAGAGTCGAACGACCGATGACTGCGCTTCAGGACATTCTCGAGCGCGCCGTCGCCGACGGTGCTGCGCCGGGAGCGGCGGCGCTCGTCGAGCGCGGTGAGACGCTCGAGGTCGCGAGCGCCGGCGAGCTCGAGCGGGATTCGATCGCCCGGATCGCGTCGATCACGAAGCCGATCACCGCGGCGGCGCTGCTGCTGCTCGTGGACGACGGTCTCGTCGCGCTCGACGACCCGATCGGGCGCTGGCTGCCGGAGCTTGCGACGCCGAAGGTCGTGCGCACGCCCGCGAGCCCGCTGGACGACGTCGTCCCGGCGGCGCGTCCGATCACCGTGGAGGATCTCCTGACCTCGCGCGCCGGCTGGGGCTTCCCCTCCGACTTCTCGCTCCCCGCGGTCGTCGAGCTCTTCCAGCGTGTGCCGGTGTTCGGGGCCCCGGACGGTCCGGACGAGTGGCTCGTGACGCTCGCGTCGGTGCCGATGCTCCACCAGCCCGGCGAGGCGTGGCTCTACAACACGTGCTCCGACATCCAGGGTGTTCTGGTCGCCCGCGTCTCCGGGCGGCCGCTGCCCGCGTTCCTCGCCGAGCGGATCTTCGAGCCGCTCGGGATGCACGAGACGTCGTTCCACGTGCCCGCGGACCGGCTCGACCGGCTGCCGCGCTTCGTCGGGCTGATCGACGAGGCCGTCTGGAGGGAGCCGCCGATCTTCCCGTCCGGCAGCGGCGGTCTCGTCTCGACGCTCGCAGACTGGCACCGTTTCGCCCGGATGCTCCTGTCGGACGGCGGCGGCGTCCTGTCGCCCGAGTCGGTCCGGCGTATGACGACCGACCACCTGACGCAGGAGCAGCGGGACGCGGCGACGCTCTTCCTCGAGGGGGCGGGCTGGGGCTACGGCGGGTCGGTCGGCCCGGGCGCCCGCTACGGCTGGGTCGGCGGTACGGGAACGACGGCGCACGTCGATCCGGCCACCGGAGCCGTCGGGATCCTCTTCACGCAGGTGCAGATGACAGGCCCGACGCCGACGCCGCTCA
The DNA here is from genome assembly GCA_963784765.1 of uncultured Thermoleophilia bacterium. Classification (GTDB taxonomy): domain Bacteria; phylum Actinomycetota; class Thermoleophilia; order Gaiellales; family Gaiellaceae; genus PALSA-600. The sequence continues at coordinate 93,120 of CAWASP010000015.1, forward strand.
TGCGCGAGTTCTGGCGGTACGCGTTCCGGCCCGGCGGTCGTTCGTGAGCGCCTGATCCGGCACGTGTCACACCGCAGCGGCCCCGATCGTCTTCAAGACGAGATGCTGATGCTGCTTCGCTTCATGAATGTCGTCCTGATCCTCGCGATGATCGGCTGCGTAGCCGGTGCCCTGGCCGGGCTGATTGTCCTGCTGCCGGTCGTGGCGGGCGCCTGGGCGCTGAATCTCGTCGCGCTCCTCGGCTTCGAGGAGGGTCTCAGGGTGGATCGCCCGCAGTCGCGCGCCGGAGCGTGAGGCGGAGCTCCGCGCCGCCGCCTTCCCGGTTTCCGGCGGTGAGGGTTCCGTCGTCGCCGCGCAGCGGCTCGGCGTCGACCGTCTCTACCCGGGCGAGCGGATCTGGCTCGGTGGGATGTGGTTCTACCTGGCCGGGATCCTCGACACGGTGGCGCTCGCCCCCGAGATCGACGCGAGCGTGCTCGCGGCTTCCCTGCTGCGGAGCGCTGGCTCGGGTTCGACGGCCATCCGACCATCGTCTACGTGCGCAGCGTCACCAGCCGGACCGCCGCCGTCCAGTCGGTCCTCGCCACGACCGCGAACCCCGAGGCGCCGAACGAGGTCGAGGTGAGCCAGCCGTCGGCGGCCCCCCACGAGCGCGTGGGCGGGTGGTCTCGCCGCGGCGATCCTGATCGGCGCGATCGCCGGGCTCCTCCCGGCGATCCGCGCCGCCCAGCTGTCGCCCACGGAGGCGCTCCGCACCGTCTGACGCGCCACCGCCGTCGAGGCGCTCAGCCCACCGCTCGCCTCACGAGCGCGGCGATCGTTTCCTCCGCCTGCGGTCTTCTGCGAGGCCATCGTGCTCCTTTCGCGATCGAATGCGGACGGTCTACGCGTCGGGCACGAGCCGCCGGAGGAGCGCGTCGACGCGCGCGAAGCCGCTCTTCGCTCCCTCCTCGACGCCGTACTGCATCGTGGTGTCGCGCTCCTCGGTGGACGCGAAGCGCATGGTCTGCGTCAGCTTCGTCTGCTCGCCGAGGTCCTCGAACTCCAGCGTCTGCAGGTGGTTCTGGAACGTCTGGACGAGCCGCTCCGGCGCGACGACCTCGCGAAACTCGCCCTCGACGGGGCCAAAGGGGGTGCGGAAGCGGTACGTGCCGCCCGGCCTGACGTCCATCTCCTCGACGACCGTGCCGTCGCCCCACCATTCGGGGATCAGCTCCGGGTCGGTCCACACGGAGAAGACGTGGGCGCGCGGCGCGTCGAAGATCCGCTCGACGCGGATCTCGAGCTCGTTCGGCGTGGTGACAGTGGTCTCGTTCATCGTGCTCCTTTCGTCCGTTCGACGACCTGCGCGAAGCGGTCGAGCCGCTGCAGCCACGTGCTGATGCCCTCGAAGGCGTAGGGCACGAGCATGCATCTGCGGACGCGCCCGACCTTCTCCGTCGTGACGAGCTCCGCCTCCTCGAGGAGCCGGATGTGCTTCTTCATGCCGGTCAGCGACATGCCGAAGGGTGCGGCGAGCTCGCTGATCGACGCGCTCCCCGCCACGAGCCGCTCGAGCACGGCGCGGCGGGTCGGGTCGGCCAGGGCGGCGAACGCGCGGTCGACGGGTGCCTGATACTGAACCATTAGGTTCACTATAACAGCGCGCAAGGACACGCGCGCGGTCCGCGCCCCCGGGTCGGGCGTGACCGTGACCCGTCAGGGAGACGGAGCCGGGGCGGCGGGCGCGGCCGTGCCGAGCGCCTCGAGCGACTTGCGGATCGAGTCGGCCAGGATCGCGTACATCGTGGGCTCGATGATCTCCAGCGCCGCCGAGAACGCTGCGAGCGCCTCGTCCCGCCGGCCCTGCGCCGCCCGCACGATGCCGGTCGCGTGCAGGATCGAGGCCTGCGTCCAGACGTCCTCCCGGCCGACACGGCGCTGGACGGCGGCGACGATCCGGTCGGCCTCGTCGAGCTTGCCCTGCCTGGCGAGCACCTCGGCGAGCCCGCGCTCGGCCTCGACGAGGTACCCCTGCTCGTGCGTCCGGCGCAGCACGCCGACGGCCTCCCGGAAGGTCTTCTCCGCGCGAGCGATGTCGCCGCGCTCCTCGTAGACGCCGGCCAGATTCGAGAGCGCCCAGCCGTAGCGTCCGGCGGCGCCGGTCTCCCGAAGGACGTCGAGCGCCTCGAGCAGCCACCGCTCGGCCTCCTCGGACTCGTCCTTCCCGTAGCGGCGCCCGCGCACGGCGAGTGCGAATCCGAGTGCCTCGCGGCTGCCGCTCGACTCGGCGAGCGACTGCGCGCGATCGAGCAGCTCGAGCCCGCGTGCGTCGTTGCCCTGAACGCCGGCGACGCTCGCGAGCCAGCTGAGAGCCAGGCTCTCGAGCTCGGGCCGGCCGGCCTCGCCCGCGACCTCGATCATCGCCTCGGCATGCCGCGTGACGCCTGCGGCGTCGCCCCGCCACCAGAAGATCCGCGCGATCAGCGAGTGGGCGTCGTACAGGCCGGCGAGCTCGTCTGCCGGGAGGATCGCGAGCGCTTCGTCGGCGAGATCGTGGGCCCGGCCGACGTCGCTCTCTGCGTGCAGCGCAAGGTCGGCGAGGAGAATGAGCGCCCGGCCCTCGACGTCCGGCAGCCCGGCGGCGCGAGCCTCTGCGAGCGCCTCCTCCGTCTCTGCCTGAACGGTTGGGACGTCCGACAGCCGCCACGCGGTGTGCGCGGCGAGGTACCGCCGCGCCGGCGTCGGCTCGAGCTCGCCCGCGCGCAGCAGCGTGCGGCGCGCGACGACGAAGGCTCCGCGGCGGAGCGCGCGGAGCCCGGTCTCCTCGAGCGCCGCGGCGGCGGCGTGAGCCAGAGCTGCTGGGACCGCGCCGTCGAGCTCGCCGCGGAGCCTGGCCGCCTCGTCGAGATGGTGCGCGCGGATCCCGACGAGCTCGTCTCGCGCGTGCTCGTCGACCCACCGAGCGAAGGCTTCGTGCTTCTCCGTGCGTTGCGCTTTGCTCATACCGGCATACGCGACGTCCCGGATGAGCACGTGCTTGAAGCGGAACGCCCTGTCGCCGGAGATCGTCGAGCGTTCCTCCGGGACGACGAACTCGCGGTCGAGCAGCTGGTCGATCAGCAGGCGGGCGTCGAGATCGGGCTCGAGCGTCTCGAGCGCGCCGCGCCAGAAGATCCGGCCGATCAGTGCCGCGCTCTGCAGGATTCGCTTCTCGCCGGGTTCCAGTCGATCGATTCGAGCCGCGATCAGCGCCTGCACGGTGTCGGGCAGACGTTCGACGTCCTCGTCCTCTCGAAGCATGCGCGCCATCTCTTCGAGAAAGAGGGGGTTGCCCTCGGCGCGGTCGAGCACGATCGCCTGTTGGGCGAGCGGGACGTCACTGCCCGCGAGGAGCGCCTGCGCGAGCTCTTCGCTCTCGCCCGGGGCCAGCGGAGCGAGGTCGATCGCGGACGCGCGCCGGATGCCGCCTCCCCAGGAGGGGCGCGCGTCGAGCAGATCGGGGCGCGCGATCGCGACGACGAGCACCGGAGCGTCACGAAGCGATCGGGCGAGGTGCTCGATCAGGTCGAGCAGCGGCTCCTCGGCCCAGTGGATGTCCTCGAAGACGAGAACGAGCGGTTGGAGGCTCGCGAGCTGCTCCGCCCAGCGCAGCGCCGCCCAGGTCAGGTCCTCGGGCGTATGCTCGCTCTCCGCGGCCCCGAGCACGCCGAGTGCCGCGGCGAGCAGGTCGGCCACGGCCTCGCTCTCGCAGGAGCGGCGGAGCTTCTCGAACGCCTCGCTCGCCGGGTTGTCGTCCGTGATCCCGGCGCTCGCCTTGATCATCGAGGCGAGCGGCCAGTACGTCACGCCTTCGCCGTAGGGGAGCGTCCTCCCGGAGAGCGTCGTCACGCGCTCGAGCGAGTCGGCGAACTCGGCGACGAGACGCGACTTCCCGAGCCCGGGCTCGCCGAAGACGGTCACGAGCTGGACGGCCTGGTCTCGCACCACGCGGCGAAACGAGTTCTCGAGCAGCTCCAGCTCGGCGTCGCGGCCGATGAAGGGCGTGCCGAACGGAAGCCGCCTGGGGTCGTGGACGCGGAGGAGCCGCCACGCCCAGAGTGGTTCGGGCCAACCCTTGACCTCGAGCGGTCCGACGCTCTCCGCCTCGACCGACCCCGCCGTCAGGCGCCTCACCCCCTGCCCGAGCAGGATCTGCCCGGGCCCGGCCGCCTGCTGCAGCCTCGCCGCGAGGTTCACGGCCTCGCCCGTCGCGAACGTCGACTCCGCGTCGTCGACGACGACCTCGCTCGATTCCACTCCGACCCGGACAGCGAGCCCGAGCGCCGCGACCTCGGGGACGAGCTCCAGCGCGGCCCGGAGCGCGCGCAGCGCATCGTCCTCGTGCGTCGTCGGCACGCCGAACGCCGCCATCACCGCGTCGCCGGCGAACTTCTCGACCGTCCCGCCGTGCCTGGAGATCGATGCGGAGACCCGGTCGAAGTACGCGCTCACACGCCGGCGCACGACCTCCGGATCTGCGCCCGCGACGAGCGTCGTCGAATCCACCAGATCGACGAAGAGCACCGTCGCAACCTTCCGCTCCACTGCCTGATCGTACCCGGGGGGAGACGGTCGACAGCTCATGCCGCCGGGGTTCGTCGCGGCTCGAATTCAGCGCGCCGCGTCCGCCTGAACCGCGCCGAGGAACGCCAGCACGCGCTCGGTGAGCAGGGCCGCCGCCGCGGCGTCGTAGTCCGGGAGGGAGGAGTCTGCGAAGAGATGCTCCGCTCCCGGGTAGAGGAACAGCTCGGCCCGGCCGGTCGACGCGACGAGCGCCCGTGCGGCCTCGAGGTCCTCGTCGAAGAACGGGTCGGCGTCCTTGCCGTGCACCTGCACCGGGACGTCTTCGGGCCAGGCGGCCCCGAACTCCGAGACCGGCAGGCACGCGGACATGAGCACGGCGCCGCGCGCGCCGGGCCCGGTCTGGGCGAGCTGCTGGGCGATCATGACGCCGAGCGAGAAGCCGGCGTAGACGACCTCGGGTCCGATCCCCTCGGCGGCGGCGACTCCGCGTTCGGCCAGCGCGCCGAATCCCGCGTCGCGTGCGAACGACATGCCCTCGTCGAGGGTCGCGAACGTGCGCCCGTCGAACAGGTCGGGCGTGTGCACTGTGTGCCCCGCCTCCCGCAGTTCGCCGGAGAACGCCCGCACGCCGCCGGTCAGCCCCTGGACGTGGTGGTAGAGCACGACCTCCGTCATCTCGAACCCTCCTGAGCGATTGATCCGTAAACTTGGAACATTCGGCAACGTTAGTCTATTCACGCATGGCCGGCAACTCGTCTCCGCCCGACTACGACCTCGCCGACCGGCTCGCGCTCACCGAGCCCTCCCAGGTGAAGGCGATCGGCCATCCCGTGCGCACGACGATCCTGGGCCTGCTTCACGAGCGCGCGGCGACGGTGTCCGAGCTCGCCGTCGCGCTGGGGCGGCCGAAGAGCACGGTTGCCCACCACGTCAAGGTGCTCGCCGAGACGGGACTGGTGCGCGTCGTGCGCACGCGGCGGGTGCGGGCGATCGAGGAGCGCTTCTACGGCCGCACCGCGCGGATGTTCTACGTCGGCGTCGAGCGGGGCGCGGACGGAGACGAGATGCCCCGGGACTTCAACGACTTCGAGGTCGCCGCGCGCGAGTCTGCCACGGCTTTCCGTGACGGGAAGCTGTGGGGGTTCATCCGACACGCCCGCATCTCGGAGGCGTCGGCGTCGGCGTTCTGGGAGCGGATGGCCGAGCTGGTCGCCGAGTTCGAGCGGCTGCCGCGGTCGGGGGGAACCATGTACGGGTTCGCGGTCGGCGTCTATCCCACCGAGCACCCGACCCTGCCCGGCGGCGAAGACGCGCGAGACGGCTGACGATCGCGTCGGTCGGATGAGCACCACCCGGGGAGGCGGTAGCCTCTCCGGATGGCGATGCTCAGGCGCGGGCAGGGCGCCGAGGCGGTGTCGTGACCGCGGCCGCGGATCTCGAGCGCGGCCGGAAGGCGTACGCGCAGAGCGCCTGGGCGACGGCGTGCGAGTCGCTCTCCGCGGCGGACGGGGGCGGTGCCTTGAACGCGGAGGATCTCGAGTCGCTGGCCGTCGCGTGCTACATGCTCGGTCGGGTCGACCAGTTCCTCGCGACGCTCGAGCGTGCGCATCACGCGTACGTCGACGCGGGTGAGTCGCGGCGGGCTGCGCGTGCGGCGGTGCACCTCGGTGTCAACCTCGCGATGCTGGGAGACATCGCTCAGGCGGGCGGCTGGTTCGCACGGGCCCAGCGGCTGGTCGAGCGCGAGGAGAAGGACTGCCCGGAGCGGGGCTTCCTGCTCCTTCCCCGTGCGCTGAGGCACGAAGCCGCCGGGGAGTACGCGCTCGTCGCCGAGGCTTCGGCCGAGGCCGCTGCGATCGGAGAGCGCTTCGGAGACCGAGACCTGTTCGCGCTCGCCGCGCACGTTCACGGCAACGCGCTGATCCGGTTGGGCCGCCTCGAGGAGGGGTTCAGGTTCCTGGACGAAGCGATGCTGGCCGCGGTCGCCGGCGAGCTGTCGCCGATCGTCACCGGGATCGTCTACTGCGGTGCGATCGCCGGCTGCGAGGAGGCGTACGAGCTGCGGCGGGCGCATGAGTGGACCGGCGCTCTGGCGCGCTGGTGGGAGGGACAGCCGGAGCTCGTGGCCTTCACCGGCCGCTGTCTCGCTCACCGGGCGGAGCTCCTGCAGCTGCAGGGCGAATGGATCGAGGCGCTCCAGGAGTCGCAGCGGGCGCGCGAGCGCTGCGAACGCGTGATGAACCGCTTCGCAGCCGGCCAGGCCGCGTATCAGCAGGGAGAGGTGTTGCGCCGGCAGGGGGAGTTCGCGGCTGCCGATGCGGCGTACCGCGACGCGCACGCCTGCGGCCGGGAGCCGCAGCCCGGTCTCGCGCTGCTGCGGCTGGCCGAGGGCGATGCCTCCACCGCAGGCGCCGCGCTTCGCCGCGCGCTCGCGGAGACCGTTCCGCCTCTCAAGCGTTCGCGGCTGCTGCCCGCATACGCCGAGGTCCTGGTCGCGCTCGGCGACGTCGATGAGGCTCGCCGCGTCTGCGGCGAGCTCGGCGAGATCGCCGTCGAGTTTCCGAGCGCGATGCTCGGCGCGATCGCCGCCTACGTGCAGGGCTCGGTCGAGCTCGCTGCCGGCGATGCGCACGCCGCGTTGGTGTCGTTGCGCCGGGCGCTGCAGATCTGGCAGGAGCTCGGGGCTCCGTACGAGGCCGCCCGCGCGCGCGTTCTCGTGGCGACGGCCTGTCGTGGGCTCGAGGACGAGGACACGGCGCGGCTCGAGCTCGAGGCGGCGCGTGCGGTCTTCGAGGATCTCGCTGCTCGGCCGGATCTCCGCCGGATCGACGCCCTGACGCGGGCCGACGGCGACGAGACGCACGGCTTGAGCGGCCGCGAGCTCGAGGTCCTGCGACTGGTCGCGGCGGGCAGGACGAACCGCGAGATCGCGGCGACGCTCGTGCTGAGCGAGCACACGGTCGCCCGCCACGTCCAGAACATCTTCGCCAAGCTGCGCGTCTCCTCGCGGACCGCGGCAACCGCGTTCGCGTTCGAGCACGAGCTCGTCTGACGCGTCGAGTGGTCAGAAATGACCACTCGACACGGCCGTGAAGTTGGTGGATGCGGGCGATGCCGCCACGCCCGCGGCTTCCTAGCCTCCGCAGCAATGAGCGGAGATCGAGGAGGCGAGACGATGGAGCGGTTCGAGACGGTGATCATCGGCGGCGGTCAGGCGGGCCTCGCGACGGCCTACCACCTGAAGAAGCATGGGCGTTCGTTCGTGCTCCTCGATGCGGAGGAGCGCATCGGCGATGCCTGGCGGAAGCGGTGGGACTCGCTACGGCTGTTCACGCCGGCGAAGTACGACGGCCTGCCCGGCCTGCGCTTTCCCGCGCCCCGGTGGTCGTTTCCGACCAAGGACGAGATGGGCGACTACCTGGAGGCGTACGCGGCCCGGTTCGAGCTTCCGGTCCGGCCGGGCGTCTACGTCGACCGGGTCTTCCGGGACGGCGACCGCTACGTGATCGAGTCCGGTCACCGGCTGTTCGAGGCAGACAACGTGATCGTGGCGACGGGCGCGCAGCGGACGCCGAAGCGACCGCCGTTCGCATCGGAGCTCGACCCGCTGATCACGCAGATCCACTCGGCCGACTACCGCAACCCCGCGCAGCTGCGTGACGGCGGCGTGCTGGTGGTCGGCGTCGGCAACTCGGGTGCCGAGATCGCGTTCGAGCTCACCCGGACCCACGACGTCCATCAGTCCGGGGCCCCATCGGCCGAGATCCCGGTACGGCACGGGAGCATCCCCTCACGCTTCGTCCTGCCCGTGATCCGCTTTCTCGGCAGGCACGTGCTCACCGTGAGGACACCGATCGGCCGGAAGGTCCGCCGACGGTTCATCGCGACGGCAACGCCTCTGATCCGCGTCAAGTCGGCGGACCTCGCCGCTGCCGGCGTCGAGCGTGTCCCGCGCGTGGTCGGCGTTCGCGACGGGCGGCCGCTGCTCGCGGACGACCGCGTGCTCGACGTTGCCAACGTCGTCTGGTGCACGGGCTTCCACTACGACTTCTCCTGGATCGACCTGCCCGTTCTCGCTGACGGCGGGGAGCCGCCGCACGAACGTGGCGTCGTCGATTCGGCGCCCGGGCTGTACTTCGTCGGGCTCACCTTCCAGTACGCCGCCGCCTCGGACGTGCTCCCTGGAGTCGGACGGGACGCGGCGCACATCGCGAGGCATCTGGCATCCGGCGCTGCCGGGCGGAGCGCACCCGCGCCCGCCGGCGATGCTGTCCTCGCACTCGACTCGGGCGGTCGCTGACACGATCTGCGTGCCCCGACCGTCCAATGCCTCGCAGCTTCAGCCGACGAGCGACCGGAACGCCGGCTCGTCGCGGAGCGGGTCGAAGTCCGAGTCGCCCTTCGCCATCTCGCGGCAGCCGTCCCACATCTCGATCGCCCGGCGGAGGTGGTCGACCGCCTCCGCCGTCTCCCCGGCGAGGCTCTCGCAGCACGCGGTGTTGAAGAAGAGGTACGGCTGGTCGGGGCGATCGGCGATCAGCTCGCGGCCTTTCGCTGCCGCCTCGGCGTACCTGCCCTCCTCGTACAGCTGCCGCGCAGAGTCCCACCACAGCTCCGGCGCAAACCGGTGGACCGAGTCCGGCAGCTGCACGAAGGGGTGACGCCGGGAGTCGTAGCCCGACTCCGTCGGAGGCGGGAACGCCGGATCGGCGAAGGAGCCGACCGAGACGACGATGAGGTCCGGTTCCGACGGCTCCGTGTAGAAGACCTGCGAGCCGCAGTCGGGGCAGAAGTGGAAGACGTGCTCTTTCCGGTCTGCCTCGTCGGAGATGCGCGAGAAGTCCTTGAAGCGGCCGGTCACCTGCACCTGGTCTGCGTTGAACCCTGCCTGCATCCCGAACGCGCTTCCCGTGCGCCGCTGGCAGGCGCGGCAGTTGCAGATCGAGACGGCGAACGGATCGCCCGAAACCTCGAGACGGAGCTGGCCGCAGTGACACGTCGCTTCGCGCGACTCCATCGCGGCGACTCTAGCCGAGGCTTCGCAAAGGCCTGACCGACCCGCGGTCGGGTCACGGGCGAGGCTGTGCCTATCCTCGGGCTGCGCCGGCCGGCTGCTCGGGCGGCGCGCCGCGCCAGAGCGGCGAGGGCTCGACCCTGAGGAAGCGGGCGGGCGCGGCCGGCAGCCACCAGTTCCAGCGGCCGAGCAGGCAGACGGCGGCCGGAGCGAGGACGCCGCGGACGATCGTGGCGTCGAGCAGGATCCCGGCGGCGAGCGCGGTCGCGAAGATCTTGATCTCGGTGCCGGGGCTGGCGCTGAGGGCGACGAACGCGAGGCCGAGAATCAGCGCGGCGCTGGTGACGAGGCGGCCCGTCCGGCCGATCCCCTCGACGACCGCGGAGTCTGTCGAGCCGTTGCGGTCGTAGGCCTCGCGCATGCGGCTGATGATGAAGACCTGGTAGTCCATCGAGAGCCCGAAGAGGAACGCGAAGACCGTGATCGGCATCTCGGCGTTGATCGAACGGGTGGCATCGATTCCCCAGATGGCGTCGGAGCCGAAGCCCTTCTGCCAGACGATCACCATCACCCCCCAGGCGGCTGCGACCGAGAGGACGTTGAGGAGCACGGCCTTGAGGGGCAGAACGAGCGAGCGGAAGGCGCGGGCGAGCAACAGGAACGTGAGCACGGCAATCAGCGCGATCATCAGCGGGAAGTTGCCGTACACCGCATCGACGAAGTCGGAGGTCTGGGCGACCTGTCCACCGGTGACGACGTCGGCCTCGATGCTCCGGGCAGTGGCGCGGACGCGGTCGAGCGTGGCATGCCCGGCGGAGGAGTTGCCGTCCACGGTCGGGATGACGGTGACGAGCGCCGTGCCGTCGCGGCGCCAGCCGGCTGGGGCGACGGCGGTCCGCACGCCTTCGACGCCGGCGAGCGCCCGCGCGACGACGCCGGGATCCCCGCTGCGAACGAGTGCATCGAAGGGTGTGAGCGGGCCCGGGCCGATGCCGGAGCGCTCGAGGTTCGCAAGGCCGGCGCGTGCAGTCCCGGACTGGGCGAGCGACTCGGCTCGCGGAGCGCCGAGGTGGATCGATGCGGCGGCGACGACGAGAGCGATCAGCACACCGGCAGAGGCCAGCGCGGCCGCCCAGCGATTGCGGACGACCAGCCGCGCCCAGCCTGCCCAGGCGTGGCTCCGGTGATTCTCGCGGCGGGTCCGCGGCCAGTCGAGCCGTGGGCCTACGGTTGCGAGGATCACGGGCAGCAGCGTGATCGCGACCGCCACGCTGACGAGCGGGATCAGCATCCCGGCGATCCCGATGCTGCGGAGGAACGGAACCGGCAGTGCGACGAGCGCCAGCAACCCGATCGCGACGGTCGTTCCGCTGAAGACGACCGAGGAGCCCGCGTGCTCCATCGCGCGCACGACCGCGCCTTCGTTGGTCGTGCCCTCGCGACGCCGCTCCTCGCGCCAGCGGACGACGACGAGCAGCGCGTAGTCGATCGCGATCCCGAGCCCGACGAGCGCCACGAGGAACTGGATGACGACGGAAACGTCGGTGACCGCTGCGAGCGGCCAGACGAGCAGGAACGTCGTCGGTATCGCCACGATCGCCATCAGGAGCGGCACGACCGCCATGAAGGAGGCGAACACGAACGCGAGAACGAGCAGTGCCCCCGCGCCCGCGACGAGCACCTCGGCGAGCAGGGTCACGCTGCCGCCTGCCTCGTCGCCGGCGGCCGAGGCGCGCAGCGCGTCCAGCCCGGTGACGAGGACCGGCGAACCGCCGACGGTCACTCCGTCGACGGCCGTCTGCGCGGCCTGTGCTTCCTTCTGGCCGGGCTCCAGGCCGCCCCGCGACGGGATGTAGACGAGCCCGAACGTCGTCCGGCCGTCGTCGGAGACGAACGCGCGGTCGCCGGTCGATGCGTATGAGGCGACGCGCGCCTTCGGAAGTGCGGCCTGCACCTTGGCCATTGCGGCGGCGAGCTCGGGCCGGACGCCGGGCGAGTCGACCGTCGTTCCCTGCGGCAGCGTCACGACCGGGACGAGCGGCGTGACATCGCTGCCGCCGGTGCCGTAGATCGCCTGAATCTGCCGGTTCGTCTCGAACCCCTCGCGTCCCGGCACGGTGAACTGCTGATTCAGGGCGTCACCCGCCGGTTTGATCGCCGCGAAGGCGGCGACCGTCACGATGGCCCAGAACAAGACGACGAGTCGTTTGTGCGCAAGGACGAACCGGCTGAGCGATGCCACGGGGTCTCCCTTCGACGACCCGAGGGAGCTTTGCGGCAGTGCTCGTCCCCGGCCATACAGGGGAGACCCCATCTCGTGAAGACGACCTGAACCTGCACGGACGAGCCGGCGAGCTCTCGCGCACAGAAGAAGACCCGCGCCGGAGCACGATCGCGGCCCTCACCGGCCGCACAGGATTGGCGCTCCCCGCGGGTCGCCCTCAGTCTGAGCGGCAAGGGCGGCGACGTCCAGCTGATCGACATCATCCGGTTCGGCGACGACGGCCTGGCGCACGAGCACTGGCGCGTCTTCGACGCGCTGGCGACGATGCAGCAGCTCGGCGCGATCCCGGCTCCGGCGTAGGAACCCCACGCGACCGAGCCGCGCTCCGGCCGCGGACGCGCGCAACGAACCGGCCCTTGCCGGTCCGCGAGTTGGCTGAGTACCGTTGGATCGGTGGACGGTGCACGCGAGCTGTTGGAGGTGACGGCACGGATCGCGGCGGACTATCTCGAGTCGCTCGGCGAGCGGCCGGTCTTCCCCGACGTGACGCCGCAGCAGCTTCGGGCGGCCCTCGGCGGCCCGCTCCCGGACGACCCTCTCGACCCGCGCGAGGTCGTCACCGAGCTCGCCCGTGCCGCGGATCCGGGAGTCGTCGCGATGGGCAGCGGCCGCTACTTCGGCTTCGTCATCGGCGGGGCATTGCCGGCGGCGCTCGCAGCGGACTGGCTCACGTCGGCCTGGGACCAGAACGCCGGGCTCTACGTCGGCGGGCCGTCCGCGTCGGTCGTCGAGGACGTCGCAGCGCAGTGGATCATCGAGCTCCTCGGGCTGCCTGCCGACGCCTCGGTCGGTTTCGTCACCGGCGCCCAGATGGCGCACGTGGTCGCGTTGGCGGCAGCGCGTCACCATGTGCTCGCGCGCGCCGGCTGGGATGTCGGCCGCGACGGGCTGCAGGGTGGACCGCGCGTGCGCGTTCTCGTCGGCGCGAAGCGCCACGTCACGATCGACCGTGCGCTCCGGCTGCTCGGCCTGGGCGCGCCCACGCCCGTCGCGGCGGACGCGCAGGGGCGGCTCGTCCCCGAGGCGCTGCTGGAGGAGCTCGGGCGCAGCGAGGAGCCGACGATCGTCTGTGCGCAGGCCGGCGAAGTCAACACCGGCGCGTTCGACCCGCTGCCGGCCGTCGCAGACGCAGCCGAGAGGGCCGGCGCCTGGCTCCACGTGGACGGCGCGTTCGGCATCTGGGCCGCTGTCTCTCCGGAGCTGCATCATCTCGTGCGCGGTTGCGAGCGCGCCGACTCGTGGACGACCGACGCGCACAAGTGGCTGAACGTCCCCTACGACAGCGGCATCGTCGCCTGCCGCCACCCCGAGGCGCATCGGGCCGCAATGGGCGTGCACGCGGACTACCTGATCCAGGACGGCACGCGCGTCCGCGACCAGGTCGACTGGGTGCCCGAGTTCTCACGCCGCGCGCGCGGCTTTTCGGTCTACGCCGCACTGCGCTCGCTCGGCCGCTCCGGGCTCGTGGAGCTCGTGGAGCGTTGCTGCCGGCAGGCGCGCCGGTTCGCGGACGGGATCGGGGCGGAGGCGGGCGTCGAGCTGCTGAACGACGTCGTGCTCAACCAGGTGCTGTTCCGCTACGAGGATGACGAACGGACGCAGCAGGTGCTGGCGCGCGTTCAGGAGTCGGGCCGTATCTGGCTGAGCGGCACGATGTGGGACCGCCGCCAGGCGATTCGCGTCTCGATCTCGAACTGGCAGACCCGCGACGCCGAGGTCGACCTCGCGCTGGACGCGTTCCGCGAGGCCGCCGTCACAGAGCCGAGCAGGTCGGCTCGCCGCTAGCCCGGCCGAGCCGGGTCGCGCGGGTACGCTCTGAGGCCGGACTCGAGGGGGAACCGGTGACGGCGAGGAGAGGCCAGGAAGCGCTGAGCGATCGTCCGGCGATCGAGGCGGAGGGGCTGTGGAAGCACTTCGGCGACGTGGAGGCGTTGCGCGGCGTCGACCTGTGCGCACAGGTCGGTAGCGTGCTCGGGCTGCTCGGCCCGAACGGGGCGGGCAAGACGACGGCCGTTCGGATCCTGACTACGCTGCTGAAGGCGGACGGCGGAAGCGCCCGGGTCGCGGGGTTCGACGTGACGCGGGAGCCTTCGCGCGTGCGCGAGCAGATCGGGCTCGCCGGCCAGTATGCCGCGGTCGACGAGAACCTGAGCGGCGCCGAGAACCTCGAGATGGTCGGGCGGCTCTACCACCTCGGCCGGCGCGCGTCGCGGCAGCGGGCCGCCGAGCTCCTCGAGGACTTCGGTCTGGCCGAGGACGGCAGGCGCCTCGTCCGCACGTACTCCGGCGGGATGCGCCGCCGGCTCGACCTGGCGGCCGCGCTCGTGGCGCGCCCGCCGATCCTGTTCCTCGACGAGCCCACGACGGGCCTCGATCTGCGGAGCCGGCTCGCCCTCTGGGACTCGCTCGACGGGCTCGTCAGCGGGGGAACGACGGTCCTCCTGACGACGCAGTATCTCGACGAGGCCGACCGGCTCGCACACCGAATCGCGGTTGTCGATCATGGCGTCGTGATCGCCGAGGGACCGCCGGAGGAGCTGAAGCGGCGAGTCGGCGGAGACCGGGTCGAGATCCACGTGGCCGACCCGGCCGTCGCAGGCGCGGCCGCAGCCGCTCTGGGTGTGCTCGGAGACGGCGATCCGGTTGTGGGTGACGGCGTCGTCTCCGTTCCGCTGACGGCCGGACGTGGGATCGCAGAGGCCGTTCGCGCGCTCGACCGGGCGGGCATCGAGATCGACGACATCGCCACACGGCGGCCGACCCTCGACGACGTCTTCCTCGAGCTGACCGGACGCGCAGCCGCCGAGGCGCAGGAGGCGCGGGAATGAGCCCTGTCGTGCGCGAGCTCTCGGACATGTGGGTGCTCGCGACCCGAAGCGTGAAGCGGATCGCACGCCAGCCCGACCTGCTCGTGGGCTACACGGTGCAGCCGCTCATGTTCGTGCTCCTCTTCGTGTACGTCTTCGGCGGCGCGATCTCGACGCCGGGGCTTCGCTACGTCGACTATCTGATCCCGGGGATCGTCGTCCAGTCGATCACCTTCGGCGGCTTCGTCACCGCGCTCGGGCTCTCCGACGACCTGAAGAAAGGGTTGATGGACCGGTTCAGGTCGCTGCCGATGTCGCGCTCGGCGGTCGTCACCGGCCGCACGTTCGCGGACATCAGCACGAACACGATCCAGCTCGCCGTCATGCTCGGCGTCGGCCTCGCCGTCGGCTTTCGGTTTCACACCGGCGTCCCGGCGATCCTCGGCGGGATCGGTCTGCTGCTCCTGATCGGCTACGCGTTCTCGTGGGTGTTCGCGTTCATCGGGCTCGCCGCGTCCTCGCCAGAGGCCGCGAACGCGTACGGGTTCACGATCCTGTTCCCGCTGACGTTCGTGTCGTCTGCGTTCGTCCCGGTGGGCTCGATGCCGAGCTGGCTCCAGCCGGTCGCGAGGCACAACCCGTTCACGACCATGGTGAACGCCATCCGCAAGCTCTTCATCGACACTCCGGCCGGAAACGACGTCTGGCTCGCCGCGCTCTGGTCGGTCGGGATCGCGATCGTCTTCGGGACGCTGGCGATCTGGCGGTACCGCCGCGTCGTCGCCCACTGAGTCGGGGAGCCTCTTAGCAGGCGAGCGTGTGCACGTCTCGTCTCGCGATGCCCGCCGGGCGCTTGTTCGCGTAGACGATCGTCAGCCGTGCGTAGTAGCGCGCGCTGTTGCAGCGATCGAGCCGGTCGGCGGTGACGGCGACCGGGTAGGAATGGAAGTGCCCGCCCGCGCAGGTGGGAGTGCAGTCGTTCGCTCGTGCCGTTCCCGTCGCGGATGCGACGGCTTTCCCCCAATGCCGCCACACCAGGTGCGTGAGCTCGTAGTTTGCGTCGGCGCAGGTCAGGATCAGTTGCCCCGGAGAGCTCACGAGCGGACCGCAATTGTCGATCCACGCGGTCGCGTGCGGCGGTGAGCAGCCGATGGCGAGATCGCGGAGAACCGATCCCGGTGCGGTGTCGCAGCCGAGCGAAGAGCCGAACTCGAGGACCCACCAGGCGGGACCGCTGTGGTGCAAGACCATCTCCGACGGGCCGGCGCTGGGTGAGTTCAGGCGGACAGCCGCGTAACGCGGGTCCACGGACGAGACGGCGATCGAGGTGATGCGGTTGTCGGAGGCCGCGGGCGAGTTCGGCGTCGCGATGAAGCCGCGAACCGCCATCCTGATCGCGGCCCTCTCGTTCGAGGAGGGCGCCCGCCGAGCCACGCCGGGGCACGCCACGATCAACGCCGCCACCAGGACGAGGAGGATCCCGCGGATCACCGGCGCGAGGCTAGCATCGAGCCGTTCGGATGATCGGTCGAGCCAGCCGGGACTGGGCAAGCAGCGCGCTGTGCATCGCGGTGCCCGGCTCGCTTGAGCTTGCGGCGCGACGAGCTCGAACTGTCGACCCCTCCTTGCGGTCAACGCTCAGGAGGGAGCGGCGGGCGGGGGATCAGCTTCCGGCGGGCTGAAGCCGTCGCCGCTCGCGCTGGGCGGCGTCGGGAACCTTCACGTTCCAGACGAGGCCGAGCCGTTCGAGGCCGCGGATGACCCACCAGGAGACGTCGATCTGGCCGCGGTCGAGACCGTGGCGGGCCGAGGCGGGGAAGGCGTGGTGGTTGTTGTGCCAGCCCTCGCCGAAGACGAGCAGCGCGACGAGGCGGTTGTTGCGGGCCTCGTCGCGCGAGCGGTAGTCCTGGCGGCCGAACATGTGGCAGATGGAGTTTACGCTGAAGGTCGCGTGCTGGTACGCGAAGATGCGGACCAGCCCGCCCCAGACGAAGCCCTCGAGGCCGGCGCCGACGGTGCCGCCCGCCCAGTAGCCGATCGCGAAGGGGAGCCCGAGCGTCAGGGCGATCCAGAGCAGGTAGGCGCGGTCGATGAGGCGGAGCAGGCGATCGTCGTAGAGGTCGCGGCCGTACTCGCGGCCCTGCTCCATGCCGAGGTTTGAGAACAGCCAACCCACATGCGCGTGGACGAAGCCGCGCAGGGCTCCCAGCGCGCCGCCGCCGTGGCCGACGTGCGGCGAGTGGGGATCGCCGGGCTTGTCGGAGAGCGCGTGGTGCTTGCGGTGGTCGGTGACCCACTGGGTGAGCGGCCCCTGCATCGTCATGCAGCCGAGAATCGCGAGGGCGGCCTTGATCACGACACCCGTCTCGAAGCCTCGGTGGGTGAAGTAGCGGTGGAAGCCGATCGTCGTGCCGAAGGCGCAGGCGACGTAGAAGCCGGCGAAGAGCGCGAGATCGCGCCAGTGGACTGCGACGCCCCAGAGCAGGCCCACGGCGGAGAGCACGCCGAGCGGTGGGACGATGACCGCGACGAGCGTGACCGCCTGGCTGGCCCTGCTCGTTCCTGGTCGGACGGTCGCGACCCGAGGCGATGTGGTATAAGTTTCGTCCAGAGTGTGTAGAAGATATCACATCGGCGGCGCCGGGTCGTCGACCGACGTTCGCCGCCGGACGAAGAGCGGTTGATGAGGATCGCGGTCGTCGGCAGCGGCATCTCCGGGCTGGGTGCGGCGTACCTGTTGCAGCGGGCACACGACGTGCACGTGTTCGAGCGCGACGGACGCGCGGGCGGGCATGCGAACACGGTCGTCCGCGACGGGCTCGCGCTCGACACGGGCTTCCTCGTCCACAACGCGCGCAACTACCCGCTGCTCGGCCGGCTCTTGGATGAGCTCGGAGTGGGTACCCATCAGTCGGACATGTCGTTCTCGGTCAGCTGCAGCGGCTGCGGCCTCGAGTACTCCGGCCGGCGACCGTTCGCGCAGCCCGCGAACGCGGCCAGGCCTGCCTTCGTCGCGCTGCTGTGGGAGATCGGGCGGTGGCTGCGGACCGCGCGCGCCGAGGACGAGTCGCAGTCGCTCGCCGAGTACCTCGACGCGCAGGGGTACTCGCAGCGCTTCCGCCGCCACTTCCTCGTGCCGCTGACCTCAGCGCTCTGGTCGACCGCGCCCGGGCGCGCGCTCGAGTTTCCGGCGGCAGCCGCGATCCGTTTCTTCGACAACCACGGCATGCTCGGCCTCGGCCGCTTCCGCTGGCGCACGGTCACGGGCGGCAGCCGCCGCTACGTCGACGCGATCGCCGCGCGGCTCGGCGATCGGCTTCGGCTCGGGAGCGGCGTGCGCTCGGTGCGCCGCTCGGCTGACTTCGTGGAGTTGCGGATCGGCGACGAGATCGAGCGCTTCGACCGCGTCGTGATTGCGACGCACGCCGATCAGGCGCTCGCGCTGCTCGAGGACACGACGCCGGACGAGCTGCGCGTGCTCGGCCGCTTCGCCTACACATGCAACGAGGCCGTCCTGCACACCGACTCGTCCTTCCTGCCGCGAACGCGGCGCGCCCGCGCCTCCTGGAACTACCGCCTCGGCGATCACGGCCGCCCGACGATCACGTATCACCTGAACCGCCTCCAGGCGCTCGACGCCGAACGCGACTACTGCGTGACCCTGAACGAGGACGTCCCCGAGGAGCACGTCCTCCAGCGATTCACCTACGAGCACCCGCTCTACACCGTCCAGACGCTGCGCGCGCAGACGGAGCTGCCGTTGCTCGCGGGCGGCCCGGCGCTCTATGCGGGCGCGTACTTCGGGAACGGGTTCCACGAGGACGGCCTCGCGAGCGGCGTCGCCGCCGCCCGGGCGCTCGGAGTGGAGTGGTGAGGTCGGCGCTCTACACGGGCACGCTCATGCACGCGCGACGGGCGCCGGCCCGGCACGTGTTCCGCTACCCGGTCTCGTACTGGCTGTTCGACCTCGACGAGCTGCCCGAGCTCGAGCGGCGGCTCCGACTCTTCTCCGTCAACCGGCGCAACGTCGTCTCGCTCCGCGACCGCGACCACTTCGATGCTGCGACGCCGCTCAAGCAGGCGGTGCGAGAGCTTGCCGGCGACCCCTCGATCGAGCGTGTCCTCATGCTCACGCAGCCGCGCGTGCTCGGCTACGTCTTCAACCCGGTCAGCTTCTACTGGTGCTACCGCGGCGACGGCTCGCTTGCCTGCGTCGTCGCGGAGCTGAACAACACCTTCGGCGAGCGGCTGCCCGAGGTGCTGCGTGGGCCCGAGCTGCGCTACGAGCACCGCAAGCGGCTTCACGTCTCGCCCTTCTTCGGGCTCGACCAGAGCTACGAGTACGCCTTCTCGCAGCCCGCCGAGGAAGTGTGGGCGCGGATCCACGTCCGCGACGACGACGGCGCGCGCCCGCTGACCGCCGTCCTGCACGGGCGCAGGCATGAGCTGACCAACCGTTCGCTCTCGACGCTCCTGCTGCGCTACCCGCTTCAGCCGTTGCAGGTGATCGCGCTCATTCACTTCGAGGCGCTGAGGCTCTGGCTCAAGCGGGTGCCGTTCCACCACAGGCCGCCGTTCGTGTCGGGCGAGGGAAGCGTGCGCACGTGAGTGTCCGCGCCGAGCCCGTCGCCGTTCGCGGCCGCCTGCTCGAGCGCGCTGCGACCGGGGTGCTCGAGCGTGCGCTCGCCGGGCTCGAGGGCGGCACGATCGAGGTCGAGCTTCCCGCCGGCCGGGTGCGCCGCTTCGGCGCCGGTGCACCGGTGCGGCTCTCGATTCACGACGCCGCCTTCTTCCGCAGATTGGCGACGCGCGGCAAGCTCGGGCTCGGCGAGTCGTACACCGCCGGCGAATGGGACGCAGACGACCTCGTCGCCCTCTTCGCCCTCCTGCTCCGGAACGCCGACGCGGCGGCGGGGCGCCACGCTCGCACCCGCCGCCTGCTCGAGCTCCGACCGCGCCTGCACCGGCGCAACGGGCTCATCCGCTCGCGCCGCAACATCGCCTACCACTACGACCTCGGCAACGAGCTCTTCGCGCTGATGCTCGACGAGACGATGACCTACTCCTGCGCCGTCTTCGAGCGTCCGGGGATGTCGCTCGCGGAGGCGCAGCGTGCGAAGTACGACCGCCTGTGCCGCCTGCTCGAGCTCGGACCGGATGACCAGGTGCTCGAGATCGGCTGTGGCTGGGGCGGGTTCGCCTCCCACGCGGCCGAGAACCACGGCTGTCGCGTCACGGGAGTCACGATCTCGCGCGAGCAGGCCGAGCTCGCGCGTGAGCGGACACGTGGGCTGCCGGTCGAGATCCTCGAGCAGGACTACCGGGCCGTCGAGGGGAGCTTCACGAAGGTCGTCTCGATCGAGATGATCGAGGCGATCGGCGCCGACCAGTTCGGCACGTTCTTCGCGACGATCGATCGCGTCCTCGCCCCCGGCGGCCGCGCGGCGGTTCAGACGATCCTCGTCCCCGACCAGCGCTGGGACCGCTACCGGCGGACGCCCGACTGGATCGAGCGCTACATCTTCCCCGGCTGCCTGATCCCGTCGCTCGAGGCGCTGGCGCACGCTGCGGCGCGGCACTCGCGGCTTGGGATCTACGGGGTCGACGAGATCGGCGAGCACTATGCCGAGACTCTGCGCCGCTGGAGGGCGAGCTTCACCGAGCGGATCGACGACGTGCGCAGGCTCGGCTACGACCGCCGCTTCGAGCGTACGTGGGACTTCTATCTCGCCTTCTGCGAAGCTGCGTTTCGCATGCGGGCGCTGCGCGACGTGCAGCTCCTGCTCGCCCGCGCCGGGAGCACGGCGTGACGATCCTCGCCGAGGCGCTCGTCGATCGCGTGATCGCGTCGGGGCGCGTGCCCGACCCCATCCTCCGCGCCGGCGTTCGCGCCGCCTGCGCGACGCGCCTTCGACGCGAGCGCCGGCGCGGGTCGGGTGCGAAGGAGGCGTTCGTCGAGCGCCTGCGCGAGTCTCCGATCGCCGAGCAGGTCGAAAAGGCGAACGAGCAGCACTACGAGATGCCGCCCGAGTTCTTCAGGCTCGTTCTCGGGCCGCGCCTCAAGTACAGCTCCTGCCTGTGGCCCGACGGCGTCGAGTCGCTCGCCGAGGCGGAGGAGGCGATGCTCGCGCTCACATGCGAGCGCGCCGCCGTCGAGGACGGAATGACGCTGCTCGACCTCGGTTGTGGCTGGGGCTCGCTCACCGGCTGGCTCTCCGAGCGCTACCCGAGCTCGCGGATCCTTGCCGTCTCCAACTCGCGGCCGCAGCGGGAGTGGATCGAGTCGCTCCGCCTTCCGAACGTCCGCGTGCTCACCGCCGACGTGAACCGGCTTGAGCTCGACGAGCGGTTCGACCGGATCCTCTCCGTCGAGATGCTCGAGCACATGCGCAACTACGAAGCGCTGTTCGCGCGGATCGCCTCGTGGCTCGCGCCGGACGGCCGCTTCTTCTGCCACGTCTTCTCGCACGACCGGTTTGCGTACGCATACGAGGACGGCTGGATGGCACGGCGTTTCTTCACCGCAGGGACGATGCCGTCCGACGACCTGCTGCCGCGCTTCGACCGTGATCTCGTGCTCGAGGAGCGCTGGCGCGTCTCCGGCCGCCACTATGCTCGCACCGCGGAAGCGTGGCTCGAGCGCCTGGACGGGAACCGCTCAGCCGTCGAGCGGATGGTCGGCCGTTCCGCTGCATCCGACTGGCGCGTCTTCTTCCTCGCCTGCGCCGGCCTGTGGGGCTATCGCGGCGGCCGCGAATGGCTCGTCTCGCACTACCGCTTCGCGCCGAAGAGCCCCTGACCTATCGTCGCGGCGGGAGCGGCACGAGCACGCTCGTCCGTCGCTTGTAGTCGCGGTAGGCGGGGTCGTGGCCGTATTTCTCGTCGGCGCTGCGCTCGACGAGCGGGATGCCGCTCACAAAGAGGAGGAGCAGCGTGATGAAGACCGGGCCGGCGACGACGGCGAAGGCGGCTCCGTCGAGAAACGGAACCGTGTAGGCGAACAGCCCCCACCAGACGAGGATCTCGCCGAAGTAGTTGGGATGGCGCGAGTAGCGCCAGAGGCCGCCGGCGATGAAGCGCCCACGATTCTCGTCCTTTCCGCGGAAGGCACTCTTCTGCGCGTCGGCGACGGCCTCGACGACGGCTCCGACGAGCCAGACGGCGGAACCGGTGATCGTCCAGGCTCCGATGCCGGGCGGGTGCTGCCGGTCGAGAAGATAGGAGACCGGCAGCATGACCAGCGCCACTGTGATCGCCTGCAGGAACCAGAAGCGGGCGAATCGCAGCGGGTCGTCCCGCATCTCGTCGAAGCGGTGGTCGACCTTCATCCGCAGGATCCGCCGGAACAGGTAGCCGCCGAGCCGCACGGCCCAGAGAAGGACGAGCAGCGCAGCGATGAGCTGCACGGGCTCTGCGGCCCCGGTGAAGGGAAGGGCCACCGCGAGCAGGGCGAAGGTCAGGCTGTAGGAGAGGTCGGTGACGACGTCCGTCCTGCGGACCGCGGCGATCGCGAAGAAGAGGCCGTTCACCGCGAGCGCCACTGCCAGGGACACGAGGATCGCCGTCAACGGGGCGGCTCCAGGATGTCGACCGGATCGACATAGCCGAGCTCGCGCCGCGTTGCACGCGCCGGATCGTGGATTCCGGTCGAGGGAAGCGTCGCGAGCTCCGGCACGAAGCGGCGCACGTAGTCGCCGTTTCGGTCGTGGATGCGGCCCTGGCGCGTGGGGTTGAACCTCCGGTTCGGGCGCGTGTCGGCGCCCGTACCGGCGACCCACTGCCAGTTGCCGCTGTTGGAGGCCACGTCGCCGTCGGCCAGGTGCGCCATGAAGTGGGCGGCGCCGATGCGCCAGTCGACTCCGAGCTCCTTCGTGAGGTAAGAGGCGGCGACCATGCGCTGCCGGTTCGGCATGACGCCCTCGGCGAGCAGCTGGCGCATCGCCGCGTCGACGAACGGGACACCGGTCCGGCCCTTCTTCCACGCTGCGACCGCTGCGGCGTCCTCGCGCCAGACGCGGCGGTTCGCGTGCATGTCGCACCACTCGAGCTCGGGCTCCGGGGCGAGGAGCTGGGCGAAGAAGTCGCGCCAGCAGAGCTTGCGCAGGAGCTCGTCATCGGCGCCGCGCGCCGTCTCCGCGGGCGACGCGATCCCGAGGTGGAGGAGCGCCGACAGCGGTGCGGCCGGGTCCGGGAGGCGCCGCCCCGACGCAACCGGCGCCGGCAGCGGGTGTGCCTGCCAGGCACGCCAGTACGGGGTGAAGACGCGGTAGCGGTCGCTCCCGGCAGGCGCAAGCTCACCCGGTGTGACGATCGTGATCCCGGGGAACGTTCGCAGCTCGAACCGTTCCCGCAAGCGCTGCTCGCGCCGACGGGCGTACGCGGTGACGTCCTCGCTCAGGTAGACCGCATCCGGCTCGAGGCGGGCGACCTCTTCCGTCGGATCGCCGTGGACGACGACGAGGCCGATCGCGTCTCTGAGCTGTGCCAGACGTGCGAGCAGGAGCTCCGTCCGGCGCGGGCAGACCGCGAGCAGCCGGTCGTCGAGGACGAACAGCGGCACGACGCGGGCGCAGTCGCGCCGCGCGGCCGCGAGAGCCGGATGGTCGTGAGCCCGCAGGTCGCGCGTGAAGAGAACGACTCCCGTGCGCATCATCCGAGTGGCGACGACGGCGCGCGGGCGGTGCGCGTGATCCCCGCAAGCATTCCCCGGAAGACGAAGGCGTGGAGTGGGAGCAGCGCGTACCAGTAGAGGAGGCCGGCGAGGCCGACCGGGTCGAAGATCGCGGTCTGGCGGATCCGCGAGCGCGTCGTGTCGCCGTCGACCTCGAACTGGAGCCAGGCGCGGCCGGGTAGCCGCATCTCGGCGCGGAGACGGAGCAGACGGTCCGGCTCGTACGCCTCGACCCGCCAGAAGTCGAGCGCCGACCCGACGGTCGGTGTCTCCGGGTCGCGGCGGCCGCGACGGAGGCCGACGCCGCCTGCGAGCAGGTCGAGGAAGCCGCGCAGGTGCCAGAGCGCGTCGCCGAAGTACCAGCCGGTTGCGCCGCCGATGCGGCGAACCGGCGCGAACGCCTGCGCGGGCGCGAGCGGCACCTCCTGCACGCGGGAGTCGACGAGCCGCCCGCGGGGATGGCCGCTGCGCGTTCGCGTCCTGCGCTCGCCCGAGCTGAGCGCGTCCGACCAGCGAGTCTCGGCGAGCTCGTGATCCTCGTTCAAGAGCGCCCGGGCGATCGCCTCGCGGTGGTCGCGCGGACGGATGGAGAAGCGCTCGAGGGCGCGCGGGTCGTGAACGACGGTCTCGTGAGGCAAGCTCTCGATCAGCTTTCGGCCGACGCGTGCGTAGACGGGTGTGACGAGCCCGAGCCAGAGGCTGGACAGTCTCGGAGTGAGGACGGGGATGCGGACGAGCAGCCGCCGCAGGCCGCGCTGCCGCGCGTACTCCCGCATCAGCTCGCCGTAGCTGGCGACCCCGTCGCCGCCGATCTCGAAGACCTCGCTCCCGCGCGAGTCGAGGTCGAGTGTGGCGACGAGATAGGCGATCACGTCTTCGATCGCGATCGGCTGCGTCCGCGTCTGAACCCAGCGCGGCGTGATCATCACGGGCAGCCGTTCGGTGAGGGCGCGGACGAGCTCGAAGGAAAGGCTGCCGGAGCCGATCACGATCGAGGCGCGGAGCTCGATCGTCTCCACGCCGGTCGAGGCGAGCAGGCGGCCGACCTCCTGGCGGCTCTCGAGATGCGGGGAGAGACCCGGCCCGTCGCCGAGGCCGCCGAGGTAGACGATCCGTTTGACGCCCGTCTCGCGGGCCGCCTCGGCGAAGATCGTCGCGGCGCGCCGGTCGAGCTGCTCGAAGGCCTCCGGCGAGCCCATCGCATGGATCAGGTAGTAGGCGACGTCGACGCCCTCGAGCGCGCGACGCACGGCCCCGGCGTCGAGCGCGTCGCCCGTTGCGACCTCGAGCCCGGGGTGCGGCGGGATCGCTTCCGGCCGGCGGGTGAGGCAGCGGACCCGCTCGCCGCGTGCGAGGAGAGCGGGCAGGAGGCGGCCGCCGACGTACCCGGTCGCGCCGGTCAGGAGGATGCGAGATCCTGAACTCATTCGACAAACATTCTACAGAAACTCTACATCACTCGGAGGTGTCCTCCGCGGCGAATGCCGAGGTCGCCGTCGTGGGTCAGAGCCGTCCTACGTGACGGCGCCGGATGTGCTCTCCGGCGTCCAGCCGATCGCTGGTGCGATCTCGCGAGCGATCGTGTCGAGCATGGTCGCGTTGTACTCGACGCCGAGCTGGCTCGGCACCGTCAGGAGGAGCGTGTCGGCCGCCCGGACGGCGGCGTCTTTGACGAGCTCGTCGGCGATGCGGTCGGGCTCTCCGGTGTAGCTGCGGCCGAAGCGGCTGATCGCGCCGTCGAGCCAGCCGACCGTGTCCTCGTTCGCGTCGTCGCCGAACAGGCGCCGGTCGAGGTCGGAGGTGATCGGGATGACGCTGCGACTCACCGACACACGCGGCTCACGGGCGTGGCCGGCCTGTGCCCACGCTTCGCGGAACAGCTCGATCTGCTCGGCCTGGAGCTCGGCGAACGGCACCTGCGTGTCCTCGAGCAGCAGCGTGGAGCTCATCAGGTTCATGCCCTGCTCGCCTGTCCAGACGGCCGTCTCGCGAGAGCCGGAGCCCCACCAGATTCGCTCGGCGAGGCCGGGAGACTGGGGCTGGACGACGAGCATCGCCTCGCCGGGCCTGCCGCCGACGTCGGCGGGGACGACGCCGGCGCCGGCAATCGCCGCGCGGAACAGCGCGGTCTTCTGCCGTGCCTCGTCCGCATCTGCCGTGTAGCCGAACGCCTCCGCTCCGCGCCAGGCGGGCTCGGGCGAGCCACGGCTGATGCCGAGCTGGAGCCGGCCGCCTGCGAGCAGGTCGGCGGCCGCCGCGTCCTCTGCCATGTACAGCGGATTCTCGTAGCGCATGTCGATCACGCCTGTGCCGATCTCGATCCTGCTCGTCTTGACGCCGATCGCCGCGAGGAGCGGGAACGGCGAGGCGAGCTGGCGCGCGAAGTGGTGGACGCGGACGAAGGCGCCGTCGATGCCGATCTCCTCGGCGGCGACGGAGAGCTCGACCGTCTGCCGGAGCGCGTCGCCCGCGCTGTGCGTCAGCCCGCCGCCCGGATGCCAGGCGCCGAACGAGAGGAAGCCGATCTTCTTGGGGGCACTCATCTCCGGCCTCGAACGCGAACGCTATTGATGACGCAAGTATTCCGGCACGGCTGACTCGGCGTCCGACCGTAACCTTCGACAGTGCCCATCTCCTCTGGATCGGTCTGGCCCGGGTCTTGCGCTGCTCGGCGCCCGGCGGGCACGGGTCCGCCGTTGATGTGGATGCCTCTCTGCGGATGAGCCTCCACACGGAGATCGTCGGGCTCCCGACCGGTGCCGAGATGCGGCTGACCGGCGACGGGACGGCCGCGGTCGTCTGTGTGAACGGTGGCCAGGCGGGCGAGGTGGAGGGGACCTGGAGCGCGTCGCTCGAGTGGCTGGTGCGCCGGCTGGCGCCGCGTTTCCGGCACCTGCTCTTCGCCGAGGTGCGCTACCGCGTGAAGTCGTGGCGGCGCCTGGAGGCGTGCGTCGAGGACGCGCGCGCGGCCGTTGGCGCGCTCGGCGCCCGCCGGGCGCTGCTGCTCGGCTTCTCGATGGGGGGCGCGGTCGCGATCTCGGCGGCGGACGAAGAGACCGTCGACCGGGTGCTGGGGCTCGCTCCCTGGATTCCCGACCGGCTCTCGCTCGAGCCGCTGCGCGGGAAGCGGCTGGATGTGCTGCACGGATCGCTCGACCGCCGGCTCCCCGGGGTCCCGGGGGTGTCGCCGGCCTCGTCGCGTCGCGGCTTCGAGCGTGCCCAGGCGCTGGGCGTTTCGGGTCGATACGAGCTGATCCCGGGAGCGCTGCACGGGATTGCGCTGCGGGCTCACTGGGGGCGGCCGGTGCCGCTGCCGCGCGCTGTGGCGTGGGAGCGGCGCGTCGCGGCTCAGCTCGCGGCGCTCTGACTGCGGCGCCCCTCGAGCTGTGCTCTCGCCCGTTGTCGGAGGATGCGCGAGCCGAGCCGGTTCACCGGGCGTCCTGCGCGACGGTCCCGGCGGCCGCGACGAGGTCGCCGTCGAGGCGGTCGATGCGGAGCCGGGCGCAGAGCTCCTCGGATGCGCCTGCGCCGGAGAGGACGAGTGGCGCCGAGCGGGCGAGGCGTCGTAGCTCGGCGGCTGCGGCTCCGAGGAGCGCCTCGTCCATGCTGGCGACGACGACGAGCTTGGGCTCCGTCGTCTCGATCGCGCGGCCGAGCGTCGAGAGTGGCGTGTCGGCGCCGAGGAAGAGGATCCGCCAGCCGTGTGAGCGGAGCACCAGCCCGAAGGCGATCAGGCCGATGTCGTGGCGTTCGCCGGGCGCGCAGGCGAGGATCGCGAGCGGGCCGCCGCCGCGGCCCCAGAGCCGTGCGAGGGCGAGCAGCCGCTCGCGAACGAGGTTGCTCGCGAAGTGCTCCTGCCCGACCTCGAGCTCGCCGCGCTCCCATTCGGCGCCGAGCTGTCGCAGCACCGGAAGGATCAGCTGGCCCAGGACGGTCTCGAGCGCGAAGCCGGCAAGCGCCCGGTCGAGGACCGCCTGCACGGCTGCCTCGTCGTAGGCATACGCGGCGGCGAGGAGGCGCTCGCGTGCGTCGTCCAGCAGCCCCTCGGCCGGCCGTTCCTGCGCGAGCGCGCGCCGCGCGGCCTCGGCGGCCGAAAGGCCCTCTTCGAGCGCCAGCTTCATCTGCCCGACGCGCTCTGCGTCCGCGCCCGTGTAGAGGCGAAAACCTCCCTCGGAGCGGATGGGCTGCAGCAGTCCGTAGCGACGCTCCCACGCGCGCAGCAGCTCAGGGCTGACGTCGACCCGGCGGGCGAACTCGCCGATCCGTAGCGCTCCGGTGTCGACGCTCACGCGATCACTTTACACACATTCGACAGAGTCTTGACAAGAGGACGCCGTTGCTTGTACAGTCTTGTGCAAAGAACGTCCAGAGTATGTACAAGAAGGTCGGACGAAGGGAGCGGAAGGATGAGCAAGAACATCGTCGAGACGGCGCGCGAGGCCGGCTCGTTCACGACCATGCTGGCCGCTGTCGATGCTGCCGGCCTCGGCGACACGCTCGCCGGCGGCGGCCCGTTCACCGTCTTCGCGCCGAGTGACGAGGCGTTCGCGAAGCTGCCGGACGGCACGGTCGAGTCGCTGCTGGCCGATCGCGCGAGGCTGACCGACGTTCTCACCTACCACGTCGTCCCCGGCCGCGTGACCGCCGCCGTCGCGGCGGGGCTGTCGTCGGCCTCGACGGTGCAGGGAGGCGATCTGCCGATCTCGACGGGCGACGGTGTCCACGTCGGCGACGCGAGCGTCGTCAGCGCCGACATCGAAGCCTCGAACGGGGTCATCCACGTCATCGACCGCGTGCTGCTGCCCGCGGTCTGAAAGGAGAGAAAGCAATGCAACGCATCACCATCCTTGCCGCTCTTGCGGTCGCGCTCGCCGTTGGAGCAGCCACCGCCACTGCAGGACCGGCGACCACGGCCGTCCCGAAGATGGGCGAGAAGAACATCGTGCAGACCGCGGTCGCGGCCGGGCAGTTCAAGACGCTTGCCTCGCTGCTGATGAAGGCGGGCCTGGCCGGCACGCTGCAGGGGAAGGGGCCGTTCACTGTCTTCGCGCCGACCGACGCGGCGTTTGCGAAGGTGCCGAGGGCGACTCTCGCTGCGCTCGGCAAGGACAAGGCGAAGCTTCGCGCGGTGCTGCTCTACCATGTCGTCAAGGGCAAGGTGACGGCGGCGCGGGCGATGAAGCTCCGCTCGGCCACGACGCTCCAGGGGAGGTCGCTCTCGATCCGTGTCAGGGCCGGCAAGGTGCTCGTCGGCGGTGCCACCGTCACGAAGGCCGACGTGATGGCCTCGAACGGCGTCATCCATGTGATCAACAAGGTGCTGATCCCCTGATGGGTCAGTCGCCTGCCGCCCGGCGCGATCCTTCTCGCAGCGCCGGGCGGCACGGGAAGGGAGGGTCGGCGTTGCAGGAGCAGGGGGCCCGTTCGCGCGCGGCGCACGGCGCGAGGCTGAGCGGTCTGCGCCGGTGGAACGCCGTGATGGGTGGGCTTCATCTCGTCCAGGGGCTCGCCATCCTCGCCATCTCGAGCTCGTTCTCGCTGCCGGTGACGAGCTCGTTTCTGCGCATGGACACGGTCACGAACAAGCTGGTGGCGGTGCCGGATGAGCTCGTCCGGCTGCGGATCGGGCCGCTCGTCGCCTGTTTCCTGTTTCTCTCGGCGCTCGCGCACGCGCTGCTCGCCTCGCCGTGGCTGCACGGCTGGTATGAGCGGAGCGTCTCGCGCGGGATCAACCCCGCCCGCTGGATCGAGTACGCGCTCTCCTCGTCGCTGATGATGGTCGTGATCGCGATGCTCGTCGGCATCTACGACGTCGCGAGCCTGATCCTGATCTTCGCCCTGAACGCGACGATGATCCTGTTCGGCTGGCTGATGGAGCTGCACAACCAGACGACCAGGCGGACGAACTGGACCGCGTTCTGGTTCGGCTGCTTCGCCGGCGCCGTCCCCTGGATCGCCGTCGCCGTCTACCTCGCAGGCGGCGGGCGAGCACCCGGGTTCGTCTACGGGATCTTCGCTTCGCTGTTTCTCTTCTTCAACGTCTTCGCGGTCAACATGCTGCTCCAGTACAGGCGTGTCGGCCGCTGGCGCGACTACCTCTACGGCGAGCGCGTCTACATGCTGCTCAGCCTGACCGCGAAGTCCCTGCTCGCCTGGCAGGTCTTCGCCGGCACGCTCCAGCCGGCATAGCTCGAAGAGGGGCGGACAGACGAGGGAGAGCCGTGCCGACTCGCCTCGCTCACCCGCCTGTCGCGGCTGCGGGGGCCGGGGTGGTGCCGTCGTGGCTGTCGCGGAGGTACTGGTGGACGAACGCGATCGCCATGCTGCCCTCGCCGACGGCTGCTGCGACGCGCTTGACGGGGCTGTAGCGGACGTCGCCGCACGCGAAGATGCCGGGGACGCTCGTCTCGAGCAGGTAGGGGTCGCGGTCGAGTTGCCATCTGCCGGCGGCGCGAAGGTCGGGACCGGTGAGCACGTATCCCTTCGGGTCGAGCGCGATCTCGCCGGGGAGCCAGGCCGTCTCGGCGTCTGCGCCGATGAAGATGAAGAGACCACCCGACGCGAGTCGCGTCGTCTCGCCGCTCGCGTTGTCGCGCACGTCGACGGCCTCCAGTGCGATGTCGCCGTGGGCGGCCGTCACCTCTGTTCGGTAGAGCACGCGGATGTTCGTACGGTTGTCGAGCTGGTCGACGAGGTAGCGCGACATGCTCTTCTCCAGTGACTCGCCGCGGCAGAGGATCGTCACGCTGCGCGCATGCGCGGAGAAGTACAGGGCCGCCTGGCCGGCCGAGTTGCCGGCGCCGATGATGTGGACGTCGAGGCCGTGGGCGTTCGGAGCCTCGCTGCGTGCCGCGCCGTAGAAGATCCCCTTCCCCGCGAGGCGGTCGAACCCGTCGATCTCGAGTTTCCGCCAGGAGACGCCGCAGGCGAGGATGATCGTTCGCGCCTGCAGGACGTCGCCGCCGTCGAGGTGGATCCGGTGCGCGGCGGCGTCGATCCGCGTGACCGACCGGGTGACGATGATCTCGGCGCCGAGCCGGCGCGCCTGGCGGAGCGCTCGGCTCGACAGCTCGTCCCCCGACACGCCCGACGGGAAGCCGAGGTAGTTCTCGATCCGCGACGAGGTACCCGCCTGGCCGCCCGGCGCCTCACACTCGATCGCGAGCGTCCGAAGCCCTTCCGAAGCGCCGTAGACGGCGGCGGCGAGCCCGGCGGGGCCGGCGCCGACGATCACCGTGTCGTACTCGGCGGCCGCCGGCTCGGTCGTGATCTCGAGGAGCTCCGCCACCCGCCGCAGCTGCGGGCGCACGACCGTCTTGCCGTTCGCGACGCGAAGGACGGGGTAGTCGCCGTCGGACGGCAGCACGTCCGCCCACTCCTCCACATCGGCGGGCACGTCGGGCTGCAGCCATCGGAACCGGACCTGGTTGCGGTCGAGGAAGCGCCTCAGCTCCGCACAGTCGGCATCCCACCGATGCCCGAGCACGGTCGCACGGAACGGCGTGAGCTCGGCCATGCGGGCGCGCAGGCCCCTGGCCCCGCTGAGCCGGTTCTGCGCGAGTGCATCGACGCGCCGCTCGACCTCCGGCTCGACGGCGGCAATGGCCCGGTAGTCGTCGGGCTCGAGTCGGAAGACGCGGGAGGGCTCTGCCGCCCGGTAGCCGGCGGGTTGGGGCATCCCGAGGACGATCGAGAGCTCGCCGATGATGTCGCCGGGCCGTCGCTCGCCGATCACGCTCTCCACGCCGTCGACGAGCCGGACCACCTCGACCCGGCCTTCGAGCAGACCGAACAGCACCGGAGCGTCCCCTTCGTGCGCCGCATACTCGCCGGGCGCGAGCGTGATGTCAGCTGCGGTGCGGCAGAGCCGCTCGCACCCGTTCGGCTCGAGGTCCGCGAACACCGCGACCCGACCGATCTCCTCCGGGGTCAGCATCGACCGCACTCCCGACCGAGCGAGGATGCGCAACTCGCTGCACCTCTCGGCAACGCGACCGCCCGGGCGCAAGCGCGCCTCGTCTCCATCGCCACGGCGCAACCCTACTTCGCGCTGCGCGTCCGTTGCGCTTCGTCATGGGCGGCCGGCTGCTACCTACCGCACTGCAGCTCCCAGGCGCCGATGATCGCGTCTTCGACGGCATCCGCGTTGCCTGTCTCGAGATCGGCGACGACCATCATGTGCTTCCTGTAGCGCTTCGGTACGGAGAACGTCTCCGGGAACGACCGCAGCAGCAGGTCTTTGAAGCCGAACGAGGCGCGGATCACGACGTGGCTTCGGTCGAGCTGCCGGGCGACCAGCCGTCCCCGGTACCGCCACTCGAGCAGACCGTTGCGGCGATGCTCGGCGACACCGTCGAGCTGACCGGCCAGGCTGCTGAGGTCGGTGAGCCTCATCGCATCAACGGAACTGCTCGATGCCGTAGCCGTCGTCGCGTTCCCAGCCGTAGGCGGCCAGGTAGCCCCAGCAGTCGGGCCGGCTGCCGTCGGTGTCGGTGACGTCGTAGGCGTCCGCCAGCCCGCGAGCGCTGGCGATCTTGCCGGCCCACGGCTCGGCGTCCCCGGCGCGGGCGAGGGCGGCGATGCCCCTGGCGACGTACGTGGGCGACTCGGAGATCCCGAATCCCGGGCGCTCCTTCACGGCGTCGCGCCAGTTCGCCTCGCTGACGCCGAAGTTCTCCAGCATCTTCTCCGAGCGCAGCCAGCCGGGTGTGACGCCGACGACCGTGACCGGCTCGGCGTCGAGCTCGGCGTCGAGCCCTTTGACGATTCGCTCGACGTTCGCCTTGACGAGGTCGTAGTAGAAGCCCACGTTCCGCCGGAACTCGGCATTCGCCTCCGAGGTGCCGTCGGTCATCTCGACGACGAGCCCACGGGTTCCCCGAGCCCGGGCGGTGCGGAGCAGGAGCGGGATCGCGGCGCGGCACGTGATCAGGTGCGTGTGCACGCCCATCTGCAGCATCCGCAGCCCGCCGGCCCAATCGTGCTCCCAGAGCGGCTTGTCCCACTCCATGTAGCGGTCGCCCCCGAAGATGTCGTTGACGAGCAGGTCGAGACGGCCGTGGTCGCGCTCGATCTGCCCGACCAGCACGCCGACGGCGGCGGGATCTTCGTGGTCGACGACAAGCGCACGCCCATCGCCGCCCGCGGCCGTCATCAGCTCTGCCGTCTCCTCGATCGTCTCGGGCCGGCCGATCTCCGACGGCCCGGACGTCCGGCTGCTGCGGCCGGTGGCGTAGACGTAGAAGCCGGCACGGGCGAGCTCGACGGCGATCGCCCGACCGGCGCCGCGCGTGGCGCCGGCGACGAGCGCGACTCGCGGTGCCCCGCTCACATCAGCGCCGCGACGCGCCCGGCTGCCGCGGCGAGCTCCTCGTCGGGAATGTTCGGGAGCACGTCCTCCCAGAGGGGGAGCATCATCCCGGACGCCTCGAGCATGCCGAGCGGTCTCGGCAGGAACCAGACGTGGAAGTGCGCGCCGCCGTCGCCCCAGCGGTAGAGGTGGACGCGGGCGACGCCGCCGAGCGCGAGGATCACCCGTTCGACGCGAGCCGCGACACGGCCGAAGTCGGCCGCGAGCTCGTCGGGAAGATCGGCGAAGGAATCGACGTGGACGCGGCTCGCCAGCCAGACCGCCCCCGGCAGGCTGCCGCCGACCGGAGGGTGCAGCGTCCAGTTGTCGTTCGACCAGACGGCGGCGGTCGTCCTGCCCGTGCAGATGCCGCACGGGGCGCCGCCCGGCTCGCCGCGACGGGGCGGCTCAGGGATTTGGCGGTCTCCCGGCTCGCGTGGTGTGAGCGGTTCGAGGTACGGAAGCAGCATGCTCATCTCAGCGGTCCCCTTCGGCCGGTTTGTGGGCGGTGAAGAGCAGCCTCCCATCGACAGTCAGCGTCAGCCGCGCGAACCCTGCCGCTTGCAGGAACACGAGCAGACGGGCCGGATCGATCGGGTTGTAGGTATCCCCTTCGTGGAAGCCGTGCAGCTCCTGGCTCGCGAGGCTGTCTGCTCCGACCAGGACCCCGCCCGGCCGGAGAACGCGGAACGCCTCGCAGAGCGTCCTGAGCTGCAGCGCCTGCGTCGGCAGGTGGTGGAGCATCGTGAACGCTCCCACCGAGTCGAAGGAGGCGTCCGGGTACGGGGCAGAGGCGCAGTCGCCGACGTCGACCGTGACGTTGCTGCCGTCGAGCTCGTCCGCGAGCCGGGCTGCCGCGGCCGCGTCGAGCTCGAGCGCGACGAGTCGTCTGACGCGGTGGCGGAGGAAACGCGTGGCTGCGCCGGGCCCCGGTCCGAGCTCGAGCATCACGTCGCCGAGATCCGCGGCGGCGACCAGGGGCGCCAGCACTTCGGACTCGAGGAGCTCCGCCCAGTCCGGGCTCGCGCAGAGGACGGCGTGGTTCTCGTTCACGTCGACGAAGCTACCCCGTGCGGCTCCTTCCGAAAAGCGATATCCTGCCAAGTTGTGTCGGCAAACGGACACACTGCGCACGCGGCCATCGTGGCCACCTTCCCGATGCCCGCCGGCACGCGGTTCGAGTGGCACGATCACCACGAGCACCAGCTGGCCTGGTCGCCGGAAGGCGTGCTGGTCGTGCGCACCCACGCCGGGAGCTACGTGCTCCCACCGGCACGCGCGTTGTGGATCCCCGCTGGGACGTTGCACGAGACCCGGGCCTCGGGAGCCGCGGTCCTGCGCAGTGTCTACGTCAGGACGAAGGACTGTCCGATCGCGTGGGAAGGCCCGACGCCTGTCGCGGTGAGCCCGCTGCTGCGCGAGCTGATCCCCCATCTCGAGGACGACTCCCTCTCATCGGAGCAGCGGCTTCGCGCCGAGGCGGTGCTCTTCGACCTCCTCGCCCCGCTGGCCGTCGCGACGATCGACATTCGCCTTCCCGTCGACGAGCGTGCATGCCGGGTGGCCGAGGCGCTCCTGGCGGATCCCCGCGACGGCCGAACCTTGCACGCCTGGGGCCGTCAGGTCGGCGCCAGCAGCCGAACGCTCGCCCGCGCCTTCCTCTCCGAGACCGGGCTCTCCTTCGGCCGCTGGCGCACCCTCGCCCGCCTTCAGGCCGCGCTCCTTCAACTGGCGGAGGGATGCCCCGTCGGTCTCGTCGCTTCCCGCGTCGGCTACCGCACGCCGAGCGCGTTCGTCGCCGCCTTCCGCGCTCACACCGGCGTCACGCCGGGCCGGTACTTCGAGGCGGCGGCGCCGGCGCAGGGCACGGGAGGCTAGGCCGCACGGACGCCGTCCCGCCGCGAGTCGACCCGCCGGGCCGGCTCGCCGACGTTCAGACCGATCGCCGACATTGCTCCTTCGGTAGGTCGATCTGCCTCATCGGCGTCCCTGTGCGTGCGAGGAGGACGGCGCTCGCAACGAGGGCCGCGAAGGCCGCCAGCTGAAGCGCCCCCTTGAAGCCGTGCGGGAGCTCTTCCCCGAAGACGACGAAGCCGGCCGCGATCGGCACTGCGTTCGTGGCGAGGGTTGCCAGACCTGCGCCGGTGAGCGCGTCGCCGTGCTGGAAGGCTCCCTGGAGGACACTGGTACCGAGCCCGTAGCAGACGATCAGCGCGAGCGATGCGAGCAGCCAGGTGCCGCCGTAGACGACGAGCTTCGCCGAGATGTCGCCGCCGGCGAAGAGGAGGCCGGCCGCGAGCCCGAGCGCCGGTGCGCGAGCGAGGCCGGAGCCGAGGAGCGCGAGCGCCGCGGCCCCGGCCGCCGATGCCGCGAGCCAGAGCAGCGCTACCCGCCAGTCCGGGAGACGGTCGGACTGCTGCGTGTTCACCAGCGAGACCGCGAGCAGGCCGAGCCCCGCGACTGCGAAGACGACCGCGAGCTGCTCGTGACGGGCGAGCGCGCACGGGTGCCCATGTGCACTGGCCAGCGCCAGGAAGGCAATCCCGGAGGCACACACCGCCTGCACGAGCGAGAGCGGTGCAAGCCGTAGCGCGGCGACGTAGACGAGCCACCCCGCAGTCTCGGTCGCGAATCCCGTGACCCAGCGCCGGTCACCCAACAACAGTGAGATGAACTGCAGCGGCCGGCGCGGCGAGAAGCGCGGCATGGTCGCGGCGGCGTCGTGCTCTCGCGAGTACGCCCAGTTGACTGCGATCGCCGAGACGAACGCGAGCAGCAGCCCCAGCGAGAGCCGTGTCATCCGGTGCCTGCTTCTAGCCCCGGCCCCCGGGTGCCACGGCCGGGGAGAAAGCGGTCGCCGCCGGGGTGGCGACGACGACCTCGGAGGTGATGGCGAGCGTGGTGATCGTCTCGTGGTGGCGGAGCGTCCAGGCGGTGTGGTTGAGGCTGTCGCCGATCACGATCGGCCGGCAGCCCCCGACGATCGCCGGCTCGAGCATCCAGAGGGTCTGCCAGGCGCGCGTGACGAGCCGGGAGAGGCGGGTTGTGCCCCTGGTGAGGCCGACGAGGCAGAGCAGGCCCCCGGGGAGGAGGACGCGGTGGGCTTCGTCGAGGAGGCGGGTGATGTCGTCAGGGCTGAGCAGGTCGAGGACGTAGGCGGCCAGGAAGCGGTCGAAGGTCGCGGCGGGGTAGGGCAGGTGGGGGAGTGCGTTGCCGAGTCGGAGGTCGACTCGGTGGGCGTACGCGCCCAGGCGTCGTGTTGCGAGCTGGTGCATGCGCGGGCTGATGTCGATCCCGGTGTAGCGCGCGTCCGCCGCCAGGTGGTCTCGGAGGAGGCGCTCGGCGAGCGCCCCGGTGCCGTGGCCGAGCTCGCAGACGGCCCGGGCGTGGCCGAAGTCTGCGTGCGCGAGGAGCGTTGTGATCGCGCGGTGCTCGTAGACCGCCTGCAGGTCCTGGATGCGGCCGATCCGGTCGTAGACGCGCCGGGCCTGCTCGGCGGTCAGGTACCTCGGCGGCTTCTCAGGGGGTGTCGGAACCGGCGTCGGGCTCGGGTCGGTCACGGTGTCCGCTCGAGTATCGATCTTCGACGTCCGGGGCGCTTGACAGATCGACAATCGTCGATATATTGATAGTTGTCGATACGAAGGAGCCGCGACATGTTGAAGCTGCTCGCGAAGACGAAGGACGATGCGGCGGTCTCGTGCTGGGAGCGCTGCGGACAGGTGTGCGACCCGGCGTGCCGCTCTGGCGCGATCCGTGAGCGGACGCGGCCGTTGCCGCTCACCGATGGATGGCGGCAGGCATGAGCGCGACGCTGGAGTCGGTCGCGTGCTGCGCGCCGCTGGGCGCGCCGACGCTGAGCGAGGAGGAGGCACTCGCGACGGCCGAGGTCTTTCGGGCGCTCGGTGACCCGGCGCGCGTGAAGATCGTCAACCTGCTCGCGACCCGGCGTGAGCCGGTGAGCGTGGATGAGTTCATCGAGCCGCTCGGTCTCTCGCAGCCGACGGTCTCGCATCACCTGAAGAAGCTGAGCGAGGCAGGCCTGCTCGACCGTGAGCCGCGCGGCAAGTTCGCCTACTTCACCCTGAACGCGGACGCGCTGCGGACGCTCGCAGTGGTCGTCGATCTGAGAGGAGTGTGCTGCTGATGTCCACCACGGCTGATGAGCTCCGTGAGGAGGTGCGGCGCCGCTACGCGGAGTCGGCACGCGCTGCGAGCGATGGATCGGGTTGCGGCTGCGGAAGCGGCTCCTGCTGCTCGGACGAGCAGGCTGCGGCGGAGGCGATGCTCGGCGATCTGCTCTACGACGCCGAGCAGCGAGGCGAGCTCCCCGCCGGGGCCGTGCTCGCATCGCTCGGCTGTGGCAACCCGGTGGCCGTCGCCGGCCTGCGCGCGGGGGAAACGGTGCTCGATCTCGGCTCCGGCGGCGGCATCGACGTGATCCTGTCGGCGAGGCGCGTCGGTCCGACCGGCACCGCCTATGGCCTCGACATGACCGACGAGATGCTCGCTCTCGCCCAGCAGAACGCCGCCGACGCCGGCGTGTCGAACGCGCATTTCCTGAGGGGCGTGATCGAAGCGGTGCCGCTGCCCGCGGCGAGCGTCGACGTCGTCATCTCGAACTGCGTGATCAACCTGTCGGTCGACAAGCCGGCCGCCTTCACCGAGATGGCGCGCGTGCTGAGGCCCGGCGGCCGGATCGGGATCACCGACATTCTCGCCGAGGATCACCTGACGCCCGAGCAGCGCGCCGAGCGTGGCAGCTACGTCGGCTGCATCGCCGGCGCGCTCTCGATCGGCGAGATCGAGGCGCTCCTCGACGAGGTCGGCTTCGAGCAGATCTCGATCGAGCTCACCCATCCGGTCGCCGACGGCATGCACAGCGCGATCATCAAGGCGGTGAAGACGGCCGAGCCGGATCGGAAGAGGCAGCCGCTGATCGAGGCGGCGAGAGCCGGCTGTTGTTAGGTGGCGGCGCTCCGAGCTGGACAGAGCTTCTGCTCGGAGCGCCGAAGCCCGCTCGTCGAGTGGTGCGAGGACGCGGGGAGCTTCGCAAGACGCATCAGCTTTTCTCGATATGATGTGGGAGTGGCTGAGCGCGATCTGCTTGCCCACTGCGCGCCGCTGGCGCGGCCGCAGCTCGACGGGGCGGCGGCGGTCGAGCTGGAGCGGCTGTTCCAGGCGCTGGCCGATCGCCGCCGGCTGAAGGTCGTGAACATGCTCGCCCAGGCTGACGGGGAGGCGATTTGCGTCTGCGAGTTCCAGGAGGTGCTCGGCCTCAAGCAGCCGGCGGTCTCCTACCACCTGAAGCAGCTGATCGACGCAGGGGTGATTGCGCGCGAGCAGCGCGGCCGCTTCGCCTTCTACTCGCTGCAGCCGGGCGTGCTCGACCGGATCGCAGACCTCGTTCGTCCGGCGGTGGCGGCGTGAACGTCCTCGTCGTCTGCTTCCAGAACAGCCGCGCCAATGCACCGGAGATCGTCGAGGCGAAGTGCGAGCTCCACAGAGCGACGCGCGCGGTCTGATGGCCGTCGCCGAACAGCGCCGCCCGAACGCCGCCACGCCGCCGGCGGATGACACGGCGGTCCTGAAGAAGCTCTCGACGCTCGACCGCTTCCTGCCGGTGTGGATCGGACTCGCGATGGCGTCCGGGCTCGGGCTCGGCCGGCTGGTCCCGTCGCTGAACGACTGGCTCGACAAGCTGCAGGTCGGCACGGTGTCGCTGCCGATCGCTCTCGGGCTGTTGCTGATGATGTACCCCGTCCTCGCGAAGGTCCGCTACGAGGAGCTCGGCCGCGCCCGGCACGACGGCGTCTCCAACCGCGTGTTCTTCGGCTGGTCGCTCTTTCTCTCCTGGGTTGCCGGGCCGGCGCTGATGTTCGCCCTGGCCTGGCTGCTGCTTCCGCACCAACCGGCCTACCGCACCGGCGTGATCATCGTCGGCCTCGCCCGCTGCATCGCCATGGTGCTGATCTGGAACGACCTCGCCCAAGGCGACCGCGACCGCACCGCGCTGCTCGTGGTCTTCAACGCGCTCTTCCAGGTCGCCGCCTACTCGTTGCTCGGCTACTTCTATCTGACGGTGCTGCCGGGCTGGCTCGGCCTCGACACCCAGGGCTTCGAGGTCGGCATCTGGGAGGTGGCGAAGACGGTGCTCGTCTTCCTCGGGATTCCCCTCACTGCCGGATTCCTCACCCGCCGTATCGGCCTCGAGCGCAAGGGGCGCGACTGGTACGACACGCGCTTCCTCCCGAGAGTGAGCCCGATCACTCTGTACGGCCTCCTGTTCACGATCGTCGTCCTGTTCGCCATCCAGGGCGACAAGATCACCTCGCAGCCGCTCGACGTCGCCCGCATCGCGCTGCCGCTGCTCGCCTACTTCGCGGTCATGTGGACAGCGGGGTTCGTAATCGGCAGGCTGATCGGCCTGCCGTACGCGCAGACGGCGAGCCTGGGCTTCACCGTCGCCTCCAACGACTTCGAGCTCGCGATCGCGGTCGCCGTCGGCGTCTTCGGCGCCACCTCCGGCCAGGCGCTCGCCGGCGTCGTCGGCCCGCTGATCGAAGTACCCGTGCTCGTCGCCCTCGTCTACGTCGCGCTCTGGGCGCGCCGTTACTGGCGCGCCGATACCGCCGCGGCGTAGCAAACGCCCCACGGGCGCGCGGCCGCCCTCTCTGCCGGACTCGACTCGTCGGGCGCTGAGTGGTCGTCAGGCGGGGCTCCCGGAGAGGATGGGGGCGGTCCCGGACACGGTCCCTTCCCGCCCGGAGAGGATCGGGGCATCGCGCCTGAAGCCCCAGATCGTGCAGTAGACGCCGAGGAAGAGCTCCCACAGGGCTTCGGGGATTGCCGCGGGCCCCTTGAGTGAGCCGGCTGCGGGGTTCCCTCCGAGCATCACGACGGTCCCCGAGATGATGATCAGGGGCCCACCGACGAGCCCGAGCCACGTCCACGCCCGCGGTACGAGCTGCGTGCGGTACATCATGTAGCCGAGGATCAGCCCGTTTCCCCAGCCGACGACCCAGCCCGGTCCCAGGAGGAACGTCCAGTCCTTGATCGCCGCGAGCGAGTAGGCGACTGTGCCGCCGTTCGCACCCGCGGACTCTCTGTGCAACGTGACGATCCCGACCATGGCGACGATGCCGACGAGGATGAACGTGCACTCGACCAGCCGCGCCGTCACGTAACCGATTGACAGCTCCTCGAACCGGCGCCGCATGATCGGAACGATGACGACGGCGGTGCCGATGTTCGCGACGATCAGCAGCAGCTCCAGCAACGCGCCGAGCACGATCCGTTTGTCGTGCCCGCCGCCGGCGATGTATCCGACGGGATCGCGGAGCGCCGGCTCGTAGAGCAGCAGCGCCGGGATCGACGTGACGAACGTGATGAGGTAGAGCACGCCGAACCAGCGCGCCCTCTTCTGGTCGAGAGTCATGCCTGCCCCTTATCTCCGGCGATGGCGCCGGGCCGATTCCCGCACCACGTGGCGACCGGTAGAATCCTCGATAATGACGTCTTTTAAGTCACGTTACAAGAGACGCGGTTCAAAGGGCGTTAATCGGGGCCGTGGCAGAGGCTGACGGTCGCAGCACCTGGGTCTTCCTCAGCAACCACGGCAGCGTGCTGCTCTGCATCGCGCGCGACCCCCAGATTCGGATCAGCGAGATCGCCGACAACGTCGGCATCGGTGAACGTGCAGCCCAGAGGATCGTCGCCGACCTGGTGGCCGAGGG
This sequence comes from uncultured Thermoleophilia bacterium, assembly GCA_963784765.1. Taxonomy (GTDB): domain Bacteria; phylum Actinomycetota; class Thermoleophilia; order Gaiellales; family Gaiellaceae; genus PALSA-600. The sequence goes on from CAWASP010000015.1 coordinate 133,526, forward strand.
CTACGTCGTTCGCACGAAGGAAGGCCGGCGCAACCGCTACCAGGTCAACCCGCACGCACAGCTTCGCCATCCGCTCTTCGCAGAGTTGGAGATCGGCGTGCTCCTCGACGCTCTTCGCGATGAAAGACGCGCGGGCGTCGACGCCGGGTTGCGTTAGCGACGCCGCCGCGCTCGTCCCAACAACGCGTTTCGGAACCACGCTTCGGCACAAGCGCTCATTTCGAAGCGAGTTCGAAGCCGCTGCAGCTTCATCGTCGCCGCCGACGACACGCACGCGAAGCTCACCGCGCGGGACGTCTCGATCTCGTCGCCTGAGGGAAGGGAACAACCGATGACGAAACAGAACACGCTCAACGACTATGACCGGCGCTCGGAGGAGCTCTGGGCATCGATCGACCAGTACGACGAGGAGGTCTTCCGCGCCAAGATCGGGGAGCTCGTCGCCGAGCTCCCCGCCGACAGCCCCGTGGCCGCATTCGAGCGTGCCTGCGCGTTCGACTCGACCGGGCACTCCGACCGGGCGGTGCCGCTGTACCGGCGCGGGCTCGAGCTCGGCCTCGAGGGCGAACGTCGGCGCCGTGCCGTGATCCAGCTGGCGAGCTCGCTTCGCAACCTCGGTCACGTGTCCGAGAGCCTCGAGCTGCTCACAGCAGAGCGCGAGCAGCCGCCGGACCCGCTCGACGACGCGGTCAGCGCCTTTCTCGCACTCGCCCTCGTCGACAGCGGCCGTGAACGTGAGGCTGCTTCGGTCGCCCTTGCTGCCCTCGCACCACACCTGCCCCGCTATGAGCGATCGCTCGGCAACTACGCGAGAGAGCTCGTCGATCGGGAGTGACAGCCTGACTGTTGGCTGCGCGGAAGCCTTACGAGCAACGCGCGGTTTGCACGGCCGTGGCGCACTGTTCACTCGTCACGCTCGGCGGACGTGATGTGTCGTCGCGGCTACGCTTGTGCTTAGCGCCTTCCGTCGCCCTGCGATCGTCAGTGGCGGGGAGCGATCTCAACTTCCCTTCGCGCGGGCAGCGGGCTTGGGACGGACGGGAGGAGCGCGTGAATCCGGGAAGCTCGAATCTCTCGAACCAGGTCAGGTGTTCACGCTGCCAGCGCTCGCCACGCGACGTTGCCGATTACGTCGGCTGGGAAGGCCTCGGCGAGGGTGCCGGTGCCGTGTGCCCCGCTTGCCTGACGAGGCTCGAAACGGAAGGGCGCCGGGCGAGCGGATGAGCACAATCGCGGTCCTGAATCGCGACGGCGTCACCCATCCGGGAGCGCGGCGCGATGTACGCACCGTTCATCGACCGAAAGGAGCCACATGGCCAGCAAGGACAAGAACTCGAAGAAGAGCATGGAGAAGAAGCGACCTCAAAGGACGCTGAAGGAAAAGCGTCAGGCGAAGAGGGACAAGAGGTAGTCACCGATGGGGGCGGAACCCCTTCGACTGGGCGGTGAAGCATGAAACTGGGGATCGGCGACATGGTGGTGTACGGGGCGCACGGCGCCGGGCCGATCACCGCGCGAGAGATCCGCGACGTTCGAGGTGAGCAGAGAGTGGTGATCGTGCTCGCGCTTGCGGACGGGCTCTCGGTCGAGCTTCCGCTCGCGCGCGCCGAAGAGTTGCTGCGTCCGCTCGCCGACGCCGAGGAGATTGCTCGTCTCGGCGTCGTCTTGCGCTCCGATGCGGCACTCGACCTGGATCCGTGGCTGAAGCGACAGCGCGCCGCGCGCGCCAGGCTGGGCACTGCGGTCGGTCTTGCGGAGATTCTCAGCGAGGGCGCGCAGCGCAGCTCGCTCGCTCCCGGCGAACGTGAGCTCGTGCGACGCGCCAAGGCACTTCTTGCCGGCGAGATCGCGCTCTCACGCGGAGAGGACACGAGCACTGCATCGGCATGGATCGACGAGCAGCTTGCTCGTCGTTGACGCGGCGGCATCGGCGATGGCCCGATGCCCGCAGTCTGCTCGCGCACGCAACGTGAATGCGCATCGCGCGTGCTACCGTGGTCGGCACGGCTGCCGTCGGCGCCGTGAGATCGGCTTCTCGTTCCTCCTTTCCAGGCGTTTCGAGTCTCTCTATCTCGATCCTGGCAGGACAAGGAGTGAACACATGCAGCAATCGTTCTCCGCGCTCGGCGTGAGCGCACGTATCGTGCGCGCGCTCGAGCGCCGCGGCATCACGGCCCCATTCGCGGTGCAGCAACTCGTCTTGCCGGATGCCCTCGGTGGCATCGATGTCCTCGCGGCGTCGCCCACAGGCTCCGGCAAGACACTCGCTTTCGGGATCCCGCTCGTCGAGCGCATCGCCGGCGCGCAGGGCCGCCCTGCCGCGCTGGTGCTCGTACCGACGCGCGAGCTCGCCTCGCAGGTCGTCGAGGAGCTCGAGCCGCTCGCCGCCGCGTGCTCGCTGCGAATCGCCGCGGTCTACGGCGGCACCTCGGTCGGAGCGCAGACGAAGCGCGCCCGGGGCGCCCAGATCCTGGTTGCGACGCCGGGGCGCCTCAACGACCTGGTCGAGCGCCGCCTGGTCTCGCTGCGCGACGTCCGCGTGCTTGTCCTGGACGAGGCAGATCGGATGCTCGACATGGGCTTCCGGCCGCAGGTCGACCGCGTGCTCCGCGACGTCCCGGTCAACCGACAGACACTGCTCTTCTCGGCGACGCTCGAAGGCGCTGTGATGGAGCTCACCCGGCGCTACACCTCGAACGCTCGTCAGATCCGCCTCGAGCGCCACGGCGACGACTCACCGGGCACCGTCGAGCACCGGTTCGTGCCGGTGACATCGGAGACGAGGGTCGGCCGCCTCGCCGAGACGATCGGCGGCGCGGAGGGGCTGTCGCTCGTCTTCGTGCGGACGAAGCACGGCGCCGACCGGCTCGCGCGGCAGCTCGCGCGTAACCACGCCGTCTCCACCGTGGTCATGCACGGGAACATGTCCCAGAACGCCCGCGAGCGCTCGCTCGCGCAGTTCGAGACCGGAAAGGTCTCGACGCTCGTCGCGACGGACGTCGCTGCGCGCGGCCTCGACGTCGACGCGATCACCCAGGTGATCAACTTCGACCCGCCCGGCAGCGATGACGACTACGTCCACCGCGTCGGCCGCACCGGCCGCGCCGGCCGAAGCGGCACAGGCGTCACGTTCGTCTTGCCCGAGCAGCGCAGCGACGTCGGCAAGCTTGCGGCACGCCTCGGCCACGCCGATGCCTTCGCCGTAGCGTCGCCTCGGCCACCGGCTCGACGGCGGCCACGGCGGCGCCGCTGAGCCGCTGCTCATGACCCCGGTCGTCCTTCCGACTCGCGTTCCCGGATAGCGCCATGTGGCGTCTTGTCAGACGGATCAACCCGGTGACACTGCTGCTGTGGGTGCTTGCCGCGGGAATGGCGGCCATGATCGTCGCCGAGTACGTCAGCAAGAGGCTGTGAGACGCAGTCGGGATGGTTGCGGGCGGGGCTGGGTCAAGGTGGCATGGCGGCTGCCGTGCTAGATTGCAGGCTGATAGCTGAGCGAGTACCGGTTGCGTGCGTTGCGCTTCCCCTGCCCGTTCTTTCGTGGTGGGGGAGGTGTTTTTATGGCAACCGGAACCGTGAAGTGGTTCAACGATGCGAAGGGGTATGGGTTCATCACCCCTGCGGATGGTGGCAAGGACGTGTTCGTTCACCATTCCTCGATCGTCGGTGAGGGCTTCAAGTCGCTCGCGGAGGGCGCGCAGGTGCAGTTCGAGGCGGTCGACGGGGCGAAGGGCCCCGAGGCGAAGAGCGTCGTCGCCGTTTAGCCACTGCGTGGGCCGTGGGTTTGTCGCCCGCGGCCCGCGTCGTTCTGAAAGGAGCGGCCATGGAAGGGACGATGCTCTGGTTCAACGCGGTCAAGCGTCATGGCTTCATCCGCACCGACGACGGCGAGCGCTTGCGGGTCGATCAGGACGGACTCGCTGCGGGGCAGCTTCTGGGTGATCGCTGCCGGGGTACGCGGGTGAGCTTCGATCGTGCCGTCGATCGGGTGGAGGAGGCGCAGGCGGTGAATGTCGCGGTCATGCCACTGTTCGCGGCGCGGCGGGCGCGGTTGCGGGGGCGTCGCTGATGGGTAGGCGGAGCCTGCAGTCGGTGCTGAAGCGGGCGCGTGAGCAGGCGCTGCGCGAGAAGCGAGAGCTGAAACAGGCGAAGAAGGACGCGCGGGCGGCACATCGCCGCGGCGCCGATGACGCGCCGGTCGAGGCCGCCGAGACCGACGCCGGCGGGCATGTCGAGTGACGCGGTTCGAAGGCAGCTCCGAGCTCGAGGGAGCATCGGAGCTCGGCTACGAGCAGACGCTCGAGGCGCTGCTGAGCCTGATCGGCCGTCCGGTGCTCGTCCTGTTCTCCGGCGCGAATGGCTCACCGTTCATCTCCGGGGTCCTCTCCGGACGGCTCGACCGCGGCGAGCTCGACGAGCGCCTGCAGGAAGTGCTGCTTCGTGCTGATGCCACTGCGATCGAGACGCTGTTCTTCCACGTCGGTTCCCGCCAGAACGGGTTCGTGATACGGCCGGACGAGTTCGAGCGCGGCTACTGGCGGAGCGACAGCCAGCTTGTCGTGCACGTCGGCCACTGCGCGATCAATGTTCTCGTCGGCGGTGAGTTGGGGAGCGCGCTCGAGCGATGACGAGCAGCCAGGCAGCCGACGCGCGCTCGGCGGCGCTCGATACCTGGCGCTGACCTGCCTTGAGGCAGATCCCGTTCGGTGGTGAGCTCCAGGCCTCTAGAGGCTTGATGCGCATTTGCGGGCGTACGCGGCTGGTGCACCAGACGCGGCGCGGCTCGGCCGTGCCGGGCTTGCCCGTAGCCACCGCTACGCCCTGCGCCCGTCACGTCCGATCCGCTTGGTCTGGCGCATCCCCGCGCACACCCCAATACACATCAAGCCTCTAGGCCACCGGCCGGGTTGCGAGGTCGGGCCGGAAGCGGCGGAAGACGATAGCGGTGTTGTGCCCCCCGAAGCCGAACGAATTCGAGAGGGCGGTCTCGACTTGCTTCTTGCGTGCGGTGTTCGCGATGTAGTCGAGGTCGCACTCCGGATCGGATGCGAACTGGTTGATCGTCGGTGGCAGTAGTCCATCCCGGAGCGCGAGGATCGCGAACGCCGCTTCGACCGCGCCCGCCGCACCGAGCGTGTGTCCCGTTGCGCCCTTGGTCGACGAGACGGCCGTGCGGGATGCCGCGTCTTCGCCGAGCGCGAGCTTCAAGACACGCGTCTCCATCTTGTCACCGGCGACGGTAGAGGTGCCGTGAGCGTTCACGTAGCCGATGTCGCCCGCATCGACCTTTGCGTCGTCGAACGCCATCCGCAACGCGCGGGCAGCGTTGACACCGGCGGGATCGGGATCCGACACATGGTAGGCGTCAGAGGAAACACCGTATCCCGCCACCTCTGCGTAGATCCGAGCGTTGCGTCGACGCGCGTGGTCGAGCTCTTCGAGCACCAGCACTGCCGCGCCCTCGGCCATCACGAATCCGTCCCGATCGCGGTCGAAGGGGCGTGACGCGACGCTTGGATCGTCGTTGCGCGCGGACAAGGCGCGCATCGCAGCGAAGGACGCCACGGCCGTCGGCGTGACGGGTGCCTCCGTGCCGCCGCAGAACATGACGTCTGCGCGGCCGAGCCGGATCGCGTCGAGGCCGTCGCCGAGCGCCATGTTCGATGCAGCGCAGGCGGTGCTTTGCGCCAGCAGCGGGCCGCGGGTGCCGAGCTCGATCGATACCCAGCCCGCCGGGAGGTTGGGGAGGGTTTGCACGATCGAGAAGGGACTGGCCCTCGTGGGCCCTCTCGCGGTGACCTGGTGAACGGCTTGCTCGAAGGACGCGACGCCGCCGAGCGCGCTCCCGATTGCGACACCCGCGCGTTCGCCGACCGCCGACGCGTCGAGGTTGGCGTCGGCCTCCGCCTGCCGCGCCGCTGCGACCACGAGATGCGAGCACCGATCCATCCGGCGGGCGGTCTTCTGATCGAGGTAGTCCCGTACCTCGAGCCCTGCGACCTCACCGGCGATTCGCACCGGGAAATCCGTGGCGTCGAACCGGGAGATCCGCCGCGTGCCTCCACGGCCGGCCACCAGAGCCGACCACGACTCCTCGACGGTGTTGCCAATCGACGTGACCAGGCCGAGGCCCGTCACGACGACCCGGCGTCGCTCAAAGGCCACGTTCTCCAGCGACGTCGCGTGCCTCGCCGAACGTCACGAGTCGTTTGCTGGGCTCGTCCCAGAGCTTCAGCTGGATGGCTCGCAGGCCGTCGCGGAGAGCAAGTGCAGGTACCGCCTGCAGATGTTCCGATTCCTCGTGCGCCTTCGGCAGGTTGTAGTTCGGGATGCCGACGCACAGGTGATGCACGTGGTGGAAGCCGATGTTCCCCGTGAAGAACTGAAGCACGCGCGGAAGCCTCAGGTACGAGCTTCCCGCGAGCGCGGCATGATCGAAGCGCCATTCCGCGTGCGGCTGCCAGTACGTGTCCTCGAACTGATGCTGCACGTAGAACAGCCAGATTCCGAGGGCGCCTGACACGAGGAAGATGGGCCCCTGAACGAGGAGATAGTCGCGCCACCCGAGCGACAGACAGAGGACAGCGACGATCAGCGCCAGCGCGAGGTCGGTGCCGAGCACGCTGTTGCGGATGCGCCGACGTGCGCCACGCGGCACGAACCGCGGCTTGATCACCAGCACGAGCAACCACCCGAGGCCGAACATCACGACCGGGTTGCGAAAGAGCCGGTAGCCGATCCGCCGCCACGCGGGCAGAGCTCGATACTCGGCCACCGTCAGCGTCTTGATGTCGCCGACACCTCGCCGGTCGAGGTCGCCCGACGTCGCGTGGTGGACCGCATGCTCGTGCTGCCAGGCACGGAACGGCATCCAGACGAGCAGCCCGACCGCCGCACCGAGGAGGTTGTTTCCACGCCTCGATCGAAGGAACGACCCGTGCGTGCAGTCATGGAAGACGATGAATGCGCGCACCAGGAATCCCGATGCCGGAAGCACGAGGGCGAGCATCAACCATACGGAGATGCGTACCGCGAAGAACATCGCCGCCAGGATCACGAGGTACGGGACGACCGACGTCGCGAGATCGAGGAGGCTGCGACCCAACCGTGGCTGCGCGTACGAATCGAGCTCGCCCCGCCAGGAGCGAGCGTTATCGGTGTGGAAACCCGCGGTCGTCACCCAGCCACCCTAGCCTGCGGCGGGGCGAACGCGTGCGCGAACCGGGCTCGGCTGGGCTCGGCCTGTGCATTGCGAGTCCTCTGCCGCTTCAGCCATTCGTGCCGAATCTCAGCGGCTGTTCCTTCGCCGTCCACCAGGCTGTCTCTGCCGGTGACGAACCCGCCGTTCAGCCCCATGAGCAGCGCGCCCACGGTGCCCACCTCGTCAGGGGTGCTGATCGCGATCGCGAACCTCCGGCGCCGGACGACCCTGCTCACCTAGATGGTTGATCGATAAATGCCGTCGTCGCGGGGAGGGCATGCATCAAGCAGTGGGTTCGGCTCGACCGGGGTCAAGGCCGGTGGGCCTTGGCGCCGGGCGAGGCGGGCGCAATGCGCCGTATGCAGGCCCCCAGCCGTGGCGGCGATGATTTGTCGATCAACCATCTAGAGGCTTGATGCGCATTTGCGGGCGCACGCGGCTGGTGCACCAGGAACGGCGCGGCCCGGCCGTGCCGGGCTTGCCCGTAGCCACCGCCACGCGCTGCGCCCGTCACGTCCAATCCGCTTGGTCTTGCGCATCCCGGTCTGGCGCATCCCCGCGCACACCCCAATACACATCAAGCCTCTAGTGGCCGTCGGCCGGGGCGGCGAGAAGCGCGTGCAGAAGGTCCCCGAGGCGCGCAGTCGCAACGCAGATCGAGCTGTCCGCGGCTCCGTAGTACAGGCGAATATCGTCCGTCACCTGGTCGTGGACGAGGCCGCACGGGAAGACGACGTTCGGCACGTCTCCCGTGCGTTCGTAGGGCGCGAGCGGGGCGAGGATCCACGTTGGGAGTCGGTGGAGGACGCGGGTCGGCTCATGGAGGTCGAGGAGGGCCAGGCCGACCCGGTAGATCTCTCCGGCGATGGTCTCCTTCACCCCGTGGTAGATGAGCAGCCAGCCGTGCTCCGTGCGAAATGGCGGCGGGCCGATGCCGATTCGCAAGGAGTCCCACCACGCACCGGAGCGAGGCTGGAGTACCTGCTCCGGGGAGGTCCAGCTGACGAGATCGGATGAGCGAGAGAGCAGGATCTCGCCGTGGCCGCCGCCGAACTCGGTCTTCGGCCGGTGGAGGAGCACCCAGCGTCCGTCGATCCGACCGGGGAGGAGCGCGGCGTTCTTGTCCTCGGGGTGCCGCACGATGCCGTAGCGCTCGACTGCGACGAAGTCCTCCGTGGTGGCGAGGAAGACCGCGGGGCCTGCGGGACCGTAGGCGGTGCACGTGATCACGAAGCGCTCGAGCTCATCGACCCAGACGATGCGTGCATCCTCGAATCCCCATTGCTCGCTCGGAGTCTCATCGTCGGGTGAGAGGAGGGGGTCGGGGTCGATGGCCCAGGTGTCGAATCCATTCGGGGAGCGTGCGACCGTGAGGTGTGAGATGCCCCTGCGGTCTTCGACTCGCGCCAGCAGCACCGTCTCGCCGCGGACCTCGACGGCAGCCGGATTGAAGACGGCGTTCACCTGTTCCGGCCAGTCGGCAGCGGTCAGGATCGGGTTGCCAGGGTGGCGTTCGAAGAGCTCGCCTGCACTCATGCCAACGCCGGTTCCGACGCGTCTTCCTCGACACCGGCTCGAACTCCGGCGGCGTCGAGGAGCAGCGCCGCCCGGTGGAAGGCGAGCGTCGACTCGGCGCCTTCGTTGTCGTTCACGGTCTCGGTGCCGAGTCCATCACTGCAGCCCCCGGTCGCGAAGTCGTACAGCGGCCGCTGTAGCCGGTTACGGCCGAGGAACCATTCGAACGCCTTGATCGCCCGGTGTCCGTGCTCGGCGCCGCGCGTGATCGCAAAGGCGCTCAGCTCTGCTTCGACGAGGGCGGCGGCGTCGAGCGGCTGCTCGTCGCCCTCACCAGGCGCGTCCTCACCTCGTCGCCGTCCGAGGTGCCCCGGGAGTCGGAGCGCGTCGCCGTCGAGCCCGCACTCGTCCCCGAGCCACCTCAGCGAGTCGAGACCGACCTCTGCGAGATCTGCTCGGCCCAGCGCCTTGGCGGCGGTGAGGAGCGCCTGCGAAAGGCGCGCGTTGTCGTAGGTGAGCTCGTTCTCGAACCACGACCAGTCGTCGGAGGCGGTGCCTTCGTAGGCGGCGGCGAGTTGCTCGACGAGGCGTTCGAGCAGCGCCTGGGCGCTGGGCTCGAGCCGATCGGGGTCCAGCCGTGAGAGGCCGAGGACGGCGTACGCCGCAGTCCGCAGGTGGACTTCGCCGTCCAGAGAGGCAACGAGTCGCTCCAGAAGGTCACTCGCCGGCCGAACCACGGCCGGGATCCAGGCGGTCGCGAGGATGTCGCCCAGCGCCCAGATCGACCGACCCACGTGGTCGCCGAGATGCGGTTCGTCGAGCCAGCGGCGGTCGTACCCCATGAAGTTGCGCATCCCGCGGTCACCCGTAGCAGCGTGGAGGAAGGCGAGCGCACGGTAGAGGCTCGCCGTCCAGACTGGTTCATCGCCGCGGTCCGCCAGGGCGAGCGAAACGACGGCGAGGCGCGCGACGTCGTCGACGCAATAGCCGCTCTCGCGGCGCGGAATGATCCCGTCGGCATGCTGCACGATCCCGACGTCGTCGATGAGCGTCAGGAGATGGTCGGTGCGCAAGCTCGCGAGATGAAGGTCGGCGATTCCTGCTGGGCGGCGCCGCGGCGCGCTCGTGCGCGCTTCCTCGAGGACGGAGGCTGTGGTCTCGGCGACCGCCGGCCAACCCAGCGTCGCGCCGATCCGCTGCGCCTCCGCTCGTGCGTCGGCAAGTCGATCGGGACGCTCGAGGTAGCAGCACACCGCTTCGGCGATCGCTTCCGAGTCGCCGAACGGCACGAGCAGTCCGGCACCCGACCCGAGTAGGTCCTGCGCGTGCCAGTACGGCGTGGAAACGACGGCGCAGCCGGCGGCGAGCGCAAATGTCAGGGCGCCGGACGCGATCTGCTCGCGGCTCGCGTACGGCGTGATGAAGACATCCGTATCCGCGAGCAGATCCGAGAGCTCGTCGACCGACAGGAACCGATCATCGAACACGACATGAGTTCCAAGGCCAAGCTCGAAGGCGCGACGCTCGAGCGTCAGTCGATATCGCTCACCTTCGCGACGCTCGACGTCCGGATGGGTGCGACCCGCGATCGTGTACACGACCTCCGGGTGGCGGTCGACGATCGCCGGAAGAGCGTCGATCACGTTCTCGATTCCCTTGCCGGAGGAGATGAGGCCGAACGTCGAAAGGCGGAAGTCGCGCGTGTCCGGCGACCACCTCTCGGGCGCGCGCGCTGCTCGGTCATTGAAGCTCGCCGGCGCCCCATGCGGGACGATCCGGATCTTTGCCTCGGCACACATCCCTGATTCGACGAGCAGCCGAAGCGCCGTGTCGGTCATCACGATGACGAGCTCTGCCTCTTCGCAGAGCTCCGTCAGGACCTCGGCCTGATGGGGCGTTGGCGCGGAAAGGACCGTGTGCAGGTTTACGACGAGCGGCTGCGCCAGCTCTCGGGCGAAGGAGAGCACGTATTCGCCGTCGCGACCGCCGAAGATCCCATACTCGTGTTGGAGCAGCACGACGTCGACGTCGAGGCGACCGAGCATGCGAGCTGTCCGGACGTAGTCGCCACGTACGGCCTGCGCGATCGTCGCGAGCAGGCCGCGCCGTTGCGGGCGTGACGGTTCGTGCACGACGGCGACGAGATCCGCCGCCTCGACGGACCCCGTCCCGAGCAGCGCCCCCTGCAGGTCGGCCGCGAACGCTCCGATTCCGCAGGCACGGGGCGGGAACGTCGAGACGATCGCGGTACGCACCCGCTACACCCGCTGGACTGTGCCTGGAGCGACGGGTTCCGGTGTGACGTCGGTGCCGCCGACCAGCCGTAGCGTCGGGGGAGCGTTGGCGGGCGGCTCGCTCTCGGCGTGCACCCGGTCGATCCAACGTGGGTCCGCGTGTCCGTGCCGGCGGGGCTGCTCGATGCGCTTGGTCATGCCGAACCTTCGATCCGCGGCGAGAGCCGCATTGACGGAGGCGTGAACTCAACTGGCAACACCCGGGCTGATCCGCCACTCGGGCGCCTCACGTCGCTCCGCATCGAAGTGTAGCCGTGGCTCAGCGCGTTGCCGCGGCGGGCGCCTGGACGAGGCCTCGCATCGACCCGCTTCCGCGACGTCCATTGCCGCTACTGTGGCCCCGCGCGATTCTTGCGACGGCTCCGGCTCGGCGGATGCTGCCGGCGCGAGATGAGGCGACCAAGCGGCGGTCCCGGAGTCGGGGAGAGGGCTGGGATCGCCGCCCAACCGCCGGCGGAGCCACTTCGTCGTTCCCTCGTGCGTCGCCGGAGGCCAGCGGCTCTGGCGGCAGAGAAGGCGCCGCCTCAGCGGGCCAGTCTGAGTCGTCGCCCGGCCCGCGTTGCTGGAAAGGAGTACGGTGGTCGGACTGGCCCTGTGAGCTAGGACACCGGCCGAGGCCCGACGCCGTCGACGCGCCACAGAGCGCGCGAGATGAGGGACCGAGGGAAACAGGGTTCGCCCGCAGGATCAGATCTCTTTCAGCCAGGACCATCGACTGTGCGTCGGAAGGACATGGTTGCCGTGACGACAGGGACGGAGACCGAGCTCGTGCAGGACATCGGCGCTGACTACGCGATCAAGTACGGGTTTGCGAACCCGGATGAGGCCGGCGACTACTTCTTCAAGTCGGGCCGCGGGATCTCGCACGAGGTCGTCGAGGCGATCGCGGAGCACAAGAACGAGCCGGCCTGGATGCGTAAGGTGCGCCACCAGGCGCTCGACTACTTCTTTGCGCGTCCGATGCCTGCCTGGGGAGGAGACCTCTCCGGCATCGACTTCGACAACATCTACTACTACATCAAGCCGACGGAGAAGCAGGCCGAGTCGTGGGAGGACCTCCCACCCGACATCAAGGACACCTGGGACAAGCTCGGCATCCCCGAGGCGGAGAAGAAGTACCTCGCCGGCGTCGGTGCCCAGTACGAGAGCGAGGTCGTCTACCACAAGCTGCAGGAGAGCCTGACGGCACAGGGGGTGCTTTTCCTTGACATGGATTCCGGCTTGCGGGAGCACGAGGAGATCGTCAGGAAGCACTTTGGCACGATCATTCCGTCGAACGACAACAAGTTCGCGGCGCTGAACACCGCGGTCTGGTCGGGCGGCTCGTTCATCTACGTTCCCCCCGGTGTCAGGATCGAGCTGCCGCTCCAGGCCTACTTCCGGATCAACGCCGAGAACATGGGCCAGTTCGAGCGGACGATGATCATCGTCGACGAGGACGCATACGTGCACTACGTCGAGGGCTGCACCGCGCCGATCTACTCGAGCGACTCGCTGCACTCGGCCGTCGTCGAGATCGTCGTCAAGCCGGGCGGGCGCTGCCGGTACACGACGATCCAGAACTGGTCGAACAACGTCTACAACCTCGTCACGAAGCGCGCCGTCGCCTACGAGAACGCCACCATGGAGTGGGTCGACGGCAACCTCGGGTCGAAGCTGACGATGAAGTACCCGGCGATCTGGCTTGTCGGCAAGGGCGCCCACGGCGAGGTGCTCTCGATCGCCTTCGCTGGCAAGGGACAACATCAGGATGCCGGCGGGAAGTGCGTTCACCTCGCGGCGAACACGACCTCCCTGATCACGTCGAAGTCGATCTCGAAGGACGGCGGCCGGGCCGGCTACCGCGGTCTACTGGAGGTGGCGAAGGGCGCGACCGGCGCGAAGTCGAAGGTCGTCTGCGACGCGCTGATCCTGGACGAGGAGTCGCGGTCGGACACCTATCCGTACATCCGCATCGACGAGAACCAGGTCGACATCGGCCACGAGGCGACGGTCTCGAAGATCGGGGACGAACAGCTCTTCTATCTGATGTCGCGCGGGTTGTCGCAGGCCGAAGCCTCCGCCATGGTCGTCGCCGGCTTCGTCGAGCCGATCGTCAAAGAGCTCCCGCTGGAGTACGCGATCGAGCTGAACCGCCTCATCCAGATCCAGATGGAAGGCTCAGTCGGCTAGGCTGCCGGGGCATGACGCGGTAGGACGCGGGCGACTGAGCTGCTCCCAGCCTGGTCGCGATCTCTCATCACCACGTCTCCGCTCCACGCGGTTCATCCGCAGAATCCGAGGTTCACATGGGCAAGCGCAGTGAGCGGTCGCACGACCAGAAGCCGTTCGACTCCCGACGCACGACGCGAGTCACGTTGGTCACTCCACGCAACCCCGCGCCGGCTCCGCGGTCGTCAGAGCCGACCGAAGGGAACGACAACCCTCAGCCACCAGACCCCGTGACCCCTACCCGGCCGGGCAGCGGCCTTTGGGAATGAAGGGAGGGCAACGGTGGATTCGCAGAGCTCCAATCTCTCGAGTCAGGTCAGGTGTTCGCGTTGCCGGCGTGAGCCTCGCAACGACGCCGACTACGTCGCCTGGCATGCGCTCGACGAGGGCGCCGTCTGTCCTGGCTGCCTGACGTTGCTCGAGGAGGACGCGCAGCGGGCGGCCGAATGAGTCCGTCCGGATAGCTGGGCTCAGCTGCGTCGCGGCTCTGCCGGCCGGGTTGTTGCGATCCCGTCTTCGTCGACCTCGACGACGAAGCGGCCCGGGTCTGCGCCGCTGGTGAACCGTTTGAGGCCCTTCGGTCGCCGGAAGATGATCGCGTGGGTGTCGGTACGCGTCTCGATCTCGTAGCCGTTCTCGAGCGCCCGGTCGAGGAACGCGTCCAGCCCTTCCCTGCGGGTGCCAAAGGGATCGATCTCTCCCATGGACCCGAGTATCGCAAGTGCGGTGCCCGGGATCGGTGGCAGGGGGTCTGCGCGGCTACTGTGAAGCCGCATGCGCGGCAGGACGTGACGCGTTCGAGCGGGTCCTCTGCTCGCACGACAGCTGGAGATCACGACGCCGTCAATCGCGACTCCTGTCGCAGATAGAAGGTCACAACATGAGCACGCGCATCGAGCAGTCGCGCCGGGACGGCCACTGGGGTCCGTGCTGACGTGGCATCCAGGTTCGAACTCCGCGATCGGCACGGCGAGTACATAGGGACGTTCGTCACCGACGACGAGAGCTGGCAGTCGGGGGATGTCTTCACCACGGGCGATGGGCGCGCCCTTCGCATCATCGAGACGACGGCGCCCGAGAAGTCGCGCGAGCGACCGGCCTATACCGGCGGCTGGAAGGTCGAGGCAGTCGAATGATGATCCCCCCGAGTTCTCTCGAGCTCCTTTCACAATGAGCCTTGTGTCCTCGGGTCGCGCCGGGGAGCCGCGATGCTGCGACCTCGTGCGCGGCGGGTGGCTGTTCGTGCTACACCACCGAGATCGGAGCGCGCGCGGGGAGGTATGCGCGCTCGGTGAGGATCGGCGCCCTCGCGGATAGGGCGCCTTTTCTTTCCGCCGAGAGGGTGCATCGCGTGCTACCGACCGGGGGACTTCGCTGCGGGGCCGGTTCCCGCGATCGACGTGTTGCGCGGCTATGATTGGTGTGGCGCGTGGTTCGCGCGAAGCCGCCAGGACACCGGGGTCCTTCCGACTTGGTTTCGACCTCGAGGAGTCAGGAGCCACAGTTTGCGGACGCTCGGTGCGGCAGTCGCGTGGACGCGGGCGCACCGTCGACCCGTCGCCGGCGTCGGATTCGGGCTCGTCACGGTCACGGCCAGCGTCTTGATCGGCCGGCGACTGACGCATTCGAGCTGGCCGCTCGCGCATGCGGAGATGCCGCTCGTTGCGTTCGCCACCCTCTGCTATCTCGCAAGCTTCGTCCTGCGTGCGCGCGGCTGGCGCCGGCTGTTCCCGCTCGGGCAGCAGCCCGGGCAGTGTCGCTGTCTGGCGTCTGTCGGCGCGGCAGCCGCGAGCGGTGCTGTGCTGCCGTTCCGGCTCGACTACGTCGTGAAGGTTGGGACGCTCCGCCGCTTGTCCGGCGTGCGGATCGGCCTGGAGGCCGTTGCGCTTTCGATCGTCTCGCTCGGGATGGTGGACGCCGTCGCGATGCTGCCTCTGTCGGTCTCTGCCACGGCGACCAGCTCGGCGAGCTTGCGAGGTCCTCTGCTGATCGTCGTCGGCTTCGGCCTCGGCTGCTGCGCGCTGCTTGTCGGTAGCGCCCGGCTCGTGCGGCTTCCGCTCTTGCGCCGCAGTCGGCACTTGCGGCGCGTCTCCGATCACATCTCTGAGCATCGAACACGGCAAGGTCGCCGGAGCGCGATCGTCGCCGGCCTCTACCTGTTCGCTTGTTGGACGAGCCGTGCGGTCGGCAGCGCCTTGCTGTTGAGCGCGCTCGGCTTCGCGTTCTCGCCCACAACGGCGCTCTGCGTGCTTTGCCTGAGCGCGGCCGCCGGCGTCGTTCCGATCACGGCCGGCGGGGCGATCGCGAACCTCGGCGCAACCGTCGGCATCCTGCTCGCGCTCGGCGTCAGCAAGAACGTGGCGATCAATTTCTCACTCGCCTCCGGCCTGCTGCTGATCACCAGCGCTAGCGTGGCAGCCGTGACCGGCGTCGCGCTGTCGGTCGCGAAAGGCGCGTTCGCGAAACGGACTCCCGCCGTTCTGCATGCGTAACGTCGCCTGCACATTCGGCAGGGCCATCATCCTCGTCTGCGACGTGCTCGGCCGGCTGGGCGGCGACCGGCGCTGCCTGGAGGGCTGCCGTGGTGTCACCCTCGCGGAGGCTGACGCCTGGATCCTCGGCCAGGTCGCAGAACAGCGGTCTGCGTAGGCCGATGACCTTGCGGGTCGCGATCCTCGCGCCGATCTCCTGGCGGGTACCGCCGCGCAAGTACGGCCCGTGGGAGCAGTTCGCCTCTCTCTTGACGGAGGGTCTGGTCCGGCGGGGAGTCGCGGTGACCTTGTTCGCCACTGCCGACTCCACCACGACCGCTCGACTCGTCGGCTCGGCGCCGACGGGCTACTCGGAGGATCCGGCGTTACATGCCAAGGCGTGGGAGGCGCTGCACATCTCGGCGGTGTTCGAACACGCAGCCGACTTCGACGTGATCCACAACAGTTTCGACTTCCTGCCGCTGACCTACAGCGGTTTGGTTGAGACGCCGGTCGTGACGACGATCCACGGGTTCTCGTCAGAGCAGATCGTTCCTGTGTTCGAGAAGTACAACGGGAGCGGCTACTACGTCGCGATCAGCGATGCCGATCGGCACGCGCGTCTCGACTACGTCGCGACGATCCATCACGGCATCGATCTGCGCGAATTCGAGCTCCAGCGGACGCCGGGCGACTACCTTCTGTTCTTCGGGCGGATCCATCCGGACAAGGGGACGGTGGAGGCGATCGACGTCGCGGAGCGTGCGGGCATGCCGCTGACGATCGCGGGAATCATCCAGGACCGCCGCTACTTCGAGCAGCTCGTCGAGCCGCGTCTCGACGGGGAGCGCGTGCGCTACATCGGTCCGGTCGGTCCTGACCGGCGCAGCGACCTGCTCGGCGGCGGGAGGGCACTTCTGCATCTCGTCAACTTCGACGAGCCGTTCGGCTTCAGCGTCGTCGAGGCGATGGCCTGCGGCACGCCCGTCATCGCGCGGCGGCGCGGCTCGATGGCAGAGATCGTCAATCACCGCGTGAACGGCTTCCTCGTCGATACCCAGGAGGAAGCGGTTGCGGCGGTTCACGCTTCGGGTGCGGTCAACCGCGAAGCGGTGCGCGCATCGGTGGAAGGCCGCTTCGACGCCGAGCGGATGGTGGACGACTACCTCGCCCTCTATCGGCGCGTCGTCGAACTCCACCGTGCCGCGCGGGACGGCAAAGAGGGCGTCCGGTGAGCTCGAGCTCGCAGGGGTCAGCGTCGGTGGTTGCCGCCGGTTGCGACCCTCTGCTCCACATGCTCCCCGAGTTGTCGGCCGGCCCAGGTCGATCACCTCGGGGAAGTCGACCGGTCGTGGTGCCGCGCGAGGAACTCCGTCAGCCATTCGTCGTACTGCTGGGCGCGAATGGCCATCATGACGCTGTCTCCGAACCCTGTGACTCCCTCGAAGTCGTAGTCGATCAGCTCGACGATCTGGTGCGATCGCTGCTGGCAACGAGTCGAGCCGTTCAGGCGGGCTTTCGGGCCGCTGGAGCCCCGATGGTTTTGTCAACCCAGGTTGCGGCGGAGGACGGCGGCGAACTCTTCGGGGTTGCTCAGGAAGCCTGTGTGTCCTCCGGGGAAGTCGGCAGGAGCGGTGCCGAGGCGTTCGGCGAGCGCTGTGGCGGTGCGCTGGGGGAACGTGTCGGTGGAGGTGGTTCCGATCGCGACGACGACGCGGGTTGCTGCGGCCCGGAGGGCGGCGAGGTCGGGTTGGTAGAGCGTGATCGGGAGGAGGCCGTGGGCGAAGAAGCGCTCGCCCGCTGCAATCCGCTCTGGTGAGGGAGGCTGCGGAGCAGTGTGCTGGGCCGGCGGAGACGAGGCGAGGCCAGTGAACGCGAGGAACTTCTGAAAGGCGGGGCCGATGCCGTCGCTTTGGTATGTGTCGTAGATCTCCCGGAACGCGGCGCGGGCCCCCTCGGCGTCCGGCAGGAGGAGCGCCAGCGGGGGCTCGTGCGCAACGAGAGTGCGCACGGCGAATCGCAAGAGCGTGCACCTCTGCTCCCGCTATTCGTCGCGCTCCAGACCCCCTCGTCCCAGCGCATGAGCGCTGGTGAGGTCACGGCCAGTACGGCGTTTCCCCGGCTGCCAGGATCGACGAGAATGGATACCTGGTCACGCTGACGCTCGCACCGGAAGACCTGCTCCGGCTTCGCTTCGCCATTTCGCCGGTGTCGGAGGCGTTTTTTGCTGCACGCGCAGTTGCGCATGCTTCTTCGACCGGCCAGCGTAACTGGCTTGTGCGACACCGACGCGCTGTGGAGACGCTTCGAGACTCTCCGTCGTTCGCGCCACTCTTCGCCGTCACGCCGGAGAGCGGATACATCCCGGAGTTCCTGCTTCCGCCACCGCGGCGCGGGTCGGCTGAGCTCGCCGACGAGCTTCGTCAGGTGGCGGAGACTGACCCTGTTCTCGCTCGCTCTGAGATAGCGCGATCGTTGGCAGGGAAGCCGATACGGGGCGAGGTACGGCGGCAACTCGCCAGCGATTCGGCACCCCGCTTGCTCGCGGATCGCCTCGAGAAGGTCTGGGAGACTTTGTTGCGGCCGGACTGGCCGTATGTCCGTTCGGTGCTCGAGCGGGATCTGGCGCGGCGCGCCCGGCAGTTCACGGCTTCCGGGATCGCCGGCGTGTTTGCCGACTTGAAGCCGTTGGTGACGCTTCGAGGTAGTGACGTCATCGTCCGCCAGCGAACGGAGATGCTCGTTGGTGTTGCAGGACGCGGCTTGATGTTGGTCCCGTCTGCGTTCATCTCTCCGAGGGCTGCGACGAAGTCGAGATATTCGCCCTGGCCGGTCACCGTGGTCTATCCGGCACGGGGGGCCGGAACCGCCTGGTGGCGGAGGGAGAACGCAGGCTCGCTCGATCGCTTGCTCGGAGCGACACGGGCAACGATCCTCGACGAGCTCGACGAAGCGGCCACGACCACCGGTCTTGCCCAGCGCGTCGGCCGTGCACCGTCGACCGTCTCCGAGCACCTCGCAGTTCTGCGCGAGAACGGCTTGGTTGAGAGCAGTCGTGTCGGCCAGTTCATCTCCCACTCGCGTACCGCAGCCGGCGATGCTCTGATGGACGTCGAGCGCAGTTCGGCCTGAACCGAAACCCTCGCGATGGCCGAACCGGCGTGCCCATGATCGGTGCGTGCAGTACTTCCTTGCGCTCTACATGGGCCCACGGGTGTCGGAAGCGCTGTCGGAGGGTGAGCGCCAAGCCGTCTTCGCCGGCCACCTGACGCGTTGCTCGAAGAGACCCGCGCTGTGGCAGAGACCCGCTACGAAAGGAACATGTGACCGAACAGGATGCCCCTGTCGTTGCCGCCGTCGCCCGCGGGGCGGAAGCCGATGCCGACGTGCCCGGCAGGCCGGAGGCGCTCGACCACCTCGAGGTCTTTATCGGCCGCTGGATCACAGAGGGGACGATGCACGGGGGAGAGGGAGTCGCTATCCATGCGAGCGATGTCTACGAGTGGCTTCCCGGTCGCCGTTTCATCCTCCATAGCGCCTATGGCCTGATCGGCACGACCGGGGTGGGCGGCGTCGAGATCATCGGCTACGACGCCGCGTCGGGACACTTCTTCACACGCTTCTTCGACAGCTTCGGGAACGCGAGCGAACACGAGCTTTCGGTCAGCGAGGACGGCAGCTGGCTATGGCAGGGGGAGACGACACGTTGCCGGGCGAGGTTCTCGGTCGACGGGTCCGTTCAGACGGCGGCGCACGAGCGGCTCGAGGGCGACACCTGGCTGCCGTCGATGGCGGTGACCCTGACGAAGGCGGCCTGACGATGGAGCGGAGCCTCTTGGACGGAAGGAGGCCTAGATGGTTGATCGACAAATCATCGCCGCCGCGGTTGGGGGCCTGCACGCGGCGCATTGCGCCCGCCTCGCCCGGCGCCAAGGCCCACCGGCCTTGCCCCCGGTCGAGTCGACCACACTGCTTGGTGCACGCCCTCCCCGCGACGACGGCATTTATCGATCAACCATCTAGGCGATGCCCGTGACGCGGTCTGCTGACGGAACGTCGATCGGATACGAGGCTGTCGGGTCAGGTCCGTTGGTCGTCTTGGTCGCCGGCGCGCTTCAGTACCGAGCGATCGACCCGCCGAGCAGGGAGCTTGCGCGTCTGGTCGCCGCGGGCGGCTTCACGGTCGTCACCTATGACAGGCGCGGTCGCGGCGAGAGCGGTGACACAGCGGGGTACGACGTGCTACGGGAGGTCGAGGATCTCGGCGCCGTGACCGCGGCCGTCGGCGAGACCGCGCGGGCGTTCGGGATGTCTTCTGGCGGAGTCCTGCTCCTCCACGCGCTTGCGGCGGGCGTGCCGATCACGCGCTTCGCCCTGTACGAGCCGCCCCTCATCGTCGACGAGCAGCGCCCGCCGCTCGCGCCAAGCTACGGCGCCGATCTCGACCGCCTGATCGCCGACGGCCGTCGTTCGGACGCAGTCGCGCTCTTCATGACCGAGGCGGCCGGTGTGCCGGCCGACTACGTCGGTGCGCTGCGAGCCGAGCCGTTCTGGCCGGCCTTCGAGGCGGTCGCGCCGACGCTCGTGTATGACGCGCGCGTGATGGGGCAGACGATGAGTGGACGCCCGCTCGACTCCGCCGAGTGGGCCACAATCGCAGCGTCTTCGCTCGTGCTCACCGGCGGCGACAGCCCGCCGCACCAGCACGCCGCGTCGGAAGCGCTGGCGAGCCTTCTCCCAAATGCGCGGTCAGCGACCTTGGCCGGGCAGACGCACATGGTCGCGCCCGAGGCGTTGGCGCCGGTCCTCGTCGACTTCTTCGTGGGCTGAGCGATGGAGACGATCTACGTGCATGCCGGTGGCGACGACGGGCTCCAGCGGCTCGAGCGGGTCTTCTACGAGAAGGCGCTGGCTGACCCGATCCTCCATCCTCTCTTCAAGGAGCGCCGGCCGCACCACGTCGAGCGTCTGACCTGGTTCACCGCCGAGTCGCTTGGCGGGCCGGAGCGGTTCAGCGAGCGTCTCGGCTTCCAGCACATCATCGACGTCCACCGCGATCTCCGGATCACGGATACCCAACGCGAGCGCTTCGTCGCTCTCTACCTCGAGTCGCTTGACGAGGCCGGGCTTCCTGACGACGAGCCGTTTCGGGAGGCGTTTCGGGCGCACGTCGAGTTCGGAGCGCGCGTCGCGCAGCAGAACTCGTGGGCAAGGAACGACGCGGAGCTCCATCCGATCCGCGAGGTGCCGCATTGGCAATGGCCGAGCCCGTGACAGACGTCGGGCGCGTCGCCGTCATCTCGGACATCCATGGCAACGCCGTTGCCTTCGCGGCCGCACTCGGGGACATCGAGGCGGTCGGGGTCGACGAGATCGTCTGCCTCGGCGATGTCGCCCAAGGCGGTTCCGAACCGGCGGAGACGATCGATCGGATGCAAGAGCTCGGATGTCCGGTGGTGCTCGGGAACGCCGACGCCTTCCTCCTCGAGGTTCCGCTCGACTCGCCAGAACCGGTGACCGAGCGACAGCTCGAAGTCCGCGAGTGGACGCTCAAGCAGTTGGGGAGCGAACGGCTCGAGTTCATCCGCTCGTTCCCCGACACAGTCTCCCGCGTCTACGGGGCCACGCGGCTCCTCGGCTTCCACGGCTCGCCCCGCTCATATGACGACGTGTTGCTTCCCGGCCGGCCCGGCAGCGCGCTCGCGCCGTTCAGAGGCCACGACGTCGATCTGCTTGCCGGCGGCCACACGCACAAGCAGTGGGCTCGGATGATCGACGGTGCTCTCTACTTCAATCCCGGCAGCATCGGCCTTGCCTATGACCACTTCCGTGACGGCGAGCTGCGCATCCGGCCAGTCGCGCAGTACGCGCTCATCCTCACCGACGGTTCGGGCGCCGGGGTTGAGTTTCGCGAAGTCCCCTACGCGGCTGACGAGGTCGGTCGCCGGACAGCCGAGAACGGTCGTCCGGGAGCCGCCGACCGCTGGGCGCCCGCACCGCGCTCCTGACGCTCGGGGAAGACGGCGCAGCAAGCTTTCCTGACGCTGGACGCTTCCAGGGGGAGAGCTCGGCAGTCGGAAGGGTCGAAGCCATCGGTTCGACCTTCTTCTACTTGGGTCAGGCGAGTGGTAGGCGCGGGTTCCACATGACCTCCCAGAGGTGGCCGTACGGATCCTTGAAGTAGCCGGAGTAGATGCCCCAAGGACGATCATGAGCCGAGCCTGTCAGCGTCGCTCCGGCTGACACTGCGCGTTCCAGGAGGGCGTCAACCGCTTCCCGACTCGGGACGGCATGACCGAGACTGAACGCTGGGTCTCCGATCGCGGTCGCAGCAAGGTGGGCGTCTTTCAGCAGTTCCGTTCGTGGATAGACGGCGAAGATGAGGCCGCCGTCGAGGTGGAACATGGCGACGGCGCCGGCTGGGTTCTCGTCGTCGCCGAGAAACTCGGTGCCGATGATGCCGTCAGTGGGCAGGCCGAGTCCGTCCCGGTAAAAGGTGACCGCCCGCCCGAGATCGTCGACGGCGAGTGTGATCACGTGTATCCGTGGTTGCACAGAGTGCCTCCTGGTCGTCGTTTCGCCACGTCAGACGTCGGCGTCGCCGTCGGCAGCGTGTCCGAACGGCGGGGCCCGAGAGTGCAATCTCGTCGTCGGACGAATCGCTGCCGCCCCGGGGCTTACTGCCGTATGCCAGGAGTCGAGCAGCGCCCACGCCGCTGGCACGACAGCTTGTCGATGGATGTGGCGAGGTCAAAGTTGCCGCGTTCCCGGAACGTCCCCGGGCCTCCGTCTCTACGTCGTCGATTCGAGCGCGGGTTGAGCCGTCACCAAGGAAGCAGTCGGCTGGACGAGCGACCGGCCGCGAATGACGACGAGGACGACCGCGGACGCACCGGCGGTGCCGGCGAGGACGAAGACTGAGCGGACGCCGAGGCCGTCGACGAGGACACCGGCGAGTGCCGACCCTCCGGCCGCTCCGACCGAGATCGCGGTCGCCAGCCAGGCGAACGCCTCGGTCACCGTTCCCTGCGGGACGAGCTGGTCGACGCGCGCATAGACACTCGCGTAGGCGGGAGCGATCGAGGCGCCGGCCAGGAACAGCAGGACCCCGAGCGCGAACGGGTGTCTGACTCCACCTCCGATCGCCGCGTGGCCGGCGGCCAGGGCGGCAAGGATGACGGCCAACCCACGCGCGGAGCGGGCGCCACCACCGACGCGCGATGCCGCGATGCCGCCCACGAGGGAGCCGACCCCCCAGACGGCGAGCAAGAGGCCTGCCACCGCGGGCCCGCCGAGTCTTGCGGCTGCGGCAGTCACGCCGACCTCGACCGCGCCGAAGACGACCCCGAGGGCGGCGAGCACCAGGACCAGAGTGCGTAGACCCGGCGAGACGAGCGAGGTTGCATGGCCGGACCTCGGCTCCGGCTTGAACGCGCGCGACGCCGGCTGTGCCGCGAAAAGCGCCGTCGCTGCGAGGAGGACGACGCCGCCGCAGGCGAGCGCGGCGCCGGTCGACCAGGCAGCGCCGAGCCCAAGCGCGATCGGCGGGCCGAAGATGAAGGTCAGCTCGAGGGCAGAAGACTCATAGGCATAGGCGGCCCGCAGGGCGTCGCCCTGCAGAAGTCGGGGCAGGACACCGCGAACGCAGGCTCCGACGGGCGGTGTCGCCAGTCCGATCGCCGCGGCGAGGGCGACGAGGACCGACACCGGCACGCCGCGCGGAAGAGCAGCCACCACGCAAAGCGCCGCACAGGCTCCCGCTGCGCTCAGTACGAGCACGACGCGCTGCCCCCGCCGGTCCACAAGACGCCCGAGCGCCGGGCCGCCGAGTCCCTCGGCGGCTGCGTACGCCCCGGCGGCGAGCCCTGCTGACGCGAACGAGCCGGTCAGGCTGCGCACGTGAACGAGGAGCGCGATGCTGAACATCGCCAACGGCAGGCGCGCCGCGATCGAGCTCCCGAGAAGGGGCAGGACACCCGGTGCGGCCAGAATCGCACCGTTGTGGGTCGGAGATCCGCTGGTTGATCCGTTCATTGCTTCCACTTTGGCGTCTGCCGGTTCGACTGCTCGAGCCGCGCCTGCTCATCGGCGAGGCTCAACCGCGTCCTCTCTGAACGCTTAGCACCGGACGACTCCACGCCCGGTCGATTTCGGTAGTCGCCGAAGTGCGGGGGAACGCCCGGCGCTCCGAGCCGAGGAGGTGATGTGTTTAACATCAGGCCGATGCTTCCCGAGGGCGTGCACCACTGGACCGCGACGCATCCCGAGTGGGACGGGCCGGTGTCGGCGTATGCAATCGACGACGGCGAGCGGCTGATCCTCATCGACCCGATCGCCGTTCCGGACCACGTGCGCGCGCTGTTCGGAGCACGTGAGGTGGTCACGGTTCTCACCTCCACATGGCACGAGCGCGACGCCGCGTCGCTCGGCTTTCCCGTCTGGGCTCCGGCGCCCGATCGCCCCGAGGATCAGCTCGTCCCCGCGACGCGCTACTCGATCGGCGACTCGCTGTTCGGCATGGACGCGTATCCCGGCCGTGAAGGCCAGCTCGACCTTGTGCTCTGGAGCGAACGGATTCGCGCGGTGATCGCGGGCGACACGCTCGTCGACCTCGGCAACGGGCTCGAGATCCCCGCGAGTTGGCTGCCGGACGGCGTCACGGTCGGGCAGGTCGCGGCCGGGCTGAGGCCGCTGCTCGAAAAGCCCGTAGAGATCGTGCTGCCGACGCACGGCGAGCCTACCGACCGCGCGGCTCTCGAACGCGCCCTCGCCTGATCCGTGCCGCGATGCGACGAGTCGCGGGCGTGGCCTCCTCCAGGACCACCGCACAGACTGGACTGATCGGCTACTCCCGCTGCATGCGCTCCCACGGCGCGTCGACTTTTCCCGACCCCGACAGCAGCGGCCAGATCCCAAAGAGCCAAGTCATCGCTGCGCGCAAGAACAATCCCTCCGGTTCGACTCGGCCACAAGCGCCTGCCGGCCCCTGCTTCCGAGCGGCAGCCTCGGGCCGCAGGGGCAGATCACCATCACCGCTACCGATCGGGCCGAGAACCTCAAGGCCGCTGCCTGCATGCGCTCGCACGGTTTCCCAAACTTCCCCGACCCGGCGTTCCAGGGCAACACGGTCGAGACCAACATCCCGTCGAGCATCGACCAGCACTCCTCGCAGTTCACGAGCGCAGCCGAGACTTGCATCAAGCTGATACCGGCGGGCCTGCCCGACAGCCACCGCAGCGGTTCGTGAGCGACGCTCGCCGGGTCGATCTCGGGGAAGAGATCTCCGCGGGAGGGGTCGACTCGTGAAAGGAGTTCCCTCGCGTGCGAGCCCTTCGCGGATGGCGCCGCTTCTGGCGAACACGCCGCGCTGCCTCCGCGAGCGGGGTGCTCCCCGATCGGACGCCGTACGGGTCGCCTGCTTCGCCCTCGACCTCGCACGAAGCGCGCACGTTGTTGGGGGGCACGCTGTCGAGAGAGCGTGGTCAGATGTGATCTGTCTTCACGCGCGTCAGGCCCAGCGGCGTAGCCTCACGGTCGCTTTCCTCTCGCGAAGCGTACGCGTCCTCACCCGAGTCTCTCTCCGCGTCCGCTTCCGCCTCGCCGGTCTCCACGGACTCGTTGCCCGGCCCGCTCTCGAGTGGCGGCACGACGAGGACGGGCCGACCGGCGTGTCGCGTAAGAGCCTCCGATACCGAGCCCAGGAGTGCGCCCATCAGGGCGCCGTGCCCGCGCGAGCCGACCACGATGGCATCCGCGCCGACCTCGGTCGCAACCCGGGCGATCTCGCTCCACACCGGTGCGCTCACGACCGGCCGCGTCGTCGCTTGGAGCCCGCCCGCTGCCGCCAGCGCGACACCGGCGTCGGCCGTCCGCGAGGCGGCGGCGAGCGCGCCGTCCTCGGCCGCGGGCAGGTCGAGCCAAACGCCGGTGGCGACGAGCTCCGCGCCGGCGACCGTCTCGAGCACAGGCTCGTCGACGGTGACGACCACGGCGTCGGCGCCGGGGAACAGGCGCGCCGCAGCGGCGATCGCGCGGTCTGCGCCGGCAGAGCCGTCGTAGCCGATCACGATTCTGGGCCGCTGACCAGGCGTTGTCGGATCGCGCAGGCCGTGTGTGGATTCGGCTTGGTCGCGAACGGGGTCAAGTGCGCTCATCGGACTTCTCCTCCTCGATCATGTGCCGGACGCTCGTCATGCGGCTTCTGCCTCGGTGTGACGCAGTTCGCGCCTCCGGACGAGGCGCTCCAGGCAGTCGTCGCAGATGCCGTGGCTGAACGTCGGAGGTCCTGCCCACTCGTAGGTGCGAAGGCGGCGCAGAGCCACCTTGGCGGTCACCCAGTTGTCCAGTTGAATTCGCTCGCACCACGCACACGCAACGAGCATTCGCATTGCCGTCACCCCCTTGATCCGGTGACGGGACGGTAGGACTCGGCGCGTGCACCAAACCAGCCGCCTGGTTGCCGCCCAGTGACCACCGAGCAGCTCGTGGGGCCGGGCAGTGCGCCCGGGAACGCAGCATGACGCGGGCACGTGCCGCCCACCTGAGCCCGGATCGCCGGGCACCCGAGCGTCCCGTACCAGGGATCGAACCAGGGTCACTCCCGGGCGTGAGCGGACTGCGGCGGTGCAACCGTTGCGACGACGGATTTCGTGTCTCCACCGGAGCGAAAGAAGGAGTCGATGTCGAACACAGCCATAGCAACCGCCGTTCCCCGCATCGAGCGCATCGACGGCCCGCGTCGCCTCAAGGCCGCCGATCGCGAGTTGATCGAGCAGGCGACGACGGCCTTCGAGGTGCTGCAAGGGAAGTGGAAGCTCAACCTGATCGTGATCATGGCCCGGGGGATCCGGCGGCACAGCCGCCTCCTCGACTGCCTCCCGGGCGTCTCGAAGAAGGTGATGACCGACTGCCTGCGCAGCCTGGAGCGGGACGGGCTCGTCGCCCGCGAGGTCTTCGCCGAGGTGCCGGTCCGGGTCGAGTACAGCCTCACGCCGTTGGGCTGGGAGATCACGGAGGCGATCGTCACGCTCTCGCAGTGGGCGGACGTCCACGGCGAGGAGCTCACACACGCCCGCCGGGCCTATCGCCGGCGCGCCGCGGATGCGGCTCAGCCGGCCCGGCCGTGGCGGTGCGGCGAGCAGCGGTGCGCCTGATGCAGACCGTGGAGAAGGCGTATCTACCGGCGCTCGGCGAGGCGCGGCGTGAGCAGGCGGGCCGTGAGTTGCAGGCCACGCTTGTCGAGCTGGTCGATCTGTCGTTGATCGGCAAGCAGCTGCACTGGAACATCTTCGGCCGGCCGTTCAAGCCCTTGCACGAGCACCTCGACGAGCTCGTCGACACATGGCGCGAGCTCTCCGACACCGTCGCGGAGCGGGCAGTTGCACTTGGTGTCGCACCCGACGGCCGCGCAGGCACTGTCAGCGCCGGCAGCGGCATCGCCGCCGTCGACTCTGCCGCGCTCCAGACGGATACCGCGACTCTCGAGCTCGTCGTGCGGCTGGCCGACGTCGCTCAGCGGATCCGTGCACGGATGGATCGGCTCGGCCAGGTCGATCTGGGATCGCAGGACGTCCTGATCGACGTCGTGCGCGAGCTCGAGAAGCAGCTGTGGATGCTGCGGGTCTCGCTGCCCGGAGGTGGTTCCTGATGCGCTTCGTCTCGCACGGCTCACGCTTCGAGAAGCTCAGGAGGCGGCTTCGCCGGGAAGCCTCGTGGCTGGAGTCGACCGCAGAGGGCGGCAGGCCCGTCGCGACGCCGCCTCCGGGCGCCGCCTCGACGTGGACGGGCGACCCCGACCGCGAGACGTCGACGAACGCGCAGATGGAAGGCGCAGCCGACGAGCCGTGGGGCGGCAACTAGCGGCACGGGACGAGCCGGGTCGGCTGCGCCGAAGCTTCTTGGCGGGTGGCGGGGGGATGCACGGGGCGATGAGAAACCACCGCGCCGGTTCGGCGACGGCGCGTTCGGCCGGGCCGCGCCCCGGCTCGGAGGGAGCGTGCTTCCGGTCTCGGGGAGTGGGCCGGATGCAGCGCGTGGAGGATGAGGCCGGCTCTCTTCACACCGACGCGGGGGTAGACGACGCCTCATTCGAAGTCGCACGCGAGGGAATCGCCGCGGCAGTCGATTCCGCGCGGCTGGGGAGCTGGCTCCTGTAGAGGCCGGCCTTGCCGGCGATCAGCGACGCGATGCCGATCGCGAACATCGCCGGCGGCAGCACCGTCAGGTTCCCCGTCATCTCGACGACCATGAGCAGCGCGGCGAGCGGCGTGTGGGCGATCGATCCCAGGCAGGCGATCATCCCGACGATCACGAACGGCGCCGGCTGAGCCGCAGCCGTCACCGCCAGGCTGTGAAGGAGCCACCAGACCGCGGCACCCGTGAAGCCGCCGATGACGATGCCCGGCCCGAAGAGCCCGCCGGATCCGCCCGAGCCGATCGAGAGCGACGTCGTGAGGATCTTCGCGAACGGCAACATCAGGATCGCCCAGGGCGCGAGGTGCAGCAACTCGGGGCTCATCGAGGTCTGCGCCCAGCCGTAGCCGGTGCCGATCGCGCCGGGCAGCACGATGCCGATCGCGCCTGTCGCGAGCGCTCCGGTCGCAGGCATCAGCACCCGGCCGACCGGGAGGCGAAGGAAGAGGCTGCGGACGCCGCCGAGGCTCCAGGCATAGAGCCGCCCGGCCAGCCCGCAGGCGACGCCGATCGCGGCGAAGTAGAGGAACTGGACCGGCTGATGGACGAACCGGTAGTTGCGGAGCGTCCCGAAGATCGGGTCGTAGCTCTCGAAGGCGCCGAACACCGCGAACGCGACGACCGCGGCGACGAACGACGGGATCAGCGCCTCGACCTCGGCGTCCTCCCGGTAGGTGACCTCGGCGCCGAACACCGCACCGCCGAGCGGCGCGCGGAAGATGGCTCCGATCCCGGCGCCCATCGCCGCGGTGACCGCGATGCGTGCGTCGGCGGGAGCCAGCCTCAGGCGCCGCGCGAGGAACGACGCGAAGCCCGCGCTCACCTGCGTGGTCGGGCCTTCCGGGCCGCCGGAGCCGCCGGTGCCGATCGTGAGGGCCGAGGCGACGATCTTCACCAGCGAGACCCGGCTCCTGATCCCTGTCGGGTCGCGATGGACGGCGTCGATGGCGGCGTCCGTGCCGTCGCCGCCCGCCTCCTTCGCGAAGGCGAAGACCACGATGCCGCAGAGGAGCCCGCCGAGGGCGGCCACGGCAGGGATCCGCCACGACCTCGTCGTGCCGATGGCCGCGGCGTGCCCCTCCCCGATCGGCGTCGGCGGGCGATACCCGCCCAGCGAGCCCAGGAAGAAGTGGGTCGCCCACTCGAGGCAGACGAAGAGGGCGACGGCGCCGAGGCCGGCGACGAGCCCGATTGCCACGCCGAGGACGACCCACCGGTCGAGGTCGCGCAGGGCAACGGCGGAGCGGAGCCGGCCGAGAGGGCGCGCCCACTGACGCCCGCTTCCGCATGACAGGAAAGCGTGCCGAGCTTCGCCCCGGAGTGATCGGCTGCCGATGGACACGGGTCGACCTCTTCACTAGCAAGTCCGTCCGGAGAATCGGGCAACGCTCGACTCACCTGGTGAGCGCGAGGGAGCCGTGGATCCTTGCTCGGTTCGCGCGCCCGCGCCTAGCGTCGCTCCCATGATCGACCCGTCCACGCCTGTACGCGCCCTATCCCGGGCGCTCATATCGCGACCTGCTCCGAGTCAGCCACGCGGCCGCGCGCCCGGGCGCAGGTCCGAGCGAGTGCAACAACCGAACGGAGTCGAAATGGATCCTTCAGCACGCCAGGCGAGCGGCCCGAGTCGCATCTCGCTGACCCTTCGCGCCGCGCGCAGGCTGCTCGGGCGGGCGCCGGCCGAAGCACACCATCTTCGCGCGGTCGAGCAGGCCGGCGAGAGCGGCGAAACCCCGTTCCTCGTGATCGTCGGGGTCGTCGTCTTCCTCGTGCTCCCGGTCTCGCTCGTGATCGCGGGCCTGACCTTCGCCGCCTACTACCTGTCCTAGAGAACAACCTGAGAACGGAGACCGGCATGAGCACATCCGAACACGAAATGGTGCTGGCTCACTTCATCGTCTCCGACGACGTCGAGCGTTCTCGCCGCTTCTACACCGACGTCCTCGGCGGCCGCACGGTCATCGCCGGTGAAGGCGACGACCAGGTGACCTACGTGGCCCTCGCCAACAGCTGGATCATCATCAACGTCGGCGGAGGGCCGACGGACGACAAGCCGACCGTCATCCTCGAGACGCCGCCCGACCCGGATCGTGTGAGCAGCTTCCTCAACATCCGGGTCGCGGACATCGAGGCGGTGTACGCGGAGTGGAGCAAGCGGGGAGCGGAGTTCCTGACGCCGCCGAAGCAGCACGCGACCGAGCTGCGCTGCTACGTCCGCGACCCCGACGGGTACGTGATCGAGGTCGGCCAGACGACGCTTGCCAGGGGCTGGCGTCCACCGTCCTGAATCCGCTCGAGGCCCTGGGTGGGCTCGAGGGCGCGCGACGCGCCGCTCACGCCGGCGAGGCGATCTGGGTGCCGGCGTCGCCGCGTGCGACCGCGGCCGCGTCGTCGAGGGCACCGATCGCCGCCGTGCCTCCGGCGCGCTCGACGAAGCGGCAGGCGGCCTCGACCTTGGGGGCCATCGATCCGGCGGCGAAATCGAGGCCTCGCAGCTCCACCGGCGTCGTTCGGCGTATCGGCCGGGCCTGCGGCGTACCCCAGTCGCGCTCGACGGCGGCGACGTCGGTCAAGAGCAGCAGCTGCGTCGCTCCCAGCCGCTCGGCGAGGAGCGCGGCGGTCAGATCCTTGTCGACGACGGCCTCGACGCCGCGGAGCGATCCGTTCTCGGCGGCGACGGGGATGCCGCCGCCGCCGGCGCAGATCACGGTCACGCCGCCGCCGAGCAAGAGCTCGACGGCGTCGAGCTCGACGATCCCTCGCGGCTCGGGCGAGGCGACGACCCGCCGGTACGCGTCGACGTCCGGTGCGACCGTCCAGCCGCGCTCGCGGGCGAGCCGCGTCGCCTCCTCACGGCCGTACTCCGGCCCGATCGGCTTCGCCGGGTGCGCGAAGGCGGGATCGTCGGCGCGGACGACAACCTGCGTGAGGAGCGTGGCGACCGCCGAGCCGCCGAGCGCGTTCCGCAGCGCCAGCTCGAGCAGATAGCCGATCATCCCCTCGGTCTCGGCGTCGAGCACGTCGAGCGGGTAGGGGGCGACGTCGGGGTACGAGGCGGCCTGCAGCGCGAGCAGTCCGACCTGGGGCCCGTTGCCGTGCGTGACGACGAGCTCGCTTTCGGCCGCCAGCCCCGCGAGCGCGCCGGCGGCGGTCTCGACGCGGAGTCGCTGCCGCTCGGCGTCCGCCGGCTCGCCGCGGCGGAGCAGCGCGTTGCCCCCGAGTGCGACCACGCGGCGCCGCGCGGGGCGGGCGGTCACGTCGGCAGCGGGCTCGTCCACTCGCCCGTCACGAGCGTGTAGAGGACGGCCTGCTCGGTCGGCAGCCGGTTCGCCGCCTGCTGCCAGACCGCGGAGCGAGACCCGTCGATCATGGCCGCGGTCACCTCCTCGCCGCGGTGGGCGGGCAGGCAGTGCAGGAAGATTGCGTTCGGGGACGCGTGCTCGAGCAGCGCCTCGTTCACCTGGTAGGGGCGGAGGTCGGAGAGGCGGCGCTCGCGCTCGGCATCCTCGCCCATCGAGACCCAGACGTCGGTGTAGACCGCATCCGCGCCGCGGACGGCCTCGACGGGATCGTGGGTGACCGCCGCGCCCGCGACCGCCGGCTCGTAGCCGGGCGGGCAGGCGACGGCGATCTCCACGCCGGTCAGCGAGGCGGCCTCGATCAGCGAGTTGGCGACGTTGTTACCGTCGCCGACGTAGGCAAGCTTCAGGCCGGGGAGCGCGCCGAAGCGCTCGCGCAGCGTGAGCATGTCGGCGAGCGCCTGACAGGGATGGTGGCTGTCGGAGAGCGCGTTGATCACCGGCACGTCGGCGTTCGCCGCGACCTCGTCGAGCTCGGCCTGGGCGAAGGTCCGGATGACGATCGCGGCCATGTAGGCCGAGAGGACGTGCGCGGTGTCGGCGATCGGCTCGCCGCGCCCGAGCTGGAGCTCGTCGGGGCGGAGGCCGAGGGGCAGCGCCCCGAGCCGGTGGGCGGCCGCGGCGAAGGAGGTCCTCGTCCGCGTGGACGGTTTCTCGAAGAACATCGCGACCGTCTTCGCCCGGAGAGCGTCGAGGTGCGCGTCCGGCTGCGCCTTGTACGCCTCGGCCAGGTCGAGGAGGCGCTCGAACTCGGTTTCGTCCGTGTCGGAGACCCTCAGCAGGCTCCGGACCTTCGTGCTCTCTGCAGTTGCCATCCTCGTCTCCATCTCAGTTCGGGAGCGCGTCGCGCTCGATCGGGCAGGACATGCATCTGGGGCCGCCGCGACCGCGGTCGAGCTCGGCTCCGGAGATCGTGATCACCTCGATCCCCGCGCGGCGCAGGCGGGCGTTCGTCTCGACGTTCCGCTCGTACGCGACGACCACGCCGGGGGCGAGGGCGAGCACGTTGTTGCCGTCGTCCCACTGCTCGCGCTCGGCCTCGTAGCGGTCGCCGCCGGTCTCGAACAGGCGCAGCTCGGGGAGGTCGAGCGCCCGCGCGAGCGCACGGAAGAGATCGTCCTCCCGGTCGATCGCGAGGCCGCCGGGGATCGGGCGGAGGCTGTAGGCGTCGAGGCTGCCGCGTACCTCCGGGTAGATGGTGAACGCGTCGCGGTCGACCATGGTCAGGATCGTGTCGAGGTGCATGCTCGAGCGCTGCGGCGGAATCCGCACCGCGATCACCTGACGGGCCGCGCCCGCCCGGAACAGCCGCTCCGCGAGGAGCTCGACGGTGATCGGCCGCGTCCGCTCGCCCATGCCGATCAGGACGCAGCCGTTGCCGACGACGAGGATGTCGCCGCCCTCGGTGTAGGGCGGGAGCGGCAGCCCGTCGCTCCAGACCTCGTGTTCCTGCTCGGCGAAGAGCGGGTGGTGGCGGTAGATCGCGTCGAGGTGGACGGACTCGCGCGACCGCGCCTGCTTTGCCATCGCGTTGACCGAGACACCGTCGTAGACCCAGGCGGAGGTGTCCCGCGTGAAGTAGTGGTTGGGCAGCGGCGGGATCGCGAACGCGCCGGGGAGCGCGACCCGGGCAGCGAGCGCGTCCGGCTCGAAGGGCAGCTCCTCCCAGGCGACGCCGCCGATCAGGAGCTCGGTCAGCTCGGGGGCGGTGAGGCCGTCCAGCCACTTCCTGACCTCGAGCGCGGGAGCGGGTCTCAGGTTCGCCGCCCGCAGCGTGTGCTCGAGCACCTCCGTGCGGGCCTTGTCGAGCAGCAGTACGTCGGTGAGCAGCTCGGACAGGTACAGCACCTCGACGCCGCGCTCACGCAGGGCGCCGGCGAACGCATCGTGCTCCTGCTGTGCGCGCTCGACCCAGAGCACGTCGTCGAAGAGGAGGTCGTCCTTGTTCGCCGGCGTCAGGCGCGTCAGCTCGCGGCCCGGCCGGTGCAGCACGACGCGGCGCAGCACGCCGACCTCGGAGGCGACGTGGAGCCTCGCCCCCGTGCGGGTGCGTACGCCGGTGAGGAGGGTGGTCGCGGTCACGGCTGGTCCACCGCCCCGACGAGCTCGCGCGACTGCGGCGACGCCCCATTGGCTTCGGCGAGCGACTCGGGCGGGGTCGTGGCCGAGGGACTGCTCGACTGCCGCCACTTCAGCCAGACGTAGACCGGGATGCCGGCGAGCAGGAGCATGAAGCCCCAGGCGATCGTCTTCTCGCCGGCGCCCCAGATCGCCCAGGCCGAGTAGGCGAAGGCGAGGGCGGAGACGACTGCGTCGCGTGCGAGCTTCCTGCCGGAGAACAGCGTCCGCTCCTTGAAGAGCAGGTAGAGCTCTGCGGCCGCCGAGTAGGCGTAGGGGACGAGCGTCGTCAGCGTCGCGAGCAGGATGACGTTGTAGAAGGTGTTGACGAGGCTCGAGCGCAGGTAGAGCAGCAGCAGCACCGTCACGAGCGCGGACGAGACGACGAGCCCGAACACGGGCGTCCCGCTGCGGCCGTGGACGCGTGCGAACCGGCGTGGGAAGAGTCCGTCCTCCGCTGCGGCGAGCGGCACCCGCCCCTGGAGGAGCGTCCAGCCGTTGAGGGCGCCGAAGGTGGAGATCATCGCGACGACGGCGATCGCCTTGCCGCCCCAGGTGCCGCCGAAGATGACGTTGGCGGCGTCGGCGAACGGACTGTTCGAATGCGCCAGCTCGTGCGTCGGGATCATCCCGAAGATCGCGATCGTGGCGATCAGGTAGAGGAGCGTGGCGGCGAGTGTTCCGTAGATCGTCGCGCGGGGGAGGGTGCGCTCGGGGTCGCGGACCTCGCCGCCGGCGACGGTTGCCGATTCGAGGCCGATGAACGCCCAGAGGGTGAGCGCGGCGGCGCCGTTGATACCGCGGTCGCCTGTGTGCTTGATCGCGAACGGGTGGTAGTTGCCGGTCTTGATGAAGAAGAGGCCGACGACCGCGATCAGGAGCAGCGGCACGAACTTGAGGATGGTCGTCACGACCTGGACGCCACCGCCCTCGCGGACGCCCGCGACGTTCGTCGCGGTGGCGATCCACACCAGCCCGATCGCGATCAGCGCGGTGACCCAGCCCGTCGCCGCTTCCGGCCAGTAGACGCTGAGGTAGCCGGCGAAGGCGACGGCGATCGCGGCATTCCCGGCCCAGACGGCGATCCAGTAGCCCCAGGCCGTCTGGAAGCCGACGAAGTCGCCGAAGGCGCGTTGCGCATACGCGTAGGGACCGCCCGACCGTGGGATCGCGCGACCGAGACGGGCGAACACGAGTCCGAGCAGCATCGCGCCGAGGCCGGTGAAGACCCAGGCGAAGATCGAGATCGGCCCTGCCTCGCTTGCGAGCGCGGCCGGCAGCAGGAAGACGCCCGAGCCGACCATGTTCCCGACCACGAGCGCGGTGGCGGTGCGGGTGCCGATCGAACGTTTGAGCGTCGGGCTCGCGGACTGATCCGTCATCTGGGCCTCCTCGTCGGGCGATGTGCTCCCTTCGTACGAGCACCGCAGAGGAGCCCGCAATGCACCTGGGCACCTCGCGGTTCTGAGGGCGCTGCGGGTTTACCCTTGGCTGCGAGGGCCGGCGGCTTACTGACACTGGATGTGAACGCCGATTTGGTTGGCGGGCCGACGGAGCTTCTCGGGCGCACCGAGGAGTGCGCCGCGCTCGATCGCCTGTTGCGGGAAGCGATCGGTGGCGTGAGCGGAGTCGTGGTTTTGCGCGGCGAGGCAGGCGTCGGGAAGAGCGCGCTGATCAGGCATCTGTCCGGACGGAGCGACGGCTGGCGCGTCGCGACGGCGGTCGGAGTCGAATCGGAGATGGAGCTCGCCTTCAGCGGCGTTCATCAGCTGTGCGCGCCGCTTCTGGGCTACCTCGACCGGCTGCCCGCCCCGCAGCGCGCCGCGCTCGAGACCGTGTTCGGGCTCACTTCCGCGCCTGCGCCCGATCGGTTTCTCGTCTCGCTCTCCGCGCTGAGCCTCCTGGCCGAGGCCGCCGAGGATCAGCCGCTGCTCTGCCTGGTCGACGACGCCCACTGGCTCGATGCCGTCTCGGCGCAGATCGTGGCCTTCGTCGCCCGCCGTCTTCTCGCCGAGCGCATCGCGATCGTGTGCGCAGCGCGAACCGGCCAGGGCAGTGAGGCATTCGTCGGCCTCCCGGAGCTGACGGTCTCGGGACTCAACGACAGCGATGCCCGCGCGCTTCTGCTCGCGAACATGGCCGGCCCGCTCGATGCGGCCGTCTGCCAGCAGATCGTCGCCGAGAGCCACGGGAACCCCCTCGCGCTCCTCGAGTTGCCGCACACCTGGAGCGTGGCCGACCTCGCGGGCGGCTTCGGCCTCCCCGGCAGCGAACCCGTTTCAGGGAAGATCAAGCAGAGCTACGTGCGCCGATTGCTGGAGCTGCCGAGCGACACGCAGCTGCTCGTGCTCATCGCGGCCGCCGATCCTCAAGGCGACCCGCTCCTCGTACATCGCGCGGCCGAGTCTCTCGGGCTCGGGATGGATGCTGCCTCGGCCGCAGCCGACGCCAGGCTCATGAAGGTCGGTCGACGCGTCGAGTTCGAGCATCCGCTGGTTCGGACCGCGGCCTACGGCGCCGCGTCCGACGTCGATCGCCGGCGCGTGCATCTCGCGCTGGCCGACGCAACCGATGCGGAGGCGGATCCGGACCGGCGAGCCTGGCATCGCGCTCGTGCGACCGCCGGAGCCGACGAGGATGTTGCCGCCGAGCTCGAACGTTCGGCCGGCCGCGCGCAGGCACGCGGGGGTCTGGCTGCCGCAGCTGCGTTCCTACAGCGCGCAGTTGCGCTGACGGCCGACCCGGTTCGTCGAGTCGACCGGGCGCTCGCCGGGGCTCAGCTGAGTCTCCAGGCGGGCGCCTTCGACGGCGCACTCGGGTTGGCGGCGATTGCGGAGACAGGTCAGGTCAACGATCTGCAGCGGGCACGCATAGCTCGCATTCGCGGGCAAGTCGCCTTTGCGTCGAATCAGGGTCGCGACGCTCCGCCCCTCTTGCTCGCAGCCGCGAAGCAGCTCGCGTCGATCGACGCGGACATGGCACGCGACACATACCTCGACGCCTGGGGCGCGGCCCTGTTCGCAGGGAGCCTGGCTCCGGCAGGCGACCTCGTGGAGGTCTCACAGGCCGCGAAAGGGATGCCGCCGCTGACGCGCGCCCCGGAGCCTGCGGATCTCCTCCTCGAAGGCCTCGCCGCGTTGAGTGCGGACGGGCACCACGCTGCGGCAGCGACGTTGCGGGAGGCCGGGGACGCGTTTGCGACCGGCGCGGTCGAGGTCAACTTTCGCTGGGGCTGGCTGACGGTCATGCCGTCGATCGTGCTCTGGGACGACCCGACCTGGGAAGCCATCACCGAGCGTCAGGTGGCCCGCGCACGCGAGGTCGGCGCGCTGGCGCGACTGCCGATCGACCTGATCAGCGTCGCCCTCCAACGCGCGTGGCGCGGGGAGTTCGCCGCCGCCGAGTCGGCGATGGCGGAAGGCGCCCTGCTGGCGGAGGTCACGGGCCGGGAGTTCGCGCCCTTCAACTCGATGCACCTCGCGGCTCTCCGCGGCCGGGAGGCCGAGCTTCGCTCGCTCGTCGAGACGACCATCGTCTTCGGGACGACCAGAGGACAGGGAAACAGCGTTCTCTGGACGCAGTGGGCGACGGCCCTGCTCTGCAACGGCCTTGCTCGCTACGACGAGGCACTGGTGGCGGCGAAGAAGGCGACCGCTCCGTCGGAGGTCGACGTGATCCTCCCGGGCTGGACTCTCCCGGAGCTGGTCGAGGCGAGCGTCAAGACGGGGAACGAGGATGTCGCACGCGAGGCGCTCGAGCGGCTCGCTCGTATGACCACGGCGTCCGGCACCGATTGGGCGCTTGGGCTCGAGGCCCGCTGCCAGGCGCTGCTGAGCGATGGCGACGCTGCCGACGATCTCTACCACCTCGCGATCGAGCGGCTCGGCCGGACGCCTCTCCGGATCGAGCTCGCGCGTGCCCATCTCCTCTACGGCGAATGGCTGCGCCGGGCGAGCCGGCGTCTGGATGCGCGTGCGGAGCTGAGAAAGGCCCACGAGATGTTCGGCGACATCGGCATGGAGGGGTTCGCGGAGCGCGCGCGGGGCGAGCTGGCGGCGACCGGCGAAAAGGCTCGGAAGCGAAGCCCCGAGACGCGCGACGACCTGACCCCGCAGGAAGCGCAGATCGCCCGGCTCGCGCGCGACGGCCTCTCGAACCCCGAGATCGGCGTGCAGCTGTTCATCAGCGCGCGGACCGTCGAGTGGCATCTGCGGAAGGTCTTCGCGAAGCTCGGGATCAGCTCGCGGCGGCAGCTACGAACGGCGATGCCGCCCGAGAGTGAGCCGGCGCCGGCGCGCGTGGCATAGAGGCCGAAAGCCCCGGCGAGCACGTATCAGCGGCAGCCGGGCAGACCCGAGACCAGTGGCCCGCCCCGGGGTTCTCCCGGGGGCGAGCCGAGGACCGAGCTGTCACGGTTCCGAGAGTCATGTCACCGGAGCCGAGCCACACACACGCGGATCACGTCTCCGACGGGGACTACCTGCAGCTGTCGCGGCTCGTCGTGGAAGCGGCGTGGCGGGTCGATCTCGGCACCGCCGACACGCTCTACGAGCTCTTCGCCGAGGACGGCACGCTCACGATCGGCGATGCGGTGCTCCGCGGCCACGATCAGATCCGGGAGTGGGGACGTACGGTCGTCGAGGAAGGGACCTACGACGGAATCCGCCACGTCTGCGGGAACATGCGCTTCCTCCGCACGGGAGATGACACGGCGGAGGGCGTGACCTTGCTCACCGTGTTCTTCGACGGGGGGACGACGGTGCCGTGGACGGTCGGCGAGGATCACGACCGGTTCGTCCGGGTCGACGGCGCGTGGCTGCTGGCCGACCGGCGGTGGGTGTCGCTCTTCGAGCGACGACCGGAGTAGCCAGAGGCTTGCTGGGAAACTCGGCAGCGTTCTCGTCGCGAGACGCTGCTGAGGGTGGACAAGAGAGGCCAAGGGGACAGAGCACGCTGGTAGGAACCGGAGCGGGCGGCCGTTGCAGCGTCGCCCCGGGTTTGAAATCGTTCGCGGCACCAACAAGGGAGGCGTCATGCGGTTCCTCGTCGTCGCAACACCCAAGTTTCCAGCTTCTCCGGAGATCGTCCCCGCCTTGATCGACGGGGCCGAACAGTGGCAGAAACGGTACGCCGGCAAGTTGGAGGTCTTTGGCGTCTTCCCTGGCGGCGGCGGCTTCGCGGTTGTCGACGTATCAGACGAAGCGGAGCTGCACCGGATGATCGTCGAGATGCCGTTCTCACCCTTCTCGGAACACATGATCCAGCCGGTCGTCGACGGGGCAACGGCTTGGCGGCAGAGCCGGGAAGCCTTCGCCGCGATGATGGCGTCCACGTAGGACGCATTCGAGACGCATCCGCTGGGCGAGGCCAGGTGCCGCAAGGCGGCCTCGCCCAGCCACCTTGATGCCGCGCGCCGAAGCTCGGCGCCGTCCGGGTTGCCGCCCGTCTCGCGGAGTGCCTGTCGGTGTCCGAGCAGATCCGGGGTTCATGTCGCTCCTTCTCGTCGGCGCCCGCTAGTCGGGAACGGCCGGGTCGACGGTGACGAGATCCGCGTATTCGGGCCGGCGACGGATGAACTCGACCACGAACGGCGCATGGGGGACGACCAGGAGCCCCTGAGCGCGAAGGTCGTCGAGGGCGCCTTCCACGAGCAGGCTGCCGAATCCGTGCCCCTCGAGGTGGGGCTCGATCTCGACGTGGACGAGGACACGGGCGCCCGGCTCGCGCCGGTAGCGGATCTCGCCGACGAGGCGCGAGTCGAGGTGCAGCTCGTAGCGCAGCTCCCGCGCGTTGTCACTGACGGTCGCGTCTGCGGGGCGTGCCGTGCTCATGACGCCGCTCCCGCCAGATGCGCGTGGATGAGCTGCACGGCCATTGCTCCTTCCCCGACCGCGGCGGCGCAGCGCTTCGTCGAGCCGGAACGGACATCGCCGGCGGCGAAGACGCCGGGCGAGCTCGTCTCGAGGAGCTTGTCCTGTCCGCCGGCGCCGCCGGTGAGGACGAACCCGTCGTCGTCGCGGCGAACGACGCCGTCGAGCCACTCGGTACGGGGCGTGGCTCCAAGGAAGAGGAAGAGGAACGACACCGCGAGCCGCTCGCCGCTCTGGAGCGTGACGGCCTCAAGTTCGCCGCTCTCGCCGTGCAACTCGCCGATCTCGCTGCGATCGCGAACCGCGACTCCCGCTTTCGCGAGCTCCGCGATCAGGTACGCGGACATCGTCTCCCGCAGATCGCCGCGGCGGTGGAGCAGTGTCACGAGCGCGCCGCCGCGCGCCAGCCAGACGGCGGCCTGACCCGCGGAGTTGCCGCCGCCGACAACGGCCACACGAGCGCCGCCGCACAGCCTCGCTTCGGGCGGCCCGGCCGCGTAGAAGACGGTGACGCCTTCATAGTGGGCGAGCCCGGCGACCGGGAGTCGACGGTATTGCGCGCCGGTTGCCAGGAGGATCGCGCGGGCCGCGATCTCGTTCCCCTCCTCGAGGCGGACGACGTGGCGTCCGTTGCCGGGCTCGAGCGACGCCGCGCGGTACGGGGTCGCCGTGCGGGCGGCGAACTTCCGCGCCTGCGTGACGGCGCGGCCGGTGAGCTCGTGGCCCGTGATTCCGGCCGGGAAACCGAGGTAGTTCTCGATCCGCCGCGACGAGCCGGCCTGTCCGCCGAGGGCCGTGCTCTCGACGAGGAGCGTCTCGAGTCCCTCCGAGGCCCCATAGACCGCAGCGCCCAGTCCCGCCGGGCCACCGCCGACGACCAGGAGATCCACCTCTTCCCGTGCGGCGAGCTCGCGACCGATCCCGAGGGCCCTCGAGAGCAAGCCGGTCGAAGGCCCGTTCAGCTCCGCGCCGCCGGGCAGCCGCACCAGGGGCAGCTCCGCTCTTCCCGGCGGTGTCGAGTCCGTCCATGCGAACGGGAGCCGGTTGCTCCGTGCGAACTCGACCATGCGCATCGTCGCCGCGGAGGAGTGCGGACCGACGATCTCGAGCCCGACACCGTCCAGTTGCTGCACCGCCTCGCGCCGGTCGGTCAGGGTCGCGAGAACGAGCTCGCTCAGCGGCCCGTCCTCGAACAGCAGCCGGCGGAGCGCATTCCGCTCGACCGCGACGTACCTCAGCGGCCTGGTGACGATCGCCGTGACGAAGACCGTCTGACCCGTCAAGAGGTTCAGCTCGCCGAGGAAGCCGGAGGTCCCGGTACGCGTGAGCTCGCGCCCGGATGCATCGACGATCGCAACCTCGCCCTCGCGGATCGCGACGAACGGGTAGGCACGATCACCAACGCGATAGAGGATGTCCCCCGCACGCGCGGTTCGCTCCTCGCCGAGCTCTGCGAGCCGCTCCAGCTGCGATTCGGAAAGCAAGGGGCTCGCAGGGATCAGCCGGTGTCTTTCGGGCGGCCCTCCGTCATCCATGGTGCGACGACTGTCGCCGTTCGGGGTCTCCGTCGCCCCAGGCGAAGACCCTGGTCGTGGCACGGGCGTGTGCACCCGGCGCGGGATGCCCGAGCGAGTGACCCTCCGACCAGGGAGCCGACCAGTGCTCTCCCTGGGGCGAGGCAGAGCGCGAGCCGGGACACTCGGTGCGTGATCGAGATCGGCTCGAACCACGCGAAAGGAGCACGGGGCATGAAGGAGTTTCTCGTCGAGCTGAAGGTGCGTGTTCCGGCCGGGACACCCGGCGAGGAGGTCGAGCGACGCCGGCGCGAGGAGTCCGCTGCCGCGGCCGAGCCTCGCGGCCGCAGGGCACCTCGTTCGCCTGTGGACGAGACCGCTGCTCGAAGGCGGGGCGACCATGGTCGGCCTCTACCGCGCCGGCACCGCGGCCGAGCTCGACGGGCTGCTCGAGCATCTGCCTCTCGGCGACTGGCTCCGCTGGTCGGTCACGCCGCTCGAGTCCCACCCGAACGACCCGGCGGTGGTCGCGTGAGAAGCGGCGAGCAGCAGAGGGTCGCGATCGTGACCGGAGCCTCGCAGGGGATCGGCGCCGGGATCGCAGCGGCCCTGCGAGGCGCCGGCTACCGCGTCGTCGCGACCGCTCGCTCCATCCCGCGCTCCGACGACCCCGATTGCCTCGTCGTCGAAGGGGACATCGCCGAGGAAGCCACCGCCGACCGGATCGTCGGAGAGTCGCTCGACCGGTTCGGCCGGATCGACACGCTCGTGAACAACGCCGGCGTCTTCATCGGCAAGCGCTTCATCGACTACACGTCCGACGACCTCGCGGCCATGCTCGCCGTCAACCTCGGCGGGTTCTTCCACCTCACCCAGCGCTGTCTGCGTCAGATGCTTGCCCAGGGGGGTGGCCACGTCGTCAACCTGACCGCCAGCATCGTCGACCACGCGCGGTCCTCCGCGCCCTCGGGCCTGGCGGCGCTGACGAAGGGCGGGCTCGACGCCGTGACCCGCTCGCTGGCGATCGAGTACGCCGCTGCCGGTGTGCGCGTGAACGCCGTCGCGCCCGGGATCATCAGGACGCCGCTCCACGACGCCGCGTCCTACGACGGCCTCGCGGACTACCACCCCCTGGGCCGCCTCGGCGAGGTGGCCGACGTCGTCGGCGCCGTCCTCTACCTGGAACGAGCGGCGTTCGTGACCGGCGAGACCGTGCACGTCGACGGCGGTCTGGTCGCCGGGCACTGAGCCGGCGGGCCGGCGTCCGCGTCGAGCTAGAACCAGATCCGGGCGGTGAAACCGGCCGGGGAGGAGTAGAAGTCGAGCTGCCAGGCGAGCTGGCGTGCGACCCACAGCCCGGAGCCGTCTCCGTTCCGCGGGGCGAGATAACCGGCTTCGGGATCGTCGAAGCCGTCGCCCCGATCGACGATCTCGCAGGCGAGCCGGCCCCCGGCACAGCCGATCCGGGTCTCCCGGATGCCCCCACCGTGCTCGACGGCGTTGCGGGCGACCTCGGTCACCGCCAGCAGGGCGTCGAGTCGGCGCGCCGGCGTCATCCGCTCGGGCAGTTCCGCCGCGACCCGCTCCCGGAGCAGCTCGAGATCGTCGGTGGGCGGGATCGCACGCAGGCCGATGGCGGGAGCCGGCGGCCGGGCGAGCTTCCGCAGCAGGCGGTCGGGAGCTTGGTAGCGGGTGCTCGTGTGCCAGGCGTCGCCGGCCACGAGCACGTCCGGATGCGTCGCCCAGACTCCGTCGATGATCGGATCCGGTGTGCCGTTCGCGTTGTACGAGCACAGCACCCACGCGGGCAGATGCCCGAACGACCGGTTGAACACGGCCTCGTATCCGATCCAGAGATCCCACTCCGCAGGGTCCGGGCCGAACTGGACGTCGGCGACCGCGCGCAGCGTCGGCGTTCGCGCGAGCTGGTCGGCATAGACCTTGTGGTAGGCGGCCAGCGTTCGTCCGGGACGCGTGTAGGCGGCGCTGACGTCGACGAACCTGACGGCCGCGGCATCGTCACCAAGTGCCTCGCGCATCATCGCGATCCCCGGCTTCGTGTGGGCGACGACCGCTCCCTCGCCTGCCGCGATGCCCTCCGTGAGGAACGGCACGGCCCGCGCCAGGTACTCGCCGTCGGACTCGTACACGAGCGCGTTGTGCCGGAGAGCTGTTCTGTGTGGCGTCATGTTCCGTCGTTGCAGAATCCGACCTGCGTGTCCGCACTGCAGGGGGATAAGCCGCCGGCGCGGCCTTTCAAGTCGCTGTCTCTCCGGCGAGCGCGGGCTGCGCGAGCGCCGAGCGCAGCTTCGCCAGCGCGGCGACCTCGATCTGACGCGCCCGCTCGGCGGTCAGCCCGAGCCCGGCGCCGATCTCGCTCAACGTCTGGGTGTGCGTTCCCAGCCCGTAGTGGGCTCGGACGATCGCGCGCTCGCGTTCGTCGAGCTGGTCGGTCAGGTCCCGGACGGCGTCGATCTCGAGCTGGTCGAGCACCTGCTGGTAGGCGTGCTCCGCTGCAGGATCGGCGATCGTCTCGCCGACCGTCGGCGAGGACCCGTCCTCGGCGCTCGCGGTTTGCTCGGTGCTCAGCGGCCTGCGCTCCGTCGCCAGCAGCGCCTCGAGCTGCGCCGGCGACAGGCCGGTGGCTCGGCCGAGCTCCTCGCCGGTGGGCTCGGCGCCGTGCGTCTGCACGTGCTCGCGGCGCGCTGCCCGGATGCGGGCGAGGTCGCGCACGGCGCGATCCGACAGGGCAACGGGTCGCACGAGCTCGGCCACGAGCTCCTGCATCGCTTTCCGAACCCAGAACGACGCGTATGCCCAGAACGGCGTGCCGACTCCCACGTCGTAGCGCCGCGCCGCGAAGAGCAGGCCGGCGACGCCCTCCTGGAGCAGCTCTCGGTGCTCGACCCTGCTGCTTCGGAACGTTCGCGCGACACGGGCGATCGCCGGCAGGAACGCCTCGACTAGCGCCCGGCACGCCTCCGAATCTCCGCATTCGGCAGCGACGACGAGATCCCGTTCCTGTGCAGCCGTAAGGCGCTGCTGAGCCATAAGCCTCCGGAAGAATGGGGAAAGTAGTTTCGCATTCCGATCGATCTGCGTCGGTCGGCAGCGGTCGTTGTCGCCCAGGGATTCGACCAGGGGATGTCACAGGGGCGATGGAAGAGGTGCGCCGCGATCGTGTTCTCCACACGACGAGGAGGCCGATCTACCGCGATGAGCGCGATCAGCGCACCGACGGAGCGCGAGCCGGGCACCGCTCCAGACGACGAGCTCGCCAGGCTGGGGAGTCGGGTGGGGCTGGCCCTGATCGCGGCGACCGTTCTCGCATCGGGTGTCGCCTCCTACGACGCATACGTCGTCAATGTCGCCGTTCCGGCGATCGGACGCGATCTGGGCGCTGACGTCGCGGCGATCCAGTGGACGCTCACCAGCTACCTGCTGGCGGTCGCGGGGCTTCTGCTCGTCGCCGGCGCGGTCGCCGACCGGCTGGGGCGGCGGCGCGTGGTCGCGTCCGGTCTCGCGGTCATGTTCGTGGGATCCGTGCTGTGCGCGGTCGCCCCGTCGATCGACGCGCTGATCGGCGCGCGCGCGGTGCAGGGGCTCGGCGCAGCGCTCGTCACGCCGACGAGCCTCGCGCTCCTGAACGGCACGCTCCGCACCGCGGATCGTGCACGTGGGATCGGCATCTGGGCGGGGCTCTCCACGCTCGCCACGACGGTCGGGCCGTACATCGGCGGTTGGCTCGTCGATCACGGCTCGTGGCGCTGGGTGTTCCTGCTCAACCTGCCGTTGATCCTGCTCGCGCTGGCTGCGCTGCGGCGCGTGCCGGAGTCGAGCGGCGAGCGCCGTTCGCTCTCCCTCGACACCCTCGGTGCCACGCTCGCCGTCCTGGGGCTCGGCGGGCTCATCTACGCACTCACGCAGGGGCCCGGCGAGGGCTGGACGAGCCCGGTCATTCTCGCCGCGTTCCTCGTCGGCGGGCTCTCGCTCGGCGCCCTCGTGCCGGCCGAGCGGCGCCGCCGTGCGCCGATGCTGAAGCTCTCGCTCTTCGCGTCTCGGCAGTTCGACGCGATCAACGTCGCAACTGTCCTCGTCTACGGTGGCCTTGCCGCCGCCGGATACCTCATCGCCGTCCAGACGGAGCTGAAGCTCGGCTATTCGGCGGCGCAGGCCGGAGCCGCCCTCATTCCGACGACCGCCGTCTTCCTCGTG
The DNA here is from genome assembly GCA_963784765.1 of uncultured Thermoleophilia bacterium. GTDB lineage: Bacteria > Actinomycetota > Thermoleophilia > Gaiellales > Gaiellaceae > PALSA-600. The sequence goes on from CAWASP010000015.1 coordinate 178,486, forward strand.
CTCTCGCCGTTGAGCGGCAGGCTCGTGGCCCGTCTCGGCGCGCGCTGGATGATGACGTCGGGAATCCTGCTCATCGCCGTCTCGCAGGTGTGGCTCGCAGAGCTCCATCCCGGCTCCAGCTACGTCGGCGCGATCCTGCCGCCGGCTCTCGTGCGCGGCGTCGGTCTCGGTCTGATGGTGACGCCGCTCACGGCGGCGGTGCTCGCCGCCGTCGCCGACGCCGATCTCGGCGAGGCGTCGGCGATCAACGATGCAGCCGCCCGGATCGGCGCGGTTCTCGCCGTCGCGGTCGTGCCCGTCCTGATCGGCGTCGGCGCCGGAAGCAGCCTCGCCGGCTCGCTCACGCACGGGTACCGGCCGGCGATGATCGTGATCGGCATCGTCTGCGCAGTGGGCGCGGTGGTCGCGTGGCTCTTCGTCTCGGACGAGCGCGGCGCGGTTCCTGCTTTCGCTGCTCCGGATCGAGGCTGCGCCCTGCCCATCGTCGAAGGGGAGGCGACGTCGTGACGACCGGTTCGAGACTCGCCGGCCAGACGGTGCTCGTGATCGGCGGCACCTCCGGCATCGGCCTCGAGACGGCTCGACTGGCCCGCGCCGAGGGGGCGAAGCTGATCGTGACGGCGCGCGACGCGGACCGCCTGCAGCGCGTCGGGCTGGAGCTCGAGGCCGCCATCGCCGCATTCGACGCGCTCGACTTCAACCGGCTCGCCGGCTTCTTCGATCGGCTGTCCGACCCGATCGACCAGATCCTCGTCACCGGGCCGGGCCCGTACTACGCGCCCCTCGACGAGTTCGACTTCGAGGAGGCCCACCGCGACGTCGACGCCCATCTGTGCCTGCTGCTCCACGTTGCCCGCGCAGCTCGCACGACGGTGCGCGCTGGCGGGACGGTGCTCTTCATGGGCGGCACCGGCGGCCGTCGCGTCGGGATCGGGCTCACCCTGACCGCTGCGCTGACGGCTGCGCAGCCGGCGCTGGTGAAGAACCTCGCCCTCGAGCTCGCGCCCGTGCGCGTGAACCTGATCGCCGCCGGCTTCGTCGACACGCCGCTGTCGGCCTTGATCCTCGGCGACGCCCTCGAGGAGCGCCGTGAGCAGCTGCGTGAGACGTTGCCGATCGGCCGTGTGGTCGGGCCGGCCGACGTCGCCGAACTGGCCGTCCACCTGATGGTGAACCGCGCGATCACGGGTGCGACCTTCGACATCGACGGCGGCCAGCAGCTCCTCGGCGAGTAGCGGCGCGACCAACGACGACGTGATCGTGATCGGAGGCGGCTCGCCCGGCGGGCACTGCGCCGGCGCGCGTTCCGACGGCGGCCTCGGAGTGGTCCTGGTGGTCTGCGGCGCTCGTGGTCGGCCCCGACGCGAAGCACGCCCGTCGGGAATGGGCGGTCACCTGCCGATCGCCAGGTCGGCGGGCTGGTGCCCAGGCGGCTGGTGGTGTTCTCGCAGGCGGCCTTACTACTTCCGCCATGAGCGAACTGACCGATACCACTCGCTGCGAAAGCGAAGCAGAATCGAAGCTTGGGCGGGCTGCGTTCCTGCGGCTCTCAGCCCTCTCGGCGGTGGGGCTTGCGTTCGGCCACGTGCCGGGCGCCGCCGCCGCCGGCAACGACCTCGCCGCGTTCGTCAGGCTGTCGCGGGTCGCGAGCGGCGTCCACGACCTGCCGGGCGACCTCGCCCGCACCTACTACGCGGCGCTCGAGTCGGACGCCGCGCTGAAGCTGAAGCCGTCGCGCTTTGCGAAGCTCGCGGGTCTCACCCGCGCCGGCGGGCCGACGACGCTGGCCGAGCTGGAGCGCTCGCCGGCGTATCGCCACGCGGGTGGCAGGGAGTGCGTGCAGGCGATCGCGGCTGCCTGGTGGAGCGGAGTCGTGCCGACGAGCGGCGGCGGCCAAGAGGTCGCCACCTTCTCCAGGGCGCTCGTCTGGCGCGAGGTGCACGAGCCGATGACCTGCCAGGGCGCAACCGGCTCCTGGGCGAAGCCTGGACGGGCAGCAGCATGAGCGGCGAAGCGATCAGCACCGACGTCGTCGTCGTCGGCTCGGGCATCGCCGGTGCGCTCGTCGCGACCGGGCTCGCGCGGCACGGAGTCAAGGTCGTCATGCTCGAAGCAGGCCCACGCGTCGACCGCGGCAAGGCGCTCGCACAGCAGCAGAACGCGCTGGTGCGCGACATCCCGGAGGCGCCCTATCCGAGCGTCCCGTACGCGCCGAAGCCGGCGACGCTCGACCCGAAGAACTACCTCGTGCAGAAGGGGCCCGAGCTGTTCGGAAGCACCTACGAGCGGCTCGTCGGGGGAACCACCTGGCACTGGCTCGGCACCTCGCTGCGCCTGCAGCCGAACGACTTCCGCCTCAGAAGCACGTACGGCGTCGCTGCCGACTGGCCGATCTCCTACAAGGAGCTCGAGCCGTGGTACGGGAAGGCAGAGAACGAGATCGGCGTCGCCGGCGTCGACTCCCCCGACCTGGGCGCTCCCCGCTCGACTCACTACCCGATGCCGCCGATCCCGCAGTCCTACCTCGACACGCAGTGGCAGGAAGCCGCAGCGAAGATCAAGCTGCGAGTCGTCTCGACGCCGCAGGCGCGCAACAGCGTCACCCGTGCGAACCGGCCGGCCTGCTGCGGCAACAACAACTGCATCCCGATCTGCCCGATCGGCGCCAAGTACGACGGAGCAGTCCACGTCGCCGAGGCCGAGAAGCTCGGCGTGCACCTGCTGGCCTCGTCGGTCGTCCACCACGTCGCAGTGACGCCGCACAAGGTCACCGTCCGCTACCTGCGGCCCGACCGCAGCGAGGGCGTCGTCACCGGCAAGGTGCTCGTCCTCGCCGCGCACGCGATCGAGACGCCGAAGCTGATGCTCATGTCCGACGGGCTCGGCAACCGGTACGGCAACGTCGGCCGCTACCTGATGGACCACCCGACCCAGCTCTCCTGGGCGCTCGCGCACAAGCCCGTTTACCCCTACCGCGGCCCGCTGTCGACGAGCGGGATCGAGATGCTCCGCGACGGCACCTTCCGCAAGAAGCGCGGCGCCTTCCGGATCGAGATCGGAAACGACGGCTGGTCCTGGCCTGAAGGCGACCAGACCACGCAGGCGATCGCCATGGCCAAGAGCGGCAAGGTCGGCGCCGACGGCCTCAAGGAGCTCGGTCGCCTGTTCGAACGCCAGGTCCGCCTCGCCAGCCTGGTCGAGCCGCAACCGGACCCGTCGAACCGCGTCACGCTTTCGACGGAGAAGGACGCGCTCGGCCTCCCACGTCCGGAGATCCACTACCGCACCGGCGACTACGCCACGAGCGGGCTCGCCGAGGCGCGGAAGACGCACGAACGGCTCTTCCACGCGCTCGGCGTCAGCCAGATCCACCACTGGCCCGGCCCGCAAGGAGCCGGCCACATCATGGGCACCTGCCGCATGGGTCACGACCCGAAGGGCTCAGTCGTGGACACGCAGCTGCGCGTGCACGGGCACCGCAACTGCTTCGTCGTCAGTAGCGCCGTCTATCCCACCGTCGGCACCGCCAACCCGACCCTCACCCTCGCAGCGCTCGCCCTCCGCGCCGTCGACAGCATCCATCGTGAGCTCGCCTGAACACGAGAAGCGAGACATGGCCGCCCACGCTCTTCCGCTCGGGACGACGAGGGATCGCCCTCTGACGGACTCAGCCCCGTCGACCCCTCCTTGCCATGCCGCCGTTTGGCGGTCGTTCGGCCCGCGCGCGCCGGACGTGTAGGGTCTCTGGGCGCTGCGAGGGCGCATCCGGTCCGCGGGCAGGGCTGAGCCCACCTCGTCGGGAACGACCTGCAGCACCAACCGATCTTCTTCCTGCCCGACGCTGCGGACCGCGGGTTCTCGTGGGAGGAGGTCGTGGTGAATCTGGAGCAGCTTCGTAAGCGGGCCAAGGAGCTCGCGCGTGCGGCGCGAGCGGGGGATTCGGCGGCGGTTGCGCGTCTCGGGGAGTTGCCGCCGCGGCTTGCGAGCGCGCAGCTCGTGCTGGCGCGCGAGCACGGCTACTCGAGTTGGCCGGCGCTCGTGCACGAGGTCTCGGAGCAGCCGTTCCGCACGGATCTCGATTACTACGAGGGACGTGCGTACGGGATCGCGACCATGAACGGGATCTCGCTCGCGGAGGCTCGCCGCGACCTCGCGCAGCGGCACGGTCTCTCGAGCTGGGCCGAGCTGAGACGCCGGGTGCAGGCGCTTGCGAGCGGCGAGGAGCCGCCGACGTCCTTCATGCTCGCCTATCGCGCGGTCGAGGACGACGACTTGGAACGGCTGCGCGCGCTGCTCGATGAGCATCCGGAGCTTGTGCGGCAGCGCGGCACGAACGGCAACGACCTCTTCGGCATGGCGGGCGGCCGCGACCTCGTTCGGCTTCTTCTCGAGCGCGGCGCCGACGTGAACCGTGGCAACGACTACGGCTGGACGAAGCTCCACTCGGCGGGCTACGGCAACGACCGCGAACTTGCCGAGCTCCTGCTCGCGGCCGGCGCGCGCACCGACCTCTCCGCGCGCGGCGACGGCGGTACCCCGCTGATCGTCGCGCTCTTCTGGGGTCACCGCGATGTCGTCGATCTGCTCGGGCTCGAGCCGCGCAACCTGCGTGTTGCCGCCGGGCTCGGGCGGATCGACCTGATCGACGAGCTCGCCGGCACATCCGCGGCGGGCGCGCACCGCGGCTTCTACCGCCCGCACGGCGGCTTCCCGGCCTGGCAACCCTCCGACGACCGGCAAGAGATCCTCGACGAGGCGCTCGTCTGGGCAGCGAAGAGCGACCGTGTCGAGGCGATCGAGCGACTCGTCGAGCTCGGCGCCGACCCTAACGCCGACCCGTACCGCGGTACGCCACTGACCTGGGCGGCCTGCAACGGGCGCGTCGCCGCGATCCGGCGCCTCGTCGAGCTCGGCGGCGCCGTGAATGGACGCGCGACATTCGGCGGGCCCGACCACGGCCAGGGCGTGACCGCCCTCCATCTCGCCGCACAGTCAGGTCAGGTCGAGGCGGTCGAGACGCTCCTCGAGCTCGGCGCCGACCCGACGATCCGGGACACCCTCCACCAAGGGACCCCGGCGGGCTGGGCGCGACACGGCTGCCATCCCGAACTCGCAGAGAGGCTCTCGTGAACGGAGCGCGTCGTCGCCCGCGAGCCCTCGCTCCGGCGGCATCGGTCGGGACGATGCGCGGGATTCATGGGCCTGGCGTTCTGTCGCCTCATGCCAGGTTGCGGCGGAGGACGGCGGCGAACTCCTCGGTGTCGCTGAGGAAGCCCGTGTGTCCTCCGGGGAAGCCGGCGGGCGAGGTGCCGAGGCGCTCGGCGAGCGCTGCGGCTGTGCGGGCGGGGAACGTGCCCGTGGAGGCGGTTCCGACCCCGACTACCAGGCGTGGCGCTGCGGCTCGGAGAGCGGCGACGTCCGGCTCGTAGAGCGTGATCGGGAGGAGGCCGTGGGCGAAGAACCGCTGGCCTGCCGCGATCCGGTCGGGCTCCGGCGGCTGCGCGGCGCTGTCCTCCGCCGGGGACGGCTCGGTGAGGCCGGTGAATGCGAGGAACCTTTGGAAGGCGGGGCCGATGCCGTCGCGTCGGTAGGTGTCGTAGACGTCCTGGAAGGCGGCGCGGGTTGCGTCGGCGTCGGGCAGGAGGAGGGCGAGCGGCGGCTCGTGTGCGACGAGGGTGCGCACGCGCTCGGGGTGCCGTGCGACGAGGGCGAGTCCGGTGACGGCGCCGCCGCTGCTGCCGAAGACGTGCGCCGGCTCGCCGTCGACGGCGTCCAGGATGCGCCGCACGTCGTCGGCCAGCACGTCCGGGTCGGCGTCCTGGCCGGGGTCGTCGATCGTGCTCTGCCCGAAGCCTCTCGGGTCGTAGGCGACGACCGTGTAGTCGTCGGCGAGGAGCGGCGCGAGCGTCGCGAATCCGGTGCTGTCCATCGGGTGCCCGACGAGCATCAGGGCCGGGCCTGAGCCCCGCACCTCGTAGGAGAGGCGCCGGGAGAACCTCCAGCCGCTGACGCGTAGGCGCTCGCAATCTCTGGATCTCGTTCGGGACGATAATCGCTCGCGAGCTCGGTCTCACGTCGCTGCGTCCCCGCCGGGGAGGTGGAGTGGTGGGAGCCGTCGCGGTCGGCGAGGACGTCGATCCCGGCAGTCCTGCCGGCTCGCACGCTGAAGGCGGCGACCGAGAAGGGACGGCCGTCGCTCCGAAGACGAGTAGCCGCGCGTGGACGCGCATGGTCGCGGTGGTGTGCCCTCAGAGTTCCCTTCCCGCAGATCTTGCTGCGCACTGGGCAATACCCATGCGCGAGGACACTTGCCCAAGGCGATACTCGCGCAGGTCAGGCGAGCTCGGAGGGTGTCCGACGGGTCAGCGGCCAGCTCGCGAGAGTGCGGTGGCGGCGAGTTGTTTGACGAGTGCGAGTCCTTGCGAGTCTTGCAGCACCTGGATGCGCGGGGTGCTGAGCTGGATCACGCGGTCGCCGGAGCGTGCTGTGAGCGTGGCGAGCCCGGCCGTGAGCCCCTTCGAGGCGTCGGGCTTCTGGAAGGCGGCGGCTGCTTCGTCGCCGATGCCGGTGACGTCGACGATCGTGTAGCCGCCGAATGCGTCGATCCCGTTCTTCAGCTCCGCGCGCAGCGAGGACGACGGTGCCGGGTAGAGCTGGAGCTGCACGGCCGGGATCCCGTGGGTGTCCGGCCAGTCGCAGATCTTGGCGCCGCCTGCGACCGTGTCGAGCTTGCCGTGACCAACTCCGGGGGCGAGCTTCGCAACCTCGGCATCGGTCAGAAGTGTGCAGGGGTTCGTCGAGGGGGGAGCCTTCGCCGGCGCGCTGCTCGCGGTGCTTGAGGTCGTGGCGGTCGCGGCCGTGGTTGGCGTCGTTGCCGCCTTGGGACTGTTGCCGCTTCCACCACAGCCGGCGAGCAGGGCGGAGGCGGCGAGGGTCACTGCAAGAGGCGAAAGGGTCGTGCTGGTGCGCATTCCGAGTCTTCTTTCTCCTAAGGGGCGGCTGCGATCGAGGACGGGCTCAGCGGAGTCGGAGGCTCTTGCGTGCGGTCAGCCCCGAAACACACCGATGACCGCGCGCGGCAACATCCCGCGCCAGCCGCTCAAGCTCTGCTCCTTCAGTTGCCGCCGTATCCGGTGTCGAGGAAGCTGACCTGGCAGGGGCTGGGCGGATAGTCGGAGCCCGTACACGATCGCCGAACCCATACCAACCCTCTCCACCTATTCATGGCAAAGCAATCTAATCGCCTCACGATAGAGTCACGATCCGCGCTCTGCAATCCCTTCGACGAGGGTTTGTCTGACCACAGGCGGGCTCAGTCAAGCTGTGACGTGCTCAGCAACTCCACCTAGAGGTCGAGGACGACGTCCGCGGAAGGGAACTCTGAGGGAACACCAACGCGGGCACGCGCGTCCAAGCGCGGTCGCTCGTCCTCGTGCGATCCCTTCTGCTTGCGCGGCTTCGTGCCCGCGGCTTCCCGGCCGTACCCGCGGCGATGCTCGCGCAGGCCATCTTGGAGATACTCGATCTGCTCAGGCATCGGCTTCGGCCATCAGGCGAGGTGGGTGGATGACTTGATCGAAGACGTCACGCGTCTCATCTTCGAGAGCAGCTTCATGACCGTGGCGACGGCGGACGATGACGGCGTGCCGTGGATCTCGCCAGTGGAGCTCGCCTGCGATGAGGAGCTGCAGTTCTACTGGTTCTCTTCGATCGCTACGCGCCATTCGCAGAACGTGCGAGCGAATCCGCAGGCAGCGCTGTCGATCTACGACTGTACGTACGTTCCCCTCGAGGGCCATCCGCGTGTCGTCCCGTTTCGCGTCACCGTGCGACCCGGGTGCGACCTCGATCAGGTCGCCGCGAGCTGCGGCGGGATCGACTGAAGGTCCTCGAAAGCCCTCATCGGCCCACTATCTCGAAATCTGGTAGGCGGAGTCATTCGTCCGAAGTCGCCCGATTCGTCATGTTCGGGGGTCTTTGGTAAACGCATCGCGCGTGCGGTGGCGCTCTGAACTGTCGCGGTCGAGGAGGCTGAGCACCCGAGCCCGCCGTTTACTGCGCGGCCTACGGCGTTCGTTCGGCGCGCTCGACGGCACGCGCCACTTCCACCCGCGACGTGACACTGAGCTTGCGGAAGATGTTCCGCAGGTGGGTCTCAATGGTCTTCGAGCTGAGGAAGAGCTCGGCCGCAATCTGAGGATTGGTCTTGCGGTCGACGACGAGCCGTGCGATCTGAAGCTCGCGCTCCGTGAGCGAATCCACGCCGGTCCCGTCCCCCGTGCCCGGGCGGGTGCGACGGTGAATCGCGCGTCCGAGCTTCCGTAGTTCGCGTTCCGCCTCCAGCCGGTATCGGTTCGAGCCGAACGAGTCGAACGCCGCAGCAGCGATCTCCAGCTCGGCCGCTGCGCGGTCGCGCTCGCCTTCCTGGGCGAGCGCCCTCCCGGCGTGCAGCCGGGCGTTCGCGGCGTCGAAGAGGTTCTCGACCTCCTCGAGCGCCGCTGCGGCCTCCAGCGCCTTCTCGGCGGCGGCCGCGGCTTCGCCGTCGTGGAGGTCGAGCGCCGCGGCGGCGAGGGCTGCCATCCCGCGGGCCATCGGAAGTCCCACGGCTTCTGCGCAGGCGTGGGCGGCTGCTGCGGCGTGCTCGGCGTCGTCACGCCGGCCGGCTGCAATCAGAGACCGAGTGAGGAGCTCGAGGTACTTCGCCCTCCAACCTCCGCCGATCAACCGCAGCTCGTTTCCGCCGGCGTGCTCGACAAGGAGCTCCGCGCACCGCTCCGGGTGGCCAGTTTCGAGGCGGGCGTAGGCGAGCGCGACCGCCGCGTGCGCAGGGACGGGGCCAGGGTCGAGCTCCTGCGCGAGATCGAACGCCTCTTTCGCGGTTGCGAGCGCGAGGTCGATGTCGCCGGCGGCGAACGCTGCGTAGGACCGGTTGAAGAGGTTCCAGGCGAGTCCTTGCGGGTTGTCGACGAGCCGCGCGGATGCGATCGCGCCGTCGAGAACTTCGCCGGCTTCGGCCATCCTGCCCCGAACCCAGAGGCTGCCTCCGAGCATGGGGACGATGAGCGGGAAGAGATCGCCCTTGCCATACGTGCGGCCGATCGTGAGCGCGCGCTCGGCGTGAGACCCCGCGTCCGCGAACCGCTCGAGGTAGAACTCGGCCGTCGCCAGGTGTGCGAGCGCGTCGACGCGCCGTCCGAGATCCTCGTCGGAGAGACGGTCGATGAGAGCCGCGGCTTCGCCGGCATACGTCTGCCCCTCCGCTGCGCGACCGCCCACTGCGCTCGCCAGGGCGCGTATCGCCTGCGCCGCTGCGACCAGCGCTTCGTCGTCCAGTGGCGCTGCCGCATCGACGGCTCGCCTCGCCCAGGCACGCATTGCGTCGTAATCGCCGTGGTAGAGACTGTCGCCGGCGAGCTCGATCATGAGCTCAACCCCTTGCGCGGAGTTCGGGTCCTGGAGACCGAGGAGCGCGGTCTCGAGATGCGCGTGCGCCTCTTTGTAGCGGCCGAGGAGGTGCTCGACGCGCGCGCAGGCAGCGGTGACGCGGACGCGCAACGACTCGGCTTCCGCCGGGACGATGTTCATGCTTTCGAGGAGCGCTGCGTGGCTCTCGCCCAGTTGGCCGGTGGCGGCGAGCGCTTCGGAGCGGGCTAGCAGTAGCTCGACGCGGCGGTCGCTCGACGCAGACGCCGGCAAGAGACGGAGCGCTGCGCCGAACCAGCGCGCCGCGCTCCCTGGTGCGCGCGGAGCTGCCGCCTCTCCAGCCTGTTCGAGGAGCGCGATCGCGGCGTCGTCTCCTTGGCGTGCGGAGAGTTCGACGTGGTGAGCGATGGCCGAGGCGGGGGAGCCGCGGACGGAGAGGGCATCGGCGCAGCGTTCGTGGGCGCTGAGCCGCCAGCCGCCGGGCATTGACTCGTATACGGCACGGCGCACGAGCGGGTGGCGGAAGCGAAAGCGCCGGGGAACATCGGTCGGGCGGACGAGATCCAGGCGCAGCAGCTCGTCGAGCGCGTCGATCGACGCAGCCTCGGCGGCTCCGGCGGCCGCGGCCGCGAGCTCGGGGTCGAAGGGGTCTCCTGCGACGGCGGCACCCTCGAGGACGATGCGGGCCCCCTTGGACAGCAGTGCAAGCTCCTCCGTGAGGGCCGCCGCGACCGCAGCTGGAACGTCGACGCCTGCCAGTGAGGTCTCGTCGGCGGCCGTCGCCGGTGTGCCGCGACGTTCCACGAGACGCGCTAGCTGCTCCAGGTAGAACGGATTGCCACCGGTGTCCTCGTACAGGCCGGTCGCGTCAACGTCGTCGCCGACCAGCTCGCGCGCCTCGTCTGGGCTGAGCGCGCCGAGCTCGATCCGTGTGATTGTGCCGGCGCGGTGTGCCCGTTCGACCGCGGCGCCGAGCCGCTGGCCCATCTGTCGCGGTCGTGCGGCGAGCGCGATGAGTACTTGCGCGGCCGGGGGTCGGTGGAGGAGTGCGCCGAGTAGCTCGACCGAAGCCGCATCTGCCCAGTGGACGTCGTCGAGCAGGAGGACGACCGGCTGGGTCTGCGCGAGCGTCTCGAGCAGGACGCAGACGGCGCGGTGGCTGCGGTAGCGCTCATGCTGGATCGCAGTCCTGCCGGTCGCGAGGCCGGCCAGTGAGGGGAAGACGGTTGCGAGCTCGGCGCGGACGTCGTTGCTCAGGCTGTGAAGGCGGTGGGGGTCGAGGCCGTGGACGTACTCGTCGAGGGCGTCGACGAAGACCCAGAACGGCAGATCGAGCTCGAGCTCGCCGGCTCGGCCCGCCAGGACGAGGAACGCGCGCGTGTCCGCGCGGGCGGCCACTTCGGCGAGGAGGCGCGTCTTACCGATGCCGGGCTCGCCGACGAGCTCAAGGGCCGCGGATTGGCCCTCGCCGACCTGCGCGAGGAGGTGGTCGATCGCGTCGAGCTCCGACCCGCGGCCGACCAGGTGGGTGGCGCCTGCCATCTGTTGCTTTCCTGCGGTCCACCCTAATTCAGGGGCGGCGAATCGAGAAATCAGGGTGGCCGATCCAGGGTTGCCGCCCGATGTCGCGACGGCTGTGCTGCGCCAGGGTCGGCGCATGCCTCAGTACCTGCTCGACCATCACCACGACGCCGACGAGTGCGGCGTCGTTTTCGCCGCCTTTGCCGGCTTCGCGAGCCCGCTGCGGCGCAAGTGCGCGCTTGCTTCCTGCGGTTCCGGCGGCCACTCGATCTGGTGGACGGTGGATGCCGCAAGCGAGGAGAACGCGCTCGCGCTGCTGCCCTTCTTCGTCGCCGAGCGCACGACGGCCGTCCCCGTCAGCGAGGTGCGGATCCCGTGACCGGGCTACGCAGCCGCAACTCAAAGGGAGGAGCTATGAACACATCGTCTCCGAACCACGCCTGGAGTGAGCTCGCGCTCCGCGAGAACGACGGCCTCGTCGTCTCGCTCCTGTGGAACAGGAAAACCGGTCACATCAAGGTCGCCGTCGACGACGCCAAGGTCGACGAGCGTTTCGAGATCGACGTGGCGGGCGCTGACGCGCTTGTCGCCTTCCAGCACCCGTTCGCCTACGCGGCGGAGCTCGGCGCCTCCTTCGGCGACGTCGGCTCGCGCGCACCCGAGAGGAGCACGGTCTGATGACGATCAACCCCGTTCAGTACGCGAGGCGTTGGAAGACGCTCGCCGTGCTGTCGCTGAGCCTCGTGATCATCGGGCTCGACAACACGATCCTCAACGTCGCCCTGCCGACCCTGCAGCACGAGTTCGACGCCTCGCCTTCGAAGCTGCAGTGGATGGTCGACTCCTACTTGCTCGTCTTCGCCGGGCTGCTGCTCGTCTTCGGTGTGCTCGGCGATCGCTTCGGGCGCAAGCGTGCGCTGCAGGCCGGGATCTCGATCTTCGGACTGGCGAGCCTCGGCGCCTTGGTCGCTGATTCCGCCGACCAGGTGATCGCGGTGCGCGGGGCGATGGGGGTGGGGGCGGCGCTGATCATGCCGGCCACCCTCTCGATCATCGCCAACGTCTTCACCGGCAAGGAGCGGGCGAAGGCGATCGCGATCTGGGCGGCGCTGGCCGCGGTCGGGATCGGGCTCGGCCCGCTCATCGGGGGGTTGCTGCTCGAGTGGTTCGACTGGTCGTCCGTCTTCATGGTCAACGTGCCGTTCGCGGCGGTCGCCCTCCTGCTCGGGATCCGCTACGTCCCGGAGAGCCGCGATCCCCGGCCCGGTTCGTTCGACCTGCTTGGTGCTGCGCTCTCGACCGCCGGCTTCAGCCTCCTCGTCTACGCGATCATCGAGGCGCCCGGCGAAGGCTGGACCTCCGGTCTCGTCCTCGGACTCCTTGCCGCGTCGGTCGGCTTGCTGGCCGCGTTCCTGTGGTGGGAGCGCCGCGTCGACGAGCCGATGCTCGACCTCGGCTTCTTCCGCAGCGCCGGCTTCAGCGTCGGCACGACTGCCGTGAGCGTTGCCTTCTTCGCCCTCCTCGGCGGAATCTTCGCGCTGACCCAGTACCTCCAGTTCGTCCACGGCTACAGCGCAATCAAGGCTGGCGCGATCATGAGCCCGATCGCGCTCGGACTGATGATGGGCGCCGGCTCGTCCAGCAGGGCCGCCGAGCGGCTGGGCGTTGCACGGGTCGTCGCAGCAGGTCTGAGCGGGCTCGCCCTCATGCTGGCATTGACGACGCTCTGGGAGCGCCAGACCGGAGCACTACCGCTGGCGCTGTGGTTCTTCGGCCTCGCGCTGGCGACGGGCTGGGTGATGGCGCCAGCGACGAGCGCGGTCGTCGGTGCGGTGCCGGCTGCCAAGTCCGGCGTCGCCTCGGCGACCAACACCGTCGCACGCATGGTCTCGGGAGCGCTCGGCGTGGCCGTGATCGGCTCGCTCGTCGGCTCCCTCTACTCCAACGACGTGGACGGCTCGTTCGTCGGCCTCCCCGCCGACGCACAGGCCCGAGCAGGGGACTCGGTCGGCGCCGCGACCGCGATCGCCGCCCATCTCCCACACGAAGCCGCCACCGGCCTGCTCGCCACGGCCGGCGAGGCGTTCACGCAGGCGATGGGCATCGGTCTCCTCGTCGCGGCGGCGCTTGCGATCACCGCCGCCGCCGTCGTCTTCCGCTTCCTGCCCGCCCATGAGCGGGCGGGCACGGAATCCCTCGATCCCCAGCTGCAGAGCTGAAAGGAGCATCTTCGTGACCCCGTTGAAGGACAAGAACAACAACCTGGCGGCTCGCATGGGCCGCTGGAGCGCACGGCACCGGAAGATCGCGATCTTCGGGTGGCTGGGACTCGTCGTCGTCGCGATCTTGATCGGCAACGCGGCAGGGACGGTCGAGCTCGAGCAGAACGACGCGATCCCCGGTGAGTCAGGTCACGCGACCAGACTGATCGATCGCGAATTCAGCCCGAGGGCGAGCGAAGCGGTACTCGTCCAGAGCACGACGCTGACCGCGGACGATCGTGCATTCCGTGTCGCCGTCGCAGATGTCCTCGCCAGTGTCCGATCATTCACCATCGTCAGCGGCGTCGACTCGCCCTACGCCCGCGGCAACGGCAGCCAGATCTCGGCCGACCGCCACTCGGCACTCGTCAACTTCGAGTTCAAGAGCTCCCCCGAAGACGCACAGAACATCTCCAAGCCGGTCGAGGACGCCGTCGCGGCCGTGCAGAAGGCACATCCCGACCTGACGATCGCCGAGTTCGGTGACGGCAGCTCGGCACGAGAGGTCGACGGACAGTTCAGCAAGGACCTCGGCAAGGCCGGCCTCCTCTCGCTGCCGGTCACCCTCGTCATCCTGCTCATCGCCTTCGGGGCGCTGTTCGCCGCCGGCATTCCACTCTTGCTGGCGCTCACATCGGTGATCGCAACGATGGCCCTGATCGCCCTCCCCAGCCATCTGATGGCGGTCGACGCGCAGGTCAAAGAGGTGATCCTGCTCATCGGACTCGCCGTCGGCGTCGACTACTCGCTTTTCTATCTGAAGCGCGAGCGAGAGGAACGCTCCCGCGGCCGCGGCGAGTCAGCCGCACTCGAGGCCGCGGCGGCGACCTCGGGGCGGTCGGTCCTGATCTCCGGCTGCACTGTCATGGTTGCGATGGCGGGAATGTTCTTCGCCGGCGATCCCACGTTCTCGTCTTTCGCGCTCGGCACGATCATGGTCGTCGCGCTCGCGATGCTCGGGTCGCTAACAGTTCTTCCGGCGCTGCTTTCGAAGCTCGGCGACCGCGTCAACCGCGGACGCATCCCGTTGTTGCATCGCCTCCAGCGTGACGACGGCGAGGGCCGCGGTGTGGGGCCGCATCCTCGATCGCGTGCTGGCGCGGCCCGTCCTCTCGACGGTTGTCGCCGGCGGTGCTCTCCTCGTCAATCGCGCTCCCGGCGGTCGGCATGAAGACGGTGCAGGTCACGCCCGAGGCGCTCCCGCAGAACCTCAAGGCGGTCCAGACCTACAACCGGATCGAGAAGGCGTTCCCGACCGAGCTGCACACCGCAACCGTCGTCGTCAAGGCGGCGAACGTCAAGGCTCCCTCGATCCAGGCGGCGGTGGCCGACCTTCGGAAGCAAGCAGCCGCGACGGTCGCACCGCACGGGTCATCCATCGACACCGAGATCAACTCACGCGGCACGGCAGAGAAGGTCACCGTCCCGCTCGCCGGCAACGGCAGCGATGCAGCCTCCGAGTCGGGCGTCACGCGTCTTCGCAACGAGATCGTGCCGGCGACGCTCGGCACGCTCGACGACGCCGAGTACGGCGTAACCGGCGCGACCGCGATCGGCATGGACACGCGCTCCGGCATGAAGACGTCTGCGCCGCTGGTGTTCGCGTTCGTGCTCGTCTTTGCCTTCGTCCTGCTGCTCGTCTCGTTCCGCTCTCTGGTGATCGCGGCGAAGGCGGTCATCCTCAACCTGCTCTCCGTCGCTGCCGCCTACGGCGTCCTGGTGCTCGTCTTCCAGCACGGCTGGGGCAAGGGGCTGATCGGCTTCGACTACACCGGCGGCGTCATGTCGTTCCTGCCCATCTTCCTGTTCGTGATCCTCTTCGGGCTCTCGATGGACTACCACGTGTTCATCATCAGCCGAGTCCGCGAAGCACGAGACGCCGGCCTGTCGACCCGCGACGCGGTCGCACACGGCATCAAGACGACAGCGAGCGTCGTCACGAGCGCCGCAATCGTGATGGTGCTCGTGTTCGCTGTCTTTGCGAGCGGCTCGATCATCCTGCTGCAGCAACTCGGGATCGGGCTCGCCGCTGCGATCCTCATCGACGCCACGATCGTCAGGGCCGTACTTCTGCCCGCGTCGATGATGCTGCTCGGCGAGCGGAACTGGTACCTGCCCACCTGGCTCGAGTGGCTACCGCGCCTCGACCACGGCGGGACGCTCGACACACCAAAGCCCCAGACGGCGCCGCCGGCGCTCGAGACGGGCCTGTAGGAGCCACGCGAGAGGACAGGCGGAGTGGTCGTATCGCAGTGATGCGACCACTCCGTCGCCCGATCGGAGAGAGCGCAAATGACCACCCCAGAGTTTCCGAGACACATCCCTGAGACGCGAGTACGTGTTCTTCCTGCTCGCGGCCGGAGCCGTATACCTCCACTTTCTCGACGACAACGTGCTCCAGCCGGCTGCGGGAACCTCACCCGGCGACCACCTCGCCAGCGGGCTCATCCCAATTGCGGTGCTGGCCGCGGCTGCGGCAGTGCCAGCGGCGACCACCACACCGGCCTCCTCTCGAGCCACGATGCTGTGATCTGGACGACGCTGGGGAGAGGTCTTGGGGACATGTCGCGGGCGGCTCGAGGAACCGCTGTATCGCGTCGAGACAACAAAGAGGCCATTTCTGGCCTCTCGTGAAGCCCTCTGACGGACTCGAACCGTCGACCCCCTCCTTACCATCGAGCGACGAGGCGGGAAGCGCGGGCACGGCGGGGAAGCCGCGGGCACGAGAGCCGCGCAGGAAAGAGGAATCGCCCGGGGACGAGTGACCGCGCGTACCCGTGGCTGGTCGGGCGGGTGTTCCCTCAGTGTTCCCCTCAGAGATGCGCTGCGCGGAGGCGCCCTGGGGTGGAGGACGCTCGCGCGCACTGCCAGACCGATGCCTGCGTCGGCCGGGCGGCGGGGAAGATCGCTCAGGTCGAAGCTGCATCCTCGAGATGGCGAGCGATCGGCCAGCGGCAGACGCTGGCGGCGGGTGCATCCGTGCCGATCGAGCTCGAGCGTCAGGGTCGCGCAGGCGTCCCGCGCCGTTTCGCAGCAGTAGGTAGGCGTCCTCCACGGATGGCATCTCCCGACGGGCCAGCGTCGGGAACGTTGCTGCGAACGTCGTCGTCATCGCGAGGCTCCTGTCGGTCGCCTGGGGTCACCCACCCTGTCGTGGCCAGACCCGCAATCGGATCGACTACGCCTTTCGGGGGCCGTGAGTTCCCGCTCCATCCCGCCGGCGTAGCGGAGCCGATGAGCCGCCGAATCCCTCTCGCGCACGCGTCCACTCCTCCCTAGCATGGAGATTTCGATCCGGTCGCGCGGCGTCCGCGTCTCCCTGCACGTGGCGCCGCTCCGGCCGCTTTGCCGGTGTTCCTCCGGGAGGTGGGAACCATTTCGCGCACGTGTGGCGACAGGTAGGTCGTGGAGGGACGTACACCGGCGTCGGACGCTGAGCTGCTGGGGGCTGTCGCAGCCGACGACACCGTCGCGCTGAAGGCTCTGTACGAGCGACATGCACCGTGGCTGTCGGTCCGTCTGAAACGTCGTTGCAACGACGACGGTGTGGTGGCGGAGGTGCTGCAGGACACCTTTGTCGCGGTCTGGCGTGGCGCTGGTTCGTATCGCGGCGAGGGTGAGGTGGCCGGCTGGCTGTGGGGTGTTGCCGTGCGCCGGCTCGTGTCGCGGCTTCGTCGCCGTGGAGCGGCCGGGGAGGTGCTGCTCGAGGAGGTGCGCGGCGGCTTCGAGGCGAGCGCCGAGGAGCAGGTGCTGGCAGGAGTCGAGTACGGAGACCTGGGTAGCGCGCTTGCACGGTTGTCGCCGGAGATGCGTGCCGTGGTGCAGGCGACGGTGCTGGACGGGCTGACCGCTCGCGAGGCTTCCCGTCTGCTCGGAGTGCCGACGAACACCGTGAAGACGAGGCTGTTTCGCGCCCGGGCGCAGTTGCGCCGCGAGCTCCTGGAGGGAGGACTATGACCGGCTGGCACATCGACCCGGCGGTGCTGAGCACCTGGGTGGAGGGCACATCAGGGCCGATCGCCGGCGCTTCGGTCGAGCAGCACCTGGTTCGGTGCGAGCAGTGCCGGAACGCCGTCGCGGGCCTCGTCCCGATCGAGAGCGTTCCGGGCGACTGGGATCACGTGCTCGCGGAAGTGTCCGTCGGCCGGTCGGGGCAGGTCGAGCGCGCGCTGAGGCGCTTGGGCCTCGGGGTGGGGGATGCGGTCGTGATCGGCGCGGCCCCCGTCCTGCGTGTCGCCTGGGTTGCCGCGCTGGGTCTGGTGCTCGGCTTCATCCTGCTGGCTTCGCTGCTGGGCCATGACGGGGGCCGGGCCGTGTTCCTGCTCCTCGCGCCGTTGCTTCCGGTCGCGGGCGTGGCCGCCACTTACGGCCCGTCCACGGATCCGAGCTACGAGCTCGTCGTGAGTGCCCCGTACCGGATGATCAGACTGGTTCTGCTGCGGACCGCGTCGGTGCTCGTCACGGCGATGCCGATTCTGGTCGCCGCCGGCCTCCTCCTGCCCTGGCGAGGTACGGGTGCGGTCGCCTGGGTGCTGCCCTCGCTGGCCTTCACGGTTGCGGTGCTCGGGGCGAGTGTCTGGGTCGATCCGTCGGCTGCGGCTGCGGCGGTGGCGATCGCGTGGATCTGCGCCGTGGCGGCGAGCGCACGCTACGGGGACATCCTGACGGTGCTGGCGCCGGCTGCACTCGTGGGCTACGCCGCACTCATGCTTGCCGGCGTGCTCGTTCTGACCGTGCGTGCCGCTTCTTCGAAAGACGCCTGGCGTCTGCCCGACAACTGGTCGCTCACCCGAGCGGGAAGGGAGCCGTGATCGTGACACCGGCCATCGAGCTGAACGGGGTCTCGCGCAGCTTCAAGGGAGCCATGGCGCTCAGCGGCGTCGACCTCGAGGTGACCTCCGGCGTCGTCGGCCTGCTCGGCCCGAACGGCGCCGGCAAGACGACGCTTCTGCGCATCCTGGCCACGATCCTGAGCGCCGACGCCGGCAGCGTCCGCATCCTCGGACGCGACCCCGCCGACGGCGCGGAGCGTACCGAGGTCCGGCGCCGGCTCGGTTACCTGCCGCAGGAGCTCGGCTACCCGCGCGGTTTCACCGCCTACCGCTTCATCGACTACATGGCCGTCCTCAAGGAGATCGAGGAGCCTGGAGCCAGACGAGCCGAGGTGCGACGGGTGCTCGAGGACGTCGGTCTTGCCGACCGGGCGGCCAAGCGGCTTCGCACGCTCTCCGGCGGCCAGCGCCGTCGCGTCGGGTTGGCGCAGGCGTTGCTCGGCTCGCCGGAGCTGCTCGTGCTCGACGAGCCCACCACCGGACTCGACCCGGAGCAGCGGGTATCGCTCCGCCAGGTCCTGGCCGAGCGCGGCCGCGCCGCGACGGTCGTCATCGCCACCCACCACACGGAAGACGTCGCCGCGCTCTGCGAGCGCGTGATCGTGCTGGACAACGGCTCGGTGAGCTTCCAGGGCAGCGTCCCCGCACTCGTGCGGGAGGCGCACGGGCGGGTCTGGCTGGGCGACGCGCCCGACCCGCGCGCCCAGGTCTCCTGGCGCACCGCAACCGGTCGCTACCGCAACCTGGGCGACGCGCCGCCGGACGCGGAACTGGTGGAGCCGACGCTGGAAGACGCCTACCTGCTGCTGCGCGGCGTCACCGAAGCCGAATCGGAGGTGGCGGCATGACGACAGCAAAGATCGCCCTAGCCGTGCCGAGAACCCGCTCGTCGCTGGCGGGCCTCGGCTGGATCGAGGCCAAGCGCTTCGCCCGCCATCCCGTCTTCCTGGCCGGCTTCCTGCTGGCGCTCCTCGCCAGCGGCGGCGAGTACGGGCCGGTCGAGCTCGACCACCAGGTCGTGCCGGCCTTCTTCCTCGGCATCTTCGGGCTCGTCGTCGCCGCCCGCCTGACCGCGTCGCTGCGGCGCACCGCCGAGGTCGTCGATGCGGCGCCGGTCTCCGAGGTGACCCGAACGGCCGCTCTCTGCCTCTCCTGCCTCGTTCCTGCCGTGGCGGGCCTGGTCGTCGTCGGCTTCTACCAGCTCGCCCTCGCCCGTCACGATCCTCGGCCCGACTACGTCTATGGCGTCTTCAGCGGCAGCGAGCGGTACCTGATCCTGCTCGTGCTGCCCGTGATCGCATCGTTGGGCGGGCCGCTGCTCGGTGTCGCCGTCGGACGCTGGCTGCGGTTCCCGGGCGCGGCGCTGCTCGTCGCGGTCGCCGTGATCGTCTGGAGCATGCTCGCTGCCTATCGGCCCTCCCAGCACATGGACGCCGCCGGCTGGCCGGCCCGTTTCCTGCACATGCTGACGCCCTACACCGCCTGGGTGGAGACGAACGGCGACGGCTCGGCGTGGGTGCCGACCGTGGTGCGCTCGCTCACCGGCTCGCCGGCCTGGTTCGCCGTCTGGACACTGGCGCTGGCGGCCCTGGCGGCATGCGCCGCACTCCTGCACGGGGCGCAGGGGCCAGCGCGACGAGCCGTGTGGCGTGCGACAGGCATCGCGGGCGCGGTGGCGCTGAGCTCGTTCACGCTCGCCGTCGCGACCGGCTACTCGGTCACCCACGACAGCTCGAGCGACGGCACCGCCGTCGTCGACTCCCGGACGCCGCTGCCGCCGTTGCCGTGAGCGCCACCGTCGGAAGAGCCGTCGTCCGGGCAGCGCCCTGGCCCGTCCTCGTCGGCGGCTCCCTCACCGCGACCGCGCTGTTCGCGATCACCGCGGCCGTCGGTCCCGGCCAGCTCGCCTTCCCGCTGTCCCTGCTCGGGCTCGGCCTCTGCGGCGCCACGGCCGCGTACGTTCTTGACGAGGACTCCGCCGAGGTGGCTGATGCCGCCCCGAGCGGCCGTTCGGTCCGGGTGGTCTGGCGGCTTCCGCTCGCCCTGGTCCCGTTCACGGTGGGCTCGACAGCCGTTCTCTGGCTCGACACGGTCGACCGGATCAGCGGCTGGGTGAGGCTCGTGCCGGTCGCGGCCGGCAGCGTCGCCGTCGGGCTCGCCTGCGCAGCCGCCCTGCGTCGGACCGGCCGCTTCGCCCCCGGCGACCTCGCGGGGGCGCTGACGTTCGGGGTGGTCGTCCTCGTCGTCGCCGTTGAGCCGCTGCGTGCGTGGGTGCTGCTGGCGCCGATCGGATTACCGACCTATCGACCCGCGAGCGGCCTTGCCTGGCTGCTCGTCCTGCTCGCCTGCGCCGCCCTCCTCGTGGTGTGCGAGCGCGACCCCGGCCGCCCGGCCATCCGGAAGGAGACCCGATGAGGATCTACCGCACCCTCGCGTCGCTCGTGGCCGTCGGCGTGATCGTCCAGGCGGCCCTGATCGCCTACGCCATCGCCGGCCTCGGCCACTGGATCTACGACGACCACCACACGGCAACCCACGACACGTTCGCCGAGGGCAGCAACGTCGACTACGGCGGCAAGACCGGCTTCGACCTGCACGGCGAGCTCGGCGCCCTCTGGCTGCCGCTGCTCGCCCTCGCCTTCCTCATCGTCGCGTTCCTTACCCGGCGGAGCGTCGTTCGCGGCCTGCGCTGGGCGGCGATCGTGGTCGGCCTGATGGCGCTGCAGGCGGCGCTCGGCTTCGCCACCCTCGCCGTGCCCGCGCTCGCCGTCCTGCACGCGGTCAACGCCCTGGCGCTCTTCTCGACGGCCGCCTACGCCGCCACCCGCGTCGCATCCGGACACGACCGCAGCTTCGGAAGCCGCCGCGGGCAGCCTCCCGCCGTCGAGTCGCGGATGAGAGAGGTGAACGCGTGATCCGTGTGGAGCTCGAGACGAGAATCGAGCGTCCACCGGCCGAGGTCTTCGCCTACCTCGCCGACCCCCGCAACCTGCACGACTGGCAGGGAACAGCCGAGGTCGAGCAGCTCACCCCAGGCCCGATCGCAGCGGGCACGCGCTTCCGCGAGCTGCGCCGGATGCTCGGACGCCGCATCGAATCCGTCACCGAGATCGTCGACTACCAGCCCGACCGCCGATTCGGCATTCGTGTGATCTCGGGACCGCTGCCCATCGACGGCCGCTGGGACCTCGAGCCAGACGGAACCGGCACGCTGCTTCGCTTCTCCGCACAGGGAGGTGGTCCGGCCCTCGCCGCGCCGCTCGTCCGCCGCCGCTTCAGCGGAGCCCACGCCTGCCTGAAGCAGAACATCGAAAACCGCGGTCGATAGCCCGCCTCACCGCGCACGCCGCGAGCGACAGCTTCGAGGAGAACACCCCTCCGAGTAGCAGAGGAGGTCAGAACGGTTCGGCGGATACGGCACGCTATGGAGATGCACGCTCAGGCCGTCGCGGATGCGTTCGGGCTCGGGTGCGCGACCTCGTTGAGTGAGCCGGTGGCGAGGGGGGAGGTCGGCGAGGTCCGCCGACTCGAGACCGATCATGGCACGTTCGCGGTGAAGCAGGACTTCGGGAGCTGGTCGGTCGCCGACGCCGAGGCGAGCTCTGCGTTTCACCGCGTGTGCTGGGAGGCCGGCATCCCGACAGCCGAGCCGCTGCGGGCAACCACAGGCCGCTTTGCGGCGCGGGTCGACGGCGAGCATGTTCGTACGTACGCGTGGGCCGAGCTCGCCGACCCCGACCCGACACTCGATCCGGCCGCGGTCGGCAGGCTCGTCGCCAGGCTCCACCAGGTGCGCCACCCGTGGCCGACGTCCGAGATCGACCCCTGGTTCGAGGCGCCGATCGGGCAGACGGAGTGGCTGGGCGCGCTCGAGGCTTCGCGCGCCGCAGGCGCGCCGTACGCCGACCGGCTGGCGGAACTGCTCCCCGACCTGCTGGAGATCGAGAAGACCCTGACCCCGATGCGTCCGGTACAGACCTGTCACCTGGACCTGTGGGCCGACAACCTGCGAAGCAGCGACGGTCGGCCGTTCGTGATCGACTTCGACAACGCCGGTCCCGGCGACCCTACGCGCGAGATCGCGATGGTGATCTTCGAGTTCGGCCATGGCGACGCCGCGCGCCAGCGCACCCTGTACGACGCGTACCTCGCCGCCGGCGGAACCGGTCGGATCCGCGGACGGGCAGACCTCGGTCTCGCGATCGCCCAGCTCCTCCACATCGGCCAACGCCACCTCACGATGTGGATCGCCGCTGTCGATCCGGAGGTGAGGGCAAGGTCGCTGGCCGGGATCGATGAGTTCCTCCGCGAGCCGCTGCTGCTCCCCGGCGTCGACGCTCTCCTGGACGCCCTCCACTGAGGCGGGCACAAGGTGGGGATGCCCAGAGAGTCCGAGAGAGGGCCGAGAATCGAGATTCGCGGCCAGGTCATGGGGGCAGGTTCCGGGGCTGCCGAGGCGGCTCGGGTCCGCTTCGAGAAACCTCCCGCAGGATCTTGCCTCTCGACGCCGAGGTGGTGTGGTATCTTGATACCAAGATGGCCGAACGGAAGAACATGACGCTGCGGTTGCAGGCCGACCAGGCGGACGAGCTCGAGGCGGTCGCGCGGGCGGAGGGGATCAGCGTCTCCGACGCGGTACGCGAGGCGATCTCCGAGCACATCGCGCGCAAGCGCAAGGACAAGGCGTTCCGTGAGCGTCTCCACGCGGTGATGGAGCGCGATCGCGAGATCCTCGAGCGGCTCGCCCGCTGAGGGCCTGCTGATCGCCGAGGCCGTCCTCGGCATTGCCGCCGAGGAGATCGCGCGCTGGCCCGGCATTGGTCTCGCCGAATCGGCGCTCCATGCGCCGGCGGCAGCGTTCGCGGGCGTCGAGTTGTACCCGGACGTCGTCGACAAGGCGGCCGTGCTGTGCGTCCGCCTGGCGCGGAATCATCCGCTCCCGGACGGGAACAAGCGTGTCGCCTACCTTGGGCTGCTCGAGTTCCTGGCCCGCAACGGCGTCGAGTGGGTGCCGCCTTCCGCGGACGAGACAGTTGCGATGATCGAGCGAGTGGCTGCCGGCGAGGTCTCCGAGCGGGAGTTGGCGGATTGGATTCGGGCGACGTCGCAGGGATGATCAGTACGTGGGCTCTTCGTCGGACGAGCGACTCCGCGCTTACCTGTCAGGGTTGAGCCGGGAGCAGCTCGTTGCGCGCCTGCTCTCGCTGGCGGAGCGCGACGAGGTCGCGTTGACGGCACTTCGCGCGGAGCAGGCGGCCGCGTCCGGCGAATTCGATCTCGCCGCCTTCCGGAAAGAGTTGACGTCGCGGATTCGGATCTCGGGTTTTGTCGACTGGCGTGGCGCGGCCGGTTACGCGCAGCGGGTGCACGGGCTCCTCGACGTGCTCGAGGCCCTGATCACGGCCGGCCGGGCCGCCGACGTGGTCGTGCTGGCCGAGCACGTGATGGCGCGCCTCGACACCGCGCTGAGCAGGATCGACGACTCGAACGGGCACATGGGCGGCGTGCTCGACCGCGTCTCCGACCTCCACCTCGCCGCGTGCGACGCGGCGCGGCCGGAGCCGAAGCGACTGGCGGTGCGGCTGGTCGAGTTCGCGCTGAAGAGCAACTGGGAGTGGTTCCTCGACGCTCCCCAGCGCTACGCCGACGTGCTCGGCGAGGAGGGCCTGGCCGCCCACCGGGCGAGGCTCGAGCGAGAATGGGAGGCGCTGCCGCCGCTGCCGCCGGCCGAGTCTCGCGTCTTCGGCTTCCACGACGGACGCCGCTTCACCGTGACCAGGCTGCGCGAGAGCCTCGCCCGCGCGGATGGGAACGTCGACGAGCTCGTCTCGGTGCTCGCGAAGGACCTGTCGGCGCCGTATCGGTTCTGCGAGATTGCCGAGGAGCTCGAGCAGGCTGGCCGCGAACGCGAAGCCCTCGTGTGGCTCGAGCGTGGATTGAGCTCGTTTCCACCGGCGGCGGACGAGCGGCTGCGTTCGCGGCTGATCCGTGCCTACGTGCGCGACGGCCAGGTCGACGACGCGGTCGCGCTCGCCGAGCGAGCGTTCGCCGCCGAGCCTCGCTCCTCGACGTACCGCGAGCTGCGGGAGACGGCCGTCGGCTCTGCCGGACTGGGCGGAGCGGCGCACGGCCGCGCTGCAGCTGCTCCGCGATCCCGCTGCCGAGGCCCGTCCGGCTAGTCGCTACTTCCACCGCGACCGGTCCGAGGTGGTGCGCGCCCAACTCGACGAAGGTGACCTCGACGCAGCCTGGGCCGATGCAGTCGAGGGCGGCTGCGAGAGCCGCCTCTGGCGACAGCTCGCGGACGCACGACGGGAGCGCCACCCCGACGAGTCGATCGACGTCTACCGCCGTCTGCTCGACAAGGTTCTCGAGCAGGCCGACGTGCGCGCCTACCACGAGGCGGTCGCGCTGCTCCGCGAGATCCGGAAGACGCTGACCGACCACGCACGCGAGGAGGAGTTCGCGGACGACGTCGAGCGGATCCGCGAAGCGCACCGCCGCCGCCCGAAGCTGTTGAGCCTCCTCGCCGCTGAAGGCTGGTGAAGTCGAGTGGCGAGCACCTCCGTCGCAGGGAGGTGCTCCATTCCGCGCGAACCGGCTGCCCAAGCCGAAAAGCCAAGCCTCGCTCCACTACGGGGATAACTCCTGGGGATAGGCATGTCGGAACTGCAGACGCCGCGCAAGCATAGAAAAAGGCCATTTGCTTGCCTTTTCGAAGCCCTCTGACGGACTCGAACCGTCGACCCCCTCCTTACCATGGAGGTGCTCTACCAGCTGAGCTAAGAGGGCAGGCGGGCACAGGTTAGCTGGCCTGCGACGGCGGCAGTCGGGCCGCCGCACCTGAGCTACGGAGCGGGACCGGGGCGATCGGGAGCGGCACCGGTGTCGGCTGCCCGGGCGGGAAGGCCTGCCAGCCGAGGTGCGCGAGGTTCGAGAGGGCGTTCGAGGCGACGCCGCCGCTCGAGACCGTGAAGAGTGCAGGTCCGGCGACGACGGAGCGGTCGATCTGCGGCAGCTGCGACTGCTGCGCCTGCGTGTGGACGATCCGGCCGAGCTCGTCGATGCCCGACCGGGAGACGTGCATCGCCACCGCCTGCTGGCCGAACGGGACGACGACGAGGCCGGTCGCCGGCCAGTAGAGGAAGGCGTGGTGGTCGGACTCGGCGGCCGACCAGCCCTGGCCGAGGGTCGTATGCGCGATGCGCTTCGGGTGCGCGAGATCGGAGACGTCGAAGAGCGACACCTGCGTGCCGCTCGGCTCGTTGGTCGACGTGTCGACGTTCTGGCCGATCCCGAGGAGCAGCGAGTCGGTGATCGGGTGCAGGTACGACGAGTAGCCGGGAAGATCGAGCGTGCCGAGCACCTTCGGACTCGCGGGATCGTGCAGGTCGAGGGTGTAGAGCGGATCGACCTGCCTGAACGTGACGACGTAGCCGGTGTCGCCGATCATCCTGACCGCGTACACCCGGTCGCCCTTGCCGAGCCCGCTGACCTGCCCGACCTCGACGAGCTTGCCGCCCTGCGCACGCAGCGTCGTCAGGGTCGACTGGCTGTCCGGGCTCGAGCCCCACCATGCGGGCGCCTGCGTGCTGACCACTCGCAGCACACCCTGGTACTCCGACAGCGACCACTGGCTCAGCAGGTAGCCCGGCACCGTGCCGCTGCCGACGTAGCTCGTCTTCGCGGGGTCGGAGATGTCGAAGTCGTGGATCTCCGTCGTCGCGTCGTTCGGGGCGACGGTCGGGGTTGCCGGAAGAGGGCGAGCCGACCAGCGCTCGGTCGCGACGTAGAGGTCGGAGGGCGAGGCGTAGACGATCCGGCCGTCGGTCATGATCGCCGTCGAGTCGATCGGCTTGATGCCCTTGGCGAGATCGAGCGTCGTGACGGTCAGCATCCCGAGCCCGGTGAACCCGGACGCGTGGCGGATCTTGCGGCAGGAGACGAGCGGCTTCGCCGCACGCTTGCCGAGCCGGTAGGTCGGAAGCCAGGTGGAGAGATGTGACGAGGCGACGACGGCGCGGTTCTTCGCGGCCGCCGCCGTCTGCGCCGAGGAACCGGAGCCGGACGGAGTCGCGTACGGCAGCTTGTGCGGAAGCGAGGTCGAGGTGACGATCCGCACGCTGCTGCCGATCATCCTCGCATCGAGGAACGCGCCGTCGATCCGCAGCGTCTGCACGACCTTCAGCGACGACGGGTCGGAGACGTCGATCTCGGTGAGCGTCGCCGAGGACGGAAGCGGTGCGATCATCGCCGCCGGCTGCGCGGGCAGCGGCTGCACCCACGAGCCGCCGCGTGAGATCACGAGCAGGTGCGAGCCGGCGAGCAGCAGCTCGCTGTCCCAGGCGTTGTCGAGCTTCATCGTGTCGAGCAGCTTCGGCTTGCCGTTCTCGACGTCGACCGACTCGAGCTGTCCGCTCTCGACCGCGAACAGGGTGGTGCCGTTCGTCTTGACGATGTCGGGCTCGTCGACCCCCGGCTCCTGCACGTTCGTGCTCGAGTAGTCGGGCTGCGACGCGGGTGCCGTGCCCGCGGCCGGGACAGACGGGGTGAGCGGCTTCACGGTCACCGGCCGGCCGATGCCGTAGGGCGTCACGAAGCGGCGGGCCTGCCCCTTCGCGTAGGAGAGGAACGCCCCGCAGGAGCCGAAGGCGACGAGCCGGCCGCCGCCCTTCCCCTGGGCTGCCGGCGCGGACGCAGACGAGCCGAGGGTGCCGGCGGCGGCGAGCGCAGCTGCCACGACGAACGCGAGTACGGGCTTCCTCATCTCCCTTGTTGTACGCCACGGAGACCGCATCTGTCACGGTCCTGCCCCGAAAGGCGCGAAACGATTCGTGCCGTCAGGCCTTGCCTGCCGCCGCCCGGGCCTCCGGGTCGTGGAGGTGGCAGGCGACCTCGACGTCCCCGACCCGGCGCAGATGCGGCTCGATCGGGTCCTGCCAGGTCACCTCGACGCCGCCGTCGACGGTGGTGAGCGACTCGACGCCCGACCAGAACGGCTCGTCCGGCGACTCGGCGCGTGCGCCCTCCAGCATCGCGAGGAGCGCCCCCGGCTCGCCGTCTCGCGGGACCGGAACCCGGGCCCGCGTCGCGGGCTTCCCGAGCACGTCCAGATCGCCGACCAGATGCCGCTCCGCCTCGAACCGCTCGCGGCCGCCGACCGCCCAGCGCGACTCGAGCAGGTCGCGCAGGTCGCGGCTCTCCCAGCCGCACACGCCGAACGCCTGCGGGCAGCGGGGGTGGAAGGAACAGCCGAGCGGCGGGCGCGACGCGTCGGGCACCTCGCCGCGAGGGAGGTCGCGCGGCGCCTCGCGCGTCGGGTCCGGCTCCGGGATCGCTCGGAGGAGCGCCTGCGTGTACGGGTGCTTCGGGTCGGCGTAGATCGCCTCGGCGGGGCCGATCTCGACGACCCGGCCCAGATACATGATCGCGATCCGGTCGCAGAAGAACTTCGCCGTCGCCAGATCGTGCGTGATGTACAGATAGGTCAGGTCGAGATCGCGCTTCAGCCCGAGCATCAGCTCGAGGATCTTCGCGCGCACGCTCATGTCGAGCATCGAGACGGGCTCGTCGGCTACGAGCATCACCGGGTTCAGGATGATCGCCCGCGCGATCACCGCACGCTGCTTCTGGCCGCCCGAGAGATCGGACGGGTACTTGTCGAGGTACTGCTCCGCCGGAGCGAGCCCGACGTGCTCCAACACGGCGACGACCTGGGCGCGAAGCGCCTCGCGGTCGGAGGCCAGCCCGTGGATCTGCAGCGGGTGCGCGATCGCCTGGCCGATCGTCATCGCCGGGTTGAGCGAGGCGTGCGGATCCTGGAAGACCACCTGCATGCGCCGCCGCAGCGAGCGCAGCTCCCGCTCCGGAAGGTGCGTGATGTCGCGCCCGTCGAACTCGACGGTGCCGCCGGTCGCGCGCACGAGCCCGAGCAGCGTGCGGCCGAGCGTCGTCTTGCCGCTGCCGGACTCCCCGACGAGGCCGAGCACCTCGCCGCGCTTGATATCGAGCGAGACGCCGTCGACCGCGCGCACGACCCCGGCTTCGCGGCCGACGAGCCGGTCCGCGAAGCTCCCGCGAATCCAGTAGTACGTCTGCAGATCCCGGATCGAGACGAGCGGCCGGTCCGCGGCCACGGCCGGATCCGGCGCGGCGGCCGCCGCCTCAGGCCTCATCGGCCACCCCGATCGCCGCGCGCTCCAGCTTCCGCTCGCCGCCGCTCGGGATCCTCGGCGCCGGCCCGTGCAGCCAGCAAGAGACCCGGCGCTCGTGCTCGAGCCGCTGCTCGATCGGGTTCTGCGCAGCGCAGACCTGCATCGCGTCCGGGCAGCGCGGATGGAACCGGCAGCCGGGCGGCGGGTCGATCAGGTTCGGCGGCGAGCCCGGGATCGAATGCAGCTCGGTCGTGTCGAGCGAGATGGTCGAGCGCAGCAGCTCCCGCGTGTAGGGATGCGCCGGATCCGAGAACACGTCGCGGACGGAGCCCTCCTCGGCGATCTTCCCCGCGTACATCACGGCCATCCGGTCGCAGGACTCGGCGACGATGCCGAGGTTGTGGGTGATCAGGAGCAGCCCCGTTCCGAAGTTCTGCTTCAGATCGGCGAGCAGCGCCAGGAACTGCCCCTCGACGATCACGTCGAGCGAGGTCGTCGGCTCGTCGGCGACGAGCAGCTTCGGCCGCAGCACGAGCGCGAGCGCGATCATGATCCGCTGACGATGCCGCCCGAGAACTCGTGCGGATACTGGCGGAAACGGG
>CAWASP010000016.1:0-106788 GCA_963784765.1 uncultured Thermoleophilia bacterium
ATCCAGGCAATCGTCTGGCCGACGGGCGCCTCGCCCTCCTCGAGCGCGATCCGCAGCAGCACGCCGGCGAAGTCGGACTCGACCTCCTGCGTCACCTTGTCGGTGTCGATCTCGAAGAGCGGCTCGCCCTTCGCGACCTGCTCGCCCTCCGCCTTCAGCCACTTGCGGACCGTGCCGGACTCCATGCCCTGGCCGAGACGCGGGAGCTTGACCTCGTGCGCCACGGCGGAACCCTACTTGCCGACCGTCCGCCTGATCGCCGCGAGCACGTCGTCGGCGCCCGGCACGACGAACTGCTCCATCACCGGCGCGAAGGCGAGCGGCGCGAACTTCGCGCCGACGCGCTCGATCGGCGCGTCCAGCCAGTCGAACGCCTGGTACTGCAGCACCGCTGTCACCTCGGCGCCGAAGCCCATCCGCGTCACGGCCTCGTGCGCGACGACGGCGCGGTTCGTCTTCTTGACGCTCTCGACCAGCGCGGACTCGTCCAGCGGCTGCAGCGTGCGCGGGTCGATCACCTCCACCGAGATGCCCTCGTCGGCGGCCTTCCCCGCGGCCTCGAGCGAGCGGTGCACGAGCGGCCCGGTCGCGATCACCGTCACGTCCGTCCCCTCGCGCAGCACGCGGGCCTTGCCGAGCGGGATCGGCTCGAGCTGCTCCGGCACCTCGCCCTTCACCGGATAGAGGAGCCGGTGCTCGAACACGATCACCGGGTTGTCGTCGTAGATCGCCGACCAGAGGATGCCGCGCACGTCCTCGGGCGACGACGGGAACGCGACCTTCAGCCCCGGCACGTGCACGAGCCACGCCTCGAGCTGCTGCGCGTGCTGGGCGCCCGGCGACCAGCCGGCGCCGCCCTGCGTGCGGATCGTCAGCGGCACCTTCAGCTGGCCGCCCGACATGTAGCGGTGCTTCGCCGCCTGGTTGACGATCTGCTCGAGCGAGAGCGTCAGGAAGTCCTCGTACATGATCTCGACGACCGGGCGCATGCCGGCCATCGCCGCGCCGATGCCGGCGCCGACGATCGCCATCTCCGAGATCGGCGTGTTGCGCACGCGCTCCGGCCCGAACTCCTCCACGAGCCCCTGCGTCACGCCCATCGAGCCGCCCATCTCGGCGATGTCCTCGCCCATCAGGAAGACGTCCTCGTCGGCACGCAACGCCGCGGCGAGCGCGTCGCGGACTGCCTCCCTGTATGTGATCTCAGGCATCAGGCATAGACGTTCTTCAAGCGCGTCCTCGGGCTGAGGATCGGTGCCGTTCTTCGCGAACTCGACCGCCGCCTCGACGAT
This sequence comes from uncultured Thermoleophilia bacterium, assembly GCA_963784765.1. Classification (GTDB taxonomy): domain Bacteria; phylum Actinomycetota; class Thermoleophilia; order Gaiellales; family Gaiellaceae; genus PALSA-600. The sequence continues at coordinate 1,293 of CAWASP010000016.1, forward strand.
GCCGGTCGCCTCCTCGTCGAGGGCCGCGAACTCGTCGTCGGAGAGCTCGAGCCGCCGGCGGAGGCGCTCGATCGGGTCGTGGCGCGCGGCGTCGTCGCGATCCTCGCGCGTGCGGTAGACCTGCGGGTCGCCGATGTAGTGGCCGTGCATGCGGTAGGTCTCGACGTCGAGGAAGACCGGGCCGCCGCCGGCGCGCGCGTAGGCGAGCGCCTCCTGCGCGACCTCGTAGACGTCCTCCACGTCCTGGCCGTCCACCTTCAGCGAGCGCATGTCGAATGCGAGCGCGCGCTTCGACATGTCGTCCCACACCGGCGAGTGCTGCCAGCCCGGCGTCGACTCCGCCCAGTGGTTGTTCTCGCAGACGAAGACCGTCTTCGTCTTCCAGAGCTGCGCCAGGTTGAGCGACTCGTGGAAGGTGCCGATGTTCGTCGTGCCGTCGCCGAAGAACGCGACCGCGACGCGCGGCTCGTCGCGAAGCTTGAACGCGAGCCCCGCCCCGGTGACCGCCGGCAGCCCGCCGCCGATGACGGCGTTCGCGCCGTAGTTGCCGCGCTCGACGTCGTAGAGATGCATCGAGCCGCCGTAGCCGTGCGAGCAGCCCTCGATCTTCCCGTACAGCTCCGCCATGACGGCGTTCGGGTGCGTGCCGCGCGCGAGCGTGTGCCCGTGCGCGCGGTGCGTGGAGGCGAAGATGTCGCCCTCGTCCATCGCCTGGCAGACGCCCACCGCGACCGCTTCCTGCCCGATCGCGACGTGCAGGAAGCCGGGCAGCTCGCCGGCACGGAAGCGCTCCTCCACCTTCTCCTCGAAGCGGCGGATGAGCAGCATCTCGCGCAGGAAGTCGCGGAGGGTCTCGTCGCTGAGCATGCGTCGTCTCTCGACCTTGGCCAAAGTCCCGGCAGTGTACGTTTCCTCTATGACCGTGGCGGAGCAGTGGAAACGGCTTGGATCCGAGCTGCCGGAGGGCTGGGCGCGGGTCGAATTGCGCCTCGAGCTGCCCGATCACGATGCCGCGAACCAGGCGGCGGCGGCGCTCGCGCCGGCGAGCCCGTACCGCGTCGACCCGCGGACGCTGCAGTTCCCGGTCGCGCGCGACGGAAGCGCGCTCGGCCCCGAGAACGCCGCACGCCTGCTTTCCCGCATCGGAAGCGGGACTCTGACGCTCGAGAGCTCGCGCGCCGCCGTCAGGCCAGAGGTCGTCGAGCCGACGTCGCTCGTCGAGGCGTGGGATGCCGCGATCGCCGGGCTGCCCGCCGACTGGAGCGATGCCTTCGGCGAGATCGAGCTCGAGTCGACCGACTTCATCGAGCCTGCGGCCGTGCTTTGTATCCAGATGAATCCGCGGCGTGACGGAAACCGGGCCGCGCTGCGCTTCCGGGCGGCCCGGCAGGCGGGCTACGGCGTCGCCCCCGGCATGGCCCGCCGCTGCCTCGAGCGCTGCGACGAGGCGGGCTTCCACGGCACCGTCACCATCCTGCGCGTGCTCTCGGACACGCACCACGTCTCGACGCAGGGCCCGGTCTGGGTCGTCGACGGCCTGACGATCTAGACGTGCCTGACGCGCTGGCGCTCGCGGCGCAGGTGCGGGCGGGCGAGGTGTCGCCGCGCGAGCTCGCGGAGCAGGCGATCGCGCGCATCGAGTCGGCGAACCCGCAGCTCAACTTCCTCGTCACCGACTGCTTCGAGCAAGCGCTCGCGACCGAGCCGGCCGACGGGCCGTTCCGCGGCGTGCCGATGCTCGTGAAGGACCTGACCGAGACCGAAGGCGTGCGCACGACGTTCTCGTCGCGCGCGTTCGCGGACTACGTGCCGGAGCGCGACATGGCGGTCGTGCGGCGGATGAAGGAGGCCGGGTTCGTCGTGCTCGGCAAGTCGAACACGCCGGAGTTCGGGTCGACCGCGGTCACCGAGTCGGCGCTGAACGGCGCCTGCCGCAATCCGTGGGACCCGTCGCGCACGCCCGGCGGCTCGTCGGGCGGCGCGGCCGCCGCGGTCGCCGCGGGCGTGCTGCCGCTCGCGCACGGCTCGGACGGCGGCGGCTCGATCCGTATCCCCGCGACGTGCTGCGGGCTCTTCGGCATCAAGCCGTCACGCGGCCGCGTCTCGCCGGCGCCCTACGGGAGCGGCGCGCTCGAGCTCGGCCAGAGCGGCCCGCTCGCGGTGACCGTGCGCGACGCCGCGGCGTTCCTCGACGCGATCGCCGGGTACGAGCTCGGCGACGGGCACTGGGCGCCGCCGCCCGAGCGGCCCTTCGTCGAGGAGGTGGGCGCCGACCCGGGCAGGCTGCGAATCGCGCTCACCTCCGAGCCGCCGATGCCGCACGACGTCGACCCGCGCCTCGTCGCCGTCGCGCGCGACGCAGCCGACGCGCTCGCGGCGCTCGGCCACGACGTCGTCGAGCGGACGCCGCCGTGGCGCGACGAGTCGCTGCTCCAGGGCTTCGCGCGGGTGTGGGCGATCGGGCCCGCCATGTACCCCGTCGCAGACCGCTCGGTGCTCGAGCCGCTGAACCAGGTGCTCGCGGCGGCCGCGGACGCGACGTCGAGCGCCGACTACGTACGCGGCGTCGCGGCGTTGCAGGGTGCCGCCCGCCGCGTCCTCTCGTTCTGGGCGGACATCGACGTCGTCCTCACGCCGGGGCTCGCGATGCTGCCGGTCGAGATCGGCTGGGTGATGGAGCCCGAGGATCCGTGGGAGCAGTACCGCCGCGCCGGCGAGTTCACGCCGTTCACGCCGCTCGTCAACGTCACCGGGCAGCCGGCCGCGGCCGTGCCGTTCGCGGTCGTCGACGGGCTGCCGGCGGGGATCCAGCTGATCGGGCCGCCTGCCGGCGAGGCGCTGCTCTTCCGGCTCGCCTCCCAGCTGGAGAAGGCGCATCCGTGGAAAGACCGGCTGCCCCTGCCCGCGTGAGGGGAGTACGATCGGCTCGATGTTTGCGTCGCAGGCAGCGAGGCAATCGGAAGCTCGTGTCGCGGATCGCGCGTCAGGAGCAGACGACATGACGGTGCAGACGGACGAAGCGGTCGACGCCGCCGCCGAGAAGCTCGACGAGCTGCTCGCCCGCGACCGGCCGGCGAACGGGAAGGCGTCGTCGAACGGCGGGGCGTTCCTGCGCCGGATGCTGCGCGGGAGGAAGCACCCGCCCGAGACGAACGGCCGTCCGGCACCGCCCGTGCCGAAGGGCGGCGGGCCGAACGCGCTCGTCGTGATCGGCGCGGCGTTCGCGCTCGGCGTCCTGGCGGCGAAGGTCGTCGACTGGAGGAGCCATGCAAACCCGCGTGCGTAACGGCGGCGTCGGCGGCGCCGCGAAGGAGGTCGCCGAGCACGCCTCGACGATCGCTCGCCTCGAGCTCGAGCTCGCGGCGAGCGAGTTGAAGAAGAAGGTCACGGCGCTCGGCATCGGCGTAGGTCTCGTCGCCGCGTCGCTCGTCGTCGGTGTCTTCATGATCGGCTTCGCGTTCGCGGCGGCCGCCGCCGCGATCGCGCTCGTCCTCTCCTGGTGGCTCTCGCTGCTGATCGTCACCGGCAGCCTCTTCCTGCTCGCGTCGCTCCTGGGCGGGATCGGGATCGGGCTGCTGAAGAAGGGCTCGCCGCCGGTGCCGAAGCAGACGATCGAGGAGGCGAAGATGACGCGGGCGGCGTTGCGGCGATGAACATGACTTCGTCGGCGAACCGCACACCGGAGCAGATCCGCTCCGACCTCGAGTCGGAGCGCGAGCAGCTCGCAGAGGCGGTCGAGCATCTTCGCGGCGAGCTCGGCCAGGCGACCAACATCGGCGGCAAGCTGCCGGTGCTCGCGGCGGGCGCCGCGTCCGCCGGCTTCGTGCTCGCGGGCGGCCTCGGTGCGACGGTGCGCCTGCTCAGGCGCCGGCGCCGCACGGAGACGGTCGAGGCGACCGCCGGCCGCTGGTCGCTCCGCCGCCGCTGAGCTCCCTTCGAGCCGCACGCCGCGCCCGGCCCACGGCGACACTTGTCACCTCCGCGTTACGGTGCCTGGCACCGGAGCGGGCTCGGATGCGCGGCGCCGAAATCCTCCCGAGTGCAGGCGAAACGCGAGCGCGCGTTGCACCCCCGTCACAGGTGGGAGACGGTTTCTCAACGGTGCCTGGCACCGAGCCTGTCCGGCGCGGACAGGCAGCGCGAAGCCGGAACAGCGCGAGCCTCGGTGTCTCGCGCGGGCTAGAGGCTTGATGTGTATTGGGGTGTGCGCGGGGATGCGCCAGACCAGGATGCGCAAGACCAGGCGGATTGGACGTGACGGGCGCAGGGCGTAGCGGTGGCTACGGGCAAGCCCGGCACGGCCGAGCCGCGCCGCGTCTGGTGCACCAGCCGCGTACGCCCGCAAATGCGCATCAACCATCTAGGCTCGAAGGGTCGCGTCGAAGCGCTTCCCGAGCGCATCGACGATCGCCGTCCGCAGCCTCGCCGCGTCCTCGTCCGCCAGCGTCCGCTCCGGTGACTGGAAGGCCACCGAGAACGCGACCGACTTCTTGCCGGCCGGGATCGGCTCGCCCTGGTAGACGTCGAAGACGCGAATCTCGCGCAGCTCCGGCCCCGCCGCTTCCTGCGCGGCCGCGACGAGGTCGCCCGCCGGCACCTGCTCGTCGACGACGAACGCGAGATCCTGGCGCACCGCCGGATAGCTGATCACGTCGCGGTAGGTGACCGGCTCGGCGCTCGCCTCGAAGAGGTCGGCGAGGTCGAGCTCGAACGCCGACCAGGTGCCCTCGAGCAGCAGCGGATGCACCTCCCCGACGATCCCCGCACCGGTGCGTGCCGCCTTGCCCGGATGGAGCAGCGGATGCTCGATCCGCTCGAACGTCGGGTGCGCCTTCAACGCCGCGTACAGCGCTTCGACGACGCCTTTCCCGTGGAGGAAGCCGCCGGCGGCGATCCCGGCGACGTGCAGGCGCTCCTCCGGCAGCTCGCCGTTCGGGAAGAACACGCGCGCGATCTCGAAGAGCGCGATCCCTGCCGAGCCGGCGTCGACGTTGCGCGCCGCCGCCTCGACGAGGCTCGGGAGGAGCTGCGTACGCAGCGCCGTCAGCTCGACGGTGATCGGCTCGGGCAGCTTCCAGGTCGTGTCGTCGTCGGGCCGCAGCGTCGGCGTGTAGATCTCCGCGAAGCCGAGCCCGGCAAGCGCGTCCTCGACCCGCCGCCGCAGCTGCTGGGGGCGCGTGAGCGTCCCGAACATCGCCCGCCGGCTCGGCAGCGTGAACGGCACTTCGTCGAGGCGGAAACGGGCGATCTCCTCGACGACGTCGATCTCGCGCGTCATGTCACGGGCGCGCCACGTCGGCGCGACCACCTCGTCGCCCTGGCGGTCGAAGCCCAGCCGCTCGAGCAGCGCGTACTGCTCCTCCGGCGGCGTCTCGATCCCGATCACCTCGTCCGCACGCGCAGGACGGAACCGGATCACCGGCCGCTCGGGCAGCCCGGCGTGCGCGTCGGCCGCCGCCGTCCAGCGGCCGCCTGTCGTGTCGAGCAGGAGCCGGGTCGCGAGCTCGGCGGCGGGCTCCGCCAGGTGCGGGTCGACGCCCTTCTCCCAGCGGTTCGACCCCTCGGTGCGAAGCCGCAGCCGCTCGCTCGTGCGGAAGATGCCGTGCGGCTCGAAGTTCGCGGCCTCGAGGAGCACCGAGGTCGTCTCGTCGCCGATCTCGGTCTCCTCCCCGCCCATGATCGCCGCGAGCGCGGTCGCACGCTCGGCGTCCGCGATCAGAAGGTCGTCGGTCGTCAGCTCGCGTTCGACCGAGTCGAGCGTCCGCAGGCGCTCCCCGGGCCGCGCACGCCGAACGACGATGCGCGCACCGTGGAGCGTCGACCAGTCGAACGCGTGTAGCGGGCTCCCGAGCGCGAGCATCACGTAGTTCGTCACGTCGACGACGTTCGAGATCGGGCGCATGCCCGCGGCGCTGACGCGCACTCTCAGCCACAACGGTGACGGTCCGACGCGGACGTCCTCGAAGAGCCGCGCGATGTAGCGCGGGCAGCCCTGCGGGTCGTCGAGCTCGACGTCGACGCTCGCGGCCGGGACATCCCCGACCGGCGCCGCCGCCGGCTGCAGCGGCAGGTCGTAGAGCGCGGCGATCTCGCGGGCAATGCCGTGGATCGAGAGCAGGTCGGGCCGGTTGCCGGTCGACTCGACGAGCAGCACGTCTTCGACGAGTGGGAGCACGTCGGCGAGCGGCGTGCCCGGCTCGAGTCCGTCGGTGAGCAGCATGATCCCGCTGTGGTCCGAGCCGAGGTCGACCTCGTCCTCGGCGAGGATCATGCCGTCGGACACCTCGCCGCGCACCTTGCGGCGCTCGAGCGTGAGGCCGTTCGGAAGGACGGCGCCGGGCAGCGCGACCGCGACCGTCGCGCCGGCGCCGAAGTTCCAGGCGCCGCAGACGATCGAGCGCGGCTCGCCGTCGCCGACGTCGACCGTCGTCAGCTGCAGACGGTCGGCGTTCGGGTGCTTGACCGCCTCCAGCACCTTGCCGACGCGGAAGAGACCGAGATTCCCGTCCGTGTCCGCGACGCCGCGACGCTCGATCCCCTCGACCTCGGCCGAGGCGATCGACAGCCGCGTCGCCAGCTCGTCGAGCGGCATCTCGACCGGCACGTACTCGCGGAGCCAGCTCAAAGGCACCCGCATGACTAGAACTGCCTCAGCACGCGAAGGTCGCCCTCCCAGAGGGCGCGGATGTCGGGGATGTCGTGGCGCAGCTGCGCGGTGCGCTCGAGGCCGCAGCCGAACGCGAACCCGCTCCACTCCTCCGGGTCGACGCCGACGTTCTCGAAGACGCGCGGGTCGACCATGCCGGAGCCGCCCATCTCGATCCAGCCGGAGAACTTGCACGTGCGGCAGCCGCTGCCGCCGCAGATGCCGCACGACACGTCGGGCTCCATCGACGGCTCGGTGAACGGGAAGTAGTGCGTGCGGAAGCGGACGCGCCGCTCCGGCCCGTAGAGCGCGCGCATCACGTGCAGCAGCGTCCCCTTCAGGTCGGCGAGCGTGATCCCCTTGTCGACGGCGAGACCCTCGAACTGGTGGAAGATCGGGTAGCGCGTCGCGGTGATCGCGTCACGGCGATACACGCGGCCGATCGAGACCATGTAGATCGGCGGCTCCCGCTCCTCGAGCATGTGGATCTGCGACGGGCTCGTCTCCGTGCGCAGCACATGCGTCTCGTCGAAGAAGAAGGTGTCGCGCGGCGAGCGCGCCGAGTGCGTCGGCTCGAACGCGAGCTTGTCGAAGTTGTACTCGACCGTCTCGACCTCGCGGTCGTCGCGGATCTCGTAGCCGAGGCCGAGGAACGCGTCCTCGACCGCCCGCCGCACCTGGGTGATCGGGTGCAGGTGGCCGAGCGGCAGCTCCTCGCCCGGCAGCGTCACGTCGACGACCTCCTCGCGGAGCCGCCGGTCGAGCTCTGCGCGCGCAAGCTGCTGGGCCCGCGCGGCGATCGCCTCCTCGAGCCGGGCCCGGATGCCGTTCAGGAGCATGCCGGTGTCGCGGTCGCGGACGCCGCGGAGCGCCTGCGCGAGCTCCGACTTGCGGCCGACGACCTTGACGCGCACGTCGTCGAGGTCGTCCTCGGAGGCCGCCTTCGCGACCTCCGCCAGTGCCGATTCTTCGTACGCGGGCCAGTTCACCGCGGCGAGACTATCCAAGGTTCCTCCTTTCGCTCACGTCGGGGGCATCAGGCCCCGGTGCGGCTGGAGGAGCGCTAGACGACGCGCCCCGGTGCGCACCGGGGCCGGCTAAACCGAGTCGTCGTCGCGGACATCGCTAGAAAGCATACTCACGTGTCCGCATACGACAAGATCGCCCGGCTCTACGACCCCTGGTCGCGCAGCGTCGTCGAGGACGTGGCGTTCTACGTCGACGAGGCCCGCCGCTCCGGCGGGCCGGTGCTCGAGCTCGGCGTCGGCACCGGGCGGATCGCGGTGCCGATCGCGGCCGCGGGGATCGAGGTGGTCGGTGTCGATCTGTCCGCGGGGATGCTGGAGGTGGCACGCGAGCGCGCCGCGCTCGCCGGGGTCTCGCTCGATCTGCGGCTCGGGGACATGCGCGACCCTCCGGTGGACGGCGCGTTCCCGCTCGTCGCGATCCCGTTCCGGTCGCTCCTGCACATGGAGACCGACTCCGACCGCCGCGCGGCGCTGCGGGCGGCCGCGCGGCGCCTCGCCCCCGCCGGCCGGCTCGTCTTCGACGTGTTCGCTCCGGGCGCCGACGACATCGCGGACACCCACGGCCGCTGGCTCGAGCGCGAGCCGGGCATCTGGGAGCGCGCCGACTGGAACGAGGACACCCGCACGCTCGTGCTGCGCGTCCGCGGCGAGGACGGCGACGCCGAGATGTCGCTCGCCTGGCTCTCGGTGCCGGAGTGGAAGGAGCTTCTTCGGGACGAGGGCTTCACCGTCGATGCCGTCTACGGCTGGTTCGACCGCTCCCCCTGGCGCGGCGGCGAGGACTCGATCTGGGTCTGCCGACACGCGTGACAGGCTCGAACGGAGCCGGGTGACGCTGGAAATTGCCCCGAAGGAGGGCCTCGCCGCGGGCAGAATCCTGGGCTATCGTGAGTTCGATGCCTGGTCCCGGCCGCCGAGCCGCCCGTCTCGCGGCAGGCACGCTCGTCGTCGCTGCGCTCATCTTCTCCCTGGGAGCCGGCGGATCGGGCGGCGCCACCGGCCCTGCGCTCATCCGGCTGACCGACCTCCAGACGAAGGCGGAGACCGTGCGCAGCCCCGTCGACGTCGGATCGGTCGAGTTCATCCAGCAGAGCCTGTTCGGCAGCGGCAGCAAGTCGCGGCCGATCGGCCACAGCATCGTCACCTGCATGGCCGTCTCGAAGCGGGAGCGGAGCTGCGAGGGCAGCTACCTGCTGCCGCGCGGGATGGTGCTCACCCGGTGCATCCTGCAGAGCCGGCTCTTCTACACGGCCGCCATCACCGGAGGAACCGGCTACTACAACAACGCCCGCGGCACGCTCACCGTGACAGAGACTCGACTGAATCCGCGCCGCGAGATCCTCATCTTCCGGCTGACGGGATGACCGTGGCAGCCCAGGCGCTGCGGCCACTCATCCTGATCTGCGACGACGAGCTCCCACTGCGCGAGCTGGTGAAGGCCGCGCTCGGCGACGAGTACCGCTTCGCCGAGGCGGGGGACGCCGTCGAGGCGGAGCGGATCCTCGGCAGCGACCGACCCGCGCTCGTGGTGCTCGACGTCATGCTGCCCGGCAAGAATGGTCTCGACTTGCTGGACGAGCTGCGCAAGAAGCCGCAGACTGCCGATATCCCGGTTGTGGTGATCTCGGCATGGCACGGCGAGTACGAGGTGACGGCGATCCGCAGCGGCGCGGACGCCTTCGTCGGCAAGCCGTTCGACCCGGGCGAGCTCGCAGAGACAGTCGGGAAGCTCATTGCGGCATAGCGTCGCAACCCGGATCCTGACCCTGATCACCGTCGTCGCGGCGGCGCTCGCCGTGACGCTCGCACTCTTCTTCGTCGCGCAGAACGATCTGCGGCGCGCGAACCAGGCGACGACGCGGGCAGCGGACGTCACGGGGGCGGGCCTGAACCTCCGCGCCCAGGTCGCATCGCTCGACCGTTCGTTCAACGAGGCGCTCCACTCGCGCTCGGTGACAACCCTGTTCGACTGGCGTCGCGCGCGCGAGGCGTGGCAGCCGGCCTCCGCGCAGCTGACCGGTGTCGTGCAGACGCCGGCGCAGCGGGAGCACTCGCTGCGGATCCGCGCCCTGATCCGCGCGTACGTCACCGACTACGCGAACCCGGTGCTCGACATCGCGGAGGTCTCGCCGTCGACGGCCAGCTCGAGCGCGGTCACCCAGGAGGGCAGGTTGCGGCTGAGCGCGATCACGCAGCAGATCGACGCCGTGACGGCCGCGGCGACACGCTCCGCCGCAATCCGCAGCCGCCACGCCGACGCGTTCGCCAGCCGTGCGAGAACTGCCGGCCTGGTCGCGCTGATCGTTACCCCGCTGCTCCTGCTGCTCGCCGGGCTCTGGCTGATGCGCAGCGTCGTGCTGCCGCTGCGGGCGGCCGTCGGCGCGGCTTCGTCGGTCGCCGCCGGCGACTTCTCAGCGCGGCTGCCGGCCGCGCGGAAGGACGAGTTCGGCTCGCTCGCGGCCGCGTTCAACCGGATGACGTCGGTGCTCGGCGCGAACCGCGACGAGCTCGTCGCGCGCGCGCAACGGCTGGAGGAGTCCGAGCAGCGCAAGTCCGAGCTCGTAAGCATCGTCTCGCACGAGGTGCGGACGCCGCTCGCGAGCATCCTCGGGTTCGCGCGCCTCCTGCTCGAGCGCGAGGTCGACGAGGAGGAGCGGCGCGAGTACCTGCGGATCATCGACGAGGAGGCGACGCGCCTCGCGTCGCTCGTCAGCGACTTCCTCGACATCCGCCTGCTCGAGGACCAGCGCTTCCCGCTGCGCTCCAACCACATCGACATCCGGCCGATCGTCGCCGAGCAGGCCCGGCGGATGCTCGGCCGCGACGAGGATCACGTGCTGGATCTGCACGTCGGCGATGCGCCGGTCATCGTCCTCGGCGACCAGCAGCGGCTGACGCAGGTCGTGACGAACCTGCTCTCGAACGCGGCGAAGTTCTCGCCGAGCGGCGGGCGGATCACCGTCGGCCTCCAGACCTCGCTGCGCCGCGTCCGTGTCTACGTCGAGGACCAGGGGCCAGGCATCGCGCCGGAGCACGCCGACCGGCTGTTCGAGCCGTTCTTCCGCGGCGGGGCGCCGGCGGCCGGCATTCCCGGCGCCGGGATCGGGCTCGCGCTCTCACGGCGGATCATCGAGGCACACGGCGGCCGGATCGGCTTCGAGAACCTGCGGAACGGGACGCGGTTCTGGTTCGAGCTGCCGTGGCTGCCCGACCAGACGGTCGACGAGCCCGTCGATCCGAGCCTCGTCGCGAGCTAACCGCGTCGCCGCCACTCGTAGAGCGCGATCGCGCCCGAGACGGCGACGTTCAGCGAGTCGACGCCGTCGACCGGGATCCGCGCCTCGGCGTCGCGCTCGACCTCGGCGGGCAGGCCGGCCCGCTCGGCCCCGAGCAGGAAGGCGACGCGGCCCGTCAGCTCGACCTCCTGGAGGGGCGTCCCTCCGCGCGGGACGAGCGCGACCCGCGTCCAGGCGGAATCGACGTCCGACCAGGCCCCCAGAGGCACCCGCCAGATCGAGCCGGCGCTCGCCCGGAGCGCCTTCGGCGAGAGCGGATCGGCGCAGCCGTCCGAGAGCGCCACGGCCGCCCCGAACGCATCGGCCGTGCGAATGAGCGTGCCGACGTTCCCCGGATCGGCGAGCTGCCAGAGAGCGAGCGCCACGCCTCGCTTCTCCCAGCCGGGCAGGTCCTCTCGCCGGTAGACGCCGATCACCCGCGGCGGGTGCGGCGCCGAGGCGACCTCTGCGAGCAGCCTCGGCTCGACGTTCTCGCCCGCCCGTAGCAGCTCGACCGGCTCGGCTGTCGCAGCCTCCACGGGGTCCTCTCCCTCGACGAAGAAGAGGCCGAGCTTGTCGCGCCAGCGCCGATCGTGCAGCCTGCGGAGGGTACGAGCGATGCAGTGCCCGGTGCGGCACGACTTGCCGGTTCGCCCGCACTGACCGTCAGGTAGCAAGCAGCGCGACATTGCGCAGCGACGCTACCTGGCCGAAAGAGCCTCTTGCGCAGCCGCGCCGCGCCGCCCGTTCCTCCACGCGCGCGACGCCGGCGTCCGTGACGTACCGTCGAACGGTATCCACAGCGTCCGGCGTCCAGGTTGGGCCGTTATCCGAACGCTTCGGGCGGACGGCTGTACCCGCTCGGCCGTGGCGTCTGGGCGTGGTTCCGTCTGAATGTCGGCTAGCGGGTTGCTCAGGCGTCTGCACGAGTCAGGGCGTAAGACGCGAGGAGCATGCGCTCTCTGGGCGCGCCCGAGGCGGCGGAGTCCGACTCGGCCATCTTGCGCCCTCATCATCACGGCGGCTACACCTGGGCTACGACCCCGGGGTAGCTCAAGAGGTAGAGCACGCGCCTGTCCAGCGCAGAGGTGCCGGTTCGAGTCCGGCCCCCGGGGTCCAGGACGCCGAAGGCCCGCCGAGCGCGGGCCTTCGTGCGAGTAGCTCAGATAGCGCGCCTGTCCTGTGAGGGATTCTAACTCCGGCGGTCAGGGTGCATTGGCGAACACTCGGGCAGCCGACGGTGCCACACCCGAACCTGGTTCGGTGCAGCCGAACCAGGTTCGCGAGTTCACGAACCGGCGCCCGCCTCAGGGGCCATCGCCGCGCACTGGCGCAGCCGAGAGCGGGCCGCTCCTCTCGATTCGAGTTCCGCCTATGAGTCGGGAATGACGCTCGCCGAGGAGCCATCGGCCAGCGGCCGGCGCAGGATCCACAGCAGCGCGGAGGGCTCGGCCGCACTCTGCGCATCGCCGCTGCCGCCGAGCTTCCCCAGGGTGTCTGCAGCTGCACCGATCCGGCCCAGCGTGCCGGGCATCGGGATCGGCCGACCAGGCGCGGGCGACGCTACGTCGTCGCGCACGACCTGGACAAGCTCCCACCCGTCGAGCGCGTACGCGTTCAAAAAACTCGTGTACTGGCCGACTGGCCAGCGGACGGCGCGGTACTCCCACACTGGCCGCCAGCATACGGATCTGTCTAGCCGTCAGCGGCCGCCCTCTCAGGCGTCTGTGACGAACGCTCGCGCAGCGACGGTGCCACACCCGAACCTGGTTCGGCGCGGCCGAACCAGGTTCGCGAGTTCACGAACCGCCGCCCGCCTCAGGGGTCGTCGGCGAACACTCGCTCAGGAGCGCTCGGTCGCCCAGGCTTCATTCCGAATAGCCGGCCCGACCAGAGTCCCGATTCTCGGCCCGCTCTCGCCTTCGGCGTCAAGGACGCTCGTTATCAGCGTTCGCTCGCCTGAACTGTGTCCGTCTCCAGTCGAAACACAGCGTGCCGCTTCAGCTCCGCCGCGATCGTCGTGTCAGGCGAGTCCGGCTCCGCGTCGAAGTACGGACGCGTGACTTTGATCTGGTCGATATAGGCGCGGAGCGCCGGGACTGCCGTCTGCGCGTCTGGCTCGACGACCCTGAACTTCTCGGACCGTCCACCACGACTGAGCGTGACCTCGCCGGCAGCCCGTGTATTCCGCACCCAGCTCGACGGCCCGTACGCGGAAACCAGCCAGCGGGAGCCCGCAGTCTCGATCACATCCACGGGCGTCGAATAGAGGCGTCCGGTCGTACGCCCAGGCACCGTGAGGACGTATCGGTAGGACGCTCCGACGCCGAGCCTTGTCATCAGCCGGAACACGGAGTTGATCAGCCGAGCCCCGGGGCTCAGTTGATAGGTCTTCGCCATCTCGTTCTCCTTTTCAGCGGCTTCGCGTGCGCTGCAGTTCGCGCTCGATCTCGCTCTCGGAGATGGGCGCGTTCAGGCTCGCCGACAATCCGCCGTACGCACGCCAGCCGTCCAGAGCAAGGAAGAACCCCCAGAAGATCGATACCCAGGCGGGCCAGGGGAGACTGCCGCCGGTCGAACGGCCTGTGAGCAGCCAGATCAGCCACAACAGGGCGTTGACAGCGACGTATGCGGCCAGGTCATGGGCGAACTTCCGCTTGCGCCTCACACTGGCGATCGCGTATTCGCGCGCCTCGTCAGCCGCCGCCGCGTTCGCATCCGCTTCGACCGGCTGCTCGTGCTGGGGTGGGGCTGCAACAGCCATCAGAGCACCTCCGAATCGGCTTAAGACCGGTAGCGTCGCCCGGCCGAAGTCCTATGACAGCAGGGGCCACCCCGATCACGCCTGCCACGAACTACCGGCAGATGACCCCCTGGGGAACACGGGGACAGGCGAGCGCGCAGCTGGCCGCGCTGGTGTCTGTTCGGAGGCCCGTCGTTGTCCTTCCGGCGGTGGCTGCCTTCTCGGTCACCCGCTTCGACGCGATTGCCGCCTGCGCACGCCAACTTCCCAAGATGCGGAGGCCAAGCGCGAGCTGTTCGCGGATCCGGTGGTCATGCACGGCCTGGACTCAGGCATTCGCGGGCGGCTCGATAAGCTCGCGCCCTGTCGACCGTCACCGCGAACGGACTGCGCTTCCACGTCGAACACGCCGGCGAGGGGCCGGCGGTGCTCCTTCTGCACGGCTTCCCCGACACCGGCGACGTCTGGCGGCATCAAGTCCCCGCGCTTGCGGCGGCCGGGCTGCGCACGATCGTCCCCGACCTGCGAGGCCGCGGCCGGAGCGAGCGGCCGCAGGAAATCGCGGCGTACGCCTTGCCGGAGTTGGTGGCGGACGCGACCGGGATCCTCGACGCGCTCGGGATCGAGCGCGCGCACGTCGTCGGACACGATTGGGGAGCGGCGCTCGCGTGGGCGATCGCCGCGCTCGCACCGGAACGCGTGGACCGCCTCGTCGTCATGTCGGTCGGCTTCCCCGGCGCAATCCGGCCCGACAGGCGAACACTCGAGCAGGGGTGGTACCGATTGCTGTTCCTCTTTCCACAGGCCGAGGAGCTGCTACTGCGCGATGACGCCTACCTCCTGCGGACATTGATCGCGGACGCGCCCGACGCCGACCGCTACCTCGACCTGCTCGCCGACCCGGATGCCCTGACGGCCGGCCTGGCCTGGTATCGCGCGAACTCGCCGGTCGAGAGCCTTCCCGGCGCCGACACCCCGCGGTTGCCGCCGGTCGCCGCCCGGACACTTGGCCTCTTCGGCGAAAACGACCCGTACCTGACCGAGCGCGCGATCCTCGCTTCGGAGAAGCTCGTCACCGGCGGCTGGCACTACCACCGCCTCACCGGCGCAGGCCACTGGCCCCAGCTCGAACAGCCCGACCGGACCAACGAGCTGCTGCTCGAGTTCCTCGCCTGATCGTCTGCTCACGGGACAGACGGCGGTGTGAATCCGACGCCGCTAGCTCAGCTCGCCGCCGAGCTCGCTTGCGTACGCGAGCGGGTCGCTCGCGAACCGGGGCGGCAGCACACCGGCACGACCGATCAAGCGGCTCACCCGAGACCAGCCGGCACGTTCTGCCAGCTGCAGGCTCCGCACAGCCTTCGCTATTCGCTCCTCCGTGTCACCGAAGTTGCGGAACGCCAGATACGTCGCACGTGGGAAGTACGCAAAGCGAACAACGGGACGCAACACGATCGCCGAGAGGACCGGGCAGTCGAACCGTGCGACCTCCTCGCGAACCTTCGGGCCGACAGTCTGTTCCTGCTCGTAGAGCAGTGCCGTCTTGAAGACCTCGGCGCGATCACGCTCGCTCAAGCGCGTGCCGGCACGCCTGGCCCGGTGGACGCGATTCAACGCATCGAGGAGCGCGGGCGCGAGAATCTCGTCGGCACCCGGGGCTTCGCCATGTCGCTTTGCGAACACGTAGTTCGTATACGTGTCGACGAACACGGAGCGGTTCGCCTCTTTGAACCCCTGGGAGAAGCGGAACAACATGTACGCGCGACGGGAACGCTCATCCGCGTCGTAGAAGTAGCGGTAGGCAATCGCCCTGCTCACCGCCCCCCGACGCTCGTAGAAGCTGTACGCCCACAGCGCGCCGTGGAGCGCCACCTCCGGAAAGGCGTGATTCCCACCCGAGTCGACGAAGATGCCGTGCAGCAACGCCACGCGCTGCGGGATGTCACCCGGGCCGCCTGCGAGCCGCTCCGCCTGGTCACGGATCGCCTGATGCTCACGCGCGAGGGCAGCCCCCATGAGCGAGCGAGCATATCGCGATGACGCTCGAGCACGAGGAAGCCGTCTCCGGCTAGAGGCTCATCTCCCCCAGTCGAGCCACTCGCCGTGGAAGTCGAAGACGGCGAGCCGCTCCGTGCGCTCCCCGGGAAACCGGTGAACCTCGAGCGAGAACCCGTCGTCGTCGGGAGCCCGGCCGGCGGTGATGAAGACGATCGGCTCCTCGGCAGCGGCGCCCTCGAACGCGGCGCGCACCCGCTCCGCCCGCGCGCGGTCGAGGTACATGGTCGACGCGGTCTGGAACACGACGAGCTGCGTCCCCGGGCGGCGGTTGCGCAGGAGGGACGGCAGCGCCTCGACGTAGTCGCCCTCCATCAGCGGCGGCGGGTCGCGGCGGACGAGCGCGATCGCGCGGTCGAGCCGGTCGAGCCTCTCCGACTGGTCGGCCCAGATGAACGACCGCAGCAGGCGGGCGCCGTCGTCGCTCGTCACGTCGACGGGGCTCAGGTCGATGCCGCGGTGGTGGGCGACGACGACGTTGCGCTCGAGCAGGCGCGCGGGCAGCGGCGAGCGGTCGTCGCCGCGCAGCACGAGCTCGCCGCTCCCCCACCCCCCGTGGCGGTAGACGTAGCGGTAGCGGTCCCAGACCAGGTTGAGCCCGCCCGACGAGCCGAGCTCGAGCACGTCGAGAGGCCGCCCGTCGGCGACCGCGAGAAAGGCGGGCAGAAGCGCCCAGGATCGCTGCACTTCGTTCGTCTGCACGTCCTGCTCGGACGTCCAGCGCGTGAGGAGCTCGCCGTGCTCGTCGAGCGCCGCGCCGACGTCGTCCCACGACGCCTCGCCGCCGAGCACGAGGTAGTGCAGCCCGGAGAGCAGGCGCAGCGGGAAGTCCCACGACAGGTCGGGCGCGATGTCGTCGATCCGCGGCTCCTCGGCCAGCGTCCGGCAGAGCGCGGCGTACAGCGGCGAGCGGCCGTCGCAGTAGCCGGCCTGCCGCTCGAAGACCTCGACCTGGCGGGAGAGAGCCTCGCTCACCGCCCCATGAGGGCCGCTATTCGCCGAGCGCGGCTTTCGCCTGCGCCGCGAGCTCGCCGAACTTCGCCGGATCGGAGATCGCGAGATCGGCGAGGATCTTGCGATCGAGCTCGACGTTCGCGGCCTTCAGGCCGGCCATGAACCGGTTGTACGACAGGCCGTTGGCCCGCGCTCCGGCGTTGATGCGCATGATCCAGAGCTTGCGGAACTCGCGCTTCCGGACCTTGCGGTCGCGATAGGCGTAGACGAGCGACCGCTCGACCTGCTCCTTCGCGTAGCGGTAGTTCGACTTCTTGAGGCCGAAGTAGCCCTTCGCCTCGCCGAGAACCTTGCGCCGCTTCTTGCGGGCGTGGACGGAACGCTTGACCCTGGGCATGGCGTCAACGCCTCCCCAGCATGCGCTCGACCGTCTTCTTGTTGTCGCCGTCGACCGGGAGGGACTTACCGAACGCGCGCTTCTGCTTTGGGGACTTGTGCTCCAGCAGGTGACTCTGGTTCGCCGACCGCCTGGTCAGCTTCCCGGTTCCCGTCACCTTGAACTTCTTCTTCGCTCCGCTGTGTGTCTTCTGTTTCGGCATCTCTCTTCGCTCCTGCGTTCTTCGTCGGGCCGAGCACCATTGTCATGTTCCGCCCTTCCAGGAGCGGCTGCGTCTCGATGACGCCGATCTCTTTCACGTCCTCGGCCAGGCGCATCAGCAGGTCGCGGCCGCGGTCCGGATGCTCGCGCTCGCGGCCCCGGAACATGATCGTGACCTTGACCTTCGCGCGCTGGTTCAGGAACCGCTCGACGTGGCCCTTCTTGGTCTCGTAGTCGTGAATCCCGATCTTCGGTCTGAGCTTGATCTCCTTGACGTGGATCTGCGTCTGGTGCTTGCGGGCGAGCTTTGCCTTCTGCTCCAGCTCGTACCGGTACTTCCCGTAATCCATCACCCGGGCCACCGGCGGATCCGCCTGGGCCGCGACTTCGACGAGATCGAGGCCCTTGCCGTACGCATAGTCGCGTGCCTCGTCCGTCTGCTTGATCCCGAGTTGCTGCCCGTCCTCGCCGATCAGCCGCACGCGCGGGACGCGGATGGCGTCGTTGATACGCGTCTGCGGCTCCGGCCGGCGGGGAGCTTCGAATCCCCCGGAACGCCTGCGCGGCCTCAAATGCTCTTCACCAAGCTCGTGTTGACCTCCTCATCGAACGACAAAACCGCCGGCAAGCGGCGGCAGACTGTCTTCCCCAACCTGCGTCGGTTGAACCTCCGAAGCGTGAGCTAGGAGGTGAGGAACGGATCCGCCCCTGCTTGCCAGGGCACAAGGGTAGCAACTTTCGCCAGGAAATCCCGGAGCGCCAGGGTCTCCTGGGCGCCGCCGTGCTCCCGGATCGCGAGCGCCTCGTCGGACTCCTTGTCGCCGTAGACGACCACGAACGGCACCTTCTCGACCTCGGCGTTCCGGATGCGCTTGCCGACGGTGTCGTCGGCGTCGTCGACCTCGACGCGGTACGGCGCGAGCTTCGCCGCGAGCGCGTAGGCGGCATCGCGGTGGCCCTCGCCAACCGGGAGCACGCGGATCTGCACCGGCGCGAGCCAGAACGGGAACGCGCCCGCGTGGTGCTCGATCAGGATCCCCATGAACCGCTCGAGCGATCCGAGCAGCGCGCGGTGGATGACGTACGGGAAGTGCTCGCTGTTGTCGTCGCCGACGTACGACAGCTCGAACCGCTGCGGCATCTGGGAGTCGAGCTGGATCGTCCCCATCTGCCACGAGCGCCCGAGCGCGTCGAGCATGTGCAGGTCGATCTTCGGCCCGTAGAACGCGCCGTCGCCCTCGTTCACGACGTAGTCGATCCCGCGCCGCTCGAGCGCGGCGCGGAGCGCACCCTCCGTGAAGTCCCACTCCTCGTCGCTGCCGAGCTTCTTCTCCGGCCGCGTGGACAGCTCGAACCTCGCCTCCATACCGAACAGGTCGTAGAGGTACGCGGCGTAGTCGAGGCAGCCGAAGATCTCGTCCTCGATCTGCTCCGGCATGCAGAAGAGGTGCGCGTCGTCCTGGGTGATGTGCTTGACGCGCAGCAGCCCGTGCAGCGTGCCGCCGAGCTCGTCGCGGTGCAGGGTCGACGACTCCGCGAAGCGAAGCGGCAGGTCGCGGTAGCTGCGGAGCCGCGACCCGAAGAGGAGCATGTGCCCCGGGCAGTTCATCGGCTTCAGGGCCATCCGCCGCTCCGACTCCGCGTGGGAGTGCACCCAGAAGATGTTCTCCTCGTAGTTCTGGAGGTGGCCGGAGGTCTCGTAGGTCGCCTCGTCGTAGAGGAGCGGCGTCTTCACCTCGACGTAGCCCCGCCGGCGGTTCTCGCGCCGCCGCAGGTCCTCGAGCTCGTTCCAGATCACCATCCCCTTCGGGTGCCAGAACGGCGAGCCGGGCGAGTGCTCGGAGAGGTGGAACAGGTCGAGCTGCACGCCGAGCCGCCGGTGGTCGCGGGCCCGCGCCAGCTCCAGCCGCTCCAGGTACGCGTCGAGGTCCTCCTGCGCGTAGAAGGCGGTGCCGTAGATGCGGGTCAGCTGCGTGTTGTGCTCGTCCCCGCGCCAGTAGGCGCCGGCGAGCCCGGTCAGCTTGAGCGCCTTGATCGGCTTCGAGTCCTGCAGGTGCGGGCCGCGGCAGAGGTCGGTGAAGTCGCCCTGGGTGTAGAGGGTGATGTCGCCCTCCGCGGTGTCGACGAGCTCGACCTTGTACGGCTCACCCTCCTGCTCGAAGCGGGCGCGCGCGTCGTCGCGCGAGATCTCCTGCCGCGACCAGGCGCGGCCCTCCTTCAGCTCGCGCTCGATCTCCGTCTCGATCGTCTCGAGGTCGCCCTCGGAGATCGGCTCCGGGAACTCGAAGTCGTAGTAGAAGCCGTTCTCGATCGGCGGGCCGATCGCGATCTTCACACCCGGGTAGAGGCTGCGGACCGCCTCGGCGAGAAGGTGCGCCGACGAGTGGCGGAGGACGTACAGGGCGTCCGGGTCCTCGTGGTCGCGGGTCGTGAGCAGCTCGAGCCGCTGGCCGTCGCGAAGCGGCAGGCGCAGGTCCTGGGGCGAGCCGTCGACGCGCGCGAGCACTGCGTCCTTCGCGAGCCTCGAGCCGATCGCGCGCGCCGCGTCGAGCGCGGTCGCGCCGTCTGCGAGCTCGAGCTCCGAGTTGTCTGGCAGAACGACCTTCATGACGGACGACAAGGTTAATCACCCCCGGGAGACGACAGTTGAAGCGGCAGCGTCGCCTGCGGCCGTGTGCGATCCCCGAGGCCGTCTAGGAAGCCACGCGCGAGCCGGCGACGGTCGCCCGCGCGTGGCTGCGCGTCGTCGTCCGGGTCGCGGTCATGAGGTGATCGTAGCTTCGGATCGCTTCACTCGCGAACCTGGTTCGCCGCAGGCGAACCAGGTTCGGGCGGGGTCGGCTCGTCGTGCCGCGAACCTGGTTCGAAGCGCATCAGCACCCAGTCGGCGGTGTGCAGCTCGTCGCGGCCGTGCCGGCTCACCTCGACGAAGCCGGCCTTCCGCCAGGCGCGGAGCGCGCTCTCGTTCCAGGCGTAGGGATCGACGGTGACCTCGGCCCAGCCGCCGGCGAGAAGCGTCCCTGCGAGGGCGCGGGCGGCGTCGGGCATCAGTCCGCGGCCCCGTGCCGAAGGCGCGAGGAAGCCGTCGAGGCCGCCGCGCCGCTCGTCACCGACCTCCCACCACGACTGGAGGTAGCCGACGGGCTCGCCGTCCGCCTCGACGATCCATGCGTCGACGTCCGGGCGGGCGAGGCGCCGGCGCAGCTCGTCGACGGTGAACGTCTCGCCGTCCCAGAAGCGCGAGACGTCGGGATCGGCGTGCCAGGCGGCGAGGCGCTCGAGGTCGCCCTCCCCCGCCGGCCGGACGACGGTCAGCTCCCCGGCGACGGGAAGTCCCACATCACCACCTCGCTGCGCACCCCGCCGAAACCGGCGTAGAGCGCGTTCGCCGCGTCGTTGTCGGGCTCCGTCAGGACGTAGGCAGGCGCGCCGCCGGCGCGCAGGAGCTCGGCGAGCAGGCGCCTGCCGATCCCCCGGCGCCGGAAGCGCTCGTCCACCTCGAGCTCGTACACGAACACGTTGGCCGGCTCGCCGTGCCGGCGCGGCAGCACGTAGCCGAACGCGAAGCCGACCGGCTCGTCGCCGTCGAACGCCGCCATGAACACCGTGCGGTCGTCGGTGAGGAGCGCCGTCCGCGGCTCGCGCGTCGCGAGCCGGACGACGACGTCCTCGTCGCCCGGTCCCAGACGGCGAATCGTGACGTCGCTCATCCTGGCAACTGTAATTGGCGGAACGAGCGAGCTTTTCGTGTTCGCGGCCTCTTGCGCGAGGACGCGTCCGCGTCGTACAGTGCGGCTCCCGCTGAGCGCGGGGGCGCGTGTAGGACGAAGCCCCGCCGAGCGACTGCCAGAGGGCCTCCGGGCCCCGAAGCGGCCGGTTGGCGAGGTGGACGAAAGCGCCACCCGCTCAGCGGTTTTTTTGTGCGTAGGATCGGCCGCGTGGACTTCGCGCTGAGCGACGAGCAGCAGCTGATCCGGCAGACCGCCCGCGAGTTCTGCGAGGCCGAGATCGCGCCGCACGCCGCCGAGTGGGACCGCACGGAGACGATCGACCGCGGGATCGTCGCGAAGCTCGCGGAGCTCGGGTTCCTCGCCGCGGCGCTGCCGGAGGAGCACGGCGGGATGGGCCTCGACATGGTCTCGTACACGCTCCTCGTCGAGGAGATCGGGCGGGCCGACTCGAACGTGCGCGGCATCGTCTCGGTCTCGAACGGCCTGTACGGGAAGTCGGTCGCACGCTGGGGCACGCCGGAGCAGCGGGCGGCGCTGCTGCCCGCCCTGGCCGCCGGCACCGAGCTCGGCTGCTACGCGCTGACGGAGCCCGGGGCCGGCTCCGACCCGGGCGGGCTCGAGACCCGGGCCGAGCGCGACGGCGACGGCTGGGTGCTGTCGGGCCAGAAGATCTTCATCACCCTCGGCTCCTGGGCGGCGCACGCGCTCGTCTTCGCGCGCACCGGCGAGGCGGGGCCGCGCGGCATCACGTGCTTCGTCGTTCCGACGGCCTCGCAGGGCTTCGAGGCGCGGCCGATCAAGGGCAAGCTCGGCCTGCGCGCGCAGGACACGGCGGAGCTCTTCCTCGACGGCGTACACGTGCCCGCGGACAGCGTGCTCGGCGACGTCGGCGGCGGCTTCAAGGTGGCGATGTCGGCGCTCGACCACGGCCGCATCTCGCTCGGCGCCGGCTGCGTCGGCATCGCGCAGGGCTGCCTCGACGCGTCGATCGCGTACACGAAGGAGCGGCGCCAGTTCGGGCGGCCGGTCGCGAGCTTCCAGCTCGTGCAGGAGCTGCTCGCCGACATCGCCGTCGAGACGGAGGCGGCACGCATGCTCGTCTGGCGCGCCGCCGCGGCCGCCGACAGCGGGGCGCGGCACACGGTGGAGGCCTCGTACGCGAAGTACTTCGCGAGCGAGGTCGCGGTGCGCGCCGCGAACGCTGCCGTGCAGGCGCACGGCGGCTACGGCTACGTCGACGAGTACCCGGTCGGCAAGTACCTCCGCGACGCACGGGTGACGACGCTCTACGAGGGGACGAGCCAGATCCAGAAGCTGCTGATCGGACGCGCGCTCACCGGGGAGAACGCCTTCGCATGAAGCGGAACCGGTCGGTCCCCGACGCGGCGGTCGTGCCGGTGCTCGTCTACCCGGACGTGCGCGCGGCGGTCGAGTGGCTCGTCGGCGTCTTCGGCCTCGTCGAACGGGTGCACATCCCACCGAACCACCGGGTGCAGCTGCGCTTCGGCGACTCGGCGGTGATCGTCGCCGAGCGCGGCGCGCCGGGGCCCGCCGGCGTGCTGATCCGCGTCGACGACGCCGCGGCGGTGCTCGAGCGGGCGGTCGCAGCCGGAGCCGTCGTGCTCCACGAGCTGCACGACTGGGAGTACGGCGAGCGCCAGGCCACGATCGAGGATCCGGGCGGCCACCGCTGGACCGTGTCGGAGACGCTCTTCGACGCCGAGCCCGAGAGCTGGGGCGGCATCACCGTCTCTCCCTGAGGAACTCAGTCCGGGAGGAGCGGCATCGCGAACCCCGCCGGGCGGCCGAGCAGGACCGCGCGCGTGATCGCACCGCTCCCGTAGCGGTCGTGGATCTCGTCGAGCGCGACGTCGAGCTCGAGCGACTCACGGACGTCGAGGGGCAGCGCGAGCTGGCCGGGGACGGCGTCCTGCAGGTTCGCGACCGCCACGCCGACGAGCGTGACGCCGCGGCGCTCGATCAGGGGCAGCGCCGCCGCCAGCAGCGCCCGCTCGACCGTCAGGATCACGTGCGTGCTCGCCGTCGGAAGCGGCAGGGTGTGCGACCGCGTCGCGCGTGCGTAGTCGCCGAAGCGGAGCCGCAGCACGACCGTCCGCCCCACGCGGCGGGCGGCGCGGAGCCGGCGGGCGACGCGCTCGACGAGCGCAACGAGGTCGGCGTCGAGCTCCTCCGGCGTCCAGCCGCGCCGCCCGCGGGCACGTTGCGAGCCGATCGACCCGCGGCGGCGGCGCGGTGCGACCGGACGGGGGTCGAGGTTGTGGGCGAGCGCGTGCAGCCGCCGCCCGGCCGCAGCACCGACGAGCGAGACGAGCACGCGTTCGGGCATGAGCGCGACCTGGCGCACCGTGGTCACGCCGTTCGCATGCAACCGCCCCGCCGTGGCGGGGCCGACGCCCCACAGCCGCTCGACGGGCAGTGCGTGCAGGAACGCGAGCTCCCGCTCGGGCGGGACGAGGAGCAGCCCGTCCGGCTTCGCGACGCCGCTCGCGACCTTCGCCAGGAACTTCGTGCGCGCGACGCCCACCGTGATCGGCAGGCCGACACGCCGCCGCACCTCCTGCCGCAACCGGACCGCGATCTCGATCGGCCGGCCGACGCTGCGCGTCATCCCTCCGACGTCGAGGAAGGCCTCGTCGATCGAGATCCCCTCGACGACGGGCGCCGTGTCGTCGAAGACGCGGAAGACGGCCCTGCTCGCTTCCGTGTAGGCCGACATCCGCGGCCGGACGACGACGAGGTGCGGGCAGAGCCGGCGTGCCCTCGCCCCGCCCATCGCGGTGCGCACGCCGAACGCCTTCGCCTCGTAGCTCGCGGCGAGGACGACGCCCCCGCCGACGGCCACCGGCCGTCCGCGCAGCCGGGGATCGTCGCGCTGCTCGACCGACGCGAAGAACGCGTCGAGGTCGGCGTGCAGGATCGACGCCTCGAGCCGTGACACGAACATATGTTCTCACAGTCAGCGCGCGATGTCGTAGAACGCGCCGAGCTGCTGCACGAGCCGCTGCGCGATCAGGTCGCCGGCGGCGGGCGTGTAGTGCACCCCGTCCGGCAGCCGCATCAGCGTCAGCTTCCCGTTGACACGCAGGTAGGGCGTGTACCGGCCGTGGGCGTCGTCGAGCATGTGCCAGGTGTCGACGTAGGTCGCCTGCCCGGGATGCGCGGCGACGACCGACTTGATGATCTTGTTCATGATCGGGAAGCTGTGCCGGAAGCCGGGGCCGTCCGGGATCGGCAGGCCGAGCCAGACGACGTGGATCCCGTCGGCGATCAGCTCGCGCGTGATGCCGTCGGCCCGGCGGCGGTACTCGGCATCCCAGCTCGCGCTGCCGAGCGGCCCGACCGTGTGGCCGGCCGGCACGCCCGCCATGTAGTTGTGCGCGTCGTCGGCCCCGAACGACAGCACGGCGACCCTGGGGTGGAGCTCGGCGGGCGCCTGCTGCATCCGCGTGAACCAGTTGTAGAGATCGGGCCGGGTGAGCCCGGTCGAGAGCCTGCTCTCGACCTTGACGACGTCGATCGCGCCGCCGAGACGCTCGAGCGCCTGCCCGGGCACCTCTGCGAGCGAGTCGCCCGCGACCCAGACTCGGAGCGGCCGCTTCGGCGTGAAGGTCGGCTTCGGCGGCGGCGGCGGCGGCGTCTTCGACGTCGTCGTGGATGACGTCGTCGTCTGCGTGGTCGTCGTCGTGGTTGTCGTCGTCGTCGTCTGCGTCGTCGTCTGCGTGGTCGTCGTCCCGGTTCCCGGTGTCGGGCCGGCGGGGGGCGGCAGCGAGAGATGCACGCCCGTGTCGATCGTGTCCTCTCCCTGCCGGCCGATCGCCACCTGGAGCTCGTGCCGCGGCGTCGTCAGGTGGAGCGCCCGGCTCACGCGCACGAGCGGCTTCGTCACGGCAAGCGCGACGTTGCGCTCGAACCCGGCCGGTTGGATCTGCGCCTGCTTGCGCAGCCCCTCCGCCTCGAGCAGCGCCGCGAGGGCGAGCCCGACGAAGAGAACGACGACGCCACGGCCGGCAGAGTTGGGAGGCAGGCGTCTCATCAGAAGCGGAAGTAGATGAAGGGCGCGACGCCCTGCGGGCCGAGGGTGTTGATCACCGCGAGCGCGACGGCGACGCAGGCGGCCTGGGCGAGGGCGGGCAGGCGCCGGAATGCGCCGACGACGCCGCCCGCGGCGCCCGGCTGCAGGTACTGGCCGACGATGCCGACGAGGATCGCGAGGACGACGGACGTGGTGACGAGCGGCGAGGACTGCCCCCACGCGGTGAAGAGCCGCCGGAGCATCTGACCCGCGAGTGTGAACGAGTCGGCCCGGAAGAAGACCCAGCCGAGGCAGACGACGTGGAAGGTGATCAGGCGGCCGATCCACTGCGCGGCCCTGCCCGTCGGCCGCCAGCCGAGCAGCCGCTCGACCGCGAGCCCGATGCCGTGGATGCCACCCCACGCGACGAACGTCCAGGCGGCGCCGTGCCACAACCCGCCCAGCACCATCGTCAGCAGCAGGTTGCGGTACGTGAGGATCCGCCCCTTCCGGTTGCCGCCGAGCGGGATGTAGAGGTAGTCGCGAAGCCAGCGCGAGAGCGTCATGTGCCAGCGGCGCCAGAAGTCCTGCAGGGTGACGGCTGTGTACGGCGCGTCGAAGTTCTGCGGGAACTCGAAGCCCAGCAGCAGCGCGACCCCGATCGCGATGTTCGTGTAGCCGCAGAAGTCGGCGAAGATCTGCACCGCATAGCCGTAGATCGCGACGAGCACCTCGAGGGACGAGTGGCGCTCGGGCGCCGCGAAGACGTCGTCGACGAGGTGCGTCGCCAGGTGGTTCGCGATCACGACCTTCAGGAAGAGACCCGTGACGATCAGCAGGTAGGCGCGCGAGACGTTCACGCGGCGCGGGTCGCGCGGCGCCTCGAGCTGCGGCAGCAGCTCGCGCGCGCGCACGATCGGCCCGGCGACGAGGTGCGGGAAGAACGCCTGGAAGACGGCGAAGCGCTCGAACGACGCGGGGACGAGCTCGCCGCGATACGTGTCGACGACGTACGAGATCGCCATGAACGAGTAGAAGGAGATCCCGACCGGGAGCGTGATGTTGACGATCCAGTCGGTGCCGAAGGCGTTGTCGAACGAGCTGACGAAGAACCCGGCGTACTTGAAGTAGCCGAGAAAGCCGAGATCGAACGCCACTGCGAGAGCGAGCAGCGCCTTCTTCGCAGCGCGTCGCTCGTGGCGGTAGATCGCGACCGCCAGGACATGGTTCGCGATGGTGGACGCAGCGAGCAGGAAGACGAAGCGCCAGTCCCACCAGCCGTAGAAGACGTAGCTCGCGACGAGGATGAACGCGCGCCACGCCCGTTGCGACGGCATCAGCGCCCACGACACGGGCAGCACGACGAGGAAGAAGACTGCGAAGGTGGCGGTCGGGAAGAGCACTACCGCAGGACGCGGAGCGTGAGCCTTCGTGTCGCCATCGACCCCGCGGCGTCGACCACGCGCACGTCGAACGCGAAGCGCCCCGGCCCGACCCGCGGCTTCCCCTCCACGAGGCCGTCCGGCTCGAGGTGGACCCCGGCCGGGGCCCGCTCGAGGAGCGACCAGCGGAACGGCACGACCCCGGAGCGCGCCGCCAGGCGGTCGCGATACGGGCGGCCCCGGTGCGCAAGCGGCAGGGACCGCGTCGTGATCTGCGGCGGCGGCGCCGCGACCCCATCGGAGACGAGCGTCGAGTGGATCAGCGTCGCCATCCGGTTCGACCCCGCGTGGAGCAGGTGGATGCCGTCGTCCTGGAACCAGTCGGGGTGGCTGCGCGAGTAGCGGTTCCAGTCGATCACGTGCAACTCGGGATGATTCTGCGCCGCCGTCTCGATGTCGTCGTTCATCGTCAGATAGGGGTGTCTCGCAGCACGCAGGGTCAACCACCAGACGTGCTTCACGCCGGCGGCCGCGAACGCGGCGAGCGCGCGCTCGATGTCGCCCGCGTACTCGTCCTGGAAGTCGTTGTATCCGACCGCGACGATCACGTTCGGCCCGAGCTGCGAACCCATCGTCTGGGCGAGCTCGACGACGTTCTGCGGGCGTGAGCCCTCGTAGGGGCAGCTCACGCCGTCGACGCGACGGCAGGGCGCGAGCTCGAGGTCGACGTCGATTCCCTGCGAGACGATCTGCTGCGCGACCGGGTTGAGGCCGATCGCCCCGGCCACCGAGTCGCCGATCAGCGTGACGTGCGCGACCGGACGCGTCGTCGCGCCGGCGGCGACACCGCCGAATACGAGCGCAGCAGCGATCGCGGCGACGGCCCCCCTCACACGATCGATCGTACCGGCGCCATTCGCCGGTCGCTCCGTTAGAACTTGCACCGATGTACCGGGCCGCACGCCGCTTCCTCCCGGTGCTCGCTCTCTGGGGAGCGGTCGCCGCGGTACTGGCGACGGCGACCGCGAAGGTCGTCGACTGGTTCGTGATGACCGACGAGCTGCTGTACGAGCGGCTCGCCTTCTCGGTCGCCCGCACGGGCTCGCCGTGGCCGACCCTGAGAGGCGAGCACATCTCGCTCGGGAACGACCTCTACCCGGTCGTCCTCTCCCTGGTGGCCGGGAACCACCTCGTGCCGGCGTTCCTCGAGCGCGCGCACATCCTGAATGCGGTGCTGATCACGTCTGCGGCCGTGCCGGCGTTCCTGATCGCGCGGGACACGCTCCGCTCGACGCTCGCCGCCTACGCGGTTGCCGCCCTCTCGGTGCTCGTGCCGTGGCTCGTGCTCGCGTCGTTCCTGCTGACGGCGAGCGTCGCCTACCCCGCGTTCTGCTGGGGCATCTACCTCGTGCAGCGCACCGTCGCCCGCCCGTCGACCATGGCCGACGCGCTGGCGCTCGTCGGGATGCTGGTCGCCACGCTCGCCCGCACCCAGTTCGCGGTGCTCTTCCTCACCGCGCCGCTCGCCGTGCTCGCGCAGGAGCGCTCCTGGCGCCGGGCCTACGACCGGCACCGCGTCCTCGCCGCCACCCTCGGCGCGATCGCGCTCGTGCTCGTCGTGCTGGTCGCCGCCGGCCGGGGCTCGAGCGTGCTCGGCTTCTACTCGTCGACCGTTCGGGGCTCGCTCGCGGTGCAGGACGTGCCGGAGGCGTTCGTGCAGCACCTCGCGACGGTCGCGCTCGCGCTCGGCATCCTCCCGTTCCTGCTCGGCGGCGCCTGGCTGCTGGCGCGGTCGACGGCACGCGAGCCCGAGCCGTTCCCGACCGTCGCCACGATCGCAGTCGTCCTGCTCGCGGTCGAGGTCGCGTCGTTCGACCTGCGCTTCGGCCAGAACCTGCCGCGCGACCGCTACCTGTTCTACATCGCGCCGCTCATCCTGACCGGCTTCGTCGGCGCCCTCCTGGACCGGCGTGCGCCGCGCTGGTCGCTCGTCGTGCCGGGTGCGATCCTGCTCGCCGGCTTCGAGACGGCGCCGCTGCCGGTCTTCACGAAGCTGAACGCCGACACGCCGGCGGCGATCGTCGACAACTACCTGCTCTCGAGTGCCGGCAGCCTCGTCGCAGCACGCAACGTGCTCGTGACGTGTGCCGTCCTGCTCCTCGTCGTGTTCGTGCTCGGCCGGGCGATCGCCGGGCGGCGGGTCGTCGCCCTCGTCCTGATCGCGGCGACGGCCGTAGCGACGACGGCCGAGACGACGTACGCGTTCGACCGGCTCTTCCGCGTGAACGGCACCTCGGGCCGTCCGATCACGCTCTCCCAGGGCGTCGTCTTCGACTGGGTCGACAGGACGATCGGGACCGACAAGGACGTGACGATCGTCCCGTACGCGCAGCTGCCGGGCGACTACTGGGCCACCGCGGGCTGGTGGTGGGACATGGAGTTCTGGAACCGCTCGGTGACGCGAGGCGCGTACATCTCGAACGAGTTCGCCGAGATCCAGACGACGTTCCCGAAGCTCGATCTGAGCTTCCACCCGAGGACGGGCCGCGCGAGCATCTCCCCCACCCGCTACGTCGCCGAGAGCGAGCAGGACAGCCGCTTCCGCCTGCGCGGACAGGTCGTGTCGCTGACGCGCGGCGTGTACCTGATCGACGCGGGCCGCGTCTGGCAGGCCGACTGGGTGAGCGGCGGGATCGACAGCGACGGGTTCACCTTCCCCGGGACGACCGGGACGATCCGCGTCTTCCCGGCCGCCGGGCAGAAGGAGCCGCGCGTCCGCTACCTGACGCTTCACCTCGTCGCGCCCAACGACCCGCTCGGAGCGGCGGTCCGATCGAACATGGGTCACTGGCAGGTCGATCTTCCGGCGAACGGCGAGGACGACGAGCAGGTTCCCGTCTGCGTCCCGGCGGACCGGCCGGGGCTGATCGACATCCTCCCGCACGGCTCCGCACCGACCTTCGGCGACCTCTCGACCAGGTCCGGGATCGGCGGGACGCGCATCCGGGGCATCTGGCTCAACCGTCTTGCGCTCGCCGACGAGATCGGTCCGACCTGCACGCCCTGAGGGCCTCTACCGCAGCTTGAACGGCGTGCTCCGCCAGGCGGCCCACGCCCAGTACCAGGCCGGGGGACGCTTCGGCGCGGCGGCGGGGCGCTTGCCGGCATGGCCGTGCTGCCACGTGAAGAGGGCGTAGGCCCACTGCGGGATCGCGCGCGGCAGCGAGCGGGGACGCTGGTTCCGCACGACGACGACCGCCTTGCTCGGCCGGCCGGCGTTTCCGGCCGAGTCGACCGCCTGGATGCGGAACACGGTCGGCGCGGACGGCGAGAACCCGTGAACGGCCGTCCGCCGCACGGTCCCGGGCAGGCCCGACACCGCGGAGCCGTTCTTGAGCAGGTTGTAGCCCTGCACCCCGACGTTGTCGGTCGCCGGCTGCCACGTGAGGATCAGCCGGCCCTGCACCATCCGCGCTGCGACGACCGGCCGGCTCGGCGGCTTCGTGTCCGGCACGAGCCCGAAGAGCCCCGGGACGAGCGTCTGGATCTCGATCGTGCCGTCGGCGTCGGTCGAGTACGCGCTCTTGACGCTCCCGGAGAGCCCGGCCGACGTGAGCTCGGGAAGGGGCGTCCACGCGATGCCGTCCGTCGAGACGGCGGGGACCGAGCCCGAAGCCTGTTGCAGCAGGTGGATCGTGAGGGGCGCGCCGAAGGCCTCGACGGGCGCCTGGTTGTCCGACTCGGTCACGCTCAGCTCGACCGCGTACGTGGCGGGCGGCGGCGCGGGCGACGAGGTCGCGAGCATCACGACCGAGTCGGTCGCGAACGCGTTCGACGGCCAGCTCACCGTGGCGAGCCCGTCGGAGGAGGAGACCTGCCCGGCCGGCGGCGGCGACGGCGGCGGCGGGGCCGGCGACGCCGTGCCGCCGACGACGATCGAGTCGACGAGGCTCGAGTCGATGTCGATGGTCACGCCCCCGTACGTCTCCTTGTGGCCGCCCTTGTACTGATGGATGCGCTGGTGGTTCGCCCAGAGGCCGTCGCTCAGGTACGGGTCTCCGAACACGCTCTGGACGCCGTTCCAGTTCGCGATCCAGATCGCGTCGGGCAGCCCCGACGGGAGCGCCGCGACGTCGCGGATCGTCGAGGCGGCGCTGCCGTAGAGACCGGCGACGAGCCCCTGGTCGTGCAGCTCGGCGACCCAGGCGGTGACGAACGACTGCACCGCCCGTGTGCAGACGGCATCGCCGAGCTTGTAGCCCTCCATGTCGAAGTAGACGGGGCTCCCCGCCGGCAGCCCGAGCGCCGACGCCTGCGCCGCGGCGTCGTCGGCAGCGGCCCGGCCCTGTGTCGCGGCGGTCGACACCGTCTTCGACAGCCGCTTCAGCCCGGCCTGCGTGACGCACGGCGCCTGCAGCCCGACGTAGAGCGGCAGCAGACGGAAGCCGAGCCCGAGCGTCGATTCGACCCAGGCCGGCGTCAGGTTCGGCTGCGAGCAGGCGCGGTTCGAGCCGCCGATGTAGATGCCGAGCGCGCGGTAGGGCGATGCCTGCCAGGCCTGGAGCTTCGCGAGCGACGGCGCATGGCACGCGTCGAAGCCGTACCCCGTGAAGATCGTGGGTTGCGCCTGGTCGACGGCGGCCGCCCCACTCGACGGCAAGAGGAGCAGGAGCGCGACGAGGACCCCCAACCGTCTCACGCGCGACAGCTTGCAGCAGGGTTGTGAAGGTCCCTTAAACTCGGGTCAGAGCCCGTCGCGGATGTCGGCGCCGTGCTCGTCGAGATCCGGCGGCGGCAGCCGCGTCCGTGCAGGCGTCTCCGACAGGTGCGCGGGGAACGCGACCGTGCGGATTCCCCCGGTCTCGTCGACGACGTCCAGCCCGAGGCGGGCCGCGAGCGCGAACGCCTCGTCGATCCGCTGCACCGGCCCGGCGGGCACGCCGGCAGCCGCGAGCGCGTCGGTCCACTCGCTGCGCGGGCGGGCGGCGAGCCGTTCCTCCAGCACGGCGCGCAGCTCCTCGCGATGCGCGACGCGCTCCTCGTTCGTAGCGAAGCGAGGGTCGCCGGGCAGCTCAGCGGCGCCGATCGCCTCGGCGAGCCTCCGGAACTGGACGTCGTTCCCGGCGCAGATCATCAGGTCGCCGTCGGCCGCCCGGTAGGTCGCGAACGGCTCGATGCTCGGGTGCACATTGCCGAGCGCGCCCGGCACCTCGCCGCTCGCGAGGAAGCCGGCGGTCTGGTTCGCGAGGAGGGCGAGGCTCGTGTGCAGGAGATCGATCGTCACGCGCTGCCCCCGGCCGGTCTCCCCGCGCACCCGGAGGGCGGCGAGCACCGCGACGGTGGCGTAGAGCGCGGCGACGACGTCGGTGATCGCGACGCCCGCCTTCGACGGTGAGCCGGGCGGGCCGGTCACCGACATGAGGCCTCCGAGCGCCTGCACGAGCGGGTCGTACCCGGGAAGGTCACGGCCGCCGCGCTCGCCGAAGCCGGTGATCTCGCAGTAGACGACGCCCGGATTGACGGCGGCGACCCCGGCGTAGTCGAGACCGAACCGGGCGAGCGTCCCGGGCAGGAAGTTCGAGACGACGACGTCGGCGCGCTCGCAGAGGCGCCGCGCGAGGGCGAGATCGCGGTCGTCCTTCAGGTCGAGCACGATCGAGCGCTTGTTGCGGTTCGCGGTGTGGTGGTAGGCGGCGCGGCCGGCGGCGTCGGCGGGCGGCTTCCAGCGGCGCGTGTCGTCGCCACGGGGCGACTCGACCTTGACCACGTCGGCGCCGAGATCGCCGAGGGTCATCGCGACGAGCGGGCCGGCGAGCACCCGCGAGAGGTCGACGACGCGGATGCCGGCCAGGCTGTCCATGACCGGCGCCGACGATAGCTCGTTACCGCACGACGAGCTTGATGCGCCGGACGGCCGTCTGGCCTTCCGAATCCGACACGCGGACGAGCACGGTGACGCGCTGGGCCTCGCGCGGCGTGCCGTAGATGCGGCCGTTCGCGAGCAGATGCAGGCCCCGCGGCGGCCCGTCGAGCAGCTGCCAGCGGTACGGCGGCTCCCCACCTCCCGCGGTGAACCGCGCGACGTACGGGTGCCCGACGCGGGCGACACGGAACGTCTGGGAGAGGATCTGGAGCGGGATCGTCACCTTGTCGATCGCGAGGTGGATGAGCGTGGCCATCGCGACGCCGCCCGCGTCGACCAGATGCTCGCCGTCGGTCTGGAACCAGTCGGGGTGGCTGCGGGAGTAGCGGTTCCAGTCGACCAGCTCGACCTGCGGGTAGCGCTTCGCGGCGGCGGCCAGGGTGTCGTTCATGCGCAGGTACGGGTGGCGAACCGCCCGCAGCGTCAGCCAGAGGATGTGCTGCGCGCCGTGCTGCAAGAGCGCCTGGATCGTGTCGTCGACGCTGCCCGCGAACGTCGACTCGAAGTCGTTGTAGCCCATCTCGACGACCACGGTCGGCGAGACCGTTCCGAGCGAGGTGACGAGATCGACGGCGTTCGGTACCACGGCTCCCGCGAACGGGCAACTCGTCCCGGTCAGGCGGCGGCAGACCGCCACGTGCCAGTCGACGTTCAGGTTGTGCTGGAGGACAGCGATCGCGTCGTCGTGCCAGAGCATCCCGGTCGCAACCGAGTCGCCGATGATCGACACGTGCGGGGCGCCCGGCACGCCGGCCGGAGCGGAGGACGACGCAAGGGAGGCCGCCGTAGCGAGCACTGAGAGTGAGACCGCAAGCCTGACCCCCACGGGCGTAGTCGTACCAGAATGCCCTGCACCTGAACACTTTGCTAACGAACTCGTTCAGGCGGGGCGCGCGCGGAGGAGCTCCGGCCGGAGCTCACGCTCGAGCAGCACCGCCACCTCGGCGGCCGGCATCGGCCGCGCGAGCAGAAAGCCCTGGCCGATGTCGCACCCGAGCTCGCGCACGGCCTCGAGCTGCCGGGGGCGTTCGACGCCCTCTGCGACGACGCGCGCCCCGAGCTCGCGGGCGAGCGCGACGGTGCCGCGCAGGAGCCGCGGGTCGCCCGTCTCGACGCCGGCGAGCAGCGAGCGGTCGACCTTGATCAGATCGGCGTAGAAGTCCTCGAGGTGGCCGATCCAGGAGTTGCCCACGCCGAAGTCGTCGATCGCGAGCTGCACGCCGCTCTTGCAGACGGCGGTGACGTTCGCCCGGGCAGCGTCGTCCGCGTGCACCAGCACACCCTCGGTCAGCTCGAGCCGGAGCAGTGACGGGTCAAGGCCGTTCGCGCGCAGCGCCGCCGCGACGTCGTCGACGAACGACGGCTCGCGGAGCTGGCGGCCGGAGATGTTCACCGCCACGGCGAGAGGGCCGTTCGCGCGTACCCAGCCGCCCGCGGCACGGCACGCCGTCTCGAGCACGAACCGCCCGATCTCGACGATGCTCCCCTGCTCCTCCGCGAGCGGGATGAACTCGGCGGGCGGCACCAGGCCGAGCTGCGGGTGCCGCCACCGCAGAAGCGCCTCGACTCCCTCGACCCGGCCGTGCCGCAGGTCGAAGGTCGGCTGATAGACGACGTCGAGCTCGTCGAGCAGCTCCGGCCGTCGCAGATCGCCGGAGAGCCCGAGACGCCGCTCCGCGGCTTCGTGGAGCTCGGGTGCGAAGAACGCGAACGAGTTGCCGCCGCGGGACTTCGCTCGATACATGGCGAGATCGGCGTTCCGGATCAGCTCGTCCGGGGTGCCGCGCGTCGCGATCCCGATGCTCGCGCTGACCCGCAGATCGCGGCCGTCCACGTCGAGCGGCTCGGCGAGCCCCTCGAGGACGCGGCGCGCGAGCGACTCGAGCTCGTGCCGTTCCGTCACCTGGGTCGAGATCGCGAACTCGTCGCCGCCGAGCCGAACGACGAGCTCGTCGAGCTGAACGCATCCGCGCAGGCGCTCGCCGAGCCGGACGAGCAGCCCGTCGCCGGTGCGATGGCCGAGGCTGTCGTTGAACGTCTTGAAGTCGTCGATGTCGACGAAGAGGAGCGACTGCATCCCGCCGGCGCGGGCGTTGCTCCCGAGCCGCTCGATCAACTGACGGCGGTTGGGAAGCGAGGTCAGCGGGTCGGTGACGGCGAGCAGGCGCAGCTCCTCCTCCGCCAGCCGCCGTCTCGTGATGTCGAGCATGTACCCCTGCGAGTGCACCACCTCGCCGTCGGGCTCGCGGTGATACGCGGCCTCGTCGTGGATCCACACGACCCGCCCGTCCTTCGCGATCAGGCGGTACTCCGAGACGAACGGCGTTCCCTCCGTGTTCGCCTTCTTCACCTCGGCGAGCACGCGCTCGCGGTCCTCGTCATGCAGGACCTTCACGAAGAGGTCGGGATCGGCGACCCACTCCTCGACCGTGTAGCCGAGCAGAGGCTCCACCTGCGGGCTCGTGTAGATGTTCGCGGAGTTGTCGGCGATCTCGTCGACGTAGACGACGAGCGGCAGCTGCTCGACGAGGCGCCGGTAGTCGGCTTCGAGGCGGCGGCGGCGGACATCGGCACGGTCGAGAGCGCGCGCGACCCACGAGGCGAGCAGCACGAAGGTGAGGAGGGCGATGGCCGCGAACGCGGCGGTCCCGACGCCGGGCCCGTACAACCCCTCGTACTCACCCCACCAGCGAAGGATCGCGAGCGTGACGAAGACGAGCGCACCGACGAGCAGGACGCGGCGGCGCAGCGCCCGCGTGACCGGGCCGCTCGAATCCTGCTCCAGGAGCGCGGTTGCGAAGCTTTTCGGCTGCGCGCGGCGTGCCGCCGTCGGTCGCGAATGACCGCTCATGCTTGCGTGTATCGGCGTCCCGGACCCCGCGCTTTACCGGACATCCGCGTCAGGGGCGAGCGGTGTCCGTCGCCCGTGTGCGCTATAACCCCCGGGTGCGCTGGAGAGCTGCGGTCTTCAGCTCGCTGCTGTGCCTGGTGTGTGTGTCGTCGGCAAGCAGCGATGTCTCGCCTGGCATTCAGTTCGGGGTTGCCGACGACGCCGGGAAATACGCCGCCGACGGCGGGCAGGTCTTCTTCGACCAGCTCTCGGCCCTCGGGTTCACGATGAACCGCATGACCGTCCTGTGGGACCCGGCGCATCCGGACGCCATCGCCGAGGCGTCGTTCCTCGACCGGTCGACCGCGCAGGCAGCCCTGAGCGGGATCACCGTGACGCTTGCCGTACGCCCGGCCCGCGCCGCGGGCGTCGGGATGTCGGCCGTCCAGGCAAATCGCTTCGCCGCGTTCGTCGCGGAGCTCGCACAGCGCTACCCGACGGTGAAGACGTTCGTGATCGGCAACGAGCCGAACCAGCCGCGCTTCTGGCAGCCGCAGTTCCGCAAGGGCCGGCCGGTGGCCGCCATCGGATACGAGCGCATGCTCGCGGCGTCCTACGACGCGCTGAAGGCGGTCGACCCGGCGATCACCGTCGTCGGCGGTGTCGTCTCGAGCAGGGGCAACGACGCGGCGCGCGCGAAGACCAACGCATCGACGTCGCCCCTGCGGTTCATCGCCGAGCTCGGCGCCGCCTACCGGAAGAGCCGGCGCACGCTTCCGATCATGGACCTCTTCGGCTTCCATCCGTATCCGCGCTCGAACCGCGACGGGCTCAACCGGGGCCTGCAGTGGCCGGACGCCGGATTCGTCAACCTCGCCGGCATCAAGCAGGCGCTCTGGGATGCGTTCCACGGAACGGCGCAGCCCACCGTCGAGACCGGGCTGCAGATCTCGATCGACGAGGTCGGCTGGCAGACGGCGATCCCGGTCGCCTCGCAGAGCGCGTACACCGGCGCGGAGACCGTCCCGGTCACGTCCGACCGCGCGCAGGCACAGGTGTACGGCCAGCTGCTCGCCCGCGCCAAGTGCGATCCGAGCATCGCCGACCTGCTCCTCGCGCCGTTCATCGACGAGACGCAGCTCCAGGGCTTCCAGAGCGGGCTCGTGCGCGCCGACGGGACCGACCGGCCGTCGTACGACATCGTGCGGGACGCGCTCGCGGCGGGGCCGATTTGCGCCGGCAAGACCGTGCGCTGGCGACACACGACGAAGGTGCTGAGAGCGCGCCCGTTCTTCGGCCCGACGGCGCGACCGCACTCGGCGGTGCAACGCGCATGGAGCTTCCGCCTCCGTACCGCGGAGAACGCGACGTTCCACGCGTCGATCGTCCCGGTGTCCGGTCGGCGCCAGCTGAGCGCGCGCGCAGCGCTCAAGACGCGGCCGATCCTGAGGGCGCACGGCGTCGCGAAGGCGTTCTGGACGCCACGCGCCGTCTTCCCGCGGCGGCGGCTCCATGCCGGCCGTTACGCCTACGTGCTCGTGCTCAAGGCAGCGCTCAACCCCGGCCGGCGCAGCATCTTCGTCAGCCGGACGTTCGTCGTCCGCTGACCCAGACCGAGATGTGGCTCGGCTCGACGGAGCGACCGGTGGCCGCGACGAGCTCCTCGAGGACCGCGTCGACGTCGACGGCAGTGCGCAGCCGCGCCGCGAACGCGGCGACGAGCAGGTCGGCGTCGTAGCGGGCGCGGTTGAAGCGCCTGTCGACCAGGCGCTGCAGGCGTGAGCGCAGCGGGTTGGCGAGGAGCACGGCGACGAGGGTCGAGGCGGCGACGCCCACCGGCGACGAGAACGGCAGCACGCGCGTCGTCAGCAGCACGAGCCCGGCGAAGGTCCCGACGAGCAATCCGGTCAGAAGCGCATAGGAGAGGGTGCGGCTGATCAGCCGATCGATCTCGTAGAGCCGGTAGCGGAGGATCCCGATGCCGATCGAGAGCGGCAGCGCAGCGAGCGCCACGAAGCCGACGCCCGAGAGGATCTGCAAGACAGGCGAACGCGTGGCGCCGAAGACGACCGCGACGATGATCCCGATCACCGAGGCGGCGCTCCCGGCGAGAAGCCACTTCAGCTGCTCGTGCCTGTCACCGGCAGAGCGGCGGTACGCCCTGATCTGCGCCACGACCCACGACACCGCAATGGACGCGTACGCGATCACGAGCACCGCCGCCGCGATCCCGAGGATGCCGCTGGGATTCGCCCCGAGCGCCTTCAGCTCGCCGGACGAGTCGACCACGACGGGCCGATCGGTGAACGCTCCGAGATCGCGGTAGGCGAGCGAGCCGACGAACGTGGCGGCGACAACCGCATACGCATACAGCGTCCAACGCCAGCGGTGCGACGGCGGCCGCCCGTCGGGGAAGAGGACGATCGGCACGGGAAGCAGGACGAGCATCGCCACCCAGCCCTGCGTGAGGAAGACGGCGACGCGAGAAAGCGGCAGGTCGTGGTGGTCGACGCGGTAGGCGCGCACCCCGTAGAAGCCGGCATCCACGCCGAGCAGCGACGCGAGCGCCAGCGCGAGCAGGAGCCAGCCGACCGGGTTGGCCGGACGCCGGGCCGCGACGAGCGTTCCGACCGCCGCGTACGGCGCCATCAGGAGCGGCTGGCCGAACGCGCCGGCCGTCAGCTGGTGAGCGACCGCCGCCAGCGGAACGGTCGCCGCGAGCAGCACGAGCGCAGCGCCCCCGAGCGCGAGCGCGACCCGCGGACGCAGCACACGCGAGGCGATGTCGGCGGTCACGGCTTCACCCAGACCGAGACGTGCGCCGGCTCGAGCGAGCTCACCGCCGCGCCCGTGAGCTCGCCCACGACCGTCTCGGGCTCGACGGCGTCTCGCAGCCGTGCAGCGAACGCCGCGACGAGCACCTCGGCGTCGTACCGGGCCCGGTTGAAGCGCCGGTCGACGACCCGTTGCAGCTTCGCGCGAAGCGGATTGACCAGCATCGCGGCGATGAGCGTCGCAGCGGCGACACCGACGGGTGAGGAGAACGGAAGGACGCGCGTCGTGAGCAGGACGAGCCCCGCGAAGACGCCGACGACGAGCCCGGTCAGGAGCGCGTAGGAGAGGGTGCGGCTGATCAGCCGGTCGATCTCGAAGAGCCGGTAGCGGAGAACCGCGACGGCGAGCCCGGCCGGCAGCCCCAGGATCCCGATCGTGCCGAGGAAGTCGACGACGCCGAGCATGCCCGAGCTCGACGAGGTCAGGATGGTGATCATCCCCCCGACGAACATCAGCCCCGCGCCGCTGAACAGCCACTTGAGCTGCGCCCGACGGACGCCGCTCGCGCGCCGGTAGCCCGGGATCTGCGCGGCGAGCCACGCGAGCCCGAGCAGCAGGAGCACCGAGAAGAACGCATCCTGCGCGACGCTCCACCACGCCCAGCTGCCGCTCGGGTGGCTCTCCTGTGCCAGGTTGCCCGTCGAATCGACCTGGACGGCATGCGACGCGATCGCGTCGACCGCCAGCGCGTACGCGCCCCCGAGCCAGACGGCGGCGGCGGCACCGAAGACGCCGAGCGGCACGCGCCACCGCCCCGACGGCAGGCGCCCGTCGGGGAAGAGGAGCAGCGAGAGCGCAAGCAGCACGATCGCCGGTGCCCAGCCGGGCTGCAGCAGCACGGCCACCTGCCCGAGCGGCAGACGCCCGCCGTGGAGCCGGTAGTCGAGGACGAGGTACGCGGAGCCCAGATCATCGGCGCCGAGAAAGAACGCCGCTCCGAGCACGGCCCACCCGATCGGGTTGCCGGGCACTCTCCGCGTCAGAAGAAGCCCGATCGCCGCGAAGGCGGGAATCAGCACGATCGAGCCGCCGTCACCCGCGCCGAAGCTGCCGGCGGCTGCCGTGGCGACAGCCGCCCCGACCGCCAGCGCCACCGTCAGGCCCCCGAGGACGAGCGCCGTCCGCGCCGTCGCGAGACGCGAGGACAGGCGTCCGACCTCTCCCGCAGGCAGGGAGGCGGCTGTCATGCGCGGAATCTACTGCTGCGGCGTCCGGAGATCGTTACGGCGCCCGGTCACCACTCGACGAGCTTCCAGATCTCGGGCTCCATGGCCCGGCTGCCGCCCACTTCGGCGAAGATCGCGACCGCGGACTTGAGACGGTCCATCGCCTCGTCCCCGCGACCCGCGCCGTGCAGGAGATCGGCGCAGTTCCCGAGCAGGGCGGCCTCACGATGACGGTCGCCGACGGTCGCGCACAGCCGAAGCGCCTCCTCGGTCAGCTCGAGCGCCCGGTCGAGCGAGCCCTCGGCGCGCTCGACGAGCGCGAGGTTGTTGAGCGCGGCCGCTCGGGCCGACGGATCGCCCTCCCTCTCCGCGAGGGCGAGACTCTCCTGGAGCAGCCTGCGCGCCTCTGCATGGTCGCCGGCGCCCGAAGCGAGGATGCCGAGGATGTTGTGTGCCTGCGCGAGGGCACGCCGGTCATCCGCTTCGAGGGCGAGCGCGAGCGCTCGCTCGGCAAACGCTCGCGCCTCGTCATCTGCGTGCCGGCGGTGGGCGGTCAGGCTGCGGTCGGCCAGGATTCGCGCCTCGGCGCCACCGTTTGGGCTCGAGCCGAGCGCCTCGACGAACGAGCTCTCCGCCAGCTCCCACTCACCGCGGCGGTGGTGCACCAGGCCGATCCGGTGCGCGACGCCGGCGAGCCGGTCGGGCTCGGCGAGCGCGGCAGCGGCCTCGTAGCTCTCGAGCGCGGCGGCGTAGTCGCCCGACAGCGTCTGCAGGTCACCGACCGCTTCGTTGAGCGCGGCTGCGTCCGGGTGCTCCAGCGCAAGCGCCGCACGGTAGTGCGCGAGCGCCTCGGCGTTCGCGTGGAGGTCGCGTGCGTGATCGCCGGCGCGCCGGAACCACTCGGCCGCGTCCGCCTCGCGCCCCGCGAGCTCGAGATGGTGGGCCACGACGCCGGCGAGCGCTCCTCCGCGGTCGCGCCCGGCGAGCGCGTCGGCGGCCCGCCGGTGCAGCAGGCGGCGGCGGCCGGGGCTCGCCTGCTCGTAGGCGACCCTGCGCCAGAGCTCGTGGCGGAAGGCGTGCATCTCGCCGTTCACCGCCACGATCCCGCGGCGGACGAGCTCCTCGAGCGCCGCGACGGTCTCCTCGTCGCTGCGCCCGCTCACGTCGCGGACGAGCTCGAGATCGAATGGGCGCCCGATCACGCTTGCCGCGGCAAGCACCTGGACGCCGATCTCGCTCGCGGCTGCGAGACGCGACTCGAGCACGCCGCGCACCCCCGGCGGCATCGCCGGCGCCCCTGTGGCACCGGCATCGAGGTACTCGACGACGAAGAGCGGCACGCCCTGCGTCTCGTCGTAGAGGCGCCGCGCGTCCTCCTCGGATGCACCGACCGCAGCCGCAAGGCGGGCGACGCCGTCGAGGTCGAGCCGCTCGAGCACGATGCGGCTGCCGAGGCCCTCGCGGGAGGCCTGCGCGAGGATGCGGCGCGCGGGGTGCGCGGCGTCGAGCTCTTCGGGGCGCCACGTCAGGAGGATGTGCATCGGCCGGCCGCGGAGTCGCCGGACGAGATAGGCAAGGGCCTCGAGCGAGGCGTGATCGGCCCAGTGGGCGTCGTCGACGACAGCGACCGCGGGCCGGTCGCCCACGGTCGCCTCGAGGAGGACCCGCGCGAGCGCGTCCAGGAACCGCGCCTCCGCGCCGGGAGCGTCGAGCGAGGCGGTGGGAGCTGAACCGAGCTCCGGCAGGAGCCGCGCCGCCTCGGCCGCGGCAGCCGGGTCGACGGCGCTGCCGTCCCCGGCCCGAAGCGCGTTCCGCAGCAGCTCGATCGCGCACCCGAATGCGAGGCCGGCCTCCTCCTCGACGCAGCTGACCGTTGCGGTGACCGCACCCCGCTCGCGCGCCAAGGCCGTGAGCTCGTCCGCGAGCCGGGTCTTGCCGATGCCGAGCTCGCCTTCGAGCACGGTCAGCCGGCCGTCGGGCCCGACCGCGGCGTCGGCGGCGAGCAGGGCCTCCCACGCGCGCTCGCGGCCGACGAGCGCGTGCCGCGCGACACCGTGGGCGGCGGCGGCCGCGGGCGGGCGCGGCGTGGGCTCGGCGATGCCCTCGCGAATCGCGCGGTAGAGCGCCGTCGTCTCCTCGGTGGGCGCGACGCCGAGCTCACGGTGGAGGATGCGCACGCACTCGCGGTACTGGGCGAGGGAGGCCGCACGGTCGCCGCTCCAGCCGTACAGCTGAATCAGGCGGCGGTGCGCGGACTCGTGCATCGGGTCGAGCGCGAGACGCCGCTGCGCCACGTCGAGCGCGGCAGAGTGGTCGCCGCGGGCCCCGTAGGCCGCCGCGAGCCTGTCGAGGACGTCTGCCAGCTCGCGCGCGAGCGAGCCCGCCTGAAACGACTGCCAGTCGTCGAACGCGACGCTGTCGCGCAGGCCGAAGCCGGCGAGGAACGGCCCGCGATGGAGCGCGGCAGCGCCTTCCAGCTGCTCGACGTCGTCACCTCCGGCGAGCCGGTGGAACTCGTCGACGTCGAGGCGCAACCCGTGCCGCTCGAGCGAGACGGTCTCGCGTGCGACGGCGAGCCAGTCGCCGCCGAGCGCGGTCCGCAGGGTCGACAGCGTCCGGCGAAGGGCGGCCCGGGCACGCTCGCGCTCGTAGTCGGGCCAGAGCAGCTCGGCGAGCGAGTCGCGGCGGTGCCCGCCGCCCTCGACGGCGAGGTACGCGAGGAGGGCCGTCGCCTTCCGCGTGTCGACCGCGAGCGGCTGCCCGCCGACCTCCGCCCGCGGCGCCCCGAGCAGCCAGACGTCGAGTGCCGGACCGCTCACAAGCGGAGAATAGACGCAACGGATTGAGTCTCCGGTCCGATTCCGTAACGATTCCGGGACGGTCGATGCGTAGAACAGTCCTCAGAGTGAGCGTGCTGGCGCAGTCGATCGCGCGGAGGATCCGGCAGCGGGCCGGGACAGAGGCCGCGCCCGTGGCCGCCGCGGAGGTGCCGGCGCCGCCGCCCTCGCTCGGCTCGCCCGACGTCGAGATCTCGCCGAACGACCCGCTGCTCGCCTACCTGCAGGGCGCCGCCGGTGCCGTCCCGCTGGACGGGCTCGACCTCGACTCGCCGGGGCTCGACGCACTCCGCGCGGCCGGTGTGAGACTCGTCGTGCCGCTCGTCAGCCAGGGCGAGCTCGTCGGGCTCCTCAACCTCGGCCCCCGCCTTTCCGACCAGGAGTACTCCTCGGACGACCGCAAGCTCCTCGACTCCCTGGCGGCCCAGGCCGCGCCGGCGCTTCAGGTGGCGCAGCTCGTACGCCGACAGGAAGCGGAAGCGCGCTCGCGTGAGCGCATCGAGCAGGAGCTCCGCGTCGCCACGATGATCCAGCAGAACTTCCTCCCCAAGGAGCTTCCCGACCTGCCGGGCTGGCACGTCTCCGCCTATTACCGCTCGGCGCGCGAGGTCGGCGGCGACTTCTACGACTTCATCGAGCTGCCCGGCGGGCAGATCGGAATCGTCATCGGCGACGTCACAGACAAGGGCGTGCCGGCCGCGATGGTGATGGCGGCGACGCGCAGCGTCCTGCGCGCCTCGGCGCAGCGCGTCGTCGCACCGGGGCACGTGCTCGAGCGCGTCAACGAGCTGATGTGCCCCGACATGCCGGCGAAGATGTTCGTCACCTGCCTGTACGGCGTGCTCGAGACGCGAACAGGGCGCTTCCGCTACGCGAACGCGGGACACAACCTCCCCTACGTGCGGACGGCGGAAGGCGGCGTCGAGCTGCGGGCGACCGGGATGCCGCTCGGCCTGCTTCCGGGTATCGCCTACGAGGAGAAGGAAGCCGTGCTCGAGCCGGGGCAGACGATGCTCCTCCACTCGGACGGAGTCGCGGAGGCGCACGCCCCCGACCACGAGATGCTCGGGTTCCCGCGCCTGCTGGAGGTCGTCGGGTCGGGCGCCGGCGAGGTGATCGACCGCGTCCTCACCGAGCTCGGCCGCTTCACCGGCCCGGGCTGGGAGCAGGAGGACGACATCACGCTCGTCGCGCTGACGCGGCTCGGAGTCGCGCCGCCTCCGCACGGGGGCGAGCTCGACGTACGGTTCGAGGTCGCGAGCGTGCCGGGCAACGAGCGCGAGGCGAGCGAGCGGGTGGCCGAGGCCGTCGCGTCGCTCGGGCTCCCGCCGGCGAGTCTGGAGCGTCTGAAGACCGCGGTCGCCGAAGCTGCGATGAACGCGATCGAGCACGGCAACGAGTCGAGGCCGGAGCTGCCGGTGGAGATCCGCGTGCAAACGGTGGACGGCGTCCTTCGCGTCCGGATCGTCGATCAGGGGGCCGGCGAGCTGCCGGAGCCGGAGACGCCCGACCTCGAGGCGAAGCTCGCGGGGCTGCAGAAGCCGCGCGGCTGGGGCCTGTACCTGATCCGAAGCATGGTCGACGACGTGCGCATCGAGAGCGACGGCGCACACAACGCGATCGAGCTCTTCGTGCGGCTGGAAGGGGACACCCATGAGAACGACTGAGTTCCACGTCGACGTCGAAGGCGGACGAGACACGCAGGCAGTGCTACATCTGGCGGGCGACGTCAGCGCGGCCGCCGAGACTGCGCTGAACGACGCCTACCGGGGGCTCGAAGGCGAGCCGGTGGTGCTGCTCGACTTCACGCGTGTCGAGTACATCAACTCGACCGGCATCGCCCTGATCGTGGGATTGCTCGCAGAGGCCCGCAAGCGCGGCCAGGAGATCCAGGCGCGCGGGCTCGCCCAGCACTACCGGGAGATCTTCCGCATCACGCGGCTCTCGGACTTCCTGACCATCCTCGACGACGAGGGAGCGGAGCGATGACGGAGGACACGATGACCATGGGCGTGCGGCGCGCCGGCGAGACGATCGGGGTGATCGAGATCTCCGGCGACGTGACCGCCGCGTCCGAGGACGCGTTGATGGACGCCTACGTCCGCGCGGCCGAAGGGGCGACACGTGCGGTGCTGCTCGATTTCAGCCGGCTCGCATACATGAACTCGGGCGGGATCGGTCTGCTCGTGACGCTGCTCGTGCGGGCGAACCGCGCGAAGCAGCGGCTGCTGGCGTGCGGGCTCAACGAGCACTACCGGCAGATCTTCGAGCTGACCCGGCTCGACGAGGCGATCTCGATCTACGGCAACGAGGCCGAGGCTCTGGCCGCGGCGGGTGCCTGACCTCTCTCACGGAAGAAGGAAGACATGACGGACGAGAGCACACACACCGATCGCGGCAACTGGGCAACGCCGGTCGAGCGCCTTCAGGTGGGGAACGTTCCCGCAGGCGCGCTCGACACCGTCGGGGGCAAGCAGGTCGTATCGCCCATCCAGGGCTTCGGGAAGATGTGGCAGAAGACCTATCGGGTCTCGCTTGACGGCAGCGCGCGCCCCGCCGAGGTGGTCGAGACCTGGAAGGCGGAATTCCCGAGCTTCTGGCCGAAGGGCAGCCAGTTCCACGCCCCGCTGACGGGGATCGCGCCGGGCGAGGTCGCGCTGCTGCAGGCGTCGGTCGGCGGCGGCCTGAAGCTGTCGACCGGCGTGCTCGTGCTGTACGCCGACGACGAGTCGTTCACGTTCATGAC
Organism: uncultured Thermoleophilia bacterium; assembly: GCA_963784765.1. Taxonomy (GTDB): domain Bacteria; phylum Actinomycetota; class Thermoleophilia; order Gaiellales; family Gaiellaceae; genus PALSA-600. The sequence continues at coordinate 46,075 of CAWASP010000016.1, forward strand.
GCCGCAGGGGCACATGTTCGCGGGCTGGATCACGTTCTCGGCGTTCCTCGAGAACGGCGGGACGGTTGCGCAGACGCAGGTGCTGATGCGGGCGCAAGACCCGCTCACCGAGCTGGGGCTCACCTTCGGCGGCCATCGCAAGGAGGACCGCTTCTGGCAGGAGACGCTGCGTGCGCTCGCCTCGCGCTTCGGCGTGACGGGCGAGCCCGAGACGACCGTCGTCTGCGTCGATCGGCGCCGCCAGTGGTCGCGCGCCGGGAACGTCAGGCACTCCAGCGCGTTCCGCTCGGGCCTCCACACGGCCACGACCCCGCTGCGCAGGCTGGGCGGCCGTTAGTCTCACCCGGTGGTTGATGCGATCGTCGTCGGCTCGGGGCCGAACGGCCTGGCCGCGGCGATCGCGCTCGCCGAGGAGGGTCTCTCCGTGTCGGTCGTCGAGGCGGCAGACCGGGTCGGGGGCGGCATGCGCTCGGAGGAGCTCACGCTGCCGGGCTTCGTCCACGACACGTGCTCGGCGATCCATCCGCTCGCGGCCGCCTCCCCGTACCTGCGCACGCTGCCGCTCGCCGAGCACGGCCTCGAGTGGATCGAGTCGCCCGCGTGCCTCGCGCACCCGTTCGACGACGGCACCGCTGCGCTCCTCGAGCGGTCGGTCGGCGCGACCGGCCGCTCGCTCGGCGAGGACGCGGCCCGCTATGAGCGCCTGGTCGGCCCGCTCGCCCGCAGCGCCGACGGGCTGCTCGACGACCTCCTCGCGCCGCTGCACGCACCGCGGCATCCGCTCGTGCTCGGACGATTCGGGCTCCTCGGCGGGCTGCCGGCAGCGGGGCTCGCCCGCACGGCATTTCGCAGCAGCCGGGCGCGGGCGCTCTTCGCGGGGCTCGCGGCGCACTCGATGCTGCCGCTGTCGAGGCCCCCGAGCGCCGCGTTCGGCCTCGTGCTCGCCGTGCTCGGGCATGCGGTCGGCTGGCCGCTCGCGCGCGGCGGGTCACAGGCGATCGCGGGCGCTCTGGCCGCCCATCTGCGCTCGCTCGGCGGCGAGATCGAGACAGGGCGCACCGTCTCATCGCTCGCCGAGCTCGGCCCGTGCCGGCTCGTCGTGCTCGACGTCACGCCGCGCCAGCTGGCGGAGATCGCCGGCGACCGGATTCGCGGCACGGCACGGCGCCGCCTCGAGCGCTACCGGCACGGGCCTGCCGCGTTCAAGGTCGACTGGGCGCTCGACGGCCCGATCCCGTGGCGCGCCGAGTCATGCGCCCGCGCCGCCACGGTGCACCTCGGCGGCACGCTCGAGGAGATCGCCGCCTCGGAGGCTGCGCCGTGGCAGGGCCGGCACGCGGAGCGGCCGTACGTGCTGCTCGCCCAGCAGAGCCTCTTCGACCCGAGCCGGGCGCCGGCCGGCCGGCACACCGCCTGGGCGTACTGCCACGTCCCGAACGGCTCGACCGTGGACATGACGGAGCGGATCGAGGAGCAGGTCGAACGCTTCGCCCCCGGATTCCGCGATCGGATCCTCGCGCGGAGCGTCCGCGGCCCGGCCGAGCTCGAGCTGCACGACGCGAACTACGTCGGCGGCGACATCAACGGCGGAACGGCCGACCTGCGCGGCTTCCTCGGCCGCACGCTCACGCCGGGGTCTCCGTACGACACGCCGCTCCCCGGCGTCTACCTCTGCTCGTCGGCGACGCCTCCCGGCGCGGGCGTCCACGGCATGTGCGGCTACCACGCGGCGCGGCGGGCCCTCCGTCAGGCCCGCGACAAGCACTTCAGTCCCTGAGCAGATCTGCCGATCACTGCGGACATGCGGCCCTTCCGCCGAGTGTTCGACGGTTTCGACGGCAACCACCTGCTCGTCCGGTTCGGCCTGCTCAGCGGCGTCGTGGTCGTCTCCCTCGGCCTCGTGCTCGGCCAGCAGCTGCACGCGATGGTCGCGAGGGACGACCTGAACAGCATCTCCCGCTCCACCGGATTCGCCGTGAACTTCGCCACCCGCGCATTCATGGCGACTGCACCGCAGGACAGCGCCGGCCGCCTGCAGGCGGTGAAGCGCCTGCGGCAGACCGTCAACGAGCTCGCCGGCCAGGGCCCGGCCAGGGGCATCCGGTTCGTCTCGCCGATCTACCAGTTCGCAGCCGGCAGCGTCCCGAGCTACCCGCAGTCGGCCGCCGACCACGACCGGGCGATGTCGGGCCGGCGCGCCGCGCGGCGCGTCGGCGACACGTACGTCATCACGGTCCCGATCACGCTCTCCCACCAGACGCGCCCGTTCGCCACGGTCGCCATCTCGCTGCCCGCGGGCAAGCTCGACTCGACCGTCGCGAGCGACACACGCGACCTCTACCTCATCCTGATCGGCGGGCTCGCGCTCCTCTGGCTCGTGCTGCTGCCCATCGCCGCGCGGGCAGCGCGACTGCTGCGCCGGCAGGCGACCGACAACGAGCGGCTCGCGCGCACAGACCCGCTGACCGGGATGCCGAACCGCTCCTGGTTCAACAGTCACCTCGAGACGCTCGCCGCCGCAGGCCCGCTCGGTGCGATGGTCGTCGACGTCGACCTGTTCAAGCACGTCAACGACACCTACGGCCACCACGTGGGCGACGAGGTGCTGAAGGCGCTCGCCGAGCGGCTCCGCGCAGCGGTCCGCGCGACCGACGTCGTCGCGCGCCTCGGCGGAGACGAGTTCGCGGTCGTCCTCGGCACCGCCGATCCGGCCACGCTCGAGGCGGTCGCGGAGCGAATCGTGAGCCTCGCCGCCGATCCGATCGACGCCGCCGGGACTATCGTCGAGGTTCAGGTCAGCGTCGGCGTCGCGTCGGCGACGACCGAGCCGCGCGACGTCGAGCAGCTTCTCCGCGAGGCCGACGATGCGATGTACCGGGCGAAGACCGCGGGCGGCGACCGCGCCGAGCTCGAGCTCGTGCACGTCGCCTGACCGGCTCCGGACCGGGTAGACCTCAGGTGTGACTCCAGCCGAGCCGGGGAGAGCACGCTGACCGATCGCGGAGCGTACTCCGTCCGCCCGATCGGCGTCGTCAGGTCGAGCCTGCTGCGCGTCGAGGATGCGCCGAATCAGGCGGCCGGAGGCGCGCCGGCGGCGCGGCTCGAGATCGATCCGGCGTACGCCGCCGCGCTGCACCGTGTCGCGCCGGGCGACGAGCTTCTGCTTCTGACGTGGTTGCACCGGGCCGATCGCGACGTGCTGCAGACGCATCCGACGGGCGATCCGCGCATCCCGCTGACGGGCGTCTTCCGGACGCGGTCGCCCGACCGGCCGAACCCGATCGGCCTGCATCGCGTCACCGTCACGGCGATCGATCCGCCTACCGTCCTGCACGTCTCGGCCCTCGAGGCGATCGACGGGACGCCGATCGTCGATCTCAAGGTCGTGATGCGCGAGCCCGACGAGCGATGAGCGCCGCTCGCCCGGCCCGCAGGCTCTCGCCGGTCGAGCGGTACCTGCGCAGGCGTGAGTCGCGGCGGCCCGATCCCGTGGTCGCCGAGCACCGTCGCCGACTCGTGTCCGACCTGGCGGGCGACGTCGTCGAGATCGGCTGCGGCGAGGGCGCGAACTTCGCGCACTATCCGCCGACCGTCGGCCGCGTCGTCGCCGTCGAGCCCGACCCGGCGGCACGTGCCGCGGCGGCGGAGGCGGCCGGGCACGCAGCCGTGCCCGTCGAGGTCGTCGCGGGCACGGCCGAGCAACTGCCCTGCGACGCGGCATCGTTCGACGCGGCGGTCTGCACGTGGGTCCTGTGCACCGTCCCGGACCCGGCCGCCGCGCTGGCGGAGATCCGCCGCGTGCTCAGGCCCGGAGGATCGTTCCATTTCTACGAGCACGTGCTCGCGGGCACCTTCGGGCTGCGCCTCGTCCAGCGTGCGCTCGACGCGTCGTCGCTCTGGCCGAGGCTTCTCGGGGGCTGCCGGACGGCGCGCGAGACCGAGGCGGCGATCCGGGCTGCGGGGTTTCGGATCGACGAGCTCGAACGGTGGAGTCACGCGACCTCGTGGCTGACGCTGCCCGCCAGCCCGAACATCCTCGGCGTCGCGTCTCCCGACGGCGCTTCGCACGCCCCTGCTTCGCCGGCGTAGGCTCTTCGTCGTGCGCTCTCCCTGGGAGTTCGTGGCGATTGCGATCGTCGTGACGATCACGCCCGGGCCCGCGACGGCGACGATCCTGCGCGTCGCCGGCCGCGACGGACGCCGCGCGGCGTTGTCTGCGATCGGCGGCAACAGCGTCGGCGTCCTGCTCTGGGGCTCGCTCTCCGCGATCGGCGTGTCCTCGCTCATCCTCGCTTCGCGGATCGCCTACGACACCCTCCGCGTCGGAGGTGCGGCCGTGCTCGTCGTGCTCGGCATCCGCTCGCTCCTGACCCGCGGCGGCGAGCTCTCGGCGCCCGCCGCTCCGGCGCCGCGCGTCGCTGCGGGCTGGCGCAGCGGCCTCGTGACGAGCGTGTCCAATCCGAAGCTGGCGGCGTTCTTCGTCGCGCTGTTCCCGCAGTTCCTTCGCCCCGGCACGCCCATCCTGCCGCTCGCGCTCGGGATGGCCGCGACGATCGTGCTGTTCGATCTGGTCTGGTACTCCGCGCTCGCGTTCACCGTCGACCGTGCGCGAACCGTGTTCGGCCCGCGGGTGCGGCGCAGGCTCGAGCACGTGAGCGGCGCCGTCATGATCGCCTTCGGCCTCCGGCTCGCGGCCGAGGCCCGCTGAGAACCATCCGAGTGCCAGTCAGACGACCCCGGGGTTCCGCTACGCGGCGACGGCGGCGAGCGCGTACCAGACGCCGAAGAGGAGCGCGAGCACGGCGAGAGCCGGCACGAGCCGGGGAAGACGGCGCCTGACCGCCGGCCGCGCGAGCGCGAACCCGGCACCGGTCGACAGCACCGCCATCGACGCCGCAGCGGCTCCGGCGAACAGGCCGAGCGCGGCGAGCGCCTCACCACGGCCGTCGATCGACGCAAGCAGCAGCAGCCCGACGCCGGCAGAGCCGCCGACCCCGTGGACGAGGCCGACACCGAACGACTGCGCCTCGGTTCGAGGAACAGGATGAGCGTGGGCATGCGCCGCCGGATGCGGCTCGAGACGCTCGGCGTGCCGGTGCACGTGGCGGTGGACAACGCCGTCGTGCTCGTGGGCGTGCACGTGGAAGCCGCCGAGACGCCAGCGGCGGAGGAGCCGAAGCGCGAGCACGACGATCACGACGCCGACGAGCGCCTCGGCGATCCGCTGCAGCAGCTCGGGCAGATAGCTGCCGGCGAGCACGATCGGGATGCCGAGCGCGGCGAGCGTCGTCGCGTGCCCGAGCCCCCACGCCAACCCGAGCCGGCCTGCGCGCCGCCACGGCCGCTCGTGCTCTCCGGCGACGAGCGTCGAGACGGCGACGAGATGGTCCGGGTCGCTCGCATGCCGGAGCCCGAGCAGGCAGGCGACGGCGAGGACCACGGCCGGTGAGGCGCCGTGCCCGAGACCTGCGAGCCATTGATCGAGCCCGAGCAGCCCCAGTCCTCCGATCGTGGAAGCTCCGACGACCAACGCTACCCGGCGACGGTGGTGGAAACTGCTGATTCGGGTTCGGCGCAGCACTGCTTTCTGCCGCGCGAACGCGAGCACGTAGGCTCGCCCTCATGACCGGGACCGCTGCGGAGCGCTACGTGAGGCTCGGGCTCCAGCTCGACCGTCACGTCGAGGGGATCGTCGACGCGTACTTCGGGCCGCCGGAGCTCGCCGCGGCCGTCGAGGCCGAGCCGCTCGCCCGAGCCGCGCGCGCTCGTCGACGCCGCGGACGCGTTGCTCGACGAGCTCGGAGACGGCTGGCTGCGCGACCAGGCCACGGGGCTGCGCACGTTCGCCGGCGCGCTCGCCGGCGAAGCGCGGTCCTACGCCGACGAGGTCGAGGGCTGCTACGGCGTGCGCCCGTCGTTCACCGACGAGAGCGTCTTCGAGACCGCGCACGCCGAGCTGGACGAGCTGCTGCCGGGCACCGGCTCACTGGCGGAGCGGCATGCACGCTGGGAGGAATCGTTGCGCGTCCCGGCGGAGCGGGTCGAGCAGGCGTTGACGGCCGCGATCGGCATCGCGCGCCGACACACGTCGGAGCTCGCCGACCTGCCGGCGGGCGAGGGCGTCGTGGTCGAGACCGTCCGGGGCGTCCCGTGGCTCGCCTACTGCACGTACCTCGGCGACCTGCGCAGCCGGATCAACGTCAACGTCGATCTGCCGCTGTCGGCGATCGAGCTGCTGACCGTCGCCGCACACGAGACCTATCCCGGCCACCACGCCGAGCGCTGCCTCAAGGACCAGCTGCTCGTCCGCGGCCGCGGCCTGCTCGAGGAGGCGATCGTGCTCGTCCCGACGCCGCAGTCGCTCGTCTCGGAGGGGATCGCCGCCCTCGCACCCTGGCTCGTCCTCGAGAGCGATGCCGGGCCGAAGCTCGCCGCCGTCGCGCAGGACGCGGGTGTCGACCTCGACCTCGCGCACACGCTCGCCGTCGGCCGCGCTCTCGAACCGTGCCGCCGGGCGCAGGTCAACGCGGCGCTGCTGCTGCACGAGCGCGGCGCGGGCGAGGCCGACGTGCGCGCGTACCTCGAGCGGTTCGGGCTCCTGTCCCCGGAGCTGAGCGCACACCTGATCCGCTTTCTCAACGAGCCGACGTCTCGGACGTACGTGCTCACCTACGCGGCCGGGCGAGAGCTCTGCGGCGCCTTCCTCGAGGGCGGGCCGGAGCGCTTCCACCGGCTGCTCACCGAGCAGGTCCGGGTTCGCGACCTGCTCGACACAGCCGCGCCGGAGCCGACGCCGGCGTGAGCCGATGACGACACCCCCGCTCGACCGGCTCGTCGCGTTCGCCCGCGACCTGATCGAGATCCCGACCGAGAACCCACCGGGAGCGGCCTACGACGCGTGCGTCGACCGCATCGCGCTCGAGCTCGAGACGCTCGGCCTGCCGTACCGGCTCGTCGACACCGGCACGGCGGGGGTGCCGCGCCGCGCCGTCGTCTCGGAGTCGACCGCCTCCGGCCGGGCGCTGTACCTCCACGGCCACTACGACGTCGTGCCGGCGTTCTCGCCGCAGCAGTTCGGCGCCCGTGAGCACGACGGGCGGCTGGTCGGGCGCGGCAGCTCCGACATGAAGGGCGGCCTCGCCGCGATCGTCCACGCTGCACACGCGTGCGCGGACGTCGGCGTGCCGGTGAGGCTCGTCATCGTGCCCGACGAGGAGACGGGCGGCCGCCTCGGAAGCGAGCGGCTCGCCGAGGTCGGAGCGATCGACGCGAACGCCCTTGGGGCGATCGTCGCCGAGCCGACCTGGGGAACGATCTGGCATGCCTGCCGCGGCGCATTCACGATCCGCGTCGAGGTCCGGGGGCGTGCCGCGCACGTCGGCCTGCACTACCAGGGCAGGAACGCGTTCACCGATGCGCTGGCGGTGATCGACGCGCTCGCCCCGCTGCGCGCCAAGCTGGCCGCCCGCCGGAGCCCCCTCGACTTCGGGAGCGACGACCCGCGCGCCGCCGAGTCGATCCTGCTCGTCGGCGGCCGCGCGGGCGGCGGCGTCAACTTCAACGTCGTGCCCGACCGGTTCGACTTCACGATCGACCGGCGCCCGAACCCGGAGGAGGACTACGACACGGCGCGCACAGAGCTCCTCGGCGCGCTCGAGGGAGCCGCCGCCGCGGCCGGCGCCGACGTCGCGTGGGAGGTGCTCCAGGACTGCGCAGGCGGAGCGACGGCGGCGGACGACCCGTTCGTCGGGACGATCGCCGCGTCGGCCGAGCGCGTGACCGGCACCCGTCCGACCGTCACGTGCTGCCCCGGCGTGCTCGAGACGCGCGTCTACCGTCGACTCGGCATCCCTGCCGTCGCCTTCGGGCCCGGCCTGATCGACCAGATGCACGGGCCGGACGAGTACGTGCCGACCGCGAACCTCGCCGCTGCGGCCGCGATCTACGCCGACGTCGCCGAGCGCTGCGCGACCGCCGCGACGTGACCCGACACGCTCATGGGGCGAACGGCTCCGAGGTGCCGCCGGCCTTTCCCGTGCCGGGCGGCTCGATCACGGCCGCCGCTCGGATGCACCGGCCGGCCGGGAGCTCTCCGCGCGCGCAGGCCTCGGCCTGACGCAGGTAGCGGATGTACGACGCGGGAAGGTGCGTCAGGAGCAGGGCGAACCGGCGCTCCGTCAGGCCGTCGAGGAACGCCCGGCCGACGGCTGCCGGCCGGCACCCGTCGAGCTGCGCCGAGCCGAGTGCCTGGCGCAGGTTGTAGAAGTAGAGGTCGCCCGGCGTTGCGCTTCCCGCGTACGCACGCAGGAGCCGCGTGGCGTCCTCGACCGCTGCCTCGGTCAGCGTCCTGCAATGCGCCGACATCGCGACCGTGCGGCTCGCGGAGCTCGTCGTGCCGCTCGACGCTCCGCCGCCGCATCCTGAAGCGAGCAGGGCAACGGCCCCGGCGGCGCAGAGAGCCCGGTACCTCGAGGGTCGCACGCGTTCGGTCGTCCTCATCGGCCACTCCCATTTGATCAGGCCGCGGGCCCTCCGGCCGTCGCACTGTCGTCGCCGTTGCTCGTCGCCTCAGCTATGATTTAGCCATGCCTGAATCCGGCTTTCGCTCCGGCGACCTCTCGGCCGCCGTCCAGGACTACGCCAAGGCGATCTACACGCTCGAGAGCGACGAGGGGTCCGCGTCGACGACGGCCCTGGCCGAGCGACTCGATGTCCGCCCGGCCTCCGTCGTCGGGATGGTGCGGAAGCTCGTCGCGCTCGATCTCGCCGACCACACGCCCTACCGCGGCGTGCGCCTGACGGAGCGCGGCCGCGCAGTCGCTCTGGAGGTGATCCGCCACCACCGGCTGCTCGAGCTGTTCCTGGTCGAGAGCCTGGGGATGGGCTGGGACGAGGTGCATGCCGAAGCCGAGCGGCTCGAGCACGCCCTCTCCGAGGAGCTCGAGGAGGTGATCGCCGCCCGGCTCGGCAACCCGACGCTCGATCCGCACGGCGACCCGATCCCCAGCCGCGAGCTCGAGATCGCCGCCGACACGAGCCGCAGCCTCTATGCCCTCGAGCCGGGGGAGCAGGCGCGGTTCGTGCGCGTCTCCGACGAGAACCCGGAGATGCTGCGCTTTCTCGGCGACCGCGGCATCGCTCCCGGCGCCGACCTCGAGCTGATCGAGCGGCAGCCCTTCGACGGCCCGGTCTACATCCGCCTCGGCGACCACGTGCACGTGCTCGGCGCCGTGCTCGCCCGGGCGATGCGCGTGGAGCCCGCATGACGCCGGCCGAGACCCTCGCGCTCGAGGCGCGAGAGGCGGGTATCACCCCGCTCGAGGCGCTGATGCGCCGCGGGCGCCTGCGGGCCACGCTGACGATGCTCGGCCCGGCGTTCGTGGCGGCGATCGCGTACGTCGATCCCGGCAACTTCGCCACCAACATCCAGGGCGGCGCCAAGTTCGGCTATCTCCTGCTCTGGGTCGTGCTCGCCGCCAACGTGATGGCGATGCTGATCCAGTACCTCTCCGCCAAGCTCGGCATCGTCACCGACCGCAACCTGCCCGAGCTCGTCCACGACCACTACCCCCGCCCGGTTCGCGTCGGCCTCTGGATCCAGGCGGAGGTGATGGCGATGTCGACGGACGTCGCCGAGTTCCTCGGCGCCGCGCTCGGCCTGAACCTCCTCTTCCACGTCCCGCTCCTGGTCGCCGGGCTGATGACCGGCGTCATCGCCTTCGGGATCCTCGAGCTGCAACGGCACGGATACCGCCGCTTCGAGATCGCGATCACCGCCCTGCTCGGGATCATCTTCCTCGGCTTCCTGTACGAGACGCTGAAGATCGGCCCCTCCGCGAGCGGCAGCGCTCACGGCCTGCTGCCCGACCTGCACGGCTCGGAGTCGCTCTACCTCGCGGTCGGGATCATCGGCGCGACCGTGATGCCGCACGCCATCTACCTCCACTCCGCCCTCACGAAGGGCCGTATGCCCACCCGCGGCGACGCCGAACGCTCACGTGTGCTTCGCTTCGAGCGCCTCGACGTGATCGTCGCGCTCGGCCTCGCCGGCCTCGTCAACATGGCGATGCTCGCGGTGGCGGCGAAGCTCTTCCACGGGCGGCCCGGCTACACGGACATCAGCACCATCCAGGGCGCACACGCCGGCTTCTCGCACCTGGTCGGTGGTACCGCCGCGCTCGCATTCGCCGTTGCGCTTCTCGCCTCCGGCGCCTCGTCGTCGAGCGTCGGCACCTACGCCGGCCAGGTCGTGATGGCCGGCTTCGTCAACCTGCGCATCCCTCTCGCCCTTCGCCGCGCGATCACCATGGCGCCCGCGATCGTCCTGCTCGCGCTGGGCGTCAGCCCCACGAGCGCGCTCGTGCTGAGCCAGGTCGTGCTCTCCTTCGGGATCCCGTTCGCGCTGATCCCGCTGTTGCTGCTCACGCGCCGGCGGGACGTGATGGGCGTGCACGTCAACCGCCGCGCGACGACGGTGACCGCGGTCGCGATCGCCGCGGTGATCAGCGCCCTCAACGTCTTCCTGCTCGCGCAGACGTTCGGTCTCGTCTAGAGCGGCTCCGGCCGCGCGGTCAGCGGCCCGCCGGCGTCGCCCGTGTTCACCGTCCCCGCCGGCTCGATCAGCAGCACGGCCGCCTCCTCCTCGGCGCGCGGACAGTGCTCGACGCCGCGGGGGACGACGAAGAGCTCGCCGGGTCCGAGCTCGACATCGCGGTCGCGAAGCTGAATCGTGAGGCGGCCGTCGAGGACGAGGAAGAAATCGTCCGTCTCGTCGTGCTTGTGCCAGACGAACTCGCCCTTCACCTTGACGATGCGAACGTCATAGTCGTTGATCGCGGCGACGATCTTCGGCTGCCAGTGCTCCTGAAAGAGGGCGAGCTTCTCGGCGAGATTCACCTTCTCCATGGCCGCATCCTTTCGGTCGGTTCGGGACAGCGCGAGACGCCACAGGGGATCGAGCCCTACGGGCGGGCGAGATTCTGCAGGGCCGCGAGCAGCTCCTGGTGACGGCGCTCCTCGTCGGTCGGCGGAGCGGGCTCTTCACCCATCGAGCGGCGTGCCGCGACCATCTCGTACGGCTTCACGATGAAGAAGAACACCGCGGCTGCGATCGCGACGAACGCGATGATCGCGTTGATGAACGACCCGTAGAAGAAGTGCGAGCTGTTGATCGTGAACGACTCGCCGCTGAAGTCGGGCTTCCCGAAGATCATCCCGATGAACGGCGTGATGATGTCCGCGACGAACGCGCTCAGGAGCGCTGCGAACGCCGTGCCCATCACGAACGCGATGGCCAGGATGATCAGGTTCCCCTGCAGGAGAAAGTCCCTGAAGTCCCGCATGATCTTGGACACGTGCGCCTCCTTCGATTGGTGGACCGGGCGCGCACCATCCTGAATGGCGCAGTGGGCGCTCGCAACCGTGCGGCCCGTTACGGGGATCTCGGCGGACGCATCGCTCCGGAAGCGCGCGGCCTTGACCGAGCCGGTGACTTTGTGGTACAAAGTGAATTAGCTTTGCGCGACAAACTCAACGGCGGAAGGGAGCCGTGATGAGCGGAGAGCACGGGACACATGAGCAGGCAGGTGCGGCGGAACGGCAACCGGCGAGCCGCGGCCGGGGCGGGCGATTCGACACCTTCGCCCCGCCGAGCGGGGAGCCCGATCCCTGGGAGGCGGTTGCCGCGACGAAGACCGACGACGAGGACCGAGAGCTCGATCCCCAGGAGGCAGCGGCGCTGCTCGGGCAGACGGCGAGGCAGGCAGAACGGCAGTTCGACATGCGGCCGCCGTTCCTCACCTTCGCCGCCGCCGTGACCGTTCTGATCGCCTACGGCGCCGTGTGGCTCTCGGTCCGCCACCAGCACCCCTACTCCGGCCCGAGCGGCACGGCGCTCGCGGTGCTCTACGGGACGCTGGCTGCCTGGGTCGCCCTGAACATCGCCGTCGTGGGCCGCGCGCTCAGCGGGCGCTCGTCACGGCAGCGCCGGCTCGAGGGCATCACCTTCGCAGCGGTCTGGATCTGCGTCTACGTCTTCCAGGGGGCGCTCCACCACGCCGACCCGAGCCACGCGATCGCGTACGGCGTCTACCCGGCGGTTGCCCCGCTGATCGTCGTCGGGGCGGCGGCGGCAGGCTACGAAGCCGCCCGCGAGAACTGGGGCCAGGCCGGCTTCGCCGTCGTCGCAGTCGTGCTCGGCGCCTTCGCCGCGTTCGCGGGCCCAGCCGGCGTGTGGGGCGTCGTGGCAGTCGGCCTCTGCATCCTGCTGCTCGCCGGCGTCGCCGCCCAGCTCCGGCAGCGCCGAGCGTGAGGAAACGCAGATGACCGTCGACGAGCTCGACCCGCTCATCCACGTTCCCGCACGGCTGCGCATCGTCGCCACGCTCGCGGCCCTGCCCGGCGGCGACACTCTCTCCTTCACACGCCTCCAGGAGATGATCGGGCTGACCCCGGGCAACCTGATCACGCACCTGCGCAAGCTCGAGGACGCCGGCTACCTCAGCACCGAGAAGACCGGCAACGGACAGGCCTCGCGGACCTCGGTCGAGCTGACGACACGCGGCCGCAGAGCGCTCGAGGACTACACGTCGGCCCTCCGCGACCTGCTCGGAGCGCTGTGAGACCCCGGCTGGGAGCCGCAGCGGTCGCGGCGCCGGCCGCGCTCACGCACCAACCTCAGGACGCAGATCGACGCCCGCGACGTCGCAACGCTGAGGAAGCGCTGGAGCTTCGACCTCCCGTACGCCGGCGCCCGGGGCTTCTTCACCTCGAACCCGATCGTCACGCTGGATCCGCAAGCTGACGGCGAGCCCCGACGAGGGCATCGACGTCGACCGTCAAGCGCGGCGTCAGGCTCTGAGTTGCCGGGGATCGTCGAGATGAGCAGCTTGCCGTCGTCGAGCTGAGGCGCCATCGGCAACCCCTCCCCGTACCCGTTGACGGCGAGCGATCCGAACGCCGAGAGCCGTCCGGAGGCGGGCACGGCGCCGAGCGGCCGGATCGTCGCCTACGCCCTGCCGTACGAGACCCCTCCGGGCACGCAGCGTCACACACGGCGCCTCGAGCTCGTCATCTCCAGAGACACTCGATCGCCCAAGGGAGGCAACGTCATGCACGCAACATCCGAGCCGAAAGCGGTGGCCGTCGAGCCGGGACGGGGGGCGGCGCCGCTTCAGTCCCGCCGCGGCGTCGCGATCCTGCTCCTGCTCTGCCTCGTCCAGTTCATGGACGTGCTCGACGCGTCGATCCTCAACATCGCCCTGCCGTCGATCAAGACCGACCTCGGCTTCAGCCGGCAGAGCCTGCAGTGGGTCGTCAACGGCTACATCCTGACCTACGGCGGGTTCCTGCTCCTCGGCGGGCGCGTGGCCGACCTGCTCGGGCGCCGCCTCGTCCTCGTCACCGGCCTCGTCGTCTTCGCCGGCTCGTCGCTGACGGGCGGCCTCGCGCACTCGAGCGGGCTCCTGGTCGGCGCCCGCTTTGCCCAGGGGCTCGGAGCGGCGATGCTGTCACCGGCGGCGCTCTCCACGCTCACGACCACGTTCCGCGCGGGCCGCGACCGCCACACGGCGCTCGGCGCCTGGGGCGCCGTCTCGGGCCTCGGCGGAGCCGCGGGCGTGCTCTTCGGCGGCCTCTTGACCGAAGGCCCCGGCTGGCGCTGGGTCCTGTTCGTCAACGTCCCGTTCAGCGCGATCGTCGCCGCCGGCGCGTTCGCCCTGCTGCGGAGGGAGCGCGGTCACGCACGCCTCACGAACTTCGACGTGCTCGGGGCGCTGCTCGCCACGGGCGGTGCGCTGCTGCTCGTCTACGCACTCGTCAAGGCGCCCGACGTCGGCTGGGGCGCGACCCGGACGATCGGCGAGCTCGCCGGCGCCGGAGTGATCCTGGCCGCCTTCGTCCTGAACGAGCTTCGGGCACGGAACCCGCTCGTGCCGCTCTCGATCCTGCGTGTGAAGGGCGTCGCGTTCGCCGACGCCACGCAGATGGTCGCGGTCGGCGGCTTCGTCCCGATGTTCTTCTTCCTGACGCTCTACATGCAGACCATCCTGCACTACTCGCCGATCCAGACCGGACTCGCGTACCTGCCCCTGACGGGCGGCTTCATCATCTCGTCGGGGATCTCGTCGCAGCTCTTCGACCGGCTCGGCACGAAGCCGCTCATCGTCACCGGCACGGCCATCGTCGCCGGCGGCCTGTACTGGCTCTCGCAGATCCCGCTCGACGGCAGCTATACAACCGACATCCTCCCCGGCCTGCTCGTCATCTCGCTGGGCGGCGGCGGACTCTTCGTCGGCGCAACGACCGCAGCGAACGCCGGCGTCGGCGAGGACAAGGCGGGGCTGGCCGCCGGACTGCTGAACACCGGCCAGCAACTCGGAACGGCGCTCGGCCTCGCGATCCTCTCCGCGGTTGCCACCGAGCACACGAACTCGCTGCTGCGCAGCGGCCACGACACGCTCGCCCAGGCGGCGACCCACGGCTACGGGCTCGCGTTGCTCGGCGGAGCGGCGTTCGTGGTGGCCGGCGGCGCGATCGCGCTCATGGCGCCCAACTCCCGTCAGGGAGCCCAGGTGGTCGAGGAAGAGGCAGAGCCTGCCCTCGACCTCGCCGCATAGGCGCCCGGGGGAGCCGCACAGCACCCTCCTCGCGTGCGGCTCCCCCGGTCCCTCGGCCGCGACTCGATGCCGGCGGCGCATTCGCGCCGAGGAACCGGCGTCAGTCCGCGGCGTCGTCCGTCTGCTCGTCCTCGGCGGTCGGGGACGAATCGGCGGGCTCGGACCGGGCCGCGGCGCGAGCCTCCTTCTTCGCCTGCTTCAGCTCCCGTTTCTCGCGCAGCGCCTGCTCGCGCGCACGCTTCAGCGCGGACTGCGGGCTTCGCCTACCCATCAGTGACGGCTCCGCCCACGCGCAGGCCGCGCGGCGAGCCAGGGCATCGTTTCTTTCATGGCCGCTCCTTTCGAACAACGCGGGGCCGCGGGCGAGAAACCCGCGGCCCACACACGTGGCTAGACGGCGACGACGCTCTTCGCCTCGGGGCCCTTCGCCCCGTCGACCGCGTCGAACTGCACCTGTGCGCCTTCCGCGAGCGACTTGAAGCCCTCGCCGGAAATCGACGAATGGTGAACGAACACGTCCTTGCCACCATCCGCAGGGGTGATGAACCCATACCCCTTCGCATCACTGAACCACTTCACGGTTCCGGTTGCCATACAAACACCTCCCCTACCACGAAAGAACGGGCAGGGGAAGCGCACAACGCACAACCGGTACTCGCTCAGATTCCAGGCCACCGTAGCAGGACGGCGCGCCTGCCGAGCCCGCAGGTCAGGCGACGCCGGGCTCGACGACGCCGTTCTCGTAGGCGAAGACGACGGCCTGGACGCGGTCGCGCAGGCCGAGCTTGCGCAGAATGTGGGCGACGTGCGTCTTGACGGTCGCCTCGCCGACGATCAGCTCGGCCGCGATCTCGGCGTTGGAGAGGCCGCGTGCCAGGAGGCGCAGGACCTCGAGCTCGCGTCCGCTCAGCTCGTCGAGCTCCGGCGCGTCTCGGGGCGACGGCCGGCGAGACGAACCGCTCGATCAGCCGCTGTGTGATCGCCGGCGCGAGCAGCGCCTCCCCGCGGGCGACGGTGCGGACCGCGGTCACGAGCTGCTCGCGCGGCGCGTCTTTGAGCAGGAAACCGCTCGCGCCCGCACAGACCGCCGCGTACACGTACTCGTCGAGGTCGAAGGTCGTGAGCACGAGCACGCGCGCCTCGAGCCCCGCAGCGCGCAGGCGCCGTGTCGCCTCGATCCCGTCGAGCTCGGGCATGCGGACGTCCATCAGGACGACGTCGGGCTGCAGCTCCTTTGCGAGCGCGACGGCCTCGCGCCCGTCTGCCGCCTCGCCGGCCACCTCGATCCCGTCGGCGAGCTCGAGGATCAACCGGAAGCCGGAGCGAACGAGCTCCTGGTCGTCGGCGAGAAGGACCCGGATCATGCGAGCGGCAGGGTGACCCGGAGCGCGAAGCCGTGGGCACGGGGCCCGGCGACGAACTCACCGCCGAGAAGGGCGACGCGTTCGCGGATGCCCGCGAGCCCACGGCCGGTGCCGGCGCCGGCCCCCGATCCGTTGCCGTCGTCGCTCACCTCGACGCCGATCGCATCGCGGCCGTAGCGGAGCACGACGTCGACGCGCCGCGCACCGGCGTGCTTGCGAACGTTCGTCAAGCCTTCCTGGAGCACTCTGTAGGCGGCGAGGTCGAGCGGCGGCGGCAGCGGCGTCGGCTCACCCTCGACCCGGAGATCGACCTCGAGGCCCGCGTCACGCGCCTGCTCGAGCAAGGCGCCGGCGCGAGCGAGGCCCGGCTCGGGGACGACCCCGGCGGCGTCGCCCGAGCGCAGTGCCCCGAGCACGCGCCGCATGTCGGCGAGCGCGCCGCGTGCCGTCTCGCGAATGGCGACCAGCGGCCGCTCCGCGAGGGCCGGGTCACGTCCAAGCGCGCCTTCGGCCGCATCCGCCTGGACCGCGATGACGCTCATCGCGTGCGCCACCTCGTCGTGCAGCTCGCGCGCGATCCGCGTCCGCTCCTCGGCCACCGCCGTTCGCGCGCGCTCCTCGCGCTCGCGCTCGAGCTGCACGGTCAGCTGCTCCATCGTCTCGGCCCGTAGCCGTTGCTGCCTCAGCGCAAGGCCGAACAGGAAGGGAACGGCGAAGAGGGCCAGGTCGCCCGCGAGCGTGGACGCCCACGCACCCGGCGAGTGCGGCGCCGGTTGTGCGGCCTGCGAGACCGCGCCGGCTGCGGCCAGCGCCAGGAGGCCGCCTGCCATTCGCCGCACGTCCTTTCCGTGCGCGGCGAGCGAGTACGGGACGAGCAGGAAGACGGCGAGGAACACGATCGAGCTCTGGTAGCCGGCGAGGCCGACCTCGACCACATCGGTCGCCGCCACCGCGAGCGCGACGGCCAGCGGGCGCCGGCTTCTCCAGGCGAGGGGCAGCGTCCAGAAGGGTGCGAGGACATAGCTTGCGACGCCGCCGCCCGGCTGCACGCCGGTCGCGAGAGCGACCAGCTTCACGAGGAGCAGGACGACCGCCAGGACCACGTCGGTCGTCGGCAGGCCGAGAGGCATCCGGCGCATGCGCCGACGCTAGCGCGAAGCCTGCTGCTCCGCATCCGCCGCGCGATGGATCGACCGCTCGAGACGCTCGCCCGCAAGACGGATCCGAATCGCCCGTGCGCCCGACGCGGCCGCGACCGGACGCGCCTAGCGTCGGCGACGTCACCGCAACGCGACCGAAGGAGCCTCCATGTCCGCGACCGATCGCCCGCGCCTGCACCGCCTCGCCTGCGCGCTCGCGCTGCCCGCGTTCCCGCTGGCGCTGCTCGCCGGCACGCTCGTCTCGCCCACCGACTCGATTTCGAACGCCGACCAGCTCCGCGCCGCCGCCGCACACGGCGGGACGTGGCAGGCATCGGCTCTCCTCGAGCTGCTCGCCGCAGCGCTCCTGCCGCTCGCGGTCGCCGGCGTGGTGCCGGCAATCCGCGGCCGCGGGGCCGCCCTCGCGCGCGCCGGGGGTGTCTTCGGCGTGCTCGGGACGCTCGGCATGACGTTGATCGCGGCGCGCCACCTCCTCATCTACGGCCTGGCCGGGGGCGACATGACGACAGCCCTGCATGCGCTCGACCGCATGGACAACGGCGCCGGCGCAATCGCCCTGCCGCTGATGTTCGGCGGACCGCTTGCGCTGATCACGCTTACCGCCGCAGCCGTACGCGCGGGGGCCGTGACGCGCTGGGCGGTCGCCGGCGCGCTCCTCTTCGTCGTCAGCGACATGCTCCCGATCCCCGGCGCCGAGATCCTGCAGGGCATCCTCGGCGTCGCCGTCTTCGGAACGGTCGCAGCCCGCCTCCTCCGCCTCCCGACCGGGCCGCATGCCGCCTCCCCCGCCCCGCCGGTGGCCGGGGAGTACGCGCCGGCATCGGTCGGGCTCGGCTCGTGACAGCCTCTTACTCCACCTCCCGGAGCGCACCGCTCTCGACGTCGTAGACGAAGCCGCGGATCCGGTCCTTGTGCGGCACGAACGGGCTCGCCTCGATGCGCGCCATCGACCGGCGCACGTCGTCATCGAGGTCGTCGAACGACTCCGCGGCCCATTCCGGCTCCACGCCCGTGTCCTCCCGAACCTGGCGGCGAAACTCGTCGTCGTCGAGCGTGAGCATCCCGCAGTCGGTGTGGTGGATCAGGATGATCTCGGTCGTCCCGAGGAGCCGCTGGGAGATCGCGAGCGACCGGATCGCGTCGTCGGTGACGACGCCGCCGGCGTTCCGAATCACGTGAGCGTCGCCTCTGTCGAGGCCGAGCAAGGCGTAGACGTTCAGTCGC
Source organism: uncultured Thermoleophilia bacterium (assembly GCA_963784765.1). Classification (GTDB taxonomy): domain Bacteria; phylum Actinomycetota; class Thermoleophilia; order Gaiellales; family Gaiellaceae; genus PALSA-600. Next base: position 64,438 of record CAWASP010000016.1, read on the forward strand.
GCGTCCATGCATGCCACGACCGCGACGCCTGCCGACGGCGGCAGGGGGAGCTGTCCCGGGACGAACTCGTCCGCGTAGCGGGCAGCGTTCCTGAGCAGATCGTCGGTCACCGACACGTGCGTGCCTCCCTGGTAGATTCCCGCATTACTTTACAAACTGAAGTAACGGGATCCACCAGTCCGCCATTCCCGGCGGACGCACCACCCCTCGCCTGCGCCGGCTAGCCGCGACGGCCGGCGCCTGTCACATGCACAGCCAGCCGCCGTCGAGGGCGAGGTTGATGCCGTTGACGCCGCCGTTCTCGAGCAGGAAGCGCGTCGCGTCCACGACCTCGGCCATCGTGACGAGCCGCCCCGTCGGGGTGCGCTGAACGAGTGCCTGGAAGCGCTCGGGCGGCATGTCCCGCCATTGAGGGCTGTCGCCGACGATCGCGGGATGGAGAGCGTTCACGCGGCGCGGGGCGAGCTCGATCACGAGCGTCCGCACGAGGCCCGTCACTCCGCCGTTGACGGTGGTGACGGTGGTCGAGCCCGGATACGGCCGGTCGCGGGCCAGCCCGCCGTAGATGAGGATCGACGAGTCGTCCGCGAGCTTCGGCAGGAGCGCGTGGATGACCTCGGTGTAGCCCACGAGCTTCAGCGTCACGAGGCGCATCGCCGCCGCGATGTCGTACTCCTTCACCGAGTTGCTGTCGCGGTCGATCGCGGCGAGCAGGAGGTACTGCACATCGCCGACGTCGGCGAGCCGCTCGGCGATCGTCTCGGGCTCCGAGAGGTCGAAGCCGATGCCTCGCGTCGACCCGCCGATCTCCGCCGCGCACTCCTCGGCGCTCTTCGGGTCGCGCCCGGTGACGACGACGTCACGCCCCTGGCCGGCGTAGAACTGCGCGACCTCGCGGCCGAGACCGCGTGTTCCGCCGACGACCACGACGCTTCTCTCCGCCATGCTCAGCCTCCTTGTCGGGGATCGGGAGAGCGGGCCGCCGCCGAGGCAGGCCCGCCCTCGATCCGTCTCTCCTCAGTGCGCTCCCGCGTGCTCCGCGCACCAGTCGGGCAGCAGCCCGCCCTGGCCGAGGATGGTGTTGCGCGACTCCTCGAGCCTCCCCACGACCGACTTCATGTCGACGCCGACGAGCTGTCCTCCGCGCTTGACCGGCTGACCGGCGACGAACACGGAGTCGACGTTCGACGTGTCGGCGAACGTGACGATCGTGCCCTTCGGGTCGAGCACCGGCGCGGTGTTGATGACGTCGGTCTTGAGCAGCACGACATCGGCCTGCTTGCCCGGCGTCAGCGACCCGATCCTGTCCTCGAGCATGATCGATCGGGCACCGTCGATCGTCGCGAACTCGAGCACATCCGTGTGCGTGAGCTTCGGCGCGAAGGCGATGTCAGGGGTGTCCGTGAACTCGAGGATCCGGTCGTACGCGAGCGCCGTCCGCATCTGCGTGAACATCTCACCGGGGACGCTCGAGACGACGTCGACGCTGAGCGAGGACCGAACGCCGCGTGCGAGCAGCTTGCCGATCGGCGGCGGGCCGTGCCCCATCAGCATCTCGACGTAGGGCGCGACCGACGCCTTGCCGCCCGTCTCCGCGATCCAGTCGAGCTCCTCGTCGGTCAGGTCGGTCATGTGGATGTAGCAGATGTCCGGGCCCATCAGGCCCAGGTCGTGCATGTCCTTCACGGGCTGGTAGTGCAGGTTGTGCAGCCGCATGCCGACGTGCACGCTGATCGGGATCCCGAGCTCACGCGCGAGCGCCCAGTCGTGCTTCGCGACGTCGAAGTTCGAGTTGCCCGGCTGACGGGCCGCCATCGCGAGCGTGACCAGGCCGTCGTCGGACGAGAAGTAGGTGTCGCGGATGCGCCGGATGTCCTCCGGGTGCTCCAGCTCGCTGAACGACCACCACTCGCCGCCCGTCGGGACGCCGTGGGCGTAGACCGCCCGGATGCCGGCGTCCTTCAGGCCCTGGATCGCCGCGTCGGAGTGGTCCGGCGTGTTGCTGATGTGGGACCAGTCGAGCAAGGTCGTGACGCCGGCGTTGAGCGCCTCGAGCGCCCCGGCGTAGTCACCGATGTGCACGTCCTCGGGGCGGTAGAAGCCCCCGACCTGGCCGAGCATCACGGCGAAGTAGTGGTCGAGCGTGCACGACGGGAGGACGCCGCGAACGGGCGTCTGCCACGTGTGCCGGTGCGTGTCGACGAAGCCCGGCATCACGATCATCCCGGACGCGTCGACCTGCTCCGCGTCCGAGACCCCGAGATCCGTGCCGACATCGACGATCTTCCCGTCCTCGACCAGGACCTCGCCGTGCGGGATGTCGCCGACGCCGGGGTCCATCGAGACGACGAAGCCGTTGCGAATCAGAAGGCGCTTCGAGCTCATGCCTCACTCCTTGCATTTCCGGAGAGGGACGGTTGCGACGGCACGCGCGAGCCACTCCCGGCCGCCAACGTGTCCTCGCGCCGCCGCATGTACAGCGACCATAAACGTTCGGGGCCGTCGGCGTCAACGGCAGGCCGCGACCCGGGACGAATCCCGGTAGACGGTGTCGAGTTGAGGCCGCAATCGTTAAGCCATCATTGACACTGTTCGCCGTACCTGCTGAAAATGTGCCGTGGTCGCGGCCAGCCCTTCATCGCCGCCCCCCTTGGGACGGTTCGCGGGCTCCTCAGGCCGAGGGCTCGCCGCGAACGCCGCCCTCGCGGCCCGCTTCCTCCCGGTCTGGCTGGCCACGGGAGCCCTCGTCGTCATCGCGGCGTTCGCCGCACCGAGCGCCCTGCAGAGCACGTCGTGGTCGTACGTCCTTCCCTCCGCGACCGTCCTCGCAGTCGCAGCGCTCGGCCAGATGCTCGTGGTCATGCACGCGGGCATCGACCTGTCGACGCCGGCGGTCATCTCCTTCGGCGGCAACCTGATCGCCGGGGTCGGTGCGGGCTCCGATCACAAGCTCCCCGTCGCGATCCTGGCGTGCCTCGGTGTCGGCGCCGCCGTCGGGCTCGCCAACGGCGTTCTCGTCGGCCTCCTGCGGTTGAACCCGCTGATCGTCACGCTTGCGGTCGGGCAGATCGTCTTCGCGTGGAGCAGCAAGTACTCCCGGGACGTCGTCACGAACCGGCCCGACGTGCCGAGCGGCCTCTCGTCGTGGGCGACGGGGAGGCACCTCGGGATCTCGAGCGTGTTCTGGGTGGGGGCCGCGATCATGCTGGCGGTCGCGCTCGTCCTCCGCTACACGACGGCGGGCCGGCGCTTCCAGGCGGTCGGTGCGAACCCGAGAGCGGCCTGGATCGCGGGGCTGCACGTTCGGACGCACATCGTGCTCGCCTACACCGCCGCGGGAACGCTGTACGCGGTCGCGGCCGTGCTCCTCTCCGGCGTCAGCGGCAGCATCGACCCGGCGTTCGGCTCGGCGTACCTGCTGTCGCCGATCGCCGCCGTCGTGATCGCCGGCTCGTCGCTCGCCGGCGGGCTCGCGAGCGCGACATCGACCTGGATCGCGGCGCTGGCGCTCACGCTGCTGACGCAGATGCTCGTGATCATGGGGCTCTCGACAGCGATGCAGTTCGTGGTCTTCGGCGCGGCCATCATCGCCGGGATGGTCGTCTCGGGCGACCGCGTTGCCGCGGTGCTCGGCCACGTGCTGCGACCGGCGAGGGCAAAGCCGCCTCCACAGGAGGCGGGCACAGGCGCGTAGGTGGGCTCGAGCTGAAGGTGCGAAAGGGGCACAACACATGCAAGGACGGAAGGAGTCACAGATGAGACGGAAGCACCAGATGATGGCGGTGCTGATGTTGGCGGCGGTCGCGACGGTCGCGCTCGCCGTCGCCGCCAGCGGCACGGCGAGCAGCAAGCACCCGACGGCCGCGCAGGCCGGCGGCAACTCCGGCCCGTCGGGCTTCGTTGGGGCCGGCGGCGGGACCGTGGGCACGGGCCACGGCTTCGGCGAGACCTACACCGCGCGGACGAAGACGCTCGCGCATGCGCTCTTCTCCGCGAAGCTGCTCCCGGCGAACCAGACGGCGCGCCAGATCTCGCTGGCCGCACTCGGTCGCTCCTCGAAGACCGTCAACTACACGCTGGCGCTCAAGTGCTGGAAGAACAACGGCTGTAGCACGGGCACGAACGGCAAGCTCACCGTCGCCTACGTCGAGGGCTTCGGCGAGAACACGTACCGCCAGATGTCGAAGATGGAGTTCATCCTCCAGGCGCTGACGTACCCGCAGATCGGCAAGATCATCTACCGCAGCGCGCACTCCGACCTGAACCAGGCGATCGCGGACTTCAAGTCGGTGATCGCCCAGCACGTGAGCGCGATCGTCACGTACCCGGACTTCGGCGACGCGATGATCCCGGTGTTCAAGCAGGCGACCGACGCCGGCATCCCGGTCTCGACCTACGCCTGGGGCTACGTGACCGGCCCGGGCTCGAACTACCTGACGGTCGTCGGCGAGGACACCTGCAAGCTCGGCAAGACCTTCGCGTACGTGATGAACACGCAGGTGAAGTCCGGCAACATCGCGTTCCTCGGCGGCTTCCCCGGGAACCCGCTCTCGCTCGGCTGGCAGAAGTGCGAGCAGAAGGCGCTGAGGCCGTCGATCCATGTCGTCGCGAACCAGCCGACGAACTGGGATCCCTCGAAGGTGCAGGGCATCGTGGCGGGCATCCTCGCGAAGACTCCCAATCTGGCGGGGTTGAGCTACGAGGACGCCCTCTTCATGTCGCAGGGCGGCTACGCGGCGTACAAGGCCGCGAACATCCCCTACCAGGGCGTGTTCACCTACCGGACGGACGAGGCCGGGATGGGCTGCCTCTACGACAAGCTCAAGGACCCGAAGCTCAAGGTCTTCTACTACTCGGCGGGGAACGCGCAGATCCGCGTCGCCCTGACGGCCGACATGATGAAGCTGGCCGGGGCGAAGAACATCCCGCCGACGATCGTCTTCCCGATTCAGCTCCAGAATCAGGCGAGACGGGACATGTGCCTCAAGGGGTACCCGCCGACGGCGTCCGGTACCTCGCTGATCCCGCTCTCCCTGCTCCACAAGATGTATCCGTAGGAGGACTGCGTACGAGAAGCTGATTCCCGCAATGTCGAATCCCGGGCCCGTAAACCCCGACGTGCTGTCCGTTCGCGGGGTGTCGAAGGCGTTCGGAGCCGTTCAGGCGCTCCGTGACGTCAGCGTCGACTGCCGCGGCGGCGAGATCCACGCCCTCGTCGGGGAGAACGGGTCCGGGAAATCGACGTTGCTCGGGATCGCGAGCGGCTTCCTCACGCCCGACGAGGGAGCCGTGGAGATCGGGAGCCGCCGGCTGCAGCACCACTCCCCCGCTGCAGCCCGGCGGCTCGGTCTCGGCATCGCCTACCAGGACTACTCGCACGTGCTCGACCTGTCGGTGGCCGAGAACATCTACCTCGGCGTGCCCGGCGAGGCGCGGCCGCGGTACGGACGCATGGAGAGCTGGGCCGAGGAGACACTCGCGGCGTTCAAGCTCGACATCCCGGTGACCGCGGCCACGGGCTCGCTCTCTCTGGCGGAGCGGCAGCTGCTCGAGGTCGCAAAGGCGCTCCTGACCGAGCCCAAGGTGCTGCTCCTCGACGAGCCGACGACCGCGCTCGGGCCGGAGGCGGTCGAGCAGCTCCACACGCTCGTGCTGGAGCAGGCGAGAGCGGGGGTCGGCATCGTCTACGTGAGCCACCGCCTCCCGGAGGTGCTCGCGGTCGCCGACCGCGTGACGGTGCTGCGCGACGGCGTCGGCCAGGGGACGTTCGAGGCGGCGTCCGTCTCGGAGGAGGATCTCGTCGCGCTGATGATCGGACGGCCGCTCGAGGTCGCGTTCCCGGAGCGGCAGCCGCTGTCGGAACAGGCGGAAGTGGTCCTCGCGGTGTCCGGCCTGCAGGGCGAGCGCTTCGGGCCGATCGACCTCACGGTCCGGAAGGGGGAGATCCTCGGGATCGCCGGAGCCGAGGGGAACGGCCAGGTGCAGTTCCTGCGCGCGCTCGCAGGCATCGAGCGGGCGGCCGGGTCCGCGTCGTGCGACGGCGCGGCGCTCGACCGGCGCTCACCGCTCGGGCCTCTTCGTGCAGGGGTCATGCTGCTCTCCGGCGACCGGCGCGGCGAGGCCCTGTTCCCGGTGCTGAGCGTCCGGGCGAACGCGACCACCCAGGTGCTGGGAAGGCTCGCGCGCGCCGGGTTCGTCGGGCGCGCCCGCGAGCGGCGGGCCATCGCCGACCTCGTCCAGCGCCTGCGCGTCCGCATGGGGTCGACGGAGCAGCCCGTCCAGTCACTCTCGGGCGGCAACCAGCAGAAGGTGTCGCTCATCCGGCCGTTCCTGCGCGGAGACGTCAAGGTGATCCTCGCCGAGGAGCCGACGCAGGGCGTCGACGTCGGCGCCCGGTTCGACATCTACGAGGCGCTGCGGGCGAAGTCGGAGGAAGGCCTCGCCGCCATCGTCAAGTCCAGCGACCCGCTCGAGCTCGCCGGCCTGTGCGACCGCGTGGTCGTCATGTCGCGCGGGCGGATCGTCGAGGAGATCCCGCGGGAGGAGCTCGGCGAGCGGCGGATCGTCGAGGCGATCGTCGGCTCGCGCGCCTCGGTCTCGACGGCCGGCCGCTGACCGACGAGGGTGCGCCGGCATGAAGCGCAGCTGGCTGCCGCTCGTACTGATGACGATCCTGATCGTCGCGCTCGGCGCCTACACCGAGGCGCACCACTCCGTGTTCCTCGGCAGGCAGAACCTGAACAGCCTGCTGCTCGAGGCGATGCCGCTGATCCTCGTGTCGATGGGGCAGGCGTGTGCACTGCTCGTCGGCGGCTTCGACATCTCCGTCGCGGCGCTGATGACGATGTGCGTCGTCACCGCGTCGTTCACGCTGCCCTACAGCACGTCCGGCCTCGCCCTGCTCCCGGGCGCGCTCGCCGTCGTCGGGGTCGGTCTCGCGACCGGCGTCTTCAACGCGTTCCTCATCCGGGTGCTTCGGCTGCCGTCGATCGTGGCGACGCTCGGCACGCTGAGCGTCCTCGAAGGCGCGTCGCTCCTGCTCCGCTCCTACCCGCAGGGCGCGATCTCGACGGACGTGACCGACGCGCTCGTGTCGGGCGTCAGCTTCATCCCGCTCGCGTTCATCGGCGTCGTCCTGCTCGCAGCGCTCGCCGACGGCTGGCTCTACCGGACGCGCACGGGTCTCGCGCTCCGCGCCGTCGGCCTCGACGCGACGTCCGCGCGCCGGCTCGGCATGCCGACCGGCCGAACGATCCTCCTCGCATTCGTCATGTGCTCGGTGATGGCGTCGATCGCCGGCTTCTATCTGGCCGCGGAGGTGCAGATCGGCTCGCCGATCATCGGCAACCAGGCGCTCGAGAGCATCGCGGCCGCCGTCCTCGGCGGCGCCAGCCTCGCCGGCGGCAAGGGGTCGTTCTTCGGGACGCTGCTGGCGGCGCTCTTCCTCACCGAGGTCAACAACGTGCTGCCGCTCTTCCAGCAGCCCGCCGAGTACGCGGACATGACGATCGGCATCCTGATCCTGCTCGCGCTCGTCCTCTACCAGACGCCCGAGCTCGTCGCGCGGCTCCGCTCGACGCGCCGGCGTGTCGACCGGGTCGCCGCCCCGCAGGGCGAGGCACCCGCGGCCTAGATGGTTGCGCCGGGGCGGTCCGCGCCGCCGCGCGGATCGGCGACGCGGCCGATCACGACCCAGATCGCGTGCACCGGCTCGCTGCCGATCGCCCAGAGCCGGTGGGGCGAGGAGGAGTCGAACGCGATCGACGAGCCGGGCCCGAGCTCGTACTCGTCGAAGCCCACGCGCACGCCGAGCGTCCCGCTCGCGACGTAGCCGTACTCGCGGCCGCCGTGCGTGACGAGCGCGTCCTCCGGGCACGACTCGGCGCCGATCGGGTAGACGACGCGGAGGAACTCGACGTCCGGGTCGCTGTGAGGCGTGAGACGCTCCCAGCACACGCCCGAGGCGAGGTTGATCACCCGGCGGGCCTCGGGGTGCGTGACGGGCCCGTCGTCGCCCGACCGTGCGGGCGGCGCCTGCGACGCCGGCTGGGCGCCGTCACCGAATACGTCGCTCATCGTCATCCCGAGCTCCGTGACGAGCGCGTAGAGCGTGCTCACGGACGGGTTGACGCGGTCGAGCTCGATCTGCGAGACGAGGCTCGGCGAGACACCGACGCGTCGCGCCAGCTCGCGCAGGCTGATCCCGCGCCGCTCCCGCTCGGTGCGCAGCCTGCTCCCGACCTTCGACGGCTCGAAGCTGCGATCGGTGGCGGCCACGATCTCTCTACCGTAGCCGCCGCAAGATCTCCGCGACGATCCGTTCGGGGCCGGGAAGGAAGGCGTCCTCGAGGGGCGGGCTGTACGGGATCGGAGTGTTCGGAGTCGCGATCCGCCACGCATCGTCGAGGTGGCCGAGCGCCTGCTCGGTGACGCACGCGACGACCTCGCCGGCCCAGCCGCCGGTGAGCGGCCCTTCCTCGACGACCGCGATCCGATTCGTCTTGCGCACCGACGCGACCACCGTGTCGGCACCGAACGGACGCAGCGTGCGCAGGTCGATCACCTCGACCGAGACGCCGTCCTGCTCGAGCCGCTCGGCCGCCTCGAGCGCGTCGTGGACACCCTTCATGGCGGTCACGACGGTGACGTCGCTCCCCTCACGCACGACCGCCGGCTCGCCGAGCTTCGCAACCTCGCCGTTCACCTCGCCCTCGAGCCCGTAGAGCCGCTTGTGCTCGAAGAAGAGCACCGGGTTGTCGTCCCGGATCGCAGCCTTGAGCAGCGCCTTCGCGTCGGCGGGCGTCGACGGCGCGACGATCTTCAGGCCGGGGACGCCCATGAACCAGGAGGCGGGCATCTGCGAGTGGATCGCGCCGAACCTGCCTCCCGCACCGACCACCGAGCGGATGACGAGCGGCACGCTCACCTCCCCGCGCGTCAGGAACCGGTACTTCGTCGCCTGGTTGACGATGCTGTCCATCGCCAGCGTCAGGAAGTCGCCGAACATGATCTCGATGACGGGCCGCAACCCACTCACCGCCGAGCCGAATGCGGCGCCGATGAGCGCGAGCTCCGAGATCGGCGTGTCGAAGACACGTTGCGGGCCGTACTTCAGGTGGAGGCCGGGTGTCGCCGCGAAGACGCCGCCCGCGACGGCGACGTCCTCGCCGAAGAGGACCACGCGCTCGTCGGCGGCGAGCTCCTCGTCGAGCGCGTCGCGGATGGCGGTGCGGAAGGGGATCGGCGTCATCGGAGAGCGAGGACGAGCGGCCGGGCGAGCAGCTCGCAGAGGCGGGACAGGAACCGCGCGCCGTCGGCGCCGTAGACGACCCGGTGGTCGCAGCTCGCGGTGAGCGTCATCACGTCGCGGAAGACGATCCCGCCGCGGCCATCCTCGGCCGGGGACGCGGCGGACGGAGCCGACGGCGAGAATCGCGGCCTGGGGAGGGTCGACGATCGCCGTGAACGAGCGCACGCCGAGCATGCCGAGGTTCGAGACCGTGAAGGTCCCGCCGTGCAGGTCGTCGGGCCGCAGCGACCGGCTGCGGGCGCCGTCCGCGAGCCGCCGCGTCTCGCCCGCGATCTCGGCGAGCGTCCGCCGGTCGGCGTCCGTCACGACGGGGACGAGCAGCGCGTCGTCCACGGCCACGGCGACGCCGACGTTGACGCGCGAGTAGAGCTCGACACGGCCGTCGACGAACGATGCGTTGAACCGGGGGAGCTCGCGCAGCGCCATCGCCGACGCCTTCACCAGGAAGTCGTTGAGGGACGGCGCCTGCGACGACTCCTCGCGCGCGCCGCGGCGAAGCGCGACGAGCTCCGTCACGTCGGCGTCGGCCGAGACGGTGAAGCTCGGGATCTCCGCGGCCGACTGCGCCATGCGCCGTGCGATCGTCGCTTGCGTCGGGGTCAGCTCGACCACACGAACCTCACCGCGGGGGTCATCCCCGGCCGCGGCCGCCGGCGCTCGGGCCGGCGCCGCCCGCTCCACGTCGTCGCGCGTGATCCTGCCGCCCGGGCCCGTGCCGGCGACGTCGTGGAGCGAGACGCCGAGCTCCACGGCCGTCCGGCGTGCGACCGGCGTCGCGTTCGGACGTGTCTCTGCGACGGTCGGGCCGTTCTCCGCCGCAACCTCCACCGCGACGGCGGCGCCGTCCCCGGCGAGGCTCGCGATCGGCTGTCCGACGGCGGCTGCCTCGCCCGCCTGGACGAGGATCGCCTCGAGCCGCCCGTCGCTCTCCGCCTCGTAGACGACGGTCGCCTTGTCCGTCTCGACCTCGATCAGCGCCTCTCCGCGCTTGAAGCCCTCGCCCGGCGCCTTCAGCCAGCGGAGGATGACGGCGTCGGCGACGGAGTCGGACAGCTTCGGCATCGTCAGCTCGACCGGCACGACCGTCAGCCCGCGAACTCGTCCACGGGGAGCGCCGAAGGGAAGGGAGCGGCGAGGCCGTTCTCGCGCATGCGCTCGAGCTCGTCGGCGACGTCGCGCTCGAGCTCGTCGAGCGTCGAGGCGGTCACCCCCTCCTGCTCGAGCTGGGAGCGCAGGACGACGATCGGATCGCGCGCGCGCCACTCGTCGAGCTCGCCGTCGGGACGGTACGCCCCCGGGTCGCTGCGCGAGTGGCCGACAAAGCGATACGTCAGCGCCTCGAGGAAAGCAGGCCCGTTGCCCGCCCGCGCGTGCCCGATCGCGCGCGCCGCCGCGTCGCGGACCGTCCACACGCTCATCCCGTCGACGGTCTCGGCGGGCACGCCCATCACCTCGGCGCGCGCGCGGATCTCCCCCGCCGTCACCGACCGAAACGCCGTGTACTCGCCGTAGCCGTTGTTCTCGCAGACGAGCACGAGCGGCAGCTTCTGCACCTGGGCGAAGTTGAGGCACTCGAAGAAGTAGCCCTGGTTCATGGCGCCGTCCCCGAAGTACGCGACCGCGACGCCGCCCGTCGTCCGCGAGAGCGCCAGCGCCGCGCCGGTGGCGGCGGCGATGCTGCCGCCGACGATGCCGAACGAGCCGATCAGCCGGTCGGCCGGAGACGTCACGTTCATCGAGCCGGCCAGCCCGCCGTTCACCCCGGTCAACCGGCCGAGCATCTCGTCGAGGAGCGCCTGCGGGTCGACGCCGAGCGCGAGCGCGTGGCCGTGGCCGCGGTAGGTCGCGGCGACGCGGTCCCGTTCCTCGAGCACGCTCGCGACGCCGGTCGCGACCGCCTCCTGCCCCGAGTACAGGTGCGTCGTCCCGTACACCTCGCCCTTGAGGAACAGCGCCTGGACGAGATCCTCGAAGCCGCGGATCAGGAGCATCTGCCGGTAGATGCGCGTGTAGCGCTCGAGGTCGTCGAGCACGCCCGTCCTCGTCTCGCTGCTCATCCGTGCCGCTCCGGCCCCAACCGCTCGGCGAGGTAGTCCCAGTCGCGCTCGAACCGGTAGGAGTGCCGCGCCGGCGGGCCGGGAGCCGACGTCTCGAGCCACCGCACGCCTCCGCCCTGCACCTCGTAGAACGCGTGGACGCAGCCGGCGGCGGTCCAGAAGACGTCGCCCGGGCGGAGGGTGTAGCGGTCGCCGTCGGCGACGACGTCGACGTCGCCCTCGAGCATGTAGTACGACTCCTCGAACGGATGGTCGTGCGGATGGGCGACCGCGCCCGGCTGGTAGTCGACCATGAACATCGTGTGGAGCTGCGCGTCGAGGCGCGGGTCGACGAGCATCTTGACGGCGATGCCGCTGTAGGCGAGGACGGCGGTCGCCATGCTCGCGGAGACGGTCGGCTCGCCGACCGGTGCGCCGTGCTTGAGCACGTCGAGATCCATCTGCCCCTCGCCGAGCAGGAACAGGTTGCGGTTCCGCGGGTCGCGGACGTCGAGGCGCTCCGGGTCGGTGTCCGGCGCAGGGCCGAGGAAGAACGTGTCGCTCCCGTCCAGGCGCGGCCGCGGCGCGGCCATCTCGATCCAGAGCCCGGCGCCATCGGAGCGAAACGCGTGCGGGACGCCCACCGGCAGGACCCCGCAGGCACCGGGCTCGAGCCGCACGCCGCGACCGTCGAGGTAGAGAATCGGCTCCCCCTCGAGCACGTAGAAGCCCGTCTCGTAGGAGTGCAGGTGCGTGTCGACGTGCCCGCCGGAGAGCGAGACGAGCGTCAACGCCATGTGCGTCGAGCCGAGCGACCCGCCGACGAGACGGCAGGATCGAAGGCCGCTCGAGTGACCGGGAAGCGCGTCGGCGAGCTCCACGTCCTCCCGGCGGACGAGTCGGTACGACGGCATCCCGTCGGCCAGGTACCGCGTTCCCGACTCGGAGCTCATGCAGGGCCGTCCCCGACCACCGCCGACGCGGCGACCGCGCCGGCGACTCCGTTCCCTCCGGCCTCGCCGTCGCCCAGCAGGTCGGCGCCGCGGACGTAGATCTTCCCGGCGACGAGGAGCTCCTCGGCAGGGAAGCGCGTGATCACGTCGCAGCCGTCCGCGGTGACGACGACCTCTTCCTCGATCCTCGCTGCGGAGCGGCCGTCGGTCGCGGCGCAGTACGTCTCGAGCGCGAAGACCATCCCTTCCTCGATCTCGACCGGATGGTCGAGCGAGTGGACGCGCGAGATCATCGGCGGCTCGTACAGGCCGACGCCGATGCCGTGCCCGAACTGGAGGCCGAAGCAGGTCTCCTCGTCGGGGAAGCCGAGCTCCTCGGCGGTCGGCCAGACGGCCGCGATCCGGTCGGTCGTCATCCCCGGACGGACGAGCTCGATCGCGGCGTCGAGCCATTCGCGGCAGCGCTTGTACGCGTCGAGCTGCGCGGCGCTGACGCCGCCGACGTTGAACGTGCGGTAGTAGCACGTCCGGTACCCCATGAACGAATGGATGATGTCGAAGAAGGCCTGGTCGCCCGGGCGCAGCAGCCGATCGGAGAACACGTGCGGATGCGGGTTGCAGCGGTCGCCCGAGACCGCGTTCACCGCCTCCACGTGCTCGGAGCCCATCTCGAAGAGCAGCTGGTGCGCGCGCCCGACGATCTCGTGCTCGTAGATGCCCGGGCGGAGCATGCGGTAGATCTCCTCGTAGACGGCGTCGACGAGCCCGGCCGACTGGTCGAGGAGCGCGATCTCCTGCGACGTCTTGATCTTGCGGGCCTCGAGCACGACGCGCGAGCCGTCCGTGACGTGCACGCCCGCGCGTGCGAGCGCCTCGAGCGTGACGAGGTCGGCCATGTCGACGCCGAGCGGCTCGCCGGCGAGCCCGCGTTCGCGCAGCTCGTGCGCGATCCGCTCGCCGAGCCGGTCGGGAATCCCGGTCTCGACCGGCATCGCGCCGCGCATCGGCGCGACCCCGGCGCGGAAGTTCTCGGGCGGCAGCCACGGCGCGAAGAGCTGGTGGTGGCGGGCGGCGGAGCCGAAGTCCCAGAGGATCGGGTCGTCGCCGCGCGCGAGGAGGACGAAGCGCGCGTTCTTGTCGCGCGCCCACTCCCCGATGTGCGTGCTCGTGACGTACCGGATGTTGTTCGGGTCGAAGAGCAGCAGCGCGCCGAGGTCGGAGGCCTCGAGTGCCGCCCTGGCGCGTTCGAGGCGGTCGCGGCGGAGACGGGGGAAGTCGATCCGCTGCTCCCAGTCCACCGCACGTGTGGCGTCGGGCGAGCCGACCGACCTGCTTCGCATCGTCATCGGGAAACCTCCTGCTGGGACGCGCTGCGGAGATGGGGAAAGAGCGCCATGAAGTCGTCGTCCCCGTAGCCTGCGTCGATTGCGGAGCGCACGAGCGCCTTGAGCTCGGCTGCCATCGGGAGCCGCATGCCGACCGCGTCGGCCGCATCGAGCACGAGGCCGAGATCCTTCTCCATGAGGTTGGTCGTGAACGTGGCCGTGTAGTCGTCGTGCAGCAGCGGCCCGGTCTTGTACCGGACGAAGGGCGCGCCGGCGGCCGAGTCGCCCATCGTCTCGAGGAGCGACGCCCGCGAGACCCCGGACGCCTCGCCGAGGACGAGCGCCTCGGCCATCAGCTGCGCGAGGCCGGCGATGACGAGGTTGATCGCCAGCTTGACGACACGCGCCTGCTCGGCGTCGCCGACGACGTGGACGACCGGCCCGATCGTGCGGAGCACCGGAACCGCACGCTCGAGGGCGGCGGGCGAACCTGAGACGATGAAGGCGACGTTCCCGGCACGGACGACGCCGGGGTTGCCGCTCACGGGGGCGCGGAGGTACTCGATGCCCGCCGGCTCGGCCAGCGCCGCGACACGGGCGGACGCATCCGGGGAGATCGTGCTGGCGTCGGCCAGGACCGTTCCGGGCCGGGCGGCACCGATGACGGCGGCGGCGATGGATTCGAGCGCATCGTCGTCGGAGAGGGAGGTGAGGACGACGTCGGCGCCGGCTGCGAGCTCCTCGACCGTGTCTGCGACGGCCGCACCGCGGCCCGCGAGCGCCTCGGCCCTCGCGCGGGTCCGGTTGAACACCGTGAGGTGGTAGCCGCCGTCGAGAAGGCGCTCGGCGAACGCGCTGCCCATGTTGCCGAGCCCGATCAGCCCCACGGCCGGACGCGGGTCCTGACTGACGGTCACCGTTCAGTATAAATAAACGACGGGACGGGTCAGAGTCAAGCACCGGCGTGGTCTGTACAGCGGCACGGCACGCTCAGCCTACCTGCCCGGGCCGCATCGCGGTGCGATGCGACCGACGCTCGCGACCCCTCGGAGGCTCGTCTCAGCGCGACGTGTTCAGTGCGACGGCCGAGCGGATGAGCGCCTTGAGCGCCTTCCCGTCGATCGTCTCGCCTTCGCGGAAATCGATCGCGCGCCTGACGTTGCCCTCCAGGCTCGAGTTGAAGAGGCCGGAGGGATCTTCCAGCGCTGCGCCCCTGGCGAAGGTCATCTTGACGACGCTCTTGTAGGTCTCGCCGGTGCAGATGATCCCGTCGTGCGACCAGACGGGCGTCCCCCTCCACTTCCACTCCTCGACGACCTCGGGATCGGCCTCGTGCACGAGGGCACGGATCCGGGCGAGCATCTCGCCCCGCCAGTCGCCGAGCTCGTGGATCCTGGCATCGATCAACTCCGACGGGGACGCGGCCTTCTGCGGAGCGTCCTCCTTCTTCACGGCACCCCTCTCATACCACAGCGATACTCGAGGATGCGCCGGGGCGAGCACGACGCGCGGCGCCCGGTCCTCGTGAGCCAGCGACATTCCATCGCGGTGCTCGAAGCGGCGCCGGCGAGCGCGCCGGCCGCAGCCCTCGGCCGTGCGCCAACAGGCGTCGTTGCCGGGCGGTCGCGATACGTCTGCTCGGCGTTCATCGGCGGCGCGAATCCGGCGTCCGCCGGCGCGGGCGTTCTTTCTCGACGAGGCGGAGGAGGACGGCGCCTGCGGCCTGGAGGTCGAAGCGGTCGTCGACGACGGCGTGCAGGAAGACACCGTCGAGGGCTGCGGTGAGGGCGGCGGCGGTCGCCTCGGGCTCCTCGGCGCCCTCGCGCTCGAGCGCGGCGGCGAGACCGGCGCGGAAGTCGCGGATGAGCGCGGCGAGCGCATCGCGGAGCTGTGGGTCGCGTCCGGCCTGGAGCATCGTCTCGAACAGCAGCAGCGTGAGCTGCGGCTCCGCCCGGAACAGCTCTTCGAGCTCGAGCAGCTGCGCGAGGGCCGACTCGACGCTCGGGGCCCGGGCGAGCAGCTCGAACGCGGGCGCGAGCATCTCGGCGCTCGCTGTGAGGGCGGCCTCGCGAACGAGCTCGTCCTTGGAACGCCAGTGGTAGCTGACGATCCCCTGGGTGACGCGGGCGCGGGCAGCGATCTCGCGGGTGCTGAAGCCCGACCAGCCGGTTTCGGCGATCAGCTCGGCGGTGGCCTGCAGGATCTTCGTCCGGGTCGCGCGGCCGCGCTCGCGATTGGTGCTCATGTCCACTAGTTTGTCATATGACCAGGTCGCATGCTAAGTTCGGTATCCGATGGGACCGACAGGCTCGACCGCTGCTCTGGAGACGTTCGCCGTGACGAAGACGTACGGGGAGACGCAGGCTGTCGTCGACCTGGACCTGCGCGTGGAGCCGGGCCAGGTGTTCGGCTTCCTCGGGCCCAACGGGGCGGGGAAGACGACGACGATCCGGATGCTGCTCGGCCTGCAGCGGCCGACCGGCGGCAGGACGGCCGTCTTCGGTCTCGACCCGCAGGCGGAGAGCGTCGAGATCCACCGCCGCGTCGGCTATCTCCCGGGCGAGCTTGCGCTCTATCCCCGCCTCAGCGGCCGGCAGCACCTGGACTGGTTCGCTCGCGCCAGGGGCGAGTGCGACCCCGCGCTCGCCGGGCAGCTGTGCGAGCGCTTCCGGGTTGTGCTCGATCGCCCGGCGCGGGAGCTCTCGAAGGGGAACCGGCAGAAGGTCGGGCTGGTGCTCGCCTTCATGCACCGCCCTGAACTGCTGATCCTGGACGAGCCGACCTCCGGCCTCGACCCGCTGATGCAGGACGAGTTCGAACGGTTGGTACGGGAGACCGTCGCGGAAGGGCGGACCGTGTTTCTCTCCTCGCACGAGCTGGACGAGGTGCAGCGGCTGGCGGACCGGGTCGCGATCATCAGGTCGGGCCGTCTGGTGGCGAGCGACACGGTCGCGAGCCTGCGCGAGAGCACACCGCTGCGCGTCGAGGTGCGGTTCCGCGAGCCGGTCGACCCGGCGCCGTTCGGCCGGCTGGAGGGAGTCAGCGTCACCGCCCGCGACGGCGATCGACTGGTTCTCCAGGTGGCGGGGTCGCTCGCGCCGGTGCTGCAGGCGATCGCAGAGCGCGACCCCCTCGACGTGCTCTCCCGGCACGCCGACCTGGACGAGCTCTTCCGGGAGCTCTACCGCGGCCCGACGCCGGAGGTCTCGCGTGCAAGCTGAGATCGCCCGCCTCGACCTCCGCCTGCGGCGGCGCAGCCTGGTCGGCTACTCGCTCGGGATGGCGCTCTACACGCTCGTCGTGGTCGCGCTCTATCCCGCCTTCAAGAACTCGAACTCGCTCGACAAGCTGATCAAGAGCGACTCCACGATCTCGGCGCTGTTCGGCGTCACCGGCCCCATCTCGACCTCGGGCGGATGGCTGAACGGCAACATCTACGCCAACTTCCTGCCGCTTCTGATGCTGCTGCTGACGATCGGCTACGGCGCGGCCTCACTCGCCGGACAGGACGAGGAGGGAACCCTCTGCCTGCTCGCCACGCTCCCGACCCGCCGAGGCGCGATCGTCCTCGAGAAGGCGGCCGCAATGGTGCTCCAGGCCGCGATCCTCGCCGTCGCGGTCGCACTGTGCGTTCTCGTCGGACGCGCCTTCGAGCTCAGCGTCACGCCCGGCAGGGTCGCCGCCATCTCCGCGACCAGCGTCCTCCTCGGGCTCGACTTCGGCCTCGTCACGATGGCGATCGGCGCTCGCACCGGCAGCCGGGCCACCGCGCTCGGCGCCGGTACCGCGCTCGCCGCGGCCTCCTACCTGATCGGCTCGCTCGCCCCCGTCGTCTCCTGGCTCCACCCCGCCCGCTACGCCTCGCTCTTCTACTGGTCGGTCGGAAACGACCAGATCACCCAAGGCGCCCGCCTCGGCGACTACGCGGTGCTCACGGCAGTCGCGGTCCTGGCGCTCTACGGGACGACGGCTGCGTTCCGGCGGCTCGATCTCCGCTAGATCCCTTGCCCAGCCCAGAGGGGATCGGCCGGTACGCCGATTCCTGGCGGGCACTGATGCCGAGTTTCCGACTCGCGAGAGGTGGGGAACCCGCACGTCACGACCCCGAGGAGCGGAAAGAGGAGGAACAGATGCGCGGGACACGGAGATCCTGGACAGTGATCGGAGCCACCCTGGGTGCCGCCGCCGTCGTCGGCTCGGTCCTGGTATTCGCGGGCGCGGGAGCGGCGGCCCGTCAAGCGGCACCGAAGAACACGTCTCCACCGACGATCACCGGCACGCCCCAGGAGGGCAAGACGTTGCAGGGACACAAGGGGGAGTGGGACAACAATCCGACCGACTTCAACTTCATCTGGCAGCGCTGCAGCAAGAGCGGTGGGAGCTGCTCGACGATCGACGGGGCCACCTCGCAGAAGTACACGCTGAAGTCCGTGGATGTCGGCAACACGCTGAGGGTTCGCGTCGACGCCAAGAACAGCGACGGAACGACGAGCGCCACGTCGGTTCCGACAGCGGTCATCCAGAAGGCGACGCCGGCTCCGCCGAGCAAGGGCACCTGTAGCTCGAGCAGCGGAACGGTGAGCGTGGGCGACATCGATCTTCCGATCCGGCTGCTGGTCGACAAGTGGAGCTTCAGCCCGAGCCTGGTCACCGCCGGAACCCAGACGATCGTCGCCCGGATCCACATCGCCGATACCTGCGGGCACTCGGTCTCCGGCGCCAACGTCTGGGCGACCGCGATCCCCTACAACCAGGTCTCGGTGGAGCAGAGCACGACCGATGCCTCCGGGTACGCGACGCTGACCTTCCGCGTTGAGAGCGGCTTCCCGGCAAACCCCGGCCGGCAGCAGATCATGGCCATCCTCGTGCGCGCGAGCGACCCTGCGGACAAGAACCCGCTCGCAGGGAAGTCGACGCGGCGTGCACTGAACCTGTCTGTCCGGAGCTGACCGGCAGCTGAGGTTCGTCGCACCGTGGCGGAGGCCGGACCCCGATCCGGCCTCCGCTGCGGAGCTCCGCCGATCAGTGTCCGACCAGTAGGTGCACGCCGAGATCGACGCCGTTCAGCGCGTCTCGATAGCCGGCGGGGCGCGTAAAGCGCGCACCCTCGCGCAGTGGCACCGCGACGAGGATCGTGCCGCCACCCCGTGTGTACGCGCACACGTCGTCCCCCGCGTCGACCGGCTCGTAGTCACCGGCGAACGCATCGTGATGCTCGCGACGCACGCGCAACGTGCTCCACACGAGATAGAGCTTCGCCGTCTCGCGCGTCGGCGCGGTGCCGCGCTGCAGCTCCGCGAGCAGGCGTCGGCTGCGATCCCAGTCGACCGGACGGCGGTTGTCGGGGTCGACGAGGCTGAGATTCCAGAGCTCGTCGCCCTGGTAGATGTCCGGGACACCGGGGCATGTGAGCTTCAGCAGCGTCTGCGCGAGCGCGATGCGCTCGCCGATCGTGGCGAGGCGCTGCGCGAACGGGAGGACGTGCTCCGAGGCTGCGCGCGCGAACGATTTGACCTCTGCCTCCCAGAGCTCGTCGGGCTCGAGCCAACTCGTGTTGACCTTCGCCTCGCGAAGCGCCTTCTCGAGGTAGGCATCGAGACGCTCAGGCCCGATCGGAGACGCCGACGCGAGCGTCTGGTAGACGAAGTACTCCTCGTTCCCGTCGGGGGCGCCGTCGCGGCCGAGAGTCTCATGCCAACGTCGCACGTTCTCAGCCCAATCCGACGCAACCCACGACAGCGCGGCGAGGCGCGCGCGCGCGTCACCGCTTCGTTTCGTGTCGTGCGTCTGCGTCGTCAACAGATGCAGCGGGAATCGGCGCGCGCGCTCGAGATTTCGGGCGTGGAACTCGTCGATCGAGACCGACCAGCGGCCAGGGTCTCCACCGACCTCGTTGTGGCACAGCAGTCGGCCGTACCGGTAGAACGCGGTGTCCTCGACGCCCTTTGCCATCACCGGCGGCGTGGTCTGCTGAAAGCGGAGGACGAACGCGTCATGACCGCGCTCCTCGAGGGTCAGCATTGCCGCAAGCCTCGGTGTCAGACGGGCGTCCGAGATCGCCTGACGGTCGAGCCCGTCCACCTCGCCGGTGTCGAGGTCGACATACGTCCGGTAGACGTGGAAGGACGCGAGCGCCCGCGGGAGATCCAGCTCGGCACCGTCACCGCCGAGTTGCGCGAGCAGGCGCTCTACCTCCGGCTCGAACGTCGTGCCGGCCTGTTCGAGCTTCGCCTCGAACGCGATCTCGGCGAACGTCCGGCGTTCGCCGGTGAACGAGGCATAGAGCTCGGTCAGCGACTCCTCGGCGCTCGGGTCGACGAAGAGCCCGGTGACGTCGTTTGCGAACTCGTAGCCGGTCGTACCGCACACCGGCCAATCCCGGAGCTGCTCGCTGCCCTCGAGGATCTTCTCCACCCAGACGCGCTCGACGCCGGCTTCGCGAAGGCGGTGGAGGTAGCGCGCAGGATTCGCGAGCCCGTCGGGGTGGTCGACCCGCACGCCGTCGATCCGCCCGTCGCGCACGAGCTCGATCACCTTGCGGTGGGTCGCCTCGAATACCTCGGGATCTTCGACGCGCACGCCTACGAGGTCGCCCACATCGAAGAAGCGGCGAGCGACTCCGGTCCGCCAGTCGACGTCGAAGAACTTCGCCCGGCGCAGCGGATCGCGCCAGAACGGGTTCTCGTCGTCACTGGCGGCCATGTGATTCGGCACGATGTCGAGGACGACGCCGAGGCCGGCATCGCAGAGCGCACCGAACTCCTCCTCCCCGCCGAGATCCTCGGACAGGTGCGTGGGGTCGACGACGTCGTAGCCGTGCGTAGAGCCCGAGCGCGCCTGCATCGACGGAGACAGGTACAGGTGGCTGACCCCGAGCTCGCGCAGGTAGGGGACGAGCTCCCGCGCGCGGCGGAAGTCGAGGTGAGGCTGAAGCTGCAGCCGATAGGTGCAGCGGAAGGGCTCGTCGGACATAGATCGTGAATGGAATCTTGGCCGCTTCTCGGCGCCGTCACACGCGGCAACGCCGTCGAGTTTCGCGTATGGGCGCCGAGCGCGCGCACCGTGACGGTGCGTGTCCGGGGCCGCGAGCATCGCCTGGAGCCGGAGGAGGACGGCCGGTTTGCAGGCATCGTCGAAGCGCGGACAGGCGACGACTACCTGTTTCTGCTCGACGGGCGCGCGCTGCCAGATCCCTGTTCGCGTTTCCAGCCGCAAGGAATCCGCGGCCCGTCGAGGATCGTCGAACCGGCCGGCCGCTCACTCCTCGGGGTCGAGCTCGACGAGCTCGTCCTCTACGAGCTCCACGTCGGGACGTTCTCGCCCGCGGGAACGTTCGACGGCGTCGCCGAGCGACTCGCCGGTCTGCGTCAGCTAGGGGTCACCGCCATTGAGGTGATGCCCATCGCGACGTTCCCGGGTGAGCGCAACTGGGGTTACGACGGCGTCTATACGTACGCGCCGCATCCGGTCTACGGCGGCCCCGACGGGTTCGCGCGGCTCGTCGACACCGCACACGATGTCGGCCTCGGCGTGATCCTCGACGTCGTCTACAACCACGTCGGCCCCGGGTCGGAGGCGGTCGCCGCGTTCGGACCGTACTTCACCGACCGGCGATCGACCTTCTGGGGCGACGCCATCGACTACGCGCGGCGGGGAGTGCGCGAGTGGGCAATCCAGAACGCGGAGATGTGGGTGCGTGACTACGGCGTCGACGGCCTGCGGCTCGATGCGACGCACGCGATCTTCGACGACTCGCAGCCGCACGTGCTCGCCGAGCTCGCCGAGCGTGTCCGTGCCGTCGACGAGCGAGTCCTCGTCATCGCAGAGATGGAGACGGGCGACCCGCGCCCCGTCGAGGACTGGGGTCTCGACGCACAGTGGGCCGACGAGCTGCATCACGTCCTGCACGTGCTCCTCACCGGAGAGCAGGAGGGCTACTACGGCGACTACCGGCCGTCCGTCGCCGAGCTTGCGCGCCAGCTCGAGCGACCGTCACCAGAGCGCCTCGTCGTCTGCTCGCAGAACCACGACCAGGTGGGCAATCGCGCTCTCGGCGACCGACCAGCCGCCGACGAGCTGCGCCTTCGCGCGGCCACGATTCTGTTCTCGCCGCAGACGCCGCTGCTGTTCATGGGCGAGGAGTACGGCGAGCGGCGCCCCTTCCAGTTCTTCACCGACCACATCGATCCGCGCATCGCCGAGGCCACGAGGGAAGGGCGGCGACGGGAGTTCGCACGCTTCTCCGCCTTTTCGAAGGAGAAGATCCCCGATCCGCAGGACACGTCCACTTTCGAACGGTCGATCCTTCGGCCCGAGGACGGTGATCCCGAGTTGCGCGCCTTCTACGCCGAGCTCCTCGCGCTGCGGCGCCGGCTGCCGCGAACCGTTGAGGTTCAGGCCGACGAAGCGGCACGGACAGTCCAGATCCGGCGCGGCGACGCCGAGCTTCGGCTCGACTTCGCCGCCCGCAGCGTCGATCTCCGTCTGCGTGCACTGCCGTCACGGCGCCCGGGACAGCTAGATGATTGATTCCGAAGTGCTGTGCCCGCGTGCAGGCCCCCAAGCCGCGGGTGCATCGACTTTGGAATCAAGCCTCTAGGAGCACTGATCGGCTCTCTGAGTAGCGACGTCAGCTAATCTGACAACACCAGCAACGACGCGTCAAGCCAAGAACGGCCCCCGTTGGCTAACAGCGTGCGTCCCCGCTTTGAGCGAACACAGCAGACGTCGTTTCTTCCCTCGTGCGCGGTGTGAGGAGCTCGAGCGCCAACGCGACGGCCTGGGTGCGACGGTGTACGCCGAGCTTGCGGTAGAGGTTGTCGAGGTGCTTCCGCACTGTCCCGGGCGCGATCCCCAGCGTCGTTGCGATCTCACCGTCGGTCGCGCCTTGCGCGACGAGCTGGAGCACATCGGCCTCGCGCGCCGTCAGGCCGAGCAACTGCAGGTCGGCCAGCGTGGGAAAACGCGCTCGCTCGTCGAGGAGCAGCAGTCCCGGCCCCTCTGGCTCGGGCAGGTAGCGGACGACGAGCCGCGTCGGGCCCTCCTCTGCCGACAGCGGTTGCAGGAGGCTGAGCGTGTGCTCGGACTCACGCTGCGTCTCGAGCCAGCGCACGACGGGCGCGGGCAGTCCCCACCTGCCGCCGGGCTCGCCGAAGTAGCGCCGTAGGAGCTCGCCCGCTCCCGCCGTGAGCTCATGCGGTTCCGGGCCGAGCGCCACGACGTAGCCGCCGCGTTCGCGCAGGGCGCCGGCCAGCGCTCCGAGCGCGGCTCGGAGACGGTCCCGCTCCTGGAGCAGGCGATACGACTGGGCGAGATGAGGCCGGAGCGCGTTCAGAAGTGCTCGGTCGCGCTCGTCGAAGTCGCCGCGGGCGCGGCTGAGCGCGATCGCCACGATACGCGGTCGCGGTGCCGGCAAGGTGATCGACATCTGATGCTCGACGCCGAGCGGCCCGTACGCCTGGCGGTAGATCTCGAGCCCGTGCAGCTGCTCGAGGGTGACGAAGTCCGAAAGCTTCACGGCCGAGCCGTCGCCCGTCTCGTGTAGGTGCCTGATCAGCGGATGCTCACCCTGCAGCCTCCCCAGCGCCTCCAGCTCCGCCTCTCCGACCACATAATCGTGCGGGTCGACGACGGCGACGATCCGATCCGCCTCAGGATCGACCTCGTTGAACGACGCGACGTCGGCCCGGACGAGCGATCGAGTCGCAGCGAGCGCCGCCTCCGGGAACGCCGCCGCATCGACGAGACCTCGCGCCGTCTCCACCGCGTCGAGCACCGCCTGGAGATCGCGCTGCCGAAGTCTCGCCACGCAACGATCCTAGGTTGGCGCCCGGCCTACGTGAAATCGCGTATCGACGCCACGGCCGGCATCTGGTTACCTGCGGGCGCAGATGGGGAGAGCCGCGCGTCTCGTAGTGGTCGCACTGCTGTTGACGATCACGGCGCCGATCGCGGGCTCGAGCGCGGGGCGCTCCGCTGCGGCGCTCGACATCCGCGGCGACTGGGATGCACCGGCGAAGGTGGGCAGCACCATCTACCCGCAGATCTGGCACATCGCGACCGAGAACCTGTCGACAGGCACCTACACCGGCTCGATCAAGGGCAACGCGCGCTACACGATCGACGGCCAGGTCGTCGGGCACACGTGGAAGGTGGTGGCTACCTACGGCAGCTACGTCTCGCACGCGCAGGCCACGATCGACACCTCGACGAACCCCTGGACGGCAGCGGGGACCTTCCACGACAGCAACGGCACGAGCGGCACCTGGACGGCCAAGCGCCTCAGCGGCCCTCCGAGCGGCAGCGCGCCGCCGACGACGAGCAACCCCAACGTCTGCGTCGGCAGCTGCGGCGAAACCAACGTCAGCTACGACAACTCGATCGATCCCGGGGATAGCTCGCTGGCGGTCGTCACGAGCTGCGGCGCCGGGCGTGCGACCTCGAGCGCACGCGCGGTCGCCGATCTCAGTTGCGGCATCGACGACGTCGTGAAGGCTTCCCTCGAGCGCAACCAGGCTCTCACCAACGCTGCCATTGATCTGGTCAAGAAGACGCAGACCGTCATCCAGCAGCTCGAGAGCTCGGAGCCCGCCGCCCAGCCCGACCTCCAACAGCTCGGCGAGTCGATCCAGCTGCTGCAGACGATGCATCAGGCGCAGGACACCCAGAACGCGATCGATCAGCTGGAGCAGCAGATCAACCAAAACATGCGAAACGCCGTCGACCAGCTCGGCGATGCCGGCAATCAGCAACTGGACGCGGGGCTGGCAACCGAGTTCGCCTCCGACCGCACGACGGCCGGCGCCCTGGCCGTCGGCCGTCTCGAGGCGGCACCGAATCCCCTGCTGGTCCTGCAGAGTGTCGCCTCGCCGCACCCGGCCGCACGCGCCGCCAAGGCCTTCAAGGCCGAGCTCTCGCTCGCCACGTCCCGCACCTATTCGCGAAGAAGGGGTGAGGCGCGCCTTGCGCTCGTGGTCGCCGTGCTGCTCGGCAAGCAGGCGCTGGCGATCACCTCGCGACACAGCGCGACCGTCACGATCGCCCACCTCCACGCCGCCGTCAAGGCACACAGCAAGCGCAAGCTGAAGCTCGTCGCGGCGGGCGACGGAGCGCGCCTGCTCCGGGTGCTCGAGGTCGCCGGACTGCACCACAAGATCACGGCGAAGCTCGTCCTGTCCTCGACCATCAAGGGAAAGACCCACACAGCCACCCGCGTGGTCAGGGTGCGCTAGCGAACGTGTCGAGTTGCGGACCTGGGAAACGCTGACCGCTGCCCGCAGTGGCTCAGGACGATCCGCGACGCTCTCGTGCGGCCGGCACAGTCGCCCATCGCCGGCCACGACCTTCTCACACGGTCCTCGCCGCTCCGACCAACACGAAGGCCCTGCTGAGCGGGGCCTTCTTCATGGGTCCTAACTGGCACGGGGGTGCGGCCTCCCGGTGGGACGATTCCCAGCTGATCCCCTGCTCTCTGCGCCGAGCTCGGGGGGCCGCGAATGGCGGTTCTCAGCCCGCCTCAGTCGGCAACGGTCGTCGGGGAATAGGACGTTCGACGCCAGGGCTCGGGCATGTCTCCTGACTTGTGCAGCAGGTGGGCTAAGCCCGGGGCAGTGGGGAACTGCTTCAGGCGGGAGTTTGCGGGCTGCTGAGCGCGGCGTATTCCAGCAGCCAGCGGTGAACCTCGGGGACGCGGCGCTCCATCAGGGTGAGGTGGCCGTCCTCGGCGGTCAATCGGGCATCGACGCCGGGGATGTGCGCCGAAAGCCACACGCCGTGCCCGTAGGGCACGAAGTTGTCCTGCTCGCCCTGCCAGAGCTGCACCGGCACACGGATGGAGGCAAGGTCGAAGCCCCAGGGAGTGACGAAGGCGAGGGCATCGTCGATCCATCCATCCCCGCTCTCCCCGATACCGGCGCGCATGTGGTCGAGCAGGAAGGACGCCAGCACTCCGGTCGCCACCCCGCGATCGGACGGCCCGAGCAGCGTCTGCCACAGCTCAACGAGTTGCTCCGGCGTCGCCGTGAGCAAGTCCTGGCGCTCCTTTTCCATCGAGGCACGGTGGACATCCTCGCCCTCGAAGATCTTCAAGAACTCCTCCACGTTCAGCTCGCCCATCCCCTCGAAGAAGTCGAGGCCCTCCGCGTCGTACGGCGCCCCCGAGGCTAAGGCAGCCGCGGCGATCACCCGGTCCGGCAGGAGCGCAGCCGCAGCGAGCGCGTGCGGACCGCCACCGGAAATCCCCCAGACACAGAACCGCTCGACACCAAGCGCATCGCAGACGGCCGCGATGTCCGTGGCGCAATCGGCAACCTTGCGGCCCTTCCGTCGTGTCGAGCCGCCATAACCCGGCCGGTCGTACGCGAACAAGCGGATGCCACGCTCGGCCGCGTCGCGCGTGTGCAGTTCATACAGCGTGCTCGAACCAGGCGTGCCTGGAATCGAGAGGACCGGGAATCCCTGCGGATCGCCGCCCTCACGAACAGTAAGGGCGCGCCCATCCGAGACTGCGACCGAGCGCACTGGGCGATTCTAGGCCCGGACGGGACAGCGGGCTGAGAATCGAGAAGAGCGCGCGTTCGCAGCCGTACGAGGCGCGACGCCACCCCAACGCGAAGCCGCACCCACTGGCACAAGCTGGGGTGTCTCGCGGGATGACCCGAACTCGACCATGTATTCGGCTCCCTGACTACGGAGACTGCTGCTCGACCGAATACCGCGGCGTCGAGTAAACCGTCGCCCACCTGCTAGGCGCCGGCGATGGACAGGCCGTCCTCGGGCAGCGCCGTCCGAAGCTCTCGACGGGAGCTGATGCCGAGCTTCAGATAGACGTTGCGCAGGTGCCATTCGACGGTCCGCGCGCTCAGGTACAGACGGGCGCCGATCTCCGGATTCGAGAGGCCCTGACGGGCCAGGCGGGCGATCTGGGCCTCCTTCGGCGTCATGTCCCTGCGCGTCTCGGGAACACGCTTGCGCGGGCGCTCGCCGGTCGCCAGCAGCTCTCCTTCGGCGCGCCCCGCGAACGCTTCCATTCCCATGGACGCGAACAGCTCGCGAGCCGGGCGCAGTTGCTCGCGCGCGTCGATGCGCCGGCCCTCCCGGCGAAGCCA
Organism: uncultured Thermoleophilia bacterium; assembly: GCA_963784765.1. Classification (GTDB taxonomy): domain Bacteria; phylum Actinomycetota; class Thermoleophilia; order Gaiellales; family Gaiellaceae; genus PALSA-600. The sequence continues at coordinate 91,168 of CAWASP010000016.1, forward strand.
CTCTCCGTAGACGAGATGCGCGCGGGCGAGCTCCGCTCGGAGACGGGTGCGCCCGAGGCGGGCTATGGCTTCGCGGTACGCGTCCTCCGCGGCGGCCCCTCGACTCACGAGTGCGCGCGAGCGCGCTTCGACCCCGAGCGCCCAATCGGTTCCGCACGGGCCGGTGCTCTCGGCGAGGCGCTCGAGGGCGTCGGACGCGAGCTCCGGCCGGTCCGCGCGACTCGCAGCCTCGACGAGCTGAGCGAGCGACCAGGTGGAGAACCCGAGCTCCTGCGGGTACGCTGCGCCGCGCTCGGCCGCTTTGCACGCCTCGTCGTAGCGCCCGAGCCCGTTGTACAGCACCGACGCCGCATGCTCGACGAGCGTCAGACCCATCCCGTCGCCCCGTGGAACGAGCTCGGCGGTGACCGAGCGGATCAGCTCGGAGGCCTCGACCTCCCGGCCTTGCCAGGCGGCGAGCGCCAGCTTGCCGTAGGGCGGCAACCGAATCCCGGTTGCCTCGGTGACGGCACCGATCTCGTCGACGAGTGCAGCTGCCGCAGCAAGCTCTCCGGCGAAAAGGTGAAGGCCGATTCGGGCGCTGAGCGTGATCGGGAGAAGCGTGAGCGCCCCGAGTTTCCGTGCCAGCTCGACGTGGCGCGTGTTCAGGAGCTCCCAGCTCTCGTCGTCCCAGAGATCGTGCGCAGCGTGCGTGGCGTGCCAGAGCCAGCGAACGCCGTCGCCGAACGGCAGGTCGTCCCGGCGGAAGGCGGCGACGGCCTCTCTCAGACGCGGCGCCCCTTCTGCATATCCGTCGGTGATGACGGCCGTGAACCCGTCGAGGAGCAGGTCCGAGGGGCGGTCCTCCGGCGGAGGCGCGCCGCGGGCGGCTGTGGCGACCTGCTCGATCCCCACCTCGCCGGCAAGCCGGCCGACGAAGAGGGCGGCAACGAGCGCCTCCAGGTAGGTATCCCGAGCCAGCGACGGGTCGTACGTCTCGAACTGCCGAGCCGCGGCGAGAAGCAGCGGCGGGGCCTCGCGTCCATGGCTCGACCCGAAGGCGATACGTCCGCGCAGGAGGTCGACTCGAGCGCGCTGGGGGTCGTCGCCGGCAAGGCGCGACTCGACCCAGGTCAGAAGCTCGAGGGCCGAATCGGGCGCTCCGGCTTGCTGCCTGACCTCTGCCGCCGCCAGCGCTCGCGCGTTCCTTCTCTGCGGATCCAGCGTCAGCTCGGTGGCCCGTTCGAGGAAGGCGGCCGCGGCTGCGAGTCCGCCGGTCGCCTGCGCCCGCGCGGCAGACAGCTCGAGCTCGGCGGCGACTTCCTCGTCGGCTCCGGTCGCCGCCCGCGCGCGGTGCCAGGCCCGCCGATCGGGATCCCGCTCGGGGTCCGTAACCTCGCCGAGAGCGCGATGGACGCGCTGTCGTTCAGCCTCCGTCGCCGAGCGATACGCGGCTGAGCGGACGAGCGGGTGGGCGAACTCGACGCGCGTCCCGATTCTGAGGAGCCCGGCGTCGACTGCCGGGTCGGCCGCGGCGTCGCCTATTCCGAGGACTGCGGCTGCGAGGTTGAGCAGGGCCGGATCGCCCAGAGGCTCCGCGGCGGCGGCGAGAACGAGCAAACGGCTGTCGGAGGGGAGCCGCTCGATCCGCTCGAGGTAGCTCTCCTCGATCCTCCCCGCGACCGGCTGGCCTGCGGGCAGCGCGAAGCCGCCGGCGAGGTCTGCATCCCTCCACGTGCGCGGCAGCTCGATGAGCGCGAGGGGGTTGCCGTGGCTCTCCGCGACGATCCTGTCGAAGACCGCTGCGTCCAGCGGACGGCGAAGGTTTCGGCGAAGCAGCGCACGCGCGTCGACACTCCGCAATCCGGCGAGCACGAGAGTCGGCAGCGCGGCGAGGGTGTGATCGGCGATCCCCGGACGCGTCGCGCAGACGAGCACGATCCTCTCCGCGAGGAGGCGGCGAGACACGAACGAGATGACCCGCGCCGAGGCTTGGTCGAGCCAATGCGCGTCGTCGACGATGCAAGCGAGGGGCTGCTCATCGGCCACCTCGGCCAGCAGGGAAAGGGTCGCGAGCCCGACCAGGAACGGGTCGGGCGACGGGCCGGCTTTCAGCCCAAATACGGCTGCGAGCGCGTCGTGCTGCGGCTGTGGGAGCCCGTCCAGGCGATCGAGCATCGGGGCGCACAACTGATGGAGGCTGCCGTAGGCGAGCTCCAGCTCCGACTCGACTCCGGCCGCCCTCGCGACCCGCCAGCCTGCGAGGCGGCCGCAGAGATAGTCCAGCAAGGCGCTCTTCCCGACGCCTGAGTCGCCGCGGATGACGAGAACGCCGCTCCGACCGGCGAGCGCGCCCTGCACGAGCCGGTCGAGCGCGTCGCGCTCCAACCGCCGTCCCAGAAGCTGGGACTCAGAACCGGCGGCCACGGACGACTCGCCTCGATCCAACGGACGACGCTCTCCAGTATCCGGTTCGGCTCGAGCGTGACCGGCACTCCAGCGGCCAACGCGGCCTCATCGGCACCCCCCCAACAGGGCTCTGTCGACCGCAGATCCTATGGGGAGCCGACGCCTGCAGGCAAGCAACGCGACACCGGCAGCGCGATTCGCCGGGGGCGATCGAAGAACCGGCCTGCTGCTGCAGCAGCAGGCCGGCCCGGTCGCGCCAGTCTCGGGCGACGGCTACGCGATCCCGGCCGGGACGCCGACGCCGACGAACTCGAGGAGCGCACGGTTGACCTCGTCGGGATGCGTCCAGCCGATGTTGTGCGGCCCGCCCTCGACCGGGATCAGAGTCGCGTCGGCGATCAACTCGGGGAGGCGCGCGGCGGTCGCTTCGAATGGGAGGATCCTGTCCTCCGTTCCGTGCACGACCAGGACGGGGACGTCGATCTTCGGCAGATCGCTGCGGAAGTCGGTGAGCCAGGTCTCGACGCAGGCGTAGGTCGCGTACGGCGAGGCGCCGGCGGCGACGTTGAAGCTCGCCTGCCACGCCTGCTCGCCGATCCGCTCGGGAGCGAGCTTGTCGACGTTGTAGAAGTTGTCGAGGAAGTCCTTGAAGTAGGCGTAGCGGTCCTTGACGACGGCGGCCTTGATGCCCTCGAACACCGCTTCGTCGATGCCCTCCGGGTTGTCGTCGGTCTTCCGCAGGAACGGGGGGATCGCGCCGAGCAAGGCCGCCTTGCGCACACGCCGCGAGCCGTACCTGCCCAGATAGCGCGTCACCTCGCCGGTGCCCATCGAGAAACCGACGAGCACGACGTCGTTCAGATCGAGCTCTTCGATCAGCGTGTTGAGGTCGGCGGCGAAGGTGTCGTAGTCGTAGCCGACGGTGGGTTGGCTCGACCGGCCGAAACCCCGCCGGTCGTAGCTGATGACGCGGAATCCGTGGGCGAGGAGCTCGCGCTCCTGCCGCTCCCAGGAGTTTCCGTCGAGTGGGTAGCCGTGGATCAGGACGATCGGATCGCCGCTTCCGTGATCTTCGAAGTGGAGCTCGATCCGGTGGCCGTTCTCGGCTCCGACGGTGACCTTCGGCATGGTGCTTGCCTCCTTGTGGCTGTCACCGTGAGGGTCGCGACATCGCAGCCTCGTCGCGCCCGTCGCTCTCCCTGGTCGATGCCCCGGGGACGACGTGGCGCTCGCTGATCGGCCCGGCGCCCCACGTCCCTTCTCAATGCGCATCTCGATCCTTCTCGCTCGCTAGTTGAAGACGACGTAGAAGGCGTGGCGTTGGTCGAAGTTCCCGGCGACCATCGTCTCGACGACCGCGTCGGCCTTGCCCTGGCAGCGCAGAGCGACGGAGGCCGACCCCATGAACACCACGATCTGCCTGTCCAGCGACGCTGAGGAATCGAGCGTCGCGACCACGTTCTTCGGAGCCTGCTTGGCCGTGACGTCCAGGCAGTAGTCGAACGTGTGCGCGTCGGCGTTCTTCGCCGGGATCGCCGCGACGTTCTTCGAGTTCGCCGCGTCGAGCGTCCCGTCCTCGTTGACGTGGGCGAAGGCGAGCGTGCCCTGGCTCGGGATCACGCCGTCCTTCAGATCCTTGGCGAGCAGCGAGTGGTCGATCACCTGGCTCGTGCCGACGGTGTTCGGCGGCGCGAGCTTGCTGACTGCCGCGACGCTCGTGCCGCCGAGCGCGACCAGGAGCGCGATCGTGGCCACGACCATCGCGGGAGTGGGGCGAAAGCGGGTGATCCGATGCATGTCTTCTCCTTTGTCCTGGGCAGTGGCTACGAGCCGGACGCGTTCGCGATCCCCATTGCGACGAGCACGACGTCACTGGCGACGACATGTCCCGTTATCGCGGTGCTGCACTGGAGGTCGACGGTGCCCGGAGCGTCGAACGTCCCGACCATCAAGTGGGACACCGTGGCCGTGATCGTGGCCAGGGGTCCGGCCGGCTTGGAAAGGGTCGCCCCGCTCGTGTCGGAGCTCTCGCCGGCGGCCAGTTCGCACTTGAGCTCTGCTGCGTCGGCAGCGAAACGAGCCTTCGCCCAGATCAGATACGTGCCCGGCTTGGGGATCGCGAGCGTGGCCACGGGTGCGTTGGGAGACGTCTTCGTGAACGCGAGCGCGACGGGGCCCGCGACCGAGCGCGAGAAGACGTCGGTCGGCGCGGAGAGCGCTCCGGCCCTGAAGTCCCTGCTCTTGAGAGAGCCGTCGATGACCTGAGCGCTGCCGACGCTGTTCCTGGGCACGAGGGCGACGGCGGCCGCGCTCGTGCCGCCGAGCGCGACGAGGAGCGCGATCGTCGCCACGACCATCGCAGGCGTGGGTCGAATGCGGGTGATCCTGCGCATTTCCGTTCTCCCTTCCGGTGTTTGACTCATCTCGACGAGCATGCTCCGAACGGCCGCCGAGTCGCCTCGGGTATCTCCCTAGCGCTCGTCAGCCCTTCGACGCGAGCCACGTGCGATAGACGCGGCTCATCACCGTCGGCGTTCCGTCGTACGTGCGATGAGCGAGGCCGCGGCCGGCGCGGCGCCCACCAACGCGAGAATCGATCTCACCTGACGAGAGTCCTCACGACGCGCACCGCGTCCTTGCCGGCGGCCGTGACGAGCACCTGGGCAGCCCGACGCTCCTGACCATCGAAGGTCGCGCAGCTGAAGGCGTGGTAGTACAGCGAGCCGGTCCTGTCCTGGTACGAGCCGACCCCGTAGCACAGCGCGCGGCTGATCTTGTGCGCTTTGCCCCAGGGCCCGTCCTGGAACGCGCTCAGAGCGTCGAAGTTCTGAAGTGTCGGAAGGCCCTTCGGCACCGGGCCGATGCCGCGGTCGGGCTTGAGCTTGCCGCCTTTGATGCTGACGACGCGAAGCCACTGCGGACCGAGCACCTTGGCGACGACGACGCCGCTGGGCGCTCCGCCGACCTGGGTCTGGCAGCGGAAGGAGGCGTGGGTCGCGCCGAGCACCCCCGGCCTTGTCCCGGCCTTGCCGATACCGGTGCACTCTGCGCCGGTGAGCGCGTTCTGCCGTCCCCAGGCCGAATAGGTCAGAACGTCGTAGCTGCTCTCGTCGGACATCCACGGCGGCGGCGCGGCAGACGCCACCGCGACAGCCGCAACGGCAGCCACGAAGGTCAGAGCGGCGAGCGCGAAGCGGGTGCGTCGCCGGGTCGTCGTTCCGTTCGTCATCACGTCTCCTTTCATGGAGCGCTTCGGGCGAGATCGGAAGCCGCTCACGGCTTCACCGTGTTCCGGCCGGGGCCGCCGTCGAGCCGGTCGAACCCCGGGCCGCCGACGAGCGTGTCGTTGCCCGCACCGCCGACGAGCGTGTCGTTGCCCGCACCGCCGGCGAGGGTGTCGTTGCCGGCTCCCCCGGCGAGCGAGTCGTTGCCGGCCCCACCGAAGATCCGGTCATTCCCGCCGCCGCCGCAGATCGTGTCGTTCCCGCCGAGGCCCGAGATCGTGTCGCTGCCGCCCAGCCCCGCGATCACGTCCGCCCGGCGCGTGCCCACGAGGTCGTCCGGCCCGGCCGTGCCGAGAATCGTGACCTGTTTGCCCGCGCAACGTGCGGTGGCCGCCGGCTTGGGCTTCGCCTCGTCGCTCGCGCAGATTGCAGACACGCGAAACACACGCGTGTCCCCGACCTGGGAGACCGACGCAGACCACGCTCTCGCGACGTCGCCGGACTCTGTCGTCGCCGCCTCGCCCGTCTCGTCGAGCGGGCCGCTCAGGTTGGTCCAGCTCAGACCCGTGGTGGTCGCACCGATGCCGCCTCCGAGCACCCGCTTGCCCTCCGGGCATTGGACGGTCGCGCGCGTTCCTTCCGTCACGTCCGAGAGGAACAGCTTCGTCTCGAGTGTCGCGTCCGAGCCGGCGGAGCAGAGTGCGAACACCCGATACGGGGTCCGACTGTCCACGGCGACGACCCAGGAGCGGGCCACGTCGCCGGACTCCGTCCTCGCCGTGTCGCCGGTGTCGTTGACCGGGCCGCTGAGGCTCACGTTGAACGATGTGCGAACGATCGCCCCGGTCGCTCCGACGCCGCCGCCGACCGCACGCGTGCCGGCCGGGCAGGTCGCAGCCCCCAGCGCCAAGCTGGAGTTGGGGTCATCCGTGACCGGGCCCGTCACGATCGTGGCGTCGGAGTTCGCGGAGCAGATCGCGAAGACCCGAGCCTCACTCTGGCCAAACACCGAAGCGAGCCAGGATCGGGCGACGTCGCCGGTCTCCGTGGTCGCCGGCCGGCCGGTCTCGTCGACCGGACCGCTCTGCAGCACCCATCCATTGGAGCGGGAGCTCGACGGATCGGTCGGGGCGACTCCTCCTCCGACCACGCGTTCCCCATCCGGGCAGGTCGCGATCGCATCGCCGACCGTGCCGGGCTGGACGGTGAAGGTGGTCGCCTGGATCGTCGCGTCGGAGCCCGGAGTCGCGGCCATGTGAGCCGCGCTCGCGGCAGGGGCGCGGGAGCCTGTGGGTGCCGCGGCCACCGCTGTGCCGGCGATTCCGGCGACTGCGGCAACCGCGAGCGCGACCAGGAGGCGCGGACAGGCCGGGGCGGCGCTTCGCCGCCGTTTGAGTGTCTGGCGTTTCATCGAGTGTCCTTTCGCTCGGGGCCCGGCAGGAAGAGGACGCCGAGCTGGTTGTCCGTGAGGTCGCCGGTGTCGGACAGGAGAAAGTTGGAGACGATGCGTCCGGTTGCGCCCTCGAGGGCTCCGGCGCCGCCGTCGATCTCCCACGTGACCGCGCCGTGACGGAGGCCCGGCTCGGCTGCGTCGGCGAGCATGCCCGCAGTCGGGCTGCGGAAGCGCAGTGCGTTGCCGTTGCCGAAGCTGATCGTTCCGACTTCGTCGAAGCGGCCGTCGTCGAGGAACGTCAGCCGGCACTCGAGGTGCGCTTCTTCGCCGCTCAGGACCTCGAGACGGCTGTGAATGCCGTCGGGATCCACCTCCGTGACGAGAGCCGAGCTCGGAGCCGTCGCCCGCGCCGTCAGGACGCCCGGTGACAGCCGAGTCGAATGGCCGCGGAACTGCATCGAGAACGCGACGTGTCGCATCGGGTCCGAGGATGCGCTGCGAACGCCCGGTGCCGCCTCGGGTATATCCCTAGTCGCACCGCTCGGGTACGGTCAGACCGTGCTCGTCGGGCGGGAGGGTGAGCTGCGGCGCGTCACGGCGCTGCTCGACGAGGCGCGGCGCGGGCGCAGCGGTTCCTTGCTCGTCATCGGTGACCCCGGGATGGGCAAGACGGCGCTGCTCGAAGAGGCCCGCCGTCAGGCCGCCGACATGCGAGTCCTCGCCGCGACGGGGGTCGAGTCCGAGTCGGAGCTCCCGTTCTCGAGCCTCCACCAGCTCCTCCGCCCCGCGCTCGAGCTCCTTCGGCGAATCCCAGCGGCGCAGGCGCACGCGCTGTCGGCTGCCCTCGCGCTCGAGGAGGGCGAGCCCGACATGCTGGGCGTCGGCGCCGGCACGCTCTCCCTGCTCGTCGAGGCTGCCGAGGAATCGCCGCTGCTCGTCGTCGTCGACGACGCCCACTGGCTCGACCGGGCCTCCGGAGAGACGCTGGCGTTCGCGGCTCGCCGGCTCGCGGGCGAAGAGCTCGCAATCCTGGCCGCGAGGCGGCCCGAGCACACGACGGTCTTCGACTCGTTCTCGCGGCTGGAGCTCGGACCGCTCGCAGTCGACGATGCTCGGCGGCTACTGCGGCAGCGGGAAAAGCCGATTGGCGGCGCCGACGAGAGACGCCTCCTCGAAGCTGCGGCCGGCAACCCGCTCGCCCTGCTCGAGCTCCCCGCTGAGCTCACGTACGACCTGCCCGCGGCGTCGACGTCCTACGAGCGTCTCGAGCGGGCATTCTCGCGGCGAGTGGAGAGCCTCCCCCGCGCGGGGCGACTCGGACTCTTGCTGGCGGCCGCCGAGCCCGACGCGAGCACCGTCCGGCGCGCCGCCGAGGCGATGGGCCTGGAGGATCCACTCGGGCCTGCGGAGGCGGCCGGGCTGATCCGCATCCACGAGTGGTCGCTGGCGTTCCGTCATCCCGTCGTGCGCTCGCTGGCCTACGCGAACGCGTCGGCCGCCGACCGGACGGTCACGCATCGCGCTCTCGCCGACGCTCTCCGTGACGAGGCGGACGGCGACCGCCGGGCGTGGCACCTCGCCGCCGCCGCCGATGCTCCCGACGAGGCGATCGCCTCGCTCCTGGAGCAGACGGCTGATCGGGCAATCGCCCGTGGCGGCCATGCCGCCGCCGCTCGCGCGCTGGAGCGGTCAGCGCGACTCTCTCCAACTCGGGCAGAACGCGCCCGGCGGCTCCTCGCGGCGTTTCAGTCCCAGCGGTACAGCGGCGACGGCGCGAAGGCGCGCGCGCTCGCGGACGAAGCCCTTTCGCTCGCAGATGACCCGCTGCTCCGTGCCGACCTGCTCTTTCGCCTGCGGTCTCAAGGCGAATGGACGGGAGACCGCGCGTCGGAGGCGGAGCTCCTGCAGGACAGCGACGCCGAAGGACTCGATGACGAGCGCCGCGGAAAGCTGGTGATGCTCGCGATGAACCGGCGCGAAGCCACATGGGACGCCGCCGGGGCCGCCGAGCTGGCTCCACGGCTCGAGCGCTATGCGCCGGGCGCAAGCGAGGACTGGCAGGCCCGCTTCCGCGGGCTCGCCGCGATCGCCTACCTCGCTGCCGGCGAGCGCGCTCGTGCGGTGCGCCTCTTCGAGGGGCTTGCGAGCGATCCGGCCATGCCGACCAAGGCCGCCTTCGAGTACATGTCGCTCGAGCGCTACGACCTGCTCCGGGCTTCGCTCGCCGAAACGCTCCGACAAGAGCGAGCGGACGGGAACCTGCACCGAATCGCCTGGATCCGGACGTGCGCGGCCCATCTCGAGCTCCGGCAAGGGCGGTTGAGCGCCGCGGAGGCGGCGGCGGCCGAGGCGATCGACCTCGGCGAGATCCTCGCCGATCCCAAGATGGACATTGCTGCGGCGGCGCTCGCCGCCACCCAAGCCTGGCGCGGCCAGGCTGAAGGGTGCAGCGCCAACGCCCGCCGCGCCGCCGCCTCTGCCCGCCTGGCGCGAGACCGCTTCGTCGAGGGTCTCGCCCAGGAAGCACTCGGGCTCCTCGCTCTCGGCACGGGCAAACCGGCGGATGCCGTGGTCGAGCTCGAGCCTCTGGCCCGGGTCTGGGCCAAGAGCACGGTTGCCGACCCCGCCATCGTTCGCTTCGTTCCCGACCTCGTCGAGGCGTACGCGATCACGGGAGCGACGAGCGAGGCGCAGGACCTGCTCGAACGCTTCGAGCCGCTGGCCGACGCAGCAGGCAGCAGGTGGTCGCTCGGCGCCTGCGCTCGCTGCCGGGGGTTTCTCGCCGACGCGGACTCGTTCGACGAGCCCTTCCAACGCGCCCTCGAGCTCCTCGAGCCGTCGCCGCTGGTGCTGGACCTGGCGAGAACGCGGCTCGCCTACGGCGAACGGCTGCGCCGCCAGGGCAGGAGACGAGACGCTCGGAACCAGCTTCGCCCGGCGCACGAAGCCTTCGCGGCCGCGTCCGCGGCACCATGGCAGGCGCGCGCGGCTGCCGAGTTGCGGGCGACCGGCGAGCAGGTCGCAGCCGAACCGAGGCGGCTTCCCGCGCTGACCCCCCAGGAGCTCCACATCGCAACGCTCGTCGCCGAGGGGAAGACGAACAAGGAGATCGGCGCGGCGCTGTACCTGAGCACCAAGACGATCGAATACCACCTCGCCAACACCTACCGGAAGCTCGACATCCACTCGCGCGCCGAGCTCGCACGGATCGTCTCGCGCGACTCTGGCACGACACCTGGCCCGGTTCCGGTTTCCGTCGGCGACTAACTGCATGGAGGGGCGCACGTCGGCGTCTCGCCAGCAGGAGGTCGTCTGCCTTGTGCCCCTACCTCTGTGCTTGGGCCCCCTACCCCATTTGCTTGCCACCTGCGTGCGTCGCAAATGCTGAGGAAAAGCGCTCCTCCTCTCGCGTTTCAGGTCGCAAGGGACCGCTGCATTGCGTGCTCCGAGCAGGCCCCCGTTCGCGTCGGCAGCGACCAGCGCGAGGTCGTCTGCGTGCGGGAGCAGCGCAATGACCGCCGACCAGCACCACCGGCTCCTCCTGGCAGGCGCCTACGTCCTCGACTTCCTCGTCATCCACCCGTTCACCGACGGCAACGGACGCATGTCGCGACTGCTCACGCTGCTGCTCCTCGACAAGGCGCCGCCGGGGATCGCGCCGGCGGGTATGCGGAGCGAGCCCAGAGGGCAAGCGCAGCAACCTGCCGGCGACGACGCTACGGGACGTAACCCAGGGCTAGAGTGTCTGCTGAGGCGGTGAAGCTGGCTTCGCCGTCAACGCGTCGACCGGCTGAGGAGCGTTCGATGGGACAAGGAGAGATCGTGGACTCACTCCGCAGCGACTTCGCGGAAGAGCTCGTGGAGGTCTCCGAGCCCCCCTGCCTCTCTCTCTACCAGCCGACTCACCGGCACCATCCCGAGAACCAGCAGGATCCGATCAGGTTTCGGAATCTCGTGAAGGCGCTCGAGGAGTCGCTGCTGCGGAAGTATCCGACGCGAGAGGTCCAGCCGCTCTTGGACCCGTTCCTCGCACTGGCCGACGACCGCGACTTCTGGAACCACACCCTTGACGGGCTGGCCGTACTGGCGGCAACGGGCGTGTTCCGCGTTTACAGGCTCCAGCGGCCGGTTTCCGAGCTGGTTGTCGCGGCCGACGGCTTCCACACGAAACCCCTCCTCCGTGTCCTTCAGTCGGCCGACCGCTACCACGTCCTCGGCCTGAGCCGGCAGGAGATCAAGCTGTTCGTGGGCAACCGCGACGCCCTGGACGAGATCGAGCCGGCGCAAGGTGTGCCGCGGACGATCACCGAGGCGCTGGGAGAAGAACGGACCGAGCCGCACCAGACCGTCGCCTCGTACGGCGGCGCCGGCGGGTCGCAGTCGCCCATGCACCACGGCCACGGGGGAAGAGAGTCCGAGCTCGACATCGACAGCGAACGGTTCTTCCGCGCGGTCGACCGGGGGATCCTCGAGCACCACTCCCGCCCGTCCGCCCTGCCGCTGATCCTGGCCACGCTGCCGGAGCATCGACAGCTGTTCCATCAAGTCAGCCACAACCCGTTCCTGATCGACGAAGGCATCGATGTCCACCCGGATGCCCTGTCCAGCGACGAACTCCGCAGACGCGCCTGGCAGGTCGTCGAGCCTCACTACCTGGCACGGCTGGCCAAGCTGGCCGAGGATTTCGGCACGGCGATGTCCAAGAATCTCGGTCACGACGAGCTAGCGCGCGTCGCCGAAGCAGTCGTGGCCGGCCGGGTCGCGACGCTCCTCATCGACGCCGACCGCGAGATTCCGGGTCGGATCGACGCTGCAACCGGCGACATCGAGTTCGACGACCTAGCCGACCCGGAGGTTGACGACGTGCTCGACGACCTGGCGGTGCTGGCTCTCAAGTTGGGCGCACAGGTCGTGGTCGTCCCCACCGAGCGGATGCCGACGAAGACCGGAATCGCCGCCATCTACCGCTATTGACGGGCCGCCCCCGCTCGCCCTCGCCCTCAGCGCCACCGGCAGCAACACCGCCCGCCCCCTCTTTCTCGTCGCAACCGCCACGGTCGCCCCTTGCAGCGGCGCTGCGCTGGCGAGCGCCACTCGTGCGAGATTGTCGTGTTAGGGAGCGAGACGCGCCTCCAGGTGCCCCTGGATCGATCCCCTCCGATCGCAAACCCTGGGTCGAGAGCCGAACGGCGTTCGACGTTCCGGGGCCGCCCGTGGGCAAACGCCTCGACGTCGAAGTCTGCACGAAGCTCGCGGTTGAGGACATGCAGCACATTCAGGTTGAACTCGCGCGTCACGCCGGCCGCATCGTCATACGTAGACCAACTCGAGCCCGCGCACGTCGTCGGCAGCGTCACAGCCACGCCGGAAGTCGATTCTGGGAGAACGAACTACAATGGTGGCGGCCAGTCCGACGCGAGATTCAGGAGGCGACGACGGTGACCGAGCATCAGGAGAACGCGCAGTGGAACGTCGCGGAGTGGCACGGCAAGATGCTGGTCGATCGCGACGGCGAGAGGATCGGCAAGCTGCAGGACGTCTATGTCGACGTGGAGAACGACGAGCCACAGTTCGGCACCGTCAAGGAGGGCTTCATCAGCCGCCACTTGACCTTCGTGCCGCTGGGCGGGATCAAGGTCGGCCCCGACGAGCTGCAGGTACCGGTGGCCAAGGAGCAGGTCGAGTCCGCACCCAACATCGAGCTCCACGGCGAGGAGCTCTCCCAGGCAGACGAGTCGGCCCTCTACCACCACTTCGAGCTCAACTACACCCCGCCCGACAGCGAGAGCGGACGCCGACTCGCGCGCCGCTGACGCGCGAGCAGCCGTCCCACCGGAGCGAGATCCAGCGCAGCCCTCGACCGACGCGTCGAGCGACGAACGCGCCCCGGATGTCGGCACTTGTTGATCCCACCCCGCCGCGCGTGTCGGTGTCGCGCGTCGCGCGCGAAGCGAACGGCAGGTGGCGCCTGGCCCGCTGACGACGAGTGTTACGCTTGCGGGGCGGCGTCGAAGCGTGCGGCGCGGCAGATTCGCCCGCGAGACCGCAATGCCCTGATCTCGCAGCGCACGTCCTCCCTCAGCAACGTGGGTTGGAGTCCCGTCGGCCACAGCCCCCGGCCGTCGACACACCCTCGGTACGGCTTGGAGGCACATCATGGACGCGCGTCTGGGCGGAGGGCAGCTACCTGAAGCAGATGGTGCAGGACCCGCTCGTCGAGCACGCCCGGTACATCGACAAGCACGGCCAGAACATGCGGGAAAGCCGGAGCTGGAAATGGAGCGCCTCCACGTGACCGCGCAGCACAAGTCCTCTCTAGTGAAGCCGGGCACAACCCCCGATGCGAAGAACGACTTGAAGTCCCTTCCCCTGACGGAGGTGGAGAAGCGGCTGGGGTCGTCACCGGACGGCCTGACCGAAGCCGAGGCGCAGAAACGGCTGATCGAGTACGGGCCGAACGAGATCGCAGAAGAGAAGATCAATCCGCTCCTGAAGTTCCTCACCTATTTCTGGGGTCCCATCCCGTGGATGATCGAGGTGGCGGTGATCCTCTCGGGCGTTGTCCGGCATTGGCCCGACTTCTTCATCATCCTGCTCCTGCTCGTCTCCAACGCCACCATCGGGTTCTGGGAAGAGCATCAGGCGGGGAACGCCATCGGTGCCCTGAAGGCCCAGCTGGCGATCAAGGCCCGAGTGTGCCGCGATGGGAAGTGGACGACCCCGGCGGCGCGCGTGCTGGTGCCGGGCGACGTGATCCGCCTGCGTCTGGGCGACATCGTGCCGGCCGACGCACGTTTGCTGGCAGGCGACCCGGTCGAGGTCGACCAGTCCGCACTGACCGGAGAGTCGCTGCCCGCCACCGTCGAACCCGGCGGGGCGGTCTTCTCCGGCTCGATCCTCCGGCAGGGCGAGATCGGCGCGCTCGTCTATGCCACGGGCGCGAGCACCTACTTCGGCAAGACGGCGCAACTGGTGGCGCAGGCGCACACCATCAGCCACTTTCAACGGGCGGTGCTGAAGATCGGCAACTACCTGATCATGCTCGCGGCGATCTTCGTCGGGGTGATCATCACCGTCTCGGTCTTGCGGGGCGACGCGGTTCTCACGACGCTGCAGTTCGCCCTGGTACTGACCGTGGCCGCGATTCCCGTCGCGATGCCGACGGTGCTCTCGGTGACGATGGCGGTCGGCGCGCGCCTGCTTGCCGGGAAGAAGGCGATCGTCAGCCGGCTGGTCGCAATCGAGGAACTCGCGGGCGTGGACGTGCTCTGCACGGACAAGACCGGCACGCTGACCCAGAACAAACTGACGCTGGGCGACCCCTTCAGCGTCGACGGCGCCCCCGCCGAGGACGTGATCCTTCAGGCGGCCCTGGCCTCGCGCGACGACGACGACGACACCATCGACCTGGCCGTGCTGGGCGGCCTGAAGAGCAAGCAAACGCTGCAGGCCTACGAGGTCGTCCACTTCCAGCCGTTCGACGCGGTGAGCAAGCGCACCGAGGCCACCGTCAAGGCCGCGGACGGGAAGACGTTCAGGGTGACCAAGGGCGCGCCACAGGTGATCCTGGAGCTGTCCGCCAACGCCGGCAAGGTGAGGACGCACGTCGACGAGGCGGTGAACGAGTTCGCGGCGCGCGGCTTCCGCTCACTGGGCGTCGCCCGCGCAGAAGGAAAGGGCGAGTGGCGGTTTCTCGGCGTGCTGCCTCTGTTCGACCCGCCCCGAACGGACGCCAAGTCGACCATCGCCACCGCCCGCCAGATGGGCGTCGAGGTCAAGATGGTCACCGGCGACGCTCTCGCCATCGCACAGGAAACCGCCAAGACACTCGGCATGGGCGCCGACGTTCTCGACGCCTCCGGCCTGGGCGACGTAGAGCGCAAGGAGACGCCAGCGGCCGCCGAGGCGATCGAGCAGGCCGACGGCTTCGCCCAGGTGTTCCCCGAACACAAGTTCCACATCGTCGACGTGCTGCAGAAGCGGGGCCACATCGTCGGCATGACCGGCGACGGCGTCAACGACGCACCCGCGCTGAAGAAGGCCGACTGCGGCATCGCCGTGTCCGGCGCGACCGACGCGGCGCGCGCGGCAGCTTCCATCGTCCTGACGACACCGGGCCTCACGGTGATCATCGACGCGATCAAAGAGAGCCGGAAGATCTTCCAGCGCATGAACAGCTACGCGATCTACCGCATAGCCGAGACGCTGCGCGTGCTGCTGTTCGTGACGGCGGTGATCCTGATCTTCAACTTCTTCCCGGTGACCGCGATCATGATCGTGATGCTGGCGTTGCTCAACGACGGCGCCATCCTCTCGATCGCCTACGACAACGTTCGCTACAGGGACCAACCCGAAGCCTGGAACATGCGCCTGGTGCTCGGGATCGCCACGGTGCTGGGCGCCGTCGGCCCGATCGCCGCGATCGGCCTCTTCATCATCGGCGACCGCGTCCTCCACCTCGACCATCCGCACATCCAGACGCTGATGTACCTGATGCTCTCGGTGGCCGGACACCTGACGATCTTCCTGACCCGCACCCGCGGCCCGTTCTGGTCGATACGCCCGGCACGCATCCTCTGGCTCGCCGTGCTCGGCACGCAGGCGCTCGCAACCCTG
>CAWASP010000017.1:0-157742 GCA_963784765.1 uncultured Thermoleophilia bacterium
GCCGCAGTCGCGGCAGGTGTAGCAGGTGCCGGCGCGCACCATGCGGCCGCCGCAGCGGTTGCACTCGATCGCGTCCTCGAAGGAGTTGAAGAGCGCGGTCTGCCCCGGCGCCGGCGTCTCGGCGGCCGGCTTGGAGCCGCCGTTCGCGTACTGGTCCGCCAGCTTCGCGCGCACCTCGGCCGAGAGGATCCCGGCCTCCTCCTGCTGGTCGACGTCCAGGAACTTCTTGCCGAACCAGCGGAAGATGTAGTCGACGATCGACTTCGCCGTGCGGATGTCTGCGTCGTTCGTCGGCCCCGACGGCTCGAAGCGCAGGTGCGACAGCTTCGAGACGTACACCTCCGGCGGCACGCCGTACTGCAGGCCCATCGAGACCGCGATCATCAGCGAGTTCATCAGGCCCTGCAGCGTCGTCCCGTCCTTCGCGATGTCGACGAAGATGTCGCCCGGGCTGCCGTCGTCGAACACGCCGACGTGGATGTAGCCCTCGTACTCGCCGACGCGGAACTTGCGGCCGACCTCGGTGCGGTCGTCGGGCAGCCGCCGCCGCCTGGGCGCGGCGACCGCGCCTCCCCCCGGGGCGAGCAACTGCTGCGTGCGGTCGCTCTTGCCGTTCAGCGGCTGGGCGACCTTGCAGTTGTCGCGGTAGATCGCGATCGCCTTGACGCCGAGCTGCCAGGCCTCGCCGAAGAGGTCGGCGACCTCCTGGATCGTCGCCGTCTCCGGCAGGTTCACCGTCTTCGAGATCGCGCCCGAGATGAACGGCTGGATCGCGCCCATCATCTTCACGTGGCCGCGGTAGTGGATCGCGCGGTCCCCGACGGCGCAGTCGAAGACGGGGTAGTGCTCGCTCTTCACGTACGGCGCGCCGACGACCGTGTTGCGCTCGTCGATGAACGCGACGACCTCGTCGATCTCCGCCGGCGCGTAGCCGAGCTTCTCCAGCCCCGCCGCGACCGTCTTGTTGACGATCGTGATCTCGCCGCCGCCGACGAGCTTCTTCGACTTGACGAGTGAGAAGTCCGGCTCGACGCCGGTCGTGTCGCAATCCATCATGAAGCTGATCGTCCCGGTGGGCGCCAGCACCGTCGCCTGCGCGTTGCGGTACCCGAACCCCTCACCGAGATCGAGGGCATCGTCCCACGCCTTGCGGGCGGCGCCGAGGAGGTCGGGCGGAACCGTCTCCGAGTGCGCGATGTTCCCCACGGAGGCGCGGTGCTTCGCGATCACGCCGATCATCGCCGCCGCATTCGGGCGGTAGCCCGCGAACGGCCCCATCCGCTTCGCGATCTCCGACGACTTCCGGTACGCGCGGCCCGTCATCAGAGCGGTGACCGCGGCCGCGTAGGCGCGGCCCTCGTCCGAGTCGTAGGCGAGACCGCGCGCCATCAGCAAGGCCCCGAGGTTCGCGTAGCCGAGGCCGAGCTGGCGGTAGGCCTTCGCGTTCTGCTCGATCTCGGGCGTCGGGTACGAGGAGTAGCCGACGAGGATCTCCTGCGCGAGGAAGACGACGTCGCACGCGTGCTCGAACGCCGCGATGTCGAGCTCGCCGTCCTCGCGGCGGAACTTCATCAGGTTCAGCGAGGCGAGGTTGCAGGCCGAATCGTCGATCGACATGTACTCCGAGCAGGGATTCGAGGCGTTGATGCGGCCCGTGTTCGGGAGCGTGTGCCAGCCGTTGATGGTGGTGTCGTACTGCACGCCCGGATCGGCGCAGCGCCATGCCGCCTCCGCGATGTCGTGCAGCAGCTTGCGCGCCTTGATGGTCTCGACCACCGTGCCGTCGGTACGTGCCGTCAGGTTCCACTCGCCGTCCGACTCGACGGCCTCCATGAACGCGTCCGAGACACGAACCGAGTTGTTGGCGTTCTGGTACTGGATCGACGCCCAGTCGGGCGAGTCGAGGGACATGTCGTACCCGGCGGCCTCGAGGACGCGTGCCTTCTCCTCCTCGTGCGCCTTGCACCAGATGAACTCGACGACGTCGGGGTGGTCGACGTCGAGGACGACCATCTTCGCCGCGCGGCGCGTCTTGCCGCCCGACTTGATCGTGCCGGCCGACGCGTCGGCGCCCCGCATGAACGAGACCGGCCCGGACGCGTAGCCGCCCTTCGACAGCTGCTCCTTCGACGAGCGGAGCTTCGAGAGGTTCACGCCCGACCCCGAGCCGCCCCGGAAGATGATGCCCTCGCGGCGGATCCAGTCGAGGATGGCGTCCATCGAGTCGTCGATCGAGAGGATGAAGCACGCCGAGCACTGCGGGCGCTCCTCGAAGCCGACGTTGAACCAGACGGGCGAGTTGAACGCGGCGAGCTGGTTGACGAGGATCGCCTTCAGCTCGTCCTCGAACGTCTGCGCCTCGGCCTCGCCGGCGAAGTAGCCGCCCTCGCGGCCCCAGGCGCCGATCGTCGAGACGACGCGGCCGATCATCTGCTTCACGGATCTCTCGCGCTCGGGGCTCGACATCCGGCCGCGGAAGTACTTCTGGGCGACGATGTTCGTCGCCGTCTGCGACCAGAACTTGGGGAACTCGACGTTCCGCTGCTCGAACGCCGGACCGTTCTTGCCAGGGATGTGCGCGTCGCGCGTCTCCCACTCGACCTCGTCGTAGGGATCGCGACCTTCGATGGTGAACAGTCGCCTGACTGCAAGGCTCGCGTCGTCGTCGAGGACGCTGTTCGCGAGCTCGTCTGGGTGGATCTGGACTGTTCCTGCGGACTCGGTGGTCGCCATTCGCCATGCCTCCTCTACGCGCTTTTCGACCGCGCGTCTGAAACGTAGACCGTCACTGAAGGGAGACGGACCCTAGAGCGGCGGTCGGACGACGCCGTCTATCGAGAAAAAACGCGGAAACTACAGGGAAAATTTCCGCTCTAGGGACGCGGGCGGCGGCCCTGGAGGCGCTTGGCGATGAGCCCGGCGGCGCCCGCGGCGACGAGGAGGAGCGCGAGACCTCCGAGGACGAGAAGCGGGACCGGGAGCGAGGACGGGCTCGACGGGTTCAGGCGGTCGGCGACCCCCTGGAGGCCCTTCCCCGACTTGTGGCCGCTCGAGCCCCCGCCCGTCGGCGGACGCGGCGTCGTGATGTCCCCGCCCGTCCCGCCCGAGCCCGTCCCGGTGGGCGGTGTCGTCGTCGTCGTCGTCGTGGCCGTCGTCGTCGTGGAACCGCCGGACCCGCCCGGGACGGGCGTCGTCGGCGTCGCCGTGTGGCCGCTTTTTCGCAGCTTCTCCTTCGCGCTCTGGAGCGCCCGGAGGATGTCGTCGTGGGCGCTCGAATACGTCTGCACGTCGGCCGGCAGGTGCTTCAGCGCGTCGGTGTAGCAGTGGATCTGGTAGGTCTGGTCGATCCGGCCGTCGTACCAGTCGGTGAGCAGCTTCTTCCAGCACGGGGTCGCCGCGGCGGCGGGATGCGCGAGCGCTGCGGACAGGGCAGCTGCGACGAGCGTCGCCGCGAGGAGCGAGCGGAGCGCGGTGCTCACGCGCACGCTCCTGCGGGGGCTGCCGGTCCGGGGGCCGTCGGGCATCCGGACGACCCTACGGGGTGGCTGTAAGGCTTCTGTGTGCGGACCCGGTGCAATCGGGGCTGGATGGTAGCTTCGCGGCCCATGCGCGCGATCCGCGAACTGTCGGTCGGCGCGCCGCTCCTCCTCGTCGGTGGGGCCGCATTCTTCGGCGGCGGGACGGGGGACGGGGCGGTCATGTGGCTCGGCGGCGGCGCCCTCGGCTGCGCGCTGCTCCTCCTCGTCGTGCGCGGGGTGCCGGGCGGCCTCCTCGCCGTGGTGCCGCTCGCGGGGCTGGCCGTCCTCTGCGCGGTATCGATCTCGTGGTCGTGGCTGCCCGATCGCTCGTGGGACTACGCGAACCGCACGCTTCTCTACGCGCTGTTCGCGCTGCTCGGTCTCTGGCTCGCCCCGCGTCCGCGGCTCGCCGCCGGCGGGCTCGCTGCCGTCGTCTTCGCGGTCGTCGGCTGGTCGCTGCTCGGAAAGGTGCTGCCGCCGGTCTACGACTACGGGGCGCTCGAGGTCAGTGCCCGCCTGCGCGGCCCGGTCGGTCTCTGGAACCAGCTGGCGCTGCTCGCCGACTTCGGCCTCGTCCTCGCGCTGTGGCTACGCGGACGAACGGGCACCGTGCTCGCGTTCGCTTCGGGCACGGCGCTCCTCCTCACGTATTCCCGCGGCGGGCTGCTCACGGCGGTGCTCGCCCTGGGCGCCTGGCTCGTGCTGAGCGACGAGCGGGTCGAAGGCGCAGCGATTGCGGTTGCCGCGCTGGTGCCGGCGGGGGCGGTCGGCGGCATCGCCTTCGCGCTGCCCGGCGTGACGAGCGACCACCAGACGGCTGCGGTCCGCTGGCGCGACGGGCTGGTGCTCGGCGGGCTCCTGGTCGTCGGCGCCGCGGTGGCACTCCTGCTCGAGGCGCGCCTGCCGCGTCCGCGCGAGACGCCTGCCCTGAGGCGTGCCGCGCTCGCTGCCGCCGCCGCGGCGGCCGTGGCGCTCGTTGCGGTGCTCGTCGTGCGCGGGCTCGGGTCGGGGGCGGTCGCGAACACGCAGGGGCGGATCACCTCGACGAGCTCGAACTTCCGGTTCACGTGGTGGCGGGAGGCCTGGCGCGGGTTCGAGCACCACGTGCTCGGCGGCACCGGCGCCGGATCGTTCCATCTCGTCAACCTGCGCTACCGCTCGAGCTACCTCGACTACGCGACCGAGCCGCACAATGTGCCGCTGCAGTTCCTCTCGGAGACCGGCGTCGCCGGCCTCGTGCTGCTCGTCCTCGCGCTCGCTGCGCTCCTGCGCGGCCCGGTCCGCCGGCGAGGGCCGGAGCTCGCGCTCGCGCTCCTCCTGCCCGCCTACCTCGTCCACTCGCTCGTCGACATCGACTGGGACTTCGTCGCGGTGAGCGCGCCGGCCTTCCTCGCCGCGGGGACGCTCGCGGGGCGGTCCGCCGAGCGGCGTCTGCCGGCGCCGGCTCTGGCCGCAGTCTCGGGCGCCGCCCTCCTCTGCTTCTGCTCGTTCCTCCTGCCGTGGCTCGGGCGGCGATGGGCGAACGAGGCCTACGCCGCGTCGACGGAGCAGCAGGCCTTCCGGCTCGCCGATCGGGCCCACGGCGCCGACCCCTTCCTCGTCGATCCGTTCTGGGCGAAGGCGTTCGCAGCCGAGGGCTCGAGCGCGTTCCCCTACTACCGACAGGCGGTCGACGTGCAGCCCGAGAATCCGCAGACGTGGCTCGCGGCCGGTGAGTACGCCCTCAACGCGCTGAACTGCCCCTACCTCGCCTACCACTACCTCGAGCGTTACACGGAGCTCGACAACAAGGCGCGGCCGAGCGAGGGCGCGAACGACTACCGGCGCGCGTTGCGCCGCGTCAACCGCGCCCAGGGGACCTGCTGATAGCGGCTACTTCGCGCCGAGCACGATCGCGAGCTGCCCGCCGTGGAGCGCCGAGGTCGACAGGCCGTCGAGCGGGCCGACCACCTTCAGGTGCAGGTCGTGCGCGAGCCGGACGCCCTCGCCCTCGTACCCGCGGCGGTACATGACGACGGTGGTCGCGTAGTCCTGGCGGCGGGCGTTGCCGGTGCTCGAGATGCGGTAGCCGAGCGAGTGCACGCGGGAGGCCTCGTCTGCCGCTGCGCCGGTGCGTCCGTTGCCGTTCAGCACGAGCACGCCGGTGTGGGCGCGCGTGAGCTTCGCCGGCGGCACCTTGGGCTTGACCGGCTTCTTCGCGACGGCAGTCGTCTTCTTCGCAGTCGTGGTCGTCGCGGGCGCGGCGTTCGCGGTCGCCTCGGCGTGCCGCGTCATCGCGTGGGAGAGGGGTTTTGCCAGGAGGAGCACGAGCGCCCCGAGCAGCAGCACGAGCTCGACCGCCGCGACGAGACTCGCGACGATCGTCGCCGTCTTCCAGGGGCGGACGAGCGCTTCGGCTGCGGGGAGCGGCGCATCCACGTGCGCTCGCTCGTTTCGCTATGCCGCGCCGTGCTCCTGCATCCAGGCCCAGGTCTCGCCGAGGCCGGCGTCGAGCGTCGTCCGGGGCCGCCAGTCGAGCTCCCGCGCTGCGAGCGACACGTCGAGCACCGACCGGAGGACGTCGCCGAGCCGCGCAGGCTCGTGTCTCGGCTCGGTCGACGAGCCCGCAACCGCCGCGCAGGCCTCGTGGAGGCGGGCGACCGTCGTCGCCTCGCCGGTGCCGATGTTGTACGGCCCCCCGCGTCTTCCGACGGTGGAGAGCAGCGCGGCGACGATATCGCCGACGTACACGAAGTCCCTGCTCTGCGCGCCGTCGCCGAAGATGACGGTCTGCTCCCCGCGTGCCATCCGCTCGAGGAAGATCGCGACGACGCCGCCTTCCAGCCCGGCGTCCTGGCGGGGCCCGTAGACGTTCCCGAAGCGGAGCGCGACATGGGAGGTCCCGTGGATCCGGTTCCAGCCGGCGAGGTACTCCTCGCCGCACTTCTTGGCGATCCCGTACGGCGACAACGGCAGGAACGGCGAGCGCTCGTCGGCCGGCTCCGGGCACTCGCCGTAGCCGGCTCCGCCCGAGGACGCGAAGATCACCTGCGCCCCGGGCGCCGCCGTCAGCACGTTGACGGTTCCGACCACGTTGACGGCCGCGTCGAAGGCGGGCCGCTGCATCGACGTCTGGACGTCGGCCTGCGCGGCGAGGTGGAAGACGACCTCCGCCTCGAGCGAGAACGGCTCCCGGATGTCGTGCTCGAGGAGCCCTGCTCCCGGGTTCAGGTGCTCGCGCTTCCCGGTCGAGAAGTCGTCGACGACGACGACGTCGTCGCCCCGCTCGACGAGGGCGTCCACGAGGTTCGATCCGATGAACCCGGCGCCGCCGGTCACGACTGCTCTCATGGAGCCGTAGATTACGGACCTCGGTGTTCGTCTCGTTCGAAGGCGTCGACTGGTCCGGCAAGAGCACGCAGGCGCGGCTGCTCGCCGACTGGCTGCGCACGCAGGGACGGGTCGTGCTCTCGACGCGCGAGCCCGGCGGGACGCCCGTCGCCGAGGCCGTCCGTGGCCTGGTGCTCCACGGCGACGAGATCGCGCCGTGGACGGAGGCGGCGCTGTACGCCGCCGCGCGGGCCGAGCATGTCGCCCGGGCGATCAGGCCGGCGCTCGCCCGCGGCGAGGACGTCGTGTGCGACCGTTATCTCGACTCGTCCGTCGCCTATCAGGGAAGCGGCCGCGGGCTCGGTGAGACCGAGGTGCGGCAGCTCAGCCTGCTCGTGACCGGCGGCCTCCTGCCGGCGCGGACGTTCCTCGTCCTGCTCGACCCGGCGGAGGCCGAACGGCGCGCGGGCGGCGACCGCGACCGGATCGAGCGCGCCGGCGGCGAGTTCATGCGGACGGTCGACCGTGCGTACCGCGCCCTGGTCGAGCGTGAGCCCGAGCGCGTGGTCGCGGTCGACGGCAGCCGGAGCCCCGACGAGATCGCGGAGGAGATCCGTGAGCACGTTCGCCCGCTTCTCTGAGCAGCCGGAGGCTGCGCGGCTGCTCGCCGCCGCCGTGCGCGAAGGGCCGGCGCACGCCTACCTGTTCCACGGCCCGGCCGGGGTCGGCAAGCGGGAGACCGCGCGCGCGTTCGGGCGGGCGCTTCTCGGGACCGGGCGCGAGTACCACCCGGACCTCTACGAGCTCGACCCGCTCGGCGAGATGATCCGCATCGACGCGATCCGTGAGCTCCGGCGCGATCTGCACCTCCGCCCGTTCGAGGCCGACCGGCGCGTCTACCTGATCCAGCGCGCCCACCTGATGAACGTGGACGCCGCCGACGCCCTGCTGAAGGACCTCGAGGAGCCGCCGCCGTACGCGGTCCTCGTGCTCGTCGCCGACGACCTCGGGCCGCTGCCGGAGACGATCCGCTCCCGCTGCCAGCTCGTGCCCTTCCGGCGGCTCTCCGAGCGGGCGATCCGCGAGCACGTCGACGCGCGCGCGCCGCATCTCGACGACGACGCACGGGCTGCGGTCGCCCGCGTCGCGTCCGGGCGGCTCGACCGGCTCGAGCGGCTGCTCGACCCGGCTGCGGCCGCTCGCCGCGAGGTGCTGCTCCGGGAGGCGCGCGCCGTCTACCGCGACACCGGCTTCGACGCGGCGCGTGCCGCCGAGGCGCTGCTCGAGAATGCGCACGCCGTCGCAGGGAACGCACGGGAGCTCGAGGAGGCACGGATCAAGGATCTCGAGCTCACCGCGCGCGAGGCCGATCAGCGCGTGCGGCGCGCCGCCCACGGCGCCGAGCGCGAGGAGCTGCTCGCGGAGCTCGAGGAGCTCGGTGCGTGGTACCGCGACCTGGTCGCGGTCGCCGTCGGCGCAGGGGACGCGGCCGTCCACCTCGACAAGCTCGGCGAGCTCCGTGAGGACGCGACGCGCGAGCGTCTCCTCGGTGCGGAGCGCGCCGCCGAAGCGGTTCGCGAGACCTGGCGGGCACTCGAGGAGTTCAACCTCGTGCCCGGCCTCGCCCTCGAGGCGCTGTTCGTCCGGCTCGCGGGCGAGCTCGCGTAGAAGACGCCGCCGGAGGCGCCGGTACCATGCGTGCCGGTGGAGCTTCCGCCGCGGACCCCGGGCGAGCCGCCTCCGAGCGAGCCGACCCCCTCCGATCTCGTCGCGGCGCCGGACTCCGACAGAGTCGCGTGGCCCGAGCTCGTGGTGCACGGGCTGCCCTTCGCGGTCGTCGCCGCGCTCGCGGCGTTCATGGTCGAGCGGGACGGCGGGTTCGCCGTCACCGTCTGGTACCCGGTCGGGCTGGCCGTCCTCGCGACGGGCGTCACCCTGCTGTCTTCTGCATGGCGTTGCTTCGGCGGGTTGCCGCCGCTCGTGCGGTGGGCGGTCGCAGCGTTCGCCGGGCTCGTCGCGTGGCTGTTTCTGACGATCTCGTGGGCGGCGGTTCGCGGGGACGCGTGGGACGGTGCGAACCGCGCGCTCCTCTACCTGCTCGTCTTCGCCCTGCTTGCCGCATGGCGGACGTCCGTGCGGGCGTTGTGGCCGCTGCTCATGGCGCTGGCCTTCGTCGTCGCGGTCGAGGGGATGATCACGGTCGAGCAGGTCGCGCGAGCCGGCGACCCGACCAGGTTCCTGATCGGCTCTCGGCTCTCGGAGCCGCTCGGGTACCCGAACGCGACCGCGGCGCTCTTCATGATCATGTTCTGGCTCATGGTCGGGCTGGGCTCCCGGACATGGCTTGCCGCTCCGGTTCGCGGCGTCTGCTTCGGCCTGGCGAGCATCAACCTGACGCTCAACCTGCTGACGCAGAGCAGAGGCTCCGTCTACACGTTCCCGCTCGTGGCCGCCGTCTACCTGCTGCTCGTCCCGGGTCGGCTGCGGTCGCTCGCCGCCGTCGCGGTTCTCGCCGTCGGCTTCGCGGCGACCGCGAGCCCCATCCTCCACGTCTACGACGACCCCGTGAAGCTTGGGCAGGCGTACCAGCGTGCGCTCGAGGTCGGCGGAGCGTGGGCCGTGATCCTGATCGGCGCGGGGTGGATGTTCGCGCTCGGCGACCAGCGGCTCCACCTCTCGAACGCGGTGCTCCGCCGCATCCGCGTCGGGGTCGCCGCCGCTGCGGCCATTGGCGCGCTGGCGCTGCTCGTGACCGTGCAGCCCTGGAGCCATGTGCGGCCTGCCTGGCAGAGCTTCAAGACGACGACCGAGCCGTCGGGAGCGCTGTCGCGCTTCGGTGGTCTCGGCAGCAATCGCTACGACCTCTGGCGCGTCGGCCTGATCGAGTTCCGGCGGCATCCGATCCAGGGGATCGGCGCCGACAACTTCCTCGTTCCGTACCTCCAGCAGCGCAGGAGCGGCGAGGAGCCCGCGTACCCGCACAGCCTCATCGTCGACCTCCTCTCGCAGAGCGGGCTCGTCGGCACGTTGCTCTTCGCCGCATTCCTCGCCGCCGCCGTCGCGGCCGCGCGACGGGTCCCTGCCGGGCCGAGACGGGATCTTGCCCGGATCCTCGTCGTCGGCGCATCCGTCTGGCTGCTCCACGCCCAGGTCGACTGGCTGTGGGAGGTGCCCGTGCTCGGCGTCATCGGCATGGGCCTGCTCGGCGCCGCGCTCGGACTTGTGCCGCGCCGCGCGTCCGCGTCTCCCCGTCCCGTGGCGGTCCGGCGCCGGCGGGCGATCGCGCTGGCTGCCGGCGTCGCCGTGGGCACCGTTGTCGTCGGCGGCAGCTTCCTGGCGCCGTGGCTCGCACAGCGCGATGTGCAGGCGGCCGGAGCGACCTGGCGCACCGACCCAGGCGCCGCGTTCGCGCGGCTCGACCGCGCACACGACCTGAATCCGCTCAGCGACCAGGCCGACCTCGTCGCCGGCGTGATTGCGAGCCGGCTTCATCGCTACGCCCAGGCGCGTGACCGCTTCGAACGGGCGCTCCGGCGCAGCCCCGACGACTGGTACGCAGCCCTGGAGCTCGGGATCGCCGCCTCCCTCGCCGGGCCGCCGGACCTCGCCGAATCGTCGCTCCGGCGGGCAGTCGTCCTCGATCCGCGTGAACCGATCATCCGTCGGGTGCTCAGAGACTTCCTCGCCGGTCGTCGCATCGATCCCGACGCGGTCGACCGCGCGTTCGCGAATGCGTCATGAGTCACGAGGGGCCCCTGCTACGAAGGGGGGTGAGGACCTAGACCCAGGGACGGCGACAGTGCGCGTTGCCGTGAGGATGGTGAGCCTGACGATGAAGTTCATGTCAGGCGGATGCAACTACGGGTGGGGAGAAACACGATGAAAGCGACCATGCTGATTCTCGCCGTCGTCCTTGCGGCAGTGTTCGCGTCGTCGGCGCTTGCCGGCGGGAACAGCTCGGCGACGGCCACGTACGAGAAGCGGGGAACGAAGGTTCAGAAAGTCGTCGGCAAACCGAAGACGACGCCGAAGCCGACCGGAGGTCATGCGACGGTCACGAGCGGCGGAACGCTTCCCTTCACGGGCCTCGACCTCGCGTTCATCGCCGGCGGCGGCGTGCTGCTCGTCGGGATGGGTGTGAGCCTGCGGCGGATCACGCGCAAGCCACCCGCGGCCTAGTTCGAACGCTTCTTCCCGCATCACGCCTCTGGCGAGGCGCCGGGGCCGACGCTCCGGCGCCTCGCCGTGGTCCGTCGCGGCGGCGTCAGCGCGCGCCGCGGAACGTGATCATCCGAGGCAGCGTCCGCAGGCAGATCATCGTGTCGAGGAGCACGCTCCGGTGGCGGAGGTACCAGAGATCGTAGGAGAGCTTCTCCGTCGTCGCCATGGCATCGGCCGCATAGTCCGACCGGATCTGCGCCCAGCCCGTGATTCCCGGCTTCAGCAGGTTTCGCTGACCCCAGAAGGGCACCTCGTCCCCCAGGTAGTCGAAGAACTCGGGGCGTTCCGGTCGCGGCCCGACGATGGACATCTCGCCGCGAAGGACGTTCCAGAGCTGGGGCAGCTCGTCGAGGCGGAGCCGGCGAAGCAGCCGGCCGCCGGGGATGATGCGGCTGTCGTTCCGGGAGGCCCAGCGGGCTTCGCCGTCGGCCTCCGCGTCGGAGCGCATCGACCGGAACTTCAACATCGTGAAGACGCGACCGTGCTCGCCGAGGCGCTGCTGGCGGTACAGGAGCGGCCCCTTCGTGCGCTTGACCACGAGCACGATCACGGGCACGAACGGGAGTGACACGAGCATTCCGAGCAGGGCAACCACGATGTCGAACGCCCGTTTGCCGAGTCGGCTCGTCGGGCGGTTGTAGGCGTGCAGGACGCTCATGAACCACGCAGGCGTGAGCTCTTCGATCGGCAGCCGGCCGAATGTGGATTCGTACATCTCCGGCAGCCCTGAGATCCGGAAGCCTGTCTCGGCGACCAGGAGCAGCTGGCCGAAGACCTCCGGCCGTCCGCGCTGGACTGCGATCACCACGAGATCCGGCGAGACGCGCCGGACCGTCGCCGACAGGTGGGCGAGGCCCGCGGTCACGTCGACGCGCTTCGCCACGAGCGGGTCGATCGAATCGTCGACCACCGCGACGACTTCGAGGTTGACGTGGCGCTCCTCCTCGATGTGATCCAGGAGCTGGGCGGTCGCCTGGCCGCCGCCGACCACGAGGACTCTTCGGGGCGCGGACGCTGCACGGCGGACGAAGACGTCCCAGGTGCCCAGAGCGAGGAACGCCGCCAGTCCGACGAGAGCGAGCGGTTCACGCCCGACCTGGAGCCCGGGCAGCCAGAAGCCGATTGCGGCAAGCGCGATCATGCCCAGGGCGGAGGCGATTCCGGCGACGACGTACGCGCCTGCAGCGAACGTCATCGCGCGGAATGCCTGCGCGGCACGCTGGAAGAGAATGACCCAGATCCCGCTCGCGAGCGCTGCGCGCCACAATGCCTCGAGGGTCGACGAGCTCGGCCTGACGGCGAGATACGCGGCACACCAGACGACGAGGAGCTGCCCGGCGAGCTCGCGCCGCGATGCCTTGTCGCGCAGCGCGAAGTTCTGGCGGTGCGGAGAGACCGCGGCCCCGACCGGAGCCGCTGGCGCCGAGCCCGGCACGTCGTGCGGGAGAGCCGGTGCTTCTCCTGCTGAGCGGTGGAACGCAGCCACGCTCCCTCTATCGGTCGCATCGCATGCGCCCTTGAGGCAGCCGACGCGGGGCTCGCCGGGGGAAGCTTCGTTGCGTCTACTATCCGCACCTCATGGCCGCGGCACGAGGTCCGGCGGGGAGAGACTGGGGCTGGGTGAGCGCCCGTCCGGGCTCGGTTCAGGACGAGGTCAACCGTCGCATCTACAACTCGCCGCGACTCGTCTGGGCGTACGCACGGCGCACTCTCGTTCCCGCCGAGCGCGCGGTCTTCTCGCGCATCGCCGACACGCTGTCCGGGGGGCGCGTGCTCGAGCTCGGCTGCGGCGCCGGTCGCATCACGCGGCACCTGCTCAGTGCCGGCGCCGACGTGGTCGGCGTCGACGTCTCGCCGGCCATGGTCGACTACTGTCGGCGCGTCCTACCGGGTGGGACGTTCGTGGTCGGGGACCTGCGGGACCTCTCCGACCATCCGGACGCGGGCTTCGACGTCGTCGTCGGCGGCGCGAACGTCCTGGACGCCGTCTCGCACGAGGAGCGGCTCTCCGTTCTCGCAGAGGCCCGGCGCGTGCTCGTGCCGGGCGGCCTCCTGTACTTCTCGTCGCACAACCTGAGGTCGGCGCGGGCGCTCTCCGAAGCCCGCACAGGCCCCACGCTGCGGTTCGCCAAGAACCCGTACCGGCAGATGCGCGCAATGGCGAACTACGTTCAGGGGCGCGTCAACCATCCGCGCCTCGCGTGTCATCAGCGATTCGAAGACGACCACGCGATCCTCAACGACGAAGCCCACGGCTGGCGCCTTCTTCACTACTACATCGATCACGAGGCGCAGAGGGAGCAGCTGGCCGCGAAGGGCTTCGAGCTTCTCGAGACCACCGGTCCAGACGGACGCTCGGTCGGCCGCGGCGCTGACGACTCGCGCTTCTCCGAGCTGCACTACCTCGCGCGCTCGCGCTGAGCGGCACGACCTCCCGCACCGGCGGAGCCCTCCCCCGGACCGGTTCCCCCAGCTCAGGGATTCGCACGGGGAGGGCGCGGCGCCGATCGGAGAACCATGGCGCAGAGGAGGTCTCGCGCGCTCCTGCCGGCCGCGTGGCCGATGGTCGCCGTTCTCCTCCTCGGCGCACCGGCCCTCCTGCCGTCCGCGGCCTTCGCCGGGCCCGGAACGTTGAGCGGGGCTCACCTCGGCGGGGCGGCCGCCCGGACGGCGACGCACCGTGGGGCGCCGTCGCGGCCCGGTGTCCTCGCCGCGTTCTTCCGGCCGGGCGCTCGCCGCATCACGCTTGCGTTCTCGTCGGTCCCGCCGGCCACCACATTCTCGACGTCGGTGGCGATCCGCTGGCGCGCCTCCGGCGCCGCCCGGGTTCACTGCTCCCTCGACGGGGGCTCTCGTGAGCGTTGTCGCCGCGCCGTCTCGCTCCGAGCGCTCTCGCCCGGCAGGCACGTCTTCAGGGTGCACGCTTCCCGGAACGGGCGCTCGCGCGCGATCGCGACGACGTGGACGATCATGCCCTCACCGTCCCGGCCACGAGCGTCGAGCGATGCGGCGCCGACCGCTCCGGCATCGCCGGCGGGCCGGCCCGCCGCGAGCGGGTCGGCCGCTCCTGCTGCGACCCCTTCCTCGGGCCCGTCTCCCGGCGCGCCCTCGGGCAGCGACCCGAGCGGCCCTGCCGTAGCGGCGCCGGCTCCGCCGGCGGGCTACCCGCTCCCCTCCGACCCGACGGTCGTCGCCTCCTCCGCCGAGCTCGTCTCGGCGCTTGCGGGACGCGACGGACGGGACATCGTGCTGGCGGATGGGGTGTACGACTTGCCTGCGGGGCAGCATTTCGTGGACTGGAACGGGAGCCGCCTCTACGCCCAGCATCTCGGCGGCGCTGTCCTCACGGCGGGCCTGGAGGTCGGAGGAAACGAGGCCGAGACGGGCGCGGTCGTGCAGGGGCTGGCGTTCGACATCTCGGACGTCGGCAAGACCTTCCAGAGCGCCGCCATCGACGTCTGGGGGAACGACGGGAAGAATCTGCAGGTGCTCGACTGCACCTTCGACGGGCACTGGGTCGTCGGAGCGGCCGTTCAGGCATTTCAGCCGGAGGGGCTCGTGGCGCAGCGGCTCGAGATCCGGCACTTCACCGACGCGGGCCTCTACGAGAGCGACAACATCCCTGTCGCGTACGGTGCGGCGACCCCTACCGCGTCGGTGATCTCGGATATTTCGGTGGATGGGGTGAGTCGGGCGGTGCCGGGGTCGTCGGATGGGACGGCGGAGGCGGGGTTGTGGATCGGTCAGCCGGTGTCGGGTGGTGTGCATCGGGTGCGGGTGCGGAATGTGGCGATTTCGGGGATCGAGACGTGCAACAACGCGTTCGATACGACGTTCACGGATCTGGATATCGATATGAGTGGGCCCCGGGCGGCGGTGGGTGTGGGGGTGTATCTGGAGCACTTCAGTCGTCATCTGGTGTTCGATGGGTTCGTGATCAAGGGCAGCGAGATCGGGTTCACGGCGGAGTGGGATGACGGGACGGCGGGCAATGCGGCGGCGCACTTCACGACGATCGAGAACGGGTCGATCGATGCTCAGGGCTGGTCGGGTGAGCGGCCGTCGATCGGGGTCGAGTTGGATGTGGGGACGGAGTCGACGACGGTCACCGGGGTGGTGTTCCGGCATCAGAGCTTTGCGGCGATCGACACGTATCACAC
This sequence comes from uncultured Thermoleophilia bacterium, assembly GCA_963784765.1. Classification (GTDB taxonomy): domain Bacteria; phylum Actinomycetota; class Thermoleophilia; order Gaiellales; family Gaiellaceae; genus PALSA-600. Next base: position 15,209 of record CAWASP010000017.1, read on the forward strand.
GATCGGCACGAATCGGTTCGCCAACAACAGCTTCCAGCTCGCGGCAGGCGTCCCGCACGTCGCAACCGGCCACCGTTGAGAGCCTCCAAGAGGGTCTGCCATGCGCGGCGGGTGTTTCTCCTTTCCGGCCCCGCCTGATAGCGTCCTCGCGCATCGGAGCCAGCGGGGAGATCGGGTTCAGAGGTGCGGTGCTGGGCTTCGCGGTGCTGGGCATGGCGGTGGCGGCAGGCGTTCTCGCTGACCGTCCCGCGCTCTCGCTGACGGCGCACCGCACCGGCAGCTGCACGCTCGTCGCCGGCAGACCCACGACGTGCAGCGTCGCAGCGCCCGCACCCCCGCGCCCCTATTCGTTGCCACGGCACGCGAGCCGCGTCTCGAACGGGTTGCAGTTGCGCCGAGTCCTCGCGCTGCGTGCCCCGAGAGACATCGTGCTGGCGGATGGGGTGTACGACTTGCCTGCGGGGCAGCATTTCGTGGACTGGAACGGGAGCCGCCTCTACGCCCAGCATCTCGGCGGAGCGGTCTTGCACGTCGCGCTCGAGATCGGGGGGCACGGCACGGCGAGCGGCACGGTCGTTCAGGGGCTCGCCTTCGACATCTCCGACGCGAAGAACAGCTTCCAGGGTGGCGAGATCACCGAGTGGGGTAGGGCGGGGCGGCATCTGCACGTGCTCGACTGCACCTTCGACGGGCACTGGGCCGTCCCCATCGGGCTTCAGGCCCTCGATCCCCGGGGCCTCGTCGCGCAGCGGCTCGTGTTCCGGCATTTCACCGACCAGGGATTGTCGGAGAGCACGAACCACCAGGCGCCGTATGGCAGTCCGACGGAGGTCGCGTCGGTGATCTCGGATATTTCGGTGGATGGGGTGAGTCGGGCGGTGCCGGGGTCGTCGGATGGGACGGCGGAGGCGGGGTTGTGGATCGGTCAGCCGGTGTCGGGTGGTGTGCATCGGGTGCGGGTGCGGAATGTGGCGATTTCGGGGATCGAGACGTGCAACAACGCGTTCGATACGACGTTCACGGATCTGGATATCGATATGAGTGGGCCCCGGGCGGCGGTGGGTGTGGGGGTGTATCTGGAGCACTTCAGTCGTCATCTGGTGTTCGATGGGTTCGTGATCAAGGGCAGCGAGATCGGGTTCACGGCGGAGTGGGATGACGGGACGGCGGGCAATGCGGCGGCGCACTTCACGACGATCGAGAACGGGTCGATCGATGCTCAGGGCTGGTCGGGTGAGCGGCCGTCGATCGGGGTCGAGTTGGATGTGGGGACGGAGTCGACGACGGTCACCGGGGTGGTGTTCCGGCATCAGAGCTTTGCGGCGATCGACACGTATCACACGATCGGCACGAATCGGTTCGCCAACAACAGCTTCCAGCTCGCGGCAGGCGTCCCGCACGTCGCAACCGGCCACCGATAGGGATGGGCATGGAGCGGCAGGCACATGTCCGGAACGTCCGGAACGCGTGGGCGCCTGCGGCGCGCGTCCCCGGATTGCCGCGACGGGTGACTCGCCGGATGCATCGCCACTACGTCCACGGCCGGATCGCGGCGCAGCGTCTGAAGCGTCCGGGCCGGCTGTCGGGCGACTGGAACGGCGTGCGGATCCTCATGTACCACCGTGTCGCAAACGCGCCGGGCGATCCGCTCGCCATTCCTCCGGAGCGGTTCCGTCGGCAGATCGACGTCCTTCGCGCGGACGGCCTCCCGATCCTCTCCGTCCGAGATGTGTACGACATCCTCGAGGGCGGCGCCGTCGAGCGAGGTGTCGCGATCACGCTCGACGACGGCTATCTCGACTCGTTGACCGCCGCCGAGCCGATCCTGCGGGAGTTCGAGGCGCCCGCAACCGTGTTCGTGCCGACCGGCATCATCTCACGTGACGTTCCGTGCACGTGGTATCGCGATCCGCCACCCTTCCTGAACTGGACGGATGTGAAGACACTCGTCGCCGGTGGTCTCGTCGACGTCCAACCGCACGGCGTCGCGCACCTCGCGCTGCCGGCGCTGCCCGACGACGCCGCCCACAAGGAGATCGAGGGGTCGGTATCGGAGCTGCGCGAACGGGCGCAGATCGACGCGCACACGTACTCCTACGCAGCAGGGCGTTACGGGCCGCGGGAGGTCTCGGCGGTCGAGCGGAGCACTCTTCGGGGCGCCGTAACCTGCGACCCCGGCGTGAACACCCCCGGGATCCGCCACGCCACCCTTCGGCGCACGGGGATCTTCGGCCACGAGAGCGTGGGCGAGTTCAGGGCGGTGCTCGCGGGGGCGCTCGACGAGGTCTCGCTCGCCCGGCGGCTCCGCGGGACGGTCAACGCCCTCCGCGGCCGCTGAATGCTCGGTCGAGGTAGGTCTGGCCCTTCTTGACCGCGTAGTACAGCCGGAACGGATAGAGCGGACGAGCTCCGAGAAGGAGCGGGTAGACGAGCTGCCGCCAGAGCGGCACCCCGCTTGCGCGGGCGAGCTCGGCGCGGCGCGCGAACAGCGCCGGGTGGCGTTCCCGCAGCAGCGCGTAGATCTCGGCATGGCGCTCGTGGCACGACCGGTTCATCCGCCCTTCGCCGTGGCGGCGATAGCGGAGCACCGGGCGGTCGACTGAGACGCCGTGCTGTCCGGTCTCGGCGAGCGCGAGCAGGAGGTCCCAGTCCTCGTAACAGTCGTGGAGCGACCAGCCGCCGACGGAGAGGAGGGCGTTTCGCCGAAAGAGGCACGCAGACGTCCAGCGGTTCGCGTAGAGCAGGGTGAACGGGTCCCAGGCGGGCGGACGGTGCCGGCGTTGCGCGCTCACAAGCAGATCGCCGTAGGCGAACGCTGCCGTCGGGTCCGAGTCGAGCGCGTCCGCGAGAGGTCCCAGGGAGGACGGCTCGAGCTCATCGTCCGCGTCAAGCGGGAAGACGTACGGCGCCGTGGTGCACTCGACGCCCGTCATCCGCGCGGCGGCCAGCCCGCCGTTGTCGCGCCTCTCGATGCGCACTCCGCGCGCGGCGAGCTCCGCCAGCCTCTCGGATGTCAGCGGATCGGTGGAACCGTCGTCGACGACCACGACCTCCACAGGCTCGTCCTCCCGGATCGAGTCGAGGGCGCCCTCGACGAAGGCGCCGTCGTTGAAGCAGGGGATGACGACGGAGATGCGTGCCTGCACGCGAACACTCTAGTAACGACTTCGACGCCATCGGCACGACGGCGATGCGTTCGCTACGCTCGCCGCCAATGGCGTCCTGGTGCGATCCCGACGCTCCCACACCGCTCTTCTTCGGCCCGCCGGACTGCCCCCTCTTCGGAGTGATCCATGCTCACGCGGGGCCTGTCTCCGACCTCGGCGTCGTCGTCGCCACGTCGATCGTCAACGAGGCCGTGACGGCCCACCGGGCGCTTCGGCTGCTCGCGGGCCGGCTCGCGGCGGCCGGCTTGCCGGCGCTCGTGTACGACCCGCCGTCGACCGGCGACAGCAGCGGCGCGGACGACGTCGACGGACGGGTCGGACGCTGGCGTGCCAGCCTCGGCTGGGCGGCGGACGAGCTCCGCGCGCGCACCGGCATCCGGCGCGTCGCCGTCGTGGGCGTGAGGCTCGGCGCGACCATCGCGACGGCTGCGGTCGACGCCGGTCTCGACGTGGCCGCGCTCGTCCTGTGGGATCCACTTCCGACCGGTGAGGCATGGCTGCGCGAGGAACGCAGCTATCACCTGCTCGCGCGCCAGGTTCCGCCCGGCCCCGATGACCCGCGCTTGCCGGACGGGGTCGAGGAGCTCGCCGGGTTCGTGCTGCCGGCCGGCACGGTCGCCGATCTGCTCGACCTCGACCTTCGCCCGGCCGGTGCCGCCGGCTGGCCGGCCGGCCTGCCCGTGCTGCTTTCCGCGGGCGGAAGTCTCCGGCGGCGCGGGCTCGTGGAAGCGCTCGAACGCCGGGGAGCGGAGGTCGAGGAACGTCCCCTGCCGGGCCTCGCGGAGATGCTGGAGGAAGCGGAGCGGGCGGCGCCGCCCCACCACGCGATCGAATTGATCCTCGAATGGCTCTCTGCGATCGCCGACCGGCCGGATCGCTCGTTGGAGCGACCGGCACGGCGAGACGGGAGCGAGCTGCTCGTCGACGGCGTGCGCGAACGGCCGTTCCTCGTCGACGGCGAAGGCGGACGCCTCTTCGGCATCACCGCCGAGGGGGCGGCGGCCGCGCCAGGCGTCTCGTGGGCGGTCTTCTTCAACGCCGGGTTCGTTCGTCACATCGGCCCGAACCGCATGTACGTCCGCTGGGCGCGTGCGTGGGCGCAGGCGGGCTTGCCGTCGCTGCGGGTGGACGGCAGAAGCGTCGGCGAGAGCGACGGCTACGACGGCCCGCACGACTCGGTGACCGCGCTCTACACGGAAGGTGCCATCGCGGACGCGATGCAACTCGTGAGCGCGCTTCGTGAACGGCACGAAGCAGGCGAGCTCGTACTCGTCGGCCTCTGCTCCGGGGCGTTCATGGCCTTCCACGTCGCTCTTCGCCTTGACGATGTGCGCAGCATCATCCTGCTCAACCCGCAGATCCTCTCCTACGATGTCGAGGAGTCGGAGCGAGGGCGTGCGCTCTACGTGCGGCGGAGCATGCTCTCGCCTGCGAAGTGGCGGTCGATGCTCGCTCGAGCGAGCGCGAGACGGCAGCTGCAGGAGCGCGCCCTGCTTCTGGTCCGCACCGGACTTGCCGGCGTCCGGCGACGCCTGAGCTCCCGTTCCACGGCCGAGGATGAATGGCTCGTCGACGCGCTCGGCCGGCTCCACGCGAAAGGCACCTCCGTGCATTTCCTGATGAGCGAGGGAGACCCGGGGCTGACCTACCTGCGGCGCCATCTCGGGCCTGACCTCGAGCGCGCACCGGCGGGGGCGCTGCAACTCAACGTCGTGCCGTCCGCCGACCACACGTTTCGTCCGCTGCCGGCACAGGCGCGCCTGTGGGCGTTGGTCCACGAGGCGGCCGGCGCCGGGCGCAGTTCGTGAACGGTCTCGAGCACGATCGTCCGCATAATGCGCCGGGTGCACGTCGTCATGATCGCGCCGCTCTACCCGGCGACCTCGGGCCCGATCGAGGCGGCGGCGATGCGCGCCAGGGGGCTCGCCACCGGGCTCGCCGGCCTCGGCCACGAGGTCGCGGTCATCGTCGGCATGCCGGCGGGCCGCGAGCCGGACCGGGCCGGCGGCGTCGACGTCCACCTCGCCTCGTGGCCCGATCTTCGGCGCTTCGCGAAGGCTCCGGGAATGAGTCGCGGCAAGCTCGTCGAGCCGGGCCGGCCGCTTCGCATGCCGTTTGTGCGTGCCTGGCTGAGCAGCGTCTTCCCCGACCGGTACGCGTTCTGGGTGCCGAGCGCCGTCCGGATCGCCCGGCGCATCGTGCGACCCGACTCGGTCGTTCTCAGCACGAGCGCGCGCTCCGCTCACATTGCCGGGCGCCTCGCCCATGGCGAGCGTCCGTGGATCGCCGACCTCAATGACCCGTGGGCGTACAGCCCGAAGATGACTCGTCGTCGCGTGCGCGACCAGGTCGAGTGGCGGATGGAGCGGGCGACGGTCGGTCGGGCGACGCGTCTGACGGCGACGACGCCGACGATGAGCGCGGAGCTCGAGCGACGTCACGACATCCCGGCGACGTCGATCCTGAGCGGTTTCAACGCCGCGGAGTTCGACGGGCGCGCGCCGGGGCCCCGCGAGCTGCCACGGCGCGTTCTGTTCGCGGGGACGTTCTACTGGACGATCGATTTCCGCCCGCTCTACGAGGCGGTGCGGGCCGGAGTCGACGAGGGCTGGCTGGACGCCGAGAAGCTCCGGCTCTCCTTCGTCGGCCACCTCGCAACTCGGGCTGCCCTCGAGGCGGCCGAGCACGGCATCTCCGACATCGTCGAGGCGGACGAGCTCGTTCCCCGGGACGAGCTCCTCGGCCGGCTCTGCCGGGCCGACGCGCTGATCCTGCCGTTCTACGACGAGTACACGCTGGCGATGAAGTTCTTCGAGTATGTCGGCGCCGGGCGCCCGATCATCGGCTACGGAGCACCCGACCGCGTCGCGGCGAAGCTGATCGAGCAGCACGATCTCGGCGTGACCGTGCGTGACCGCGAAGGGTTCGCACGGGTCCTCCGTCAGCTGATCGACGATCCGGAGTCGCTGCCTGCGCCGGCGGGCGAGCATCGCCTCGCGTTCACCTGGACGCACAGCATCGCCACGATGGACGAGTTGCTCACCGCCGTCGCCTCAGACGGAGCGGTCCGGCGCTGAGCCGGCACGGTGGCGGCGCGCCCTGGCCCACCGGGCGAGCGGCGATTCCGCAAGCCCGCCGGCCGCGAGCTTCACCGCGAACCGGCGCTCGTCGTCGGCCCAGCTGACCATCAGCCGTTTCAGGCGATACGGGTCGGCCCCCTCCGCGTTGACGCCCGAGGCGGTCGTGACGGCGCACCGGTAGCCCGCCTCGCGGACAAGCGCGACCTCGCGCTCCCCGAAGAGCCCGGCGGCGTAGCAAAAGGCGTCCGCCTGCGTCCCGAGCTCCAGCTCGATCTGCTCCCGCGCGCCCGCAATCTCCGCGCGGGCGGCGTCGTCGTCGAGCGCGGGCAGCCGCAGGTGCTCGACACCGTGGGCCTGGAAGTCGAGAAGTGGGTGTCGTGCCGCCGCCCGCGCGTCGTCCCAGCGAATCGGCGGCGGCTGCTGTCCCCGATACCAGTGAAAGTCGTCGTTCCCGGCTGCGATGGCCGTGACGAGGAAGATCGTCGCCGGCACGCTCAGCTCCTCGAGGATCGGAAGAGCCACCTCCAGGTTGTCGAGGTAGCCATCGTCGAATGTGACGGCCACCCGGGGAGCGGCGATCGGCTCGTCGAGCAGGTCGACGGCGGCGGCCAGTGACACGAACGTCGCACCCCGCTGGAGGACGAGCTCGAGCTGGCGGCGGAAGCGCTGCGGGGAGACCGCGAGAACGTCCCGTCCCGTTGCGACGCGGTGATAGCCCAGGATCGTGACGCCCGGTGGGATCGGAGCCGACGGGCTGGGCGCGCCTCGCCCGCGCAGGAGCAGGTTCTCGTAGACCGCCACGGCCCGGTAGTACGCCCACGGATTGAGGGTGAAACGATCGGTGGGGGCTTCTCCCCGCGCTGATGCTTCCCGCCTCGAGCGCACCGCGGAAGTCTAGTCCGGGTCAGGGCGGCCGACGATGCGGCGCAGCAGACCGACGATGAAGCGGAGATCGCTCCGGCGCGGCACGAGATCGCGCCACACGTAGCCGACGGTGCGTCGGTGGGCGACGGTCGCCACCATGCCTCCCGCGAAGAAGGCGAGGGATGCCGCAATCGCCGCACCGAGGGCGCCGTGCGCCGGAATCAGCACGAAGTCGAAGCAGACGCCGGTGACGAGCGCTGCGGCCGCGCCGAGAGATGACCGTGCCGGAGACCCGGACGCGAGCAGCGACGAGGAGAAGACCCGCAGGAACGAGTATCCGATCGTTCCGGGAAGGAGCCAGAGAAAGGGCCCGACCGAGTCGGCGTAGCTCTGGCCGAAGACGATCGGGATCAACAGCCATCCGCCGATCGCTGCCACGATGACGGTCGCAGAGGTGAGCAGGAGCAGCACCCGCGCGATGCGCATCGTCTGCGACAGCCGGTGCCCCGCCGGGCTCGCGGCGATCACCGGGAGCAGGGCTGTCGCGACCGCGCCCGGCAGGTAGAGGGCGACCTCGCCCGCGTTCACCGCGACTGCGTAGATCCCCAGGTTTCGCTCGGTCGAGATGACGCCCATGATGGTCTGGTCGACCCTCGCGTTCAGGAACGACGAGAACGATCCGGCCCACGCGCGGAAGGCGAACGGTGTCGTCTCCCTCAGCAGCGCGAGGCGCGGTCGCCCGATGCCGGCCACGCGGAGGGACGAGCCGACGGCGACGATCGCCCCGAGCGACTGGGAGATCGTCCACGCGATCGCGGCGCGGGTGACGTCGACCGACACGACCGACGAGGCGGCGAGGAGCAGCGCCGCGTAGCCCCACGACGTGACCACCCCGGAGACGGACCAGGCAAGGAACCTGCGGCAGCCGATCAGGAACCCGGAGCCGCAGATGGCGATCGACGATGCAATCCCTCCGAGCAGGAGCAGCGCCAGGTCGGCGGTGTGGACGTCGGCCGGTCGAAGATGCGGGACCGTCAGGAGCACGGCGGACGTGGCCCCCCCGATCGTCGCCGACGACACTGCTCCCGCGAGGAGGACGTTTGCGAGGAGCGCCGGACGACGCTCGACGTCGCGTGCCGCGAAGACGCTCGTGGCGTCGTCGATCCCCATTCGGCTGGCTGCCGAGACGACGAGTGCGGTCACGGTGATGAATGCAACCGCCCCGCGCTCCGTGGGGCGCAGCAGGTGCGCGAGCGTGATGGCCGCGACGAAGTATCCGAGGTTGATCCCGAGGCGGGCACCGAGCAGGACGCCGGAGCTCGCTGCGAGCGAGCGGCCGGCGGCGGGTGCGGGGCCCGGTGGCTCCGGCCGTGTCACGTGGTCGCGAGCGCGGGCTCCGACGCCGCGAGGAGTTGGTGGTAGAGGTGGAGGTGGGCGGTTCGCCAGGGGGCGAGGGAGAAGTGGTCTTCGGCGCGGCGTCGTCCGTTGTCTCCGAGTTGGTGGCGGAGGTCGGGGTCGTCGATCAGGCGGTTGAGGGTGGCGGCGAGGGCGCGTGGGTCGTCGGGGGGTGCGAGGAGGCCGGTTTGGTCGTTGACGACGACCTCGTGGAGGCCGCTGACGTTGGAGGTGACGACGGGAAGGCCGGCGGCCATTGCTTCGAGGACGGCGATCGGCATGCCTTCGGAGTGGGTGGAGAGGACGAAGATGTCGGCGGCGGCGAGGTAGGGGCGGACGTCGGGGACTTCGCCGACGAGCTCGACGGTGTCGTCGAGGTTGTGCTGGGCGATCAGGCCTTCGAGCTCTGGTCGTTGTGGGCCGTCGCCGAGGATGCGGATGTGGGTGGTGCCGGGGCGCAGCTGGGCGGCGGCCGCGATCAGCCCCGGGAAGTCCTTCTGGGCGGTCAGTCGCGCCACGCTGACGATCCGGACGCGGTCGTCTTCCCCGGCGACGTGGGGAAGGGCGGCGTCGACGTCGACGGCGTTCGTGATCACCGTCGAGCGGTCCTCCCGGCAGGTGCGGGCGGCGATTCCCTCGCTGCGATCCGTGGCGGAGACGCAGATCGTCATCGTCGTCAGCCGGCGCACCAGCCGGTCCCCCCAGAGGTAGAGCCGGGACCGCAGGCCGAACGTTGCCTTGAAGGCCCAGCCGTGGGCGGTGAAGACGACCACGGGCACGCGAGTCAGGGTCCCGGCGATGCGGCCGAGCACCCCTGCTTTCGAGCTGTTCAGGTGGATGATGTCCGGCCGGATGCGGCGGAAGAGTCGCACCAGCTCGAGCAGCCCGACCAGGTCACGGGGCAGTGAGATGTCTCGGCGAACATGCCGGAGCGGCACGAACGGGATGCCGCGCTCGACGCAGGCATCGCGTAGCGGCCCCTCGCCGTAGGCGGCAACCGTGACCTCGAACTCCTGCTCGGCCGCCGGCAAGAGGTCGCGCACGTACGACTGAGCCCCTCCGACCTCGGCCAGCGTGACCAGATACAGCAGACGCGGCAAGCGCTCGGCGGATCGCCCGCGTGCGCCGAGGAGTTGGTGGTAGAGGTGGAGGTGGGCGGTTCGCCAGGGGGCGAGGGAGAAGTGGTCTTCGGCGCGGCGTCGTCCGTTGTCTCCGAGTTGGTGGCGGAGGTCGGGGTCGTCGATCAGGCGGTTGAGGGTGGCGGCGAGGGCGCGTGGGTCGTCGGGGGGTGCGAGGAGGCCGGTTTGGTCGTTGACGACGACCTCGTGGAGGCCGCTGACGTTGGAGGTGACGACGGGAAGGCCGGCGGCCATTGCTTCGAGGACGGCGATCGGCATGCCTTCGGAGTGGGTGGAGAGGACGAAGATGTCGGCGGCGGCGAGGTAGGGGCGGACGTCGGGGACTTCGCCGACGAGCTCGACGGTGTCGTCGAGGTTGTGCTGGGCGATCAGGCCTTCGAGCTCTGGTCGTTGTGGGCCGTCGCCGAGGATGCGGATGTGGGTGGTGCCGGGGCGCAGCTGGGCGGCGGCCGCGATCAGCCCCGGGAAGTCCTTCGGCTGCGCGAGCCTGCCCACGCTGACGATCCGGACGCGGTCGTCTTCCCCGGCGACGTGGGGAAGGGCGGCGTCGACGTCGACGGCGTTCGTGATCACCGTCGAGCGCTCCGCCGAGCACGTCCGCGCCTCGAGACCCGCTGCCCGCTCGATCTCGGAGACGCAGATCGTCATCGTCGTCAGCCGGCGCACCAGCCGGTCGCTCCACAGGTACAGGTTCGCGCGAATCCCGGTGGCCGCCTTGAAGGCCCAGCCGTGGGCGGTGAAGACGACCACGGGCACGCGAGCGAGGGTCCCGGCGATGCGGCCGAGCACCCCTGCTTTCGAGCTGTTCAGGTGGATGATGTCCGGCCGGATGCGGCGGAAGAGGCGCACCAGCTCGAGCAGCCCGACCAGGTCACGGGGCAGTGAGATGTCTCGGCGGATATGCCGGAGCGGCACGAACGGGATGCCGCGCTCGACGCAGGCATCGCGTAGCGGCCCCTCGCCGTAGGCGGCAACCGTGACCTCGAACTCGTGCTCGGCCGCCGGCAAGAGGTCGCGCACGTACGACTGAGCCCCTCCGACCTCGGCCAGCGTGACCAGATACAGCAGACGCGGGCGTCTCGCCGGCACGGCAGAAGGCTAGCCCGATGACCGAACGTCTAGACCGGGGACACGGAGCGGCTGCGCTCTCCGTGGATGACGAGGTCGTAGCCGCACCAGATGAGCCCGGCGAAGATCCAGAGGTGCCGCCAGTGCATGGTGTCGACGAAGAAGCCGTTCACCGTCTGGCCGAGCCAGATACCGAGGAGCGCCGCGGTGCCGACACCGTGCACGTAGCGTCGCCGTCGGACGAGAACGAATGCGCAGATGAGGGTGCCTGCAAAGACCAGACCGAGTGACGCGATGCCGAGGAGCCCCTGCTCGAAGGCCGCGCGGACGAACGTCTCGTGTGTGGAGAGAGGGAGTCGGACCTCCGACTGGCCGGGCCCATAGCCGAACACGTGGCGAGTGACGTCGCCGATCGCGTTCGACTGGTTCGCGAACCGCTGCTGGTCGTATGTCTGGAGGTGGGAGCGCTCCTGCAGGAACGAGAGCGAACCCGTCGACCAGAGGAAGACGAGGCCGACCAACCCGCCGCCGATCAGCATGCCGATGCTGCGAATCGCGCGGCGGAGGCCACCGCTACGCGCAGCCTGGACCGCGACGAGGGTGGCGATGCCGATCACGTAGTTGAGCCAGCCGGCACGCGAGTACGCGATCACGATCGCCACCGTGACCAGCGCGAACGCCAGCGCGATCGTCCTTCGACGCCAGGCGAGAAGACGTTGCGCGGTCAGCTCTTCGAGCAAGATGAGCGCGGCAGGAACGAGAAACGGCGAATAGACGTTGGGATCCTTGAACAGGCCCTTCGCCCGCTCGCCTCCGAATGTCATGAGCGTCTTCGCGGAGGCCGGGATCGGCGCATACAGGGCAATCGGTGCCAGCACCGCCGAGAAGATGGCGACGAGGATGTACGTCTTCATGGCCGTCGTCACCCATTCGGGGCGTCGGAATGCCCACGAGAGCCAGACGGCCAGCACCAGCATGTACAGCGTGATCAGCTCGAATCGCAGGGCGCGATGCGTGTCCTGGGCGTTCAGGAGCGACACGAGCGAGACGACGGCATAGATCGCCAGCGGGATCCCGATGAACACGGGAACGCGCGGGCTCACACGGCCGATCGCATAGCTCGCCGCGATCAGCAGCCCGAAGACGAGGTCGACGGGTGCCGGCTCGACGATGACCACGCCGAGGAGCGCGAACGCGAGAACGAGCGTCGCAAGTGGACGGCGAACGGAAAGCCACGCCGCCCAGACCGCGAGCGCGAAGCCGATGGGAAGCAGGAGGATCTTGGTCGGGCTCAGCGACTCGACGCCGGCCGGCACGACGGCGCCAAGACCGACACACAGACACGCGGTGACGACGAGGTAGGCACCGCCCCGTGTTCTCGAGACAAGGCTTACCACGGAGGTCGCTTGCCCCAGCTTCAGATGCTCGACTGGGCCGGCTGCTCGCCTCGCGGCTTGCCGGGCGACTGCTCACTTCGTTCGGCCTCGTACGCCTGGCCGTAGCCGTAGCCGTAGCCGAGGCCGAGCTCCGGCTCCGCGACCTCGCCGGTCACGATCACACCGGTCGCCGAGACGTGGGCCGACGACATCACCCGGACGGCCCGCCGCGCCTGGTTCCGGGTCAGATGCTTGACCCGGGCGACCATCACCACGACATCGGCGCTCTGTGCCAGAAGGACGGCGTCGGCGTTGGCGAGAAGCGGGGGCGAGTCGATGACGATGACGTCGTACTCCTGCTTCGCCGTCTGGAGGAAGCGTCGCATCTGGCCGCTCGACAGGAGCGCGGCGGGGTCGAAGAAGGTGCTGCGGTTGGCGAGCAGGTCGAGTGAGCCGCCCCGCGCGCGCTCGGGAGCGCTGAGTGAGATGGCCGACGCACCGTCTCGGAGTGTCGTGTCGCCCGCGAGCACCTCGAGGAGGCCGGCAGGCTGGCTGTTCTGAGAGAGCCGGGAGCGCAAGACCTCGCTTCGCTGGAGCAGCGGAACCGTCTTCGCGCCCGCTCCCGGGAGGCGGTGCGAGAAGTACTCATGCAGCGCCGGGTCGTGCAGGTCAGCCGAGACTGCGAGGACACGCTTTCCCGTCACGCTCAGCGCCTGCGCAAGGTTCGCGGCGACGGAGCTCTTGCCCTCGGCCGGTACGGCAGAGGTGACGATGATGACCGACTTCTTCGCGTTGCCGAGCCGGAACAGCGAGAGGTTCGTGCGGATCGTCCGGTAGGCGTCCGCCATCGGTCCCGGGCCGGAGAAGTCGACGAGGAGCTCGGCGCGCGAAACGCGCCGCTTGACGAACGGGACGGTTCCGAGCAGGGGCGCGTGATACAGGCCTTCGATCTCGTCGATTCGCCTTGTCCGGCGGTCGAGGCGGTCGCGGAGAATGCCGACCATGACACCGAGCACGATCCCGACGAGCAGGCCGATCGCGGCGTTCCGCACCGGCTTCGGCGAGCTTGCGGAGGCCGGGACCGTCGCCGGGGTGAGGACCGTCAGGTCGGGGCTGAACACCGCAAGCTGTGCTTGCAGCTGCACGAGCTGTGTGCGGATGCCGGATGCAGCTGCGATCGAGCTCGCGTCGGCCTTGCCGCTGAGCTTCGCGAGCTCCTGCTGCAGGAACGTGACCTGCGAGTTGAGGAGGCCCTTCTCCCGGGACGAGCGATACGCGCTGAGCGAGTTCGCGACCTCGTTCGCGATCGAGGCCGAGGCCGTTGCGCGGCCCGCGGTGGCCGAGATGGTCAGCAGCTGCGAGGCGGTCGTTGCGCCGCCGCCGGAGACGCCTGCTGACACGTCGGTCTTCAACTGCTTGAGGGTGAGCCCGTGACGCTTGGCGATCGGCGCGAGGATCGTGGTCGATGTGGCGACACCCGCAATCGTCTGCATCTCGGTCGCGGTGTCGGGCGTCCCGGATGCGGTCGACGTTGGCGTATAGAGCAGCGTCGTGCTCGCGGAATAGTGCTTCGTCTGGGCGAGGGAGACGACGAACGCCGCGGTCGCGGTGGCGAACGTCACGAGGACGATCAGAAGGGCATGCCGCCGTACGAGCTCGAGAAACTCACGAAGGTCAGACTGATCGCCGGTCGGCGGCTCGTTCGTATGCAGTGCTACCTCTTCCGGTCGGAAGGCGTGATGATAGCTCCGGTCAAAGTGCTCGACCTCCATCGGGCGCTTCATCGGCCGAATCGTCGCAATCCTTGAGTCGAATCGATGCGCTCGGTCTCACGCCTGCTCGGTGTCGACGGGAAGCGGCGTCCCGTAGACCAGGAGCGAGAGGGCGTCGGAACGGTCACGCCCCCGGTCGCTCGCGGACCATTCGCCGTGGAGCACGGCCGTGACCGTGCGTGCGCAGATCGCGAGGTCGACGGTCAGGCTGCGGTGGCGGATGTACCAGAGATCGTACGAGAGCTTGTCGAGGCTGCCTTCCGAGTCGGCGGTGTACCCACGGCTCACCTGCGCCCATCCGGTGATCCCGGGCTTGACGAGGTGGCGGCGCTCCCAGAAGGGAACGGCCTCGAGGAGCTCGTCGATGAACTCGGGGCGCTCGGGTCGGGGGCCGACGAGCGACATGTCACCCTTGATGATGTTCCAGACCTGTGGAAGCTCGTCCAGGCGGAAGCGTCGCATGACTCGGCCGGCCTCGGTCACGCGCGGGTCGTTCTTCGATGCCCAGACGGCGGCGCCACTCGCCTCAGCGTCGACACGCATCGTACGGAGCTTGTACATCGTGAAGATCTCACCGTGCTCGCCGACGCGGTTCTGCTTCAGGAGAACCGGTCTCCCGTTGCGCCAGATGGCCACCGCGAGGAACGGAAGGAGCGGCACCGCGAACACGAGCAGGAGCAGCGCCCCCACGATGTCCGTGATGCGCTTCGCAAGCGCCGAGTAGGGACGTCGATACAGGTGCAGCACGCTCATGAACCAGGCACGCGTCAGATCGCGCACGGGCACCCGCCCGAAGACGTGCTCGTAGAGCTGGGCCAGCTCGAGCACTTTGAAGCCGGACGGGGCCGAGTCGAGAAGCTGCGCAAATGCCTCGGGCCGGTTGCAGCCCGGGGCGAGCGCAACGAGATCCGGTCGCGTCTCGATGACGATGCGACCCAGGTCGAAAGTCGTGCCGAGCACGAGAGAGCCAGGCTCGTCCTCGTCGTAGCTGTCATCCACGATGCCCGCGACGGTGAAGTCGCCGCTGCCCGTACGACGGAACTCCCGCACGAGTCCCACGCACGTTTCCGACGGGCCGATGAGGAGGATTCGTTGCGGTGGCACGAGGTGGCGGGCCAGGACTTCCCATCCGGCGACGAGGAGGGTCACGGCGAGTGCAAGCGCGACGGTCGCGAGGGCGCCGATCGCTGCGGCGGGGATCCACGCATGGAGCGCTGCGGTGATCAGGACCGCGAAGACGATCCCGCGCAGCATGGCGACGCGCGCGCCCAGCGCGGCCAGGGTTGTCTGGCTGACGGCGAAGCCCGCGTTGAGGCTCGCGATCCAGACGCAGCTCAGCGTGACGAGAGCGGCGAGCTTCTCTCCCGGGGAGCGATGGTGCGCAAAGAGCATCACGAGGAGGACGGAGATTGCGACCGCCGTCGCGCGGCCGCTGTAGACGAGCACGGACCGGCGAGCCGCGGCAGCCGCCTGCACCGGCGGAATGTCAATCGTCGACACTTCCCTCTCCCCCTCCTCAATCACTCGCTCCCACCGAACCGTCTCCCGGGCGGAAGCACCCTGAGAATACAAGTGGCAGCGGCGGACGGAAGGTGTGGGTTTCTTCCTTTTTCTGGGAAATTCCGCCACTTCATGGGTAGGAAACTGCGCCCGACCGGATCGACGAGGGTCGCGGCGAGGGCGCAAGTGCCGTTCCGGAAGCTGCGGGTTACACTTCAGCGCGATTCGCCGACGTAGCTCAGCTGGTAGAGCACTTCACTCGTAATGAAGGGGTCCTCGGTTCGAGTCCGAGCGTCGGCTCTCGAGGTGCGGAGAGGGTTCGGCGGGACGACGGCGTACCGGTAGCCGGCACGTGCAGATCGTCATGATCTCCCCCTTCTACCCGGCGACGTCGGGGCCCGTGGAGGCGCCGGCCATGCGTTCACGTGCGATCGCGAGCGGGCTGCACGAGCTCGGGCACGACGTGTCGGTGATCGTCGGCATGGCAGACGGGCGTGAGCCTGCTCCGGTCGACGGTGTCGAGATCGTCGCGACGTCGTGGCCCGAGCTGCGGCGACTTCGGACGGCGCGCGGTCTGCGCTGGCCGGAGTCGGTGAAGCCCGGGGAGCCGGCGCGTCTACCGCTCCTTCGGTCGCTCGTCAGCAGCGTTCTGCCCGAGCGGTATGCGGCCTGGGTGCCGGGAGCGGTGGCTGCCGCGCGTCGGGTTGCGCGACCCGACGCCGTGATCCTGAGCACGAGTGCGCGCTCTGCGCACATCGCGGGCCGACTCGCTCATGGCTCACGGCCCTGGATCGCCGACGTGAACGACCCGTGGGCATTCAGCCCCGCGGTGGCCAGACGCCGTGGCCGCGATCGGCTGGAGTGGTGGATGGAACGCGCGACGGTCGGCCGCGCGACCCGCATCACGACGACGAGCCCATCGACGAACGAGGAGCTGGCGCGCCGCCACGGCGTCCCGGCGACGCTCGTCCTGAGCGGGTTCGATCCCCGCGAGTTCGAGGAGCGGCGTGTCGCTGCTCGCGCGCGCGACCTCCCGCGGGTCGTGCTCTTCGCCGGCACCTTCTACTGGACGTTCGATCTCCGACCCCTGTACGAGGCGCTTCGCGCCGGGATCGACGAAGGTTGGCTGGCGGCCGACTCGCTGCGTGTCTCGTTCGTCGGGCACCTGACCGGGCGGGCGGCGCGCGAGGCGGCCGAGTACGGCCTCGCGGACCTCGTCGATGTCTCTGGTGCGGTCCCGCGTGACACGCTCCTCGACCGGCTCGTCGAGGCGGATGCCCTGCTCCTGCCCTTCCAGGACCGGTACACGATGGCGATGAAGTTCTTCGAGTACGTCGGGGCTGGACGGACGATCGTCGGCTTCGGGCCGTCCGACTGCCCCCCCGCGCGGCTGATCGAGGAGCACGGGCTGGGGGTCGTCGTCCAGGATCGGGACGGGTTTGCGGGACTGATCCGCCGGCTCGTCGAGGATCCGGACGGGTTGCCTGCCCCGACCGACCAGGCTCGTGCCCTCTTCACATGGGGGCACAGCATCGAGAAGCTCGGAGCCCTGGTCGACGAGGTCGGCTCGCAGAGCTAGTCGGCGACGTCGATCGACTCGAGGACGACGCCCTGGGCGGAGGGGCTCGTCGGATCCGTCTCGGATGTCGTGACGACCTCGGCCCCGTCGGCGAGCGTGCCCCGGGAGGCGTCCTCGAAGTGCTCGCGGAAGTGCGCGTCGGTGAAGTGCGAGAGCGCACCGAGCCTCACCCTGACCCGGACGACGCGGCGGCCGCCCGCCACCTCCCCGATCTCCCGCATCAGGTCCCGCATCAGCGCCTGCTCGTGCACCGCTCCACCTCCTCCAGCACCGCCGACGCGGCCTGCGGCACCGCCGAGGCGACCTCCGGCGAGAGCCCGTCGCCGGCCGACCAGCTCGCGCCCTCGACGCCCACGACGATCGTCTCCCGCGGCAGCGTCCCGAGCGCTCGGGCCAGCTCGACCGCCTCGGCGAGCCCGAGATGGTGAGTCGAGTGCCGAAAGAGCTCCTCGGGAAGCCGTTCGTCGGCGGCGTTCAGGCGGTGGACGGTCCCGGGCTCGGCCCCGGACGAGACCGCGTCGACCAGCACGACGGCGTCGACGCCGTCGAACGCATCGAGGAGCGCGACGGGCTCGCCCTCACGCTCGATCACGTCGAGCTCGGGCGCGCGCTCCCGGACGAGCGTCGCGACTGCGAGACCCACAGCGTCGTCGGAGCGCCAGCGGTTGCCGACGCCGATCACCCTCACGTCCGCTCGACGTCCAGCTTCAGGAAGTGGGTCGCGCACGAGATGCACGGATCGTAGTTTCGGATCGTCTGCTCGCAGAGAAGCGCCAGCTCGTCGTCCGGGACGCGGACGGAGTGCTCGACGACGCCGCGCAGGTCCTCCTCGATCGCGCGCTGGTTCTGGGACGTCGGCGGCACGATCTTCGCCTCCACGATCGTCCCCTGGTCGTCGATCTCGTAGCGGTGCCAGAGGATGCCGCGCGGGGCCTCGGTGCAGCCGTGGCCGACGCCGGCCCGCGGCTCGACCGGGACCGCCGGCGCGTCCGGCTCCTCGTACTCGTCGATCAGGCGCAGCGCCTCGTCGCAGGCTTCGACCAGCTCCACCGAGCGCACGACGATGCTCCGGAACGGGTTCCGCTCGTCGGGAGAGAGGCCTGCATCCGCAGCAGCCGCGCGCGCAGCCGGGCCGAGCCTGTCGAACGACAGCGCGAACCGCGCCAGTGGCCCGCACAGGTACGAGCCGCGGCCGATCACGTGTGAATGGAGTGCGTTCGACCAGGGGACGTGCTCCTCGGCGAAATGCTGCTCGTACTCGGACACGTCGATGTCGATGCCCTCGCTGGAGACGATGCGGCCGCGGTCGATCGGGTACTCGCCGGGCTCGGAGAGCGCGACGAGCTCGTAGTCGCGCCGGTAGTCGGGGAAGTCGAGCCCGGCGGCGAACCGCACGGCGGCGAGCGACTCCTCGCGCGCCCGCTCGAGCGGCTCGCGCAGCTCTCGGAGCTCGCGCTTGGACGGCGTCCGGTACCAGCCGCCTACGCGCACGTTGATCGGGTGCACCTCCCGGCCGCCGACCACCGTCATCACGCGGTTCCCGGTCTTCTTCAGCTCGAGCGCCCGCTGGACGATGCCGGGATCGTCGCGGGCGAGCTCGATCGCGCTCTCGTACCCGAGGAAGTCGGGGGCGTGGAGCATGAACACGTGCAGGGCATGGCTCTCGATCCACTCGCCGCAGTAGAGGAGCCGCCGCAGGGCGCGCAGCTGGCCGTCGACCTCGACGCCGCAGATGCGCTCCATGGCCTGCGCCGAGCTCATCTGGTAGGCGACCGGGCAGATCCCGCAGATGCGCGCCGTGATGTCGGGCGCCTCCATGAAGTTGCGCCCGCGCAGGAAGGCCTCGAAGAAGCGCGGCGGCTCGTAGATCTGCAGCTGCACGTCCTCGACCCGGTCGCCGTCGATCCTGACGCGCATGCCGCCCTCGCCCTCGACCCGGGCGAGGTACTCGGTGACGATCGTCCTCTCGCTCACCCTCTGACCTCCTCGAACGCGGCGACGTTGAACGTGCGGAAGAGCCGCTCGACCGCCGCGTCGTCGGCGCCGTGCATCTTCAGGCGCTCCGCGAGGGCTGCGGTGTTCGGGCTCTCCATCGGGCCGAAGCAGCCGTAGCAGCCGCGCGCGTACGCCGGGCAGAGCGCGCCGCAGCCGGCGTGCGTGACCGGGCCGAGGCAGGGCGTGCCGTGCGCGACGGTGACGCACACGGTGCCTCGCGCCTTGCACTCGGTGCAGACGCTCGTCGACGGGATCGTCGGCTTCCGGCCGTGCAGGAATGCCGTGAGCACCTCGACGAGCTGGTACTTGTTGATCGGGCAGCCTCGCAGCTCGTAGTCGACCGGCACGTGTGCCGAGATAGGCGTCGAGGTCGCGAGGGACGAGATGTACTCCGGCGAGGCGTAGACCGCCGCCGCGTACTCGTCGACGTCGGCGAAGTTCTTCAGCGCCTGGATCCCGCCCGCGGTCGCACACGCGCCGATCGTGATCAGCGTCCGCGACTGCGCCCGCACTTCCCGGATGCGCTCGGCGTCGTGCTCAGTCGTGACCGATCCCTCGACGAGCGAGACGTCGTACGGCCCGGGCGAGACGGCGCGGCGCGCTTCGAGGAAGTATGCGATCTCCACCTCGCCCGTCAGGGCGAGCAGCTCGTCCTCGCAGTCGAGCAGCGACAGCTGGCAGCCGTCGCAGGAGGCGAACTTCCAGACGGCCAGCGTCGGTTTGCTCACGGCCCGGCCTCCGGCCGATCCGTGTGGCTCCCGCTCCGGTGCCGGCAAAGCCGGCACCTCCGCTTCGTGGTGAGCTCCGTCGAGCCTACGCTCACAATTCACGCACCTCCATCAGGGCGGCCACCTGCGCCGCCGTGTAGACGGGCCCGTCGCGGCAGATCAGAGTCGGCCCGAGCTGGCAGTGGCCGCAATGCCCGAGACCGCAGCGCATGTTGCGCTCCATCGAGACGTGGATCCGGTCGGTGCCGATGCCGCGCTCGACGAGCGCCGCGATCGTGAAGTGCATCATGATCTCCGGCCCGACGACGAACGCGACGGCGTCGCGCGGGTCGAAGCCGGCCCGGCCGACGAGCTTCGGGACGACGCCCACGTGGCCGCGCCACGCGGTGTCGGCCGAGTCGACCGTCACCTCGAGCTGCAGGCCGCCGCGCTCGCGCAGCTCGGCGAGCTCGACCCGGTAGAGCAGGTCGGCGGGCGTCCGCGCGCCGTACAGCAGGGTCAGTCCGCGGTAGTCGTCCCGGTGCTGCAGCGCGTGCTCGAGGGCGCCGTGGAGGGGCGCCAGGCCGATCCCGCCGGCGACGATCACGAGGTCGCGTCCGCTCGCGAGCTCCAGCGGCCAGGCATTCCCGAAGGGCCCCCGGACGCCGAGCACCGTGCCCGGCTCGGCGGCGCAGATCGCCTCGGTCACGGCTCCGACGGCACGCACGGTCTGGACGAGGCGATCGCCCTGCCGCCCGGAGACCGAGATCGGCACCTCGCCGACCCCGAACGCGTACAGCATCGTGAACTGCCCGGGCAGCGGCTCGAGAGGAGGTCCCCCTGCCGGCTCGAGCTCGAGGGTCCACGTGTCCTCGGTCTCGCGGCGCCGCTCCGCCACGCGGAACGGGCGCGGGATCGTCACGTCGGCGGTGGCTTCAGCGAGCGCCGCCATTGCCGTACACGTCGAGGAGCCGAAGCCGTGTCCACTGCAGGCGCTCGATCATGATGCGCGCGAAGCAGCTCATGAGGGCGTAGCCGAGAGCCGGGTCGTCGTCGCACTTGCCGCGCAGGCACGCCCCGTCGAAGGCGGTGGCGCGGATCGTCGTGAGCGCGCGCGCGTCGAAGTGCCACCGGTAGGGCGCGAAGAGCCACGACCAGCCGATCACCTCGCCGGCCTCGATCGTCTCGATCAGCAGCGAGCCCCGCGCGGGGACGAACGTCTCGAGCGCGACGCTTCCATGGCGAACGAGGTAGAAGGTGTCGGCCTGGTCGCCTTCGCGAAAGAGCACCTCGTCCTCCGCGAAGTGGGCGTTGGTGGCGCATCCCGCGACCAGCTCGAGCTGGCTGGGGTCGAGGCACGAGAACGCGGGCGATTCGCGCAGCAGCGCGTCAATGGTCTGCATGGGAAACCTCCTCTGCCGCGCGCAGAGCGGCGAGCTCGTCGGTCACGTCGATGCCCACCGGGCACCAGGCGATACAGCGGCCGCAGCCGACGCATCCGGACGTGCCGAACTGGTCGATCCAGGTGCCGAACTTGTGCGTCAGCCACTGCCGGTACCGGGCGCGGCCCGACGGCCGGACGGCGCCGCCGTGGATGTACGAGTGGTCGATCGAGAAGCACGTGTCCCACCGCCTCACGCGCTCCGACTCGGAGCCGTCGAGCGAGGTGACGTCCTCGGCGCTCGAGCAGAAGCAGGTGGGGCAGACGAGCGTGCAGTTGGCGCAGGTGAGGCAGCGGGCCGCGACGTCGTCCCAGCGGGACGACTCGCGGGAGCGCTCGAGCAGCCCCTGCAGGTCGGTCGTGTCGACGCTCCGCTGCATTGCCTCGGCCGCGTGGCGGACGACGTCTGCGGCTTCGCGGAGGTCGGCGTCGGCTGCCGGGCGGCTCGGGAGGGCGGCGAGCACCGCGGCGCCCTGCTCGGAGCCCGAGCGCACGAGGAACCGATGGCCGCCGTCGAAGAGCTCCGTGAGGGCGAGGTCGAACGCCCCCTCGGCGGCCGGGCCGGTGCCGAACGAGGTGCAGAAGCAGGTGGCGGCGGGGCTGCCGCATTCCACGGCGACGACGAAGGCGCCGCGGCGGCGCGACGCGTAGTCGCGGTCGACATGCGGCCCCTCGAGGAAGACGCGGTCCTGGACGGCGATCGCCTGCAGGTCGCAGGGGCGGACACCGACGAACGCGAACGGCCTCACGGGCGGCTCCGGCTGCTCGAACGCGATGCCGTCGGCTGTCCGGCGCGACCGGAAGAGGCGTGTCGATGCCGGGAACAGGAACTGCTTCCAGGAGTGGGGCGAGGACGCGTAGGCGAACCGCGCGTCGTCGTCCCGATCGGCGAGCCGGTAGCCGCCCGGCTCCTGGACGTCGGTGATGCCGCGGGGCAGATCGTCAGCGGATTCGAGCTCGTCGTAGACGATCGCGCCGTCGCGGACGGTTGGACCGACGACGCGATGGCCCCGCTCCCTGAGCGCCTGGACCAGATCGTCGAGAGCGCCCGGTTCGAGCACGGCTGCCGGTGAAGCGTTCACGTCTCGACCGGCACACTCGTCACACCGACCGGCGTCGGCATCGGCAAAACCCCGTAGCGAGGTGCAGCGAACGCCCTGGTGTTACGACCCGGAGAGCGCTGCGTCGACCGAGTCGTGCACCGGGAGGTGCCGATCGATGCCGCTGACCTGCAGCGTCCGCCTCGTCTCGAGCCGGGGAGCCGCCAGGGCGAGGCCGTCGCGTCCCAGCTTCGAGTGGGCCTCGATCAACACTCCGAGCGCCGTCGAGTCGAGGAAGTCGACGTCCGCGAGGTCGAGGACGACACGGCTCGGTCGGCCCTCGGTCGCCCGGGCGAGCGAGGCCCGCAGCTCCTCGGCGTTGTACAGGTCGAGCTCGCCGGCAAGGTGCACGACGACCGCGCCGCCGACGGTCTCGACGTCGCGGACGGGCGGCTCGCGGAGAGGGGCGACCGGGTCCTGCTCCATCCCGTCGATTGAAGCATCCCGGTGGAGCCCCGGGCAACCGTTTCGCGGCGCGGCCGGCAGTATGATCGCCCCATGCAACGGCCGGGCGGCGTGCTCCGGCGCCGCGGGATCGTCACGTTCGGCTTCCTCGTGGTCGCCGCGGAGATCGCGGGGCGGAGCGTGACCGTGCGCGTCGACCGTGCCCTCCACGTCGCACCGCTCGCACCGTCCGGGGCGGACTACTACCCGTTCCTGCTGCTCGGAGTGAAGATCGGCGGTGCGCTGCTCCTCGCCGGTCTCGCCGCGCGTGCCACCCGGGCGTGGGCGGCCGCCGAGGCCGGTGAGCGGCTCCTTGCGGCGATCGGCCACTCGCACGAGCGTCGCTCGCCCCGCCTTCGCCCCGGCGTGACACCGCGGCTGTGGCTCGCATCGTTTTTCGCGACCTCGCTGCTCTACTTCGTGCACACGGATGCTGACGGTGTCGCCGCCGGCCATCCCGCCGCGTTCTCGCCGCTCCTCCACAGCTACTCCTTGCCGGTCTTCGCGGTGCTCGCGGTGCTCGTGTCGCTCGCGTGGAGGCTCGCCACGTTCGTCCACGCCGTCGAGGACTACGCCCACCGCACGCTGGCACGCGTGCGCCGGCTGCTCTCGGTGCCGCCGTACGAGACGGCGAGGCGCTCCCGCCCCGTCGACGACGCCGCCCCGCGCCGCCGCTTCGGCCTCGCCTTCGAGTGCCGGCCTCCTCCGCTTCCGGCCTGACCCGCGGACACAGAAGCCTCGCGCCGCGGGGTCGCCCGTCGTCCCTCGTCCTCCCGGGAGGAACCGATGCACTCGACGTACGTCCACGAAGTCGCGCACCGCCGAACCCGGCGCGTCACGCCCGAGCAGATCGTCTCGCTGATCGGCCCGCTCACCGTCGCGGGCGGGCTCGTCTGGGCGATCCTCCAGCCCTGGCGGGTGACCCTCCTGCATCCCGCGCACCAGGGCTTCTGGTGGCTCGTCGTCGAGCCGCCGCTGCTCGTCGTCGTCGCCGGCGTCGCCTTCGTGTACGTGGTCGCACGCCCGCTCCTCGCCGACCTGGAGGCGAGCCGTGGAGCCTAGGGCGGAGATGGTGCACTGGCTCTTCGCCGTCGGCATCCTGCTCGTCGGCCTCTGTCTGCTCTGCGAGGCCGTGGTCGGGCGCGAGGTGTGGCAGATGCGGCCGTGGCGCCGCTACCTCTGGCCGGGCCTCGCCTTCGCCATGGGCGTGCTCCTCTGGCCGGTGATGGCCTTCTACACGAACTCGGCCATCCACATGTACGCGCACGGCTCGTGGGCCCAGGTGCTGATGCTCGCCGGCGGCGCCGAGCTCGGGCTCGTCCACGGCAGGCTGCGCTCGCCCTGGTGGCGTCTCACCTGGCCGCTCGCCTTCGTCGTCACGGGCATCGCGTTTCTCGTCCACGAGCAGAACGCCTGGACCTTCGAGCGATCGGCCTTCCTTCACCACCTTCTCGGGTGGACGTTCGTGGTCGGCGCCGCCGTGCCGCTCGCGCTCGTCTGGCGGCCGCGCTCGGCCGTCCTCCGCTCCTCGTTCGCGCTCACGATCGTCGTCGTGTCGGTGATGCTCTTCGCCGATCGCGACGTCGCTCCGATCTTCGGGCATCTCTCGCCCCTCGCCGGGACGCCGCACCGATGAGACGGCTCGCGCTCGTCATCCTCGCCGCGCTCGCCTTCCCGGCCGCCGCGGGGGCGCACGCCACCCTGCAGACGACCACACCGCGCTTCGGCACGGAGCTGGCCACGGCCCCGGCGACGATCACGCTGCACTTCGACCAGCACGTGAAGCTCCTTCCCGGGGCCGTGAAGGTCATCGACGCGAACGGCAGGAACCACGTCCTGAGCGCGGCGAGCCGGGGCGTCGACGTCGTCGCCCGGCTCGGGCGCCTCCCGCGCGGCCCGTACACGGTGCGCTGGCAGGGCGTCTCCGCCGACTCGCACGTCGTGTCGGGGGTCTGGACGTTCGGCGTCGGGGTGAAGGCGCCGTCGATCAGCGCCGCCTACGGCGCGGGCGGACCGACGACCCGGGAGCACATCGTCCGCTGGATCTGGTTCCTCGGGCTGGCGCTGACGATCGGAGCGCTCGGGCTGCGGCTGATCGTGCTCCGCGGCCTTCCTGTGCCGCGCGCGCTCGAGCGGCGGATCACGGTCGCCGCCGGCCTCGGTGCCCTCGTGTCTCTCGAGGCGGGCATCGCCGCGTTCTCGCTCAACTGCGAGGACGCCCTGCAGCTCTCGTTCGGCCGGTTCCTCTACGCGGATCTCTCTCCGATGGCCGTCACCCGCTTCGGGCGTGCGTTCATCGTGATGTCCCTCGCCTTCGCGGCCGTCCTCGCCCTCGTGTTTCTCTCCTGGCTGCTCGACCGCGTCGGCTTCCTGGTGCCGGCGTTCGCGATCGCGCTGCTCTTCGTCGGCGGGCTGTCGCTGTCCGGGCACGACGCCGTCGACCCCGGCTCCTCGTGGCGTTCCGAGCTCGCCGACTGGGTGCACCTCGCCTCGGCGTCGCTGTGGATCGGAGGGCTCGCGACGATGGCCGCCCTCCTCTGGTCCGGCGCCCCGGAGCTGCGACGCACCGCGTTCACACGGTTCTCGCGGCTCGCGACCGGGCTCGTCGCGCTCGTGCTCGGGGCCGGCATCTACCTCGGCATCGTCCGGCTGCCGCACCTCCACGACCTCTGGACGGCCGGTTACGGCCGCGTCCTGCTCGTGAAGATCGGCCTCGTCCTGCTCGCCCTCGCCTGGGGGGCCGTGCACCACTTCGTCGTCCGGCCGAGGCTCGAGCGTGCGCCCTCGGCCGTGTCGTCGCGGGTCGGGCGCAGCCTCCTCGGCGAGAGTCTCGTGGGCGTCGCCGTGCTCCTCGTGGCGGCGATCCTCGTCGACTCGCGCCCGCCCCCGCGGCCCGTTCCGGCGGCGCCAAGCGCCCAGCCGGCTGCCGTGGGGGTGCGGTAGCTACAGGACCGCGCCGAGCGCGAGCAGCGCGACTCCGCTCCCGATGAAGACCGCACCCGCCGAGAGGCGCGGGTCCTCCGGCCGCGGCTGGAACCCGCGGAAGATGTCTCCGCCGCGCCCGAGCGTGATCGAGCCCCAGTTGACGCGGCGACTCGCGGCGCTGCCCGTCCCGGTCCCGCCGAGGAGCAGGAACAGCCCTCCGAGCAGGAGGAGCACGATCCGGAAGGTGCGCATCGAGTCGCCGCCGCCGAGGGCGGCGCGCACCTCCGCGATCACGATCGCAATCAGCACCGCCACCGCGACCCGGGACAGAAAGCGCGCCGTCTCCCGGGCGACCCACACCGGCTGACTAGATGGTTGATCGACAAATCATCGCCGCCGCGGTTGGGGGCCTGCACGCGGCGCATTGCGCCCGCCTCGCCCGGCGCCAAGGCCCACCGGCCTTGCCCCCGGTCGAGTCGACCACACTGCTTGGTGCACGCCCTCCCCGCGACGACGGCATTTGTCGATCAACCATCTAGAGGAAACCCCGCAGACGGTGTGCGATCGCGGGCGCCGTGGGCTCGTCCTCGTGGCGGATGTACACGTAGGCCGGAGCCCGGATGCTGCGCGCGATCGCCCGGAGCTCGTCGTCGGAGTAGGGAGGCTCGCGCAGACGGAGGTACCGGAACGGCTCGGCGCCCGGGTCGCCGACGCGCACCACGCCCTCGACGCCCGCCCAGGACTCGTGCCGGAAGTCCCAGGCGAGCCTGACGTCCTCGGGGATCGAGCCCTGGACGAACGACAGCGTCCCGTCGTCGCGCGGGCCCTCGTGGACGACGCGCACCGGGCCGAGGCGGTCGCCGAGCGAGAGGACGCGTTCGAGGAAGGTCGTGACGCGGTCGAGCCGCGTGAGCGCGAACTTGACCGAGAACTCGAAGCCGTCCGGCACCGCCTCCGCCCAGCGGCGGAACTGGTCGGCGCCCGGCAGCCGGTAGCCCGTCGAGTTGAGCTCGACCGTGTCGAAGCGCTGCGCGTAGAACCCCAGGAACTCGGACGGCTGCAGCGCGTCCGGGTAGAACCCGGGCCTCCAGGACGGGTACGACCAGCCCGATGTCCCGACCTTCACCGCCACCGCGAAACCGTACGTGCCCGGGCCGGATCCCGGACCGACGGGCAGGGGATAGGTTACGTCCGGCGGCGGAGCTAGGGTCCGCCGGCCGTGAGCGTGATGACTGACGTCCGGAAGATCGACGAGGCAGTTGAGTCGCGTGACGTGGCCCACGTGCTCGATCACGGCTTCCTCGCGCTCGACGGCGTGCTCGCCTCCGACCTCGCAGTCGCGAACGGCGCCCGCGTCTCGTTCAACCAGGCCTCGCAGCAGCTGTCGGAGCGGGACGAGGGCCTGATCCGCTTCCTGATGCGCGACCGGCACGGCTCCCCCTTCGAGCACGGCTACTTCCGGTTCATCGTCAAGGCGCCCATCTTCGTCGTTCGGGAGCATCATCGGCACCGCGCCGGCCACTCCTACAACGAGTGGTCGGGTCGCTACTCGAAGATGCAGGCCGAGTTCTACGTCCCTGCGAACGTCAGGACGCAGGTCGGAAAGCCCGGCTCCTACAGGTTCGAGCCGGTCGACGAGGAGACGAGGGCCGCGACCCGGGTGGAGATCGAGGACGCCTCCCGGGCCGCGTTCGAGGCCTACGAGCGGATGCTGGAGCAGGGGATCGCCAAGGAAGTCGCCCGGATGGTGCTGCCGCTCAACATGTACACGACCTACTACTGGAGCTGCAATCCCCGCTCGTTGATGCATTTCTGCTCGCTCCGGAACTCGGAGTCGGCGCAGTACGAGATCCGCGAGTACGCGAAGGCGGCGGAGCGGTTCCTCGCCGCGGCGATGCCCGTCACCCACGCGGCGTTCATCGAGAACGACCGGACGGCCCCGTAGCGCCTCTTAATCCCCCTCGCGGGTGACTCCTAACAGACTTGTAACAGTCTGTCACTAGGTTCTGGGGGCCCAGCAGCGAAACGGGAATGCGTTTCCGGGTTCGATCGTTGGAGAGTTCGACGGATGACGCGCAAACCGCGCGCCCGTCTTCCTCGAAGACAGTAAGGAGTTCGTTGACTGAAATCAGCATGACCACGGCTACCGCCGATGCGCTCGACTCGCTCGTTCGCACCCACGCCGACCACGGCGCGCTCACCCCTGCCGACGTGGCCGACGCGGTGCTGACCTTCGACCTCGACGAGTCCGAGGCCGAGATGCTCGCAGCCGAGCTCGCGGCCCACGAGATCGCGCCGGAGGAGGAGGAGGACGAGCCGGAGCTCGACCTGAGCGTCGGCCACGGCCTGTACACGACCGACTCGTTCCAGATGTTCCTGAACGAGGCCGGCCGCTACCCGCTGCTCACCGCGGCGGAGGAGGTCGAGCTGGCGAAGCGGATCGAGCGCGGCGACATGGCGGCGAAGGAGCGGATGATCAACTGCAACCTGCGCCTCGTCGTCTCGATCGCCAAGCGCTACCAGACCCAGGGCATCACCCTCGGCGACCTCGTCCAGGAGGGTGTGCTCGGCCTGATCCGCGCCGCCGAGAAGTTCGACTGGCGGAAGGGCTTCAAGTTCTCCACCTACGCCACGTGGTGGATCCGCCAGGCGGTGCAGCGGGGCGTCGCCAACAAGGCGCGCACGATCCGCATCCCGGTGCACGTCGTCGAGCGCGAGCAGAAGGTCGCCCGTGCGCGGCGCGAGCTCGTCGCGACGCTCGAGCGCGATCCGACGCCGGAGGAGATCTCCGAGCACTCGAAGCTCCCGATCAACCATGTGCACGAGGTCCTCGAGGCCGCCCGCGCGGTCGCCTCGACCGACATGCCGGTGGGCGACGACGGCGACGCGTCGTTCGGCGACCTGATCGCCGGCACAGGCCCGTCGACGGAGGAGGAGGCGTCGGTCTCGCTCCGCGATCTCGCGGTGCGGCAGGCGGTCGCGAACCTCCCCGACCGCGAGCGCGACGTGATCGAGCTTCGCTTCGGCCTCGTCGGCGAAGGCCCGGCCTCACTGGAGGCGATCGGCAAGCAGCTCGGTCTGACGCGCGAGCGCGTGCGCCAGATCGAGAGCGAGGCGCTGCGCAAGCTCGCGCAGAACGAAGACCTCGCCGACGCCGCCTAGCGCGTACGCCTGACTCACGGAACCTGGTTCGCTTCGCGAACCAGGTTCCGGTGTCTACCCTCGGGCGGTGCACTTCACCGCCCACGACGAGATCCGTCTGCTCGCGCTCCTCGGCTCGTTCGGCGCGATGCTCGTCGTCGCTGCGCTCTCGGGGCTGCCCGTCCCGGTTCTGCTCGTCTGCGGCGGGCTCGTGCTCGGGTTCGTCCCGGGGCTGCCGCACTTCGAGTTGCCGCCCGACGTCGTGCTGGTCGGGATCCTGCCGCCGCTCCTCTACTCGTCGGCGTTCTTCACCGGCCTGCGCGACCTGCGTGCGAACCTGCGGCCGATCTCGCTGCTTGCCGTTGGCCTCGTCGCCGTCAGCACCTGCGGCGTGGCCCTCGTCGCCCACGAGGTGATCGGCGGCCTGTCGTGGGCGAGCGCATTCACGCTCGGCGCGGTCGTCTCGCCCACCGACGCGCTTGCGGCCTCCGAGGTCGCGCGCCGCTTCCGGATGCCGCGGCGGATCGTCGCCGTTCTCGAGGGAGAGAGCCTCCTGAACGACGGGGTCGCGCTCGTGCTGTACAAGACGGCCGTCACCGCAGCCGTCGCGGGGGCGTTCTCGTTCTGGGACGCGTCCTGGCGGCTCGTCGTCAGCGTGCTCGGCGGCGTGGGCGTCGGCCTCGTCGTCGCGTACCTGGTTCGCGCCGTGCGGCGGCGCGTCGACGACACGCCGACGGAGGTCGCGATCGCGCTGCTCTCGGGCTACCTCGCGTACCTGCCGGCGACGGCGATGGGCGTGTCCGGCGTGCTCGCCGCGGTGACGATCGGCGTGTACATGGGCTGGTACACCCCGGAGCTCACCACCGTGAACACCCGGCTTTCCGGGAACGCGTTCTGGGAGCTCCTCGTCTTCCTCGTGAACGCGCTCCTCTTCGCGCTGGTCGGGTTCCAGCTGCACACGATCGCCGCGCGGCTGCCGGTCACCGCCGGGCTGATCCGCGACACGGCGCTCGTCACGCTCGCCGTGATCGGCATCCGCCTCGTCTGGGTGCCGGTCTTCACGTACCTGCCGCGCTTTCTCTTCGCCGGCGTCCGCGCCCGCGACCCGTACCCGCCGTGGCAGTGGCCCGTCGTGATCGCCTGGTCGGGCGTGCGGGGCGCGGTGTCGCTCGCGGCCGCGCTCGCGCTGCCGGTCGGCGTGCCCGGGCGCGACGTGATCGTGTTCGTGACCTTCGCAGTGATCCTGGTGACGCTCGTCGTTCAGGTGCTGCCGCTGCCGCTCCTGCTCGGCGTGCTCCACGTCGAGGACGACGGGGGCGCCGACCGGGAGGACGCGAAGGCCCGGATCAAGGCGGCGGAGGCAGCGCTCCAGCGGCTCGAGGAGCTCGCCGGCGAGGACTGGGTCTACGACGACACCGTCGAGCGGATGCGCGGGCAGTACCGGTTCCGGTCGAGCCGGTTCCGCGCCCGCTACGAGGGCGTCGACGGCGACGGCACCGAGGCGCGCTCGGCCCAGTTTCAGCGGCTGCGGCGCGAGCTGCTCGACGCCGAGCGCGCCGCGGTGCTCGCCCTCCGCAACGAGGGAATGATCACCGAGGAGGTGATGCAGCGCGTGCAGCGCGACATCGACCTGGAGGATCTGCGGCTCGACCTGTCGTGACAGCGGCGGTGCGTCAGGTCGTCAGGACGACGCGGCCGACGTGCTGCTCGCCGGCAGGCTGCGCCGTGACGACCCAGCCGTCGTAGTGCGAGAAGCGATACGGCACCGAGAGACGCACCGTCGTCGTCGAGCCGTGAACCCGGAACGAGCCGCAGGACACGACGGCCTTGCCGTTCTCCGTCAGCCACAGCTCGTAGTAGGCGGACCGCGCCGTCTGCTGGGGCAGGCCGCGCACCTCGAGCTCCATCGGCCAGTTGCCGACCGAGTCGCGTCCTGCGATGCGCAGGACGGCACGCTCGCCCGCAGCCGAGCCGTGCATCGACACGACGCGCTCCGCCGCGAACGGCTGCGGCTTCGCCTTCGAGTGGCCGACGAGGAACCCGACCCCGAACCCGATCGCGACGGCCGCTGCGACGGAGATCGCCGCCACCGCCGCCCGGCGCGGCAGCGGGAACCTGATGATCTCCGCGTCGTCCGGCGGTGCCGCGTGCCGTGCGAGCGACGGCGGCAGCTCGGGAGGCGGCCCCGCCTCCACCAGCAGGTCGTGGACGCGCCGGAGCCGCGCCTCCTCCTCGGGCGTCAGGTCGTCGCCGCCGGCGAGCTCGTCGAAGCTCATGGGCCGACCTCCGGCTGTCCGCTGACTCTTCCGCTCCGGCGCCGGCAACGCCGGCGCCTCCGCTCTGCCCCCGCTCCGGCGCCGGCCAAGCCGGCGCCTCCGCTCCCTGCCGGCTCCGTCAAGCGTACGCCGGTCATGAGAGCCCTTCTCCTTCCAGCAGGTCGGCGAGCCGCTGCAACGCGGCCCGCGTGCGGGTCTTGACGGTGCCGAGCGGGATGCCGAGGAACTCGGCCACCTCGCTCTGGGAGAGCCCGCTCCAGTAGGCGAGCGAGATCACCTCGCGCTCGCGCTCGGGAAGCTCCTCGAGCGCGCGGTGCACGCGCCAGGAGACCCAGCCCGCCTCCGCGTGGCCGGCCGGCCCCGGATCGTCGTCCGGAACCTCGTCCGGTGTCTCGACCGGCGGCTCGGGGCGCCGGCGGGCCCGGTCGACGATCGCGTTGCGCGCGATCGCATACAGCCACGGCGCGCCGGGCCCACGCTCGGGACGATAGGAGCCGGCGGACCGCCACACCGATGCGAACGTCTCCTGGACGGCCTCCTCGGCGCGTCCGCGGTCGCCGAGCCGGCGGAGCGCGAGTCCGAAGACCGCCCGCGCGTAGCGCCGGTAGAGATCCTCGAACGCGGATCCGTCCCCGGCGGCTGCGCGCTGGATCAGGTCACCGTCGGCGTCCACGGGCGCAATCGTACGGAGCGGCAGCGCAAATGCCATCGTCCCGGTCCTACGCCGCGGGGAACGGCCTGGATTTCAGCGCCTGGCCGCCGTCGACGAAGAGCGTCGATCCGGTGACGAACGACGCGCCGGCGAGGTACGAGACGGCCTCCGCGACGTCGTCGGGCGATCCGACCCGCCCGAGCAGCGTCTCGGCGGCGCGGCGGTCATCGGTGCCGGGCTCGATCGCCACCGGCCCCGGGGCGACCCCGCAGACCCGCACGTCCGGGGCGAGCGCCAGGGCGAGCACGCGCGTCAGCATTGCCTGCGCCGCTTTCGCGGCAGCATGCGGGGCGAACGAACGCCACGGCTGCACCGCCGCCACGTCCTCGACGACGACCAGCACGCCGTGCGTCTCGCGCAGGCTGGGCGCGGCCGCCTGCGCGAGGAAGAACGTGCCCTTCGCCGTCACGTCGGACGCGGCGTCCCAGTCCTCCTCGGTCACGGCGTCGAACGGCTTGGCGGCGAATCCCGCTCCGGCGGCGTGCACCACCAGGTCGAGCCCGCCGAGCGCTGCCAGCGCCGCCGCGACGAGCGTCCGGCCTCCGGCCGCCGTGCGCAGGTCGCCGTCGGCGCGGCCGGCGGCGAGCACCGACCACCCCTCCGACTCGAGCCGCGCGACGATCGCCCGCCCGACGCGGCCCGTGCCGCCTGCGACGAGCGCGCGCCTCAGCTCGAGCGGGCCTTGTCGAAGCGCCGGCCCACCTCGTCCCAGTTGACGACGTCCCACCACGCGCCGAGATAGTCGGGGCGGCGGTTCTGGTAGCGGAGGTAGTAGGCGTGCTCCCAGACGTCGATGCCGAGCAGCGGCACGTGGCTCTGCATCCACGGGCTGTCCTGGTTCGCGGTCGAGTAGACCGCAAGACCGGTGCCGTCCCAGACGAGCCACGTCCAGCCCGAGCCGAACCGCTTCACCCCTGCGTCGTTCAGCTGTGCACGCAGCTGGTCGGCGCCGCCGAACGTGTCGGAGATCGCCTGCGCGAGGTTGCCGTCGGGGTCGCCGCCGCCGCCGGGCTTCATGATCTGCCAGAAGAGCGAGTGGTTCGCATGCCCGCCGCCGTTGTTGCGAACCGGCGTCTGCTTGTCCTCGGGCAGCTCGTCGATGACCGCGAGCACCTGCTCGATCGGCTTTCCGTCCCACTCGGTGCCCTCGAGCGCCTTGTTCGCGTTGTCGACGTAAGCCTGGTGGTGCTTCCCGTGGTGAATGCGCATCGTCTGCTCGTCGATCGTCGGCTCGAGCGCCGCGTAGTCGTACGGAAGCGGGGGGAGCTCGTAGGGCATCCGTGTCTCCTTTTCGTTCGGTTCTCCCACAGAGGATATGCTCCGCGCCGCACCCGTAACGCCGGACCGCCCGAGGAGATCGAATGGCGCTTGCCTACAACCACGAGGAGATCACCGCGCGCGAGCTGAAGCCGACGCTCTACGAGCTCGACGGCATCTCGCGCGAGACGATCGAGGCCCACTACAAGCTCTACCAGGGTTACGTGTCGAAACGGAACGAGATCCTGGGGAAGCTTGCCGCCGTCGATCTCTCGAGCGCGAACCAGACGTACTCGGAGCTGCGGGCGCTGAAGGTCGACCTGACCTTCGCCGTCGGCGGCGTCAAGAACCATGAGATCTACTTCGAGCACCTCGGCGGCGTCGGCGGCGACCCTGCGGGAATCTTCGGCGACCTCGTCAAGCGGGACTTCGGCTCGGTGGAGGCGTGGAAGGCGGACCTGAAGGCGACCGGCCTGGGCGGGCGCGGATGGGCCTGGACCGCCTACGACTGGGACGAGGGCAGGCTGTTCAACTACATCGGCGACGCGCAGAACACCTTCCCCGTCTGGAACGCGACGCCGCTCGTCGCCCTCGACGTCTACGAGCACGCGTACTTCATCGACTTCGCGACCGATCGCGCGTCGTACATCGACACGTTCTTCGACAACCTCGACTACGACGTCGTGAACGACTGGGCGCAGCGCGCAGGGATTCACGCCTAGACCGCGCCGCGCCGCCGCCGCCGTTCTCCGGGGAGCATCTTCCCCCTGCGGTAGTTTTCTCCAGTGCTGACTGCTCTGCTCCTCGTGGGCGGCTACGTGCTCGGCTCGTGCCCCTGGGGCTACTGGCTGGTGCGGGTCTTCCGGCACGAGGACGTCCGCCGGGCGGGGAGCGGCAACATCGGAGGGACGAACGTCTGGCGGAGCTACGGGTCACGGCTGGGGCTGCCGGTGCTCGTCCTCGACGTGCTGAAGGGGTTCGTACCCGCCCTGCTCGGCGTGCTCCTCGTCTCCCACCTCGTCGGCGTCCTCGCGGGGTCCGCGGCGATGGCAGGGCACTGGCGGCCGCTCTTCCTGCGCTTCGCGCGCGGCGGGAAGGTGATCGCGACGGGCGGGGGCGTGTTCTTCGCCGTCGCGCCGCTCGTCGCCTTCACGGCCCTCGCGGTGTGGATCGTCCTCTTCTTCTCGCTCGGGTTCGCGTCGGTCGCGTCCATGCTCGGCGCCGCGACCACTCCGGTCACCGCCTGGCTCTACGGGTATCCGCGGTCGGTCCAGATCTTCGGTCTCGGCACCGCCCTCGCGGCTGCCTACCTGCACCGCTCGAACATCGGCCGGCTGCGCGCCGGGACGGAGTCCCGCTCGGGAATCGCTCTCCTCACCCGTCTGCGCAGCGACCATCCGTGACGAAGCCGCTGCTCGTCCTCGTCACGGCGGTGCTCTTCCTCTGGGCGGCGCCGAATGCGCTCGCCGCCGGGTGGTGCGGGAGCGGCGAATCGCAGGCGGACCTGCCCGACGCGACCACCGGCGCGCAGGTGCACGCGGTCGTCGCGCTCCCCTCCGACGCCCCCGACTCGTTCGCGGACGATGCGAGCCGGGTCGCCGACGACGTCGCGTCGATGACGGCCTGGTGGCAGGGGCAGGACCCGACGCGAATCCCCCGCTTCGACACCGCGGTGTTCCCCGGCGGCACGTGCCTCGACATCTCGTTCGTGCGGCTCTCCGCGCCCTCGTCCACGTACTCGCTTGCCGACGGCGCCGCGCCGTCGACGTTCGGCCTCGTCCGGAGCGAGCTGATCACGGCAGGTCTCGTGGACCCGTTCAAGCGCTACCTCGTGTATGTCGACGGTGTCGGCTCGCCCGACGACGACGTCTGTGGTACCGGCGCCGGCCAGTTCCAGCTCGGCCCGGCGTACGCCGTCGTCTGGATGAAGGCGTGCGGAGTGCCCACCGACGCGGTCGCCACCCACGAGCTGCTGCACGCACTCGGTGCCCTCCCCAGCGGGGCGCCGAACGCCTGCACCGCGGCGACGGATCCGTTCGGCGTCGCCGATCCCGGCCATCCGTGCGACTCCCCGACCGACATCCTGTACCCGGTCACCGCCGGCGACCCGCTGGCGAGCTACGTCCTGGACTTCAACCACGACGACTACTACGGCCACTCGGGCACGTGGATCGACATCCAGGACTCGCGCTGGCTGCACGTGCTCGCGACGCCGCAGGCGTCGCTCACGGTCGGGCTGACCGGCGGGCCCGGCAGCGTCCAGAGCGATCTGCCGGGCGTCGACTGCACGGCGACCTGCACGACCCAGTGGGATCAGGGGACGACCGTCGACCTGATCGCTTTGCCCGGCGATGCATCCCGGTTCGTCGGCTGGCAGGGCGCCGGGTGCTCCGGCACGGCCGACTGCGTGCTGTCACTGTCATCGGCACAGGCGGTCACCGCGGTCTTCGGCCCGCTTCGCGTGGCCTTCCGAAAGTCGGTGGCCGGCAAGGGAAGAATCGCCTGCGCACCCGCCTGCGGCAGCACGATCGAGGCGGGTCAGCCGGTTCGCCTGCGCGCGGTGGCCGCCAGGGGGTGGAGGTTCGTCGCGTGGGGCGGTGCGTGCAAGGGAACGAGGCTCGTCTGCGCGCCGGCGACCGGCAAGCCGGTCACCGTGCGGGCGACCTTCAAGAAGCTGCCGCCGAAGACGCCGAAGACGCCGAAGAAGCCGACGAAGCCGACGAAGAAGCGCTGAGCCAGTCGCGCAGCTCGGTGTGGCCGGCGCTGAGCCCGCCCGCGAGCTCCGCGCGAAGCTCCGCGACCGTCCCGGTTCTCTCCGCGACCACGTCGTGACGGTGGATCGTCTCGAGGTTGACCTGGCGGGCGAACAGGTAGTCGCCTTCCGCGAGCGACGGGTAGCGGTCAAGCACCCCTTTCAGGGCGAACCGGACGGAATCCTCGACGAACCGCGGCTGCAGGTGGGCGTGCTCGACGACGAAGAGCTCGTCCGGCCGCTTCATCAGCTCGTACACGGGCGAGCTCATCGAGTGCTCGACGATCTCGACGAGGCGCTCGGCGTTCACGTCGGCCTCCGTGCCGACGAGGAGCGTCCCTTTCCCGCGCTGGTTGTGCGTGGCCAGCGGGACGAGCTGCAGGATGCGTTCGACGTCGTCGTCCGCGAAGCCCGCTTCGAGCAGCCGCCCGGCCGACGCGTCGCGGATCAGGCCCTGGGCGCACGGGCAGGCGTTGATTCCGAACGCCTCCACGCCGACGACGCGGCGGACGCGCTCCGGAGAGGCTGCCGCGATGCCGATCAGCGTCGCCGTCTCTTGCGTTCGAAGGTCGCTGACCGGCGTCCGGCGCTCGAGCGGGTACTGCGCCTCGATCCTCACCTCCGCCCGGAGCGCGCGCTGCCGGCCGACGATGTGCCTGGCGATGTGCTCCGCCAGCGTCTCGACGAGGAATGCCTCGCCGATCACGACCTCGTCGATCGCCTCACCGAACAGCTCCGGGAAGCGTGACATGTGCACGCCTTTCTGCGCCGGGTCGAGGTCGACGGTGCAGTCGATGCGGGCCGCGAACGTCTTCTCGCGGCCCTCGTGGCGGATGCGGATCGCCTTCTGGACGCCGGTCACTCCGGCGCGCGTCAGGCCCAGCCTGATCTCGGGTGCCGACGCCTGCAGGTCGACGGTCAGCCTGTCCCTGCTGCTCGTCATCGGGTACAACCGTAGCGCGATGGTCGATCCCCGGTTCGCCCGTCTTGTCTCCCTCGCCTGCCACGACCTGCGGACGCCGCTCGCGACGGTCTACGGCTTCGCCCGCACCCTGCTTCGCGGAGGCGGGCTCGACGAGCGCAACGAGCGGTTCGTCGGGATGATCGAGGCCGCTGCCGAGCAGATGACGGAGCTCCTGGACGCACTGGCGGCGGTGGCGCGCATCTCGGGCGGGCGCTGGGAGCCCGCGTTGCGGGAGGTGGATACGCTCGAGCTCGCGCGATCTGCGGACGACCGCGTCGCGGCCGGGGGAGCGGGCGCCGTGATCGAGACCGAGGTGGAGGCGGTCGAGCGTGCGCTTCGCGCTCTTGCGATCGCGGCGATCCGGCACGGCCCCGTCGAGCAGGTGGCGTGGACCGTCGACGGGCG
Organism: uncultured Thermoleophilia bacterium; assembly: GCA_963784765.1. Classification (GTDB taxonomy): domain Bacteria; phylum Actinomycetota; class Thermoleophilia; order Gaiellales; family Gaiellaceae; genus PALSA-600. The sequence goes on from CAWASP010000017.1 coordinate 52,268, forward strand.
GATGCTGGAGCTCGCTCCGGTGACCGACGCAGCGGCGCCGATCGTGACCGGTGAGGAGATCCGCGATCTCGGAGCATGCGTCGCGCGGATCGTGATCGAGGAGCTCGGCGGGTCGCTCGAGCTCGACGGCGGGACGCTTCGGGTCAGTCTCTAGAGGCTTGTTGTGTATTGGGGTGTGCGCGGGGATGCGCCAGACCAAGCGGATTGGACGTGACGGGCGCAGGGCGTAGCGGTGGCTACGGGCAAGCCCGGCACGGCCGAGCCGCGCCGTGTCTGGTGCACCAGCCGCGTACGCCCGCAAATGCGCATCAAGCCTCTAGGCACCCGACGTCGTCGGGGCGCCGCCGGTCTGCTGCAGCTCGGACGGGCCCGTGGCCACGGGCCCGCGGCGTCGGCGCACCTCGAGGAAGAGCGCGATCGCCGCCGCAGCCACGGCGAGCGCGATCGCGTAGTCGACCAGGCTGTGGACGGTCTGGGCCGCGTCGTGCTCCCACTGACCGCGGTTGACGAGGCTCGACGTCGAGTTGTCGGGGTAGAGGTCCTCGCCGTTCGGGAAGCGCGAGGTGTGGTGGCGCTCCCACGTCGCGAGGCGGGCTGTCAGGGCGAGCCCGCCGACGATCGCGCACGCACACGAGATGTAGACACCCCGACGTAGGAACGACGCGAGGTAGCCGGCGGCGACGAGGAGCAGCGGCGGCACAACCGCCAGCAGCCAGATCTTGAGCTCGAGCGAGCCCGCGGGATCGTGGTAGATCCGAGCGAGACGTCCGCCCGGCCGCGACCACTCGACGACGCGCGGCTTCTCGATCGCGAGCGACACCGCCATGAGCGCGGCGAAGAAGAGCGGAATCGCGAAAAACCCCGCGAGCGCGAGCGGCGCCTTCCGGGCCGGCACGTAGCGCTTCACAGCCGTCCCGCCTCGATCACGCGTGCGAGGAACTCCCGCGTGCGCGGTTCCCGCGGCGTGCTGAAGATCTGCTCGGGCGCGCCTTCCTCGCAGATCACGCCCGCATCGAGGAAGCAGATCTTGTCGGCCACCTCGCGCGCGAACGACATCTCGTGCGTCGCGAGGATCATGGTCATCCCGGTCTCCGCGAGCCCGCGCACGAGCGCCAGGACCTCGGCGACGAGCTGTGGATCGAGCGCGCTCGTGATCTCGTCGAGCAGCATGAGCTTCGGCTCCATCGCGAGGGCGCGCGCGATCGCGACGCGTTGTTGCTGCCCGCCCGAGAGCCGGTCGGGGAACTCGTCCGCCTTGTCGAGCAGGCCGATCCGGGCGAGCAACTCGCGTGCGCCGGCCCGGGCCTGCGCACGCCCGACGCCCCGGACCTTCATCGGGGCGAGGACCACGTTCTCCATCACGGTCATGTGCGGGAACAGGTTGTACGCCTGGAAGACGATCCCGATCTTTCGGCGAAGCGCGTTGACGTCGACGCTGCCGTTCGTGATCTCCTCCCCGTCGACGTGGATCGCGCCCTCGTCCACCCGCTCGAGCAGGTTGAGGCAGCGGAGCAGCGTCGACTTGCCCGAGCCGGACGCGCCGATCAGGCAGACGACCGTGTGCTCGTCGACCGTCAGATCGACGTGCCGCAGGACGGTGTTGTCGCCGAACGACTTCGTGACGTCGCTGATCTCGACGAAGCTCACGGTCCGATTCCTACGTCGCGAGTGCCCGCTCCCGCTGCTCCCGCCGCAGGATCAGGTGATCCGTGAAGCGGGCGAGCGGGATCGTCAGCAGGATGAAGAACACCGCTGCGACGAGATAGGACGTGAAGTTGTAGTTGTTCTGGGAGAACTGCTGCGCCTGCTGTGCCGCCTCGGCGACGCCGATCACCGTCACGAGGGCGGTGTCCTTCTGCAGGCCGACGAAGTCGTTCAGGAGCGGCGGGATCACGCGTCGAACAGCTTGCGGGATGACCACGTGCCGCATTGCCTGCCAGTACGAAAGGCCGAGTGATCGCGCGGCCATGCGCTGTGACGGATGTACCGACTCGATCCCCGCGCGATAGACCTCGGTGACGTACGCCGTATACACGAGGGTCAGCGCGATGACCGCGTACGTGAAGTTCGAGAGCGTGCTGATCCCGGAGATGTTCAGGCCCGGCAGGCCGAACCCGACGAGGAACGCGACGAGAATCAGGGGCGTGCCGCGGAACACGTCGGTGTAGACGATCGCCAGGGCGCGGAGCGGCGCTGCTCCGCGCCCCGGCAGACCACGGATGACGGCGATCGCGAGCGCGAGCACCAGCACGAGGAGCTCGGCGACCACCATCAGCTTGAGGTTCAGCTGGAAGCCCTGCCACACGTCGGGCAGCGCCACCCGGAAGGCGTGTGGCGAGAAGAACTTCTGCAGAACGTCGTGCACCGGACCCCTACTTCAGGATGCGGATCTTCGAGAAGTCGATGTTGAACCACTTCTTCTGCAGCTTCGCGATCGTGCCGTTTGCCCACAGCTTCTTGATCTGCGCGTCGACGAGGGGGGTGAGCTTCGAGTTCTTCTGAAGCACGCCGCCGTACTGCTCGTGCGTCACGATCTGGCCGCCGACGATCCCGTACGAGGAGGGATGCGCCTTCTTCTCCGACGCGACGATGGGCGTGTCGAGGATGAGCGCGTCGCACCTTCCGACCTGGACGGCGAGGAACGCCGCGGCGGTCGACTGGTAGATGAGCGGCTGCTTCGACGGATGCAGCTTCTGCTGGATCCACGTCAGGCCCGTGGTGTCGGTCTGGGCGCAGGTCTGCAGGCTCTTCAGGTCGGCGATCGACTTCGGCTGCTTCGCCTTCTTCGACAGCAGGACGCCCTGGTTCGCATTGAAGTACGAGGACGTGAAATCGACGGTCTTGCGCCTCGCGGCGGTGATCGTCGCCTCCTGGAACGAGATGTCGAACGTCTTGTGCCCCGGCGCGAACAGCTTCGCCCACGGTGAGAAGACGAACTTCGGCTTCAGCTTGAGGTTCTTCGCGATCGCCTTCGACAGGTCGACCTCGTAGCCCTTCGGATTGACGTACGTGGATCCGTGGATCGTGCCGGCGGCGAAGTTCACGGCGGAGTCGCCGAATGCGACCACGAGCGTGCCCGGCGACATCGTCGGCGGGGAGCTCGGCCGGGCGGCCGCCGAGAACGCCGCGGTCGCGGCGACGATTCCGGCGATGCCGACGAAGCCCACGAGGGCAGACAGGCGCTTCACAGGTGCTTCCTCCTCTGAGGGTGTGCAGGGGAACGGCCAGTCTAGGACGCTGTCAGCCGTTCGGCTACCCACGCCTGGAACGACGCGACGAGCGGCTCCGACGAGAGCAGCAGACGTCCGTGCTCGAGCACGCCGGAGGCCATGCCCCGGTGCACCGACTCGACGAGCGCGGTGTCCTCGCGCCCGACCTGCTCGTCGAACGCGAAGAACCCGGTCAGCCACTGCTCGTCGACATCCGGCGCGAAGAAGTAGTCGAGGTAGCGCTCGGTCCGGTTCGGCCCGTGGGGCGCGATCGGGCCGATCGACAGGTTCGGCGGCCCGGGGAAGACGTTGATCCCGGTGTTCGGGTAGAGGAGGTGGAACTGGCCCTGCTCCTCGGTTCGCTTCGCTCGCGCGTACTGCGCGGAGAAGCCGGGGTGCGCCTCGAGGAGGTAGCGGTCGGGATGCACGTCGACCTCGTCGCTGAACGCGGGGTGGGCGGTCGGGCAGTGATAGCACTCGAGGAAGTTCTCGACGACGATCTTCCAGTTGGCGTTCGCGCCGAACTCGACGCGCGAGTGAAAGACGAGGCCGTCCAGGTCGATCGCGTCCGCCAGGATCGCCGGCAGGTCGCCGAGGTGCTCGGCGAGTCCCGGCGCCCCCGGATCGGGGTTCACGAAGAGGAACGGCCCCCACGTGTCGACCGACGCGGGCAGCAGGGCCCAGTCGTCCCTGTCGAAGGCGGGCTCGCGATCGGCCCGTGGAGCCGAGCGCAGCGTCCCGTCGAGCTCGTACGTCCAGGCGTGGTAGTGGCACTGGATCGTCGCCCTGCTGCCGCATCCGTCCGTGAGCACCGCGCCGCGGTGCCTGCAGACGTTCAGGAAGGCGCGCAGGATGCCGTCACGGTCGCGGGTGACCACGATCGGGACGCCGCCGGCATCGGTGGTGAGGAACGACCCGGGCTCGGCGACCTGATCGCTGCGGCCGCCGTACTGCCAGGAGCGGGCGAAGATCCGCGAGCGCTCCTGCCGCAGCAGCTCCTCCTCGCTGTACCAGGCGAAGGGAAGTGTCTCAGCGCGCGGCGCGACCGACATCGGCCGATGCTAGCTCGGGCAAGACGTCGGCGTCGGTCCCGGGCTCGAAGCAGGCGCGGCACCGGGCCTCGTACGAGTCGAGGGCTCCCACCTGGATCGTCGCACCGCCGAACGGGGCGGGCTCGCCGTCGACGAGCCGCTGCGTCATCGTCGCTGGGCCGCCGCAGCGGTGACAGACAGCCTCGAGCTTGTCGACGAACTCGGCGATGCACAGGAGCGTCGGCATCGCTCCGAACGGGAGGCCGCGGAAGTCCTGTGCGAGCCCTGCGGCGACGACGCGGGTCCCGCCGCGAACCAGCGCGTCGATCGCGTCGACGACGTCGTCGTCGAAGAACTGCACCTCGTCGATCCCGACGGCGTCGTACCCCGCGGCGAGGCGCCGCACGTCCCTTCCGCTCGCTGCGGTGACGGCCCGCATCTTCGCGCCCGCGTGCGAGACGACGTGGCCGACGTCGTAGCGGTCGTCGATCTGGGGCTTCACGATCAACGCCCGTTGCCCGGCGATCTCGGCACGCCGCAGGCGCCGGATCAACTCCTCGCTCTTGCCGCTGAACATCGGGCCGCAGACCACTTCGAGCCATCCACCGGCGCGAGGCTGCGTCCTGATCATCGGCGCGACCCTACTGATCGAGGAGGACGGCCCTTTCTGCGGGTTGGCATCGGGCCTCCGCTCTGTCAGGCTCTGTGCAGGGGAGATGTGTGTGAGAGGGCGAGTCGACCGGGCGTCAGCTGGTCGGAATACCTCGATGTGGCGTAAAGCCTCGTCGGATGGTGCCGACACCTAGCGTATGTCCGCCCGCCTGCGCCTCCTCGTAGCGCTGCTCGCCGCTGCCCTCGTCTGTGCCGCCCCGAGCACCGCAGCCGCCGATCCACCCGTCACCGTCATCAGCGACTCCGTGCTGACGTCGATCCTCTGGTACACGAACAACCTCGACGTGCTCGACCAGGGGTACACCGTCAACATGAACGTCGCCGTGGGCAGGCGCCTCGCCGGCACCAGCATCCCGTTCGACGGCGTAACTGCACCGTCGCTCCTCGCCCTCGTGCCGACGCTGCCGATCTATCCCACCGTGATCGTCGAGATGGGATACAACGACGACCCGACGGCGTTCCAGAGCGAGGCCGACCAGGCGATCGACGTGCTCGTCGCCCGCGGCGCCACCCACATCATCTGGCCGACGCTCAGCGAGTCGACGCCCGAGTACGCGGCGATGAACCAGAGCCTGAGGGAGCTGCTGATCGCGCATCCCCAGCTGACGCTCGCCGACTGGAACGGCTACTCGGCCGCCCATCCGGACTGGTTCCAGAACGATCACCTGCATCTGATGCCGGCGGGCGGTCTCGGCATGGCGACGCTCCTGCACGGCGCCCTCACGTCGCCGCTTTCCTTCGGCAGTGACCAGTTCGCCCTACCGAAGGCGACGGCCGGGAAGCGCTTCAGCGCACCCCTCGAGGCGCCGGCGACGGGCGGACCGGTGACCTGGAGCATCGGCGGCGGCAACCTGCCCCCCGGGCTGGCGCTGCAGCCGAACGGCGTCGTCTCCGGCATCCCCCGGCAGGCGGGGAGCTTCCGCGTCGATGCGCTCGCCGAGACCGCGAACGCCCTGATCGGGCACGTCAACGTAACCCTGACGGTCGGTCAGGCGCCCACGGCGATCCCGGTGCTCGGCGCATCGCCGAAGCAGCATGTCGCGGTGAAGAAGCAGGCCGCGAAGAAGAGGAAGCTGGCGAGGAAGCAGCACGTGACCCGCCGGAAGCCGGTGCTGCCGCGCTGATCCGTCGCCGGAGGCGAGTGACCGGAGCTACTTGAGGAGCCGCGAGAGCCGGCGGTCCTTCAGCACACGTCCCCCGGTCTGGCACTCCGGGCAGTAGTAGATCGTGTGCTCTGTTACGGCGATAAGGGTGGTGGAAATCATCGACTGCCACTCGGAATTTGCGGCAAGTTTTCGACCTGCCTCACGCTTGCGCAGGTCCGACCTTACGCGTGCAGGTCCGCGGAAGCCTCATCTTTCCACCTGCGAGAGGTTTCTCGGCGGGCGTTGACTTGCTACTTCATCGGCCCGTCGTCCGCGGTGGCGCGTGACGAGCGGGACGAGATCGGCGGTTCGCGTTTTGCCCTCGCGAATCGCAGCAACTCCGCGCTGTTCGGCTAAAGGAATCAGATCGTTCTAGCCTCTTCTCTGTAGTGGGTGAGATGGCCACTGCGATCGAAGATCTGTATCGGGCGCGCTATACGCGCTTTCGGAATGGTGTCGCGCCGGTCGCTGGCAGTTACGAGGCGGCCCGTGATGCGGTGCAGGAGGGATTCGCGCGAGCGTTGCGGTCAAGGGATCAATACTCGGGCCGCGGTTCCTTGGAGGGTTGGGTGTGGCGGATCGTTCTCCGCACCGCGCTTGAGCAGCGGCGGCCTGGGGAGGAGTTTCCGCTTGACGCGGTCGATCCGGTGTTCGTTGAGCCTGAGCGTGACTTCGCGCTCGCCGCGGCAGTGCGGGCGCTGCCGCCGCGGCGGCGGCTGGTCGTCTTCCTGCGCTACTTCGCCGATCTGCCCTACGAGACGATCGCGGAAGTGCTGGGGATCGAACCGGGCACGGTTGCCGCGACGCTGGCGCAAGCGCGACACGAGCTTGCTGAGACCTTGAAGAAGGAAGGAGTGCGGCCATGACTGAGGCGGTCGATCAGCTGATCCAGGAGCGCTTCGACGCCGCCGCGAACCCCAGCGACGACGCTGACTGGAGCGAGGTAGTCGCCCGCGTGGAGGCCGTCGAGGAAACTGCCCCCGAGCGCCCGACGCGCCGTGGTCGTCTTCGCCTGCCGCGGGCGCCGCGCCGGGTGGTGCTCGCCCTTGCTGTTGTCGTGCTCGCGGCAGCCGCGGCGGCGGTTGCGTTCGGCTGGCCGCAGACGTTCATCGACTTTTTCAGTTCGCCGTCTGCGCCTGAGAGCGTGAAGATCTCGTTCGGCGCTCAGAACGTCGTCGCGCCGATCGGGATGAGCCCGGAGGCGATTCCCGGTGAGGCACGGGAGATCATGAGCGCGACCTTTGACGCGACCGGCATCCATCCCGACAACCCGACCGTCCACACGCTCTACGTTGCACCTACCAAGAGCGGCGGCTTCTGCTACCAGTGGTCGCACTCCGGCGGCGGCTGCGCCCCGGGGAAGAACACGCCGACGAACCCGGCGATGCAGGCGCTGGGGCCGCTCGGCCTCAGCTGGATGGGCAACGACTACACGCTCATGCTCAGCGGCTGGGTTCGCGCCGGTGAAACCCAGAAGGTCGAAGCGCGCTTCGCCGACGGAGGTTCGGCACCGATCCCTATCACCTGGGTATCGGCGCCGATCAATGCGGGTTTCCTGAACTACGTCGTTCCGACCGAGCATCAGACGCGAGCTGACGCCCTCACATCCGTCGTAGCGCTCGACGCCGACGGGCATGTGCTCGGCAGGCAGGAGTTCCCGCTGACCGATCCGCTCGACGAGCAGGTCGTGCAGACGCTCCCCGACGGGACAAAGGTGTCCCTCTCGCGGCGGGCGGACGCAGCAGCGGCTCGGAAGATCATTAGCTTCAAGGCGACCGACGGCTCCAATGTCTGGCTCTGGGTGATGCCGCGCCAGGGTGGCGGCGTCTGCTTCGTCTACAACCAGGGCGGCGGTTGCCCGCCGCCCGCCGCGATGGAGAACGGCCCCGCCTTCGGCGGTGGGTTCAGCATCGGCAGCAAGCGCGTCCTCTTCTTCGCCCAGGCAAAGCCGGAAGTGGCCGCGATCGAGCTGCGCTACCAAAACGGCGACACCGAACGGCTGACGCCGATCGAGGGCTTCGTCCTCCACGAGGTCACTCCCGCCCACTACACGCCGGGCACCCGGCTCGTGGAGGCGGTCGGCCTCGACCAGAACGGAAAGGAGATTGTCACGCAGCCGTTCCAGCCACAGCAGACCGGCGTCTACCCCTGCGACAACCCAGTCGACCGCGGCTACGGCGTGAAGACCTGCCCGTGATCACGCTGATGCACTCCATAGCTCTGAGCAGGGGTCGTCGGGGCTGTCCTAGCCCGCCTTCAGGGTCTCCCAAACCGCGCGTACACCTTCCGGAGACGCTGGCGGGATTTCGTCCAGAGGATCTTCAGCGAGCTCGAGAAGGTTGCGCCACGCGGCGTCGAGCCCGACGTCCATAAAAGCGACTGCTTGGCGAGCTTTGAGAAGTGCGTGTTCGGCGAACACGTCTGGATTGAGCCGAAGGACTCGCGCGGCTTCTTCGATCAGTCTCAGACTTGGTTGCCGTTTGCCGGCGACGACACGACGAAGGGTCTCGTAACTGACGCCGTGCAGCTCGCGCGCGAACGCCGCCAGGTTGGGCCGGCCGCTCGATGTTGCGTAGTCGCTCTCACGTAGGTGGTCAAGGAGCAATACGCAGAACGGCCGGGGAACGGGCACAGACGTATGGTAGCGAACATATGTTCGCTATGGCCGGGTCACTCCCGCCCTCATTGTCGCTCTGTTAACCATGGTGGCGTCTAGCCGATGCCTCTGGCATGATGAGGTTCGGTTTTGGTTCGGTTCTGGTTCGACTGGAAGGAGAGAAGGAGGTGGCGGCTGTCACTGACAGGGAGATCTATCCGAATGCGCCGCTTCAGTTCGTCGCGTTCGAGCTTCGCATTCCGTATACGCCTGCTCTTGCGACTCTTGATGGAACGACACGCGTTTACTCAGCGCTGCAGGACATCGTTCCCGTAGTCCAACCTCCGGCTGTTCCGCCGGGTTTCGAGTTCGCGAACTCTACGACGGGCCCTGGCCTCACCGTCACGTCGGGCCCGACCCGAATGGTCGATCGTGCTCGGGGTCTTTCCGTGATTGTCGGTCCACAGCAACTCGTCGTTGAGACGACGAGGTACACCCGATTCGAAGACTTCGAGGAAGTGATCAAACGCGTCATCGACAGCGCCGCCGATGTTGGACCTATCGCGGGGACGCAACGAGTTGGTCTGCGATACATCGACGAGATCCGAGTTGACGGTGTAGACAAGCCTGCCGACTGGGAGCCGTACATAGCCTCGGCGCTACTGACCGGTTTGCATCTCGACGACCACTTCGCGCCGGCCTCCTCGCAAGGCGCGGTCGAGTTCGATGTTGAGGACGGTCAGAAGACTGTGATGAGGTTCGGTGCAATGCAGGGGTTCGTGGTTGACCCGAATGGTCCGTTGCGACTCCGACGGCATTCCGACGGCCCCTTCTTCCTGCTCGACCTCGATAGCTATTGGGCCGCTGCTCCGAACGAGGACATGCCCGAGTTTTCACCGAAGGCTGTTCAAGAGACATGCGAACGGCTGCGCGTGCCCGTGCGCGCGCTGTTCGAAGCAGCCATTACCGACAAGCTCCGTAACGAAGTGCTGCGAAAGGAGGCGCCTGTAGATGCCTGAGACGACCTCGATGAGCGACGGAACCGCGACCGCGGCCGGCAGTGACACCCTTCGTGTGCCGCAGGTTGCGGCGCCGACTTACGCGTCGCTGACGCATCGCGCGGCGTTGCTCCGCGATAGGGCGGAGGAGGTCAAGAACGACGCGATGACGCTCCACCGGGAGGTTCAGACTCGATTGGTGGACGAGCGAACCGCCCTTGTCGCTCTGCAGGAGCCGAGCGAGTTGCTTGCTGACCTTGCTGATCGTTGCGGTCTCTCCTGGACGTCGGTTGGGCGGATGGTCGGTGTCACGGACGCCGCCGTTCGGAAGTGGCGGCGCGGCGAAACGATCGGACCCGAGAACCGTCGGCGGTTGGCGCGTGCCGTCGCGTTTCTGGAGATCCTTGGCAACTTCCCGGTCGGAGACGTTGCAACGTGGCTCGAGATGCGGCTGTCAGAGGACGCCACCATCACACCGCTAGATCTCTACGTCGAGGGTCGGCATGACCTGCTGTTCGACTTCGTGAGTCGTCGCGCCTCGGCGCATCAAGCGCTCGATGCTTTCGACTCCAACTGGCGCACGGCCTACGCAAACGACCCCACGTTCGTGGTTGTCCCGGCGCCGGACGGGGAGATGGCGATCGTCGAGCAGTGATTGCCGCTGGAGTTCATGCTTGCGACTCCCACATCTGTCGACGAGATCTACCTCGCTCGAGGCGAGGTTGCTCCCCATCGTCCGCTGCTTCAAGGCGATGTCTTCAGGGACATCGCAATTCCAGGCGTTGGGATAGAGCACGACTACGTTCTTGTCGCGACGCATCCGTGCACCATGCGGAAAGGAGCCAGGCTGGTTGACCGGGTGAAGGCTCACCCGGTCACTTCGTACCAGGAACTCGATCTCGAGCAGTGGGTCGACTCGCATTTCCGGGTCTTCCCTCTGCCTGACTTGATCGGCGGCGGGCACTATGCGGCTCGCTTCGACGAAATCGGCATGGTTGCCTCAGCGGATCTCACGTTCGATCGCCGAGTGGCGACGCTCTCTGACCAGGGAATCGTGATGTTTCAGCAGCGGCAGATATTCGCCGACACTCGCGCGGTTCTGTCCCTTGACCGGCTCCAGCAGGTGTCCGCCGCGGTGCTTGCTGAAGCTGAACTCCTTGAAGAGTGGAACGAGCGTCTGGTCGGCGACGGCGACGTCGGGAAGCTCGGGAGTGAGGCCACTGCTTTCGACAAGCTGCTCAGCACAAAGCAGAGCGAAGTCGCGTTGCGCGACATGTTGCGCGACCCCGCCCGGCGCTCCCACGTCCGTAGAGTTGTGCGGGCAGCCATTCGAGAACGTGAGGGAGCAGCGGGTGCCTGAGCTGCCCGAGGTCGAGGCTTGGCGCCGTCAGCTCGACCCGCTCGTGAAGCGGTCGCCGATCGAGCAGGCGGGGCCCGCGCACATCGCGACGCTGAAGACGTTCGACCCACCCTTGACGGCGCTCGAGGGCGAGGGGTTTCGCGGCGTCGAGCGGCGCGCGAAGCGCTTCCTGCTCCCCACGGACGACGACGAGCTCGTGCTGCTCGTGCACCTGATGAGCGCGGGAAGGTTGAAGTATGTTCCGAAGGGAGGCAAGGGCGCGAAGACGCCGGTCTTCCGGCTGCGCTTCGTCGACGGCGGCGAGCTGCAGCTCACCGAGGCAGGCTCGAAGAAGCGCGCCGGCGTCTGGCTACTCCGGGCCGAGGCCGTACAAGCCGAGCTCGCGCATCTCGGCCCCGAGGCGAACGAGCTCGAGGTAGGAGACGTTGCGCGCATTCTCGCGTCCGACTCGCGTCGCCTGCACTCGCTGCTGCGCGACCAGCGGCTGATCGCCGGCATCGGGCGCGCCTGGGCGAACGAGATTCTCTGGGTCGCCCACCTCTCGCCCTACGCGCTTTCATCACAGGTCGACGACGAGGAGATCGGGCGTCTCGCGGTGGCTATCCGCGAAGAGATGGATCGCGGGCTCGACTTGCGGCTGGCAGGGGCGAACGATGAGAAGACGTACCGTGTGCACGACAAGCTTGGGCAGCCGTGCGAGCGCTGCGGAACGCCCATCGCACGCGTTGATTACGACGAGCACACCGTGTTCTACTGTCCTGTTTGCCAGACAGGCGGTCGCGTTCTGAAGGACCGTCGCATGTCGCGGCTGTTGAAGTAGCGACGAAAAGAACCGAGCTGGCGGCGGAGCTAGGGTGAACCGCCGTCAGCTCGGCTCCGTGCAAGGAAACTATCGACTAGCTCGGACGACTAGCCGTTTCGAACGAGCGGCGTGCACTGACGCTGACGCAATGTCCGCACACGCCGGGTGTGTCTTCCGACATCTGAGTTTGATGCGCAGCGCGAGCCGGACCGCGTTGCAAACGCTGGAAACACGCGGCCCTTGTCTCGCTCGAGTGGCGCTCCGTTTCGAGTACGTGTGCTCCTCGAAGTCGACACGCCGGAGCGGCGCGCCGCACCGCTCGCACGGCCGCCCCAGCTTGTCGTGCACCCGGTAGGTCCGCTCGTCGTTCGCGCCGGCGAGGCGGAGCTCGAGCCCGCGGTCCATCTCCTCTCGAATCGCCGTCGCGAGCCGCGCGGTCTCCTCGGCGTCGAGCTGCGTCGAGAGCGCGTAGGGAGAGAGACGGGCGGCCCAGAGGATCTCGTTCGCCCACGCGCGTCCGATCCCGGCGATCAGTCGCTGGTCGCGGAGCAGGGAGTGGAGCCGTCGCGAGTCGGACGCGAGGATCCGCGCGAGGACATCCACGCCGAGCTCGTTCGCCTCGGGGCCGAGATGCTCCAGCTCGGCGCGCGCCGCGTCGGGCCGGAGCAGCCACACGCCGGCGCGCTTCTTCTTACCGGCCTCCGTCAGCTGGAGCTCCCCGCCGTCGGCGAAGCGAAGGCGGAACACGGGCGTCTTCGCGCCCTTCGCGCCGGACGCGACGTGGCGCAGCCGGCCCGCGCTCATCAGATGGATCATCAGCACGAGGTCGTCGCCCGCCGGGAGCAGGAAGCGCTTCGCCCGCCGCTCGACACCGAGGAGCCGCACGCCTTCGAGCGCTGCGAGCGGCGGGTCGAACGTCTTCAGCGTCGCGATGTGCGCCGGCCCGGCCTGCTCGATCGGCGAGCCGGTCACGAGCGGCTCCAGCTGCATGCGCCACGCTTCGACCTCCGGCAGCTCAGGCATCGCAGACAGCGTAGAGACGCCACTCGCCCGGGACGCCCTTCAGCTCCGCGACGCCCCGGTCGGTGAATGCGATCCCGGAGCCCGCGACAAGATCCCTCACCGTCTGCGACACGAGTACCTCTCCCGGCCGCGCGCAGGCGGCCACCCGTGCGCCGATCGCGACGGCGATCCCGGAGACCTTGCCCTCGAGCAGCTCGCATTCGCCGGTGTGGAGCCCCGCGCGGAGCTCGAGGTCGAGCGGGGCAATCGCACGCTGGATCGCGGCCGCGCAGCGGATCGCCCGTGCAGGCCCGTCGAACGACGCGAAGAAGCCGTCGCCCGCGGTGTCGTGCTCGGTTCCGCGGTGGCGGGAGAGCTCGCCGCGGACGGCAGAGTGGTGGCGCTCGAGCAGCTCGCGCCACGCCCGGTCCCCGAGCTCCGCCGCCCGTGCCGTCGAGTCGACGATGTCGGTGAACAGCACGGTTGCGAGCACGCGGTCCGTCTCGGTCTCCGGTCGCGACGCCGCCTCCGCGACGAACCGCCGGAGGTGGTCGAGCAGCGGACCGGTGTCGCCCACGACCGGAACGACGTCGTCCCGCTCCACGGCGATGAACTCGGCGCCGGGGATGCGGGAGGCGACGAGCCGGCCCGCGTCGGCATCCGGGTCGCCGGCCCGGTGGAGAACGAGTGTCGGCACGGTCACGGTCGCCAGGACGTCCCGGACGTCCGTGTCGATGGTCATCCGCATCGCCGCGGCGGCGGCTCCCGGGCTGACGCTCAGGCGGAGGACGCGTGCGAAGGCGATGCGCTCGTCCGGCGTCAGGCTCGGGGCCGACCGGGCGAGGGTCTCGAGCAGGTAATCGGGCCAGCGCCGCGCGACGTCGTTGTCGATCCACCGCAGCGACTCCTCTCGCGGCGCAGCCCACGGCCAGTCGGGCGCCCATGAGCCGCGATAGTTGCCGTTCCAGAGGACGAGCGCGATCACCCGCTCCGGGTACGTCGCCGCGAAGACGAGGGCTGGGTCGGAGCTGTCCCCGGCCGTGAAGATCGCCGCACGTCGCGAGCCCGCTGCGTCGAGCACCGCCCGGCAGTCGTCCATGCGCACCTCGACGGGCGTGCTCTCGTGCACGCGGTCGGAGAGGCCGGTGCCGCGCTTGTCGAAGACGATGAGCCGGAACGTGGACGCGAGGTCCTCGAGCCACGCCCGGCGGTACGGCTCCTCCCACGAGAGCTCGACATGCTGGGCGAACCCCGGGATCCAGAGCAGGTCGACCGGGCCCTCGCCGGTCACCTGGTAGGCGATGTTGACGTCCCCGCTCCGTGCGTAGCGCGTCTCCGGGGGCTGCACACGTCTAAGTTTCGACGATGCAGCCGTTCAGCGTCCAGGTTCGCCGCGGCGGTGTCGTCGAGGCCTCGCACCGAGTCCACGCCGCTACCACCTGGGGCGAGAGTCGCGGCGATCCCGAGCTCGTCTGCTTCCTGCGCTCGTCGGCCAAGCCGCTGCAGGCGATCCCGTTCGTCGACGGCTACGACCGGCTCGACGACGACGAGATCGCGATCGCCTGCGCGTCGCACCGGGCAGAGCCGGCGCAGCTCGCCGCCGTCCGCAAGGTGCTCGCCCGCGCGGGGGCAACCGTGGACGATCTCGAGAACGGGGAGCAGGAGTGCCGCCCCGAAGGGCGGCTCGGCCACAACTGCTCGGGCAAGCACGCGGGCATGCTCGCCGCCTGTCGAGCCAACGGCTGGCCGCTGCACCCGTACCGCGACCCGCGCCATCCGTTGCAGGAGCGGATCGCCGAGCTCGTCGGCGGCCGCGAGTACGAGACCGACGGCTGCGGCGTCCCGACGTTCGCCGTGAGCCTGCAGGATGCCGCGGCACTGCTCACGCGCGTGCCTGCGCGGATCCGCGCGGCGATGCTCGCCCGGCCGGAGCTCGTCGGCGGCTCGACGGACGCCGTCGACACCGACCTGATGCGCCTCGGCAGGGGCTGGATCGCGAAGGGTGGGGCCGAGGGGCTCTTCTGCGCCGCGCACGCCGACGGGCGCGGGCTGGCGCTCAAGGCCGAGGACGGCGCCTACCGCGCGATCCGTCCCGCGCTGGGAGCGCTGCTCGGCATCGACGAGCTCGCCGAGACCCCCGTGAGAAACAGCCGGGGCGAGACGGTCGGCGCCATATGCTTGGCGCCGTGAAGGTCTTCGTCGTCAGCGACATGGAAGGCGTCGCCGGGATCGTGAAGTGGGAGCAGGTCACCGGCGGCGACCCGATGTACGACGAGGGACGGCGGCTCTACACCGGCGAGATCAACGCCTGCATCCGCGGTGCGAGAGCGGCGGGTGCGACGGAGATCGTCGTCATGGACTGTCACGGTGCGGGCGAGGGATGGAGCTTCAACTCGCTGATCCACGAGGAGCTCGAGCCCGACTGCGAGTACGTCGTCCAGGACGAGTGGACGGAGTACACGGAGTACCTCGAGGACGGCGTCGATGCTGCGCTCTTCGTGGGCATGCACGCGATGGCCGGGACGAGGGACGGTGTGCTCGCGCACACCGTCAGCGGCTCGTCGTGGTCACGCCTGCGCTTCAACGGCGTCGAGGTGGGCGAGACGGGCATCAACGCGGCTCTGTGCGGGACCTGGGGCTGCCCGGTCGTGCTCGTCACGGGCGACGAGGCGGCGTGCCGTGAGGGACGAGCCCTGCTCGGCGACGGCCTCACGACCGTCGCCGTGAAGAAAGGCCTGGGGCGGTTCAGCGCGCGGCACGTCCCGGCGCGGAGGGCGCGCGAGCTGATCGAGGACGGGGCGCGGCGGGCGCTCGCGGACGTGGGTGCGGTCGCGCCGTACGACCCGGGCACGCCGTGCGAGATCACGGTCGACTACAACACGTCCGAGCACGTCGAGCGCTTTCGCTTCCGCCCCGGCGTCGAGATCACCGGGTCACGCCAGATCGTCTCGCGCGCCGACGACTGGTGGACGGCCTGGCGGCAGTTCTTCTTCTGAGCCGGCGGTTCGCTTCCGGTGGCGCTTCTCCAGGCACGCGGTATCGCGAAGAGCTTCGGCTCGCGGCAGATCCTGCACGAGCTCGACTTCGACATCGAACCGGGCGCCCGCATCGGGCTGATCGGCCCGAACGGCGGCGGGAAGTCGACCCTGCTCCGCATCGTCACCGGCGAGGAGCAGCGCGACGCCGGCGAGCTGACCTCCCGCCGCGGCCTGGTGCTCGCCTACCTCCCGCAGCAGCTCGAGGGCGACGAACGCACCGCCGAGGACACGCTCGCCGCGGCCCGGCCCGACCTTCGCTCGCTCGAGGCCGAGCTGGCGGATGTCGAGCGGGCGGTCGCCGCCTCGGCCGACGACCTCGAGCGCATGAGCCGGCTCCTCCATCGCCAGGAGGCGCTGCTCGAGCGCTGGACGGCCGCCGGCGGCCCGGGCTTCGACGGCCGGGCGCGCGCGCTCCTCGCCGACGTCGGGCTCGGCACCGACGATCTCGCCAAGCCGACCCGGATCCTCTCCGGCGGTCAGCGGAAGCTGGTCGGCCTCGCCGCGTGCCTGCTCGAGGACCCCGACGTCCTCCTCCTCGATGAGCCAGAGGCGCACCTCGACGTTGCTGCGCGCGAGCTCGTCGAAGGCCTGATGCGCTCCTTCGACGGCGCCGTCGTCGCGATCTCCCACGACCGCTACCTCCTCGACGAGACGGTCGCGCAGATCGCCGAGCTCGCCGGCGGGAACGTGCGGATGTGGCGCGGCAACTACTCGGCCTACACGGTCGCCCGCGAGCTCGAGCTCCAGCGGCAGCAACAGCTCTACGTCACGCAGCAGAAGGAGATCGCGCGGCTCGAGGAGGCGATCAGGAGGTTCGAGGACTGGGCGCGGCGGGTCGTGGACGAGCGTCACATCAAGCAGGCGCGCAACAAGCAGCGCCAGATCGACCGGATGGAGAAGGTCGAGCGGCCCGTGCTCGAGCGGCGGAAGATCGCGCTCGAGCTGCGTCCGCACCAGCGCGGGGGCGAGCGCGTGGTCGAGCTCGAAGGGGCCACCGTCGACCTCGGCGGGCGCTCCGTGCTCGCGGGGGTCGATCTCACGGTCCTGCGCGGCGAGCGTGTCGGCGTGGTGGGGGAGAACGGCGCGGGCAAGTCGGTGCTGCTGCGCCTGCTCGCGGGCGAGCTCGAGCCGCAGTCCGGGCAGCGGAAGGCCGGGCCGTCGATCAGGTTCGGCCGGCTCGCGCAGGACCGCCGTCCCGACGACCCGCGGGCGACGCCGCTCGAGCTCGTTCGGCGGGCGGCCCCGCTCTCCGAGGGCGACGCCGTCTCCCGCCTCCTCTCCTTCCTCTTCGCCTACGAGCAGGTGCGCCGGCCGCTCTCCTCGCTGTCGGGCGGGGAATGGACGCGTCTGCAGCTCCTGCTCCTGATGCTCGGCGGGGCGAACTGCCTGCTGCTCGACGAGCCGACGAACCACCTCGACATCGAGTCGGTCGAGATGCTCGAAGGCGCGCTCGAGCGCTTCGACGGGACCGCGATCTTCGTGTCCCACGATCGGTACTTCCTCGACAGGATCTCCGACCGGATCCTGCAGGTGGGCGCAGGCACGGTGCGCTCGTTCGAGGGCGGCTGGTCGACCTGGCGCGCCCGGGTGCCCCTACCCGACTGAGCGGAGCTGGACCGGTTGGCGGGCGGGCTCGGTCTCCTGGTGGCGGTCCGTGACGTCGACCAGGTAGCCCTGCAGCAGCAGCGGGCGGTATTCCTGGTCACGGACGAAGACGGTCTCGTCGAGCACCCAGACCGTGCGCCCGTCGGCGGCGATCACGCGGTACTCCATGCGGAAGTCCTGTCCTGTCTCGTGGGTCCGCCGAACCTCCGCCATCACCTCGTCCTGGTCTTCCGGGTGGAGGACCTTCGTGAAGAAGCCCGGGGTCAGCCAGTCGGAGACCGGGTAGCCGAGCATGGTCTCGACCTGTGGGCTCATGTAGGTCGTCTGGATCGGCAGGCCGACGTCGTTGATGTACGTGGCGAGCGGCAGCTGCTCGACGAGCGTGCGGTACTTCGCCTCCGCCTCGCGCGTCCGCTCCTCGTGCTGGCGCCGCTTCGTCACGTCGCGGAGAGAGACGGCGTAGAGGAGCGGCCCGGGAACGTCAACGCGCGTGATTGCGATCTCGGCCGCGAACGTCCGGTGGTCGGAGCGCAGCGCGTTGATCTCGACCCGGGTGCCGAGCAGCGGCCCGCTACCGCTCCGGAGCACGGGTGCGAGCGACTCCCGGTGCTCCGGCGCCACGACGGTCTCGAGGAAGTCGGAGCCGGCGACGTCCGCCCGGGCCCACCCGAACGTCTCCTCGGCCGCCGGGTTGACCTCGACGATCAGTCCTTCGTGGTCGACGATCACGACGCCTTCGAGGGCGGCACGCAGAATCGCGTCCTTCCGGGCCTCGCTGGCGGCGAGGGCGCGTTCCGACCGCTTGCGCGCGGTGACGTCGAGCATCGATGCGATCACGCCGACGACCCGGCCGTGCGCGTCCCGGATCGGCGCGGCGGACGTGTTGACGTCGATCGGCGCCCCGTCCTTGTGCAGGCGGCGAAGGTCGAGGTCGCGCACCGCCTCGCCCGCCCCGATCCGCCCGATGGTGTCGAGGAACACCGGAAGCTCGTCGGTCGGGACGATCGGGCTGACCCTGCCGATCACCTCGTCCGCCGAGTAGCCGAAGATCTCCGCGGCCGCGCTGTTCCACGAGCGCACGCGGCCTTCGAGGTCGAAGTCGACGATTGCGACGGGTGACGCGTCGATCAGCGCCCGGTGGTACTCGGCGGCGTTCTGGATCGTCTCGAACTGGGCGGCCTGCTCGAGGACGGTCGTGGCCTCGTTCGCGAACGCGCGGAGGATCTGCAGCCGCTCCTCCTCCGGCCGGAGCCGGTCGGCCGGATCGTCCGCCCAGATGTAGCCGATGCGCCTCCCACGGCCGTCGTGCAGCGGCACGAACAGCCAGTGGTTGTGCCACGCGTGCGGCCCGCGTCCGTCGCGGTGGGAGCGGTAGCCTGCCGGCCGGTCCGGGAGCAGCTCGCGCGCCCGCCCGTGCGGGACGAGGAAGCAGCCCGCGACGTCGAACTCGGGCTGGAGCAGGCGCTGCAGCTCGTCGGCCGTCATGGCGGCGCCGATGTTCTCGCCGTCGGCGAATCCTGCGGCCGCGGCGGTGTGGTGGCGACCGTCGTCGGCGAGCAGCTGCACGGCCACCTTCTCGAAGCCGAGCGCCTCCGAGATCGCGGAGCAGACGAGTCGCAGCAGCGTGTTCGTGTCGTTGCTCTCGTTGAGGTGCGTCGACACCTCGAGCAGCCGTTGCAGCGCATCGCGGTTCGCCTTCGCGCGGGCGGCCTCCTGGGCCGACTGGACGGCGATCGCCGCGTGCTCCGAGACGGCGACGAGGACGTCGATCTCCTCGCCGTTCGGCCGTCTCCCTGAGCGCGGCTCGTCCACGGACAGGATGCCGAGCAACGACCCGTCGGCACCGCGCATCGGTGCGAACAGCGCGTCATGCGGATGCCAGGCATCCGGATCGTCGCTCGCCTCCCGGTCGGGCGTGTACGTCGTGCCGCTGTGCCCGTCCCAATCGAACTCTCCGGCGCGGACGTGGTACACGCCGCGCTCGAGGAAGCGGTCGTCGAGCAGCGGCTCCCACTCCTCGACCTGCCGAACCTGCCCGAGCAGGGTCTCGCGCGCCTCGTCGCTCCCGTAGACGGTGGTGACCACGAAGTCGTCCCACTCGCGCCGGTAGAGATTGACCACCACCGTGCGGTAGGCGAGCGAGTCGGAGACCGTGCGGGCGATCGCGGCGAGCAGGGCGGGCAGCTCCTCTCCGGTGCGCACGAGGCGCGTCACCTCGAGGAGACCTCTCAGGCGCGAGAAGATCGTCGATTGGCGCGCGTCGAGGAGTGCCACCGCACTCAGGCATCGGCCTGCGATGCTCCTCGGGCGTCCCCCGAACGAGGGACGCCCGGCCGCGCCGCGGCCAGCGGGATCTCGGCATCGGCCTGCTCGATCACGAGCGGGTCGTGCGTCGCACAGACAACGGCCGCGCCCGAGTCGCGTGCGAGCCGGGAGAGGAGGATCCCCACCGCGATGGCGTTTGCGCCGTCGAGGCGCGACGTCGGCTCGTCGGCGAGGAACAGCGTCGGGCCGGACACGAGGCCGCGGGCGATGGCGACCCGCGCACGCTCACCCTGCGACAGTCGCGCGACGCGCTGCGTTGCCCGCTCTCCGAGCCCGACGGCATCGAGCGCGCCGAACGCCGCCGGCGGGCCGCCGTCGCGGCCGCGGAGGGCGAGCACGAGCTCGACGTTCTCGAGGGCCGAGAGGTGACCGACGAGCCCGGCCTGCTGGCCGACGTACGCGATCGTCCGGCGCCGCAGCTCGGCCCGCCCGGCGCGGTCGAGGGTCGAGAGGGCGGTGCCCTCGACGGTGATCTCCCCGTCGTCCGGCAGCTCGAGGCCGGCGAGCAGGTGCAGGAGCGTCGTCTTGCCGGAGCCCGACGGGCCGGTCAGCGCATACAGCCGCCCGGTTCGGAGCTCCAGGTCGAGCCCGGCGAAGACGGTGTGCCCGCCGTAGCGACGCGTCGCGCCGTGCGCCGACGCGACGAGGCGGCCGCCGGTCGCCGCGGCGGGCGCCGCCGGAGCACCGGCCGCCGGCTGCTCCCGTCGCGCACCGGCCGGCTCGACGCGGATGGCGCCGGCCTCGTACCGGGCCGTCGCCCTCGCATCGATGCCGGCGCGCAGCAAGAGCTCCTCCGGCAGGCGCAGCCAGCCGCCGCGGCCGACGACGATCGACTCGCCCCCGCCGCCGCCCGCCCGCGCCCACTCCTCGGAGACCCTTCCGTCGCGGATCCGGACGATCCGGTCGGCGATGTGGGTCGACTCGGGATCGTGGCTCACGAGGACGGTCGTGCACCGGTGCTCGCGAACCAGGTCGGCGAGCATCGCGTAGACCTCGCCCGCCGTCGCTGCGTCGAGCTCTCCGGTCGGCTCGTCGGCGAGCAGGATCGGCGGCCGGTGCGCAAGCGCCGCGCAGAGCGCGACGCGCTGCTGCTCGCCGCCTGACAGCTCGCCGGGGCGGCGCCCGCGCAGCTCGAACAGGCCGACCCGCTCGAGCAGCTCGTCGGCGCGCCGGAGCCGCTCGGGTCGTGCTGCTCCCCGCAGTCCGAGCTGCAGCGCCACGAGCTCGCGCACCCGCAGCTCGGGCGCGAGCGAGCGACTGTAGTGCTGGTCGGCGTAGCCGAGCTGCGTCGAGCGGTACCGGGCGAGCCGCCGCCGCGACAGCTTGCCGACGTCCTCGCCGTGCACGCGCACGACTCCGGCGGACGGCCGCTCGAGCCCGGCCAGGAGCCGGAGGAGCGTCGATTTTCCGGACCCGCTCGGCCCGAGCACGGTCACGACCTCGCCCTCTTCGACTCGGAGCGAGAGACCCTGCAGCGCCGCGGCGTCTCCCTCGGGCGTCGAATGCACCCGGAAGACGTCTTTGAGCTCGATGGCGCTCACGGAGCGACCTCCGCCGAGCGGCTGGGCGCGCGTCCGCGCAGGGCAGTTCCGCCGCCGACCAGCACGGCCGCCGCGACCACGAACGCGGCTGCGCCGGCAAGCAGGAGGGGAAGGTCGAATGCGAGCCGGAGCGGCGGCTCGGGCTCGGCCGCCGCCGCGGTGACGGTGACGAGGGAGAGGACGAGCTTCGACAGGATCGCTCCGAGCAGCAGCCCTCCGAGCACGCCGAGGCTCGCGACGAGGAGTGCACGAAGACGGAGGTGGGCGCGGATGGTGGCGGGCGATGCGCCTTGCGCCTCCAGGTCGAAGAGCTCTCCGCGGTCGTCGCGGACGTCGCCGACCACGGTGAGGAGCAGGCCGACGAGCGCGAGCAGGAGGGACACCGCAGCCGTCGCGGCCAGCGCGAGCAGCGAGCCGCGGGCGAGGGGATCCGAGCGAAGCCGGTGCAGGGTCTCCGCCTGCGAGGTGACCGTGAGCTCGGGGGCCCGGGGCGCCGCGGCGGTGTCCAGCCAGAGCTCGTTCGTGGTGCCGAGGCCGGGGGAGAGGGTGTCGAGGCGCGTCTCGGCCTGGCTCAGGTCGGCGACCACGGCGTCGCCGACGACGGAGGGGAAGCGCCGGAGCGTGCCGACGATCCGTCCCGCGACGGCCTCCCCCTCGACGACGAGCGGCACGATGCCGTTCGGCCCGGCCGCGGCCGCGACGCCGGGTGTCGCGAGCACCGGCAGCGGCGCGCCGTCCGTGGGCTGGCGGGGCCGGTAGACGCCTATCCGGTCGGGCGTCAGGACGTAGCCGAGGCGCGCCGGACCGCCGCCGACGCCGCCCGTGCCGAGCCAGCCGGCGAACGCTGCGCGCACGGCTTCGCCGTCGACGCGGGGCGTGCCGAAGTGCAGCACGCCCCTGGCGCTCGGCTGGATGCCTGTGCCTGCGTTGGCCGTGATGCGGCCGTTGTTCAGGATGTCGAGCTCGAGCTCGGCGAGGGTCGCGTGCGCGAACGGGATGCGGCCGTGCAGCACGGTGCGCCGATCTCCGTGGGTCTGTCCGAGCGCGACGGCGGCGAAGTCGCCGAGCTGCGAGCGGAAGAACGCCCGAACCGCGACGTCGTCGCCGGATGCGGTGACGGGGAGCGAGAACGTGCGGCCCGGCGGCAGCGCGACCGAACGGAACCCGACCCGGCGGGGTGCGAGGAGCGGGGCGAGCTCGCTCCGCGGACGGCCGGCGAAGTCGGCGCGCCAGCCCTGCACCCGGGTGAGCGAGTCGGCCGGCAGGGCG
This sequence comes from uncultured Thermoleophilia bacterium, assembly GCA_963784765.1. Classification (GTDB taxonomy): domain Bacteria; phylum Actinomycetota; class Thermoleophilia; order Gaiellales; family Gaiellaceae; genus PALSA-600. Next base: position 74,861 of record CAWASP010000017.1, read on the forward strand.
AGGAAGCCGAAGCTCGCTCCGGCCGGGAGGTTCCCCGAGAGGCGTACGACCCTGATCGGGCGTCCCGGCAGCCGGCCCGCCCCGTGCAGCACCGGGACGAGCTGCGAGAGGTCCTCGCTGAGCACGTAGGAGGCGGGGACGGCGTAGCGCGCCTCGTCCGCCTGGCCCTCGAGCAGCGTCGAGCGGTAGGCGACGGTGAAGAGGGCGAGCCCGACGCTCGCCACGAGGAACGTGTACGCGGCGGCGGCGTGACCCGGGTGCCGCGCGAGCGACGCCGCGGCGAGCCGGAGCGCGATCGGCCCGCGCCGGCCGATGCGACCGAGCGCCCGCAGCGCGGGCGCGAGCAGGCGTGCCGCCGCCACCATCGCGGCGAAGACGATCAGCCCCGGCACGAGAAGCAGGAAGCCGCTCGTCCCGACGCTCGACGCGAGCGCCGGCGTGTCGACCGAGCCGCGCCACCAGCCGATCAGCACGACCACGACGGCGCCGGCCGCCGCTGCGTCGAGCGGCGTCAGCGCGACTCGCCCGAGCTGCAGGTCGGGCACGCGCACCGCGGCATAGAGGAGGGCTCCCGCGGCCGCGGCCACACCCACGGCGGTGAGGACGCCGTCGGTCGAGAGCAGCGCATGGCCGAGCACGGCCTGCCACGGCGAGCCGGCGCGCGCTGCGACGATCGCCGCCGCCGCGCCGCCCGCGACGAACCCGAGGAGCGTCCCGACCGTCCCGAGCGCGAGCGACTCCGACAGCGTGTGGAGCTCCACCTGGAACCGTCTCGCGCCGTGCCACCGCAGGCGGCGGCGCGCGTCGGCCACGTCGCGCCGCAGCGCAGCAGCCGTGAGGACGGTGAACGCGGCGAGCAGCACGCCGCCCTCGCCCCCGAGCAGGAGCAGGCGGCGGGCAGCCCCGCGGGAGTCGCCGGCGGCGGCCGTGAGCGCGTCGGTCGGCGAGGTGACCTGGACGACGTCCGACCCGGCCTCGACCTGGGCGGTGAGGCGCCGGACCTTCGCGGCGAAGGCCGAGAGGCTCCACGGGTGCACGTCGCCCGAGCCGACCGGCAGGAACCACGCGTACGCGCGGTAGAACGTGTCGAGCTCCTTCGTGTGCGAGAGACCGGCGACGCCGTTGGCGATCACGACCGGGGAGGGCTGCGGCGTGTGGTAGCGCACCGCCCGCGCGACCTCCTCGGTGCGCGGAGCGGGCAGCACGAACGGCGCGAACGGCGCGTCCGGCTTGAGCACCCCGCGGCCGACCTCGATCAGGTTGAGGTAGGGCGTCGACGGGATCGGCCCGGTCCCCTCGAGGCGAAGGACCTCGCAGTGGCTCGGCCGGCACGGTGCCGGCAGGTGGCCGGAGACGAGCCGGACCCAGTGGTCGAGGTCGTCCGCGGCGCGGACGTTCACGAGCCGGCCCTGAATCGACGCCTCCCGGAAGAGCATCGCCGCCACCGGCTGCCGACCGGTCAGCGCCTGGATCCGCGGCGCCACGAACCGGTTCAGCGCCGCGAACCGGTCGGCGGCGCCGCTCCACGTCACCTGGACCTGGCGGTCGCCGACCGGAAGCTCCGCCGCCGCCTGTGCGAGCGCCCGGTCCTGCATGACGAGGCGCCCCGCGAGCACGGCCGCGAGCACCGCCGCCCCGGCGACGATGCCGACCCCGACGAGCAGCAACCGCCCGCCGCCGCTGCGCAGCCTGGCGAATGCGAGGTGCAGCGGATAGGCGAGCCGGCGAACGACGTGAGACACCAGTACACGCAGTTTACCGGTGTCTAGACTTCGTGGAGCCGTGAGCCCCCGCTACGACCTGCCGAAGGCCGCGCCCGAGCCCCTCCGCCGGGTGCAGCTCTTCGTGAACACCGAGAACCACGAGAACGGCGACGACTGGCTCGCCGACTGGCTGCGCGAGAACGACGCGGCCGGCGAGGCCGAGCGGGCGCGGCGCCTGCGGTCGGCGTTGCGCTCGCTCGCGCTCGGGAACAACGGCTTCGCGATCCCGGCCGAGGCGATCGAGCACCTGAACGAGGAGGCGGCGCGACTCGTGCTCGAGCTGGACGCCGACGGCCGCCCGCGGCTCCGCTCGGGCGGCGGTGCGCTCGACCGGGTCGTGGCGACGGCGCTCACCGCGATGCTCGACGGAAGCTTCCGGCGGCTGAAGGCCTGCCGGAACTGCCACTGGGTGTTCCACGACTACTCGCCGAACCGCTCCGCCACATGGTGCTCGATGCAGCTCTGCGGGAACCGCCGAAAGACGCGGGCCTACCGCCGCCGCCGCCGGTCGGCCGGCTAACCCCCAGCGTCGAGAGGTGCGGAGCCGAGCGTGGCGACCCTGCGTCCCCCGTCTGACGTAGGCGGGCTCGCACCCTCCCACGAAGGCACCACGCTCGGCGCGCACCCTCTCGTTTCCGCGCCGGCGACGGTCAAACGCCGAGCAGCAGGCAGAGCAGCGCCTTCTGCACGTGCAGGCGGTTCTCCGCCTCGTCCCAGATCGCCGAGCGGTCCCCGTAGAGAACCTCGGCGGTCGCCTCCTCGCCGGGATGGGCGGGCAGGCAGTGCATGACGAAGGCATCCGGCGCCGCAAGCGCGAGGAGGTCGGCGTCGAGACGGTACGGTCCGAGGTCGGCGAGCCGCTTCAGCCGCTCCCGCTCCTGCCCCATGCTGACCCACGTGTCGGTGACGACGACGTCGGCGCCCCGCACGGCCTCGCGCGGATCGCGCACCGTCGCATCCGCCAGCCGCTCGTTCTCGTAGCCCGGCGGGCACGCGGCGACGACCTCGTACCCGAGCAGCCGGCCCAGCTCGGCCAGCGAGGCGAGGACGTTCGAGCCGTCGCCCACCCACGCGACGCGGACGCCGTCGAGCGCCCCGATCCGGTCGCGGATCGTGAGCGCGTCCGCGAGCGCCTGGCACGGGTGCTCGTCGGCGGTGAGCGCGTTGATGACCGGGACGGTCGCCCACTCCGCCCACTCCTCGACCTCCTCGTGGGCGTGCGTGCGCACCGCGAGCGCATCGAGATAGCGAGAGAGGGCGCGTGCCGTGTCCGGGAGCGACTCGCCGCGCGAGATCTGCAGCTCCTCCGGGGTCAGCGGCACAGCCGTCCCGCCGAGCTGCGTCATCCCGGCGGCGAACGAGACACGCGTCCGGGTCGAGTGCTTCGCGAAGTAGAGGCCGAGGCTCGAGCCGGCGAGCAGCGGCTGCTTCGGCTCCGCCCGCAGCTCGACGGCACGATCGAGGATCGCCGCTGCCTCGGCGGGGCGGAGATCCGATACGCGGAGGAAGTCGCGGCCCGCCAGGCCGACCTCGATCGGCGCGGTCACGACCAGCGCTCCCGGGCGGCCGCCGCGGCCGCCGCGGCGTCGAAGGGGCGCGGCCGGCCCTCGGGCGCCTCGAACGTGCCGGCGCGCACCTGCGCCGCAACCTGCTCGTGCGCGTCGCGGAACGGCACGCCCTCGGCGACGAGCGCCTCGGCGGCGTCGGTCGCGCGGAGCAGGGGGTCGGCGCTCGCGGCGGCGAGCCGCTCGCGGTCGAAGACGAGACCGTCGACGAGCACGGTCAGCGCCGCGAGCGCACCGGCCACGTCCCGGCGCGTCGCGAACACCGGCGGGCCCCCCTCCTGCAGGTCGCGGTCGTAGGCGAGCGGCAGCGACTTGACCGTCGCGAGCAGGCCGGTGAGCCTGCCGATCGCCGTTCCCGCCTTGCCGCGGGCGAGCTCGGCGACGTCGGGGTTCAGCTTCTGCGGCATGATCGACGAGCCGGTCGCGGCCGCCTCCGGCAGTCGCGCGAACCCGAACTCGCTCGTCGTCCAGACGACGAGCTCCTCGCCGATGCGCGACAGGTGGGTGAAGAGGACGGCCGCGGCGTACAGGTAGTCGAGCGCGAAGTCCCGGTCGGCGACGGCGTCGATCGAGTTCCGCATCGCGTTCGGCGGCGGGGGGAGCGGGAGCGTCGACCCGGCAAGTGCCGCCGCGCCGAGCGGCGACGGCGACGCCGAGCGGGCCGCAAGCTCGAAGCGCCCGCGGTCGCGCTCGAGCATCTCGACCCACGCGAGCAGGTGGCGGCCGACCGTCACCGGCTGCGCGCGCTGGAGGTGCGTGTATCCCGGCATCGGCGTCGCGGCCTCCGCCTCGACCCGGGCGAGGACGGCAAGAGCCAGCCCGCGCAGACCGGCGACTGCCTCGTCGCAGGCCGCGTCGACGTACAGGCGGAGCGCCGCCGCGACCTGGTCGTTGCGCGACCGGCCCGCGTGGATCTTCCGGCCGACCTCGCCCAGCTGGCGCTCGATCGCGGAGTGGACGTCCTCGTCCTCCGGGGCGATCTCCTCGATCCGCCCGAGACGCTCGGTCACCTTCGCGAGCTCGTCGTCGTCGAGGATCCCCGCCTCGTGCAGGCGACGGGCGTGGAGGAGCGTCGCCTCGAGGTCGTACGGGAGGAGCTCGGCGTCGTCCGCGTGCAGGAAGTCCCACACACGCTCGTCGAGGCGGACGCCGACACGGCCCGACCAGACGGTCACACCGACCACCCGAGCTCGTCCAGCATCGCGCGGGCATCCGCGATGTCGTTCACCTTCACGTGCAGCTGCCCGATCCGGTCGGCGGCGGAGAAGGCCGTGGCGCTCCGTTCCATCGACAGGCGGTCGGGGCGGTAGGAGAGGCCGGGCCCGCGCGTGTCCAGGATCGTGTAGTCCTCGCCGCGGCGGAGCTCGATCTCCACCTCGCCGGAGACGGGCGCCGCGACCCACCGCTGCAGCGCATCGCGCAGCATCAGCGCCTGCACGTCGAACCACCGACCCTCGTAGAGCAGCCGGCCGAGCCGCCGTCCCTCGTCCGCGTAGCGCTCGAGCGTCGCCTCGTTGTGGATCGCGCTCAGCAGCCGCTCGTAGGCGATGTGGAGGAGCGCCATTCCCGGCGCCTCGTAGATGCCGCGGCTCTTCGCCTCGATCACGCGGTTCTCGATCTGGTCGGACATGCCGAGGCCGTGCCTGCCGCCGATCGCGTTCGCGGTGCGAATGAGCTCGACCGCGTCGAGGAGCTCCGTCCCGTCGATCGCGACCGGAAGGCCGCGCTCGAACGCGACCGTGACGACTTCCGGCGCGATCTCGACCTGCGGGTCCCAGTGGGCGACGCCCATCAGCGGCTCGACGATCTTCATCGACGTGCCGAGCAGCTCGAGGTCCTTCGCCTCGTGGGTCGCGCCGAGCAGGTTCGCGTCCGTCGAGTAGGCCTTCTCGACCGGGGAGTTGTGGGGGCGCGGCAAGCCGCGTTCCTCGAGCCACTCGCTCATCTCGGTGCGGCCGCCGAGCTCCTCGACGAAGCTGCTGTCGAGCCACGGCTTGTAGATGCGCAGGTTCTCGTTGACGAGCAGGCCGTAGCGGAAGAACCGTTCGATGTCGTTGCCCTTGAACGTGGAGCCGTCGCCCCAGATGTCGACGCCGAGCCTCGACATCGCACGCACGAGCATCGTCCCGGTCACTGCGCGGCCGAGGGGAGTCGTGTTGAAGTAGCGGCGGCCCGCGGTCTGGATGTGGAACGCGCCACACTGCAGCGCCGCCAGGCCCTCGCGGGCGAGCGACTCGCGGCAGTCGACGAGGATCGCGTCCTCGGCGCCGTACCGGCGCGCCTTGTCGGGGATCGTTGCGACGTCCTCGTCCTCCTGGCCGAGGTCGGCCGTGAAGGCATACGGGACGGCGCCGTTCTCTCGCATCCACGCGAGCGCGCAGCTCGTGTCGAGCCCGCCGGAGAAGGCGATCCCGACCCGTTCACCGACGGGCAGCGCGGCCAGGATGAGCGCGGACGTGCGGTCCTGCACGCTCATTTTCCGCTCCGGCACCGGCGAAGCCGGCGCCTGCGCTCTTGGATGAGCTCCGTCGAGCCTACGCTCATTCGAGCCGTCCTCTCAGCTCCTCGCAGAGCTCGGCGCCGGTCGAGCCGTCCCGGGCCGCGACGAAGACGGTGTTGTCGCCGGCGATCGTGCCCGCCACCTCGGGCAGGTCGGCGGCGTCGATGACGTCCGCGAGCGCGGCGGCGAACCCGCGCGGCGTCTGGATCACGCAGAGCGTCCCGGCGGGCACGAAGCCTCCCGCCCAGCGGCGCAGCGCGCCGGAGAGCTCGTCGAGCCGGCGAAGGTCGGCCGCGCCCGGAAGCGCGTAGACGAGCCGCCCGTCGGTGTTCCGCACCTTGACGAGCCCGAGCTGGGAGATGTCGCGGGAGACGGTCGCCTGCACTGCGTCGACGCCCTGCTCGCGCAGAGCCTCGGCGACCTCCGCCTGGGTGGAGAGCGGGTGCTGCTGCACGAGACGCAGGATCATGCCCTGCCGCTCGAACTTGGTGGTCACCCGAGCACCTCCGCGAGGACGGCGAGCGCCCGCCGCGCCTCGTCCTCCGACAGCGTGAGCGGCGGCGTCAGCCGGAGCGTGCGCTCGCCGGCTGTCCCCACGAGCAGACCGTGCTCGAGGGCCGCCTGGACGACCGGGCTTGCGGGCCGGTCGAGCTCGAGCGCGAGCAGGAGGCCGAGGCCCCGCACCTCGCCGAATCCCGCAAGGCCCTCCGCGAGCAGCGACGAGAGCGACCGCACATGGGCGAGCAGGGACTCGTCGATCGTGTCGACGACCGCGCAGGCGGCGGCGCAGGCGACCGGGTTGCCCCCGAACGTCGAGGCGTGGTCGCCGGGCGCGAAGCCCGTCGGCGCGTCGTCCCCGACGAGGAGCGCGCCGATCGGAAGGCCGTTCGCAAGACCCTTCGCGAGCGTCACGGCATCGGGCTTGCATCCGAGCCGCTCCCAGGCGAAGAACGCGCCGCTGCGGCCGACGCCGGTCTGCACCTCGTCCAGCACGAGCATCGCACCGTGCTCGTCCGCGAGCGCGCGGGCCTCACGGAGCACCTCCGGGGCGAGCGGGTGGACGCCGCCCTCGCCCTGCACGGGCTCCAGCAGGATCGCCGCGGTCCCCGCGCCGACGTGGTCGCCCAGCGTCTCCGGGGTCGCGAACGCGACGTCCGGGACGAGCGGCTCGAAGGCGTCTCGCTTCCCCGGCTGGCCCGTGACCGACAGTGCGCCGAAGGTCCGGCCGTGGAACGACCCCTCGAGCGCGACGACCCCGCTGCGGCCGGTCGCCTTGCGCGCCCACTTGAGCGCCGCCTCGATCGACTCGGCGCCCGAGTTGCAGAAGAACGCGCCGGCGCCGCCGAAGCGATCGGACAGCCGGCGCGCCAGCTCCCGCATCGGGCCGGTCGAGTAGAGGTTCGAGACGTGCCACAGGCGGTCGAGCTGGGCGTGCGCCGCGGCGAGCGGCGCCGGATGGCGGTGGCCGAGGGCGACGACCGCGATGCCGGCGAGGCAGTCGAGGTAGCGGTTGCCCGCGTCGTCCACCAGCCACGAGCCCTCCCCCTCGACGAACGTCACCGGGAGCCGCGCGTAGGTCGGCAGCAGCTTGTGCTCGTTCGCCAGCAGGTCGGTCACGCGACGACCGCCGTCGCGCCGATGTGGGCGGTGATCCCGCTCGCCGCCGCGATCGCGGCCGCCCGCAGCTTCGGGACGATCCCGCCTTCGAACGCGCCCTCCTCGAGCATGCGGTGGGCGTCGTGCACGCGGATCGCGTCGATCACGACCTCGTCGACGTAGAGGCCGGGGACGTCGGTGAGGAAGACGAGCTTCCGAGCCCCGAGGCCGAGTGCGAGGGCCGCCGACGCGTCGTCCGCATTCACGTTCAGCGGGCCGACCGCGAGGGGTGCGACGACGGGGATCCCGCCGTCGCGGAGCGCCTCGAGGATCGCCTTCGGCCGGCACGGGAGCGGATCGCCGACCCAACCGAGCGGCGGGACCGGGACCGCGTAGATCCCGGCGACGTCGCCGATCACGGGGACGGCTCGCTCGCCCAGCGCAGCGCAGAGCTCGGTGTTCACCGCGACGAGCGACTCCCGGACGACGTCGAGGGCAGCGCGAGACGTGCGCCGGCGGCCGTTGACGAACTCGACGGGGATGGCGCGGCGCGTCATCTCGTCGGTGATCTGCGGGCCGGCCCCGTGCACGACGACCACCTCGTGGCCCTCCTCGGCGAGCCCGAGGATGCGGTCGGCCGACTCCGAGGCGACCGCGCCGCCGACCTTGACGACCAGGCGGAGGCCCTTCACGAGCGGTAGTCCCCGTTGATGCGCACGTAGTCGACCGACAGGTCGGAGGTCAGGTAGCTCGCGCTGCCGTCCCCGAGGCCGAGCTCGAGGTCGATCGCGCAGGTCGGCCCGGAGACGTCCGGCTCGACGCCCGTCGGCGTGCCGTTCGCGAGGACGACGGTGCCGTTGTAGGAGAGGGTGGCGCGGGCGGCGTCGACGTCCGCGAAGCCGCCGTTCCAGGGGGCGCTGCCCGCCGCCATCAGCACGCGGCCCCAGTTCGCGTCATGCCCGAAGAGCGCGGTCTTGACGAGCGGCGAGGTGGCGATCCGGCGTGCGATCGCCTTCGCCTGCTGCGCGTCGGCGGCGCCCGCGACCGTGATCTCGGCGAGCACGGTGACGCCCTCCCCGTCCGCGACGATCTGGCGGGCGAGGTCGTCGCAGGCCGTGCGCAGCGCGGCGGCGAACGCCCGGTCGGACGACTGCGTCCGCTCGAGGCCGCTCGCGCCGTTCGCGAGCAGGAGGACCATGTCGTTCGTCGAGCAGTCGCCGTCGACGCTGATCGCGTTGAACGACCCGTCCACGGCCGGCTGCAGCAGCTCCGCCGCCTCGCCCGCGTCGAGCGGATAGTCCGTCGTGAGGACGGCGAGCATCGTCGCGAGGTCGGGGTGGATCATCCCGCTGCCCTTCGCCATGCCGCCCACCGTGAACCCCTCGCCCTGGACGGCCGCCTGCTTCGGCCTCGTGTCGGTCGTCATGATCGCCTCGGCCGCGGCCTGCCCGCCGTCGCCGGAGAGCGCGGCAACGGCGCGATCGACGCCGGGCAGCAGGCGCTCGAGCGGCAGCTGCACGCCGATCACGCCCGTGGAGAGGACGAGGACCGACTCGGGCGCGACGCCGAGCAGCCCTGCTGCGTGCTCGGCGGTGGCCACCGCGTTCGCGTAGCCCGTCTCGCCGGTCGCCGCGTTGGCGATGCCCGAGTTGATCACGACGGCCTGCGGGTCGGCGGCGGCGAGATGCGCGCGGTTCACCTGCAGGCACGCCGCCTGAACCCTGTTGCGGGTGTACATCGCGCCACCCACGGCGTGCTCGGTCGAGTGGACGACGGCGACGTCCTTCCGCGAGTAGCGAAGGCCGGCGGCCACGCCCGATGCGACGAACCCCTTCGCGGCCGTGACGCTCAAACGCGTACCCCCTGCAGGCGGAGGCCCGCGGTCTCGTCGAGCCCGAGGGCGAGGTTCGCGTTCTGGACGGCCTGCCCGGCGGCGCCCTTGCCGAGGTTGTCGAGCGCGCAGATCACGATCGCGGTGCCCGTCGCGCCGTCGGTGAAGACGCCGAGCTCGGCGCGGTCGGTGCCCTGGACGCGCGCGAGCTCGGGCGCGACGCCTTCCGGCAGCACGTCGACGACGCTGCTTCCGGTGTAGGTGCGCTCGAGCACGGCGCGCACGTCCGCGTCCGTGCGGACGTAGCACGTGGCGAGCAGCCCGCGCCGGACGGGGAGGAGGTGAGGGACGAAGCAGACGGCCTGGCCGAGCTGCTGCGCGATCTCCGGGGCGTGCCGGTGGGCTCCGACGGCGTAGGGCGAGCAGTTCTCGAGGACGAAGCCGGCGTGGGAGGTCGTCTTCGGGGTCTTCCCGGCGCCGGAGATCCCGGACTTCCCGTCGACGACCGCGCTCTCGAGCGCGTCGCCGAGGGGCGCCAGGGCGAGGAGCGCCGCGGTCGCGTAGCAGCCCGGGTTCGCGATCAGCGGGCCCTCCGCCGGGAAGAGCTCGGGGAGGCCGTAGCTCCAGGCGCCGGGGGCGACGCCGTACCAGGCCGAGGCGAGTGCCGGGTCGGTCAGGCGGTGGACGCCCGTGAGGTCGACGACGACCGTGTTCGCGGGCGGCTCGAAGCGAGCTGCCTCGTCGTTCCCGAGGCAGCAGAAGACGACGTCGGCCCCGGCGGCGGCCGCCTCCGCGTTGGAGCAGAACGGCGGCAGCGAGCCGTTCAGCCTCGGGTCGAGCGCTCCGGCCGGGCTGCCGGCGAGCGAGTCGGAGCCCAGGGCGACGAGCTCGAGCCCGGGGTGGGCGAGCACCCGGTCGAGCGTCTCCTGGCCGGTGTAGCCGGCGGTACCGAGGATTGCCACATGCACCATGCGAGGCGAGAACTATACAGATGAACGCAAATTATGCAGCGATCTCACGCAACGATGCGAATCGACGCCCCGGGACGGAGCTGCTCGAGCAGCGCCAGGAGCGCCGCGTGCCCCAGGGAGATGCAGCCGTTCGTCGGCCGCCCCGTGTCGACGTGCACGAAGATCGCCGAGCCCCGGCCCGGGACGGCGGGGGCCGTGTTGTACTGGACGACGGCGAAGAGCCGGTAGGCACGGGTGGCGCGCCAGAGGGCCTCGCTCGCTCCGTGGAACGGCGGTGACGCGCCGCAGGGCAGATGCCGGAAGCGGTTGTACGCGGGCGAGGCCGGGTCCTCGTCCCACCAGTCGCCGCAGACGAGCCGGTGGTAGCGGAACCGGATGTGCGGCCGGGGGTCGAGGCCGTAGACGGTGGGGCCGAGCCTGTAGGTGCCGAGCGGCGTCGTGCCGTCGCCCTCGCGGTGGCGGCGCGAGAGGCCGTGCACGCCGACGTGGGCGCGGAACGGCCCGAGCACGGTTCGGCCGCACTCGACGAGGGTGACTGCTGCCACCGTCGCGCCGGCGCCCGCGGCCCGGACGCGGACCTGCTGCGAGCACGGCGCGGAGCTGTGCAGGAGCAGGGCGAGCGCAAGCGTCAGCACGGGTGGCCCAGGGTACGCTGGGCCGCCGATGCCTGCCCTGCCGCCGTTCCAGGCGCGGGTGATGCCCGTCACCGTTCAGGTGCTCGGCCGCTCGTGGCATCCCGGCTGCCCCGTCGGGCCGGGCGACCTCCGCTCCGTGCGGGTCTCGTACGTCGGCTTCGACGGCAGGGCGCACACCGGGACGCTGGTCGTGAACCGGCAGGTCGTGGCGGACGTCGAGAGCGTCTTCCGCCGGCTCTATGCCGCACGCTTCCCGATCCGCCGGATGCAGCCGGTTGCCCGTTTCGGCGGCAGCGACGACCGCTCGATGGCGGCCGACAACACCTCGGCGTTCAACTGCCGCTACGCCGTCGCCCCCGGCCCGAAGCACTGGTCGGTGCACGCCTACGGCGAGGCGATCGACGTCAACACGGTCGAGAACCCGTACGTGGAGGGTGGGCGCGTGCTGCCGCCTGCGGGGCGCCGCTACCTGGACCGCTCCCGCTATCGCAAGGGGATGGCGGTCGCGGGCGGTGTGCTCGTCCGCGCGTTCGCGTCAGTCGGCTGGCTCTGGGGAGGCCGCTGGTCCGCGAGCCCGGACTGGCAGCACTTCTCCCGCACCGGCGGGTGAGACGTCCTCGAGCCGGTCGACCTGTGCGAGCGGCGGGAAGACGCGCGCCCAGACGAGCGCGAGGAGGATCGTCACGCCTCCGCCCGCGACCACGGCGGGCGTCGCCCCGAGGAGCGCCGCCGCGGCGCCCGACTCGAACGCGCCCAGCTCGTTCGACGCGCTGATGAACACCCACTCCACGGCGTTGACCCGGCCGCGGAGCCTGTTCGGCGTCGCGAGGGCGACGATCGTCGAGCGGATGTTCACCGAGAACATGTCGGCGAAGCCGCTCACCGCGAGCGCGCCGCCCGAGAGCCAGACCGAGCGTGAGAGGCCGAAGACGACGATCGAGGCGCCGAAGACGCCGACGACGAGGAGCAGCTTGCGGCCGGCCCGCGTTCCAAGGGGCCGGTGGGCGAGCAGGACGCCGGCGGCGAGCGCGCCGGTCGCCGGCATGCTCCGGAGGACGCCGAGCCCAACCGGGCCCGTGTGCAGGATCGACTTCGCATAGAGCGGCAGCAGCGCCACCGCGCCGCCGAAGAGCACTGCGAAGAGGTCGAGCGAGATCGCTCCGAGCAGCACGGGCGTCGCCCGGATCAGGCGGATGCCGCCGAGCAGGCTCTCGAGCCGCGGCACGTCCGCCGCAGCGCCGGCCGCCGGCTGCGAGAGCCGCACGACGTTGGCGGAGGCGAGGCAGTAGAGCCCGATCGCGACGGCGTAGACGGCGTTCGCATGGACGGCGAAGAGCAGCCCGCCGAGGGCGGGGCCGGCGATGGTGGCGGTCTGAAAGGCGATCGAGCGAAGGGCGAGCGCGCCGGTGAGGAGCTCGGCGGGCACCAGCTCGGGCGTGAGCGACCGGGCCGCGGGCGATCCGAAGGCCGCGGTGATGCCGGTCAGGAACGCGAGCCCCACGAACGCCCACAACGCGTGCGCGCCGTGCAGCGTCACAACGAGGAGGAGGGCGGCGACGACGCCCTCGGCGACGATCGACGCGGCGAAGACGCGCGTGCGCGGAAGCCGGTCGGCGAGCTGCCCGGCGGGTAGCGCGAGGAGCGGTAGAGGCGCGAACTCGGCCAGGCCGATCAATCCGAGGTCGAAAGCGCTCCCGTGAATCGCGTACACCTGCCAGCCGACGGCGACGGCCACCATCTGTCGCGGCGAAACGGGACGTGAGCATCGCGACCCAGAGGAGCCGGAAGTCGCGATGCGCCATGGCGGGAGGCAGGCGGACGGCCACCGGTTGACACTCTGCCTTCACAGGAGCTTCTTAGGTCCGGCTGAGGCGACGCATAGAGCAGCCGGGAAAGCTGGGGAGAGAAACCGAAGAATCGGACGAGACGAAGGGAACAGAGAGAGCCATGGAGCACAACCGGAAGCGAATCGCTGCGCTCGTGAGCGCCGCCGCACTCGCGGGAGGCGGGGCGGGCGCCGGTGCCGTCGTGCTGGCGCACGACTCCGGCAGCCCGTCGGCGGCCACGACGGCGACAACGACCACCGTCACCCAGACCCCGACCGTTGCGAACGTCGCGAGCTCTACGAAGACGATCGGCGAGATCGCGCAGGCGTCGGTCAAGAGCGTGGTCGAGATCGACTCGACCTCCGGCTCCGGCTCGCAGTATCCCTTCGGCGGCAGCAGCCGCCAGACGGCCGAGGGCACCGGCTTCGTCTACGACACGAAGGGCGACATCGTGACGAACGAGCACGTCGTCGACGGTGCGAGCTCGGTGACGGTCAAGTTCTCCGACGGCTCCACCGCGAAGGGGACGATCGTCGGCACCGACATCAAGACAGACCTCGCGGTCGTGCATGTGGACGTCTCCTCGTCGAAGCTCGTTCCGCTCGCGCTCGGAGACTCGAGCGCGGTGCAGCTCGGCGATCCCGTGATCGCGATCGGCAATCCGTTCGGTCTCGACGGAACCGTGACGAGCGGCATCGTCAGCGCGCTCGATCGCCAGATCGACGCGCCCGACGGAACGCCGATCGAGGGCGCGATCCAGACCGATGCGGCGATCAACCACGGCAACTCCGGCGGCCCGCTCCTCGACATGCAGGGCCGTGTGATCGGCATCACGTCGCAGATCCAGAGCGAGTCGGGCGGCAACGAGGGCGTCGGCTTCGCGATCCCGTCGAACACCGTTCGCTCGATCGTCTCGCAGCTGATCGCCTCCGGCAGCGCCCAGCACGCGCTGCTCGGGATCATCCCGACCGACGCCGCAGGCGGCGGGGCGCGCGTGAGGTCGGTCGAGTCCGGCACCGCGGCGAAGGCCGCGGGAGTGCAGGCCGGCGACGTGATCACCGCCGTCGACGGCGTCGACGTGCCGACCGCCGCGAAGCTGCGCTCGATCATCTCCTCGCACAAGCCGGGCGACAAGATCACGCTCACGATCAAGCGGAACGGAACCACCAGGACCCTCCAGGCGACTCTCGGGTCGCAGTCGTCGCAGTCGTAGCCGGGAGGGGCCGGGCTACGAGACGACGGGGCTCGCCACCGTCAGCACGGCCGCCGAGGCCGTGCCGGCGGTGGCGCTTACGCGTGCGATGATCGTGTGGCCGGCGTCGTCCGCGCTCGGCGTGTAGGAGTCGTCGCCCTCGCCGGGGATCGCGCTGCACAGGCGTCCGTTCGCGTTGCAGCGCAGCCACGTGTAGCCGAGCGTCGACGGAGGGCTCGTCCACCCGGCGGGTGTCACGGCGAGCGGCCTCCCCACCGCGGCGATGCCGGCGAGCGTCGGCTGGGCGGTTGCCGCGAGCGCGTCCGCGGCCGCGACGATGCCGGCGAGCGAGGAGTAGGCCGTCGTCGTGCCGGTGGTGTCGGTCGCCCGGACGGTCAGGCCGAGCGTCTGCCCGGCGTCCTTCGCGACCTCGGTGTACGTGCCCTTGGTTGCGCCGAGGATCGGGTTGCAGTGGGCGCCGAGCGCGTCGCAGCGGCGCCACTGGTAGGCGTAGGTGATCGTGCCGGCGCCCGACCAGGTGCCGGCCGTACCCCGCAGCCTGGCGCCCTGCCGGAGGGTTCCGGCGATCGACGGGAGCTCGAGGGCGATCGGGCCGGGAGCCGCGCGAACAGCGCCGAGGCTCGAGCTGAGCACCGTCAATCCGCTCGTCCTGACCGCTGCGGTGACGACATGTCCGACGTCGGCGGCGACGGGCGTGTAGGTCGTCTGCGTCGCGCCGGCGATCGGAGCGCAGGCGCGGCCGTTCTCGTTGCACCGGCGCCAGGTGTAGGAGGCCGCGCCGGCCGGGCCGGTCAGGCGAGGCTGTCCGACCGCGATCTCCCGTCCGACGACTGCCTCCCCGGTCAGGGCCGGCTGACGGGTCGCCGCGATCGTCGCGCTCTTCGTCGCGACGACGCCCGCGAGCGCTGCGAACGCGACGGCCGTGCCCGACGTGTCGGTCGCGTGGACGGTGACGCCGAGCGTCCGGCGTCCGTCACGCGGAACCTCCGTGTACGTGCCGGCCGTCGCGCCGCGGATCGTGCTGCAGCGCGCCCCGATCCTGTTGCAGCGGTACCACTGGTAGGCGTAGGTGATCGCGCCGTCGGCGAACCAGCTGCCCGGCGAGACGACGAGCCGATGCCCGACCTGGAGCGTGCCGGTGACAGCGGGGCGCGACGAGTTCGTCGGCCCCCCGGCCGCGAGCGCGAGCGTGCCAAGGAGGAGCGGCATGAGGAGCGGCATTCGACGGCAACCATGCCATCGATGTCGGCTAAGCAACACGTAAGAGTTCCAGCGGATTCTCAGCCGAAACTCAGAGTTCTTCCCTACCGTGTGACCCCATGTCCGGAGTCGCCGTTGCCGGGCCGCAGTCGCGGTCGACTGCCCGTGCGCGGCCGCTTCGGGCCCGCCGGCTCGCTGCTGCTGCGATCGCGGCGCTCGTCGGCGGCAACGGCGTCGCGCTCGTCTGGCTGTGGTGGCACGGCGGCAACGTCGCCGGCGTCCACTCGACCGGCGACCTCTTCACGAGCATCGGGCGTATCACCGGTCTCGAGGGCGCGTATCTCGCGCTCGTCCAGGTCGTGCTCCTGGCGCGCATCCCGGCGCTCGAGCGACTCGTCGGGTTCGACCGGCTGACGCGCTGGCATCGCTGGAACGGCCACGCATGCATCGACCTCGTGGTCCTGCACGTCGTCTTCACCGTGTGGGGCTACACGCTCCTCGACAGGGTCACGCTCGGCAGCGAGCTCTCGACGATGCTCGGCGGTGGGATCTACCCGGGGATGATCACCGCCACGGTCGGGACCGCCTTCATGCTCGGTGTCGTCGCGACCTCGTACGTGATCGTGCGTCGCCGCCTGCCGTACGAGTGGTGGTACGCGGTGCATCTGCTCGTGTACGCCGGCATTGCGCTCTCGTGGTTCCACGAGATACCGACGGGGAACGAGCTCGTGCTCGATACCGTCGCCGCCGACTACTGGCGCGCCCTCTACGCGGCCACGCTCGCGTTGCTCGTGGGCTTCCGCGTGCTGCTGCCGCTCGCGCGCGCGTTCCGCCACCGGCTGCGGGTTGCCGAGGTCGTGGTCGAGGGGCCCGGCGTCGTCTCCGTCCGGATCGCAGGCCGCGCGCTCGACCGGCTCGGCGCCCGGCCCGGGCAGTTCTTCCTCTGGCGCTTCCTCGACCGCCACCGGTTCGCCACGGCGCATCCGTTCTCTCTCTCCGAGGCGCCGAAGGGCGGTTCGTTCCGGATCACCGTCAAGAACCTTGGTGACCACTCCGGCCGGATGGCGACGCTCCGGCCGGGCACGCGCGTCCTCGCCGAAGGGCCGCTCGGCACGTTCACCGAGTCCGGGCGCCGGCTCGAGAAGGTGCTCCTCGTCGCAGGCGGGATCGGGATCACGCCGGTGCGCGCGCTGCTCGAGTCGATGTCCGGCGACGTCGTCGTCTGCTACCGCGTCGTCGCCGACCAGGATCTGATCTTCCGCGACGAGCTCGACGCGATCGCCGCCGAGCGCGGTGCGACCGTGCACTACGTCGTCGGCGACCACCGGGGTGACGGCCGCGACCTCCTCTCCGCCGCGCACCTTCGCGAGCTCGTCCCCGATGTCGCCGAGCGCGAGGTCTACCTCTGCGGCCCGCCCGCGATGACAGTGGTGCTGGAGCGCAACCTGCGCGATGCAGGGGTGCCGCGGCGTCACGTCCATCTCGAGCGGTTCGCCCTGATCTAGAACGATCGAAGGAGCCCCATGCGCAAAGCCACCGTCGTCCTGCTCACCTCCCTCTCCCTGGCCCTTCCCGGGACGCAGGCGATCGCCCAGGCGAACGTCAAGGCGAAACCGAAGAAGAAGGTGGTCAGCGCGACCAGGTCGTTCACCGGCGTGGCCGGAAGCGCCGATCGCTGGGGTGACGTGCAGGTGACGATCGTGGTCAGGAAGACGACGACCACGATCCTGAAGACGAAGAAGAAGACCGTCCGGCGGCGCATCACGAAGGTGCGCGTCCCGGTCTACCCGGACCACACGGGACGGTCGGTCTTCATCAACGAGCAGGCGCTTCCGATCCTCGTGCAGGAGACGCTGCGTGCGCAGAGCACGGGCATCGATCTCGTGTCGGGGGCGACGTACACGAGCTTCGCCTTCCGCGACTCGCTGCAGTCGGCGATCCTGAAGGCGCGGCGCTGGTAGTGCTGCGCGTCGAGGACGTGATGGGCATGCCGATCGTCGTCGACGTGCGCGACGACGTGCCCGAGACGTGCCTCGACCGGGTGTTCGAGTGGTTCCGCTGGGTGGACGAGACGTTCAGCACGTACAAGGAGACCAGCGAGATCAGCCGCATCAACCGCGGCGAGCTCGACGCGGCGGCGGCGAACGACGAGGTGCGCGGCGTGCTCGCGCGCTGCGAGGAGCTCCGTGGCGAGACGCTCGGCTACTTCGACGTGCGCGCACGTGAGCGGCACGCACTCGATCCATCGGGGCTCGTGAAGGGCTGGTCGGTCGACCGGGCGGCGGCGCTGCTCGACGACACCGGCGCTCGCAACTACGCGATCAACGCCGGCGGGGACATTGCGGTGCGGGGCCGGGCGATCCCCGAGCCCCACTGGCGCATCGGCATCCAGCATCCGAGGCTCGGGTCCGCGGTCGCGAACGTCGTGCACGCGACGGAGGGCGCCGTCGCGACATCGGGAGGCTACGAGCGTGGGGCCCACGTCTTCGACCCGTTCACCGGCGCGCCCCCCGCCGGCGTGCTGTCCGTGACGATCACCGGGCCCGAGCTCGCGACCGCCGACGCCTACGCGACGGCGGCGTTCGCGATGGGTCTCGCCGGCCCGCGGTGGACGGCCCGGCTCCCCCGTGGCTACGAGGCGATGACGATCCTCGCCGACGGCCGGGTCCTCTCGACGCCCGGCTTCCCCGCGGCCGGCTGACCCAGGGCGCCCGGGCAGGGCGCGACCGGCCCTACGGCGCCATCTGCCCCATCTGCATCGGATGGCTGCCGGGGATCGTCAGTGCCGGGATCGCGTCGGGCGCCGCGAGCAGGAGCACGCCGAGGCCGAGCAGAGCGGCGGCCGTTCCGTAGGCGGCGGCTCGATGCCACGGAACCGTCTTTTCGATCGCGATCACGGCGGACACGAACGCCATCCAGGTGATGCTCATGATCCCGAGCGCGAAGAGCGACGCCATCAACGCCCAGCAGCATCCGAGGCACCACGCGCCGTTCCTCGCGCCCATCTGCAGCGCCCCGGCCGGCCCGTCGCGCCAGGAGCCGAGGAGGAACCCGAGCGGGCTGCGGCACTTCCCCAGGCAGACGTCCTTCAGCGGCGTCAGCTGGTAGACGGCGGCGAGCACGAGCGTCGCGCCCGCGATCCAGCGACCCGCCCGGTCCCATGCGAGAACGTCACCGACGAGCCGCCTCCCGGCGACCCCGCCGGCGAAGGCGAGCAGCCCCGCTCCCGCCCAGGTTGCGAGGTAGCCCACGGTGAAGAGCAGCGGCGAGAGCGGCGAGCGCGCGCGTGTCATGCGGGAATAGAGGGCTGCCGTCGGTGCCACCGACGGCAGCATCATCGCCGCCATCATCACGACCCATACCCCGAGGAACCAGCCCAGGGTCCCGAGCCCGGTCCACGGGCCGTCGTCCATGCCCTGCATCTGGTCGACCGTCCACCACCAGCCCGCGCCGGCGAGCGCGAAGAGCAGCGCGATCAGGCCCAGCCGGCTGCGTGCGGCCGCGAACGCCGGCGCAAGGCCCGCGCCGCCGGGGACGCGTTCCTCCGCCAGAGCGCGCATCGGCTCAGGCGGCCCAGGCGAACTCGGAAGTCGAGAGCCCCGTCTTGCCCTCGTACTCGATCCCGAAGGCACTGATGCGCGAGCGCTTGGCCTCGGCCATTGTCAGATCCGACGCGACGGGGTGGAACATGCCCGAGAACCGGACCGGCTCGCCCGTCTCGACGCCGAAGGGCACCACATCCTCGATCTCGAAGTCGATCACATCGCCGACGCGAACGCTGTGGCGCAGCCCGTCGTCGACGACCTCGATCGCCGCGCGCTCGACCCCGAGCATCTCACCCACAAGTGGGGCGAGCGCCGCCATCGGGCCTCCCAGCTGCCCGCTGAAGACCTGGACGAGCTTCTCGAGCTGCTCGTCCGTCGCCCGCTCGTCGACGAACACGCCGAGCCGCCAGTTCCCCTCCGTCATGACCTTCGGGGTGTCCGCGATGGCGGCAACCTTCAAGCCGCCGATCGGCGTGCCCTCGATCTCCCCTTCGCGAATGTTGAACACGAGCGTCACGCGACAGAAGTCGTATGTCGCGCCGTGGTCGAACGAGAGATTGCACGGGCACATCAACTCACAGGAGCACGTCTCGACGTAGCTTCCCTTGAGACTCCAGGACATCGATGACCTCCCTCCGCTGCGGAAGCTCGATTGTGCGCATCAAGACAAGCCTGGTCAAGCATCACGGCCGCGCAGGCCGCTCACACCCTCGTCACCCGCCCGCAACCCCGCCCGACTCGTCCGGCGACGCCGACTCGGCCCGGGCCTTGTCCGGCGATCTCGGCTCCCCCTAGAATCGTGCCCCCGATCGAGAGGAAGGCAGCGATGGCCGTTGGGATCCGCATCAAGCTTGCCGGGATCACGCAGGAGCGGTTCGACAAGGCGCACGACGCGATCAACCCGGACCGGACCCCGCCGAAGGGGCTGCTCTATCACGCCTCCGGGCCGATCGACGGCGGCTGGGGGATCATCGACTTCTGGGAGTCGCGCGAGGACTTCGACGCGTTCTCGGCGCGGATCGGCGAGGGCATGGCGGCGGCGGGCGTCGAGCCGCAGGGGCCGCCCGACATCAAGGAGTTCCCCGTCCACGAGACGATCCACCCGTAGCGCCGGGTCACCCGGCCGTCGCGGATCTCGTCAGGGGTCTCGCGAGCGGCAGCCGGCGCAGAGGCCGCTGATCTCGATGTGGTGGTCCGACACGGCGAAGCCGTGCCGGCGCGCGACGTCCTCGACCCAGCCGCCGGGCGTGCACTCGTCGATCTCGACGACCCGGTGGCAGCGCTCGCAGAGCAGATGGTGGTGATGGTGGTCGGCGCAGAGGCGGTAGCAGCGCTCGCTGCCGCTGTGGTGTGAGAGCGCATCGATCACGCCGTGCTCGTGGAGCAGCGCGAGCGTCCGGTAGACGGTTGCGAGGCCGATGTGCTCGCCCTGGCGTTCCCGCAGCCGCTGCCAGAGCGCCTGCGCCGTGGCGTCGTCGGGCTCGGCTGCGAGCTCCGCCAGCACGAGCAGCCGTTGCCGGGTGGGGCGGACGCCCTTGCGCTCGAGCAGTCCCGTGAGCTCCTCGCTGCTTGACATTGTCCGTAGCATACGCATCCATGAGGATGAGAATCATTCTCATTCTACTGCTCGCGCCCGCCGTGACGGCGTGCGGGAGCGCGCGCACCGGTGGAACGCCGACCGTGGTGGCCGCCGAGAACGTCTACGGCGACATCGCCGCGCAGATCGCCGGCGGCCGGGTCGCCGTCACCTCGATCCTGACCGACCCGAACGCCGACCCGCACCTCTTCGAGCCGGGCACCGCGAACGGGCTCGCGGTCGCGCACGCGCGCGTCGTCATCCAGAACGGCCTCGGCTACGACGCCTTCATGACGAAGCTCGAGAATGCCGCGCCCTCGTCGAGCCGCGTGACCGTGACGGTCGCAGACGTGCTCGGCGTGCACGGCGGCGGCGCGAACCCGCACCTCTGGTACGACGTCCCCCGGCTCCCGAGGATCGCCGCCGCGATCGAGCGTGCGCTCGAGCGCGCGCTTCCGCGGGAGACGGCCGCGTTTCGCGCCGGCCTCTCACGCTTCGACGAGCGCCTCGCCCCGCTCGACGCGGAGGTCGCGGCGATCCGCGCGGCGCATGCGGGCGAGCGCGTCGCCTACACGGAGTCGGTGCCGGGGTACCTGCTCGCTGCGGCCGGCCTGCGGAACGTCGCGCCGCACGCGTTCACGCAGGCGATCGAGGACGGGTCCGAGCCGCCGCCCTCGGCCGTCGCGGACATGCTCGACCTGATGCGGAGCGGGAAGGCTCGGGTCCTCCTCTACAACACGCAGGCGGTCTCGCCGATCACGAGCAGGGTCCGCGAGGCCGCCGTGTCCGCCCGGATCCCGGTCGTCGGCGTCTCGGAGACGCTTCCGTCCGGCCTCCACTTCCAGGCCTGGCAGCTTCGTCAGGCGCGCGCGCTCGGAGCTGCGCTCGATGGCTGAGACCGGCCCCGTCGCCGTCCTCGACCGCGTTGGTCTGCGGCTCGGCGGCAGGACGCTCTTCGAAGGCCTCTCGCTCGAGCTCGAGCAGGGCGAGTTCCTCGCCGTGCTCGGCCCGAACGGCGCCGGCAAGACGTCGCTCGTGCGTCTGCTGCTCGGGCTCGTGCGCCCGAGCGAGGGGACGGTGCTGATCGAGGGCGCCGATCCGGCCCGGCGCAGGCGATCGATCGGCTACGTGCCGCAGCAGCGCGCGTTCGACCGCGAGCTGCCGCTGCGCGGCCGCGATCTCGTCAGGCTCGGCGTCGACGGCCACCGCTTCGGGGTCGGGCGTTCGAGCCGCGGCTGGCAGGGCCGCGTCGATGCGGCCCTCGCATCGGTCGGCGCGGGCGCCTACGCCGACGCCAACGTGGGCCGCCTGTCCGGCGGCGAGCAGCAGCGGCTGCGCGTCGCCCAGGCGCTCGTCTGCAAGCCGCGCCTGCTGCTGGTGGACGAGCCGCTGCTCTCGCTCGACCTCGCCTACCAGCGGGTGGTCGTCGATCTGCTCGACGGCCACCGCAGGCGGACCGGCACGCCCGTCCTCTTCGTCACCCACGACGTCAACCCGGTCCTGCACGCCGTCGATCGGGTGCTTTACCTCGCCGGCGGAACCTGGGCGATCGGCGGGGTCGACGAGGTCCTCACCTCGGAGACGCTCTCGCGCCTGTACGGGACCGACGTCGACGTGCTGCGCGTACGCGGTCGCGTCGTCGTCGTCGGCACTCCGGACTCCGAGCATCACCACCACCACGACCACGACTGATGTTCTGGCAGCTGCTGCAAGAGCACTTCGTGCACACGGCGCTCCTCGCGGGTCTCGTCGTCGCGATCGTGTCGGGCGCGATCGGGACCTTCGTCGTCGCGCGCGGCCTCTCCTTCGGCGTGCACGCCATCTCCGAGCTCGGCTTCACCGGCGCGGCGGGCGCGCTCGCGATCGGCGTCGACCCGGTGCTCGGCATGTTCGCGGGCTCGGTGCTGGTCGGCGGCGTGCTCGGCTTGCTGTCGCTGCGCGGCAGCGAGCGCGACAGCTCGATCGGCGCCGTTCTCGCCTTCGGGCTTGGTGTCGGCGTGCTGTTCCTGTCGCTCTACCAGGGGTACGCGACCCAGGCGACGAACCTGCTCTTCGGCAGCATCGTCGGGGTCGGCGACACGCAGCTCTACGGTCTCACGGGTGTCGCGGCGCTGGTGCTCGGCGCGCTGGCGCTCGTGTACCGGCCGCTGCTCTTCGCAAGCGTCGATCCGGAGGTGGCGGAGGCGCGCGGCGTCCCGGTGCGCGCGCTCTCGGTCGCCATCTTCGTCCTGCTTGCGCTTGCCACCGCCGAGGCGATCCAGGTCGTCGGCGTGCTGCTCGTCCTGACGCTCGTGATCACGCCCGCCGCCGCGGCCCAGTACGTGACCGGTCGCCCGGGCCTCTCGGTGCTCCTCAGCGTCGCGATCGCCGTCGTGTCCACCGAGGGAGGCATCCTGCTCTCGCTCGTCCAGCCCTGGCCGACGACCTTCTTCATCAGCTCGCTGTCGTTCGCGTTCTACCTCGGCGCGCGCATCTACCGGTCGACGGTGCTAGTCGAGCACGTCCAGAAAGCCCAGCTCGAGCAGGTCGAGCACGGCGCCGCGTAGGCCCTTCGGCTCCTTCTCGCCGGTCGCGGCCACCGCGGCCCGCAGCGTTCGGCCCGCGCCCAGCTCGAGGAGCACCGACGCGACCTCCTGCTCGACGTCGACCTCGGGCCAGGTCCCCTCCTCGAGCCGCAGCACCGCCGAGCGGAGGTCGCCGTCGCGGTCGATCTCCTCCACCAGCCGCGCGTCGTCGGCGAGGGCGAGGACGAGCCGGTCGACGACCGCGTCGCCCTGCTCGGCGACCAGCTCGAAAGCGCGGAAGACGCGGTCGAGCTGGTCGCCCGCGTACTCCAGCTCGTCCTCGTCCGCGGTGTCCGCGCGCACGACATGCCTCGAGCCGCGCCGGCGGTGCTGCACGACGGCCCCCTCGGTGACGACCGCGGCGCCGAGCTCCCGGAAGTAGCCGGCCCACTCGTCGAGCGCGCGGGCAAGGGCGTCCGGGTCCGTGGTGAGGTGGTCGTTCCAGCCCGCCGCGTGGTCGAGCGCGTCGACGGTCGAGAGCCCGAGGATCCACACGTCGCAGCCGTTGCCGTCGACCCACTGCTCGACGTGCGCGTCCGGCTCGTTCTCCGACTCGGCGAGCCAGCTGACGAGGACGGATGCGAATCCGCCCTCCGCGAGATGCCGGGCCGCCTCGATCACGACCTGCCGCGAGAGCTCGTCGCCCCGCAGCCCGCCGTCGCGATAGGCCCACCGCCGCTCGGGCGAGATGACGTACGGGGCGTTGCACGTGATCAGGTCGAACGTCTCGCCGTGCACCGGCTCGAACAGGCTGCCGAGCCTCGTCTCGACGTTCGCCATGTGGTTCATCGCCGCGTTGATCTGCGTGAAGGCGAGCGCGCGTCGATTCACGTCGGTGGCGACGACGTGGTCCGCGTGCCTCGCGGCGAGCAAGGCGTGCGCGCCGTTCCCGGTGCCGATGTCGAGCGCCCGTCCGACCCGCCCGCGTGGAGTGAGCGATGCAAGCCAGTACGCCGTCGGGGTGAAGCTCGCGACCCAGCCGGGCGGGTCGGCGGCGCCCAGTGAGAAGCCGTCGAAGGCGAGGTAGACGCCCTCTGTCGGCACGATCCGCGCGCGCGGCGCGAGCACGCCGCTCTCCCGCTCGACGAAGCCGAGGCCGACGAGTGCCCCGACTCCGTCGTCGCCCAGCGCCGTCGCGGCGGCAGCCTCGGTGACCGGCCGCTGCAGCAGGCACAGGCGGATCGCCGTCCCGACGGCTTCGTCGGGCAACCGCCGCTCGAGCACGACGGTGTCGCCGAGGTCGGCGCCCGTGCCTTCCTCGCCGAGAAGCTCGTCGATCGAATCGGCGTCGTATCTCGCCGCGCGGAGCGCGTCGCCGAGCAGCGCGGCGGCGCTCAGGTCAGGATTCGGGTCCCACATGGCTGCGCCATCCTGCACGACGCTGGCCGCGGCCGCACTGCTCGCTGCGCTCGCCGCCGGCGGGTGCGGCAGCGGCGCGGGCGGCGGCACGCTCGGGCGCCGGGTCTTCGACTCGTCGTGCCGCGACTGCCACAGCCTGACCGGTCACGACACGAAGACCGAGGGCGGCGACCTCGCCACCGGGTCGATGAGCCTCGCCGACGTCGAGAGCTTCACGCGCGTGATGCCGACACGCACGAAGCTGTCCGCCGCGGAGATCCGGGCGGTCTCGGCCTACGTGGTCGCTCGACAGCGCTGATCGCTACACGGGCGTGGCATCCGGATGTGGTTCCCGGATCCCGTGCGGCAAGCTCGTACCCGGCAGCACGACCGCAATGCGCTTCTCGTGCGCATCGAAGTGCCGGATCGCCTCGTGCGGCACGAGCACGACGCCGGTCGGCGTCGCGACGTGGAGGACGAGGAAGCCCGGCACCGGCTCGCGGACGTGCAGCACCGAGCCGAGATGGCCGGCGTCGGTGTCGACCGTGAAGCCGTGACAGTGGCGGAGGTCGTCTTCGTGGGTCACGACGCCATCGTCCGTCGCCCGGCACGGGCTCAAATCGGTGAATGTGCCGACGGGACTGCCGAAAACCCGTCGCCTGTGTCACCGGTCGCCTCGTCCCGCCGGTCGAGCAGGGCCGCGGCAGCCTCGGCGAACACGTCGCGGCCCGCGATCCCGTATTCGGCGGTGAAGTCCGCTGCGCCGTTCACCTCGATCACGATCCAGTCCCCGGTCGCGTCGCGCATCAGGTCGACGCCGGCCAGATCGAGGCCCAGCGCGCGCACGGTCCGAACCGCCAGGTCGCAGGCCGCGGCGTCGGGATCGGCCGGCCGGCGTGTGCCGCCGAGTGCGATGTTCGTCCGCCACTCCCCCGGCGCGGCGACGCGGCGGACGGCGCCGCAGACGGCGCCGCGGACGACCAGCACGCGCAGGTCGCTGCGCTCTCTGCCGATGCGCTCCTGCACGAGCGCGCCGTCCTGCCGGAACCAGGCGCGTCGGCTCGCCTCGTCGAGCGCGCGGCCGAGGGACCGGCGATCCGTGCAGAGCACGACGTCGCGTCCCCAGCTGCCGAAGCGCGGCTTGACGACGAACGGCGGCTCGAACGGCGGTACGTCGCGCCGGCTTCGCACGTGCACCGTGCGCGGGTGGGGGATGCGCGCCTCGGCGAGGACGCCGGCCGTGGCGAGCTTGTCGTGGGCGAGATAGAGCGAGGTCGGGCGGTTGAGAAGCTCCGCCCCGGTCTCCTCGACGCCGGTCAGGCACCACATGCCCGGGCCGGCGCCGTCGAGGGTCGGCAAGACGTCCACGCGGTTCACCACGAGATCGCCGTTCGTCGTGGCGCGCAGGCCCTGCGGGGTGACGACCTGCGCCGGGACTCCTTCTGCCCAGAGCGCGGCTGCGAGCCTGCGGTTCGTCGGGCTGTCGGGCGACCCGACGACGGAGGCCCGGCGCACGAGCCTCTCGGGCGGGGAGTCCTCCTGCAGCGGGGTCGGGGCGAACGCCTGCACGCCCTGGTTCTCTCGCGTGGACCTAAGAGCCGCATAAGGGGGGCCTACGAGTTGGTGTAACCGAGGCTCTGGAGAGGCAACGAAAGCGGCGCGGATGCCGCATCGGGAGCGGGATCGGCTCACCGTTCGCTCATGTCGCCCGACTGAGATCTCACTCGTGGTCGCGGAGTGACCGTGTCGTATCGCTCCGAGCCGTCGCGGGACGCGGCGTCGCTCAGCTCCCTGCGTCAGGCGCGGCGCCTGCACGCGAAGCGGCGGCGGCGGCGGGCGCGGCGGCGCGCGATGGCGCTCGTTGTCGCGGCGGTGCTCGCGCCGGTCGCCTACTCCTACACCTCCTACATGCTGCGGCCGTCGAGCCTGCCGTTCGGCATCCGCAGCGTCGAGTGGCTCCGAAGCCACCACGGCGCGTTCCTCGTCAACAACGCCGAGCGCATCTACTACAGCTGGAAGGCGCCGGCGAAGGGCGGTCCGGCGCTCCGGACGCTGCCCACGGTCGGCGCCGCCCCGGCCCCGGCCCCGGCTCCGCCTCCGGCGAGAGCGACGAAGGCGAAGGCCCGCGTCGCCGAGTACGTCCCGCCGCGCATCCGGCCGGTGATCTCCCCGGCGCTTCCCGGCGAAGGCGTCTGGCGCTCGACGGGCCGCGTCGTGGACGGCGGCGCGCCGGTGCTGGTGACGACGTTCCGGAACGAGGCCGACTATCCGCGCAACGTCGCCTACGTCGCGTGGTTCGACCACACGCGTACCCAGCTCGCGCTGTACCCGGGCAGGTACGAGCCGCCGAACGCGTCTCCGCGCGGCCCGATGGAGGTGCCGCAGTCGCAGCGGTGGCGCCTGCTCGCGACGTTCAACAGCGGCTTCCAGTACCGCGACGGCCACGGCGGGTTCTCGGTCAACAGGCAGACCGCCGAGCCGCTCCGCCAGGGGCAGGGGACGATCGTCGCGTACGACACGGGACAGGTGAACGTGCTCTCGTGGAAGGGTCACGAGACGCCCGGGCCGCGCGTCGTCGCTGCGCTCCAGAACCTGCCGTTGATCGTCGACGGCGGCAAGCCCAACCCCCTGCTTGTCGACAACTCGCTCTGGGGCAGCACGCTCGGGAACGCCGTGCGCGTGTGGCGCTCCGGCGTCGGCATCGACCGCCACGGCAACCTGATCTACCTCGCCGCCGACTACCAGACTGCCGCGAGCCTCGCGGCCGCGCTCATCCATGCCGGCGCCGTCCGCGCCGTCGAGCTGGACATCAACGCGGAGTGGCCGACCCTCGTCACCTACGGGCACGGCGGGGTGGGCAACGCGACGAAGGTCGTCCCGAACGTCCAGCAGCCGACCAACCGCTACCTCGTTCCCGACGACCGCGACTTCTTCGCGATCTACCGGCGGACGACTCCCGATGCGCTCCGCCATGTTCCCTTCAACTGACCCCGGCCCGCGGCTGGGCGTCGTCTGCCCGATGGCCAACGAGGCGGACAACGCCGAGCGCTTCGTCCGGCAGGTGCTCGCAGAGTGCAGAGCGCTCGGGTTCGTGTCGGTGGTGTTCTACGCGGTGCTCGACACGGTCTCCTCGGACGACACGAGGCAGCTGCTCGACACGCTCTCGGAGCACGAGCTTCGGCTGCGGGTCGTGTGGGCGCCGGAGACGCGGGGCGTGGCAGACGCATACATCCGCGGCTACCGCGAGGCGATCGCGGACGGCTGCGACTGGATCCTCGAGATCGATGCCGGGTACAGCCACGATCCCACGGACATCGGAAAGCTCGTCGCGGCGATGGCCGCCGGGCGCGATTGCGTCTTCGGCACACGGTTCGCACCGGGCGGCTCGAACCTCGGCCCACGCCGTCGCCGGGCGATCAGCCGCGTCGGCACGCTCCTCGCGAACGCCCTCCTCGGCACGCGGCTGACCGACATGACCGGCGGCTTCGAGCTCTTCACGCGGGAGGCGCTCGAGCTCGTGCTCGACAGGGGCATCCGCTCGAAGGGGCCGTTCTTCCAGACCGAGATCCGCACCTACTGCCGGCGCCTTCGGGTCGCGGAGGTGCCGATCCACTACGACTCCGCCTCCCACCGCGTCGACCTGAGCGCGATTCGTGAGGCCTGCGCGAACCTGCTGCACCTCTTCCGCCTTCGCCTGGTGGGCGATCTCTGAGCGGATGCACACCCTCGTCCTCACGTCGATCGCAGGACCGAGCGATCCTCTGCGTCGCCTCGCAGCCGGTGCGCTCGAGCACGGCGTCGACTTCGTGCTGATCGGCGACGAGGCGAGCCCGCCCGGCTTCGACCTCGACGGCTGCGACTTCTACGGGCTCGACGCGCAGCGTGCGCTCGACTTCGAGCTTGCCAGGATCTGCCCGACGCGCCACTACGCCCGGAAGAACATCGGCTATCTGATCGCAATGTCCCGCGGCGCGGAGACGATCGTCGAGACCGACGACGACACGGTCGCCTATCCGTCGTTCTGGGAGCCGCGGGCCCGCTCGCGGGACGCGCTGCTCGCAGGCCCGAGGCCGTTCGTGAACGTCTATCGCTACTTCACCGACGTGCCGGTGTGGCCGCGCGGGCTCCCGCTCGACGCGGTTCAGTCCGAGGAGCCCCTGCGCGCGTCACTCCCCACCTGCCGGCGGGACTTCCCGATCCAGCAGGGCCTCGTCGACGACGACCCGGACGTCGACGCCATCTACCGGCTCGTGCTCGGGACGCCGTTCCGATTCGACCGCGGATCGAGCATCGCGCTCGGTGCCGGCTCGTTCTGTCCGTTCAACAGCCAGAATACGACCTGGTTTGCCGAGGCCTTCCCGCTCCTGTACCTGCCGGCGCACTGCTCGTTCCGCATGACCGACATCTGGCGGAGCTTCGTCGCGCAGCGCATCGCCTGGGCCAACGGCTGGAGCCTCCTCTTCCACGAGGCGACCGTGCGCCAGGAACGGAACAGCCACGACCTGATGCGCGACTTCCGCGACGAGGTCGCCGGCTACGTCGGCAACCGCGACCTGTGCGAGCGTCTCGCGGCGCTCCACCTCCGGCCCGGCCTCGAGCACATCGGCGAGGGCCTGCGGCGCTGCTACGAGGCGCTCGTCGAGGGCGGCTTCCTGCCCGCGCGCGAGCTTCCGCTCGTGGACGCCTGGCTCGCGGGCGTCGCCGACGTGGTCGCGCCGCTCCGTCCCGTGGCGGCCACCGAGGCGTGACCCGCCGCATCGCCGCCCTCGAGGCGGCGTCCGGCGCCGCGTTCCTCGTCGTCACGGTCCTCGTCTGGCGCGGGTCGTTCGACCGGCTCGACCAGGACGCCGTCTCGCACCTCATGCCCTGGCTCGTCCCGAACCACCATCACGGGCCGTCTCTCGGCGATCTCACCCTGCCGCCGACGAGGTCGACGCTCGGGGCGACCCTCGTCTCGCTCTGGACGTACCCGGCGTCGGTTCTCGTCTCGTTCGCGCTCGTGCTCGCCGCGTCGCTCGCCCTCGCCCGCCGGGGCCGGCCGCGGCAGGCCGCGGCGTGGCTCGGCGCCTGGCTCGCCGCCAACGTCGTCGAGGTGCTCGGCAAGGCGATCGTGACCCGCCCCGCGCTGTACTCCGGTGGGCTGCACGTGGTCGGCTTCGACCAGTCGTATCCGAGCGGGCACACGGTCCGGGCTCTCGTCGCCGCCGCGGCCGTGGCATCGGTCTGGCCCCGCGCCCGCCCCATGCTCGCCTGGGCGCTCACCGTGCCGGTTGCGCTCGTCGCCCTCGGTGACCACACGCCGACCGACGTCGCAGGCGGCGTGTTGCTGGCGGTTGGGATCGTCGCGACCGTTCTCGCCCGGGGTGGTTAGGGTCGCCCGGTGGGCGCGAACGTCGAGATCGGGATCGGTATCGCGGGGTACGGGATGACCGGCCGCGCTCACGCGTACGCGTACGCCGTCGCCCCACGCGTCCGACGTCTCGGAGTCGTCCCGCGCCTGCGGCTGATCAGCGGTCGCGACCGGGAGTCGGTCGCACGGGCCGCGTCGGCCTTCGGCGTCGAGGCGTGGACGACCGACTGGCGGGAGCTCGTCGAGCGGCCCGACATCGACATCGTCGACATCTGCACCCCGCCGGGATCGCACGCCGAGCTGATCGCCGCGGCCGCCGCGGCCGGCAAGGCGATCCTCTGCGAGAAGCCGCTCGGCGTCGAGTACGCGGAAGCGGCCGCAGCCGTCGAGGCCGTCCGCGCCGCAGGCGTGCTCAACGCGATCGGGTTCAACTACCGCCGACTGCCCGCGCTGTCGCTGCTGAAGCGGATGGTGGACGGCGGACGCATCGGCGACGTCCTCCTCTGGCGGGCCAGCTGGCTGTCGGACGAGTTCCTCGATCCGGCGATCCCGTTCGACTGGCGCTTCGAGCGGCGCGTCGGCGGGTCCACGATCGGCGACCTCGGCGCGCACCTGATCGACCTGGCGCAGTGGATCGTCGGGGACGTCGTCGAGGTGAGCGCGCACTCCGCGACGTTCACGCCGGAGCGCAGTGGACGCGCGGTGGAGATCGACGACGCCTCGGCCGCGCTCGTCCGCTTCGCCGGCGGCCAGACGGGCGTGCTCGAGATCGCCCGCACCTGTGCGCGGCGGCCGTGCGACTTCGTCGTCGAGGTGAACGGGACGCACGGGACGCTCCGTTTCGACTACGAGCGGCTGAACGAGCTCTGGTACGGCGACACGCGAGAGGAGCCCGGCCTCTACGGCCTGCATCGCATCCGCGCCGAGCACCCCGAGCATCCGTATGCCGGCGACTGGTGGCCGATCGGCCAGGGCGTCGGCTACGGAACGAGCTTCGTCAACCAGGCGGCCGACCACCTCGCCCGGTGGCCGGACGGGCCGTGGGATCCCGATCTCGAGACCGGTCTGCGCGTGCAGCGCGTGTGCGAGGCGATCGAACGTGCCGCCGCGGAACGGCGGTGGGTGCGCGTCGACGAGGTGACGCCGTGACCGTCCGCGCAGCGGTCATGACCGGCCCGGGCGCGATCGAGGTCCAGCGGTTCCCCGTCCCCGACCCCGAGCCGGGGGCGGTCGTGATGCGCGTGCTCCTGTCCGGGATCTGCGGGACCGACAAGCACACGTTCCGGGGCGAGACGGTCCAGTACGCGGGCACGCCGCACGAACGGCGCATCTCCTACCCGCTCATCTGCGGGCACGAGAACGTCGGCGTCGTCGAGGCGACCGGCGGTGAGGTCGTCGCGGCGGACGGCGTGCCGCTCCGTGCCGGCGACCGCATCGTTCCCGCCGCGAACGTCGTCTGCGGCCGGTGCTGGTACTGCCTGAACGCACAGCCGTACTACCTCTGCGAGCAGCTCGAGGACTACGGGAACTCGCTCGACGTCGCGCGGCCGCCCTCACTCCACGGCGGCTGGTCCGAGCTCATGTACCTGCTGCCGGGCTCGAAGCTCTTCCGGGTGCCGGACGGGCTCCCGGACGAGCTGGCCGTGCTGACCGAGGTGATGGCGGTGACGCACGGCGTCGAGACCGCGCGGCGCGTCGGCGGCGTCGCATCCGGCGAGAGCGTCGTCGTCCTCGGCGTCGGGCCGCTCGGGCTCTGCCACGTGCTGAAGTCGCGGCTCCTCGGCTGCGGCAGGCTCGTCGCGATCGACCTCTTCGCCTCGCGCCTCGAGGCCGCCGCTGCGGCCGGCGCGACGCTGACGCTGAGCGCGGCGGAGGTCGAGCCTGCCGAGCTCGTCGCCCGCGTCCGCGAGCACACCGGCCGCGGCGCCGACGTCGTCCACGATTGCACCGGTGTCCCGCAGACGTTCCCGCTCGCGCTCGCGATGGCACGGCCCGGGGGCGTCGTCGTCGAGTCGGGGGCATTCGTCGATCTCGGGCCGGTGGAGATCAACCCGAACCGGGACATCTGCACCACGAGCGTCACCGTGATCGGCATCGGGGGCGAGGCGGCAACCGCCTACGCGCCGTCGCTCGAGCTGCTCGCCCGGAACCACGAGCGGCTGCCCGTCGACCGGATCGTGACGCACCGGATGCGGCTCGAGGACGCAGCCGCCGCCCTCGAGATCGCGCAGCGCGACGGCGCGATGAAGGTCGTCCTCGACCCGAGGCTCTAGCTGCTCGCGTCCGGGCGGTGGCCGAGCACGGCCGAGATCTCGCGCGCGCCGGCGACGAGCAGCTCGACGAACTCCTCGCGTGCATCCCCGAGGACGAACGACTTCAACCCGCCGATCGAGAGTGCGGCCCGCACGTGACCGGTGTAGTCGAAGATCGGGGCGCCGAGCGAGGCGATCCCGTGTGTCACGTCCTCGTCGCTCACGACGTAGCCCTGACGGCGTGTCTCCTCGAGCTCGCGGAAGAGCGCCGCGCGCGTCGTCGGGGTCTTGTCGGTGAGCGCCGTGAGCCGACCCGAGGCGACGTACTCCTCCCAGACCTCGCGCGGCTCCCACGCGAGCAGCGCACGCGGGCCGGCGCCGACGTGCAGCGGCAGCGCCCCGCCGAGGCGCAGCGCGAGCGACTGCACGCGCAGGCCCTCGAGCCGCTCGATGCAGACCGCGTCCCAGTTGCGGCGGACGACGAGGAAGACCGTCTCGCCGACGCGCTCGTGGACGCGCTCCATCACCGGCAGCGCCGCCTGGCGCTCGTCGAGACGCTCGACGACGGCGGCCCCGAGCCGCATCAGCTTCCAGCCGAGCCGGTACGCGCCGGGCTGGGCGCCCGCCTCGACCAGGTCGAGCGCCTCGAGGCTGCGCAGCAGGCGGTAGGTGGTCGTGCGCGGCTCGTCGAGCAGCTCCGCGAGGCGGCGCGGCGTCGCCTCGCGCTCCTCGGCGAGGACCTCGAGCAGGTGCACCGCCTTCGCGAGCGCCCGGATCGGATTCTCCCGGATCTGCTCCTTGCGTTCATCCGTCCGCTGCGTCGCCAGCCTGCCCACCTCCTGTTCGCATGCTAGACAGCGTGTCCGCATGATGGTACGTTCGGACGGCTCCCGGCGGCAAGATGGCCACGTGACGACCAGCGTACCGACGCTCTCCGAGACCGTTCCGCCCGCAGCGGGTGCGGGCATCGACCTGCGCGGCGTGGTGAAGCGCTACGGGCAGCTCGTCGCGCTGCGCGGCCTCGATCTGCAGATCCGAGACGGCGAGTTCTTCTGCCTGCTCGGCCCGTCGGGGTGCGGGAAGACGACGACCCTGAACCTGATCGGAGGCTTCGTCGCGGCGTCCGAGGGCGAGATCTGGATCCGCGGCGAGCGGATCGACCAGCTGCCTCCGCACAAGCGGCCCGTCAACACGGTCTTCCAGTCCTATGCGCTGTTCCCGCACATGAACGTGCGCGAGAACGTCCGCTTCGGGCTGAAGATGGACCGCGTCGCCCGCGCCGAGTCCACGCCCCGGGTCGACGAGGCGCTCGGCCTCGTCGGGCTCGAGGACTTCGGCGACCGGATGCCGGCGCAGCTGTCCGGCGGGCAGCAGCAGCGCGTCGCCGTTGCGCGCGCGCTCGTCAAGCGGCCGGCGGTCCTCCTGCTCGACG
Source organism: uncultured Thermoleophilia bacterium (assembly GCA_963784765.1). Taxonomy (GTDB): domain Bacteria; phylum Actinomycetota; class Thermoleophilia; order Gaiellales; family Gaiellaceae; genus PALSA-600. The sequence goes on from CAWASP010000017.1 coordinate 108,018, forward strand.
AGCCGCTCGGGGCTCTCGATCTCAAGCTCCGGCAGAGGCTCCAGATCGAGCTCGCCCAGATCCACCGCGACGTCGGGACGACGTTCGTCTACGTGACGCACGACCAGGAAGAGGCGATGTCGATGGCGGACCGGATCGCCGTGATGAGCGACGGCCGGATCGAGCAGCTCGGCACGCCCGAGGAGGTCTACCGCCGGCCGGCGTCGCGCTTCGTCGCCGACTTCATCGGGGACTCGAACTTCTTCGACGCGACCGTCGACGGGGACGTGGCGAACCTTCCCGACGGCTCGAAGGTCCCCTGCGGCGGCGGCAGCGGTCGCGTAACGCTGATGGTCCGTCCCGAGGCGATCCGGTTCGAAGAGCACGGCGCCGGGTCGCTCGACGGTCACGTCGTGCAGACGTCCTTCATGGGCAGCCATGTACGCGTCGCGGTCGAGACACAGGCGGTCGAGGCCGCGGTGATCGTCGCGCTCCACGACGCGGCGGCGGCGCCGGCCGTCGGCAGTGCCGTCGGCCTCGCCTGGTCGCCGTCCGACGGCATCGTCCTGGAGGCGGAGTGAGCGTCGGCACCGCTGCAACCCCAACGCGGGCGGGCCGCGTCCCTCGTGTCGGCGGCCGGCTCGTCCCGTACGCCGGGTTCCTTCCGGCGATCGTGCTGCTCGGCCTCTTCTTCCTCGTCCCGCTGGGGATCATCGTCTGTTACTCGTTCTGGCAGACCGTCGACTACGCCGTCGTCCACCAGTGGACGCTCGACAACTACCACTACTTCTTCAGCGTCACGGCGTACGTCAGCACCATGTGGGCGACGATCTGGGTCGCGGTCCTCTCGACCGTCCTCGCGATCGGGCTGGCGTTCCCGTTCGCGTACTGGCTGTCGCGCTACGTGCCCCGCCGGCTCCGCACGCCGCTCCTCGTCCTCGTGATCGTGCCGTTCTGGTCGAGCTACCTGCTGCGCGTGTACTCCTGGCTGACGATCCTCGGCGAGCGCGGCGTTCTCAACCGGTTCCTGCAGTGGGTCGGGATCACCCACCACCCGCTCGGCGTGTTCCTCTACGACCGTCCCGCCGTGATCCTCGTCCTCGTCTACCTCTACTTCCCGTTCGGGGCGCTCACGCTCTACTCGTCGATCGAGCGGTTCGACTGGAACCAGCTTCGCGCTGCGATGGACCTCGGCGCCTCGCCGCTGCAGGCGATCTTCCGCATCCTCGTGCCGCAGATCCGGCCGGGGATCATCACCGCCGTCATCTTCGTGTTCATCCCGATTCTCGGCGAGTACCTGACGCCTCAGATCGTCGGCGGCACGGGCGGCGTGATGATCGGCAACCTGATCGTGAACTTCTTCCAGGCGGCTGAGTACACGCGCGGATCGGCGGTCTCGCTGCTCGTCGCGGCGTTCATCGTCGTCCTCCTGCTCATCTTCCGGAAGTCCCTTTCGGCGAAGGAAGCCTATGGCGCATGACGTCGAAGTCCTCTCGGCGCGCGGGCGGTTCACCCGCGTGCTGCTCTCCGGGTACGCGATCGCGATCTACGTCTTCCTGTTCGCGCCGATCGTGCTGCTCGTGCTGTTCAGCTTCAACGCCAACCGCTATGGCACGTTCCCGATCACCGGCTGGACGCTCACCTGGTACACGCAGGCGTTCCACGACTACCAGGTGCACGACGCGGTGCTGACGACGCTCAAGGTCGGCCTGCAGGTGACGGCCATCTCGACGGTGGTCGGCACCGCCGCGGCGTTCCCGCTCGTGCGCTCGCGGCTGCCGTTCCGCGAGGGGATCCGGATCATCTTCATCCTTCCGATCATGATTCCGGGTCTCCTGATCGGCGTGTCGCTGCTCGTGCTGTTCACGAGCACGTTCCACTGGACGCTCTCGCCCGAGACGGCGGTGATCGGGCAGTCGGTCTACACGACGCCCTTCGTGATCCTGCTCGTCGCCGCGCGGCTGCAGGGGTTCGACACGGCGCTCGAGCGCGCCGCGGCCGATCTCGGGGCGAACAGCTTCCAGCGCCTCCGGCGCGTCGTGCTGCCGCTGATCCTGCCGGCGATCCTGGCGGGCGCGCTCTTTGCGTTCACGCTCTCGCTCGACGAGTTCATCATCACCTACTTCCTGATCGGCGGGCACAACACGCTGCCGATCTTCATCTACACGCAGGTGAAGTTCGGGATCACGCCCGAGGTGAATGCGGTCGCCTCGATGCTGCTCGGCGGGTCGCTGCTCCTCCTCGGCCTCTCCTTCGCGCTGCCGCAGCTCGTGCGGCGCGCGCGCGGCGCCGTCGTGCGTGCGAGGGCCGCATGAGTCTGCGCATCGCAACCGCGCCGGTCTCGTGGGGCATCTGGGAGCAGACGATCGATCGCACCGACCTGATCCCGCCCGAGACGTTCCTGGAGACGATCGTCGCGCTCGGTTACACGGAGACGGAGACGGGGCCGCCCGGCTACTTCGCGCCGGACGGCGCGGCCGCGGTCGAGCGGGCCGCCCGGTACGGAGTGGAGCTCGTCGCGACGTTCCTGCCGCTCCGGCTCGGCGACGCGGACGGTTTCGAGGACGATCTCGGCGCGCTCGACAAGACCGTCGAGGTGCTCGAGGCGACCGGCGGTGGGATCGTCCTGCTGGCGGACATGGAGACGCCGGAGCGGGCGCGCGCCGCCGGCAGCGAGGAACGGCGCCGGGCGTCGGGCTGGAGCGCCGACACGGTCGACCGTGCGGCCGAGCGGCTGCAGCGCGCCGCCGAGATCGTCCGCTCGCGCGGGCTCGACGTCGCGCTGCACCCGCATGCCGCGACGCACGTGGAGTCCGAGGACGAGACCGAGGCGATGCTCTCGCGCACGGACATCGGCCTCTGCATCGACACGGGCCACACCGTGGTGGGCGGCGGCGACCCGTGCGCGCTCGTGCGCCGGTACGCCGAGAGATTGCGTCACGTTCACCTGAAGGACGTGGACGGCGGCCTGCTCGAGCGGCTCTCCCGCGGGGAGATCGACATGGACGAGGCGTGGCCGCTCGGCATCTTCTGCGAGTTCGGCCGCGGGGTCGTGCCGCTGAGCGACTTCCTCGCCCTCCCCGAGGTGCGCACGCTCGACGGCTTCGGCGTGATCGAGCAGGATCGCGTCGCCGTTACGATCGCCGACATGCCGGAGGTGCGCGCCGCGGACGAGCGCAATCGCCGCTTCGTCGAGGAGGCGCTCGCATGATCGAGGCGGTCGTCGTCGGCCGCGTCGGTATCGACCTCTACCCGAACGAGCTTCGAACGCCGCTTCGCCGGGTCCGGACGTACACGCGCTACGTGGGCGGCTTCGCGGGGAACGTGGCGACCGGGTCTGCCCGGCTGGGCGTGCGCACGGCGATCGTCTCGCGTGTCGGAGACGACGGGCACGGCGAGTTCGTCCGCGACTTCCTCGAGGCGGAGGGTGTCGACACGCGCTTCCTCGCGGTCGACAAGCTGTGGCCGACGCCGCCGACCTTCTGCGAGATCTGGCCGCCGGACAACTTCCCGATCACCTTCTACCGCCGCCCGACCGTGCCCGACTGGCAGCTGCAGCCAGGCGACTTCGACGCGGACGAGGTGGCGGGCGCTCCCGTCCTGTTCGCCACGGGCACCGGGCTCGCGCAGTCCCCGAGCCGCGAGACGACGCTCGGCCTCGTCGCCGCTCACCGGGGGACGACGATCCTCGACCTCGACTGGCGGCCGACGCTCTGGGACGACCCCGGTGCGTACACGGACGCGGTGCAGGAGGCTGCGGCATACTCGGACGTCGTGATCGGCAACACGCTGGAGATCGCGGCCGCCGGAGGGCTCGACGAGCTGCTCACGACCGCTCCGGCGGTGATCCTCAAGCGCGGCGGCGACGGCGTCGCGCTCCATGCGGACGGCGACGTGCTCGACGTCGCGGGCCTGCCGGTCGAGGTCGTCAACGGTCTCGGCGCCGGCGACGCGTTCGCCGCGGCGGTCGGCTACGCCGTCGTGCGCGGCCTCGGCCTGCGCGAGGGCGTCAGGCTCGGGAACATCGCCGGCGCGTACGTCGCCCAGCGGGTCCCGTGCTCGGAGGCAATGCCGACGCTGGACGAGCTCATGTCGGCGGAGGTCCCATGAGCCTGCTGCTCCGCGCCGGAGCATGGGACGAGGTGACGCCGGCGGGCGCCGGGTGGTCGCACCTCTCCTTCCGTGTGCTCGACCTGCACGGGAGCGCCGTCCTCGAGACGGGGGAGGACGAGCTCGTGATCGTGCCGCTCTCCGGTGACGCCCGTGTCGCGGCCGACGGCGGCGAGTGGGCGGTCGGCGGGCGGCGCAGCATGTTCGACGGGCTCCCGCGCTCGCTCTACCTGCCCCGCGAGACGCGGGCGGAGCTCGACGGAGAGGCCCAGCTCGCCCTCTGCTTCGCGCGGGCGGAGACGCGCCGGGAGCCGCGGCCGATCCCTCCCGAGGAGGTCGAGATCGAGGTGCGGGGCGCCGGCAACGCGACGCGGCAGATCTCGCACATCGTCAAGCCGGAGTTCCCGGCGGAGCGCATCCTCGTCGTCGAGGTCTACACGCCGTCCGGCAACTGGTCGAGCTACCCGCCGCACAAGCACGACGAGGACCGCGGCGACCTCGAGGCGGTGCTCGAGGAGACGTACTACTTCCGGTCGCGGCCGGGTGAGGAGGGCGCCTTCGCCGTGCAGCGCCTCTACAGCCCCCGGCACGGCCTCGACCTGACGGAGACCGTCCGCGACGGCGACATCCTGCTCGTTCCGTACGGCTACCACACGACCGCGGCTGCGCACGGCTACGACCTGTACTACCTGAACGCGCTCGCCGGCGATCGGCGCACCATGCAGGCGGCGGACGATCCCGACCTGGCGTGGATCCGGCCGGCGTGGGACTCGCTCGCCCCGGATCCGCGCGTCCCCCTCGTGGGGCCGTGAGCTTCCGTCTCGCCCTGGTCGGGGCCGGCCGGATGGGGGCGGCCCACGCTCGGGCGCTGGCCTCGTCGCGGGCGGTCGAGATCGCCTGCGTCGTCGACCCGTCCGACGAGGCCGCCGCGAAGGTGGACGCACCACGGGCGACGCTCGATCGCCTGCCCGACGTCGACGGCGCGCTCGTGGCGGTCCCGACGCGCCTGCACGTCGCCGTGATGACCGAGCTCGCCGCCCTCGGCCTGCCGGTGCTCTGCGAGAAGCCCTGCGGGCTGACCGCGGCCGAGACGAGGACGATCGCGGGGCTCGGCATGCGCCTCCAGGTCGGGTACTGGCGCCGCTTCGTGCCGGCGCTCCGCGACCTTCGCGACCGGATCGGGAGCGGGGTGTTCGGGCGGGTCGTCCTCGTCTCCTCGTCGCAGCTCGACGAGCTGCCGCCCGCCCGCGCCTTTCGCGACCCGCGGTCGAGCGGCGGGATCGTCGTCGACATGGGCGTCCACGAGCTCGACCAGCTGCGCTGGCTCGTCGGCGGCGAGATCGACACGGTCGCCGGGGCGGCCGGGAGCGTCGGGTGGGACGCGCCGGTCGACGGCGACCCGGAGCTCGTCGCGCTCGCCGTGTCGACCGACGGGGGCGTGGCCGGGCAGATCACGCTCGCCCGTCGCCATCCCCCGGGCGAGACCTGCCGTATCGAGGTGATCGGGCTCGAGCGCGCCGAGCGCATCGACTTCGTCGCCCCGCCCGACGGCGACGAGACGATCGCGGCGGCGCTCGTCGCCCAGGCGGAGGACTTCGCCTTCGCCCGCGGCGAGGGCGCGACCGTCGAGGACGCGGTGGCAGCCCTCGAGGCGGCCGAGCGCGCGAAGGCGGCGCTCGGCCTACCGTGAGCCGCGCCGCTCCGCGGCGAGGAACATCGCGGTCAGGAGCTCCGTGTCGATACGCGCCTGCTCCGGCGGGGTGAGACAGTCGATGCCGTCGATGCAGCAGTCGTGGAAGTGCACGAGCTCGCGCCTGAACGCCTCCTCGAACGACCGGTACCGCGAGACGGCGTTCGCGTAGTCCGTCGCGTCCTGCCGCTCGTACACGGTCGGGCTCATCTTCAGCCACGGCGACGGGAACGTCAGCGACCGCACCGACGTGTCGAAGAAGAGCTGGATCGACTCGCGGTACTCGCGCGTGTCGAGCAGCTGGATCCACGCGCTGTCCCAGCGCGCGCCGTTCGCGAGCTCGCAGTAGCCGGCGACGGAGCGGCCGCCGTTCCACCAGGCGCCGTCGACGACGCGCGCCGGGAGCGGCTCGCCCATCCGCTCGAGGAAGCCGTTGACGATGTTGACGTGGTGGACGAGCGAGCCCAGGTAGCCGTCGGAGAACGCGAAGCACGCTTCGGGATCGCCGCGGCCGACCGCCTCCTCGACCTGCTCGCTCTCGGAGCGTCGCGTCGCCTCGATCACCTCGGTGGGCACGTCGCCGCCGCGCAGGATGTCGCCGGGGAGGAAGTACGGGACCCACTCGGGGTCGTTGACGACGATCGTGACGTACCGCAGGCGGTCCGCCGAGCCCGGGAGCTCGGCGAGCGCGCGGGAGAACGCCGGATCATGCCGCTTCATGTACCCGACCTGCACGACGCGCGCGGCGCGGTCCCGCGCCTCGACGATCCGGTCGATGTCGGCCAGCGTGATCGCGAGCGGCTTCTCGCAGAAGACGTGCAGCCCGCGCTCGAGCGCGGCGAGCACGATCTCGACGTGCGTCGCCGCAGGCGAGGCGACGAGGACGGCGTCGAGGCTGCACGTCTCGAGCATCGACTGCCAGTCGGGGAAGTCGCGCTCGATCCCGAAGCGCGCCCGGAGCGCCGTGCGCACGGTCTCGGACGGCTCGGCGATCGCGGTCAGCACGAAGCGGTCCTGCAGCTCGTGCAGGTACGGCAGGTGCATCGCCTGGGCGATCATGCCGCCGCCGACGACGCCGGTTCTCAGGGGATCGGTCGTCCGGGTGCTGGACACGTTGTCCGCATCATGGTACGTTCGCCGCTATCCGCGCAACCGGCAAGTGGCTGGCCCGCGGCGCAGTCGTGAATCGCGAGAAGGAGGGGCAAGAGATGGAGCACCTCGAACGTCCGGTGACGCGTAGGGGCTTCCTCGCCGTAGGGGCCGCCGGAGCCGCCGGGCTCGTCGCAGCGCGCGGCCTCGAGACGGCCGGGCGTGCCTTCGGCGCGACGCAGGTGCGTGCCGGCGGCGTCACGCTCAACTGGCTGACGTGGTCGGATCACTACTTCCCGGCCCAGCTGCAGAAGGTGAAGAAGCAGACGGGCATCGCCGGGCGGCCGCAGCTCTTCAGCGACGACTCGGACGCGTACATCAAGGTGAAGGCCGGTGGCGGAGGCTGGGACATGGCTTCCGAGGACGCGCTCTGGGTGCCCAAGTTCTACAAGGAAGGGCTGATCGTCCCGTTCGACATCAAGTCGTTCCCGGTGGCGAAGCAGCTCTACTCGGCGGCGCTCCACGTGCCCTTCTGGAAGGCCGGCTCGAACCAGATGGGCTACCCGTTCGGGTGGTCGAGCCTGCAGATCTACTACAACCCGAAGCACGTCAAGCCGAAGCCGACGTCGTACCACGCGCTGCTCGACAAGCGCTACCGGAAGAAGATCGTGCTCGAGAACCAGCCGACCGACCTGATGGCCATGGCCGGGCTCGCGACGGGCGCGAAGCAGCCGTACAACATGACGAAGGGCGAGATCTCGAAGGCGAAGGCGTTCCTGAAAGCGCTGAAGCCGAACGTCCTCAAGCTCGTCTCCCAGAACACCGAGGTGATCAGGGCCCTGACCGACGAGTCGGCGTGGCTCACGATCGAGAACCTCGGCACGGATGCCCGCGTGCGGGACGCAAAGGGGCCGGTCATCAACTCCGCCGACCCGAAGGAAGGCCTCTACGGCTGGATGGACGCCGAGATGCTGCTGAAGGAGTCCTCCAACCAGAGCTCCTTCGAGAAGTTCATCAACGCCATGGAGCAGGCTCCGTGGATCGCGAAGAACTTCCTCACGAACGGCCGCCCGTTGTTCAACGAGAAGGCGTACAAGATCCTCGTGAACACGGGGCACAAGGAGCGTGCCGACCGGTTCTTCTACAACCATCCGGAGCGGCCGATCTCGATGACGCTGAAGGGCCCGTCCGGCAACGCGCAGGCCTACATCGACGCGTTCAACGAGGTGTTCGCGGGCTAGCGATCCGGCTAGCATCGCTTCGAGACGTGGCGGTGCGGAATGAAACCGACCGGAGCCGCGGCGCCCGCCGCGGCTCCGGCTCGCTCCGGCTGACGACGGGTCAGGCTCTCCTCCGCTTCCTCGCCGCGCAGGTCGTGGAGCGAGACGGTGTCGAGCAGCGCTTCTTCGGCGGCTGCTTCGGCATCTTCGGCCACGGCAACGTCGCCGGGTTCGGGCAGGCGCTCCAGCAGCATCCCGAGCTGCTCACCTACTACCAGGCCCGCAACGAGCAGGCGATGGTGCACACGGCCGTCGGCTACGCGCGGATGCGCAACCGGCTCGGCGCCCTCGCGTGCACGAGCTCGATCGGCCCGGGTGCGACGAACATGGTCACGGGCGCCGCGCTCGCCACCGTGAACCGGCTGCCGGTGCTGCTGCTCCCCGGCGACATCTTCGCGACGCGGCGGGCCGAGCCGGTCCTCCAGCAGCTCGAGGCGCCGCAGCGCGGCGACGTCTCCGTGAACGACTGCTTCATCCCCGTCTCCCGGTACTTCGACCGGATCTGGCGGCCGGAGCAGCTCACGCCGGCGCTCTTTGCCGCGATGCGCGTCCTCACCTCGCCCGCCGACACGGGCGCGGTCACGCTCGCGCTGCCGCAGGACGTGCAGGCCGAGGCGGCAGACTGGCCGGCCGAGCTGTTCGAGGCGCGGGTGTGGCACGTGCCCCGGCAGCAGCCGGACCGTCACGCTCTGGCGCGCGTCGCCGAGGCGATCCGTGCAGCGAGCAGGCCGCTGCTCGTCGCCGGCGGCGGAGTCGTCTACAGCGATGCGAGCGAGGAGCTGGAGCGGTTCGCGGACGCCACCGGCATTCCGGTCGCGGTGACGCAGGCGGGGAAGCCGGCGCTGCTCCACGGGCATCCGCTCCTGGTCGGCCCCGTCGGCGCGACCGGCACGAGCGCCGCCAACCGGCTCGCGCACGAAGCCGACCTCGTGATCGGCGTGGGCACGCGCTGGACCGACTTCACGACGGCGTCGAACACCGCCTTTCCCGGCGCCGGGTTCGTGTCCATCAACGTCGCCGAGGCCGATGCGGCGAAGCGCGGGCTCTCTCTCCTGGCCGATGCGCGCGTCGCGCTCGCCGAGCTCGGCGCCGAGCTCGGCGGCTGGGCGGTCGATCCGCTCTACCGCGCCGAGGCCGAGCGCCTCGTCGGCGAGTGGGACGAGGAGGTCACGAGGCTCTACGGGCTCCGGCACCAGCCGCTGCCGGCGCAGAGCGAGGTGATCGGGGCCGTGAACGAGGTCGCGGGCGAGGAGGCGGTCGTCGTCTGCGCGGCCGGGTCGATGCCGGGCGACCTCGTGAAGCTGTGGCGCACGCGCGGCCCGCTCGGCTACCACGTCGAGTACGGCTACTCGTGCATGGGGTACGAGATCGCCGGCGGCCTCGGCGTGAAGCTCGCCGCGCCGGAGCGCGACGTCTTCGTGCTCGTCGGGGACGGCTCCTACCTGATGCTCGCGGGCGAGCTCGCGACGGCCGTGCAGGAGGGCGTGAAGCTGACGGTCGTGATCGTCGACAACCACGGCTTCTCGTCGATCGGCGGGCTCTCGCGCTCGGTGGGGGCCCACGGGTTCGGCACGCAGTACCGCTACCGCTCCGGTGGGTCGCTGGGCCTCGACGGCGATGCCGAGCCCGCGCCGTTCCTGCCGGTCGATCTCGCGGCGAACGCGGAGTCGCTGGGAGCGCGGGTGCTTCGTGCGCGCACGGTCGAGGAGCTTCGCGCGGCGCTCGCCGATGCGGCTGCGGCCGCCGGGACGGTGGTCGTCCACGTCGAGGTCGACCGGTACGAACCGGTGCCGGGGTACGACTCGTGGTGGGACGTCCCGATCGCCGAGGTCTCCGACGTGCCCGAGGCGCAGGCTGCGCGCGCAGAGTACGAGCAGCGGCTCCGCGACCAGCGCCGCCCGACGTGAGCGGCCCGTGACGGCGACCGGCTGGACGCCTGTCCGCGCCCGCCGGCTCGACGAGCTCGCAGGCCCGGACGGCGTGATCGCCGGTGCCGCGATCGACCACCGCGACTCGCTCCAGACGGCGGCCAGGCGGAAGGGGCTGCCCTCCCTCTCTGACGAGGACGTCTCGGCGCTCAAGGTCCGGATCGCCCGGGCGCTCGCGCCCGCCGCCACGCTCGTCCTCCTCGACGTCGAGTACGGCGCCGCACAGGCGATCGCGGCCGGAGCGCTGCCGGGGTCGGTCGCGCTCGCCGTTCCGCTCGAGGCGCAGGGGTACGGCGACGTTGACGCCGTGCGGCGCACGACCTTCCTCGCCGGCTGGTCCCCGGCGGCGGCGGCGCGACTCGGCGCGTCGGCGTGCAAGCTGCTCCTGCCCTATCGCGCCGACGACCCTGCACAGGCGGATGCGCAGGACGAGGTGGTGCAGGCCGCGCTCGACGGTTGCCGGGCGGCGGGCCTCGCGCTCATCCTGGAGCCGATCGTCGCGGGCACGGTCGCCGACGGCGAGCTCGCTCGCCTCGTCGTCCAGGGCGCCCGGCGTCTCGCGGCCCTCGGACCGGACATCCTCAAGCTGCAGTACCCCGGGTCCGCCGACGCCTGCGGTGCGCTCGACGAGGCCTGCGGGCCGACGGTCCCCTGGGTCCTGCTCGGCGGCGGCGCCGACGCGGAAACGCTCGAACGCCAGATCGGCGATGCGTGCGCCGCGGGCGCGAGCGGCTTCATCGTCGGGCGCACGCTCTGGGATGCCGGCCTCGTCGCGGACGAGCAGGAGTCCGAGGCGGCGCTCCGCGATGTGTCGCGGCCGCTCCTCGAACGCCTCGCCGACATCGCCCGCCGCCAGGCGCAGCCCTGGCGCGAGCGGGTGGGCGCGATTCCCGCCCCCGAGCCCGGCTGGTACCGGACAGCCTCTAGTTCTCGATCGTGACGAGCGTGCCGATCGGCGTGTAGGGCCACACCTTGGCCGCCGTCTCGAGCGGCAGCTCGACGCAGCCGAGGCTCTGGGGGGTCCCGAACGAGGCGCGGTTGAAGGCGTGCAGCGCCTCGCCGCCGTGGAAGTAGCTGATCCAGCGGATGCCCTTGTCGTCGTAGTGCGTCCCGTCCGGGTTCGTGCCCTTCATCTCGCCGACCGGGATGTGCTCGAACACGGGGAACGTGCCCGGCTGGGTCGGGGCCGCCGGGATGCCGGTGTTGCCCGGCGACGTGAGGACGACCTTGCCGTTGTGCCAGAGGGTCAGGAGCTGTGGCAGGTGCGTGTGGACGTAGACGTAGCTGTAGCCGTCGGTCCGGCGCTTGCCGGCAAGGGCGTCGGCCAGCAGGGCGTTCCACACCTTCGGCCCTGCGAACGCGTCCACGGTCAGGCCGTGCTCGTCCTCGAACATCATCACGGCACCGCGCGTGATCTGGGTGATGACGTCCGGGCTCCAGAGGCGCTGCAGCTGCGGCGGCGTGTCGGGGTACCGCCAGTCGAAGCTCCCGTCCGGCGGGTCGACCGCCGCCTTCAGCTCGGCCGCGCGCGTTCGCGCGACCGGCTCTCCCGACGGCCGCCAGTCGACGGGCAAGTAGCCCTCTTGCGCGAGCAGCTGGTGCAGCCGGAGCAGGCTCCCCTCGGCGACCGCGAACGTGAGCGCACCGACGTCCCGGGTCTTGCCGGTGCCGACGACGCTGACCGTGCGGGGGAGCTTCAGCTGCACGTCCGCGCCGAGGGGATAGCCGAGACCGCTCGGCTCGAAGAGCAGGGTGTGGCTGTCCGGCTCGCGCCAGCGGCCGGCGATCCTCGGCAAGAGGCTCGGCCGGCCGCCGCCGAGCGCCTCGTCGACCGGCCGCGCGAACGTGAGCCGGATCGGGGCGATCGGCGACACGTTCGCCGCCGCCGGGCTCACCTGGACCGCAGGCCCGCGCGTCGGCGGGAACCAGCTGACGCGGACGGGATCGCCGAGACGCTCCCACGAGCGTGCGGCCGACCGGACGACGATCGTGCCGGCGGAGGGCTTCGCGCCGAAGGAGACGACGCGGCTGCCGCCGATCGCGATCGTCCGGGTGGCGCTCGTCCGGCCCCACGCGACGCGGTCGACCGGTGCGTCGAAGTGCACCGTGAGCGGCGATCCGGGGCTCACCGTCGGCCAGCGGTCGCCGACCTCTGCGACCGGCGTCCGGACGGTCAGCTGCTCGCGGCGCGTCTTTCCGAGTGCCCAGGCGAGCCAGCCCGGGCGGTCGACCACGACCTCGATGCGCACCGCGACCCCGGATGACAGCAGCGCCCCGGGCTTCACCCGGCCGTGGTCGATCGAGACCCGCAGCGGCGTTCCGGCCTCGGTCGAGGCGCGTACGGATTCGATCGACCCGGCAAGCGGCTGCAGCCGGAGCCGCGCGAGGGCCGCCGGATCGGTCACGAGGGTCACGCCCGACCACCAGACCGCGCCCGCTCCCAGCGCTGCGGCGCCGAGCACCGCGACGGCGAGCACGACCACGAGCGCCTTCAGGAACGGCCGCCGCCTCCGTCGCCGCGGGCGGCGCGGGCGCGCTGGAGCGGAGATCGCCATGGCAGACAGGGTAGGGACCGGCTCGGAGCAGGCGAGGCGGCGTAGGCTCCGCCCGATGGAGTGGCAGCTCGTCGCGGTCGGTGAGGTGCTGCTCGATGTCACCGCCCCGGCGCTCGCCGGATCGGCCGTCGTGCACGGGCCGATCCGCGTGCGGCCCGGCGGCGTCCCCGTGCATGCCGCCGTCGCAGCCGCGGCCGCCGGCGCCCGGGCGGCGGTCGTCGGCCGCGTCGGAGCTGATCCTGCGGCGGCCGCGATCCGCGACGGGCTCCGCCGGTCGGGCGTCGGTGCGCTGCTCGCCGAGGATGCGGAGCGCCCGACCGGGACATTCGTCGAGAGCGGAGCTGCGATCGCCGCCGACCGGGGAGCGAGCGCCGCGCTCGAGCCGGCCGACCTCCCGTCGCCGCTCGACACGGCGTCGGTGCTCGTGTCCGGTCATGCGCTGCTGCACGACGACACGAAAGCGGCGGCGCGGGCGGCGCTCGACCTCGCAGGCGTCCGGCACGCCGCGGTCGTCGCGGCGTCCGCCCTCCTCATCGCGCAGCTCGGTGCGGATGCCTTCCACGACCGCGCCCGAGGGGCGACCGTGCTCATCGCGAATGCCGACGAGGCCCGGGCGCTCACGGGCCGCGGTCCGGCGCGCGCGGCCGCCGAGCTCGCCGGCCGCTACGCCCTCGCCTGCGTGACGGACGGGCCCGGCGGCGCCTACGCGTCGTCCGGCGGCCAGGTCTCGCATGTCCCGGTGGACCCGCGGCCGGGAAGCGCGACCGGCGCGGGCGACGCGCTCGCAGGTGTCCTCGTCTGCTCGCTCGCTCAGGGCCTCGAGCTCGAGGAGGCTCTCGCCGCCGCGTGCGACGCCGCGCGGCCCGGCCGGCGGCCGATCAGGGACGTCCCGGATGCCGGGCCCGGCGGGTCCACGTAGATCTCACGTGGTTCGAACATGGAGGAAGCGTGGTGCCCTCGGTCGTCGATCTCCCGAGCCGCCGCGAGATGCTCGCCCTGTCGGCGGCGCTCGCGGCGACGACTCTGACCGCAGCGGCGGCCGTCGCCGGGCTGACGCGGCACCCCACCGCGCCGGTGCAGGTCGTGCCGACCGTCGTCCAGCAGCCGTCGTCGCCTGCACCCGCCGTCGAGCCACGGGAGCCGGGCGACTGATGCGCAACATCTGGGCGACGCTCCTCTCGGTCTGGCTGCTCTTCGCGGTGCTCGCGGTGCTCGCCTGGACGAGGCAGCAGCCCGCGCCCGCGCAGTCTCCGGTCGTGGTCGTCAAGGGCAAGAACGGCCAGCAGACCCTCGTTCCCGCCACGACGGCGCCGGGTCACGCGACGACCCGGACCTCCCCGGTCCCGGCCGGATGATCGCCGCGGCGAGTGCCAGCACGCCGGTGCCGATCGCGTGGCTCGTCGCGCGAGCGGCCGGTCTGAGCGCGCTCGCGATCCTGAGCGGGTCGGTGTGGCTCGGTCTCGCGATGAGCGTCCGGCTCGTTCCTCCCGCCCGACAGAAGGCGCTCATGGGGTGGCACCAGACGTTCATGTGGTGCGGGCTCTCGCTCGTCGTGCTGCACGCGGTCGCGCTGCTGCTCGATCCGGTGATGCGGTTCTCGATCGCGGTGGTGCTCGTCCCGGGCCTCGCTCCCTGGCGACCGACCGCGGTCGCGGCCGGAGTCGTCGCGGGCTGGCTGATGCTGGCGCTCGCGGTGTCGTTCCACCTGCGCCGCCGGCTGACGCAGCGGCGATGGCGTCTTCTGCACTACCTCGGCTTCGCCGCCTTCGCGTGCGGGCTCGGGCACGGCCTGACGGCCGGAACCGACCTGCGCTCGACGACCGGGCTCCTCGTCGCCGGCGGGCTCGCCGCGCCGGCGGTGTGGCTCGTCTACGCCCGGATCCTCATCCCGCGCGCGACGGCGGCCGGGCGCCGGCCGCCGCGTCCGGCGGGCGCGTCGTGAACGGCGTCCTCGACCGGCTCGGCTTTCGGGCGCTCGGCACGACCTGCGTGCTCGCCACGAGCGCGACGCCGCTCGTCCTGGCGCTCTCCCGCCGCGCGCTTCTCGCCGGACAGGCCGAGGTGGAGACGTGCGAGCGGGTCCTCTCCCGCTTCGACCCGGACAGCGACCTGAGCCGCGCGAACCGCGCGGCCGGCCGGTTCGTCCGCGTCGACGTGCGCCTCGTCGAGGCGCTCGAGCGGGCGCTCGAGCTGCGGGCGGAGACCGGCGGGCGGTACGACCCGACCATCCTGCCTGCCCTCCTCGCTGCAGGGTACGACCGCTCGTACGAGCTGCTCGCCGACGAGGCGCCGGCGGCGCCGCCGGCGGCCGGGGCGCTCGTCGAGATCGACCGGCGCGGCAGCCGCGTCTGCGTCGAGGCCGGAGCCGCGGTCGACCTCGGCGGCAGCGCGAAGGGCTACATCGCAGCGCGCGCGCTCGGCGCGATGCGCCGGGCCTGGCCGGGGCTGCCGGGCGCGCTCGCCGACCTCGGCGGCGACGTTGCCGTCTTCGGCGCTCCTCCGGAGCCCGGAGCGTGGCGCGTGACCGTGGCCGATCCGAGGCCCCGGCCCGGGCCGCTCGGCACGATCCGGCTCTCGACCGGTGCCGCCGCGACCTCCGGGCCGCAGGTGCGCCGCTTCGGCCCCGGCCGCTCCTTCCATCACCTGATCGAGCCGGGAACCGGGCTTCCCGCGGTCGGGGGGCCGGCGGCCGTCACCGTCGTCGCCGAGGATCCCGGCGCCGCCGACGCCCACGCGACCGCTCTCGCCGTGACGCCGCTCGGCGACGCTGCCCCGTACCTGGAGGCGCACCCCGGGCTCGGCGCCGTGCTCGTGCCCGAGGACGGTCCGCCTCTCGTGCTCGGGAGCCTCGACTTCACGCCCGCAGCGCTGGAGGTCGTCGCATGACGGGGCTGCGTCTCGGCGCCGCGTGCTGCGCGGCTGCGCTGCTCGCAGGCTGCGGCGGCTCGGCGCCGCACGGCGAGTCGGCGACGGTGTTCATCAAGCGCGTGACGACCGAGTTCTCGCGGGGCCAGTCGGGTCGGCTGTGGCAGGACCTCGCACCGGCCGAGCAGGCAGTCGTGGCGCGCGACCGCTACATCGCCTGCCAGCGGAACGGCGGCTTCCGCCTCCGCTCGTTCAAGGTTCTCGACACCTACGAGGAGGAGTACTCGATCCTCTCCCGGCAGGTTCCCTCGACCGCCGTCTCGGTGCAGGTCGTCTCCGACGACGGCGTCACGACGGCGACGATGCACGCGATTCGCGCCGGCGGCCGGTGGCGCTGGGTGATGCAGCCGGCCGATCTCGCCGCCTACCGGGCCGGCCGCTGTCCCTGACGCCGACGGGTCGGCGGCGTCGGCGGCTTGACCGATTCCTGGCGGATCTCTGGCCGTTCGTTGGCACGCGCTTGGCGATCCGGGGCGTAGAACGGGCCTCGCGAACGCCCACTCCCCGGCGCAAAGGAGATCAACCGATGACCACCAGACTCAGTTTCGATCACACCCCCAAGATGCTCGCCTACCGCCACTCCGGAACGTCGGACGTCGCGCTCTTCTGGAGCAGGCGGACGCACCGGGCGGCAGTCGCCGTCGAGGACGGGGCGACCGGCGAGCGGTTCGAGCTGCTCGTCGAGCCCGGCGACAACCCCCTCGACCTGTTCGAGCATCCCTACGCCTACGCATCCGCTCGTCTCTCCGCCGCGTCTCGCGCGGTCGGCGCGCCGCCGTGAGCCGGCGGCGGCGGTAGCTCGCAGGACGGCGTGCGGCTCACGAAGTGCACGCCGTCCGCCGCCTCGAGCGTGAAACCGTCCGTCCCGCCCGTCGCGAGATCCAGCTCGAAGACCGGCCGGTTCCACCGCTCGTACTGCTCGGCGTCGATGTAGAACGGCGTGCCGTCGATCTCGCCGAGCAGCAGATCGCCCGGCCCGACGGCCAGCTCGCCCCGCTGCAGGCAGAGGAGCGAGCTGCCGTCGCAGCAGCCGCCGGACTGGAAGAGCATGAGCGGCCCGTGCCGCTCGCGCAGCCGCGCGAGCTCCGCGCGTGCCGACTCGGTTGCAGTGAGCTCTTCCGGCGGCATCGTCGGCATCAGAAGAGCCCGAGCGGCTTCGGGTCGTAGCTCACGAGCAGGCACTTCGTCTGGCTGTAGTGCTCGAGCATCATCCGGTGGTTCTCCCGGCCGACGCCCGACACCTTGTAGCCGCCGAATGCAGCGTGCGCGGGATAGAGGTGGTAGCAGTTCGTCCACACGCGCCCCGCCTTGATCGCGCGACCCATCCGGTAGGCCTTGGCCGTGTCGCGTGTCCACACGCCGGCGCCGAGCCCGTACATGGTGTCGTTGGCGATCCGGAGCGCCTCCTCCTCGCCCTTGAACGTCGTCACGGCGAGCACGGGCCCGAAGATCTCCTCCTGGAAGATCCGCATGTCGTTCCGGCCCTTGAAGACGGTCGGCTCGAAGTAGTACCCGTTCTCGAGCTCCCCGCCCAGGTGCGCCCGCTTCCCGCCGATCAGCAGCTCGGCGCCCTCGTCGAGGCCGATCTTCACGTAGCTCTCGATCTTCTCGAGCTGCGCCGTCGACACCTGCGCGCCGATCTGGGTCGACTGGTCGAGCGGATGGCCCTGCTTGATCGCGGCGATTCGCTCGAGGCAGCGCTTCATGAACGGCTCGTAGATCGACTCCTCGATCAGCGCTCTCGACGGGCACGTGCAGACCTCGCCCTTGTTGAACGCGTAGAGGACGAGGCCCTCGACCGCCTTGTCGAGGAAGTCGTCGTCGGCAGCCATCACGTCGGCGAAGAAGATGTTCGGCGACTTGCCGCCGAGCTCCGTCGTCGACGGGATGATGTTCTGCGCGGCGTACTGCATGATCAGGCGCCCGGTCGCCGTCTCGCCGGTGAACGCGATCTTCGCGATCCGCTTCGACGTGGCGAGCGCCTTGCCGATCTCGCCGCCGGGGCCGTTGACCACGTTGATCACGCCCGGCGGCACGATCTCCTCGAGCACCTCCATCAGCTTGAGGATCGACCAGGGCGTCGGGCTCGCGGGCTTGATCACCGTGCAGTTCCCGGCCGCGAGCGCCGGCGCGAGCTTCCACGCCGCCATGAGCAGCGGGAAGTTGAACGGGATGATCTGCCCGACCACGCCGAGCGGCTCCGAGAAGTGGTAGGCGACGGTGTCCTTGTCCACCTCGGAGATCCGCCCCTCCTCGGCGCGGATCGCGCCGGCGAAGTAGCGGAAATGGTCGGCTGCCAGCGGGATGTCGGCGGCAAGCGTCTCGCGAACCGGCTTGCCGTTCTCCCAGCTCTCGGCGACGGCGAGCATCTCCCGGTGCTCGTCGATCGCGTCCGCGATCAGGTTCAGCACGTGCGCCCGCTCGGTCGTCGAGGTCTCGCCCCACTCGTCCTTCGCGGCGTGCGCGGCATCGAGCGCCAGCTCGATGTCCTCGGGTGTCGACAGCGGCACCTCGGTGAACGGCTCGCCGGTCGCGGGCGTCGGGTCGTCCGCGTACCTGCCCTTCACCGGCGCCACCCAGTGGCCGCCGATGAAGTTCTCGTACCGATCCTTCAACTCGACCGGGCTGCCGGAGCGCCCGGGAGCGTCGAAGATCGCGGCCTTCTCGATGGTTGCCATCGAGGCCTCCTTTCGATTTGGGCGCGCCACGGAACTGCGGCAGGCGCCCGAACCACGACCATCCCTCGACCGGGATCGGGCGGCATCGGGACATTCGCGGAAACGCACCGTCGCACCGGTCGCCGTTTCTGCTAGTGCTCCGCACCATGCCCGGCAAGCCCCACCGGCCGCACTACACCGTCACGTTCACGCTGCTCTCGGTCGCGGCCGTCGCCTATGCGCTGCTGCAGTCGCTCGTCGCGCCGGCGCTCCTCACGATCCAGCAGGACCTGCACACGACGGCTTCCGGTGCAGCCTGGATCCTCACCGCCTACCTGCTCAGCGCTTCGGTGCTGACGCCGATCGCGGGCCGGCTCGGCGACATGCTCGGCAAGAAGCGCACGCTCGTGACCGTGCTGGCGGTCCTCGCGGCCGGAACGGCACTCGCCGCGGCCTCCGACTCGATCGGCCTGATGATCGCCGGCCGGGTGATCCAGGGGGCAGGCGGCGCCGTCTTCCCGCTCGCGTTCGCGATCATCCGGGACGAGTTCCCGCGGGAGCGCATCCCGCACGGCATCGCGTTGATCTCGGCGATCATGGGGATCGGCGGCGGCCTCGGCATCGTCCTTGCCGGCCCGATCGTTCAGCACCTCTCCTACCACTGGCTCTTCTGGCTGCCGCTCGCGGGGGTGCTGGTCGCGATGGCCGGGATCGTGATCTTCGTGCCCGAGTCGCCGTTCACGGCGCCCGGCCGGATCGCCCCGGGCGGCTCCGTGCTGCTCGCAGGCTGGCTCGTCGCGCTGCTCGTGCCGGTCAGCGAGGGGCCGGCCTGGGGCTGGACCTCGGGCCGGACCGTCGGGCTGCTCTGCCTCGCGGCGCTCCTCGCAGCTGCATGGGTGCGCGTCGAGTCGCGCAGCGCGGTCCCGCTCGTCGACATGCGGATGATGCGGCTGCGCCCCGTCTGGACGACGAACCTCGCGGCGCTCGTCCTCGGCTTCGGGATGTTCGCGTCCTTCGTCCTCGTTCCCGAGTTCGTCGAGCTGCCCGCCTCGACCGGCTTCGGCTTCGGTGCGTCGGTCACGGGAGCGGGCCTCTTCATGCTGCCGGCGACCACGGGAATGCTGCTCGCCGGGCCTGTCTCTGGGCGCCTGTCGTCGAGCGTCGGCTCCCGGACGCCCCTGCTGCTCGGCGCGCTCACCTCGTGTGCCGCGTTCGTCATCCTGACGTTCGCGCACGGGGCCGGCTTCGAGGTCTACGTGGCGATGCTCGTCATGGGGATCGGGATCGGCTTCGCGTTCGCCTCGATGGCGAACCTGATCGTCGAGTCGGTGCCGCTCGAGCAGACCGGCGTCGCGACGGGCATGAACACGATCGTCCGCAGCATCGGCGGTGCGATCGGCAGCCAGGTCTCGGCCGGCATCCTCACGTCTACGCGCGGCGGGGACGGGCTGCCGACCGAGCACGGCTTCACGATCGCCTTCGCGGTGGCGGCCGCGGCTCTCGCAGTCGGTTTCGTCGTCGCGTTGCGGGTTCCCGCCCGGCGGCCGCTCGCGGCGCTCGAGCCGGCGGCCGGGCTCGACTAGCACCCCGCGCGGGGCGGACCGACCCGCGGCGCGACTGGGGATTTCTCCTGATTCCAGGGGCGGGCTGCCGACTTATCGTCGGCTTTCCACCACCGGAAGGGGGCAGGCCATGGCGACCACGAACCTGGCCGGCCGTGCGGGCCGCTGGAGCGCGGCGCACTGGAAGACGGCGGCTCTCGGCTGGATCGTCTTTGCGGTTCTCGCAGTGCTCGTCGGCGGCGCCGTGGGCGCGAAGCAGATGAAGTCGTGGGCTGTCGCGAACGGCGACTCGCGGAAGGCCGAGCAGATCCTCGATCGGGCGAACTTCAAGACACCGGCGCGTGAGAGCGTGCTCGTGCAGTCGCAGAACTGGTGGACGCTCTCCGACGACGCGTTCGTCGCAGCGGTCTCCGGTCTCGTGCAGACGCTGTCGGCGCAGCCGAACGTCACGAACATCATCTCCCCGATCAACCGGCCCAACGTCGGGCTGATCTCGAAGGACCGCCACTCCGTCCTGGTCCAGTTCGACATCAAGGGCAAGGCCGAGGACGCCAAGGACAAGGTCGCGCCGATCCTCGCGGCGATCGACCAGGCCCAGGCGGGATTCCCGGGTGTGATCATCCAGGAGTTCGGCCAGGCGTCGGCGGACTACGAGCTCGGCAAGCGCATGGACAGCGATCTCAGCCGCGCGGAGATGACGTCGCTGCCCCTCACGATTGCGATCCTCCTCGTCGCCTTCGGGGCGCTCGTCGCCGCCGGCCTGCCGGTGCTGCTCGCGTTCTCCGCCGTCCTCGCGGCGACCGGCGCCAACAGCCTCGTCAGCCATCTCGTCCCCACGGACGAGCAGACCCTGAGCGCGATCATCCTGATGATCGGCATGGCCGTGGGGATCGACTACTCGCTCTTCTACCTTCGCCGTGAGCGTGAGGAACGCCATCGCGGCCGTTCGCCGCACGAGGCGCTCCTGCACACGGCCCGGACGTCCGGTCAGGCTGTCCTGATCTCGGGCGCGACCGTCCTCGTCGCGATGGCCGGCATGTTCATCTCCGGCAACTCGCTGTTCACGACGATCGGGCTCGGGACGATGATCGTCGTCCTGGCTGCGATGATCGGCTCGCTCACCGTGCTGCCGGCGGTCATGCACCGTCTCGGCGACAAGGTCGACAAGGGCCGCATCCCGATCTTCAGCGGCCGTCCTCGTGACGACGGCCCGTGGGGCCGCTTCATCGGCGCCGTGCTGCGGCGGCCGGTGACCGCGCTCCTTCTCTCGGGCGGCGCGCTCTTCCTCCTTGCGATGCCCGCCTTCTCGATGCACACGAAGCTGCCGAACTTCACGGACCTGCCGCACGACCTGAAGATCGTGCGGACCTACGACCGCATCCAGCGCGCGTTCCCCGGGTCGCAGACGCCCGCGATCGTCGTCGTCAAGTCGGCGGACGTCACGTCGCCGCAGTTCGAGCGTGCCTACGCGCTCTTCCGTCAGCGTGCGGTGGCGACCGGCGAGCTCTTCGCGCCGTTCACCGTCAACATCAACCCTGACCGCACCGTCGCGCGCATCGACTTCTCCGTCGCCGGGAACGGCGACAACTCGGCGTCGGTCTCGGCGCTGCACGCGTTGCGCGACACGGTCATTCCGCCGATCGCCGCCACGCTTCCCGACACGCAGGTCTACGTCGCCGGCGTGACCGCCGGCACCTACGACTTCAACCAGCAGATGCGGGCACGCCTGCCGTACGTGTTCCTGTTCGTGCTCGGTCTCGCGTTCACGCTGCTGTTGCTCACGTTCAGGTCGCTCGTGATCGCCGCGACCGCAGTGGTGCTGAACCTGCTCTCCGTCGGAGCGGCCTACGGGATCCTCGTCGCCGTCTTCCAGCACGGCTTCCTGGCCGGCGTCTTCGGCTTCCAGACGAACGGGGCGGTCGTCAGCTGGCTGCCCTTGTTCCTGTTCGTCGTGCTCTTCGGGCTGTCGATGGACTACCACGTCTTCATCCTCAGTCGCGTCAAGGAGCTGCACGATGCCGGGGAGCCGACCGAGCAGGCGGTGCAGCTCGCCATCACGCGGACGGCAGGGACCGTCACGAGTGCGGCCATCATCATGGTCGCGGTGTTCGGGCTCTTCGCGACCCTGAGCACGATCATGATGCAGCAGATGGGGTTCGGCCTCGCCGTCGCGGTGCTGCTCGACGCGACCATCGTCCGTGCCGTGCTCGTCCCGTCCACGATGAAGCTGCTCGGGGAAGCCAACTGGTACCTGCCCACTTCGCTCGACTGGCTCCCGTCGCTCTCGCCCGAAGGGGGCCGCGAGCCCCCGCCCACCGGGGCGGTCCCGACGGCCTGAAGGCATCGCCGAGCGGTCGGCAGGCGCCGCTCGGCGAGGGGAGAGGAAGAGAACGGTGGGTCTGTCTGGCCGGGTCGAACCGCGGGCTTACCGCGTCCTCAGGGTGCTGGGCCCGCCCGGCGCGGACTCGTTGCCCGCCGCGTCGAGCGCCGTCACGGTGTAGCTGTAGGTCGTGCGCCGGGCGACCCTCGAGTCGGTGTAGCTCCGGCTCGTGACGGTGGCCAGGCGGATGCCGTTCCGGTAGACGTTGTAGGCCGTGACGCCGACGTTGTCCGTCGACGCGTTCCAGGTGACACGGACGCTGTTGCCGAATCCCTGGGAGGCACGGACGTTCGTCGGTGCGGTCGGGGGCGTCCCGTCCGGCGTCTTGATCGTGACGACGCTGCTCGGTCCCGAGGAGTTCCCGGCGGCGTCGACCGCCTCGACCTGGTAGGTGTAGGTCGTCCAGCCGGCGACGGAGAGGTCGCTGTACGCGGTTGTCGTCCCGGTCGTCTGGCCGATCGGCGCTCCACCTCTCAGCACGACATAGTGGTCGACACCCACGTCGTCCGTGGACGGCGACCATGAGAGGTCGACTCGCGTGGGCGACGGAGCGCTGCCCGTCAGGCCGGCCGGCGTCGTCGGCGGTGTCGTGTCCTTGCCCGTCGTCGTCGCCGTGTTGCTCGGGTCGGAGAAGTTGCCGGCCGCATCGAATGCCTCCACCGCGTAGGCATGGTTCGCCGTCTGATCGGCCGACGTGTCCTCGAAGCTCGTCCCGGTCGTGTCCCCGAGCGGCGTCCCGTCGCGGATCACGCGATAGCCGGCGACGCCGACGTTGTCGTTGGACGGCGACCACGCGAGGGTCGTCCCGGTGGACGAGACCGTCGCCGTCAGGCTCGTCGGCGCAGCCGGCGGTGTCGTATCGGACGTGAAGCTCGTGTCTGCGAGGACATCGTCGAAGGCAACCGAGAACGTGCGGTTGCTTGCGACCTCACCGAGCTCGAGCCGGCCGATCGGCGACGTGCCGAGCGTCGCGGGGCCGCTCAGCGCGGCCACCTGGGCGCCGTCGAGCAGGACCGCGACGGTGCTCGACGGGTCGGCGGCGGTCGCATCGAGCTCGAGCAGGTGCCAGACGCCCGGCGCGACGGAGGTGGACGCATCCGTCGTCGCGACGCCGGTGACGTCGTTCCGGACGCCGAGCTTCCCGGTGCTCGACACGTAGACGCTCACGATCGCACCGTTGCCCGCCGTCCGGAAGCGGAGCAAGGTCACGTTCGTGCTCTGGCTCTCGACGTTGAACTCGACTCGCGCGTCGAGCGTCGAGACGGGTTGCGGGAACGTCACGGTCGCGGACGCCGGGGAGCCCGTCGAGGCTGCCCGCGCCGCGTCGAGCCCGGCATGCACGTCGTCCTGCTGGACGGCGAGGCCGTTGACGGTCGTCCAGCGCGAGAGGTCGCCCGACTCGAAGTCGTCGGCGAAGAGATCCGAGGTCGTCACACTGACAGGCCCGGCCGGCGGGGATGTATTGCCTGACGTGTCGCTCGCCGTCACGGTGTAGTAGTAGGACGTGAGGGGCTGCGTGGTCGTGTCGGCGAAGGTCGTCGTCGAGGCGTCCGTCTGGCCGATCTCGATCCCGTTGCGGTAGACGGTGTAGCCCGCGAGCCCGACGGCGTCCGTCGAGCCCGACCACGACAGATCGACCTCGAACGCCGACGCCGCGGTGGCGGAGAGGTTGCCCGGGGTCGTCGGAGGCGTCGTGTCCGCCGTCTGGCCAGGGTCGAAGGAGACGTCGTCGTAGGCGACGTCGTACGTCTGGTTCGTCGCGCTGTCGCCGAGCTCGACCCGTCCGATCGCGGTCGTGCCGAGCGAGGCAGTGACCGGAAGCCCGCCCACCTTGACGCCGTCGAGCCAGATCTCGACCGTGCTCGTGTCACCCTGGACGATCACGTGGAGCTGCGCGCTGTGCCAGGTGCCGCTCGCCGCTGCGGCTGTGCTCGTGTTGGACACGCCCGCGACCTCGTTGCGGTAGCCGACCTTGCCGGTGCTCGAGACGTAGAGCGTGACGAGCGGTGCCCCCGCCGCGGTTCGGAGGCGCGCGAGGTAGATCGAGTTCGCACCCTGTGAGAGGGCCTTGAAGTGGAGGTTGGTGTACAGCTCGGTGCGGGGTGTCGTCAGGTTCTCCCAGGCGTACGCGGCCGATCCGGCGCCGGCTGCTTCCGCGGCCCACGAGCCCGTGAGCACCTGTGCGTTCTGGACGACGAGCCCGTTGACGGTCGACCACTTGGAGAGGTCGCCCGACTCGAACCCGTCCTGGAAGAGGCTGCCCGAGGCGGGTGTCGACACGACGGCTGGGGTCGAGAGACCGGAGAGGTTGCCCGCAGCGTCACGGGCGCGAACCTGGTAGCTGTAGCTCGTTCCGGGCAGCGCGCTCGTGTCCGCATAGCTCTCCTGCAGCTTCAGCGAGGCGAGCAGCGTGCCGTTCCGGAAGACGTCGTATCCCGTGACCCCGACGTTGTCTGCAGCCGGGTTCCACTTGAGATCGATCTCGGTCGCCGAGGCTGCCGACCCGGACAGTCCGGTCGGAGTGGACGGGGGCGCCGTGTCGCGAGTCGTGCCGCACGCGATCGAGCCCGAATCGACGACCGTATGCGCGGTCGACTCGAACGCGTAGCCCGCGCCGCCGCTGTTGAGCGTGAGCTGCAACGCGCCGAAGCCCGTTGCGGAGGCCGCGACCCGGCTGTCGGTCGTCACGAACGCTCCGGCCGAGTGCCCGCCCGTGCCGGCCACGATCTCCGTCACGCCGCCGCTCGCCGGGCTCCCGCTGCCGTTCAGCGGCACCCAGCGCTGGTAGGTGTGATCGTGCCCGTTGAGGACGAGCGTGACGTGGTACTGGGCAAGGAGCGACCACACGCTCGCGAACGACGTGTAGTAGCCCTCCTGGCCGATGTTGTAGACGGGGTGGTGGTAGTAGACGAGCGTGCAGGCGCGGGTGTTCGCCTTCAGATCGCTCGCCAGCCACTTGTACTGGGCGCTCGTCGTCTTCGCCCCTCCGAACTGGCTCGTCGAGTCGAGGCTGACGATGTGCCAGCTGCCGGCGTTGATGCTGTAGTAGTGCGGGGCGTTGTCCCAGTAGTCGAAGTAGCCCGGCGCCTGCCCTGCGGTGTACTCGTGGTTGCCGATCGTCGGGTCGGTGATCGGCCGCAGGCCTCCGAACAGCGAGTTCGGCCCGTACCAGTTGTAGAACTCCGCCATCGATCCCTTCTCGTAGACGTCACCGAGGTAGAGGAACAGGTTCGGGTTCCACGACTGGATCAGGTTGACGACGTCGGTCTCGCCCTGTTCTCCACCTGCTCCGTCGCCCGCGGCGGCCAGGACGATTGGCTGCCCGCTCGGCGGTGTCGTGCCCGTCGTCGGTGCGAAGTGCTTCGTGTTGACAGGAGGCACGGTGACGCCGTTTGCGAACTGGAGGGAGACGCCGGCGCGCGCTGCGGTGAAGCCGTCGCGCATCAGCGACTCGACCTCGAGCAGGTGCGTTCCGTCGACGAAGCGGTTCGTCGGTAGGACGAACGTGTACGGGCTCGAGTAATCGGTCAGCAGGTACTGCCCGTCGAGGTAGAAGACGGCCCGCTGGGTGCCCGGCGGGGTGGTCCCGCTCGTGCTCACGGTCGCCGTGACGACCGTGTCGCCCGTCACCGTGCCCGAGGCGGGTGTCGTCAGGCAGACCGTCACGGAATACGTCCCGCCGCTCGGGCTGCTCGTCTGGCACGCCGGAGAAGCGGCGCGTGCGGCGCCGACCGAGAGAACCGTCGCCGCAGCCACGACGACGACAAGTGCCTGAATGCTCCACGACCGAAGCCTGCGCGTGCGCGCGATCGTCACGTCTCGCCCCTTCCGTCTCCCCGGCGGGACATTCCCGGCCGTCGAGGGAGATCTAGCTGCACGGAGGTCGTGTCCACAAGGGCCGTTCGGGTCAAAGAAAGGCTCTTCAGCAGGGCAAAACGGCCCATCTTCACTGGTCCCGCGTGCGCATGCCAGGTCGGTGCCGGCGGCGCGGGCCACGCGAATTGGACCTTGTCATGTGTGCGGAGGTGGACGGATGCTCCAGGGGAGGCCCAGCCGATGCGCGTCCTTCTTGCCATCGCCGTTCTCGCGTGCGCGCTGCCGGCCGCCGTCCCGGCGGCCGGTCACGGCGCCCGCGCGTCGGCGCCGACGATCTACCTGGTCTCGCCCGGCGACCGGCGGCTCCACGAGGTCGTCGAGGACAGCGCGGGGGACGGCCCTCCGCTCGCGCTCTCCTGGACGCCCGACGGTAGATCGATCCTGTACGACCGGTTCTCGTGCGACGGCTGCGCCGAGATGCGCCTGCTCCGGGTCACGCCACACCAGAACGGGCTCGGCGTCGTCGTCGGCACGGGCCACGCGTCGAGTCTCGGCGCCGACGGGAAGACGGTCGTCTTCGTCGGCGACGACGGAGGCCTCTCCACGATGCGGCTCGGCGGCCACGCGGTGCGGCACGTCCTTCCCGGCGGGCCCGGGGCGGCCGCCGTCGATCAGCCGCGGCTCTCGCCCGACGGGCGTCGAATCGTGTTCGCGCGCGAGCAGCGCGACGGCACGTGGTCGATCGAGACGATCGCGGCGCGCGGCGGTCACGTGCGGCGGCTGACCCCGACCGGCCTCTCGACCGCGAATCCGGCCTGGTCGCCCGACGGCAGGACGATCGCGTTCGCCGCCCAGGGGCCGGACGGACGGTGGCGGATCGAGCTCATGCGCGCCGACGGCAAGGATCTTCACCTCCTGCCCGCCTCACGGGGCAGCGATTCGTTCCCGACCTGGTCGCCGGACGGCCGCAAGATCGCGTTCGTCCACCAGAAGGGCAACCGCCACGTGCTCGACGTCGCCGCTCTCGCCGGCCGCGGCGTCCGTCGCCTGACGCCCCCGAGCCTCGATGCGATTCAGCCGTCGTGGTCGCCGAAGGGCGACCGGATCGCCTTCGTCTGCAACAGCCCGACCGCCGACTGACCCACCGCCCGGAAGGTCGCGACGCGGACGCCCGGCACGGCCAGGGTTTCGCGCAAAGAGCGACATTCTGATGACAAGAGGTATATAAGTCGGAAGGCGGATTCACAGGTCTGCGGGCCGCGAGAAGACATGGGGAGAGAGGCTGCGGCATGACGGACAGGCTGCCGCGACCCTTCGGGTCGCCGTTGGCGTACGCCCGTCGCCGGATCGAGGCGTCCACCGACTCTCCGAGCCTCGCCGGGGCGACGGTGCTCGGCACGCTGGCGGTCGCCGCGCTCGTGACGCTCCTGAACCTCGCCGACGCCGACTCCGCCCTCGGATACCGGAGCGCGGCCGCCCATGCGGCCATCGGGACGGCGGCCGGTCTGGCGGCCATCCTCGGCGGCAACCTGATCCTCGCACGCATCTGGCACGGCGGCGAGCTGGCCTACCTCCTGACCGCCGCGGGCCTGCTCGTGATCGGCGTGATGGACATCGTCCTGGTCGTGCCCACCTCCGAGGTGGCGACGCCGTTCGTCGTCTGGTTCTCGCTGCTCTCGTTCCTCGCGGGCTGTCTGCTGCTGCTCGGAGCGGCAGTCGTCCGTTCGACCCGGCTCGACCGGCCGTGGCTGCTCGGACGGCGCATCGGGCTCGGCCTCGTGGCCGGCATCGGGATCGTCGCGCTCGTCCTGTGGGCCGTCCGTTCGAGCCTCCCCATCCCGGCCGATGCGGGCAAGTCGCCCTCGCTTGCCGAGGTGCACGGGTTGTCCGAGCCGCTGTCGCTCCTCACCGTCCAGCTCGTCTCGGCGGCCGCGCTCGCCGTCGCCGCGTACGGGTTTCAGGCGAGGGGACGCGCGACGCGCGACGAGCTGATGATCTGGCTCGCGGGCGGGACGGCCATCGGCGGGCTCGCGCAGCTGAACTACATCATCGTCCCGACGAACGTGTCCCGGTGGGTCTTCGTCGGCGACCTGCTCCGCCTCGGGTTCTTCGCGCTCGTCTTCTGCGGCGCCCTTCGCGAGATCGCGACGTACGAGACGAAGCTCGCGGAGGCTGCCGCCGACGCCGAGCGGGGGAATCTCGCACGCGACCTGCATGACGGCCTGGCACAGGAGCTCGCGTTCATCGCGAGCGAGGCCCGGAACGCTTCGCTCCGCGCAGGCGAGGCGTGGATCGCCGACATCGCGACCGCCGCGGAGCGCGCTCTCGCGGAGAGCCGCGGCACGATCAGCCTGCTCGCGCCACGAGGCGACACGCTCGCCGACACGCTGCTCGCCGCCGCCGAGGACGTCGCCGGCCGCGCGCACGCCCGCGTGCAGGTGGACGTCGACGGCACGCTCGACACGACCCGTGCGACACGGGCGGCGCTCGTACGGGTCGTGCGGGAAGCGGCGGCGAACGCAGTGCACCACGGCGGCGCCCGGAACCTCTCGATTCGACTGGCGCAGGAGCACGGCGTCCTGCGGCTGACCGTCACCGACGACGGCTCGGGCTTCGATTTCGGGGCGGGGGGACAGGCTGCCTTCGGCTACGGCCTGAGCTCGATGGATGCCCGCGCGCGCGAGCTCGGCGGCTCGCTGCGGATCGATTCCGAGCCGGGGGCCGGCACGACCGTGGAGCTGACCGTCCCGTGACCCGGCTCGGCCGCGTCCTCATCGCGGACGACCACCCGGCGATCCGCCGCGGCGTCCGGCTCGCACTCGAGACGGGCGGCTTCGACGTCGTCGCCGAGTGCGGGGACGGGGTGTCGGCGGTGCGGGAGGCCGTGAAGCGCCGGCCCGACGTCTGCCTGCTCGACATCCGCATGCCCGGCGGGGGCATCGAGGCGGCGGCCCGCATCCGCCGCGCCGTCCCGAGCACGCAGGTCGTGATGCTGACCGTGTCCGCCGTCAGCCAGGATCTCTTCGCCGCGCTCTGCGCAGGCGCCTCGGGCTACATCCTCAAGGGCACGGAGGGCGAACGGCTGCCGCTCGTCCTGCACGGCGTGCTGCGCGGCGAGGCGGTGATTCCCCAGGGGCTCGCCCGCCGGATGATCGACGAGTTTCGCGAACGCGAGGCGCGCCGCCTCGCCGTGCACGACCCGGACCCCGCCCGGCTCGGGCTGACGGGACGGGAGTGGGACGTGCTCAACCTCCTGGCCGACGGCTACTCGACTGCCGAGATCGGCACACGGCTCTCGATCACCGCCGTGACCGTCCGCTCCCACGTCGCGACGATCATGAAGAAGCTCCATGTCGTCGACCGCGATGCCGCCGTCCGCGCCTTCCGCCGGACGCTCTCGGGCGGAGGGGTTGAGGACATGAACGGCCTGGCCTAGGTCCAGCAGGCCGCGTCCCTCAACGCTCGGGCCGGCGCATGCCCGGAGGATCGCCTCCGGTGACAATCGGCACGTGACCTGCGATTGCCGCGCAGCGTGGAGATCCATCCTCAATGGCGCGGAAATCTGCCGAAAGCGGTTGAAAACCGTGTGAACAAGCTGGGGATGACGTGTGCACGGCTGGGGAAACAGGCCGCCCGGCCCATTGCTCAACGCCCCGTCTCCTCGCGAGCATCTGCCCCTTCATTACCAAATCGTCACTTCACAACACGGGGCGCGTGTATGGGAGAGCACGAGCAGCGGCGGCAGGCGCAGCAGCGGCAGCGGCAGCGGCAGCGGCAAGAACACGAGTTGCAGGATTCAGCGGGTCGCCGTACGCGCGGCGCAGGCGCCGCGGGCCCGCTCGATGTCGGCACGCCGTCCGTGGGGGCTCGTGTCCCGCGCCCCTCCCCGCGCGGCTGGCGTGCCGACGCCGGCGAGGCCGGCGCCGCGGACGATCCGCGTCGGGCCGCTCCACGCTCGCGACGCGGCGGCCGCCCTCGCCGGCAGCCGTCCGTCGCGCACGTGGACGCCGGCGCGCCGGCAGCTACGGCCGTCGTGGTCGCCGACCCGAACCCGATCTTGCGCAACGCTGCGCGGACGGTGCTCGAGGAGAGCGGCGGCTTCGTCGTCCACGAGGCGGCGTCGTTCGAGCAGCTGGCCGCGCGCGCCGCATCGAGCCGGGTGGAGATCGTCCTCGTCGACGCGGACCTGCCGCCGCTCGGCAGCCTCGATGCGCTGCAGCAGCTCAGCAAGCGCCATTCCTTCCGGGCTGTCGTCTGGGGAACGCCGCCGAGCCAGGCAGACGTGCTCGCCGTCGTCGGCGTCAACACCTACGGCTTCCTGCCCAAGACGATCACCCCCGCCGCCCTCGTTCGGGCCGTGCGCGGGGTCGCGAACGGCGAAGCCTGCCTCTCACGCGAGCTGACCTCGGACCTGATCGAGGAGCTGCAGCGGCTGGGGCGGCGCGAGCGATCGCGACGACTTGCGGCAGCGCTCTCCTCTCGCGAGTTGGAGGTGCTGGAGCTGGTCGCGAAGGGCTGCGCCAACCGGCAGATCGCCGCGACGCTCTACATCTCCGAGTTCACGGTCAAGCGGCACGTCCACAACATCCTCGCGAAGCTGGGACAGGGCTCGCGACGGGAGGCCAGCGCAGCGTTCCATGAGGCGCAGGCCGCAGAGGAAGTGCTGGGAGCACTCGAGACAGCATGAGACGTCACCGCCGCCCGAGCGCGCTTCGCGCCTTCGCGGCCCGGTGGTGTGCGCGCTCCGACGAAGGGGGTCCGTCATGAGTCACGACGTCGACTACTCGCTCAACGGGCACGGACGTGCACCGGCTGCGGCACTGTCCCTGAACGGCGCAACGAACGGCGTTCACAGGGCGGCACCGGAGCTCTGCGTCGTCGTCCCGACGAAGAACGAGGTCGGAAACATCAGCCGGCTCCTGGACGAGCTCGAAGAGGTCCTGCCCGAGGGAGCCGAGATCCTGTTCGTCGACGACAGCACGGACGGGACTCCCGCACTGATCGAGGAGGAGCAGGTGCGCCGGTCGACGAGCATCGGGCTCATCCACCGGGAGGCCGACGACCGCGGCGACGGGCTCGCCGGCGCAGTCGTGCGCGGTCTCGAGTGCACCCGGGCGAGCTGGGTGTGCGTCATGGACGCAGACCTCCAGCACCCGCCGGAGCTCGTCCGGCAGCTGCTCGAACGGACGGGCGACGACGACGTCGACGTGGTCGTGGCGAGCCGCTACTGCGACATCGGCTCCGCGTCGTCCTTCGGGCGCCTGCGCTGCCTCCTCTCTCGTGGCTCGACACGGACGGCGCAACTCGTCTTCCCGCGGCGGCTGCGCGGCGTGACCGACCCGATGAGCGGGTTCTTCCTGGTCCGCCGCCGGGCCGTCGCCCTCGACAGGCTTCGGCCGCGCGGCTTCAAGATCCTGCTCGAGATCCTGGTTCGGTCGCGCGCGCTCCGGGTCGCCGAGGTGCCGTTCGAGTTCGGCATCCGGCATGCCGGCGAGAGCAAGGCGTCGCTCGTCGAGGGGCTCCGCTACCTGCGGCAGCTCGTGCGGCTTCGCCTCGACGGCGACCTTCCGCGCTTCCTGACGGTCGGCGCGACGGGGCTCGGCGTGAATGCTGCCGCGTTCCTGTTCTTCACTGCGGTCGTCCATCTCCACTACCTGCTCGCCGCCGTGGTCGCGACGCAAGTCTCGTCAACCTGGAACTTCGCACTGGTCGAGCGTCTGGTGTTCGGGCAGCGCAGCCGCCGGATGCGGTCGTGGTCGGCCCGGTTCGCGACCTTCCTCGCGCTGAACAACATGAGCCTCGTCCTGCGCGGGCCGGCTCTCTATGCGCTCATCACGCTGCTCGCGCTGAACTCGTCGCTGGCGAACCTGATCACCCTTGTCGGGCTGTTCTTGATCCGCTTTGCGGTCGCCGACTCGTTCATCTGGGCGCGCCCGGACGCCGACGAGCCGACTCACTACTGGTACCGGATCCACGACGAGGTGACCGTCGAATCGCCGGTCAGGCTGCGTGAGCTCGAGCGCTTCCGGAGCGATGCCCCGATCGCCGGCCCGACGATTCGCGTCCGGCTGGGACGGCTCAATCGCCGGCAGAGCGATCTCGTCGCGGCCCTCGCATCGTTCGTGCGGCATACGCGCTACGACGAGGGGCTCGGCAGGCTGGGCTTCGCGGTCGACATCTCCTGGGGCGCGACGGTCGAGATCGTCGCCGCGCCGCTGCTCCGCTACTCGCCGCACGTCCTGTACACGAACGTGGTCGAGCCGACGTTGCGTTGGTGCTTCGTCGAGCGCGGCTACGCCCTGGCGCACGGAGCCTGCATCTCCGTCGGCGGTGAGGCGACGCTGATCACGGCGCAGACCGATACCGGCAAGACGACGACGATTCTGAAGATGCTCGACCGCCACCCGGCGTCGTTCCTCTCGGACGACCTGACCCTGATCCGCGAGGACGGCCGCGTGCTCACGTATCCGAAGCCGCTGACGATCAGCCGGCACACGGTCGCTTCGGTCAAGGCGCCGCTGCTCACGCGTCGCGAGCGTCTGGCTCTCGTGGTGCAGAGCCGCATCCATTCGCGCTCAGGGCGCCAGTTCGCACAGCTGATCGCGCGACTCCGGCTTCCCGCCGCGACGATCAACACGTTCGTCCAGCTGATCGTGCCGCCGCCGAAGTTCCACGTCGAGCGGCTCGTTCCCGGCGTCGACCTCGCGCACGAGGCGATGCTCTCCCAGTTCGTCGTCATCGAACGAGGGAGCGATCACGAGACCCGGCTCTCCCACGAGGAAGCCGTCGACATCCTCGTCGCGAACTCGGAGGATGCCTACGGCTTCCCGCCGTACCCGTCACTCGAGCACTTCCTGCACAGCGGCAACGGCCGCGATCTCCGCATCGCCGAACGTCAGATCCTCGAACGAGCACTCGCACGCGTTCCCGCGCTCGTGCTGAGCAGCGAGACGATGAACTGGTGGCAGCGCGTCGCCGCGGTCGCCGGTCTGGGTGAGCCGTCCGAGCGTCCGCAGCACACGAGCGGGCCGATTCTGGACGCACCCGTCGCCGTTACGGCCGAATGACGGGGCCGGGGCCCCCCGGTACGAGCGCCGCGGTCACGGTCGCCCAGGCTCCCGCCCGAGTCCGGGAGCGGGCTGCGGAGCGCGGCATCGATGCCGCGCTCGTGATTCAGGCGACGCTCGTGGTCGCCGGCGTCTCGGCCGCCGTCTTCCTGCGGCTCTGGCAGATCAACCGGCTCGGCTTCAACAGCGACGAGGCCGTCTACGCGGGCCAGGCGGCTTCCATCGCGAACGTCCCGGATCTCAAGCCGTTCTTCCCGATCTTTCGCGCCCATCCGCTGCTCTTCCAGACGATGCTCTCGATCGGGTACCGCTTCGGGACGGGCGACCTCTTCGCCCGCCTCTTCGCGGACCTCTTCGGCGCGGGTGCGGTCGTCGTCACGTACCTGACCGGGTCGACCCTCTACGGCCGCCGCGCCGGGGTGATCGCCGCGCTGCTGCTCGCACTGATGCCGTACCACGTCGTCGTGAGCCGCCAGGTCCTGCTCGACGGGCCGATGACGTTCTTCGCGACGCTGGCCCTCTACCTCGTCGCTCGTTCGGTCGTCGGCCGGGCACCGGTATGGCTGTTCGCCGCGGCGGCAGCAATGGGCCTGGCCGTCCTCAGCAAGGAGACCAGCATCCTGATGGTCGGGGGCGCGTACGTCTTCTTCGCCCTTTCACCCGAGGTCGGGATGCGCAGCCGCGATCTCGCGATCGCGCTCGGCGGGATGATGCTCGTGATCCTCGCGTACCCGCTGACGCTGCGGCTGGCGGCACACTCACGCAGCGGGCAGCAGTACCTCGCCTACCAGCTCTTCCGCCGTCCGAATCACGGGTGGAGCTTCTATCCCGCGACGGTGCCCGAGGCGATCGGCCCGCTCGTTGTCCTCGCTGCGGGGGCGGGGCTGTGGCTTCTGCGCCGCAACATCTCCTGGCGCGAGACGCTGCTGCTCTCCTGGATCGCCGCGCCTGCGCTCTTCTTCCAGCTCTACCCGGTCAAGGGTTTCCAGTACCTGCTTCCGTGCGCGCCGCCGGTGGCGATGCTGGCCGGGCGCACGCTCGCGCTGTGGCGCCCGAGGATCTCCTTCCGCGGGCTTCACCTCTCGCCGACGGCGGTCTCGACGTCGCTCGCCGTGATCGTCGCGGTCTCGATCGCGATCCCGAGCTGGCAGCGCATCCATCCAACGTCGTCGGGGACATTCCTCGCCGGGTCGGGCGGCGTTCCGGGCGGTCGCTCGCTCGGGCACTGGATCGGGGCGCATATCCCGCAGGGAGCCGAGCTCCTGACGGTCGGCCCGTCGATGGCGAACATCGTCGAGTTCTACGGCCACCGGCGGGCGTGGGCGCTCTCCGTCGGCCCGAACCCGCTGCACCGGAACCCGGCGTACGACCCCCTCCCGAACCCCGACAAGGCGATCCGGACGAACGAGGTCCAGTACGTCGTCTGGGACGCCTTCTCCGCGTCCCGCACGCACTTCTTCTCGAACAAGCTCCTCGGCTACGCCCGCCGCTACCACGGACGCATCCTCCACACGGAGTGGCTCACGATCTCCGACGGGCACGGCGGGACGGTGCGAAAGCCGATGATCGTCGTCTACGGAGTCCGCCGGTGAGGTTCCGCCTCGCCTGGGTCGCGGCGGTGCTCGCCGCAGCCGCTCTACCCCCGGCCGCCGCTGCGGCCGGGCACCGTCCGACGACGCCGATCCACCACTTCGTCACGATCCTCCAGGAGAACCACACGTACGACAACTACTTCGGCACCTATCCGCGCGGTGACGGCCTGCCGGCGAGCACGTGCGTGCCGGTCGATCCCAAGCACCCGGCGAAAGGCTGCATCCGTCCGTTCCACATCGGCGACAACGGGATCCTCCCGCGCGACCTCGATCACAGCTCGGCGACCTACGAGCTGCAGGACGACGGCGGACGCCTCGACGGGTTCGTCCATGCGCTCGACCTCCGCAACGAGGACGGCAGGCTCGCCATGGGGTACCGCGACGGCAGCGACATCCCGTACTACTGGAACCTCGCCGACGAGTACACGCTCTACGACCACTTCTTCAGCTCGGCCGGGACCGGCAGCTTCCTGAACCACATCTACTGGGTGTCGGGCTCGGCGGCGGGCGGCTATGACAGCTTCCCGGCGAACGGCTACCGCAACCTGACGACGATCTTCGACCGGCTCGACGCGGCCGGGGTCTCGTGGAAGTTCTACGTGCAGAACTACGAGCCGCGCCTGAACTACCGGACCGTGCGCGACTTCCCCGGCAACCGGTCCTCGCAGGTGATCTGGGTGCCGCTGCTCAGCATCCCGCGCTTCCTCGACAACCCGAAGCTGCGAAGTCACATCGTCAATCTCGACCAGTACTACGTCGATCTCCACAACGGGACGCTTCCGGCCGTCTCCTACATCGCGCCCTCCGGGCCCAGCGAGCATCCGCCCTCGAATCTCGCTTCGGGGCAGGCATTCGTCCGCAGCCTCATCAACGCCCTGATCGCCAGCCCCGAGTGGAAGAGCTCGGCATTCCTGCTCGCCTACGACGACTGGGGCGGCTGGTACGACCACGTCAAGCCCCCGAAGGTCGACCGCTACGGCTACGGGTTCCGCGTCCCCGCGATTCTCGTCAGCCCCTACTCGAGGCGGGAGGTCGATCACACCCAGCTCGACTTCACGTCGATCCTTCGCTTCATCGAGGACAACTGGCGCCTGAAGCCGCTTGCCTCCCGCGATGCCAAGGCGAACAGCATCGCGACCGGCTTCGACTTCTCGAAGCCGCCGCGGCCCGCGGCCTTCACCTCCGCCACGCGTGTGCAACTGACCTCCGTCCACGTCCGGCGAGGGGTGATCTACGGCCTGTACGGAGGCGCGCTTGCTGCGCTCGTGATCCTCGCGACGGCCGCGCTCGTCGTGCAGCGCCGGCGCCGGCGCGAGACACCGTCGAAGCCGAAGCCCGCGGAGGAGCCCGCATGAGCGTGCGCGGCGTCGCGGGCAGCGTGCTGGCCGGGGCCGCTCTGGCCGCCGTCGCGCTTCCTGCGCAGGCCTCCGCCGGCACCGTGCCGGGAACGACGCAGGCGCAGGGAGCGTCCTCGACGTATCCGCTGCGGATCACCACCGTGCCCCGCCTCGCCGGCGTCCGGTTCGAGCTGGGGGGCAGGATCTTCTCAACCGGCCGCAACGGGATCGCGCAGATCCTCGCCGGCCCCGGCAGCTACCGGCTGCGCGTCCTCGACCAGGCGATCGACGGACGGAAGGTCCGATCGAGGTTCTCGCGATGGGGCGACAACACGTTCACGCCGGCGAGGACCGTCGAGATCCACGGCCCGACCGTCCTCGAGGTGGGCTTCGAGCAGTCGGTGCGTGTCTCGTTCGCGTTCGTGGACCTCCAGGGGAGGCCCGTTCCCGAGCAGCGGGTGACGCGCGTGACGCTGTCGAGCACGATCGGCAGTCGAGAGTCGTTCACGCCTCGAAGCGCGCGCTGGCTGCTCGCAGGCCGCGTGACACGGCGGTTCACCGGGCTCGACCAGACGAAGATCCAGTACTCGGTCGAGCGGGCGGTCGTGGAAGGCGCCGACGTCGTCAACCGGGCGCAGCAGCGGTTCGTCCCGTCGGAGAAGACGCACATCCGCCTGCGCCTGCTCCTCTTCTCCGCGCGTCTCACCGCACACGATCTCCTCTTCGGCTTTCGCGTCGGCAGCCGGCTGGAACTCGTGTACCCCGACGGACACCGCACCTCGTACACGCTCAAAGGGCGCCCGATCGACCTCCGGGCACTTCCCCGCGGGACGTACGGAATCGCGCTGCATGCGCTCGGCTACAGCCCCGCGGTCCCGCTGGCCCTGTCGAAGAACCAGGTCCTCGATCTGCGAGTCGTGTCCTACCTCGACGTCGTCGTCCTGTTGCTCGTCGGGCTGATCCTGACGATGGTGCTGATCGTCGCGCGGCGGCCGCATCTGCGTCTCCGGCTCGTCGAGCTCGTGCGACCGAACCGCCGGCGCGATGCCGCGCTCGCTCTGGCGGCGATCGCCGGGCTTGTCGTCGCCGTCCTGGCGCTGGCACACGCGACCGGTCGTCCGTCGCCCGTCGCCTACGCCAAGGTGCTCGGCACGCTCGGCGCGGCCGGGGCGGCTGCCGTTGCGGTCGGCTTCGCCCGCCGTCCGTCGCTCCCCGCTGTGTTCGCGCGCCTGCTCTTCGCGGTGCGCCTCAGGTTTGTCCCGAAGAAGGAGGGCGCAGGATGAACGCTCACCTCGGATGCCTTCGTGTGAAAGCGGCGGCCGGCGTTCTCGTCGCCGTCGCCCTCGCCTGTGCGGCGCTCGCGACGCCGGAGGCCGCGCGTCCCGCCGGCCCGATCCCGGTGCTCGCCTACTACTACATCTGGTACGACGCGTCGTCCTGGGACCGGGCGAAGACGACGTACCCGTCGCTCGGACGGTACTCGAGCGACGACGTCGCCGTGATGCGGCGGCAGGCGCAGCTCGCTCGCGCCGCCGGGATCGACGGATTCATCGTCAGCTGGAAGTCGACGCCGAGCCTGAACAGCCGCCTTGCGAAGCTCGTTCGCGTCGCAGACGAGACCGGCCTGAAGCTCGAGGTGATCTACGAGGGCCTCGACTTCTCGCGCGATCCCCTCCCGGTCGCCCGGGTCGCAAGCGACCTCGAGTTCTTCGCGCGCCGATTCGCCCCCGATCGCGCGTTCGACCTCGAGGGGAAACCGATCGTGATCTGGTCGGGGACGTGGCGGTTCACGCGTCACCAGGTCGCTTCCGTGGCGGCCCGCGTCCGCGGCCGGATCCAGCTGCTCGCGTCCGAGAAGTCGACGGCGGGCTACCGGCGGCTGCGCGGTCTCGTCGACGGTGACGCGTACTACTGGTCGTCGGTCAACCCGCGGACGACGCCGGGCTACGCCCGGAAGCTCTCGGAGATGTCGGCCGCCGTTCACGGCGACGGCGGTCTCTGGGTCGCGCCGGCCG
This sequence comes from uncultured Thermoleophilia bacterium, assembly GCA_963784765.1. Lineage (GTDB taxonomy): Bacteria > Actinomycetota > Thermoleophilia > Gaiellales > Gaiellaceae > PALSA-600. The sequence goes on from CAWASP010000017.1 coordinate 146,000, forward strand.
CGCCCGGCTTCGACGCGAGGCTCGTCGGCGGGACGCGAGTCGTGCCGCGGGAGGGCGGCGCCACGTTGCGGAGCGAGTGGAACACCGCGATGGGCTCCTCACCCGACATGCTCGGCCTGATCAGCTGGAACGAGTTCAGCGAGAACAGCGAGATCGAGCCGACGAAGGCATTCGGCAACACGTACCTGCACGTCGTCAGCGATCTCGTCGGCACGCGCTACGCCGTGCAGGGGGACTTCGACTCGAGCGCACCGCCGCCGCGGCAGTTCGGCTACGCCCTGCCGCTGCTGATCGGGATCGTCGCCGTGATCTTGACGGGCATGGGCGCGTACCTGTGGCGGCGCGAGGTGAGGAGGGCGCTTGAGCGCGCAGTGTGAAACAGCGGTTCCGCGCGGTCGCCGTTCGCCCACGCGGACAGGGGTCGGCGAGAGCACAACCCGAGGACAGGAGGAGCATCATGACCAGAGCTGAGAACAACGCAGGACGGATCCGGCCCGTCAAGGGGGCGCTGCTGCTTCTCCTCCTTGCCGTCGTGCTCCTCGTGGCGCTCGCGCTGCGCACCACGGGTGCGATCGACCCGGCCGCTGCGGCCGGCGACCCCGTCATCGCGGCGGCCGGCGACATCGCCTGCGATCCGGCGAACGCGAACTGGAACAACGGCAACGGGAACTCCAACGCCTGTCGCCAGCTCGCGACGTCGAACCTGCTCCTCGGCGGCGGCTACAGCGCCGTCCTGCCGCTCGGTGACAACCAGTACGAGTGCGGCAGCCTCTGGGCCTACCAGAACTCGTATGACCTCTCCTGGGGCCGCGTCAAGTCGATCACGCGCCCGTCGCCCGGCAACCACGACTACCTCACCCACGGTGGGACCGATTGCACGACCGCGAACGCCGGCGCCGCCGGCTACTACTCGTACTTCGGCACCGCCGCGGGAACTGTGGCTCCGGGCAAGGGCTACTACAGCTACGACATCGGGTCGTGGCACCTGATCTCGCTCAACTCGAACTGCTCGGATGCCGGCGGCTGCGGCACGTCCTCGCCGCAGGGGCAGTGGCTCGCGGCCGACCTCGCGGCCCATCCCGGCCAGTGCACTCTCGCCTACTGGCACATCCCGCTCTTCAGCTCGGGCGGGCGGGCGTCCGCCAACTCGCAGACGTTCTGGAACCTGCTCTACGCGGCACACGCCGACGTCGTGCTGAACGGGCACGACCACATCTACGAACGGTTCGCTCCCCAGGACGCACAGGGGCGTGCCGACGCGATCAACGGGATCCGTGAGTTCATCGCCGGCACCGGGGGCAACAACCACACGTCCATCGCCACGGTTGCCGCGAACAGCGTCGTCCGGAACACGAACACGTTCGGGATCCTCGCGCTCACGCTGCATCCGGGAAGCTACGACTGGCAGTTCATCCCCGACACGGGGAGCGGCTCCTTCAGCGACTCGGGCACCGGCACCTGCCACAACGCGAGCACCGACCACACCGCGCCGAGCATTCCGGGCAACCTCACGGCGACGAAGAACGGCACGACGGAGATCGACCTCTCCTGGAGCGCGTCGAGCGACGACACCGCCGTCGCTGGCTACCGCATCTACCGCGGCGGCACGCTGGCCGGGACCGTGACGGGCACCGGGACGACCTACGCCGACACCGGCCTCGTTCCCGGGACGACCTACAGCTACACCGTGAGCGCTTTCGACGGCGCGAACAACGAGTCGAGCCAGTCGAGCCCGGCGTCCGCGACGACCGATCCGGACACGTCCCCGCCGACGATGCCGACCGGGCTGACCGCGGCGGCGGCAAGTGACGGCGAGGTCGATCTCTCGTGGAAGAAGTCGACGGACGACTCGGGCATCGACCACTATGCGATCTTCCGCGACGGGACGCAGATCGACACGACTGCGAAGACGACCTACGCGGACACGACGGTCGCACCGAGCACGACCTACGACTACACCGTCCAGGCGTTCGACGTCGCGAGCAATCCTTCCACCATGTCCGCGGACGCGTCTGCGACGACACCGGCTGCGCCGACGACGCTGACCTTCACTCCGGTGGCGGACACCTGGGTGCAGGACACGGCGCCGACGACCAACTACGGCAGTCAGGCGGCAGTCGGGCTGGACAACAGCCCGGTCAAGCACATCCTGTTGAAGTTCGACGTCTCCGGGCTGCTCGGCCGGCCGGTGCAGAACGCCACCCTGCGGCTCTACTGTGTCGATCCGTCGAACGTCGGGGGCGAGTTCCACCTCGTGCCCGACTCGAGCTGGACGGAGTCGGGCGTGACCTGGAACACCGCACCCGCCGCCGATGCGGGGGTGCTCGGCACGCTCGGCAGCGTCACGACCGGGAACTGGTACGAGCTCGACGTCACCTCAGCGATCACCGGTGACGGGCTCGTCTCCATCGAGGGCGTCTCGACCTCCGCGAACGGAGCCGACTACTCGTCGAAGGAGGGCACAGCGGGTCTGGAGCCGCAGCTCGTGATCACGACGACGCCGGTCGGCGGCGACACCTCGCCGCCCACCTCGCCGGGGAGCCTCGCCGCGAACGGGACGAGTGCGTCGACGATCGACCTGACCTGGACCGCCTCGACCGACGACGTCGGCGTCGCCCGCTACGACATCCTCCGCGACGGCGCGAAGGTCGGCTCGACGACCGGGCTCGGCTTCCAGGACACGGGGCTTGCGCCGTCCTCCTCGCACGACTACTCCGTGACCGCGTTCGACGCCGCCGGCAACGCCTCGCAGCCCGCGCTCGCGACCGCCTCGACGCTCGCCGACACGACGCCTCCGGGTCTCCCGACGGGGGTGACCGCGACCCCGGCGGGCCCGACCGAGATCGACCTCTCGTGGACGGCGGCGACCGACGACGTCGGCGTCGACCACTACGAGGTCTTCCGGGACGGAACGTCGATCGGGACGACGACGGCGACGGCGTTCAACGACACGGGCCTCGCCGGGGCCGGCACCACCGCCACCTACACCGTCGACGCCTACGACGCGGCCGGGAACGACTCCGGCCCCTCCGACCCGGCGACGGCGACGACGCCGGTGCCGCCGAAGACGCTGACGTTCACGCCGGTCGCCGACACATGGGTGCAGCAGTCGTCGCCCACGACGAACTACGGCTCCCGGACGACGGTCGGCGTCGACGGCAGCCCGATCAAGGAGATGCTGCTGAAGTTCGACGTGGCCGGCCTCTATGGGCGCGCGGTGCAGAGCGCGACGCTGCGGCTCTACTGCGTCGACTCCTCCAACATCGGCGGCGAGTTCCACGTCGTCCCCGACTCGAGCTGGACGGAGTCGGGCGTGACCTGGAACACCGCACCGGCCGCAGACCCGGCCGTGCTCGGCACGCTCGCCAGCGTCAGGAGCGGCAACTGGTACGAGCTCGACGTCACCCCGGCGGTCACGGCCGACGGGCTCGTGACGCTCGAGGCCGTCTCGACCTCCGCGAACGGCGCGGGATACACCTCGAAGGAGGGTACGGCGAGCTTCGAGCCGCAGCTCGTCGTGACGTTCGCACCGGACGGCGGCGACACCTCGCCGCCCACCGCGCCGGGGAACCTCGCCGCGAGCGGGACGAGCGCGTCGACGATCGACCTCTCCTGGACGGCGGCGACCGACGACGTCGGCGTCAACCACTACAACATCCTCCGCGACGGGACGAAGATCGGCTCGACCGCCGGCCTCACGTTCCAGGACACAGGGCTCGCGCCGTCCTCGTCGCACGGCTACTCGGTGATCGCCTACGACGGGGCGGGGAACGCCTCGCCGCCGGCGACGGCCTCCGGGTCGACGCTCGCCGACACGACGCCGCCCGGCCTCCCGACGGGGCTGACCGCGACGCCGGCGGGCCCGACCGAGATCGACCTCTCGTGGACGGCGGCGACCGACGACGTCGGCGTCGACCACTACCAGGTTCTCCGGGACGGAACGTCGATCGGGACGACGACGGCGACGGCGTTCAACGACACCGGGCTCACCGCTGGGACGACCGCCACCTACACCGTCAAGGCGTTCGACGCGGCAGGGAACGACTCCGGCCCGTCGGATCCGGCGACGGCCACGACCCCGACCTCCGGCACCGTCGGCTTCTTCGACGGGTTCGAGACCGGCGACCTCTCGCAGTGGACGAAGAACGTCGGCGTGACGACCGCCACCGACGCCGTGTACGACGGGGCGTTCGCTGCCCGCGTCACGAGCATCGGGGCGCAGACCTACGCCGACGCGCCGCTGGCCGGGTCGTACACGACGGCCACCTACTCCGTGTGGATCGACGTCCTCTCGCAAGGGGCGAACAACGTGAACCTGTTCAAGGTCCGCTCGGACACGAACGGGGCGATCGTCGGTCTCTATCTCACGCCGACGGGACACTTGGCCCTTCGCAACGACGCCAGCTCGTCGTCGACGTCGAGCACCACCGTCGTCGGCACCGGCTGGCACCGGCTGGTGCTCAAGGTCGTGATCGGCGGGGCGGGCGGCAGCTCGACGACGGTGCAGCTCGACGGTGCCGCCGTCCCCGACCTCTCGACGACGGCCTCGCTCGGCACCGCGCCCGCCGGCTACGTCGAGATCGGCGAGCGGAGCAGCGGGCGGTCCTACGACGTCGCCTTCGACGACGTGCAGGTGACGGCGCCATGAGCCCTGTAGGCGGTCTGAAGCCAATCGTCCAACCCGAGAACGGAGCCGTGTCGCCATGAGCAAGGTTGTGCACGCACTCGACGGCTTTCCGCTGCGGCGGCATCGCATGCGGGTCACGCGCGTCGAGAAGCCCTGGGGGTATGAGGTGATCTACGCCGTCACCGAGCGATACTGCGGCAAGTTGCTGTTCGTGCGGGAGGGTGAGGCGCTCAGCCTCCAGTACCACGAGCGCAAGGACGAGACGCTCTACCTCGATGCCGGGCTCGCGGAGGTGGAGGTCGGCGCGAAGGGCGGCGAGCTCGAGACGGTGACGATCGGCCCGGGCGCCGCCTTCCGGCTTCAGCCCGGGACGCTGCACCGGCTGACCGCGGTTCGCGACTCGGTGTTCCTCGAGGTGTCGACGCCGGAGCTTGACGACGTCGTGCGGCTCGACGATCACTACGGGCGAGCATGAGCACCCCGCGGGGATCGAAGAGGCTCAGTCCCACGTGTCCCGCGGCCTCGCTGCTCGTTCTCGTGCTGCTCGTCGCCACCGGGCAGGCCGGAGCGGCACGGCTCGTCGATGCCGATCTCGGAGTCGCGTTGAGCGCTCCGGGCCGCGTCACCGTCGGTCAGACCGTGACGTACGCCGTCACCGTGACGGACAACGGCCCCGATCAGGCGACGGGGGTGAGCGTCAGCCTGTCCGTGTCGGGTGCGCAGGCATCGGTGGGCTCGGTGTCGTCGAGTGCTCCCGGCGCCCAGTGCTCGGTCAGCCGGACGGGACACAGCGCACGCTGTGTCCTGGGGACGCTCCCCGTGTCGTCGTCGGCGGAGATGCAGGTGACCGTCAAGGTCTCCGGCTCCGGGACGCTGACGGCGACCGCGAAGACGCGGGAGCACGAGTACGACCCGCTCGCCGGGAACAGCGAGGCGCGCGCCACCACCGCCGTCGCCGAGACCGATGCCCCGACCGCTCAGCCGGTCTACGGAAGCGCGTTCGGCGAGCCGTTCACGCCGCACTCGACCTTCGCGGTCTCGTGGCGTGCGGAGGATGCCGGCAGCGGCGTCGCGCGGTACGACATTCGCGTGCGCGAGGGCTCCTCGACGCGGGGGCTCGGCTCCTATCGCACCTGGCTGGCCGGGACGGCCAAGCGGCGGGCGACCTTCACAGGGCGGGCCGGCGCGACCTACTGCTTCTCGGTGCGTGCAACGGACTGGGACGGGAACACGTCGGCCTGGACGGCCGATCGTTGCACGTCGTTGCTCCTGCCGGCGTCGGCATCGCGGCGAGCCGGCGCCTGGCTCCCGTCCGGGCCCGACGGCGGTCTGCGCACGCGTGACGCCGGCTCCACCCTCGACTTCGGCGGGCTCGTGGCCCGGCGGGTCGTCCTCTCGGCGCTCGTCGGGCCGGCGTACGGCGTCCTGCGCGTCTCGTGGGACGGACGGACGGTACGCACGGTGAGCCTCGAGTCGCGCAGCCGGTCGAAGCGCCTGTTCACGCTCGTCGGCTTCAGCTCGGTGCGCCGGGGCCGGCTCGTCCTGACCGTCGTCTCCGATCGGAGGACCGTCGCGATCGACGCTCTCGGGGTCGCGAAGCTCTGACGGGCGACGGACGCCGGAACGCCCCGCGCCGGGCGACGATAAGGTGTGGGCGCCGCCGGCGCACGACGGCGGATTCGCACCATGCGGGCATTCCGGCTTCCGATCGTCGCCTTCCGGTGGCTGCTCGTCGTCGTGGGCGCCGTCCTCTGGCTCCTCGTCGTACCGGTCGTGGACCTCGTCCGCGTGGGGCTGTCATCGCTGCGGCGCGGCGTCTTGCGGCAGCGCTGACGGTCACTGCCTGCGCGGCGCTCGCCGCCGCCCCGGCAGGCCCGTCCGTCGTGCGGCCGCCCTACCCGATCAGGGCGGCGTTCTACTACCCATGGTTCCCCGAGACCTGGGGGCGGGCGACCGCCCGCTACACGCACTACATGCCGAGCCTCGCCTTCTACGACTCCGGCAGCCCTGCCGTGATCACGGCTCACATCAAGGCGATGCGCTATGCGCACCTCGACGCCGCGATCGCCTCCTGGTGGGGGCCGCACAGCCGGACCGATGCCCGGCTGCCGAAGCTGCTCGCCGCCACAGGCCCCGGCTTCCACTGGGCGATCTACTACGAGCGGGAAGGTCACGGCGACCCGTCGCCCGCGCAGCTCCGCGCCGACCTCCTCTACCTGCGCTCGCACGAGGCGACGAGCCGGGCCTACCTGAGGATCGGCGGGCGGTTCGTCGTCTTCGTGTGGGCGGATCCCGCCGATCGCTGCGGCATGGCGAAGCGCTGGAAGGCGGCGAACACCGTCGGCGCATTCGTCGTCCTGAAGGTCTTTCCGGGATACCGCTCCTGCCCGGCGCAGCCGAACGGCTGGCACCAGTACGCCCCGGCCGAGGCGCAGGACGCCCAGACGCCGTTCTCCTACTCGATCAGCCCCGGCTTCTACAAGGCCACCGAATCGACCCCGCGCCTCCCGCGCGACCCCGCGGCATGGCGGGACGCCGTGCGACGGATGATCGCATCCCGCGCACGCTTCCAGCTCGTGACGACGTTCAACGAGTGGGGCGAGGGCACCGCCGTCGAGAGCGCCGTGCAGTGGCAGTCGGCTTCGGGTTACGGCACGTATCTGGACGCGTTGCACGAGCTCCTTCCGGCGCGCTGAGCGCCGGGCCGGGAACCGGTCAGCGGCGGGGGCGGCCGACGAAGACGAGCTGCCCGGCGTTCGTCGACCACCGGGGCTGCAGCGCGTCGAGCGACTGCGGCGACACCCGCCGCGCCACGCTCCCGTCGGAGCGCATGATCCAGACCGAGGAGTGGAAGCGTCCCTGCACGACGTAGGCGATCCGCCGGCCGTCCGGGGACCACGTCGGCTCCGACTCGTCGGCACCATGGTTCGGGAGGCAGCGAACGGCGCTTCCCGACGGGTCGGACGTGCAGATCTGCCAGGGGCCGGCTGCGGTCTGCTGTGCGAAGGCGATCCGCTTGCCGTCGGGAGCCCAGGCGGGATCGAGCGCCGGCCGGCCGCCGTGCGTGACGGCGCGAACCCGGGAGCCGTCGGTGCGCGCGGTGAAGACCTGCCAGTTCGTGGCGGTCAGCTGGCGCGTGAACGCGATCAGGCCGCCGCGTGGGCTCCAGCTCGGAGTGTCGTTGGCGAGGCCGCCGCGGATGACGACTCGTGGTTTCGGATGGGGCCACGCCGTCACCGCCAGCGAACCGTTGAGCGTCACGTAGACGAGGCGCCTGCCGTCCGGTGACCACGCCGGTTTGAAGCCGCCCGCGACGGGGCTTCCGAGCCACCTGCCGGACCCGACCGAGGCGACGCGGATCATGGACGAGCAGAAATGGCAAAGCGTCTCGGCGAAGGCGAGGCGCTTGCGGTCGGGCGACAGCGCGGGGCTGTACGCGAGCGCGTCCTCGCTGGTCGCCGGGTTCTTCGTCAGTGCCCGAACCGTGCCCGCGCCAACGTCGAGGAGATAGACGTTTGCGACCGAGCCCCCGGCGCTCCGCGCCTCGGGCCGCGTCGCACCCGCTGTCGAGGCGACGGCCAGCGACAGGACGGCGGTCGCCGCGAGCAGCGCGCCGCTCGGCTTCCCTCTCCCCGGAGCCATCCCGGCACATTGTGCGCCACATCGGCCGCAACCACCACGTCTGGCCCGGTAGGGGAAGCTGCGAGCAGCGAACCGACTCGAACAAGGAGCCCGTCATGCCCCTCACCACCCTCATCGTCGTCAACGCCGTCCTCGATTCCCTTGTCGCAGCCGGCCTGCTTGTGCTGCTGCAGCGGCCGATCAGGCGCGACTCGCCGGCCGCCGCCCGTCTCGTCGAGCCGCCGGGCGTTCGGGAGCAGCTCCGCCGCGCCGCCTGACGCGTTGCGAGACGGTCACCGAACCCTCACCGCATCGCCCTCGCCCCCGCCCGTACCGTCGTCGGTGGAAAGGCAAGCGAAGCGGAGAGGAGTGACCGTGCACGATCCGAGCGCATTCGAGCGGCACCATGCCCTGGCGATGATCGAAGCGGCCCAGCGCGAGGGACGGACGGAGAACGAGATCGTCGCCCTCGTCGAGACGCACTTCGGTCACGGCGCGGCTCGCGTCGAGCCGAGCGAGCCGCGGCCGGGCATCGTCCGCCGGCTCGTCGGCCGACCCGCTGCGCGGCGGGCGGCGTGAGGCGTCAGAGCCTCGCCCCGCGCTTTCGCAGCCGCCGCCACGCCGTCGGCAGCTGCTCCATCACGCGCGCGCGCCGCGCCACCTGACGCTCGGCGATGCGTCCGGCCGCGAACGCCCTGGCGGTGGGCGCGTCGACGACCGTCGACGAACGGAGGAGCGTCTCGGCGGCGACCGAGTCCTGATGCTCCCCGAGCAGGGACTGGAGCGTCTTCGCAGCCTCGAGGAAGGCTCGGCCCGTCGTCTCCGCCGGCGCCCACAGCTCGGCGGCGTACCTCGCCCGCTTGAGTGCGATCCGCAGGCGATGAATCGCAGCATGGTCGGGGCTCTTGCCGAGGCGGTCGACCCTCCGTGCGAGCGCGCGGAACTGCGTCCGCGCGACGCGGTCAAGCGGGACGGAGTCAACGCTCGGGCGAAGCCGTGGCGGCAGCCGCAAACGTGCGAGCACGAGCCGGTAGCGCTCGTCGTCGAGAGCCTCCTGCACCCGCGTCTGCGCCTCGCGCCGCGCGTCCACGAGCGCCGCGACGAGGCCCGCCGCGCCGGCCTGATCGGCCTCGCCGAGGAGGTGCAGCTCCGGCTGGAGGTACTCGAGCAGCACGTCGATGTCGCGCAGCGGCCCGGTCGCCACCCCGAGCAGCCGCAACGGCTCGGCCAGGCCGCGCCGCCAGCCCGGATCGACGTAGTCGCGGGCGGCCCGCAGGAACGCGCGGGTACGCCGCGCCGCGACCCGGTGCTGGTGGAGGTTCTCGGGATCCGCGTCGAGCCTGACACCCGGGTCGTGGGCGAGGAGCGATCGGCGTTGCGCCTCGATCAGCTCGCGGAGGCGGACGAAACCGGCGTCGGTCGAGAGCGGGGCGGAGGGAACGAGCTCCTTGCCGGCGAGGACGCCGCCGACGAGCCGCATGATCTCGGCCGGCGGCGAGAGGCCGGTGGTGCCGGGCTCCCACGCCTCGTGCCGCTCGCCTCGCGGGAGCGTCAGCCGCCAGACGACCCCCGCCTCCGACGGCAGCCGGGCGATCGTCATCCCGAGCCGCTCGAGATCGCGGTCGAGCGTGTCGTACTCGTGCGCCACGCCGTGGTCGCGCTCGGCGAGGAGGAGGGCTTCGAGACTCGCCACACCGCCCAGTTCAGCGGCCGGCTGAGAGCTTCCTCCCTGTCCGCGGTTCAGCGCGGCGTCTCGGGGCACACTGGAAGTGACGACGACAGCGACCCGAGGAGCCGCCAGTTGATCGCGCGCACGCGACTGTTCCGCACGCCGTTCTTCTCGTTCGGCGGCCGTCCGTACTGTGAGGAGCGGCTCGCCGCATACATCCACCGCGAGCATCGCCGTGGGCGGTCGCTCGGCGAGATCCTCGACGATCCCTACATCGATCGTTGCGGCGGCCGGCGAGTTGCCGAGGCGGTGCTCCTGCGTCCGCAGCTGATCGCACTGCTCGAGCGCGACGTCGTCGAGGCCATCTCCGCCTACCGTCCCGGCTCGACATGACAGGTGTCAGTTCGGCGTGCAGAGCGTGTCGTGCAGCGCTGCAATCCGCGCGTTCGCTCGACGATCGGCGGCGGGGCTGTAGGCCCCCGGAGCAGGCCCCTCCCAGGTCACATCGGGTGTGACGCCCGGGCCGATGACGGTGAGCCGGTAACGGTGGCCCTTCCCTGCCGGCCGGTCGCCGTGCGGGTTGAAGCTGTAGCAGAAGGCGCCTGTGCCGACGTGCGTCAGGGCGCTGTTCTCCCGTCGCCACCCGGGGCCGTAGACGGAGTCGAGCGTGTCGATGTAGACGTTCCGTCCGTACCCGTCCAGCGGGCTGCCGGCGGGCGTCGACCGGAAGCCGTAGACGGGGCGGCCGAGGTAGGTGAGCGTGCCGAAGAGATGGTCGAAGCGGTGCCAGGCCCAGTCGGTGTGCGCGCTCAGAACCGCGAGCGGCCCACGCCAGTGGGAGAGATGCAGCTCGAGCGCGTCCCGGGCCGCAGAGGGGGCCAGGCCGTAGTCCGGGAGCCCGCGCCGCCACTCCTGCAGCGCCCAGTACGAGCCGTCGGGCGCCGTGCACGCGGCGACCGCGTCTGCGAGCGCCGGCCCGGAGTACGGAGCGCAGGTGCCGTGGAACGCGCCGGCGGCGTAGTCCAGCCGGAACGCGATCTGGGGGGCGTCCTCGGCGGGGCTTCGCGCGCCGATCGCGCCCCAGGCGAGCACGCGCCTGAGCCTGCCCCCGCTGCGGTAGCTGACGAGCGCCTCGCCCTTCGCGTCCACCTCGAGCGCAGCGTCGCGTATGTCCCGCGCGACGAGCTGGGAGGCGCGGGCGACGCCGGAGAAGGCGGCGAGAAACGCCGCCACCGCCACCGGCCCTGCGAGGAAGAGCCTCGCAAGGAATCCGAGGGAACGGAACGGGATCGACCGAGGGTGACACAGGTTCGGCGATCCCGCAAGCCGGTACCGTCGCCGCTCTATGCTCGTGGGGTGACGGTCGTCGTCGACAGCCGCCGTGACCTGACGCTCGAGAACTTCCGTCGCGTCGCGCTCGGGGGCGAGGGCGTGCAGATCGGGCCGTCGGCGCGGGTGGCGATGACGGCTGCCCGCGACTCGTTTCTGGCCCTCGTCGAGTCGGATCGCTCGGCGTTCATCTACGGCACGACGACGCGCCCGGGCATCGAGGTGGGGTTGAAGCTCGCTCCCGACGAGCAGAGCGTCTACGCGCGCGGCGGCCCGCGCGACCTGACGGCGGCATTCGGCGGGCCGGCGCTCGCAGAGCATGTGGTCCGCGGCATCGTCTTCGCGCGCCTCGCGAACCTCGTCGAGGGGAACGCGACGGCGCGTCCCGAGCTCGCCGACCGGATCGTCGCTCTCCTCGACCGACCGCTTCCTCCCGTCTCACTCGGTGGCCAGGTCGGCCCCGGCGAGGTGCAGACGCTGCTCGTTCTGGCGCGGGA
>CAWASP010000018.1:0-40549 GCA_963784765.1 uncultured Thermoleophilia bacterium
CCTGAAAGCGGCGCACGGCCTCGGCGATCTCGCGCTCTGCGTCGGCCCGACCGGCCCAGCCTTCGATCGCGACGACCCGGTCCGGTTCTTCAGCTCGGTGTAGACGGCGAAGAAGTGCGCGATCTCGTCGCGCAGCTTCTGCGAGATGTCGTCCAGCTCATGGACGTCGCGCCATTCGGGATCGGCGAGCGGGACACACAGCACCTTGTCGTCGATCCCCGCCTCGTCGCGCATCTGGAAGAGGCCGACAGGCCTGACGTCGATACGGCAGCCCGGGAACGTCGGCTCGTTCACGAGCACGAGCGCATCGAGCTGGTGACCGCTCTCGGTCAGCGTCCCCTCGAGGAAGCCGTAGTCGGCCGGATACACGACGGAGCTGAAGAGGTGCCGGTCGAGCCTGATCACGCCGCGCTCTGCGTCGTACTCGTACTTGTTTCGGCTCCCCTGCGGGATCTCGACGAAGCAGGTCAGATCCACGCGCGCTCCTTTCTCCGGCGACGGTGCCACCCGGACTCAATCATCTCGGTGAGGGTGGCGCTCCACCCGACCGTTCGGTAGCGTTCGCAGGCCCCAGATGAAGCTCTGGGTGAGAGCAGAGGCTCTCGAACCGCCGCCCGCCGGCTGATGGCTTCTACCCGCGCCGAATCGCGACGCAGGAGAAAGGAGCCCCGGCAGCGACATGCCTCGCCTGAACGACTGGCTGATCCAGGCCTTCCAGGTCGCGACCGTCCTGCTCCTCTCACCGCTCGTCACGGGCGTCATCGCGCGTCTCGAGGCGATCGTGCAGCAGCGGCACGGACCTCGCGTGCTCCAGCCCTACCACGACATCGCGAAGCTCTTCTGCAAGGAAACCGTGCTGCCGGAGGGCGCCGGGCCCGTGTTCCGGGCGGCGCCGTACGTCGCGTTCGCGGCGTACCTGACCGTGCCGCTCCTGATCCCGGTGCTGACGACGTTCCCGCTGCCGCTCGGCTACATGGGGGACATCCTCGGAGGCGGGTTCGTGCTCGGCCTTGCCAGCTTCGCCGTGTCGCTCGCGGCGATCGACAGCGGCAGCCCGTATCCGCAGCTCGGGTCGAGCCGGTTGCGCAGCTTCGGCGCGCTCGCCGAGCCGACGGTCATCTTCGTCGTCTTCACGGTCGCGCTGATCACCCAGACCGATCTGCCGTACGCAATGGTCGCGACGCTGAAATCGTCGGCGGTCGAGGTACTGCGGCCCGCGCACCTGCTTGCCGCCGCGGCGTTCTTCATGGTCGTGCTCGCCGAGACCGGCCGCATCCCGCTCGAGAACCACGGAGCGACGCTGGAGTTCGGGATGATCGAGGAGGCGCGTGTCATCGAGCACTCCGGGCCGGGCTTCGCCCTCCTCAAGTGGGGCTCCTCGATGAAGCAGCTGATCCTCTACGTGATCTTCGCGAACGTCCTCGTCGTCCCCTGGGGACTCGCAACAGGCCCGCGTCTCGATCACGTGCTCGTCGCGATCGGGCTCCTGCTCGCGAAGGCGCTCGGGATCGGGCTCGTCATCGTGGTGGTCGAGTCGTCGTTCGCGAAGCTGCGGCTCTACAAGATCCCGGAGTTCACCGTCGCGAGCTTCCTGCTCGCCGTGTTGGCGGTGATCACGTTCGTCTTCCAGCGCGACTTCGGGGGCCCGCTCACCGTGTTCGGCGCGTTCTCGAGCGTGATCGCCGTTTCCGTGCTGCTGCTCGAGTTCGGCATGCTGCGCTCCCAGGACGTCTGGGAGCAGCTCGGCCTCTACGCGTTCGGGTCGGTCGCGATCGCCGTGCTCGCCTTTGCGGCCGCGGGCTCGGGCGGTGGGGACCTGTACGCGCTCGGGGCGGTGACGATCGCCTTCAAGGCGCTCGCCGTGCCGCTCGGCATCGCGTTCATCCTGCGGACGCTCGACGTGGACGTCCGGGTCCCGTCGGTCCTGCGGCCACCGTCGACGGCGCTGCTCGGAATCGCTCTCTCCGCGGTCGCGTTCCTCGCGCTCTCCGGCCTGAAGCTGCAGGTCTCCGAGCCACTGCCGCTGTCGGCGCTCGCCGTATCGGTCGCGGTCGTGCTCGTCGCGTTCCTGCTCATGATCGTCCGGCCCTCTGCGCCCTCGCAGCTTCTCGGCTTCCTGGCGCTCGAGAACGGCGTGACGCTCGCGAGCCTGGTGATCGCGCCGAGCCTTCCGCTGATCCTCGCGCTGCTGTTGCTCTTCGACGTGCTCGTCGGCGTGCTCGTGTTCGTCGTGCTCGTCCAGTACTTCGGGCTGCAGCGCACCTCCGTCACGACGGACATCCTGCAGAGGCTCCGCGGCTGATGGCGTTGGTGCTCATCGGGCTCGTCGTCGTCGCGCTTGCTGCGGCGCTCGTCTGCCTCGGCGTGCGCGCCGCGGTTGCCGAGGCGGTGACGGTCGCGTCCGCGATCGCCTCGCTCGCGCTCGCGGTCGCCGCGGCGGTCGAGGTTCGAGACGGCTCGACGCTGACGATCGCCGGCCGCTGGCTGCATCTCGACGCGCTCGGGGCTGTGTTCCTGCTCGCGACGGGGTTCCTGTACGCGGCCGGAGCGGTCTTCTCGATCGGCTACCTGCGGGCAGACGCGCGGCGGCGCGACTATCCGGCGTTCGCGCGCCGCTACTTTGCGCTGCTCAACCTGTTCGGCTGGACGATGCTCGTCGTCCCGCTGATGAACGACTACGCGACGCTCTGGATCGCGGTCGAGCTGACGACGATCGTCTCCGTGCTGCTGGTTGCGCTCGACCGGACCGAGGCGGCGCTCGAGGCGGCCTGGAAGTACGTCGTCCTCGCGTCGGTCGGGCTCGGCATCGCGCTGCTCGGGATCGTCTTCCTGTACGCGGCCGGGATCAGCGAGCTCGGCGATTCGTACGTACCACGGTTCGCGACGCTTCTCGGTGCGGCGCATGCGATGCCCGCGCTGCCGGTGAAGCTCGCGTTCCTGCTCGCCGTGGTGGGCTTCGGGACGAAGGCGGGCTTCGCGCCGATGCACACATGGCTCCCGGACGCGCACAGCGAGGCCCCGAGCTCGGTCTCCGCGCTCCTTTCCGGTGCGCTCCTCGTCAACGCGTTCTACGCGATTCTCCGCTTCTTCCAGGTGACGTCGGCCGCGTCGGGCAGCGCGTTCCCGCGTCACGTGCTGCTCGTGTTCGGTGTCGTGTCCCTCCTGCTCGCGGCGCTCTACGTGCTCCGGCAGGAGAGCTACAAGCGCCTGCTCGCCTACTCCTCGATCGAGCACATGGGCGTGATCGCGCTCGGGATCGGATTCGGCGTGCCGATCGCGGTCGCCGGTGCGCTCCTGCACGTCCTGAACCATGCGGCGACCAAGAGCCTTGCGTTCTTCGGCGCCGGCTCGATCCTCCGCCGCTACGACACGAAGCGGATCGAGGGCGTGCGCGGGGCGGCGACGCTGCTGCCGGCCAGCGGACCGATGTTCCTCGTCGCGGTGCTCGCGCTCTCGGGGCTGCCCGTGTCGGGGATCTTCCGCAGCGAGTTCCAGATCGTGAGCGGCGGATTCGCCCGCCCGGAGTACGTGTGGGTCGCGCTCCTCGTGGTCCTCGTCAACGTCGCGTTCTTCGGCATGGTGTGGCATGCGGGGAGGATGGTGCTGACGCCCGCGCCGGCCGGCGCCACCCGCGGCGAGACGAGCTGGTGGATCGTCGCCGCAATGGGGGCGTGTCTCGTGGTCGTCGTGGGTCTCGGCCTGCACGTGCCCGGTCCCCTTTCGCAGCTCCTCGACAGCGCCGGCGCTCTCCTCGGGGCAGGTGGCAGATGAACCCCGAGCGCGCGGACGGCGTTCTGATGCAGCGCTTCCTCGAAGGCCGGTTCGGAGGCGTGCCCGAGCAGGCTCCCGCCGGTACGAGCCTGGTGCGTCTGCCCCTCGGGGTGCTCGACCGGGCCGCGGCGGCGCTCGCCGCGGAGGGAGCGCGCTTCGCCGGCGTCTTCGTGGCGGGGGCGCCGGAGCGGTCGCTTCTCGTGGCGATGGCCTTCCGCGGCCGGATCGTCGCGCTGCGCGCCCCGCTCGGCGCGGCCGCCGCGTACCCGGCGCTCAGCCTGCACCTCCCCGCGGCCCGGCTCGACGAGCGGGAGCTGCACGACCGCGAGCGGGTGACGCCGCTCGGCCACCCCGACCTGACGCCCGTCGTGCATCCCGACGCGGACGGGTTCGAGCAGCGAGTCGTCGGCTCGGAGGCGTTCGTGATTCCGTACGGCCCGATCCGCTCGGGCATCTTCGAGGCGGTCCAGCACGTCGTCGAGACGGCAGGCGAGGACGTGCTCAGGCTCGAGACGCGTCCGTACTTCAAGCACCGCGCGCTCGAGGCGCGGTTCGCCGGGCTCACGCCCGACGACGGCGCGCTGCTCGCCGAGCGCGTCGCAGGGATCGCGGCGGTCGCGCATGCGCTCGCGTTCGCGCAGGCGGTCGAGGCGGCCACGGGCACGGAGCCGCCCGACCAGGCGCTCCACTGGCGGGTCGTGCACGCGGAGCTCGAACGCATCGCCAACCACCTCGACGTGGCGATGAAGCTCGCCGAGGATGCGGCCCTCGCGGTCGCCGTCGCGCGCCTCGGGATCCTGAAGGAGGACGTGATGCGGCTGCGGGCGCGGCTCTGCGGCAGCCGGTTCGGGCGCGGCGTGGTCGTCCCCGGCGGCATCGCCGCGCCGCCGCTTCTCCCGTCCGACGAGCTCCGGCTTCGGCTCGGCCGCTTCGAGCACGAGCTCGCCCGTGACCGCCGGCTCCTTCTGCGCACGGCGTCGTTCACCGACCGGCTGATCGGCACCGGCCGCCTCGACCGGGAGCAGGTCGAGGAGCTGGGCGGCGTCGGGCCCGTCGCGCGCGCCTGCGGCATCTCGACGGACGCCCGCTTCGAGCGCCCCTACGGCGCATACGCCCGGCTGGGATTCGACGTCGTGACGGCAGATGACGGCGATGCGATGGCCCGGCTCGCCGTCCGGTTCGGCGAGATCCGCGAGAGCGTGCACCTCATCCGGCAGGCGCTCGACCGGCTCCGGCGCACCGCCGACGGCCCGCTTCGGGCCGCACTGCCGGCGGAGGCCGGTTCGGCGTTCGGCTGGGCCGAGGCGCCGCAGGGGGAGCTCCTCACGTGGGTCGAGCTCTCCGGTGGCCGCCTCGAGCGCGTCCACGTCTCGTCGCCGTCGCTGCGCAACTGGCCCGTGTTCGTCGCGAGCTTCCGGGGCGACGTCCTGACGGACTTCTCGTTCATCGAGCACAGCTTCGGGCTGACGCCTGCGGGAGCGGACCGCTGATGCTCGCCTGGATCGCACGCGGGCTCGGCAGGGGCGTCGTCACGAGCCGCTACCCGCTCCGACCGGAGCCGGAGTCGCCCGGCTTCCGGGCCCGGATCGAGGTGATCGGCCCCGAGGGCGCCGACGAGGCGCTCGAACAGGTCTGCCCGACCGGGGCGATCGGCGTCGTCGGCGGGCATGTCGCGCTCGACCGGGGGAGGTGCATCCTCTGCGGTGCGTGCGTCGAGGCGGCGCCGGAGCGGTTTCGGTTCGCAGCCGGGTGGGAGACCGCGAGCAGGCGCCGGGCCGGGCTCGTCGTCGGAGGGCCGTCCGGGGAGGGCGAGGACGCCCGCCCATCCCTCGCCGAGCAGGCGCGGGCGCTCCGCCGGTCGGTGCACATCCGGCACGTCGACGCCGGCTCCGACGGGTCGGAGGAGTGGGAGATCGCCGCGCTCACGAATCCCTACTACGACATGCAGCGCCTCGGCCTCTTCTTCACCCTGTCGCCACGGCATGCCGACGTGCTGCTCGTGACCGGGGCCGTCACGGGGCCGATGCGGGAGCCGCTCCGGCGCGCGTACGAGGTGATGCCCGCCCCGAAGGCGGTCGTGGCGGCCGGCACCGACGCCTGCGGCGGAGGCTTCGCGGCCGGTGTGGGGGAGGTCGAAGGCGGCGTCGACCGGGTGCTTCCCGTCGACGTGTACGTCCCCGGGTCGCCGCCGAGCCCGATCGCGCTCCTGAACGGGCTGCTCCTCGCTGCCGGCATCGTCACCGAGGAGACGACGTGAACAGCGTCTTCCTCGCCGCCGTCTGCCTGCTCGCCGCCGGGGTCCCGGCGGCGCTCCTCCACCCGCGGCTCGCCGCCGTCTCGACGGCGGCGGGCTCGTTCGCCACCGGCGCGGTGGGGATCGCCGCGGCGGGCGGCTGGTCGAGCGCGAGCGTCTCGATCGGGTCGTGGCTCGGCTTCGGACCCGCCTCTCTCGTCGGCGACCGGCTCGCCGGGATCTTCCTGGCTCTCGTCGGGATCGTCGGCGGCATGATCGCGCTCGTCCTCGTCGAGCGGCCGCCCCGGCGGCCGGCGGCGGCGCTGCAAAGCCTGCTCGCGCTCGCGCTCGTGGTCGTGATCGGCGCCGACCAGGGCTTTCTCTTCCTGCTCGCCTGGGAGACCGTGACGCTCGCCCTGTACCTCCTTGCGGGGCTCGACCGCGAGCGGGCCGGGACGCTGCTTGCCGCGTACTTCGGCGGTGCGATGAACAAGCTCGGCGGCGGCGCGCTTCTGGCCGCGTTCGCGCTCCTCTACGCACGCACCGGCAGCTTCGAGTTCCACGTCTGGGCGAACGCCGCCGCCGGCCTTTCGAGCGGGACGCGGGCGGCCGTGTTCGTGCTGCTGCTGGTCGGATTCGGCACGAAGGTGGGGCTGCTGCCGTTCCAGGGGCCGCTGCCGCTCGGGTATGCCGCCACACCGGGCGCCGCCGCGGCGATGGTCTCGCTTGCCCTGAACGGCGGCTTCTACGGCCTGTGGCGGCTCGGCCTCGACGTCCTCCGCCCGGACGCCCTGTGGCAGGGCGAGCTCGTCCTGATGCTGGGCGCCGTCGGAGGGCTGGTCGGGATCCTGTACGCGATCGGCCAGGACACACTGAAGCGCTTCCTGGGCTTCTCGACCGTCGAGCACGCGGGGATCGTGCTGCTCGGGCTCGGCGTGGGGATCGTCGGGCGCGCCGCAGGGGAGCCGAAGCTCGCGGCCGCCGGCCTGCTCGCCGCCACCCTGCACCTGCTGATGCACGGCCTCGCGAAGACGCTGGCGTTCCTCGGCGCCGACCGGATCGACGACGCGGGGGGAGGCGACGAACTGGCTCCGCTCGGCGGGCTCGCGCGACGGCTGCCGAGAACCGCCGCGGGAACCGGTGTGGCGGTCGTCACGCTCGCGGCCCTTCCGCCGTTCGCCGGCTTCGTCAGCGAGTGGTTCACGCTCGAGGCGCTGCTGCAGGCGTTCCGGATCGACGACACGATCGCGCGTCTGCTGCTTGCCCTCGGGGCGGCGCTGCTCGCGCTCACCGCCGGCCTGGGGCTCCTCGCGTTCGCGAAGCTCTACGGAACGGTCTTCCTCGGCCGGGCCCGCTCGCCTCTCGCGGGCCTCGCCGAGGCACGCGGGCCGGCGATCGGCTTCACCGGTCTTGCGCTCCTCACGGGCGCGCTCGGGGTGCTCGCACCGTGGGAGATCCGCTGGCTCGGCTCGGGGCTCCGCGGCGTACTGGGGTTCGACCCCTCCCGGACGGCGATCAGCCATCCGCTCGTGCTCGGCCCCGTCTACCCCGATTTCTCCGTGCTCGCCCCGACGTGGCTCGCCGTCGCGCTGCCCGCGTACGCCGTGGCGACGGCACTGCTGGTCGCGGTCGTCGTGCGACCCCGCGTCCGTCGGGCACCGGCGTGGACGTCGGGGACGCTCGTCGAGCCTGCTCGCGTCCAGTACACGCCCGCCGCCTACTCGAACCCGATTCGCGTCGTCCTGCGACCGGCGTACGGGTATCGGCGCCGCCTGACGGCGGTCGAGCGCTCGCCGCGCGCGCCGGAACGCTACGTGCTCGACACGCGGGTCGTCCCGCTGTTCGAGCACTACCTGTACCTGCCCGCCGCGGCGCTCGCCGTCCGGGCCGCAGAACAGGCACGGCGTCTCCAGTCGGGGCGCCTCGGCATGTACCTGCTCTACACGCTGGTTGCGCTGCTCGCCGTCCTCGCCCTCATCCCCGCCTTGCGCAGCTGATGTTCCGGCGACTGCTTCTCGCCTGGGACGGGTCCCCGCCGGCGCAGCGGGCCCTCGACATCGCGGTCGGCATCGCGCGGCGCTATGGCGCAGAGATCGTCGCCGTCTCGGTCGCCCACTCGCCGACGCATGCGGAGACCGAGGAGGACCGTGTCGAGTCGGTCGACGCGGCGCGCCGCTTCCTGGCGGCCGGCTTCGCACGGGTCCGCGACCGTGCCGACCGGGCGGGCGTCCCGATCGAGCATGCGATCATCGAGGGTGATCACCCTGCGGACGAGCTCGTGCGATACGCGAGCTCGCAGGGGTTCGACCTCGTCGTCGTCGGTCATCACCGCCGCCGGCGGCCGGGGCGGCTCGTGCTCCACGGCCTCGCCGACCGGCTCGTCGCGGACTCGGCCGTCCCGGTGCTGGTCGTCGGCGACCGCGACGGCGGGTAGGCGTGGCAGACGACGTCTTCTCGGAGGCGCAGCGCAGCACGATCGGCGTCTCCCTCAAGCATCTCGGCGACCTCGTGCAGACGTTGCGGGGCCTCGGCGTGCATGCCGGCGAGCTCGGTGAGCTCGAACGCGCGCTCGAGTCGCTTGCCGAGGACACCGGTGCGCGCCTCCCGGCGCCGCCTCCCAACCAGGTGAACGCCACGCTCGTCCGGATGCTCGTGCTCGAGGAGGAGCTGCGCCCCCGGCGCCTGGCCGCCTACGGAGACGTCGACCCCGAGGGCGGGCGTATCCTCGAGCCGCACGTCGACGAGCTGGTCGACCTGACGAGGGCGCTGATCGCCCGGCTGCGAGGCGCGAACCTGTGATGTCGTTCGCCGACATGGAGACCGAGGGGATGGACTGCTCCTGATGTTTCAGCGCATCCTGCTCGCCTGGCCGAGCGACCGGCCGCCGGAGCGATCGCTCGAGCTCGCCCGCGAGCTTGCGGATGCGTTCGACGCCGAGCTGACCGTGTGCTGCCTCGGCGACGGCACCGTGGCTGCGCAGGCGGCCGCCGGCGCCGAGGCGCAGGTCGTGTCGCGGCCTGCCGGGCACGGCGCACGAGAGCTCGTGCGTTATGCGCACGAGCATGCGTTCGACCTGCTCGTCGTCGGCCGCGTGCGCGACGAGGAGCCGTCGCCGGGTGGGCTGATCGAGTCGGCGTCGCTGCCGCTCCTCGTCGTACCCGAGGAAGAGGCCTGAGCGCGGGCATGGAGCTTCGGAGCGAGCGGCTGGAGGCCGAGATCCTCGACCCGCGCGAGTCGTTCCGCGCGGTGCGCCTGCCGCTCGAGATCCGCTGGGATCCGCTCACCGGCCGCAGCTCGCGCCTGCTTCCGGAAGGCAGCATCCCGCCGCCCGCGCGCCACGACCTCGACGCGCTTGCCGCCGAGAGCCGCGGCACTTGCCCGTTCTGCGGCGGACGGGTCGAGGAGCTGACGCCGCGGTTCCCGGCCGGGGTGTGGCCGGACGGGCGGATCCGCGTGGGCGAGGCCGTCCTCTTCCCGAACCTGGTGCCCTACGCGAAGTGGAGCTCGGTCTCGATCTATTCGCCGGATCGCCACCTGCTGGCGCTCGAGGAGCTGACGCCGGCCCTGCTCGCCGACAACCTCGCGACCCAGGTGCAGTTCGCCCGCGCGGTGCTCGATCACGATCCGGCCTCGGGCTGGGTGTCGATCAACGCAAACCATCTGCCGCCGTCCGGGAGCTCGGTCTTCCACCCGCACCTGCAGGGCTCCGCGAATCCCTTCCCGACGACGATGCAGCGGCTGCTCGCAGACGTCGACCCTGGGCAAGTGCGCGAATACGTCGCCGAGGAACGGCGGCGCGGCGAGCGCTTCGTCGCCTCGTCCGGCGGCGTCGACTGGCTCGCGAGCTTCGCGCCGCTCGGCCCGGCGGAGCTCCGCGCGTTCGTCTTCGACGTGGGCGCGCCGAGCCGGCTCGACGGGCCGCTCGTCGGGGAGCTCGCCCGCGGCATCGCCGCCGGGCTCCGGGTCTACGCGGCGCTCGGCTTCCAGAGCTTCAACCTCGCGCTGTTCGGCGTCCCGCCCGACCGCTCGGGTCATGCGCTCGGCGTCCGGCTCGTCGCGCGCGCCTACATCGGGCCGGCGCTGCGCTCGGACGCGATGTGGAGCGAGCGGCTGCACTGGGAGGCGGTCACCGACTTTGCTCCGGAACGGGTTGCCGAGCTCGTCCGCGACGCGTGGTGAACCCGAGGATCAGCTCGGACGTCTCGAGCGGCACGTCGAGCTGGGGGCAGTGCCCGACGCCGTCGAGCACGACCCAGTCGGCCTGCGGCAGCCGGTCGCGGTAGCGACTCGCAGCGTCGGGCCAGGGCAGAACGAGGTCGTCGCTGCCCCAGACGATCCGCACGGGGCAGCGGATCGCGTCGGTGTCGAGGTGCCAGCCTTCGTGCAGGCTCGTGGCGAGCAGCGGGTGGACGGCGCAGGCGGCCGCCCCGCGCAGCTGGTGCGCGAGGAGCTCCGCGGGGATGTGCTCGTAGCGCGATGTCGTGTACTGCGTCGCCCGCCGGCGGCCCTCGGGCGTCGCCATGATCGCGTCCGCATGGGGGGCGGCGGCCCTGACGAGCTCGTCCAGCGTCGTGAAGTGGTCGACGAGCCCCTGCTCGAAGACGGGATCGTCCCAGCCGCCGCCGGGCGCGAGCGCAATGACCGACTCGGCCCGGCCGCGGACGGCGAGCTGGAGCGCCAGGAAGCCGCCGAGCGAGTTGCCGGCGACATCGGCCGTCTCGAACCCCGCCGCGTCCATCGCCTGCTCGATCGCGTCGACGACGGCCGCCATGCTCACCTTCCCGTCGAGCGCCGGGCCGCCCGCGTGGCCGAGGAGCGTCGGCGCGAGGACGTCGTGGCGGCGCTCGAGGGCGGGCAGCACGAGCTCCCACGTGCGCCAGGTGTCCATGAACCCGTGCAGGCAGAGGAGGGGCGGCCCGGAGCCGCCGCGGTGGAACGGTGTGAACGCAGCAAGGAGCACGCTGCCACCGTAGCCGGGTCTGAAAGCCACAGCCTGCCTCCGGCGGCCGAGCCGCGTTCGGACGATTTGACAGGAGAACGTCTGTTCGTGTAGAACATACGTTCCCGTGATCGCCGCAGTCGTCATCCCGGCCTTCGATCTGCGGGCGGCGCTGCGGGCGCGGCCCCGGCTCCAGCACGGCCCCGCAGCGCTCGCACCGCTGCCGGGGGAGGGCGAGTTCGTGGGGGCCGTCACGGCCGTCGCGGAGGCGAGAGGCGTCCGTCCGGGGATGCGGCTCGGGGAGGCACTCGCGATGTGCCCGGAGCTCGTTCTCGTCGACCAGGACCCGGCCGCGGCCGAGCAGGCGTGGGAGGAGATCCTGCGCCGGCTCGAGGACGCGGGATTCGCGGTCGAGCCGCCGGAGCCGGGCCTCTGCTACTTCGACTCGAAGGGAGTCGAGCGGCTCTACGGCGGGCTCGAGCCGGCGCTCAAGAGGGCTCTCGCCGCGGTCGGGACGGCGTGGGAGGTACGGGCGGGTGCGGCGGAGCGGCGGTTCGCGGCGCTCGCGGCGGCAAACGTCGCGCGGCCGGGCCAGGCGCTGATCGTCTCCGACGAGCGCGCGAGCGCGTTCCTCGCGCCGCTGCCGCTGCAGCTCCTCCCGCTCGAACGGGCGCGCTACGAGGAGCTCGAAGAGCTGGGCGTGCGCACGATCGGACAGCTTGCCGGGCTGCCGGGCGGCGCCGTCGCCGAACGGTTGGGGCCGGACGGACGGCGCGCCTGGAGCCTGGCGAGAGGGCAGGATGCCCGGAAGGTCGTGCCCCGGAGGCCCGCGACGGCGATCCACGAGACGCTCGAGTTCCCGGAGGCGGTCGGCAACGAGCTGACACTCCGCCGCGGGCTCGGCGTCCTGGTCGACCGCCTCCTTGCCCGGCCGGAGCGCGCGGGGCGGCCGCCGAGGAAGCTCGCGCTCTGGGCGCGGCTCGTCGGCGGCGCCTCGTGGCGCCGAACGGTCACGCTGCGCGAGCCGACGGCCGACCCGGGGCGGCTGCGCACGGCGCTTGCGCCGAAGCTGCAGGAGCTGCCCGCGCCTGCGCTCAAGCTGCGGCTCGAGGTGGGCGAGCTCGCAGACCACACCGGTGAGCAGCTGGAGCTCCTCACCGCCGAAGGCGAAGCGGGCCGGGCCCGGCTTCGCGAGGGCCTGCGCCAGGTGAAAGCCGCCGTCGGTGCAGGCGGGGTCTCGACGGTCGTGGAGGTCGCGCCATGGTCGCGCA
The DNA here is from genome assembly GCA_963784765.1 of uncultured Thermoleophilia bacterium. Lineage (GTDB taxonomy): Bacteria > Actinomycetota > Thermoleophilia > Gaiellales > Gaiellaceae > PALSA-600. The sequence continues at coordinate 12,215 of CAWASP010000018.1, forward strand.
TCCCCGAGGCGCGGGCGCTGCTCGTGCCGCGCGACGACTGAACGGGCCCCGACCGGCGCTCGTCGAGGCACAGCCCGACGGCACGCCGCGCCGTGTGAACCGGCAGGACGTCGCGGTGATCCGGGAGGAGTGGCGTGTCGTCGACCGCTGGTGGACCGACGAGCCCGTTCACCGCCGGTACTTCGACGTGGTGCTGGAGACGGGAGAGAACGCGGTCGTCTACCACGACGACGACACGGGGTCGTGGCTCACCCAGCGTGCCTGAGACCGCTCGCGCTAGCCGCCGCGTGTCGTCCTGCGGATGCCGTCGACGAAGCCGGCGCCGGGCGTGTGGAAGTTCAGCACGCGGGCGCGGCCGCCCGCGCTGCGGAAGCCGTGACGTGCACCGGGCGGGGAGGAGATGAAGCCGCCCGGCCCGAGGACGACGGTCTCGTCGCCGGCGGTGAACTCCACCTCGCCCTCGAGCACGAGGAACGAGTCGGTGTGGTCGGCGTGCGTGTGCGGCTCGACGACGAGCGACTCGTCGAAGCCGAGCTCGATCGCCCCGATCTCCTCGAGGTCGACGCGGATCAGGCGGTAGCCGTCGGCCCGCTCGTGGAGCTCTCCCTCGCCGGGGCGGCTGACGATCGGATCGGGCACGCGGCGATCCTACGCGGCCTATGAGCTACGTCGAGCTGCATGCACATTCGGCGTACTCGTTCCTCGACGGGGCGTCGCTGCCGGAGGAGCTCGCCGCCCGCGCGGCGTCGCTCGGCTACGACGCGCTCGCGCTCACAGACCACGACGGCGTCCACGGCTCGCTCGAGTTCGCCCACGCCGCGAAGCACCTCGGCCTGCGCGCGATCACCGGGGCGGAGATCACGCTGGCAGGAGGTCGACATGTGACGCTCCTCTGCGAGGACCGCCGCGGCTACGCGAACCTGTGCCGGATCCTGACCGCCGCGCACGCGGGGACGCGGGTGCCCGGGCGCGAGCGGGAGCTGCTGCCGCCGGCTGCGACCCTCGAGACGCTGGAGGCCCATGCGGAAGGGCTCGTCGTGCTGTCGGGGTGCGCGCGCCACGGGCTCGCCGTCTGCGACCCGAATGCCGCCGCCCGGCTCGCACGGGCGTTTCCGGGAGCCTTCTACGTCGAGCTGCAGCGCCCCTACGAGCGCGGCGACGCTCGCCGGAACGCCACCCTGCGCGAGCTCGCGGAGACGATCGGGGTGCCGGCCGTCGCCACCGGCGGCGTCCACGTGCACGACGCCGGGCGCTCGCAGCTGCAGGACGTGCTCGTCGCGATCCGTCACCGGACGACGCTCGACGGCTGCGAGCGCGAGCGGCGCGGCAACCACGAATCCGTGCTCCGCCCGCCCGCCGAGGCGGCCGAGCGGCTTCCGCGCGACGCCGTGGCACGGACGCGCGAGATCGCCGAGCGCTGCGCGTTCGACCTGACCCAGGAGCTCGGCTACCGCTACCCGGACTTCTCGGACGGCGTCGACCCGGCGGACCTCCAGCTGCGGCAGATCTGCGACCGCGCCTTTGCAGAGCGCTACACCGGCGCGAACGGCCACAAGCGCCGGGCGCGCGCACGGCTCGACGACGAGCTCGCGCTGATCGCCCGCCTCGGGCTCTCCGGCTTCTTCCTGCTGCACTGGGAGGTGCTGGAGCTCGCCCGCGAGTGCGCGCTCGAGGTGCGCGGTCACGGCAGCCCGCGGCACGCACTGCCTCCCGGCCGCGGCCGCGGCTCGAGCGTCGGGTCGATCGTCTGCTACCTGACGGGTCTCTCGCACGTCGATCCGGTCGGCGCAGGCCTCTCGCTCGGCCGGTTCCTGAACGACGAGATGGTCGCGGTCCCCGACATCGACCTCGACTTTCCCCGGGACATTCGCGAGCGGCTGATCGTCCGCGTCACGGAGCGCTACGGGCGGGAGCATGCCGCGCTCGTCGCGAGCTTCTCCACCTACCGGAGCCGGGGCGCGATCCGGGACGTCGGCAAGGCGCTCGGGCTGCCCGTCACCGAGCTCGAGCGGCTCGCGCGCGTCACCGACGGCTGGGATGCGACGCGCGTGGGTGAGGAGCTCGACGGGGTTCCCGGCCGGCACGCCGGGCCGCGCTGGGATGCGTTCCGGAAGCTGACCCGCGAGATCGCCGGCCTGCCGCGCCACGTCAGCCAGCACCCGGGAGGCATGGTGATCTCGACCCGGCCGCTCGTCGAGCTCGTCCCGGTGCAGCCCGCCGCGATGGCCGGCCGGCAGATCTGCCAGTGGGACAAGGACAGCTGCGCGGACGCAGGTTTCCTGAAGATCGACCTGCTCGGGCTCGGAATGCTCTCCGCGGTCGAGGACGCCGTCGACCGGATCGCAGCCGTGCACGGCGAGGTCGTCGACCTCTCCCGCATCCCACTCGACGATCCTGCCGTCTACGAGGAGATCCGCGCCGCCGACACGGTCGGGGTGTTCCAGATCGAGAGCCGCGCGCAGATGCAGAGCCTCCTCCAGACGCAGCCCGAGGATCTGCACGACCTCACCGTGCAGGTGGCGCTCGTCCGGCCCGGCCCGATCCAGGGGAAGGCCGTGCACCCGTACGTCAAGCACCGGCACGCGAAGCGCGCCGACCCGTCATTCGAGCCGCCCGTCGAGCACGAGTCGCTGCGCGAGCCGCTCCGCGACACGCTTGGCGTCGTCGTCTTCCAGGACCAGGTGCTCGACGTCGCGATGGCGGCCGCCGGCTTCTCGATCGGCGAGGCGGAAGGGCTGCGGCGGGCCATGAGCCGCAAGCGCAGCGAGGAGGCGATCGAGGCGTTCCGCCCCCGCTTCGTCGCCGGGTGCCTCGGGAACGGCATCGAGGAGCAGACGGCACACGCGATCTACGACAAGCTGGTCGGCTTCGCCGGCTTCGGCTTCCCCAAGTCGCACGCGGCCGCGTTCGCCCTGCTCGCCTACCAGTCGGCCTGGCTGCGCCGCACCTACCCGCCCGAGTTCCTCTGCGCGCTCCTGAACGCACAGCCGATGGGCTTCTATCCACCGTCGTCTCTCGTCAGGGACGCGCAGCGGCGCGGGGTGGAGGTGCGCCCGCCGCACGTCAACCGCTCAGAGGCGGCGTGCACGATCGAGGACGGCACCGCGGTGCGCATCGGGATCGGCTACGTCAGCTCGATCGGCGAGGAGGAGGCGGCGGCGATCGCCGCCGAGCAGCCCTACGGCGACATCGGCGATCTCGCCCGGCGGGCACCGGCGAAGCGGGACGCGCTCGAGGCGCTCGTCGCGGCGGGCGCCTGCGACGAGTGGGGCCCCCGGCGGCAACTCCTGTGGCGGCTCGGCGTCACCTCCCGCGGCATGACGACGAGGGACGGGAACCGCCAGCTCGCGCTGCCGCTCGAGCCGACCAGCGCGATCCCGGAGCTGCCCCGGCAGACCTCGTGGGAACGGATGCTCGCCGACTACAGGCACACCTCCGTGTCGGTCGGCGTCCACCCGCTCGAGCTCCTGCGGCCGCACCTGCCGGCAGGCGTCGCCACGAGCACCGAGCTGGCGGAGCTCCCACACGGCTCGCTCGTGCAGCTCGCGGGAATGACGGTCGCCCGCCAGCGCCCGGCGACCGCGAACGGCATCGTCTTCATGCTGCTCGAGGACGAGCACGGCCAGGCCAATCTGATCGTGCCGCCGCCGGTCTACGAGCAGTACCGGGCGATCGTGCGCGGAGAGCCGCTGCTGCTCGCCTGCGGGCGGCTCGAGCGGCACGACCGGAACATCAACCTGCTCGTCTCCGAGCTCGCGACACTCGGCCCCCTCGCCCGCAAGGCGGCCGGCGAGGCGGAGGTGACCGGCGCGCTGCCGCGCGCCCACCACTTCGGCCACCGCTAGATGGTTGATCGGAAAATCGAGGCCGTCGCGGCTGGGGGCCTGCACACGGCGCATTGCGGCCGTCTCGCCCGGCGCCAAGGCCCACCGGCCTTGCCCCCGGTCGAGCCGTCCCCACTGCTTGGTGCATGCCCTCCCCGCACCGACCGCATTTCCCGATCAACCATCTAGAGGGGTTGCTAGCGTGGGGTGCTTCGACCGCGAACCAGAGGAAGGAGGTGAGCGCGCGTTGCTCGCACTCACCGAGAACGCGGTTCACGCCGTGAAGGGGCTCGTCTCGTCGTCGGACGAGACGGCGGAGACCGGCGGCCTGAGGATGGTCGCCGAGCAAGCGGGGGAGCAGGTGAACTTCCAGCTCAGCCTGGCGGCGCTGCCCGCAGAGGACGACGAGGTGATCGAGCAGGAAGGAGCCCGGCTGTTCCTGAACCCGGAAGCTTCATCGCTGCTCGAGGACAAGCTTCTCGACGCGAACGTCGACCGGGACCAGGTCGCGTTCACGCTCGCCGAGCGCCCCGACTAGAGGCTCGAGGTCTCGCGCGGCGGCGCGCCGGCGGCGCTCCGCCGGCCGCCGCTGTGCGGGCCCGAGCGCCTCGTCAATCGTCGGGGATCGTCCAGCGCCGGAGACCGTTCCCCGGCGACCACGTGGTAGTGCGGCTCGGCCGGCGCCCAGTCGATCCGCGCCTGCACCGTCGCGCGATAGGCGGCGCGGCGCTCCGGATCGCGAACGTCGAGCGCCGTGCCGTAGAGCTTGAAGTCGCACGCGAGGTCATGCCGGTCCGTGAGCGTGCTGTGGACGACGAGCCGCGGATCGCGCCGCAGGTCCACCGCGCCACATCATCCCGAGCATCAGCTCCCCGTCGACGAACTCGGGCCGACCGGCGAGATGCGCGGCCAGCCGTTCCGGCGCAGGGTGCCGACGAAGCACAGCTCGCGTTCACGCAGACGGCGCTCGCCCAGCTCGCCGAGCTCCGGAACGGCGCGGGCGAACTCGTCCCAGCGCATCACGCGGATCCGGGCCGCTGCTGCATCGGGCCGGCGTGATGGGAGAGGTTGTAGGCGGAGTTGACGAGCCCCACGTGCGTGAACGCCTGCGGGAAGTTCCCGAGCAGGCGGCGCTCGGCGGGGTCGTACTCCTCCGAGAGCAGGCCGAGGTCGTTGCGGATCCCGAGCAGCCGCTCGAACAGCGCCCGCGCCTCGTCTTCCCGGTTCGCGAGGAGCAGCGCGTCGACGAGCCAGAACGAGCACGGCAGGAAGACGCCTTCGCCGCCCTCGAGGCCGTCGACGTCGTTTTGCTCCTCAGCCCTGTAGCGCTCGACGAACCCGTCGCGGGTCAGGTGCCGCTGAACAGCGTCGATCGTGCCGAGCACGCGTGGGTCGCTTGCCGGCAGGAAGCCGACGAGCGGGATCAGCAGCGTGGCCGCGTCGAGCGCGGACGACCCGTACGACTGCGTGAACGCATTCAGGTCGGTGTGGAACGCCTCGCGGCAGACCTCCTCGTGGATGTCCGCGCGCAGGCGCCGCCATCGCTCGACAGGCCCGTCGAGGCTGAGGCTCTCCACGGTCTTCACCGCGCGGTCGAAGGCCACCCACGACAGCACCTTCGAGTGGGTGAAGTGGCGACGCGGCCCGCGCACCTCCCAGATGCCGTCGTCGGGCTGATCCCACGCACCCTCCAGGAAGTCCATGAGGTTGCGCTGGAACGACCACGCATGGTCATCCGGGTCGAGACCCTGGAGACGGGCATGGTGGAGCGCATCCATGACCTCGCCGTACACGTCGAGCTGCAATTGCTCGTGCGCGGCGTTGCCGATGCGGACCGGCCGCGAGCCGGCATAGCCGGGCAGCCAGTCGAGCTCGGACTCGGGCACCCGCCGCTGCCCTCCGACGCCGTAGAGGATCTGCGCCTTTCGGGGATCGCCCCCGACCGCCCGCAACAGCCAGTTGCGCCATGCGCGCGCCTCGTCGACGTAGCCCGCGTTCAGGAGCGCGTACAGCGTGAACGTCGCGTCGCGCAGCCAGCAGTAGCGATAGTCCCAGTTCCGCGGCCCGCCGATGCGCTCGGGGAGCGACGTCGTCGGAGCCGCGACGATGCCGCCGGTCGGCTGGTACGTCAGCGCCTTCAGCGTGACGAGCGACGAGTGGACTGCCTCCGGATACTCGCCCTCGTAGCGGCACCCGCTCATCCAGGACCGCCAGAACGCCTCGGTGTCGATCAGCGCCTGCTCGGCGTCGACCGCGTCGGGATGCGGCTCGTGGGAGGGGTACCACGTGAGCACGAACGGCACGCGCACCCCCTCGCCGACGATGAACTCGGCGACATGCGTCATCTCTTCGGGCTCGAGCACGACCGGCGTGCGGAGCATCAGCGCGTCCGGGCCGCCGATCGCGACGAGCGTCCGCGCATCGAGGCGCATGACCCACGGCGTGACGGCGCCGTAGTCGAGCCGGACGACGAGCTCGGTGCGCATCCGCACGCGGCCCTCGAGGCCCTCGACGATCCGCACGATGTCCGGCTTCGTCTCGCGCGGCGGCATGAAGTCGATCACCCGGACGCGTCCTTCCGGGGTGTGCCACTCCGACTCGAGCACGAGCGTGTCCTCGCGGTAGCGCCGGTCGGTGGCGGCCCCGCCGGAGGACGGGGCGAGCAGCCAGCGGCCGTGCTCGCGACCCCCGAGCAGGGCGCCGAAGCAGGTGCTCGAGTCGAAGCGGGGGAAGGGCAGCCAGTCGATGGAGCCCGTGCGCCCGACGAGGGCGGCCGTCTGCAGGTCGCCGAGCAGCGCGTAGTCCTCGATCCGCTCCGGCATCTCCTAGCGGTTCTCGAGCTCGAGGGCGAAGGGCCGCAGGCGCCGCGCGACGCCCCGGTTGAACGCCCGCAGGTAGGGATCGGGATCGTGGAGCGTGGCCGCGTAGTGGTCCCGCATGTCCGCGAGGATTTCAGTTCCCGTCTCGACCGCGTCGAGGTAGTCGCCGTAGGCCTCCTCGGCGTCGTCGCGGTCGGACGCGTTGTAGGCGGCAAGCCGCTCGTGCACCGCGTCGTATCACGTCGTGGTGCTCACGCGCGAACTGCTCGAGCTGCGCGTCGACGATCTCTCCGAACCGGTTGCGGCCGAGCATCAGACGATCTCCCGGTAGAGCTCCAGGTGACGGGCTGCCGCCGCATCCCAGGTCAGCTCCAGGCGGGCGCGCTCGGCACCGGCACGCGCCGCCGCGAGCGCGTCGGCGTCGCCGAGCAGCTCCTCGGTCGCCGCGGTGAGCGCGTCGACATCGCCGGCAGGCACCACGCGACCCGCGCCGAACGCGCGCACCGGCTCGGCAAGCCCTGCCACGTCGTAGACGACCGCGGGCACTCCGGCACCGAGCGCCTGCAGCAGCGCACCCGACTGGTCGAGCTCGGCGCGGTACGGGAAGAGCGCGACCGTCGCGTCCGAGAGCGCCCGGTCGAGATCCTCCTGGGAGAGGAAGCCGAGGCGCCATTCTGTCCGCTGGGCGTCGCGGAGGCCGTTGAGGGGCATCGCCGGGTCGCCGGCGACGAGCAGGCGCGCCTCCGGCAGGCGGCGGACCGTCTCGATCGCGTCGGGCAGGCCCTTGTACGGGCGGATCACTCCGAGCGCGAGCACCGTGCGCCCGTCGTCCGCGCGCTGCGCGCCGCTCGGATACACCGGGTGAGGGATGACGCGCGCGTCGATGCCCAGCTCCGCGAGCGCCTCGCGGCCGCGCTCGCTGTGCACGACGACCGCGTCGAACCGCCGCAGGAGCCGCTGCCAGAGCTGCCGCCGCGACGCCGTTCGCCGCGGCAGCAGGTCGTGAGCGGTGAACACGGACGGTGCGCGAAGCCGCACGCGCACGTCCGCCTGCGGCAACGCAGCCCACTGCAGGTGAAGCACGTCGGGCCGTGCGAGGGCAAGCGTCCGCAGCACGTCGAGGTGCTCGACCGCCTTCAGCGGCAGCCGTGCGCGGGAGCGACGGAACAGACGGGACGACAGCGGGTAGAACCGCTCGCTGCGCCGGTATCCGGAGGGCGCCGGCACCTGCCCGAAACGAAAGTGGGACGTCGCGAGCTCGACGTCCGCGCCCGCGCGGGCGAGAGCGGCCGCGAGCTCATGGTCGTAGAACGGCGTGAACGCAGGGGGGTCCGCGAGCAGCACGTGCACGGAAGTAGCGTAGAAGCTGATGCTCGTCCGAAGCTGGAATCTCTTCCACGGGAACTCGGTCCCGCCGCAGCGGCGCGAGTTCCTCGACGAGATGCTCGCGCTCGCGACCGCGGACGACCCGGACGTCCTCTGCGCGCAGGAGGTGCCGGCCTGGGCGCTGCGGCGCTTCACCTGCGGCGATGTCGCCGCCCGCCCGTCGTTCGGCCCGCTGCCGCTTCCCGCGGCCGCGGGGCGGGCGCTCACCGACATCCATCACGGGGTGCTCCGCTCGGCCTTCTCGGGCCAGGGGAACGGGATCCTGCTCGCGCCCCGGCTCGAGCTCCTCGCCCACGACCGACTCGTCCTGAACCCGCGCCGCTTCCGCGACGCCGAGGCGCGCTCCCTGGGCCTCGGGCCCGTCGCACGGCTCGCCTGGGCAAAGGAGCGCCGGATTGTCCAGACCGCACGGTTCCGGGCACGCGGCGGGCGCACCTACCTCGTTGCGAACCTGCACTGCACGAGCTTCGCGGGCGACCGCCGCCTCGCCGATGCCGAGCTTCTGCGCGCCGCGTGGCACGCTCGGTCGGTCGCGCTGCCGGAGGACGTCGTCATCCTCGCCGGTGACGTCAACATCACTCCCGCCGAGTCGAGCACGCTTCGCGATCTCGGCTCGGCGGAGTGGGGCTTCAGCCTGCCGACCGAGGGAATCGACCAGATCCTGGTCGCGGGCGCGGCGGCGGGCGAGCTGCGGCGCTGGCCCGACGAGCGCCGCAGCCACGAGGGGCGACTCCTGTCCGACCACGCCCCCGTCGAGCTGGAGCTCGCATGAGCTGGCCGGACGAGCGCGGCCGGTTTCCGGTGCTCGAGCGCTTCGCGTACCTGAACGCGGGGACGTTCGGGCCACTGTCGCGGCCCGTGCTCGAAGCGATGGCCGAGCTGCGGGGGTGGGAGGCGATTCACGGCCGCGGCGGGCGCCCGTATTTCGACGCGATGCGCGAGCGGCGCGAGCGCGTGCGGGCGCTCGTCGCCGCAGAGGTGAAGGTGCCCGCCGCGAACGTCGCGCTCACCGACTCGACCACCCGCGGCGTGCACATCGTCGTGACGGGCCTCGGGCTCGGCCCCGGCGACGACGTCGTGACGACCGACTCGGAGCACTTCGGCCTGATCGGCCCGCTCGCCGCGTCAGGGGCGACGCTCCGTATCGCCCGCGTGCACGGCGATGCCCCGTGCCGAGCTCGTGGATCGGATCCGGGCCGAGGTGACCCCCAGCACCAGGCTGATCGCTCTCTCGGCCGTGTCGTGGCTCGACGGGACGATCCTGCCGTGGAGCGAGGTGCGCACGCGAGACCGGCCTGCCGGTGCTCGTCGACGGTGCGCAGTCGGTCGGCGCGCTCGATGTCGATGCGCGCGCGGCGGACTACTACACGGTCAGCGCACAGAAGTGGCTCTGTGGCCCGGACGCGACGGGCGCGCTGTGCGTTGCCGACCCGGAGGCGCTCCCGCCGCGCCTCGTCTCCTACGCCGCCGCAGCGAGCACCGACCTGGCCGCCGGAACGTGGGAGCCGGAGGACGGCGCACGCAGGCACGACCAGCCGTACACGCCCGCGAGCTCACTGGCCGGTCTCGAGGCGGCCCTGACCGGTCTCCCGTCCGGGCGGTTCGACCGGGCGGCGGAGCTCACGCGCCGCTGCCGCGCGCTCCTGCGCGAGCGCGGCTTCGACGTCGTCGGCGAGGACGGGCAGGGGACGCTCATCGCGTTTCGCGTGCCGGGCGACACCGCGGCGGCGGCAGCCGCGCTCTACGAGCGCGGGGTCGTCCTCCGTGACCTTCCGGGGACGGGCCTCCTGCGCGCATCCGTCGGCTGGTGGAACGACGAGGACGACCTCGACCGGCTCGTAACGGGGCTCAGCGGCCTGTAGCCAGGCCGAGCTCCCCGGCGATCGGCTGCAGGGCCGCGACGACGTTCGCGATGTGCTCGTCGAGGTCGAGCTCGAGCAGCTCCGCGCCGGCGTAGACGTCGTCGCGGGAGACGCCGGCCGCGAACGACGGCTGCTTCAGCTTCTTGCGCACCGACTTCGGCTCGAGCCCGTCGAGCCCGGTCGGGCGCACGAGCCCACAGGCGTGGACGAAGCCGGACAGCTCGTCGCAGGCGAAGAGCGCGCGCTTGAGCGGCGTGTCGCGCGGCAGGCCGAGGTGGTTCGCGTGCGACAGCACGGCCTCGACGACGACCTCCGGGTAGCCCTCCTCGCGCAGGATCGGCGCGCCGTCCTGCGGGTGCCGGTCGAGGGTGGGGTGGATCTCGTAGTCGAAGTCATGGAGGAGCGCGGCGACGCGCCAGAGCTCCTCGTCCTCGCCGAAGCGGGCGGCGTACGACGCCGTCGAGGCCTCCACGGCAAGCGCATGACGCAGCAGCGCCTCGCTCGTCGTGTAGCGCGTCAGCGTCTCCCAGGCACGGTCACGGGTGGCTTCCACGGCCGATTAGCATAGTGAGCCGTGTCAGCGACCATCGTCAGCCCGCTCGCCGAGGCATTCGTGATCGAGGGCGGCCATCCGCTCTCGGGGCACGTGCGGGCCTCCGGCAACAAGAACGGCGCACTGCCGATCCTCGCCGCCTGCCTCCTGACCGACCAGCCCGTGGAGCTCGAGAACGTGCCGCGGATCAACGACGTCAACACGATGCTCGACCTGCTCTCCCACCTCGGCGCCGAAGCGGAGTGGACCGGGCCCGAACGAGGTGCGCGTGCACGCGGAGGAGATCCACCACGAGGTCGATCCGCGCCTCGCGAGCCGCATCCGCGCGTCGTTCCTGCTCGCAGGCCCGCTGCTCGCGCGGCTCGGACGGGCGACGGTGGCGCCGCCGGGCGGAGACGTGATCGGCCGCCGCCGGCTCGACCCGCACATCCACGCCTTCGCGGAGCTCGGCGCGAGCTTCGAGCTCGGTGCGCGCTACGAGCTCGCGGGCACGCTGCGGGGCGCGCACGTCCATCTCGACGAGGCATCGGTGATGGGAACCGAGAACGCGGTGATGGCCGCAGTGTGCTCGCCGGGGGAGACGATGATCTCGAACGCCGCCTGCGAGCCGCACGTCCAGGACCTGTGCCGCTTCCTCGTCTCGCTCGGGGCGCAGATCCAGGGAATCGGCTCGAACGTGCTCCGCATCGCCGGCGTCGAGCGCCTGACCGGCGGCCGGCACACGATCGGCCCCGAGCACGTCGAGGTCGGCAGCTTCATCGGCATGGCGGCGGTCACGGGCGGGGACATCACGATCGACGGCATCGTCCGCGACGACCTCTGGCCGATCGTGCCCGCGTTCGAGCGGCTCGGCGTCGAGCTCGAGCTCGGCGACGACACGGTGCGCGTGCCGCCCGGCCAGGAGCTGGCCATCCGCGACGATCTCGGCGGCGCGATCCCGAAGATCGAGGACGGGCCCTGGCCCGCCTTCCCCGCCGACCTCACCTCGATCGCGATCGCCGTCGCGACGCAGGCGCGCGGAACGATTCTCGTCTTCGAGAAGATGTTCGAGAACCGCCTGTTCTTCACCGACAAGCTCGTGTCGATGGGCGCGCGGATCATCCTCTGCGATCCGCACCGGGTGATCGTGAACGGCCCGGTGCGGCTGTACGGCCAGCGGATGTCCAGCCCCGACATCCGCGCCGGGATGGCGATGGTGATCGCCGCCCTCTGCGCCGACGGGATCTCGACGATCGGCGACGCCTACCAGATCGACAAGGGCTACGAGCGGATCGACGAGCGCCTGCAGGGCCTCGGCGCCCGCATCCGCCGCATCGAGGCCGGCTCGGTCTAGCTGCGCTTCTTCTTCGGCCTCGAGCCGGGCTTCGGCGCCGGCTTCTGTCCCGGCAGCTGCAGGAGCGGCGGCGGCCCCGCGATCGCCTCGTCGACCGCGGCGCCGACGTCGAGGTTCCCGTAGCCGAGCGCGGTCGTCCACGTGCCGTGCCCCGAGGCGGACGCATCGACGATGTCCGCGACGCCGGTCGCGCTGAGCGAGGGGTTGGCCGCCCAGACGAGCGCCGCCGCCCCTGCGACCTCGGGCGCGGCGAAGGAGGTCCCGGTCCCGAACCCGTACGTCCCGTCGGCGCCCGGCGCGTCGGCGATCGTGAACAGGCTCGGGTCGGCGCGATGCGCGATCGCGCTCAGGATGTCGACGCCCGGCGCGAGCAGGTCGACGTACGGGCCGGTGGTCGAGAACGGCGCCCGCCTGCCGGTGTCGGTCGCGGCGCCGACGACGAGACCCGCGCGCCCGATCAGCGCCGCCGGGTAGACGGTCGGATTGCCGAGCTCGCCGGCGTTCCCCGCTGCCGCGACGAGCAGGACGCCGTGGGTCGTCGCGTACGCGACCGCCGCCCGCTCGGCCGGCGAGGTCGAGGTGCCGCCGACGCTGAGGTTCACGATGTTCGCGCCGTGGTCGACCGCCCAGACGATCGCGGCGGCCTCGTCGACGTCCGAGAAGCCCGCGCCGCCGTCCCGGTTCGCCTGCACGATCTGGAGGCGCGCGTCGCCGCCGAAGCCGGACATGCCGAGCGGGTCGGCGCTCGCTCCGGCGGCGAGGGCGGCGACGAAGGTCCCGTGGCCGATCGCGTCCGAGACGACGGGAGAGCCGGTGGCGACGTTCCAGGTCGTCGGCGCCTTGCCCGCGAGCGCCGGCACGGTCAGGTCGGCGCCGGTGTCGACGACGGCGATCGTCACGCTCGCGGCGCTGCGCCGCACCCAGTCGGGGACGGAGTCGGAGTGCGTCGCGCGCCACTCCCACTCGGGGACGCCCACGCCGGCGGTGCTCGTGACGAGCCGTCCTCCGGACTCGACCCGGGCCTTCGGGGTCGTGACGTAGCGGATGCCCGGCCGCGCGGCGAGCCGGCGGCCCGCACGCACGTCGGCGACACGCACCTCGGCCACGCGGAGCGCGGGCACGCGACGGACGACCCGCAGCCCGTGCAGCGCGGCGGGCGTCGTGTACCCCACGGTCACGACCCGTCCCGCCGAGGCCGACGGTGCAGCGAGCAGCGCCACCGCGGCGCCGGCCAGGCAGGATGCGCGGAACCCCATCGCCGCGCCCCACCCTAGGACGGGTCGGCCGTCTCCACAATGGGCCGGTCGGCCCATCGGCACAGGTGACGGGCAGCGGCGGATACGCTCACGCCGTGACCGAGACGCCGAGCGAAGCCCGCATCGTGACCGCGTCCGCGGGCAGCGCCGACGTCGAGACCGGCTTGCCGGTGCTCGACCACCTCGTCGGGGAGCTGGCGCGCACCGGTCGCTTCCGCCTCGCCCTGGAGGTCGCGCCGGGCAGCGCCGACGAGGTGCTGACGGCGGCCGGCCGTGCGCTCGGGCGCGAGCTCGCCTCGCATCTCGCCGGTGACGGTGCCGCCGGGAGCGGCTTCGCGATCATGCCGGCCGACGAGGCGCTCGCTCTCGCATCGCTCGAGCGTGTCGAAGAGGGCAGGCTCGTGACGAACGTCGACTTCTCGGAGGAGCGCGTCGGGAGGAGTCGCCACCGACGTCGTGACGCGTTTCCTCGAGGAGGTCGCGAGCGTGGCCGGCATCAACCTGCACGTCCGGCTCGTCGAGGGAACCGATCCGCAGCACGTGCTCGCCGCGATCTTCAAGGCGGTGGGGGCGGCGCTCGGCGACGCGATCCGCCCCCACGAATCCCGACCGGAGGAGAACCAGCCGTGACGAAGGAGGCCGTCCGCACCGAAGCCGCCCCGGCGCCGTTCCAGGGCGCACCCTACTCGCAGGCGATCAAGGCGAACGGGTTCGTGTTCGTCTCGGGCCAGCTCGCGCTGCGGCCCGGCGAGACCGAGCTCGTCCCGGGTGACATCAAGGCGCAGACCGAGCAGGTGCTCTCGAATCTGGGCGCGATCCTCGAGGCGGCGGGAAGCTCGCTCGACCGCCTCGTGAAGACGACGGTCTTCCTGCAGGACCTCGGCGACTTCGCCGGCATGAACGAGGTCTACGCGAGCCGGGTCGGGCAGACGCCGCCCGCCCGCTCGACCGTGGGGATCGCGAGCCTCCCGTCCGGCGCGCTCGTCGAGATCGAGGCGATCGCCCTCGCCTAGCGAGATCGAGAGCTACGTCCGCTCGCTCGGGCTCGACGCCTACGCGGTCGGCGGCGCCGTGCGCGACCGTCTGCTCGGGCGCGACGCCAAGGATGCCGACTTCCTCGTTCCCGGAGTGGACATCGCAGGGCTCGAGCGGGCGCTCGCGCCGCACGGCCGCTGCGAGGAGCTGATCGTCGCCGGCCGGCCGGTGGGGGTGCGGTTCCGCCCCCGCGACCGCGCCGTGAGGCGGCTCGTGCCGGCGGGGATCGAGCTCTCGCCGCCGCGGCGCGAGGTCTCGACCGGTCCAGGGCGGCACGACTTCGACATCGTCGTCGACCCCGGCGCGAGCGTCGAGGACGACCTCGCCGCCGCGACTTCACGATCAACGCCATGGCGCGTCGCCTCGAGGACGGAACGCTCGTCGACCCGCTCGGCGGCCGGGCCGACCTCGAACGGCGCATCCTGCGGACCGTCTCGCCGCGCAGCTTCGCCGAGGATCCGCTGCGCCTCGTCCGCGGCCTGCGCTTCGTCTCCCAGCTCGACCTCGACCCGAACGAGTCGACGCTCGCCCAGATGCGCGAGGAGGCCGCCTCGGTGAGTCACGTCTCCGGCGAGCGCATCGGCGGGGGCCTCGCCGCGGACGGTCTCGGCGAGCTCTCGAAGCTGCTCCTCGGCCCGCACCCCGCGAAGGCGCTGCGGCTTGCCCGCGACACGGGCGTGCTCGCGCAGCTGCTCCCGGAGCTCGCCCCCGCGATCGGGTTCGAGCAGGAAAGCCGCCACCATGCGCTGACCGTCGACGAGCACACCTTCGCCGTCGTGCAGGCAGCCGCCGACCTCGGGATGCCGCTGCGAGTGCGGCTTGCGGCGCTCTTCCACGACGTCGGCAAGCCGCACGTCGCGTGGCGCGGAACCGACGGCCGGCTCCACTACTACGCGAAGCCGGGAGTCGCCCCGCGCGGCCACGCACAGGTCGGGGCGCAGCTCGCCGACCAGGCGCTGCGGCGCCTGCGCTATCCGAACGACCTGCGCAGGCGGGTCACGCGAATCGTGCGCGCCCACATGCTCGACCCCGGCCGCGGCGACGCGCTCCGCGCGCGGCGCCTGCTCGCGCGTTACGGCGACGAGCTGCTGATCGACCTGCTCGACCACAAGGAGGCCGATCTGCGCGGGAAGGGCGGCGAGCCGCGGGACGGCGACCTCGAGAAGCTCGCACGGTTCCGGGCGGTCGTCGTCGGCGAGCGGGACTCGCCGTACCGGCTGGCGCGACCTGGCGATCGGCGGCGACGACCTGATCGAGCTCGGGTACACGCCCGGCCCCGAGATCGGCCGCGTGCTCGGGGTGCTGCTCGAGGAGGTCATCACCGATCCCGCGCTGAACACGCGGGACAACCTGCTCGGGCGGGCCAAGGCGGCGCGAGCGTGATCCACTGGGACGAGCCGGGCTACGTCGTCTGCTTCACGACCCGCGTGGGCGGCGTCAGCGAGGGCGACTACGCCTCGCTCAACCTGACCGCGGGGACGGGCGACGATCCCGACCGCGTCGAGCGCAACCGCCGGATCGCCTGTGAGCGGCTCGGGCTCGACGCCTCCGCGCTCGCGTTCAACCGGCAGGTGCACTCGCCGACCGTCCATCGGGCGCGGGCGGGCAGCCGCGGCGATCCCGGCGACGGGCTCTGGAGCGACGAGCCCGGCCTGCCGATGCTCGCGTTCGCGGCCGACTGCCTCCCGATCGCGATCGCGCGCGTCGACGGCACGCCCCGGTCTCGCCGTCCTGCACGCCGGCTGGCGCGGCCTCAGCGAGGGCGTGGTCGAGGCCGGCGTCCGCGTGCTCGGCGGCGAGCTCGCCGCCGCCGTCGGGCCCTGCGATCGGGCCGTGCTGCTACGAGGTCGGGCCCGAGGTGTCGGCACTCTTCGACGACGATCTGACGGCTGGCGGCCGGCTGAACCTCTGGGAGGCGGCGGAGCGGGCGCTTCGCCGTGCCGGCGTCGGACGCGTCGAGCGCGTGGACCTCTGCACCCGCTGCCATCCGAAGCTCTTCTTCTCGCACCGGCGGAGCGGGCGGGCGCGCGGCGTCCAGGGGGTGATCGGTGCGGTCGCCGGCTGAGATCCGCGGAGCGCCTCGAGCGGGTGCGCGCGCAGGTCGGCCCCGGCGTGACGGTCGTGGCAGCGACGAAGTACGTCGCGCTGCCCGACATGGCGGCGCTCGCCGAGGCCGGGGTGGAGGTGGTCGGCGAGAACCGCGCCCAGGACCTCGAGGCGAAGCACGCCGAGTACGGCGACGCCTTCCGCTGGCACTTCATCGGGCACCTGCAGTCGAACAAGGTGAAGGTCGTGAACCGGATCTGCGAGCTCGTGCACTCGCTCGACTCGGATTCGGCCGCGAGACGGCTGGAGATCCCGGCGCTCGTGCAGGTGAACCTCTCGGGAGAGGGCTCGAAGTCGGGGATCTCGTCCGACGACATCGGCGCGTATCTCGGCTACGACGTGGTCGGCCTCTCGACGATGCCTCCGACGGCCGCGGATCCCGAGGGCTCGCGGCCGTGGTTCCGGCAGCTGCGGGAGCTCGGCGCGGCCCACGGCCTGACGGAGCTCTCGATGGGAACGACCCAGGACTACGTCGTCGCCGCCGAGGAGGGTGCGACGTACATCCGGGTGGGATCGATCCTCTTCGGGCAGTAGCATTCCGGCCGATGGCGCTCGGCGATCTGTGGAGCCGCACCCTCGTCTACTTCGGCATCGCCGAGGAGGACGACGACTGGGAGGACGAGGACGGTTATGCCGCCGAGGAGAGTCTCGAGCAGAGCTACCGCGAGCGCCCGAACGTGCGCCGGCTGACGCCCGCGGCGCCGAGGGCAGGAGTTCGACGACTGGACCGATTCGGAGGCCGACCGGACGGCCGCGCGTCCGTCGCGCGGGGCGCGGGTGCGGGAGATGCGACCGCAGATCGAGGCCGTGCCGAACCCCCACAGCGTGCGCGTGCACCTCGTCCTGCCGCGCAGCTTCAACGACGCGCAGCAGATCGCCGACCGCTTCAAGCAGGGCATCCCGGTCATCCTCAACCTCCAGGGCTCGGACACCGAGCTCTCGAAGCGGCTGATCGACTTCACGAGCGGCCTCACCTACGCGCTGAACGGCGGGATGCAGCGGGTCGCCGACAAGGTGTTCCTGCTGACGCCGCGGAACGTCGAGGTGTCCGCCGAGCAGCGCGCGCAGCTCCTCGAGCGCGGCGGCTTCTTCAACCAGGCCTGACCCGTGGAGGTCGGCGGCGGCGCGGATGCCGCTCGCGAGCGCGCCTTCCATCAGCCCGTGCCAGGCGCCGGCGGTGTGCTCGCCGGCGAACGCGAGCGGGCCGACAGGACGCGCGAGCGCCTCCTCGTCGAGCGGGGAGGAGATCGAGCGGGCCGAGTAGGCGCCGTCCGGCCAGGTCGAGAGCAGCGGCTCGGCGTCCGCGAAGGCGAGGTCGGGCCGCAGCTCCCGGACGGCGGCCGCCCAGCGCTCGGGGCCCGCCGCGCGATCTCGAGACGCTCGAGGGCCGCTCGGGGTGCCTGCGAACGACGCGGCGACCGGAAGCTCGCCGCCTTCGGGGGCGTTCTGCGTCCAGATCCAGAAGCGGCCCGGGACGGAGAGCGTGGCGCTCGGCGGGGCCGGCCCGGCGAGCGGCATGAAGAGCTTCGCCGCATGCCCGTAGCGCACGGCCTCGAGCGCCCGTCGCTTCCAGGCGGGAAGCGCCGGGTCGAACGCGATCGAGAGCGCCCGGGGCGCGGGCGTCGCGATCACGACGGCGTCTGCGACGAGCTCGTCTTCCTGCGTCCGCACGCGCACGACCGTCGTCCGTCCACGCGATCGCCTCGACCGGCGAGTCGAGCAGCACGCGTCCGCCGAGGCGCTCGGCAAGGGCGAACGCCAGACGGTCGTTGCCCCCCGGCGATCCCGTGGCTCGCGAACGTGCCGAAGCCCGCCGCGCCGTCGGCGAGGACGGTGGCCGGCTGGTCGTCGAGCTCGTACGCGGTCGAGACCGCGATGCGCGGCGGCGATCACCTCCGGCGCGGCAAACCCAGGAGCGCCCCAGCGACGGATTCTCGACCCGAGGGGCCTTGTGTTGATTCAACACAAGCTCGCCCGGATCGCGGCCCGCGTCCGCAACGGAGCGGAGCTTCCCGGGCGTTTGTGTCGACTCGACACAAACTCGCTCGAGCGCACTCGAGTGCGGCCGCGAGCTCGTGTTCCGTCACGGGCGGGCCGCCTCGCGGCTCGCGGTCGCCGTAGAGCGTGCCCTTCTCGTAGAGGCGCAGGCCGAGGCGGCCCGCGTAGCGGGCGAGGTCGCTCGTAGCCCGGGAAGCACGAACTCGGCGCCGAGCTCGACGACCGAGCCGTCCGTCGAGACGATGCGAGCGCACGCGGCCGCCGACGCGGTCGGTCGCCTCGAGCACCGTCACGTCGCAGCCCGCGGCCGCGAGCGCCTCGGCCGCGGCGAGGCCGGCGAACCCCGCTCCGACGACGACGGCGCTAGTCGCGCCCGCGCGCGGCAAGGTACCGCTGGTTGAAGCGGTAGGGCAGCTCGTCCTTCTCGGCGTAGACGCCGTGGTCGAACGCACGCGACCGGATTCCAAGCTGCACGCGCTCGCACACCACGTAGTCCTGGTTCGCGACGAGCTCGGAGAAGTCGACGACCTCGCTCGGATCGAACTCCGGGTCGGCGACGACCTCGGGCCGGAACAGGTAGTCCGTGACCATCGTCGTGTGGCCGGGGCCGCGCGGGACGAGGCGCGTCGCGATGACCACGGTCCCCGTCAGGTCGATGAACATGTTCGGGAACAGGCTCGCGCCGTACATCGAGCTCGCCGAGTGCTCGTCGAGGCCCGGCATGACGGGGATGCTCGTCCGGCCGTCCGCCGTGTAGCCGACGCCCCCGTCGACGATCGAGACGCCCCAGTCGCCGGGCTCGCGGTCCGCCTCGAAGACGAGGCCCCGGCCGAAGGTGGGCGCGACCGCCGACAGCTCGGGGTGCACGGTCGGGCAGTGCAGGCACTCGTTGTAGTTCTCGATCAGGATCTTCCAGTTCGCGGCGACCTCGGTGGTCGTCCGGCGGCCCGTCACCAGCTCGTCCATGTTCCAGCGGTCGTACTGGAGCGGCCTGTCCGCCTGCTGCTCGAGCGAGTCGCGCAGGCTCGGTCGCCGGCTCGGCGGCCAGGTTCACGAAGACGAAGCCCTGCCAGACGTCGACCGTCACGGGCCAGAGGCCGAACTGCGAGCGGTCGAGCTCGTCCTTGCCGACGAGCGGCGTGCCGATCAGCCGGCCGTCGTAGGAGTAGCTCCACGCGTGGTAGGGGCACTTGATCGCGCCCTTCGCGTGCCCGTGCGTCTCGGGGTCGCAGAGCCGGGAGCCGCGGTGGCGGCAGACGTTGTAGAAGCCGCGGAGCTCGCCGTCGGAGCCGCGGACGAGCGACGACGCTCTCGCCGACGGCGTCGACGGTGACGAAGTCGCCAGGCTCGGGCGCCTCGTCGGCCCGCCCGACGTACAGCCACTCGCGGAAGAAGATCCGCTCACGCTCCAGCTCGAAGACGTCCTGCGCGTGGTAGTCGCGGCCCGGGAGGGTGGGGCGAACGCCGCTCATCTCGTGCGCAAGCATACAAGAGCGCTTGACACATGGTGCTACGTCGGTTTGCATTGTGCGAACGTCAAGGAGGCTCCGGATGCACCCGCGCGACCGCAGGACGACCAGACGTCACTTCCTCTTCGGATCTGCCGGCACCGTCGCGGCGCTCTCGGGTGCAGACGGCCTGCTGCGCGCCGCCGAGGCGCTCGGCGCCTCGCTTGGCGGCCCGGTGGGGCCGGGCGGCATCCCGCTCGCCCGCCGCGACCACCCGGTGACGCTGCCGCTGTACTCCGACAACGACCCGATCGACTCGGGCCTGAGCCCCGAGAAGGGGCCGCTCAGCGTCTTCAACTGGTCCGACTACGTCAACCCCGCCGTCGTCAAGAAGTTCGAGAAGCAGTACAAGGTCAAGGTGAAGATCACGACCTTCGAGAACGAGGAGGAGGCGCTCGCGAAGCTCACGTCGGGCCAGGCGAGCTTCGACGTGTGGTTTGCGACGGTCGAGTACCTCTCGCGCGCGGTCGCGGGCAAGCTGATCCAGCCGGTCAACCACTCGTACCTGAAGAACCTGCACAACGTCTGGCCGTCGCTCCAGAGCCCCTTCTACGACGTCCACTCGCGGTACTCGGTGCCGTACGCCGTCTACACGACGGGAATCGCCTGGCGGAAGGACAAGGTGAAGACGCCGCCGACGGCATTCCGCAACGGCTATGACATCTTCTGGCACGCCCAGCGCGATGCGGGCAAGGTCGCGATCCTCGACGACCAGCGCGAGGCGCTGTCGATGGCGCTGCTGCACCGCGGCGTGCACAACATCAACACCGAGAACGCGAAGGTCGTCCAGGCCGCGGCGAACGATCTCGCGCGCCTGACGAAGCTCGTCAACGTGAAGACGAACACGACGCAGTACACCGACGTGCCGACCGGCGCGACGTGGATCGGCCAGGCGTGGTCGGGCGACATGGCGGGCGCGACCTACTACATGCCGAAGAACGTGCCGGTGAGCGTGATCGGCTACTGGCGGCCCGCGAAGAGCGCGGTCATCGGCAGCGACATGATCACCGTCCTGCGCGGCGCGAAGAACCCGGTGCTCGCGCACCACTTCCTCAACTACGTCCTCGACGCCAAGCACGGCCTCGAGAACTTCTCGTGGCTCGGCTACATGCCGCCGCTCAAGGTGATCAACCCGGACAAGGTGATCGCGCAGGGATACATCCCGAAGAACCTCGGCTCGACGATCGTCCGCCAGTCGGACTTCGAGCACGCGGTGACGATCCTGCCGCTCACGACGCAGGGTCAGTCGACCTGGCAGAACGCCTGGTCGGGATTCAAGGCCGGCTGACACCCGGGACGAGGAGCATGGTCCGCCGCTTCTTCTGGCCCAGCTTCGCGCTCCCGGGTGCGGCATGGCTCGTGCTGCTCTTCCTGGTCCCCACGTACGCGGTCCTCGCGGTCGCGTTCGGGACCGTCGATCCGATCTTCTCCAATCCCGTTCCGGTCTGGAACCCGCTGCACTGGCAGTTCTCGACGATGCGGGACGTGCTCCGCCAGCTGCGTCCGGGGCAGCCGTTCTGGACGGTCTACGTGCGGACGTTCGCGTACGTCGCGATCGCGCTCGCGGGGTGCCTCGCGATCGGCTACCCGGTCGCCTACTACCTCGCGCGCCATGCCCGCCGCACGAAGACGACCCTGCTGCTGCTCCTGATCGTCCCGTTCTGGGTCAGCTACCTGATGCGCATGCTCGCCTGGGTCGGCCTGCTGCTCCCCGACGGGCTCGTGAACCGGACGCTGATGGACGTCGGCATCCTCTCGCAGCCGTACGGCTGGCTGGACGGCCAGGCGTCGTCGGTCATCCTCGCGCTGATCTACGGCTACGTGCCGTACCTGATCCTGCCGCTCTACGCGACCCTCGACCGCATCGAGCCGCACGTGCTCGAGGCCGGGCGAGACCTCGGCGCCAGCCCGATCTCGACGTTCCTGCACGTCACGCTGCCGCTCTCGCGGCACGGGATCATGGCGGCGAGCGTGCTGATCGCGCTGCCGATGTTCGGCGACTACTACACGAACGACGTCATCTCCGGCTCGCCGCGGACGACGATGATCGGCAACGAGATCAACCTCTTCTTCCAGGGCGGCCCGCAGCGGACGGTCGGCGCGGCGCTCGTGATCGTGCTCTCGGCCGTGCTCGCCGTGCTGATGTCGTACTACCTCTGGGTCACGGTCCGCGCCTCGCGCACGGAGGCCGCGACGTGAAGCGCTTCCGCGACTGGTGGGCGAACCCGTGGGGGCAGCCGCGGGTGCTGTCGGTCCTCACCTGGGGCTACATGGCATGGGCGATCCTGCCCGTGGCGATCGCGATCCTGTTCTCCTTCAACGACGGCCGCTCGCGAAGCGTCTGGCAGGGCTTCTCGATGCGCTGGTACTGGGGTGACCCGAACCTGTCGGTCCTGCACGATCCGTCGATGCGCGGTGCCCTCGAGCAGAGTCTCAAGCTCGCAGCCCTCGACATGGTGATCGCCGTCCCGCTGGGCGTCGGGCTCGCGCTCGGGCTGACGCGCTGGCACGGCTACGGAGCGCGGCCGGTGAACTTCCTCATGCTCTTCCCGCTCGTCACGCCGGAGATCGTGATGGCCGTCTCGCTGCTCCTCGTCTTCGTCACCCTCTACAAGATCCAGCTCGGCACCACCGCACAGGTGCTCGGCCAGGTGACGTTCTCGATCTCCTACGTCGTGCTCGTCGTTCGCAGCCGGCTGCTCTCGATCGGGCCGGAGTACGAGGAGGCGGCCCGCGACCTCGGCGCCTCGCCGGTCGGGGCGCTCCGCCTCGTGCTGCTGCCGCTGCTGACGCCCGCCATCTTCGCGAGCCTGATGGTCGTGTTCGCGCTGTCGATCGACGACTTCGTCGTCACCGACTATCTGTCGTCCGACGCGTCGACACAGACGGTGCCGATCAAGATCTACTCCGGCGTGCGCGGGACGACGACGCCCGCGCTGAACGCGCTCGCGACCGTGATGGTGCTGGCCACGCTGCTCGCCGTGGCGCTCGCCGCCCTCGTCTACCGCCGCGTCAACGCAGCACAGAGCGCCGAGCGCGGCACCGGTCTGCGCGAGATCGCGGCTCTGGAGGTTTGATGAGCGGTCCGGTGCCCGTGCACGACGGCAAGATCGAGCTCGTCGAGCTGCAGAAGACCTTCGCCGACGTCGTCGCCGTCGACCGCATCGACCTGGAGATCGAGGGCGGCGAGTTCTTCTCGCTCCTCGGCCCCTCCGGCTGCGGCAAGACGACGACCCTGCGCATGATCGCCGGGTTCGAGCGGCCGACGAGCGGCCGCATCCTCCTCGACGGCGTCGACATGGCCGCGACCCCGCCGCACAAGCGCAAGGTGAACACGGTCTTCCAGAGCTACGCGCTGTTCCCGCACCTCGACGTCCACGACAACGTCGCGTTCGGCCTCCGCCGCCGGCGGGCGAGGAAGCCCGAGATCCGCGAGCGCGTGGCGGCGGTGCTGAAGGCGGTGCACCTCGACGGGCTCGAGCACCGGCGCCCGGCCCAGCTCTCAGGCGGCCAGCAGCAGCGCGTGGCGCTCGCCCGCGCGCTCGTGCTGAGCCCGTCGGTGCTGCTCCTCGACGAGCCGCTCGGCGCGCTCGACGCGAAGCTGCGGAAGGCGCTCCAGCTCGAGCTGAAGTCGATCCAGGAGCAGTTCGGCATCACGTTCGTCTACGTGACGCACGACCAGGAAGAGGCGCTGACGATGTCCGACCGCATCGCCGTCATGTCGAGCGGTCACGTTGAGCAGGTCGCGACGCCGGCCGAGATGTACGAGGAGCCGCGAACCGTGTTCGTCGCCGACTTCCTCGGCGTCTCGAACCTCATGACGGTGACCGTCGAGCGCACGGCGGAGGGCTCGTGCGACGCGCGCCTCGGCGACTTCACGCTGCGGGCGCTCTGCGGCGAGGTCGGGATCCGCGGCGAGACGCGGGTCGTGATCCGGCCGGAGCGGGTCCGCGTCGAGCCGTACGAGTCGGCCGGCGAGAACCGTGTGCCCGGGATGATCGAGCGCGTCGTCTACCTCGGCTCCTCCGAGCAGCTCGTGATCCGGCTCGCCACCGGCGACGTCGTCCACGCGCTCGTCGTGAACGACGGCACGGCCCGGGAGCTCCACCAGGGAGCAGCGGTGCAGGCGCACCTGCCTGCCGAGTCGCTGCGCGTGCTGCCGGCGGGGCCGCGCCGCCCGGGGAGGAGGTGCCGGCGTCGGGCACGGCCGTCTCGGGCGTCGAGGCCGCCGCGCTCGACTAGATCCTCGCCATCCCGGGTAGATCTCCGGCAAGCCAGGGCAGGCGAGGGGGTATGCCGTGCGAACCATCGTGCTCGTCACGCTCGCGGCGCTCGTCGCCGCGGCCGGCGTCAACGCGGCCGCGACCGCGAGGAAGACCGTGACGATCTCCGCCAGGAAGGTGCCGGGTCTCGGCCGCGTGCTCGTCGATGCCAAGGGCCGGACGCTCTACATGTTCGTGCCGGACAAGCAGAAGAAGGTGACCTGCGTCAAGACTGCGCCGCCGCCTGGCCGCCCGTGAAGGTCGGGAAGAGCGAGAAGATCGTCGCCCGGCGAAGGCGTGAGGAAGAAGCTGCTCGGCCGGGACCGCGACCCGGCAGGCGGACGCGTCGTCACGTACAACCGCTGGCCGCTCTACACCTACGTGGCCGACACGAAGCCGGGCGAGGCGACGGGGCAGGCGCTCGACGCGAACGGCGGCCTCTGGTACGTGCTCTCGCCCTCGGGAAAGGTGATCAAGAAGAAGGCGAGCTGACGAACCGCGCATCGAGCCCGACCGCACCCTCCCGGCGGACGAGGAGCGGGTTCACCTCGAGCTCGGCGAGCTCCGGATGCGCGGCGGCGAAGCGCGACAGCGCGCCGACCGCCTCCGCCGCCGCGCGCACGTCGAGCGGCGGGCGGCCGCGCGCTGCCGGCGAGGAGCGGGGCGCAGGCGAGCGAGGAGATCAGCCTTGCGGCCTCGTCGACGTCGACCGGGGCGAGCGCGACCGCCGTGTCGCGGAACACCTCGGCATGGATCCCGCCGGCCGCGACGACGACGACGGGCCCGAAGCGCACGTCCTGCTTCGCGCCGATCAGGAGCTCGAAGCCGGCGGCGGTGTCCTCGGCGGTCTCGACGGAGTAGGCGGGCGCCTCGAGCCGCGCGAGCGCCGCCGCGAGCCGAGGCCTCGTCGGCGAGCCCGAGCACGACGCCGCCTGCGTCCGACTTGTGCAGCGTCCCGAGCGCCTTCAGCACGACGGGGTAGCCGAGCTCGGCGGCTGCGGCGAGCCGCCGCCTCCCGGCTCTCGACGACGCGCGCCGCCGCGAACGGCACGCCGGCGGACTGCGAGCGACCGCCGCGCCGCGCCGTAGCCGGTGTCCGCGACCGCGGGCGCCGGAGGTGGCAGGGCGGGGAGCGGCCCGGCGACCGCCGCCGTCGGCCGCGAGGGCGTCGAGCGCCGCGACCGCCGACTCGACGTGCCGGTAGACGGGAACGCCGGCGGCCCGCAGCGCGCGCGCAGGCGGCGCGTCCCAGTGCATCGTGTGGACGACGAGCGGCCGGCCGGTGTCGCGCACCGCCTCGGCGAGCGCTCCGGCCGCGGCGAGCTCGCGGGTCGCGCAGCTCGTCCGAGAGCGCGCTGTAGCCGCCGAAGTACGACGTGAAGAGCACGGCGTCGAGCTCGGGCGCCTCGAGCAGGATACGCGTGGTGCGCGCGAAGCTCAGCTGGTCCTGCTCGCCGGCGCCCGCCAGGTCGACCGGGTTCGCGGTCGCGGCCGTCGCCGGCAGCTGCGATCCGCAGCGCCGCCTGGGTGCTCCGCGTCGAAGGAGCGGGGAGCTCGAGAGCCGTGCCGCGCGAGCAGGTCGCTCGCGACGGCGCCGTAGCCGCCGCCGTCGCCGACGACGCCGACGCGGCGCCCGCGCGGCGCGCGGCTTGCTGACGAGGGCCTGCAGCGCATCGACGAGCCGGCGGGGCGTGTCGACGCGGTGCACTCCGGCCGCGCGGCATGCCGCGTCGACCGCGTCGAGGTCGCTCGTCAGCGCTCCGGTGTGGGACCGCGCCGCGCGGACCGCAGCCTCGGTCCGGCCGACCGTCAGGAGCACGACCGGCTTCCCGGCGGTGCGCGCAGTCTCGGCGAACGCGCGGCCGTCGCGGAAATCCTCGCAGTAGACGCCGATCGCGCTGCGTGCCGTCGTGGGCCGCGAGTGCCGCCACGACCTCCGTCACGTCGACGTCTGCCTGGTTCCCGACCGAGACGAGCCGCGAGTAGCCGAGCCCCACGTCGGCGAGCAGGAGCCCGGTCTCGAGCGCGATGTTGCCGCTCTGCGAGACGAAGCCGATCGGCCCGGACGGTACCGGGTTGGACGCGAGCTCGAGCTCGGCCTCGGCGTCGAACACCCCGAGGCAGTTCGGGCCGACGAGGAGCGCGCCCGCGGCGCGAACGCGCTCGGCGATGGCACGCTCGCGCTTCGCGCCTTCGGGCCCGAGCTCACCGAGCCCGGCGGCGATCGCGACGAGCGCCTTCGCACCGGCGGCGAGCGACTCGTCGACCGCCTCCTCGAGCGCCGCCGCCGGGACGCTCAGCACGACGAGATCGGGCGGCTCGGGGAGCTCGGCGAGGGACCGGTGGACGGGAAGCCCATGCAGCTCGCCGCCGCTCCGGCCCACGAGGTGCACCGTGCGGCGATGGCGCCCCTTGACCGCGTCGCGCGCGAACCAGTAGCCCCACTTGCCGGGGTCGGAGGAGACGCCGACGATCGCGACCGACGCGGGTCGAAGAGCGGCGTCAGGTCTCGTCGTCATCGCACGCCGACGGCCCGGCCGACATGCTCCGGGCGCGGCAGAGCCGCATGCTCGTCGCGGAGGCGGCATGACCTCGGCGAGCAGGCGCTCCCCGGCGGGCGCGGCCCGCCCGCGCTCCGTGTCGACGTGGAGCAGCATCTGCTCGGCGGTCGCCACGGGCGCCTCGTCGCCGTCGCACCGAAGCACGTGGAAGACGTGCAGGCGCTTCTCGTCCGCTCCGAGCACCTGCGTCGTGACGGTGACGGCGTCGCCGGCGGCGAGCTCCCGCAGGTGGCGGAGGTGCGTCTCGACCGTGAAGTAGCTGCCGCCGCCCGCGAGGTGCGCGGCGTCGACGCCGAGGCGGGAGAGGAGCACGTCGGTCGCATCGCCGAAGAGCTGCAGGTAGCGGCTCTCGTGGACGTGGCCGTTGTAGTCGATCCAGTCGGCGGGCACGCGGCCGCGGTGAAGCGGCAGCGGCCCGGCGCCGTCCGGTACCCCGGCGGCAGGTGCCGCGCGCCCGAGCAGCTCGCGCTCCCAGGCGGCGAGCGTCGCGCCCGCCCCGAGTCTCGTGCGCGCGCAGCGCCTGCAGGACGGAGACGAGGGCATCGTCGCGGCTCCGCTCGAGCTCGCGGATCGAGCGGCCCGCCGCCTGGTCGTCGGACTGCGCAGCGATCCTCTCGACGAGGTCGGCGGTGAGCTCGGGCACGTCGGTGAGCTTGGTCCAGGGCCATGCGAGCGCCGGGCCGAACTGCTCGAGGAAGTGGCGCATCCCGGCCTCGCCGCCCGCGATGCGATAGGTGAGGAACGTCCCCATGAACGCCCAGCGCAGGCCCGCGCCGAAGCGGATCGCGTCGTCGACCTCCGAGACGGTGGCGACGCCGTCGTGCACGAGCCACAGCGCCTCGCGCCAGAGCGCCTCGAGCAGCCGGTCGGCGACGAACCCGTCGATCTCGCTGCGGACGACGAGCGGGTGCATGCCGACGGCGCGGTAGGCCTCGGCGGCGCGCGCGACCGTCGCCGCGGTGGTGTGCCGACCGCCGCACACCTCGACGAGCGGCAGCAGGTACACCGGGTTGAACGGATGGCCGACGACGAACCGCTCGGGATGCGTCATCGCCTCCTGCAGCTCGCTGGGGCGGAGCCCGGAGGTGGACGAGCAGATCACGGTGTCGGAGGGGGCGGCGGCGTCCGCGGCCGCGAGCAGCTCCTGCTTCAGCTCGAGCCGCTCGGGGGCCGACTCCTGCACGAGGTCGGCGCCGGCGACCGCCTCCTCGAGCGTCGCGACCGGGACGAGGGCCCCCTCCGGCGGAAGCGGCGCGAGCGTCAGCCGACCGTACGCGCGCCGCGCCCCGTCGACGATCTCGGCCACGGCGTGCACGGCGGCCGGATCGGGGTCGTAGAGGCGGACGTCGACCCCGTTCAGCACGAAGCGCGCCGCCCAGCCGGCGCCGATCACGCCCGCGCCGACGAGCCCGACCGTCAGCGGCCGCTCAGCCATTCGACTCGAGCGCGAGCTTCTCCCGCACCTCCGCGGGGCCGAGAACGCGCACGTTCATGCTCTCGAGGATCGAGACCGCACGGGCGACGAGCTCGGCGTTCGTCGCGAGCCGGCCGCGGGCGAGGTAGAGGTTGTCCTCGAGGCCGACGCGCACGTTGCCGCCGACGATCGGCGCGAGCGCGACGAACGGCAGCTGCATCCGCCCGATCGAGAACGCCGAGAAGATCGCGTTCGGCGGCAGCCTCGCCACCATCGCGAGCAGCGTCGCCGGGTCATCCGGCGCCCCGTACGGGATGCCGGTGCAGAGCTGGACGAGCGGCGGGTCGTCGATCAGGCCGTCGTCGATCAGCTCGTGCACGAAGACGAGATGGCCGGTGTCGAAGACCTCGAGCTCGGG
>CAWASP010000019.1:0-84872 GCA_963784765.1 uncultured Thermoleophilia bacterium
TCGTCGCAGTTGGTACCGGTGATCTTCGGAGCCGTCGTCATCGCAGTGATGGCCGTCCTGCCCCTCGGTGCGGCCAATCTGCTGCAGACGGCCTTGCATTTCGGATCCAAAGCGGGTCAAAGTTCAGACGTTCCCCTAGGCACGGAGGGCAGATGACCAGGAAGACGAAGGGAGCGCTCGCGCTCGCAGTGCTCGCCACGTGCGCCGCCGTCGGTGTCTCGGCGGCGACCGCCTCGCACTCGGCGACGCCCGGCGTCACGAAGCGCACGATCACGATCGGCGGCACGTTCCCGCTCACGGGGCCGGCCGCCCTCTACAGCGCGATTCCCAAGGCCGAGTTCGCGTACTTCTCGTACGTGAACGCGCACGGCGGGGTGAACGGACGGCAGATCGTCTTCAAGTACTACGACGACCAGTACAACCCCGCGAACACCGTTCCGCTGACGAAGAAGCTCGTGCAGCAGGACAAGGTGTTCGCCGTCTACGGGAGCCTCGGCACGGCGCCGACGCTCGCCGCACGCGACTACCTGAACAAGGCGGGCGTGCCGCAGGTGCTCGTCGCCACGGGCGACTCCTACTGGGGCGCCCAGTACAAGAAGTACCCCTGGACGATGGGGTTCCAGCCCGACTACCCGGGTGAGTCGCGCGTCTACGGCCAGTTCATCCGGACGAAGATCCCGCAGGCGAAGATCGGCGTCCTGATGCAGGACGACGCCTACGGCCAGAACTACTACAACGGGCTCCTGCAGGGCCTCGGCGCCGCGAAGAGCAAGATCGTCGACGTCGAGAAGTACGACTCCACGCAGACGGACGTCAGCCAGCAGATCGTGAAGCTGAAGGCGTCGGGAGCGAACACGCTCGTCATCTTCGCGATCCCGACGCAGACGATCGGCGCGCTCGTCGTGACGACGAAGCTCGGCTGGCATCCGATCGAGTTCGTCAACAACGTGTCCTCGTCGTCGCTCTTCATGGCGCTCGCACGGCAGAGCGGTGCGAACGTCGACGGGGCGATCACGGCGAACTACCTCAACGACTACGTCAACCAGCCGAACACGGCGCCGTCGAAGCTCTTCAAGTCGATCATCGACAAGTACGACCCCGGTGCGAACCTGCTCGACACCGACATCGAGTACGGCGTCGCGAGCGCGTGGACGATGGTGCAGGCGCTGAAGAACGCCGGGAAGAACCCGACGCGCAAGAGCTTCATGGACGCGCTCACGCACATGAACTACACGAACCCGTTCCTCTATCCGGGCGTCAAGATGGTGACGACCCCCACGGAGCGGTTCCCGATCGACCAGCAGATCCTCGAGAAGTACTCGAACGGGGCATGGCATCCGTTCGGGCACATCTTCTCGAAGGCGCGCTGAGGGCTGACGCGAGAGCGGCGGCGGCGCGTTCGCGCCGCCGCCGCTAGCGTCCAGGCATGGTCGAGGAGCTCGAGCCGGGCATCCACCGCATCACTTTCCGCCTGCCGCTCGGGATCGACCACGTGCACTGCTACCTGCTGCGCTCCTCGAGCGGCGGGCTCATCCTCGTCGACACGGGGCTCGGCTCGCGTGACCCCGAGGCGAAGTGGCGGCCCGTCCTCGACGCGCTCGACGCGCCGATCGAGGCGATCGTCGTCACGCACATGCATCCCGACCACGTCGGCGGCTCGCGGGACGTGCACGAGCTGACGGACGCTCCGGTCCTCCAGGGACGGGAGGATCACGAGCAGTGCGTTCGCGCGTGGGGCGAGCGCGACCCCGAGCGGTTCGCCGTGTACTGGCTCGAACAGGGCATGCCTCCCGCGGCCGCCGCCGGCGTCAGCGAGGACTCCGATCGACTCGCGGCGGCGGTGCACTGGATGGAGCGGCCGCAGCAGCTCCTGGAGCCCGGCGACGACGTCGACGGGTGGAGAGTCGAGCTGCTCCGCGGCCACGCGGACGGCCACATCGTGCTCGTCCGCGGGGACGTGCTGATCGCCGGGGACACGATCCTCGAGGGAATCACGCCTGCGATCGGGCTGTACCCGCGGTCGCGACCCGATCCGCTCGGCGACTACCTGGGCACGCTGGCCCGCATCGAGGAGCTGGCGCCGCGCGTCGCCTACGCGGGGCATCGGGATCCCGTGCGCGACCCTGCGGGCCGTGCCCGGGAGATCCGGGCGCATCACGCAGACCGGCTCGAGCGGGCGCTCGCCGCGCTCGACGGCGAGCCGCTCAGCCCGTACGACGTCTCCCTCCGCCTCTTCGAGAACGAGCTCTCGGCGACGTTACGGCGATTCGCGACGGCCGAGTCGCTCGCCCACCTCGTCCGGCTCGAGCGCGACGGCCGCGTCGAGCGGACGGAGGCGGGATTCGCGCGGGTAGACCGATAACCGGCCGATACCATGACGTCGTGGAGCCGCCTCGGATCGGCGTTCTCGCCGTGCAGGGAAACTTTCGTGAGCACGCACGCGTGCTGCGCCGGCTGGGCGCAGACGTCGTCGAGGTGCGCAAGCCCGTCGAGCTCGAGGGGCTCGACGGGCTCGTGATCCCCGGGGGCGAGTCGACGACCTTCATGCGGCTGATGCGCCTCTACGGGCTCGACGAGGCCGTCCGCCGCTTCGAGCGGCCGGTGTTCGGCACGTGCGCCGGGATGATCGTCCTCGACCGGAACCACCTCGGGCTCGTCGACATGACCGTGAAGCGCAACGCCTTCGGCCGGCAGGTCGCGTCCTTCGAGACCGATCTCGCGGTTGCGGGCGAGGACGCCCCGATGCGGGCGGTGTTCATCCGGGCTCCGGTGATCGACGAGGTGGGGGAGCGCGTCGAGGTGCTCGCCACCGTCGAGGGCCGGCCCGTGCTCGCGCGGGAGGGACGGTTCCTCGTGGCCGCCTTCCATCCCGAGCTGACGGACGACACGCGGCTCCACGAACGGTTTCTGCAACTCGTGAAGGAGGGGACGTCGGTTGTCCGGGCATAGCAAGTGGTCGTCGATCAAGCACAAGAAGGGCGCGGCGGACGCCAAGCGCGGGCAGCTCTTCTCGAAGCTCTCGCGCGCGATCATCGTCGCGGCGAAGGAGGGGGGCGGCGACCCGGCGAACAACCTCGCCCTGCAGAACGCGATCGAGAAGGCGAAGTCCTACTCGATGCCCAAGGACAACATCGACCGTGCAATCGCCAAGGGCTCGGGCGCAGACGCCGATGCCGACGCGTTCGAGCTCGTCGTCTACGAGGGCTACGGGCCGGAGGGCGTCGCGGTGATCGTCGAGGCGCTGACCGACAACCGGAACCGGACGGCGGCTGACGTACGCCACATGTTCGCGAAGCACGGCGGCAACCTCGGCACGACCGGCGCGGTCGCCTGGCAATTCGACCGGCTCGGCGTCGTGATCGTGCCGGCCGACGGGGTCGACGAGGAGGAGTTGCTGCTCGTCGCCGCCGACGGCGGGGCGGACGACGTCGAGGCCGACGGCAACGTCTTCCAGGTCACGTCCGCGCCCGAGAGCCTCGCAGCCGTCCGCTCGACGCTCGAGCAGGCGGGCTTCGCGGTCGACTCGGCGGGGCTGCAGCTCGTCCCCAAGACGACCGTCGCGATCGAGGACGAGGGGAAGGCGCGGCAGGTGATCCGGCTGATCGAGGCGCTCGAGGAGAACGACGACGTGCAGGACGTCTATGCGAACTTCGACATCCCCGAGGGCGTCCTCGAGGCCGTCGCAGGCTAGACGGCTATAGACGGCAGCAACGTGGGCGTGCTCGACCGCGCTCTCCGCGGCCGGGAGCGCGTCACACTTCGGTAACCGTGCCTGGCACCGAGCCGGGGGAGCGGAGAGTCAGTCGGCAAGCCGAAATCGCGTGGCGCCGTGACACTTCCGTAACGGTGCCTGGCACCGGATGTCGCAGGTGGTCCCTCGCCGGCGCTCGCCTCCCCATGGCGCGGGTTTCACGACCCTGACGTCGCCGGACAGCCGCTCCCGCATGCAGCGGTAGGATCGAACGGGTGAGCGAGGCCGGTGCCGACTTCGATCTGCTCGCAGCGTCGCTCCGTGCGGACGCCGGCGACATCGAGGCGTTCGTCGAGGCGCTTGCGACCAAGCTCGAGGCATCGTTCCCGGGCCACGTGCAGGTCGACCGGAAGGGCGGTCTGCTCGGCGGGAGAAAACGGGTCGAGAGGATGGCCGTCGAGCTCGAGTCGGACGTCTTCGAGCTCGCGAGGGAGCACGCGCAGGTCGGCTGTCGACGACGCACGGTCGTCCGCGGGATCGCGCTGAAGAGCGAGGAGCTGCCGCTCGAGCGCTGGATCGACGAGCTGTCCGCGGCGCTCCTGCGAGCGGCGGGCGAGAGCGACCGGAGCCGCGCGGCGCTGCAGCGGCTGCTCCAGGGCTGATGGCCGGCGATCCGGCGGAGCGCGCTGAGCTCAGCAGGCGCGCGCTCGAGGAAGGAGGCATTCCACCGGCCGCGCAGGAGCGGCTCGATGCGCTGCGCGGCCGCCCCGGTTTCTTCACGTCGGACCTGACGGCGAACGAGTTCCTGCTCGTGCGCCAGGCGGGCTTCAGGCCGCTCAGCCAGGTGATGGGCAGCTGCTTCTACAACGTCGGCTGGCAGTGGATGCCGGCGGGAAGCACCGGCTTCGGTGGCTGGCAGGGCACCTACTCGGAGGGGCAGACGGTCGAGCTGGAAACGCAGACCGCGGCCTGGAACGAAGCTCGGCGCCTCGCAGTCGGTCGGCTGACCGAGGAGGCGAAGCGTGCCGGCGCCGACGCGGTCGTCGGCGTGCGCCTGAAGCGCGGGCAATTCGACTGGGCATCCGGGCTGCTCGAGTTCGTCGCAGTGGGGACGGCGGTCGTTTCCGAGCGCTTCGAGCTCGGAGACGAGCCGGTGCTGTCGAATCTGACCGGGCAGCAGTTCGCGGCGCTCTTCCAGCACGGCTACATGCCGGTCGGGCTCGTCGCCGCGACGACCGTCGCGTATGTGATGAGCGGCTGGCGGCAGCAGCGCGGCGTGACGGGCTGGCTCTCCGGGCTGCAGAACCAGGAGCTCGCCGACTTCACGCGCGGCGTGTACGACACGCGTGCACAGACGATTCTCCGTCTGGGACGGCAGGCACGCGAGTGGGGCTCGCACGGCGTGATCGGCGTCGAGCTCGACCAGGAGCAGCACGAGCACGAACGGGACGTCGGCGGCGTGCGCTACCGCGACCTGATCCTGACCATGCACGTGCTCGGCACGGCGATCGTCGAGCTCGAGGGCCGGGTCGAGCAGCCCGTCTACCTTGCACTTCCACTCGACGAGGAGCAACGATGAGCGACCAAGAGTCCGAGCAGTACGACCCGCAGTCGACCGCAGGCGTTCCCGAGCACGGCCGCGAGCGGCTCGCACGGATGCGGGAACGCAGCTTCTTCACGAGCGATCTGTCCGTGAACGAGTTCCTGCTCGTCAAGGCTGCGGGATTCGAGCCGCTCGGCCTCGTCGTCGGCAGCTCGATCTACCACATCGGCTTCCAGGTCGGGAACTGGAGCGCCAACCAGGAGATGGACGTGCTCACCCAGGCCATGTACCACGCGCGCGAGCTCGCGATGACGCGCATGGAGGAGGAGGCCGACCAGCTCGGTGCCGACGGAGTCGTCGGCGTGCGCCTGGATGTCAGCCGCTACGAGTGGGGCGGCGACCTGGCGGAATTCATCGCGATCGGCACCGCTGTGCGTCACAGGGACGGCATCCTGCACCGCGCTCCGAACGGGCGGCCGTTCACGAGCGATCTCAGCGGCCAGGACTTCTACACGCTTCTTTCGGCCGGGTACCGGCCGCTCGCGCTCGTGATGGGCACGTGCGTCTACCACGTCGCCCATCAGGGCCTCGGCGGGTGGTTCCGCCGCATCGGCAGGAACACCGAGATGACGAACTTCACCCAGGCCCTCTACGACGCGCGCGAGCTTGCGATGGAGCGCATGCAGGCCGAGGCGGAGGCCGCCGAGGCGGAGGGGATCGTCGGCGTCCAGCTGCACGAGGGAAGCCACGGCTGGGATTCCCACGTGATCGAGTACTTCGCGGTCGGCACGGCCGTCACGCCGACGAGCGACGACCACACCGTGCCCGCCCCGAGCTTCGTGCTGTCCCTCAACGACAGCTCGACGAACAGGCTGAGCGGGTTCTGACGCCGCGGCGGCCGTCGCGACGCGGACGACCGGGCAGCCTGACGATCCGCTTCGCGGGGGCTCGTGCGTCTCGCCGAACGAGCCGCGGAGGAACGTCCGGGACGCCGCCTAACGTGTCTGCGTGAGAGTTCTGGGCATCGATCCGGGGACGGCAGCATGCGGATACGGAATCGTCCACGAAAGCGGCGGGCGCCTCAGGGCCACGTGCCACGGCTGGTGGGCAACCTCGCCTCGGGAGCGGCCGGAGGTGCGGCTGCTCACGATCTTCGAGGGCGTCCGGGAGCTGATCGCAGCGCACACGCCGGAGGCCGTCGCCCTGGAGGAGTCGTACGTCGGCGCCGACGCCCGCATCGCGCTCTCCGTCGGGCAGGCGCGGGGCGCCGTGCTCGTCGCCGCGTCCTCCGCCGGCGTCGCGTGCACCGAATACGCGCCGGCCCGGGTGAAGCAGGCGGTCTGCGGCTACGGCCGTGCCGATAAGCAGCAGGTGGGACGCATGGTGCGGGCGATTCTCGGTCTCGACGAAGTGCCGACACCGAGCCACGCAGCCGATGCGCTCGCGGTCGCAATCTGCCACGCTCTCGCGCCTCCGCTCCTCTCCGCCGCCGGCTGACCCGCCCCGGGCGCGCGTGACACCTCCGTAACGGTGCCTGGCACCGAGCTGAGGCAGCTGGGAGCCAGGCGCCGAGCCGAAAACGCACAGCCCCGTGACACTTCCGCAACGGTGCCTGGCACCGGCCGTGGGCGCCGAGTCGACGTGCCGGCTCCCGTGCGTCCGGCGCCAGCGCGACGCTGCGATGGCGTGGTGCGACGGGGATTCCACACGAGCGTCGGGGCAAGCGCACGCGACGCCCTCCCGTGGGCGCATCCACGCGTCGCCACGTCCGGGGCGCCGCGTACCGTTCCCGCGATGACCCGACGCGGGAGGTCATGTTGATCGCGCGGCTGCGCGGCCGCCTGGCCGGGCGCGCCGGCCACGCGCTCGTCGTCGATGTGAACGGCGTCGGCTACCTCGTGCACGCGACTCCCTCGGTGGAGCGCCTCGGCGGCGGCGAGCTTACGGTCGAGATCCACACGGTCGTGCGCGAGGATGCCTTGCAGCTGTACGGGTTCGCGACCACCGAGGAGCG
This sequence comes from uncultured Thermoleophilia bacterium, assembly GCA_963784765.1. Lineage (GTDB taxonomy): Bacteria > Actinomycetota > Thermoleophilia > Gaiellales > Gaiellaceae > PALSA-600. The sequence continues at coordinate 7,249 of CAWASP010000019.1, forward strand.
CGAGCTCTTCGAGTTGCTGCTCGGCGTGAACGGGGTCGGCCCGAAGGTGGCGCTTGCGATCGTCTCCGGCTCGACGCCCGCCGAGCTGCGCCGCGCGATCGCCCGCGACGACGTCAAGCGCTTCCAGGCGATCCCCGGGGTCGGCCTGAAGACCGCGCAGCGCGTCGTGCTCGAGCTGAAGGAGAAGCTGCCGCTCGTCGAGGCCGGCGCGGTCGACGGCGACGGCGGCGGGCTGACGGCCCGCGACGCGCTCGTCGAGCTCGGCTGGTCGCTCCTCGACGCCGAGCACGCCCTCGCCGCCGTCGACCCGGAGCTTCCCGTGGAGGAGCAGGTGCGCCAGGCGCTGAGGCAGGCGGCGTGAGCCCGTCCTCGCAGTTTCTCGCGCCGGCGCTCGCCGACGCCGAGGAGGAGCTCGAGCGGTCCCTGCGCCCACGGTCGCTCGCCGACTTCGTCGGCCAGGAGCGCGTCAAGGAGCAGCTCGAGATCGCACTCGAGGCCGCGAAGGCGCGCGGCGAGGCGCTCGACCACGTGCTGCTCGCGGGACCGCCCGGGCTCGGAAAGACCTCGCTCGCCCAGATCGTGCGCAACGAGCTCGGGGTCGGCCTGCGCCAGGTTGCGGGCCCGGGGCTCGAGCGGAAGGACGTCGCCGCGATCCTCACCTCGCTCGAGCCACGCGACGTCCTGTTCGTCGACGAGATCCACCGCATCAGCCGCGCCGCCGAGGAGATCCTCTACCCGGCGCTGGAGGACTTCCGGCTCGACATCGTCGTCGGTCAGGGGCCTGGAGCGCGCACGCTGACGCTCGACCTGCCGCCGTTCACGCTCGTCGGCGCGACGACCCGAACGGGGCTCCTGACGACTCCGCTCCGCGACCGGTTCGGGCTCACGTTCCGGCTCGATCTCTACAACGCGTCCGAGCTGGGGGCGATCGTGCGCCGCTCGGCGAGCATCCTGCGGGTCGCCGTCGACGAGGACGCCGCCGACCTGATCGCCGCCCGCGCCCGCGGCACGCCGCGAGTCGCGAACAGGATCCTGCGCCGCGTCCGCGACGTGGCGGAGGTGCGGCACAGCGGCGCCGTCACGACGGCCGTCGCCGAGGAGGCGCTCCAGCTCCTCGAGGTCGACCCGGCAGGGCTCGAGCGGTTCGACCGCGAGCTCCTGCGATGCGTCGTCGAGCGCTTCAGCGGCGGTCCCGTCGGGCTCTCGACCCTCGCCGTCGCGCTCGGGGAGGAGCCCGAGACGATCGAGGACGTCTACGAGCCGTACCTGCTGCGGCTCGGCTTCCTCCAGCGCACCCCGCGCGGCCGCATGGTCACCGAGCTCGGTCGCGCGCACCTCGGCGTTCCCCCGGAACGACCGACGATGTTCTAGCGGCGCGGCTCAGACACCCGACGAGCGCCGGCGCCTCAGGCGGCAAAGAGCTTCCAGTGCCCCTCCGAGACGACGTCGACGGTGCCGTCGACCACCCTGATCGCGGTCTCGTCGTCGATCGCGTAGGCCGGGTTCCCGAGATCGGCGGACCACCGCTCGGCGGCGGCCATGGTGTTCTCGGGCAGGTCCGGGTGGTCGACGTGCGGGAAGATCGAGAACTCGACGAACCCGAGCGCGCCGTCCCCGCCGCCGGGCGGGTTCCAGACCTTGAAGTCCTCGCCGATGCGAGGGGTCATGACCATGCTCCCGGCGCTGAGCCCGACCCAGACGGCGCTCAGCGACGGCAGGAGGCCGGCGAGCCCCGACTCCCGCATGTGATGGGCCAGGTACAGGGCGTCTCCGCCGTTTGCGAGCAGGACGTCGGTCTCCTCGACCAGCGGCACCCACAGCTCCCTGTCGAGGGTGGGCAGGGCGGCGAGCTCGAGCACTCCCAGGGACTTCCACCCGAGCTCGCACATGGGTGTCGTCGCCTGGCCGGTGATGAACTGGTACGCGCGGCGAATGCCGCCCGGGGCGTGCCCGTACGACGCGGTGGGAATGCACAGGGCGTCGCACTCGGCAATCGGCTTGCCCAGCAGGTCGAGCAGCGCGTCGTTGATGCTCGGGTTCTTGATGCCGGCCGATGTGAGAAGAGACTTCACGGTGCTCCCTCGTTCGCGGTGTAGGTGCTGTGTCCCCGGTGAGACTCCGCGGAAGCGCGGAACTCATCGTCCGGTGCGCCGCTCGCCCGCCGGGCGAGGGCGAGGATGGACGGCGCGACGAGCAGCGCCATCACGTCGAACCAGACGTAGCCGGAGGCGACCCCGCTCGGCGGGTTCCCGTCGGAGATGCCGAGCCCCGGCAGCACGCGCGCCCAGCGCCACGTCCCGAGCGCGGTCCCGTACAGCTCGAGCGACGCGACGACGAGGAAGACGCCCGCGTAGACGGCGCGGTTGCGGCCGCGCCAGAGGAAGAGGAGGAGGAGTGGCACGCCGACCGCTCCGGCGACGTCGCGGTGCGGCAGCACCGTGAGCCCGAGCAGGCCCCAGGCAGCAGCGCCGGCAGCGGCGGCGCCGACGAGCAGCCGCGTGTGCCGGCGCAGCGCGAGCGCCAGTGAGAGCCCGGTCAGGTACACGAGGCCGTGCGCGGGCGGGACGAAGAGGGGCAGGTTGTGCAGCCGGTAGTGGTAGACGCCCCAGAGCAGCGAGCCGGTCACCTCGCCGACCGTCGCGAACGCGACGACACCGAGCGCCTGTGCGCGGCGCTCCGCCGAGACCCGCGCCAGCGCGAGCCCGAGCACGAGCCAGGTGAGTGCGCCCAGCCCGAGTTGCTCCGGGTAGCCGGCGAAGTGGTCGGCCGCGAGCAGCGCCGCGAGGTAGGCGGCGCCGCCGGCCGCGGTCAGGGCCGGAACTGCAGCTCGTGCCACGACGGCACCGGCGCGAGCTCGAGCAGCGGCCGGCCGCCGCCGGGGTGCTGGTAGGCGAACTCGGCGTCCTCCTCGTCCCAGAGCACCTCCAGCGCCCCGCGCTTGACCTGGTGGTCGAGCCACGCTCCGCGGAAGATCAGCTTTCGCAGCCAGTAGACGAGCGACTCGCCGTCCACGAGAGAGACCCGCTCCCAGTTGCGCACGAGATACCGGCCGAGCCGTGACGCGGGCGCCTCGATCATGCCCTGGGCCGCGAGAGCCACGAGATCGGCGACCTCGTCGTCGTCGAGCTCGGGCGTCTCCACGACGCCGAGCTTGACGGCCGCCGCAACGACGCGACCCTCGAAATCGATGCCGCTGAACGCGAACCGGTAGCCGAGAAACTCGACGACGTAGTCGTCGCCAGAGCTGTAGTTCGCGTCGGAGGCGGGCTGCGAATCAGGCACGATCCCATGGTAGTGGACCTGCTCGCCGCCACCCGTCTCGAACGCTTCGTGCTGCTGCTGCCGGCGCTGATCGTCGGCGCAGGCCTCGTTGCGGGTGTCCTGATCCTGCTCGGTCGGGCGTTCGCTGCCACGGTTCGCGAGTCGACGCACCCGCGCTGGATCTTCGGCGCGCTTGTCGCACTGGTCGGGGCGGTGGTCCTCTTGACCTGGCTCGGCGTGCAACTGCCGCGCGAGTAGCCGCGAGGCCGCTACAGGACGACGACCGGGGTCCCGACGGCCACGCGGTCGAAGAGCCACTCGGCGTCCGGCACCTGCATGCGGATGCAGCCGTGCGAGACGCTGTAGCCGATCGAGCTCGGCGCGTCGGTCCCGTGGATCCCGACGCCCGGCGCGTCGAGGCCCATCCAGCGCGTCCCGAGCGGGTTCGACGGGCCGGGCGGCACCGGCTTCAGCCCCTTCGCCCAGCTGTCGTAGGTCGGCGGGTACCACCACGGATCGCGCTGCTTCACGACGATGCGCCAGACGCCGGCGGGTGTCGGGTAGATCGTCTGGCCGGTGGCGACGGGGAAGCTCCGGACGAGGTGCCGCCCGTGGAAGAGCCGAAGCTCGTTGGTCGGCCGGTCGACGACGATCACCGGCCCGAAGCCGTCGATCGTGCGGGCAGCCGGGATCGGTCTCGTCGGGAGGCGCACGTGAGGTCTCGCCCCGTCGCGTAGCGCCGCGGCGATCGCGGTCTCCAGCGCCCTCTGGTCGACGGCGACACCGGCCCGTGCCGGGCTGAAGACCGGCCCGGCGTCGGTTGCGCCGGTCACCTTGGCCGAGACCGGCGGACGGTCGTGGCGCTTGGCGAGCGAACGCACGAGCTCTGCGAGCTTCGTCGTCGAATAGCGCAGCGGCAGCGCGATCCTGCTGCCGGGAGTCGCGCCGAATGCCGCCGCGAGCGCGGCGTTGACGTCGACGTGGGCATCGAGCGCCGCGGGGGCGACGCTCGTCCGCTCGGTCCCGGAGCCGATCTCGAGGGGTCGGCCGAGGGCGGTCTCGACCCGCGCGCGGGCCCGCTCGGCCGTCAGTCCGCCGACCGGGACGCCGGCGACCGCGATCCGCGGGAGCAGCGTCGGCGTCCGCTCGGCGGCAGGCGCCGCGGTGCACGCGAGGAAGGCGGCGAGAACGCCGGCGGCGAGGCTGCGGAGCACCTGTGTGATTCAACCAGGTCGGGCCGATTCTGTCCGACGGCGCCCGTACCGTGGATTGCCCCCCATGGCAACCGGCACCTGGCAACTCGAGCACTGCGACCACACGGAGGTCCGGGAGCTCCAGGCTGAGCTCGGCGTCGACGAGGTCACCGCGTCGGTGCTCGTACGGCGCGGCTACGGCGAGCCGGCGGAGGCCCGCCGGTTTCTCGAAGGCGCGCTTCCCGGTCACGACCCGTTCGCGCTCGGTGACATGCGTGCTGCCGTCGAGACGCTCGTCGCGGCTGTCGAGGCGGGGGCGCGGATCTGTGTGCACGGCGACTACGACGCCGACGGGATCTGCGCGACCGCGCTTGCGGTGCTGCTCCTGCGGGAGCTCGGCGCCGACGTCACCTGGCATCTGCCGTCGCGCTTCGACGAGGGCTACGGTCTCGCGGCAGACACGCTGAGCCGGCTCGCCGAGGAGGGTTTCGACCTCGTGCTGACCGTGGACTGCGGGATCACGGCGGTCGCCGAGGTCGAGCACGCCCACACGCTCGGGCTGGAGGTCGTCGTCACCGACCACCACCGCCCGGCCGAGAGCTTCCCGGCCTGCCCGGTCGTGGCGCCGCTCAAGGGCGACTATCCGTTCACGGGCCTGTGCGGCACCGGGGTCGTCTGGAAGCTCGCCCAGGCACTGCTCGGCGAGGACCATCCGTTCTGCGAGCGGCATCTCGATCTCGTCGCGCTCGCGACCGTCGCCGACGTCGTTCCGCTCGTCGACGAGTCGAGGGCGCTCGCGCTTCGCGGGCTTCGACGTCTCGCGCAGACGCAGAAGCCGGGGCTCCGCGCGTTGATGCGGGTCGCGGGCGTCGATCCGGCTGCGGTCGACGAGTCGGCGATCGGGTTCAGGCTCGCGCCGAGGATCAACGCGTCGGGTCGGTTGTGTCGCCCGAAGGCGGCCCTCGAGCTCCTGCTCACCGAGGACGCGGACGACGCGGCGCGGCTCGCCGAGGAGCTCGAGGGGCTGAACCGCGAGCGGCAGGCGGTCGAGGAGCGGATCCTGCGGGAGGCGATCTCCGAGGTGGAGTCGTGGCCCGAGTCCCGGCGCCGCCGCCGCGGCTACGTCGTCGCAGGGGAGGGGTGGCACGAGGGAGTGATCGGCATCGTCGCCTCGCGGCTCGTCGAGCGGTACAACCGGCCGGTCGTCCTCGTCACGGGAGCCGACGGCAGCTGGAAGGGCTCCGGCCGCTCGGTGCCCGCATACGACTTGCACGGCGGTCTCGCCGCCTGCGCGGCCCACCTGCAGCGTTTCGGAGGGCACCGCGCCGCCGCCGGTCTGTCGATCGATCCCGCTCGGCTCGAGGCGTTCAGCGCGGCGTTCGCAGCCGACGCCGATGCCGCGCTCTCCGACGAGGACCTCGTGCGGGTTACGCGGGTGGATGCGATCGTCCCGGCGGAGAAGCTGACGCTCACGCTGTGCGCAGAGCTCGGGCAGCTTGCGCCGTTCGGTCTTGGCAACCCCGGTGTCATGTTGCTCGTCGACGGCTGCGAGATCGTCGACCCGTCGACCGTCGGAGACGGCAAGCACCTGCGCTTCCGCGTTCGCCAGCGCGGCCGTGACGGCGGGCAGGCGATCGCCTTCGGGCTCGGGTCGCAGCTCGACCGCTTCCGGCGCGAGCAGCGGTACGACGTCGCCTTCCGGTTGCAGGAGAACCGCTGGAACGGCGTCGTCTCGCCGCAGCTCGTCGTCCGCCAGGTGTTCGACGCCGCGGACGGGGTCGAGGAGCTCCGCGAGTGGCTTGCCCGCCAGTGGCGGGCGGGGGAGGCGGCCTGGTCACCGGAGGCGCGGGCGATCTTCGCCGAGCTCGAGCTCGGGGACGGCTCGCGCCGCAGCCTGCTCGAGTCGGCGTCGTTCAGGCGGCTGCTCGAACGCTCGCCCGTTCTCGCCGAGGCGGCGTAGGGCGGGCGGCCGCCGCGTCGAGCTCTTGCAGCACGCGGGCGATTCTGAGCAGCTTCCTCGTCTGTCTGCGGCGCCGGAACATCGGGTCTTTTCGTTCACCGATGAGATGCCGATTCCTCTCGAAGCGGTGACGATGGATGGCGAAGGCACGGGGGTACACTGGGTTAGTGGCGGTACTCGAACGACATCAGGACCTGATCGACGAGCTCCTGGCCGAGGTCGAGGCCTACAAGCCCGACGCGGACCGTGACCTGCTCGCACGCGCGTTCGAGTTCGCGGCGCGCGCCCACGCAGGCCAGATGCGGCAGTCTGGCCAGGAGTTCATCTACCACCCGTGGGGCGCGGCGAAGATCCTCGCCGGCCTCCAGCTCGACGAGCCGACGCTGGCAGCTGCGCTCCTCCACGACGTCGTCGAGGACACGTCGACGGAGATCGACGAGTTGCGCAGCGAGTTCGGCGACGAGGTCGCCCAGCTCGTGGAAGGGGTCACGAAGCTCACGAGGGTCCGGTTCCAGAGCCGCGAGCACGCCGAGGCCGAGAACTACCGCAAGCTGATCGTCGCGATGGCGGAGGACCTTCGGGTGATCCTCATCAAGCTCGCCGATCGCCTGCACAACCTGCGCACGATCGAGTACCTCGGCAAGCAGAAGCAGCTGCAGAAGGCGCGCGAGACGCTCGAGGTGTATGCGCCCATCGCACACCGGCTCGGCATCCATGCGCTCAAGTGGGAGCTCGAGGACCTCGCTTTCCAGACGCTGCATCCGCGCAAGTACGAGGAGATCAAGCAGATGGTCGCCGAGCGCCGCGCCGATCGCGAGGAGCACGTTCGCGAGGCGGCGCTCGTGCTGCAGAAGGAGCTCGACAAGGTCGACATCCCGGCGGAGATCTCCGGGCGCGCGAAGCACTTCTACTCGATCTACGACAAGATGGCGAAGAAGGGCCGCGAGTTCAACGAGATCTACGACTTGACGGCGATGCGCGTGATCGCCGAGCGCGGCGGCGACGAGGGGACCCGGGACTGCTACGGCGCGCTCGGGCTGATCCACTCGCTCTGGAAGCCCATGCCCGGGCGGTTCAAGGACTACATCGCGATGCCGAAGTTCAACGGCTATCGCGCGCTCCACACGACGGTGATCGGTCCGCAGGGCCGCCCGCTCGAGATCCAGGTGCGCACGAGGGAGATGCACGAGACGGCCGAGTACGGCGTCGCGGCGCACTGGCTGTACAAGCGGGGCACGAGCCAGCGGGACGCGGAATGGGTCGCCTGGGTCAAGCAGCTCATGGACGAGGGCACGGCCGACGAGGCAGACCCGCGTGAGTTCATGAAGACGTTCCGGACCGACCTCTTCGACGAGGAGGTCCACGTGTTCACGCCCAAGGGTCAGGTGAAGACGCTGCCGGCCGGTGCCACGCCGATCGACTTCGCGTACGCCGTGCACACCGATGTCGGTCACAGCACCGTCGGCGCAAAGGTGAACGGACGCATCGTCCCGCTTCACTACACGCTCCGGAACGGCGACTTCGTCGAGATTCTCACGGCGAAGCAGGGACGGGGGCCGTCACGGGACTGGCTCTCGCTCGCGAAGAGCTCCCGCGCGCGCAACAAGATCCGGCAGTGGTTCTCCCGCGAGACGCGTGAGGATGCCGAGGCGAAGGGGAGGGAGGCGCTCGAGAACGCGCTGAAGGGACAGAACCTTCCGTACGCGAAGCTGCGCGGCTCAGCCACGCTCGCGCAGGTGATCCGCGAGACGGGCTTCAAGAAGGCCGAGGACTTCTATCTGGCGCTGGGCTCCGGGAAGCTGCAGCCCGGCTCGATCGTGAACAAGGTCGTCCAGCGGCTGAAGACGGAGCAGGTCGCGGAAGAGGCGCCGGTCGTCACGAAGGCGCCGAAGGCGCAGATCGTGTCGGGCACCGACATGGGCATCGTCGTGCCGGGCGTCAGCGACGTGCTCGTCCGGCTCGCGAAGTGCTGCACCCCCGTGCCGGGCGACTCGATCGTCGGGTACATCTCGCTCGGCAGGGGAATCACGATCCACCGGGAGGACTGCCCGAACGTGAAGGCGCTGCGCCGGAGCCCGGAGCGCTTCACGCCTGTCGCGTGGGACGGTGCGACCGCGGCGAAGAGCTTCCGTGTTCAGATCGCGGTCGACTCGTGGGACCGTCCGCGCCTGCTCGAGGACGTCGCGCGCACGTTCGCAGAGCACGGCGCAAACATCGTGAGCTACGGCGGCGTCGTCGAGGACCAGCTGGCGAAGAACTGGTACACCGCCGAGGTCGGCGACGTCGAGGGGCTGCGTGCGCTGCTGCAGGCGCTCCGGAACCTCGAGGCGGTTTTCGACGCCTACCGTGTGACACCGTCGTGAGCGACGTCGATCCGACGGCGGCCGCCGGCTTTTCCCGGGCGGCCGACGTCTACGACCGCGCTCGGCCGTCGTACCCGCTCGAGGCGGTCGAGTGGATGGCGGCGCAGACGATGCTCGGGCCGGGGAAGACCGTCGTCGATGTCGGGGCGGGTACCGGCAAGCTCACCCGGCTTCTGCTCTCGACCGGCGCTCACGTCGTGGCGGTCGAGCCGATCGTGGAGATGCGCGCCCTGATCGCCGACGAGCGGGTCGTAATCCTCGACGGCACCGCCGAGGCCCTGCCGCTCGCCGACGGCTCGGCGGATGTCGTCACGGTCGCGCAGGCGTTCCACTGGTTCGACCATGCGCGGGCCCTGCCGGAGCTCCACCGCGTGTTGCGGCCGACCGGGTTCCTCGTCCTCTTCTGGAACATGCGCGACCTCGACGACCCGCTGCAGCGGCGGGTCGAGGATCTGCTGGCCGAGCGGCGCGGTGCGCTCTCGCGCCGGCAGGGCGGAGCATGGAGGCGGCCGCTCGAGGCGAGCCGGCTGTTCGCGGCCGGGACGCTGGCGACGTTCCGGCACGAACAGCGCTTCACGGTCGACGACCTCTGCGAGCGGATCGCGTCGACCTCCTTCGTCGCGGCGATGGAGGAGGGCGAGCGGGCGGCGCTGCTCACGCAGGTGCGGCGGCTCGCGGCCGGCCTCGAGGAGCCGTTTTCCTTCCCGTATCGGACGGAGGTGCAGGTCATCCCCCGTTCGGGGGATCGAGCCTCCGCAAAGCGAGGTACCTCGATCAAGGGATAGCGCCGCCGGGTCTCGTGGCCTAGAACGGAGGTAGGGGGGAGTCGTCCATGGGGTCGTGCCGCCCGCTCGGAGTCGGGGGAGGGCCGAGCGGGTGGCCGCCTCAAACGAGGGATGCGCCGTCTCCGGCGCCGCCCTCGAACGTCCGGATCTGCTCCCGAAACGCGTCGGGCACGGGCACGGCCCGTCGTTCGTCGAGCGCGATGCAGACGAGTGTCGCCTTGGCCGTCGCCATCAGCGTGTCGCCGTCGTCGTCGATCCGGTAGGCGGCGTGGTCGTACGTCATGCTCGTGGTGCCGATGCGCTCGACGCGGACGAAGATCTCGAGCAGGTCGTCAAAGGCGGCGCCGGCGACGTACTCGACCGTGACGGCGCGCATCGCGAAGTCCACGTCGCCGAGCGCTAGCCGCCCGAGGTGACGGTGGTACTCGGTTCGTGACAGGTCGAAGTACGGCATGTAGCGGCCGTAGTAGACGACGCCCTGGGCATCGGTCTCGGAGAAGCCGACACGCTGGTACGCCGCGTACCGGAAGGGCGGCTTGCGATCGGTCACGTGGCCGAGCTCGATCACGCGCCGATGCTAGCCGCGCCCGTCGGACAGACCAGCAGACGACGTGGCGCACTCGCCGGGACAAGACGCACTCGCCGAGTGGCATCGGGGATGCCCGTGCGGTTGCTCTCGCCGGGAACGGCCGGCGCGGGCCGCTCGGTGCCAGGCACCGGCATCCGGGTGTCGCGAAGCGCGCGCTCCTACAAAGCGCGGCCGCACTCGCTCGGTGCCAGGCACCGATGCGAGGCACCGATGCGAGACCGTGGAGAGTGTGTGCCGATTGTGGAACGGACACTGGTGGCCGGCCGGCCTGCGACGTACCGTCGATCCATGGGCAGGCCACCGAGGATCGAGGTGCCGGACGGCTGGTATCACGTTCACACGCGCGGCAACGACCGGCAGGACATCTACTTCGGGAACTGGAGCGGGAGGCTCTTCGTCCGCGAGCTCGAGCGGGCGTCCCGGCGCCATGCATGGCGCGTCCTCGCATACTGCCTCATGACAAACCACTATCACCTCGTTCTGCAGATCACGAACCGCCTCTCGGACGGCATCCGTGAGCTGAACTCGCGTTTCGCGCGCATCTCGAACCGGGTGAACAAGCGAACCGACCACCTCTTCGGCAAGCGGTTCGGAAGCCACCTGATCGAGGACGAGTCGTACCTGCTCGAATCGGTGCGGTACGTCCTCCTCAACCCCGTCCGGGCGCAAGGGCCGGTGAAGCGAGCGGAGGACTGGCGCTGGAGCAGCATGCGCCCGACGCTCGGGCTCGAACACCCGCCGGCGTGCCTCGACGCCGGCTTCCTCCTGGCGCACTTCGGCCGCAAGCCGGCGCACGCGCGAGCGGCGTTCCGCCGGTTCGTCGCCGACGGCGTCGGAGACCCCGTTCCCGCACCACGAACCGAGCCCGTGCTCCTGACGGCTACGCCCGGATGACCGCGAGCACCTCGTCGCGCTTCGCCTCCATCAGCTGCTGCGAGCGCGCCTCGAGGTTCAGCCGGAGCAACGGCTCCGTGTTCGACGGGCGGACGTTGAAGTGCCAGTCGTCCGCCTCGATCGAGAGCCCATCGAGGTGCGAGACCTCGCCCTGCGTGCCGAATCGCTCCTCGAGCTCGTGCAGCTTCGCCGGGACGTCCGCCACGGGTGTGTTGATCTCACCGGTGATGAAGTAGCGCGATCGCAGCGGCTCGAGAATCTTGCCGAGCGCTCCTCGCCGCGACACCAGCTCGCACATGAGCAGGAACGGCACCGTGCCGCAATCGGCCTGGGAGAAGTCCCTGAAGTAGTAGTGCGCGGACACCTCACCCCCGAAGATCGCACCCTCCTCGCGCATGCGCTGCTTGATGAACGCATGGCCGACGCGGTTGACGAGGGGGATACCGCCCGCCGCCGCGATCGCCTCGGGCACCGCCCACGACGCCCGCACGTCGTAGATCACCTTGCCGCCCGGCTCGTGCTCGAGGATGCGTTCGGCGAACAAGGCCGTCGTGAAGTCGCCGGGAACGAACTCGCCGCGATCGTCGACGAAGAAGCAGCGATCAGCGTCGCCGTCGAAAGCGACACCGAAGTCGGCGCCCTCCTCTCGGGTGCGCTCGATGATGAACTGCCGGTTCTCGGGCAGAAGCGGGTTCGGCTCGTGGTTCGGGAACGAGCCGTCGGGCTCGAAGTAGCAGCGGACGACGTCGAGCATCGGGAGGCGCTCGAGCACCGGCGGCAACATGGTTCCCGCCATTCCGTTCGCCGCGTCGACGACGACACGGAGCGGCCGAAAGGAGCCTACGTCGACGAACGACAGCACCCGTGCGACGAAGCCCTCCCAGATGTCCTCCTGCCGCACGCTGCCCGGCGTCGACTCGCTCCAGTCTGCAGCCAGCGCGCGGTCGCGGACGTCGAGGAGCCCCGACTCCCCGCCGACGGGAAGCGCCCCCGACCGCACGATCTTCATGCCCGTGTACTCCTTCGGGTTGTGCGAGGCGGTGACCATCAGGCCGCCGTCGAGCGCGAGCTCCCCGACCGCGAAATAGAGCATCTCGGTCCCGATCAGGCCGAGGTCGAGTACCTCGGCGCCGGCCGCCGCCGCACCACGCCGCACTGCCTCCGCCATCGCGGGGGACGACAGCCGCATGTCACGCCCAACCGCGATGCGGGCGGTGCCGAACTGCTCGACGTACGCCCGTGCGACGGCGTACGCGCCCTCCTCGTCGAGCTGCGACGGGTAGACGCCGCGGACGTCGTACGCCTTGAACACGCTCGGATCGAGCATCAGGCCTCGAGCACCTCCTTGATTGCCATCGTCGATTCCTCGTCCGGTGACTCGGAGATCACCGTCGCCGCGCGGTCGAAACGGGCGAGCGCGTCTCGCAGCGGCTCGGCGCGCAGGGTTCCCTCGCCGTAGGGGAGGTGCTTCGTCTCGTTGCGGTTCGCGAACTGGATGTCCGAGAAGTGGATGTGGAACGGCGCGCCCGGCTCGAGCACCGAGTCGACCTGCGTGAGCGCCGACGCGAACGGCTCGACGGTCGTGAAGGCACCGTCCGAGGTCGCATGCATGTGGGCGAAGTCGACGACGGGCCGCACCCACGAGAGACGCGAGGCGATCTCGCACACGTCGTCCAGCGATCCGAGCTCCCGCACCCGTCCCATCACCTCGATCCCGAACGCCACCGCCCTGTCCTTCCCCTCGAGCCGCTCGCGCAGCTCGCCGAGCTGCTCGACGACCGAGGCAATCGCGTCGCCACGGGTGCGGCCGAGCAGGAACCCCGGATGGAAGACGACAAGCTCTGCTCCCGCAGCCTTGGCGATGCCGGCCGAGTGGTCGAGCATGCCGACCGCCATGTTGAGCTTCTTGCCACGTTCCGCGTGACCCATGAAACCGGCGATCGGCGCGTGCACCGAGAGGACGATGTCGTCGGCGCGGCAGAGCTCACCGAGCTCCGCCGCGAAGTCGTAGTCCATCCAGAAGCGCCCCTCGAAGTCGATCTCGCATGCCGTGAGGCCCCGCTCGAGGAGTGCCTCGACGGCCGCGGCCGGCGACTCGCGTGCCGGCACCCGCGCGGGGCCGTAGTGGAGGTGACGGGACATCGACGAGAGATCGGGGGTCGTGAAGGGTCGGTCCGGGAGCGTATAGGCGGCGCGTCGGCACCGTCCCGGGGTCCGTCCGACCGGCTGCCTACCCTGAGGTCATGGTCAATCGCCCGTCACGTATCGATCTGCTCGAGCTCGACATCGACCTTCGCCTCTCCGATCTCTGGCGCGAGGCGTCCGGGATCAACGAGTGGTCGCTCGAGGTCGTCGCGGCGTTCATGCGTGCCGCGTACGGCAAGGGCTACTGCGATTCGCTGACCGAGGATTCACCGGGGTCACTCTGCGCCGATCACGGGTACCGCGTGCCCGGACGCAGGCAGCACGCTCCCGCTGACGCCTAGCGGCGCCCCTCGCTAACCTGTCTGCGTGTCCACGCGCAGCTCTGCGCGGCTCGTCGTTGCCCTGGCCGTGGCCGGTGCGCTGGCCGTGTTCCTGCTCTACACGGCCGTTGCGGGCCGCTCGACGCCGACGCTGACGCCGAGCGAGGTCAAGGCGCAGACGTCGGGACACCTGTCGGTGGTCGGGATCGTGCTCGGCCCGCTCCAGGGAGACTCACATGGGACGCGGGGGCTGCGCTTCGCGCTCAAGGACCCGACCGGCTCGAAGCCTGGACGGGTCTCCGTCGTCTACCACGGGAGCGCGCCGCCGCCGCTGTTCAAGGTCGGGCGGAGCGTCGTCGTGACCGGCCGGTTCGCCCGCGGCAGGCTCCTGGGTACCGACATCCTGACGAAGTGCCCCTCGAAGTACACGACTGCGCCCTCGAAGGCTTGATCGACCGTGGCTGAGCTCGGCCGGGCGGCGCTTGTGGTCAGCCTCGGGACGACGCTCTACGCGCTCGTCGCGGGCGCGGTCGCCGCGCGTGAGGGCCGCCGGCGGCTGGCCACGTCGGCGCGGAACGCGCTGTTCTGCAGCTTCGCCTCCACGCTCGTCGCCGCCGCGGTGCTCGCGACGGCGCTCGTCCGCCACGACTTCACCTTCTCGTACGTCGCGGCGCATACCGACCGCTCGCTCCCGTTCTGGTACGCGCTGAGCGCGTTCTGGGGCGGGCAGGAGGGCTCGCTGCTGCTCTGGCTCCTCGTCCTCACGGGCTACGGCGCGCTGGCAGTTGCGGTCAACCGCAGGCTGCTCCGTGATCTGACCGCGTGGGTCGTTCCGGTGCTCGGCGGCATAGGGGCCTTCTTCGCCTTCGTGCTCGTCGCCGTCTCGAGCCCGTTCGACACGCAGACGGCGCCACTCGACGGGGCGGGGCTGACGGCGAGCCTCCAGAACCCGTACATGGTCGCCCACCCGCCGATGCTCTACCTCGGCTACGTCGGCCTGTCGATCCCGTTCGCGTTCGCCGCCGGCGCGCTGCTCTCCGGCAACACCGACGAGCGCTGGATCGTGGCGACGCGCCGCTGGACGCTGGCCGCCTGGGCGTTCCTCGGCTTCGGGCAGCTCCTCGGCGCGCACTGGGCGTACGTCGAGGTCGGCTGGGGCGGCTACTACGCCTGGGACCCGGTCGAGAACGCGGCGCTCATGCCGTGGCTCGCCGCGACGGCGTTCCTGCACTCCGTGATGATCCAGGAGCGCAAGGGGATGCTGAAGGTGTGGAACATGGTGCTCGTCGCGCTCGCGTTCGAGCTGTCCGTGCTCGGCACGTTCCTCACGCGCTCGGGCGTCGTCAACTCGATCCACAGCTTCGCGAAGAGCCCGATCGGCAGCTGGTTCCTCGCGTTCGTCGTGCTGTCGTCGCTCTTCTCGCTCGCCCTCATTCTCTGGCGGCTGCCGTTGCTGAAGGCGCGGACGAAGCTCGAGTCGGCGCTCTCGCGCGAGGCGACGTTCCTCTACAACAACCTCCTGCTCGTCGCGCTCTGCCTGACGATTCTGTGGGGGGTGCTGTTCCCGATCGTGACGCAGCTCGTGAAGGGAGAGACGCGAACGATCGGCCGGCCCTACTACGACTTCTTCCTGCGGGCGTTCGGGTTGCCGCTGCTCCTGCTGATGGGGGTCGGGCCGCTGATCGCCTGGCGCAAGACGAGCGTCCGCGCCCTGACCCGCACGCTCGCCTGGCCGATCGCCGCGACGATCGCCTGCGGGATCGCGCTCGCGGCTGCCGGTGCCGGATCCTCCAAGCCCGGCCTCAT
The DNA here is from genome assembly GCA_963784765.1 of uncultured Thermoleophilia bacterium. Classification (GTDB taxonomy): domain Bacteria; phylum Actinomycetota; class Thermoleophilia; order Gaiellales; family Gaiellaceae; genus PALSA-600. Next base: position 22,565 of record CAWASP010000019.1, read on the forward strand.
CGCGTACACCTTCTCGGCGTTCGTCCTCGCGACGATCGTGGTCGAGCTCGTGCGGGGGACGCGGGCGACCGGGTCGCTCCTCGCCCTCGTCGCGCGGAATCGCCGCCGCTACGGCGGCTACGTCGTGCACGCCGCCGTGGTCCTGCTCGCAATCGGCGTCGCCGGCTCGAGCGCGTACGGTGCGAACGTCGAGCGGCGGCTCGCGGTCGGACAGAGCACGACGGTGGACGGCTACACGCTGACGAACCGCGGCGTCACCCAGCGCACGACGACGAGGGCGAAGGAGACGCGCGCCGTCCTCGACGTACGCGGCCGCTGGAGCGGCACGATCCGCACCGGCAACAACCAGTACTTCAACCCACCGGAGCCGTCGCAGGAAGTCGCCATCAAGACGAACTGGAGCCGCGCGGAGGATCTCTACGTGATCGCCGACGAGCTGCACCCGGCGACCGGCATCGTCTATGTCCAGGTGCTCGTGAAGCCGCTCGTGAACCTCATCTGGATCGCCGGGATCGTCTTCCTGATCGGCTCGGCCGTTGCGCTGTGGCCCGACGCGCGCGAGCAGCGGCGGCTCGTCGCCCGCCTCGCCCCGGCCCGCGCGTGAGCGCGTTCGCAGTCGTGCTCGGAGTGCTGCTCGCAGTGAGCGTCGTGGTGCTCGTCGCGTTGCCGTTCCTCGTCGAGCCCGTCGCGGAGGACGACAGGCTCGACGCACCGGGGAAGGCCGAGGAGCTCCGGCTGGCGCTCGTCGAGGAGCGCGACCGTGCGCTCGCCGCCCTGAAGGAGCTCGAGTTCGACCATCGCACCGGGAAGATCTCCGACGAGGACTACAGGGAGCTCGTCGGTCCGCTCCGCCAGGCGGCGGCAAAGGCGCTGCGGTCGCTCGAGCCCGAACGAGGCTACGCTGCGTCGATGGAGCAACCGGACCTGCCGCCCGAGCCGACACCGCCGCCCGACGAGGGCACGCCGCCGACGCCTGCGCCGGTCCCCGAGCCGTACCCGCCGCCCGACGAGGCGACGATTCCCTCCAGGCAGGAGTAGCCGCCGGCCGCGCCGAAATCGGGCCGCATGCGGCGGCTCGCGCCGGCTCTCATCCTCGCGCTCGTCGTTGCGACGCCGGCGCTCGGAGACGACGTCACGAAGAAGAACCAGGTCGACTCGCAGATCTCGTCGCTGCAGGACAGGCTCTCCACGCAGAAGGCCCACGAGGCGGTGCTGCGCAACGAGGTCGCCGGCTACACGACGCGGATCCGAACGCTCGAGTCGCAGGTCGGGGACGTCTCGCTCAAGCTCCAGACCCTCGAGGCGGATCTCTCCCTGCACCAGAAGCGGCTCGACGCCCTGAACGCGCTCTATCGGTGGCAGACCGACCGCTTCGATTTCCTCCAGGCCCAGTACGCGCGTGCCGAGAAGGTGCTTGGCAGTCGGATCCGCGAGGTGTACGAGTCGGATGCTCCGTCGACGATCGACGTCGTCCTCGGCTCGTCGAGCATCCAGGAGGCGATCGACCGCGTGCAGTATCTCGACGAGATCGGGGCGCAGGACCGGCGGATCGCCGAGGAGGTCGCAGTCGCGAAACGCCAGGTCAAGGCGGCGCGGGCGAAGACGAAGAAGATGCGCCTCTCGGTGCACGGGGAGACCGCGGTGATCTCCTCTCGCGCCTCTCAGGTGCGCAGCGTGCGCGACGAGCTCGTCGGCGCGCGCAACGACCTCGCGTCGACCCGGCAGCAGAAGCTCGTCGACCTCTCGACCCTGTCTGCGTCCGAGCGCGCCGAGGCCGAGGAGATCGACGCGCTCCAGGCCGCGAGCGAGACCCTCGCTGTGCGCATCCGGGCCGCGCAGCAGGCCCGTTCCACCGGCACGACCCAGACGCCGTCCTCGGCGGGCCTGATCTGGCCCGTCCAGGGCCCGATCACGAGCCCGTTCGGCTGGCGCTGGGGGCGCATGCACCAGGGGATCGACATCGGCGTGCCGTCCGGCACCCCGATCCACGCCGCCGCCTCCGGCACGGTCATCTACTGCGGCTGGGAGACCGGCTACGGCAATCTCGTCGTGCTCGACAACGGCGGCGACCTCGCAACCGCATACGCGCACCAGAGCTCGATCGCGGTCGCCTGCGGGCAGCAGGTCAGCCAGGGCGAGGTGCTCGGCTACGTCGGCTGCACCGGGCACTGCACCGGGCCGCACCTCCACTTCGAGGTGCGCATCAACGGCGAGCCGGTCGACCCGCTCGGCTACCTGTAGCGCCCGCCCTACCACCGGTACCAGCGTCGTCCCTCGATCCCGCGGACGAAGAAGCCGATCACCCAGAGGATGGCGAGGACGATCGCGACCCAGACGAGGAACTTCACGAGCCAGAAGCCGAGGACGAAGAACACGAGCACGAGCACCAGAGCGAGCAGCAGCACGGACATGCGAGTCTCTCCTTGATCGATTCGGGTGCGTGTACGTGCCCGGTCGCTCCGGGGGCGTAACCGGAGAACCGCCGCGAGCGTTGACCCTTTGTCAGAGAGACGTGACGCGTGGTCCCGCGCACGTCCGGGCTCCGTCCCCGGGCCTCGGGCGGGCCCACTCGCGTGCGCCCGCAGGTCGACGATCAGCCCGACGAGCGGACGAGCCGCAGGTCGGGCAGGTTCCGGTAGCGCGACTCGAGCGCGAAGCCGTAGCCGACGAAGAACTCGTCGGGAATGGTGAAGCCGACGTAGCGCACCGGGAGGTCGTCGACGAGGCGCCGGTAGGGCCGGTCGAAGAGCGTCGCGATGTGCAGCGAAGCCGGGTGGCGGAGGCGGAGGCTGCGGACGAGGTAGTGCATCGTCAGGCCGGTATCGATGACGGCGTCGACGAGCACCACGTCGCGCCCCTCGATCTCGCAGTCGAGGTCCTTGAGGAAGCGGACACCGTCCCGGCCCTCGCCGTAGCCGGCCAGCTCGACGAAGTCGAGCGCGTGCACGATCGGCAGCTCCCGCGAGAGATCCGGGAGGAACGGCACGCAGGCCTTGAGCGAGCCGACGAGCAGCGGCTCCCGCCGGTCGTAGTCGCGCGCGAGCTCGGCTCCGAGCTCGCGGACGCGGCCGCCGAGCTCGTCGGCGTCCAGGAAGACCTCCCCGACCCGCTCGTCGGCCCGCTGCGGCCCCGGTGCGGCCAGCGATCTCAGGACGCCAGCGATCTCAGGATGCCTTTGCGAGGCCGAATCGGACTGCGAGCCGCTCGAAGTCCCGCTCGTAGAAGAGCTTGATCCTGACCTCCGGGTAGCGCTCGCGCAGCTTGCGGAGCTTCCGGTTCTTGCGGGTGACGAGCGACTGCTTCATCACCGTCACCTCGAGGTAGAGATCCTGTTCTGGCAGGTAGAAATCGGGAGCGAACGCCTCGGTCACGCGCCCCTCCGCGTCCCGCTCGAGCACGAACGTCGTGGGCTCGTAGAGCCAGGGGATTCCGTACCAGTCGAGGATCTTGGCGTACTCGACCTCGGCGGGGTTGGCGAAACGCGGCGGCTCGGAGCCGCAATATGCCTGGAAAACAGGCGTTTCCGGCCTCACTTCGTCCAGGGTAGCAAGCCCCTCGGATGTCCTAGACTCCGCGAGGTGGAGCTGACGATCGCCCATTTCTCCGACGTTCACTGCGGCGACCCCCATTTCGTCGCCGACCTCATGGAGAGAGCGATTGCCGAGATCAACGACCTGAAACCCGACATCGTCGTGTGCTCGGGCGACCTGACGACGTTCGGGTTCAAGGAGGAATACCTCGCGGCGCGGCGCTATCTCGACAAGATCGAGTGCGAGGACCTCGTCGTCATTCCCGGGAACCACGACTCCCGGAACGTCGGCTACGTGCACTTCGAGCAGCTGATCGGCGAGCGCAGCTCGGTGCTGCGGAAGGCCGGCGTCACCGTCGTCGCCGTCGACTCGACCGAGCCCGACCTCGACCACGGACAGATCGGGCGGGGGCGCTACGGCTGGATCGAGGAGCAGTTCGGCGCGGAGCCGTCCGAGCTGCGCGTGTTCGTACTGCACCACCACCTCCTGCCGATCCCGGGCACCGGCCGCGAGCGGAACGTCGTCTACGACGCGGGGGACGCGATCGAGTGCCTCCAGCGAGCCGCGGTTCACCTCGTTCTCTCCGGGCACAAGCACGTGCCGTACGCCTGGAAGCTCGAGAGCCTCTTCGTCGTCAACACCGGTACGGTGTCGACCCTGCGCCTGCGCGGCAACACGCGGCCCTGTTACAACGTGATCCAGCTGGAGGGCACCCACGCGTCGGTCTGGCGCCGGTATCCGTTCCACGGCCAGGAGCGGATCATCCAGTTCGACCTCACGACGGGAGAGTACGAGAAGTACACAGGGCGGATCGAGCGCGAGGTCACCGCCCGCCGATGAGGATCGACGCCGCCGCGTGAGAGCCGTTGCGCTCGTGGACGGCGAGCACTACCCGCCGGTCGTGCGCGAGGCGCTCGCCGAGCTGCCGTATGACTTCGTCGGCGCGATTCTCGTGGGCGGCACCGAGAAGCTGCGCGACGCAGACGACGGCTACGGCGTCCCGCTCGTCGACGACTTCGACGGCGCCGAGATCGTGGTCGACCTGTCCGACGAGCCCGTGCTCGGCCCGGCCGCACGCTTCCGGTGGGCTGCGCGCGCCCTGGCCGCCGGGCTGCCGTACGTCGGCGCCGACTTCCGGTTCGACCCGCCGGCGTTCGAGCCGTTCGAGCTGCCGTCGGTCGCCGTGATCGGCACCGGCAAGCGTGTCGGGAAGACTGCCGTCACGGGCCGGCTCGCCCGCCTCCTCGCCCGCGACCTCGACGTGGTCGTCGTCGCGATGGGCCGGGGTGGCCCGGCCGAGCCCGAGCTGATCGCAACGCCGCCCGACCTCGACGCGCTCGTCCGGCTCTCGCGGAGCGGGCGCCACGCAGCGTCCGACCACCTCGAGACCGCGGCGACGTGCGGCGTGCCGACGGTCGGCTGCCGGCGCGCCGGCGGCGGGCTCGCGGGCGCGGTCTTCACGTCGAACGTGCTCGCGGGCGCCCGAGTCGCCGCGGGGCTCGCGCCCGACGTGGTCGTCTTCGACGGGAGCGGCGCGTCGATTCCGCCGATCGCGACCGGGCACCGCGTGCTCGTCGTCGGGCGCGGCGACGACGAGGACGCCTACCTGAACGGCTACCGGCGGCTGATCTCCGATGTGGTCGTGCGGATCGGCGTCGACGCCGAGCTGCAGCTGCGGCCGACGGAGCCGCTTCAGGGCCGGGTCGCGGTCTTCACGGCGGGAGGGACCGATGTCTCGCACCTCGAGGCCGACGTGGTGCACGTCTCGGCGCGTCTCGCGGACCGATCCGCGCTTCAGCGCGAGCTGGCGGGGATCGACGCCGACACCTACCTCGTCGAGCTGAAGGCCGCCGCGATCGACGTCGTTGCCGAGCACGCGCTCGCGCGTGGCCGACGCGTCGTGCTCGGGCGGAACGAGCTCGTGGGCGACGGCATCGACGAGCTGCTCCTGTCGGCGGCCCCGGCGGCGGTCCGGTGAGCCCGCAGCCGCGTCACGGGGAGCCGCTCCCGCTCGGCGGCGGCGACATCCCGTACTCGAAGGGCCTGATGGCGCGCGCTCTCATCGCAGCGGCCGTGCCGGCGGACAGCGCCTACCAGCTCGCCCGCAGGATCGAGCTCGACCTCGCGGAGACCGGAGAGCGCTCGCTGGACGTCGACCGGCTCGAGCCGCTCGCATGCGAGGTGCTCGGAGACGAGGCGGGGGAGAGGGCCGTGCGGCGGCTCAGGCGGCTCGCCGACCTTCAGGCCCTCGACGTCCCGATCGTCGTGCTGATCGGCGGGACGACCGGCACCGGCAAATCGACGGTGGCCGCGGAGGTGGCGCACCGCCTCGGCATCACGCGTGTCGCCTCGACCGACTTCATCCGGCAGACCATGCGTGCGTTCTTCTCCCCCGAGTTCATGCCGACGATTCACCACTCGAGCTTCGACGCCGGCGCAGCGGTCGACCCGGACGTGACCGGCGATCCGACGGTCGTCGGGTTCGTCGACCAGTGCCGCCACGTCTGCGTCGGCGTGGAGGCGGCGCTGCGCCGCGCGATGACGGAAGGGTGGTCGATGGTGCTCGAGGGTGTCCACCTGGTGCCGGGCCTCCTTCCGAAGACGCTCGACGGCGCCGTCCTGGTGCACATCGTCCTCGAGATCGCCGACGAGAACCTGCATCGTCTGCACTTCAACGTTCGCGACGCGACCACGGGAGGGGTTCGCCCGATGGAGAAGTACCTCGACCGGCTGGGCGACATCAGGCGCGTGCAGGCATACATCGTCGACCGTGCCCGGCGCGAGCGCGTGCTCGTCGTCGAGAATGAGAACGTGGAGCGGACGATCGACGACGTGATCGAGCTCGTGATGCGGGCGGCAGAGCGGCGATGACGGCGGCCGAGACCGATTCGGCCACGCCGCGTCCGTGCTCGTGCGAGCTCTTCGCCCGTGTAACCGAGCGCGCTGCGCTCGCCGGCGCGCGCTGGCTGGGCCGCGCCGACAAGGAGGCGGCGGAGGAGGCTGCGTTCTCGGGTGCGCGCCTTGCGCTCGAGCGTCTGCCGATCAGCGGGCGCATCGTCATCGGGGCGCCCGAGGACGGTGAGCAGCTGCCGGCGGGCTCGACGATCGGCGCGGGTGGGGAGGAGTACGACCTCGCGCTCGACCCGCTGGAAGGACGTGCGGTCGTCGCGCGCGGAGGTACGAACGCCATCGCGATGATCGCTGCGGCCCCGCTCGGGTCGATGCCGTCGCTGCCCGACATGTACATGCGGAAGATGGCGGTCGGCCCGCGCGCCCGCGGCAAGATCGAGCTGCTGCAGCCGGTCGGGGACAACGTCCGGTCGATCGCCGAAGCGTTCGGACGGATGGTGAACGACATCACGGCGATCGTGCTCGATCGGCCGCGCCATCACGACCTGATCGAGGAGATCAGGGCGGCGGGGGCGCGGATCAAGCTGATCCAGGACGGCGATGTGATGTCGTCGATCAGCGCGGCGGTGCGGGGCACGAACGACCACCTTGCGATCGGCATCGGCGGCACCCGGCAGGCCGTCCTCGCCGCCGCGGCGCTGCGCTGTCTCGGCGGAGAGCTTCAGGCGCAGCTCTGGCCGACCCGGCGCGCGGAGATCGACGAGGCGCGCGCCCACGGGATCGTCGACACGGAGCGCGTCTTCACGATCGACGACCTCGCGCCCCAGGAGATGATCGTCGCCGCGACGGGCGTCTCGAACGGCGATCTCCTGCGCGGCGTTCGCTTCCTCACCGACTCCGCGCGGACGCACTCACTCGTCATGTGCACGCGCTGCAACTGGGTGCGCTTCGTCGACGGCATCCACTTCTTCGCGCGCGAGCGGCGCGAGGAAGTGCGGCTCAGCTAGCCTGGCGCCATGCCGACGCAGGAAGACGTCGTCGAGGCGCTTCGCCAGGTCGAGGACCCCGAGCTCGGGATGGACATCGTCGAGCTCGGCCTCTTCTACGACGCCGAGATCGAGGGCGCGGACGTCAAGGTCACCTACACGCTCACGTCGATGGGGTGCCCGGCCGGCCCGATGATCGAGGACGACATCCGCCGCGTCCTCGCCGAGATCCCGGGTGTGGGCGAGGTGCACAGCGAGCTGACGTTCGACCCGCCGTGGACGCCGGACAGGATGTCGGACGACGCGAAGTTCATCCTCGGCTTCGGCTAGAGCGGCGTCTCCCGGCGTTTCACCGGTTCCCGACGCCGCGCCAGGCGACGCCGGCTGCGGCTGCTCGTTGCAGCGAGATCGCCCGCCGGGCGCCCTATTCTCCTGACGCCCGCCGAAACGAGGTGGCACGTGCGTCCCGCACGGGGGCGCGATCGATGGTTCAGCCGACGGCGAAGATGAAGAAGGCCGCGAGCACGGCGAACACGCTCCTGCCACGACGAAACGCTTCGGTTGCAGTCATGCTCCCTCAGACCGCCTCTGCACCGTCGGCGTTACGAACATGCAGCCGACGCCCATGGGACAGATGGGTGCGTAGCCGAGGAATCACGGACGGTTCGCCGCGCGGGTGGTGGGGCGGTATCCGGGACCGGTCCGGAGGTCAGCTCGCCTTCGTCTCCGGCTCAGGCCCGACCGGGTCTGGCCGACGTGCTGACGATCGCGACGATCACGACCGCGACGAGGAGGGCGATCAGGAACTGGACGAACGAGCCGACCCCGACGATATGGGCGATGATCCCGCCGAGCAGCGCGGCGCCGATCCCGGAGCCGGCGGTCGCGAGCAGGCCGATGTCCTGCTTGCCCGGGAGGATCGCGCGCGCGATGGCGCCGATCGCCACGCCGACGAGCGCCCACCAGAGCAGCTTCAGCACGAGCCCGACGACGATCCAGCCCACGACGAAGACGACGACCAGGGCCAGGAGGACGAGGACGACGACGGGCACGGCGTGAGGACTATCAGGTCCCGGCGGCGTTGTCAGCGGCGGCGGGACGGCGCCGGTAGGCATTCGGGTGGCGGAACGCCTCGAGTGCCTCCTCGCGCGGGATCTGCGCCGTGAAGCGGTCGCCCGTCTCGTGGTCGCGGTAGGCGACGAGCACCTCGTCGCGTTGCTCGTCCCAGAGGAGCCGGACGACGATGCGGCTGTCGCTGCGCCGCGCGAGCTCGCGCCGAAGGGTTGCGGTCGGCGGCAGCGTCGAGGTGGGCGGCAGGGTCGAGGTGGGCGGCATGCCGGCAGTGTGCTCCGCGGGAGACGCCCGCACATACGGGAAGACCGCGGGATCATCTGCGGAGAAACCCGGTATCCGGGAACGGGCTCCACCCACGGGAAGCTTGGTCACCGCCGCCTGCACCGCTATCGTCAGCTGCTGGTATGCGCTGGGTGAGCCCGGTCTCTGTCGCGCGGATTCGCTGATGGTCGATCGCCTGAGCCGCAGCTTGCTGGAGCTGGCGCGCGGCGTCCTCGAAGAGCTCGACCTCGAGACGGTGCTGCAGCGGGTCGTGTCGTCGGCGCAGGAGCTGACGGACGCTCGCTACGCGGCTCTCGGCGTGCTCGCACCGTCGGGCGACCGCCTGGAGCGGTTCATCACGGTGGGTCTCGACGACGACGAGCGGCGGCAGATCGGCGATCTGCCGCACGGGCACGGCGTGCTCGGAGAGCTGATCCGGGACCCGCGGCCGCTGCGGCTCCAGAACGTCTCGCGCCATGCACGTTCGTGGGGCTTCCCGCCGCTCCATCCGCGCATGGAGTCGTTCGTGGGCGTGCCGATCCTCGTCGGCGGCGAGCCGTACGGGAACCTCTATCTGACCGAGAAGGAGGACGCGCTCGAGTTCACCGAGGACGACGAAGAGGCGCTGATGCTGCTCGCGGAGCTCGCCGGCATCGCGATCGGCCATGCACGGCGCTACCGGGACACCCGGGAGCGCCGGGACGAGCTGGAGCGTGCCGTGAGCGCGCTCGACGCCTCGTCGCACATCGCGCAGGCCCTCGCAGGCGAGACCGATCTCGAGCACGTGCTCGAGCTCGTCGCGAAGCGCGGCCGCGCCCTCGTCTCGGCTCGGGCGCTGCTCGTCGAGCTGGTCAGCGAGAACGATCTCGAGCTCGCGGCGGCTGCGGGGGAGTTCGACGAGAGCCTCCTCGGCCGCCGGTTCCCGCTGGCGGACACCGTTGCGAGCGCAGCCATCAGGACGCTGCGGACACAGCGGCTCGACGACGACCTGAACAGGTCGCGCTACGAGCAGCGTGGGCTCGGAAGCCAGGGCATGCCTGCCGACGTCGGGCTCGTCGTCCCGCTCGTCTTCCGGGGCCGTGCGTACGGCGTCCTGGTCGCGGTCGACCGGCTGAACGGCGACCCCGACTACACGGCCGAGGACCAGCGGCTTCTGGAGGCTTTCGCCGCCAGCGCGGCGGCGGCAGTGTCGACGGCGCTGACGTTCACCTCGGGCCAGCAGCGCCAGCGGCTCGAGGCGGCGGAGGACGAACGGCGGCGGTGGGCGCGCGAGCTCCACGACGAGACGCTGCAGAGCCTCGCGGCCGTGCAGATGGCCCTCGGAAGCGCGAGCAAGTCGGTGGAGCACCCGGAGCTCCGAGGCACGCTCGAGCAGGCGACCGAGTGGCTGCAGCAGGAGATTGCGAACCTGCGCGCGCTGATCGTCGACCTCCGCCCGCCGGCCCTCGACGACTTCGGCGTGGAAGGAGCCGTGCGCTCGCTCGCCGAGCGGGTCGCGCGCCGGGGCGTGGACGTGCGGATGGACGTCGACCTCGATTGGGAGAGCGGCCGGGTCGCGACGCGCCACACCCAGGAGCTCGAGACGGCCGTGTACCGCCTGGTGCAGGAGTCGCTCACGAACGTGGTGAAGCACGGTGAGGCGCAGCACGCGGTGGTGACGATTCGCGAGGACGACGAGACGATCACGGTCACCGTGCGCGACGACGGCGTCGGCTTCGATCCCGCCGCTCGCGGATCGGGCTACGGCCTGGTCGGCATGCGCGAGCGGGTCGAGCTGCTGTCGGGGCGCCTCGTGATCGACTCGGCGCCGGGAGCCGGGACGACCGTGCGTGTCGTCCTGCCGGTGCGGCGGCGTGAGGCCATCGACGGTCCGGGTGCCCTGCCGGCCGTCGAAGAGGGCGCCTGAGAAGAGCTCCAGGCCGGACGGGCCGTTCAGCCGCCGGAGGTGTGCCGACGGGTCTCGCGGCGCGCCGGTACGGCGGTGACGCGGCTTGCGAGCCGGTGGCCCCTGCCGTGGTAGGCGTAGATCACGACCGCACGCAGGAGGTGCCCCGCGTACGCCTGCCGCACGAGCAGCCGCGCGCGGTGAGCGCCCTTGATCGTCTTGCAGGCAATGCGCTTCCCGTGGCCGCTCGCCTTCCTCGTGCAGAGGAGCCAGCGGTAGGCGGTGGCCCGCCCCGTCCCGTGGTAGGCGATGCGGAGCCTCGTCCCGACGCGCGCGCTTCCGGCGACGAGCACCCTCGGAGGAGCGGCAGGCGCCGCGGTGGGTGCCCGCGACGGCTCCGGTGCCGACGGTGCCGGGGACGGCGTCGGCGCGACCGGAGCCGGAGCGGCGACGTCGAGCGTGAGCGATGCCTGGTTGTCCGACAGGTTCGTCTCGCCCTCGGCGCTGACCGAGGCGCTCAGGACCGGGGCGCCCGGGGCATCGACGCGGATCGCGAAGACGACCTTCGTGCTCGCATGGCCCGGGAGGTAGTCGAGGAAGCAGTCGAGCGTCGAGGTGCCGGTGCAGCCCGAGCCTCGCTCGTAGGCAGGCGGCCCGAGCAGGATGACGCCGGCGGGAAGCTGCACGAGAAGGCGGGTCTGCTGCGAGCTCGCCGGTGCGGTGTTCTCGACGACGGCCGTCACCTCGTCCGTCGCTCCCGGCAGAAGCTCCGTGGCTGCGGCGAGCGAGACCCTCAGGTCCGGCGCCCCGCCGCCGCCGCCGTCGCCGCTGCTACTCGGGCTGCTGCTCCCGCCGCCGGAACCACCGCCGCTTCCCCCGCCGGAGAGGTCGGAGCCGCCGGCCGCCGCGACACGGTCGCTCGGAGCGGAGTAGGCCGGCGAGGAGGTGCCCGCGTCGTTCCACGCTTGCACCGCGACACGCAGGTAGGAGCCGACGTCGGCATCGGCCGGCACGTACGTGGAGCCGGTCGCACCGCTCACGTCGCTCCAGGCGGTGCCGTCGGTCGAGACCTGCCACCGGTAGGAGAAGCTCGTCGGCCCGCCGGTCCAGGCGCCCGTGCCCGCGGTCAGCGTCTCGCCCACGACCGCGCTCCCGGAAACGGTCGGCGGCGAGGAGCTGCCGGGCGCGCTCGTCGGCTCCGACACGGTCCCCGTCGCCTGCGACGTCGCGACCGTCGACCCGCCGGCATTCGACGCCGACACTTCGAGACGCAGCGCTGCGCCGACATCCCCGGCGGCGGCTGCGTAGCTCTGGCTCGTCGCCGACGCGATATCGGTCCAGGTCGTGCCGTCGGTCGACCGCTGCCACTGGTAGGCGTAGGCGATCGGCGTCGTGCCCGTCCAGCTTCCAGGGGAGCCCGTGAGCGTCTCGCCGGCGAGCGGTGCGGCAGCACCCGCGATGCTCGGCGCGGTCACAGCGGTCGGGGCGAGTGCGGCGACGACGCCCGAGAGCGAGGTGGCATCCGTCGATCCGGTGGCGTTCGTCGCCGTCACCGTCGCCTGCAGCGTGTGCCCGACGTCTCCCGATCCGAGCGCGTAGCTCGACGTCGTCACGGCGGTAGCCACGCAATTCGCTCCGCTCCCGTCGCACCGTGACCACGCGTAGGCATACCCCGTCGGCGAGCCGGTCCACGCGCCGGACGAGACGGTCAGCGTCCCGCCGTCGACCGCGGTGCCGGAGATCGCCGGCGACGCCGTGACGGTCGGCGCGGCAGGCTGCGAGTAGCCGGCGTTCTCGAGCGCGGCCAGCGCGTCGATCTGGCCGTGGAGCGCACACGGCGTGCTCGAGCAGTCGGCGGTGCCGCCACCCGAGACCGACCGCGTGGTGACGGTGCTCGTCGCGGAGGCGATGTCGGTCTTCACCTGGGCGGGCGAGAGCGAGGACGTGTAGCTCAGCAGCAGGGCGGCGAGCCCCGACACGAACGGTGCGGCGGCCGAGGTGCCGCAGAAGCCGGTCGTGTAACCGCCGCTGTTCGACGTCGACACGGCGCACCCCGACGCGGCGACGTCGACCCACGACCCGTAGTTCGAGAACGAGTAGAGACGGCCGTAGTAGTCGGTCGCCCCGACCGAGATGAGCCCCGCGCGCGCGGTCGCGTCCGCGGGGTTCGCCGAGTTCCAGGCCGGATAGCCGCCCGGGCTCGTCGTCGGGCTCGTCGAGGACGCGTTCCCGGCAGCGGCGACGACGACGATCCCCTTGCCGATCGCGTAGTCGATCGCAGTCTGCACGGACGCGTCGTTGGTCGTCGACGCGAGCGAGAGGTTGATCACGTTCGCGCCGTGGTCAGCCGCCCACGTGATGCCCGTCGCGATGGTCGAGTTGTAGCCGGTGCCGCTCGAGTTGAGCACCTTGACGGGGAGGATCTTGCAGTTCCCGCACACGCCCGGGACCCCGATCGCGTTGTCGAAGCGTGCGGCGATGATGCCGGCGACCGCCGTGCCGTGGCCGTTGTCGTCGCTCGCATCGGTCGTCCCGGCAACGAAGTTGTGGCCGGGGAGGACGGCACCGGCGAGATCCGGGTGCGAGGCGTCGACCCCCGTGTCGACGACTGCGACGACGATCGAGCTCGATCCCTGCGTCACGTCCCAGGCGGGGAGGAGGTTGTCGTTCTGGTACGGCCAGCAGCCGGGAGAGCTCGTGCACGGGCTCGCAGTGCCGTCGTAGTACGGGTCGTTCGGCGTGTAGGTGGCGTGCGCAATGCCGTCGCGCTGAGCGAACTCGATGTGCCGGGACGCTCGCAGGGTGTCGATTGCCGTCGCGGCGCGCGTGCGCGGAAGGTCGACGACGGAGATCCCGAGCCTGCGGATCGTCGTCACGCGGCGGGCGCCGAGACGGCGGAGAGTGGTCTCCCGCTCGACGGCGGACGTCGGCCGGTTGAACCTGACGAGCAGACGCACGTCTGGCGAAGGACGAGCGGTGCGCGGCGGGACGAGAGCGACCGGGGAAGGCACGGCGGGACGCGGCGCCACGAGAGCGACCGGAACCGGGGCGGTGGCGCCGTGCAGGAGGGGGGTCTCCGGCCGGGAGCCCGGTGTGCCGGCGCCGGCGAACGAGACCGCCGTGACGGCGAGACCGAGAGCCGGCAGGAGCAGATGAGATTGCCGCGGCCGCATCCGCGGGGGTTATCGGCACGCGGAGATGAGTGATTGAGGCCGTGCTCACCTGGGGGCGGCGCCCCTGGCCGGGGCGGGCGGTCAGGAGGGAATCGAGAGGACGACCTTGCCGAGCTGCTGCCCCGATTCGAGCCGCTCGTGTGCCGCCCGCGCCTCTGCCAGCGGGAAGACGCTGTCGACGACGGGACGCGCCTTTCCGGCGGCGATCAGCTCGTAGGCGCCGCGAAAGTCCTCCGGGAGCCCCATCGTCGAGCCGAGGATCGAGAGCTGCTTCCACCACACACGGTGCAGGGCCGCCGGCGGGTTCGGGCCGGTGGTGGCGCCGCAGACGACGATGCGGCCCTCCGGCCGCGCCGCGTCCAGCGAACGACGCCAGGTTGCCTCCCCGACGTCGTCGACGACGACGTGGGCACCGCCGCCCGTCACCTCCTTGACGACTGCCACGACGTCGTCGCTCTCGTGGTTGACCGTCGCCTCGGCGCCGAGCTCTTTCGCCCGGGCGAGCTTCTCGTCGCTGGAGGAGGTGACGATCACGCGGCCTCCCAGGGCTGTCGCGAGCGACAGGGCGGCGGTGGCGACGCCGCCGCCGACGCCCCAGACGAGAACCCACTCGCCCGGTTGCAGCCGGGCGCGCGGCACGAGCATGCGGTAGGCGGTCTCGAAGACGAGCGGGAACGCGGCCGCTTCCTCGAACGACAGGCCGTCCGGAATGGGGTGGACGTAGTCGCGGGGGACGGCGATCAGCTCCGCGTGCGTCCCGTCGCGCGTCTCGCCGATGATGTGCATGCGGCCGTTCTCGAGGATGCCGGGGTTGATGACGACGCGCTCGCCGGTGCCGGCGATCACGCCGGCGCCGTCGGCGCCGAGGATGCGCGGCTTCGGCACCGACGGGAGCCCCTTCCGCAACCAGAGGTCGAGGTGGTTCAGCGAGGCTGCGCGCAGCTCGATCAGCGCCTCGCCCTCGGCGGGCTGCGGATCGGGGACGTCCTCGTAGCGGAGGACCTCGGGCCCACCTTCCTCGTGGATGCGGATCGCCTTCACGTGGGCACAATCCTCGCATGGACGCCCGAGCCCTCGGGGAGGTGTGCGACGACCTCGGCTTCGACGCGCTCGGGGTCGCGCGTGCAGAGCCCTACGAGGACACGGAGCGGCTGATCCGCGAGCGTCGCCGCCGCGGGCTCGACGCGGGCATGCGGTTCACGATGGCGATCCCTGAGCAGTCGTGCCATCCGGAGTCGCTGCTGCCCGGCGCGCGCAGCGTCGTGTCGGTCGCCCGGTGCTACTGGCATCCGGAGCCGCCGCTCCTGCCGGGAGAGGGCCGCCTCGCGCGCTACACCTGGGAGGACGCCTACTCCGGCCTGCGCGCCGACCTCGAAGAGCTGGGACGCCGGCTGGGGGGCTCCTACCGTGTGCTCGTCGATGCGAACCAGCACGTCGACCGTGAGGCCGCAGCACGGAGCGGCGTCGGGTTCTACGGCAAGAACACGATGCTGATCACGCGACGGCACGGCTCGTGGGTCGTGCTCGGGACGCTCGTCACCGACGTCGAGCTCGAGCCGACCGCTCCGCTCGAGGCCGACTGCGGGGAGTGCCGCCTCTGCGTCGACGCATGCCCGACCGGCGCGCTCGACGAGCCCGGCACCCTCGACGCGCGGCGCTGCCTGTCCTACTGGACGCAGGCGCCCGCGGCGATCCCGGAGGAGTACCGGGCGGCACTCGGTGCGCAGGTCTACGGCTGCGACATCTGCCAGGACGTCTGCCCGTGGAATCGCGGCATCGCGCGACGGCGAGCGGCCGAGCCGGAGCACGCGCGCGGCCACATCGACCTGGTCGCGTGGCTCGAAGCGGACGGACACGCGCTCGTCACGGGCTACGACCGCCTCTACGTGCCGCGCAACGACCCGCGCTACCTGCGCCGGAACGCCGTCGTGGCCCTCGGGAACGTCGGCGGCGGCGAGCACGTCGCGCTGCTCGAACGTGAGGCAGACGGCCCCGACGAGCTCGTCGCCGAGCACGCCCGCTCCGCCCTCGCGTCCATCCGGCGGCGGGAGGGTGCCGAGAGCGCATGACCGGTCGGCGGCCGCTCGAGTGGTGGATCGGCGTCGTCCGGCTGGGGGCGGTGCCGTTCGCGATCCTGCAGGTCGCGCTGACGAGCGGCTATCCGCCGGGGTACGTGCAGGCAGCGTGGGCGCTCACCGCCGGGCTCTTCGTCGGCGCCGTAGCCCTGTTCGCCGTCGTCAGCCGCCGGCCGGTGGACGTTCTCTTCCAGGCGATCGCACTGGCCTTCGACTTCGCAGTGCTCGCCGCGTTCATGTTGATGTTCGCGTTCGAGGCCGGCGCACCGGCGCGTCAGCTCCTCCTGCTGGCGGTCGTCGGCGGCGCCGCCCGCTTCGGAATCGCGGGAGGCCTCGGAGTCGCGGTCGCCGCCGTCCCCGTTGCGGCGTGGTTCGAGAGCAGGCGGTCGGGCTTCGTCCACGGGAGCTACCACGTCGACTACGTGACCTTCGAGGCCGGCGCGGGCCTGCTCATGGCGCTGCTCGTCGGCTGGCTCTGCTCGCGGCTCAACGAGGAGCGTCTCACCGCGGAGCAGCGCGCACTCGAGGCGGAGCTGCTGCGGGACGAGCTCGGGCGGCGGGCAGACCTTCTCGATGCGGCGAACCGGTGCGCGCGGGCGCTCAGCTCGTCGCTCGAGCTCGACGAGGCGTTCGGCGCCTTCATCAGGGAGCTGCGCGGCCTCGTGCCGTTCAACCGCATGGCGATCGTGCTCGCCGAGCCCGGCGCTGCCCGCGTGATCGCGACGGCGGGCGAGCGTGCGGCGGATGTGATGCCGCCCGGCAGCGAGATCTCGCTCGAGAACAACGTTCTTCCGCAGGTGATCGCGACCGGACGCACCGTGTACCGCCGTGACATCGCGGAGCCGCAGTACGCGGAGGAGGCGATTCTGCTCGAGCTCGGGGTTCGCTCTCGCGTTGCCGCCCCGCTGCTCGCCGGGGCGCGCGCGATCGGGCTCATCTCGCTCTGCAGGGCGGAGCCCGACGCGTTCGACCGCCACGAGATCGAGCTCGTGACGCTCCTCGGCCGGCTCGCTGCGAGCGCCGTCCAGAACATCCAGGCCTACGAGGGCGAGCGCCGCACCGTCGACGAGCTGCGGCGGCTCTCGGCGCTGCGCGCCGACTTCGTATCGGTCGTCAGTCACGAGCTCCGCAGCCCGATGGCGGCCGTCATCGGCGCCGCGCGCACCCTGCAGGCGCGCTGGCGGGAGCTCAGACCCGATCAGCGCGAGGCGTTCCTCGGCCTGATCGACGACGAGACGTCGCGGCTCGCGGCACTGATCGCGGACGTGCTCGACACCTCACGGATCGACGCCGGCACGTTCACCTACCGCTTCGCCGACATCGACCTTCCGTCGCTCGTCGAGGACTCGGTCACCGCGGCACGAGCGGGCCAGGACGAAGTGGAGGTGCTGGGGAAGGTGGAGCCGGGGCTCGCCGCCGTGCGCGGGGACGGCGAGCGGCTGCGCCAGGTCCTCGGCAACCTGATCGACAACGCGGTGAAGTACTCGCCTGCGGGCACGACGGTCGAGGTTCGCGCCGTGCGCACCGACAGCTCCGTCGCGGTCTCGGTCCGCGACCAGGGACCCGGGATCGCCTCCGGCGATCAGCAGCTCATCTTCGAGAAGTTCGGTCGCGTCGGCGGCGGCGACGCGAAGCCCGGAACGGGGCTCGGCCTGTACATCGCGCGGTCCATCGCCGAGGCGCACGGCGGCAAGCTCGACGTGGCGTCGTCGCCCGGCCGCGGCGCCACCTTCACCCTCGTCCTTCCCGACGCCTGACGCGGGTCAGCCGGCCGCACGCGCGCGAGCCGGGCGAAGCTCCTGCACGAGCTCGCGTGCGCGGCTCGCGACGCGTGCCCGGAGCTCGGGCGGCTCGAGCACGACCGCCTCGCCGCGGTAGGAGACGACCTCGCCGACGAGCCAGTCGGCGCTGCCGACGGACTTCTCGGCGATCGCAGCGCCGTCCGCCAGCGGTCGCGCCCCCTTCTCGACCTCCCAGCGGGCGACGGCGGGGGAGTACCAGATGAGCGCGGTGGTCGCCGTGTGCAGCTCGGACGGATCGAAGCCGTCCCGTGGCGTGAACGACTTCCGAAGGAGCTTCGCCTTGCGCATGCGGTCGAGCCGGTAGGACCGCGGCTGGTCGCGCTCGACGTCCCACGTGTGCACGTACCAGTGCGGCAGACGGCGCTCGATCGAATACGGCTCGACCGTCCGCTTGACGACCTCCTGCTCCTCGGGCTTCAGGTACTCGATCTCGACGAGCCGATGCAGGTCGATGGCGTGCGTCAGTGCCTCCACGAGACCCTCCTCGGCGCCGGCCTGCGGTGCGAGCGTCTGGGTCAGGTCGAAAGCCCCGAACGTCTCCTCGAGCTTGGCGCGCACGCGGTCGAGCGGCGAGTGGGCACCTGCGGCCACCATCGGGCCGACGAACTCGAGCGCAAGACGGATCGCGCGTGCTTCGAGCGGCGTCAGCCGCGGCGGGCGGCGGAAGGTGTCGCCGAAGAGCTCCTTGTCGACCAGCACCTCCTCGCCGGCGAGCTCGGCGTAGACCGCGTAGCACCCGCCCCCGAAGTTGACGAGGTTGAGGAGCGACAGGTGCTCCTCGAGCTCGTCCGCGGGGATCGAGAATCGCTCGGAGAGGTCGCGTGCGGGGATGCGCGCCTCGCGTTCGTCGCCGCAGGCGGTGAGCAGGTAGGCGAGGAGCGACTGGAGGACGCCGAACCGCTCCGGCGCGACCGGGCCGGCATTCCTGTCCGGGGGCGTGTCGACGGCCGGCGGCAGCTCTGCGGCCGGGACCGGCGGCGCGCCCTCGTGCGCCCCACGTGCCGCCCGCGCGCCCTCGACCACCAGCCGGCGCAGCTCGGACGGCTGCAGCGGCACGGCGCGGCCGTCCTGGCGGAGGATCCAGCGGGCGAGGAGCGCCGTCGACGCGAACTGGGTCACGAAGACGTCGCCCTCGACGCGGTTTCGCTCGCCGGCGTACGCGCGCTCGACCCACCAGGCCGTGTCCGGCGCCACTTCGACCTGGGCCTCGCCGAGAATGTCGCCGAACTGCCACTCGGTCCGGCCGCGGTAGCGCTCGACGTCGAAGTCGGCGGGGAGGCGGAAGTCCCGTTCCCGTCGGGTCGCAAAACGGATGTCCGACCGGATGCGGGATACGCGAAACGTGCGGATGTCGTCTCGTTCGAGGTCGTGGCCGATCACGTACCACGAGCCGTTCTCGGGCAGCAGGGCGTACGGGTTGAGGGTGCGCTCCTCCTCCTCGTCCCGGTAGATCGACCAGTACCGGAACCGCACGGTGCGCTGCTTCGAGATCGCCCCCTCGAGCTTTCCGAGCCGTCCCTGCAGCTCCGGCGAGTAGTCGGGGTCGCGGACCTCGACGCGGACCGCGGTGCCCGTCGGCGACGCGGCGAGCGCGCCGGCGGAACGCCCGAGAGCGAGGTTCTGGAGGGCGAGCCGCAGCGGCTCCGCGTAGGCGAAGCGGCCCTCGAGGAGGTAGAAGCAGGTCTGGAGAGCGGCGAGCTCCTCGTCGTCGAGCTCGAGCTCGGGAAGGAAGTATCGCTCGGAACGGAGCGTGTAGAGCTCCTCGCCGGTGAACTCGTCGCGCTGCGAGTCGAGCGGCACGCCGAGCGCGACGAGCTCGGCGCGATCCGAGTAGAAGCGGCGGGCGAAAGCCTCGTCGCTCATCTCCTGGTAGCCCTCGACGTTCGACTTGATGTCCCGGGCGGTGAGCGGCCGCCGCTCCGCCATCAGGAACGCAACCAGCGAGAGCTGGCGGATCAGCTTGTCGGTGTCGTGACTCACCCGGGGCCGAGCTTATCCGAGAGACCCTGCACATCCGGTTCGCGCGCTGAGCCCGCGGCGGAAGTTCCCGCAGATTCGGGTCGCGGCCGTTACGCGGCGGCGGCGCTTCGCGCCAGATGCTGGTGCGAGGGGCAGTAGTCGCGATCGGGCAGCGGGGTGCGCTGACACGCCTTGCCCTTGCGCGTGGTCGCACGGCAGCGCGCGACTCCGCCGTCGAATGCGCCCGCTTCGATCTGCTCCTCGACGAAGCCGACCGCGGCGTCGACGCCCTTCGTCACCGCCCACGCGACCTGAGCCTGGACCGTGATCGGGAAGTAGCGGCGAATGTCCAGGAAGAGCGCCTTGTCGGGCTTCGCGAAGTAGTGCGGATCCTGAGCGAGCCGCTCCATCGTCCCTTCGCACGCGGCAAGCACTTCGCGGCGGTAATCGAGCTTCGTATGGTCGTCGACGTAGGGGTCGATGAGGTCACGGATGGAGCGGTAGATCGCTCGCGAGTACTGATACATACAGTGCTGAATGTGCAGGATCCGCTCGTCCACTCGTCTCCGAACTTTCTTCCTCGAATGTAGCTGCCAGCGCTTTAAGAAGCGGTAAACCCTTCGTCGTGCGCCAGCGACCCGACGACTCTACACCGTTCGCGGGGCTGTTACAAATGTTCTCCGAAAAGAAAACGTCTGTCTCTCTGCGAGCAGGGATTTACCCGATGGCCGCAGGCTTTACACCTCGAGTGCGGCACACGTCGACCCGCTAACGGGCGACCTCCCGCGTGTAGGCGCCCCGGAAGCCCGCCTGACGGGCTGTCGGAACGGCCGTCTCGGCGGCCTTCTGCGTCGGATAGATCCCGCTGAACACGACGAAGTAGCCGGGCTGGAGGCTCGCGAAGGAGCTCGAGTCGAGCACGCCGACCTGGCGCAGCCCGCGCGCGGCCCGCTCCGCCGCGGTGCTCGCGGCCGCCCGGCCCGTCGTCTTCGGATACGACACGAGGACGACCGTCCAGCCGTCCTCGTTCGCGGGCCAGGTCACGTGGCCGTTGGCCGCAGCGGGCTCCGGAGCGGTGGCCGCCGGAGACGTCGGCTCCGGCGGCACCGGAAGCGTCGAGGAGGCGCTCGAGGTCGCGACCGCGGCAGGCGAGGCCTCCCCAACGGGGACGGTCGCGGGAACGAGGAACGGGGAGCGCGGCGAGGTCGACCGGTGCGTGCTGACGACGACCGCCGCCGCCGCACCCGCGATCGCCACCACCAGCGTCGCGACGGCCGCCCAGATCCAGTCTCCCGGATACCAGCCGAGCCGCCGGATCCACGCGCGTCGCATCCGCGCAAGCCCGCCGCCGACCCGCGGCAGCGCGAGCCCGCACTCGAGGCAGTACCGGTCGTCGGCGGCACGCGCCGATCCGCACCGCGGGCAGCTGCCGTCGGCGGCGGCGATCGCCGTCGCCCGCTCGTCTGTCCGAGTCCCAGTCACGAGTGGCTCGCGCCGACGGTCAGGTCTGCGGGCCCGGTTCGACGATCGTCGCCTCGGCCGAGACCGACCCGGCCTGGTCGTCGGCGACGATCGACCGGCCGCAGCTCGGGCAGAAGTGCGAGCCGCGGATCACCGGCGCGCCGCACTCGCAGCGCGGAACGTGACGACGCGCATGGAGGAGCTCCTCGATCTCCGCGAGGCGCGCATCGATGCCGACGACGGCGGCGGCGCGTTCGGCGAGCAGATCTTCACGGAACCCGCCTCGCCGGTACATCTCGACGAGCAGACCACCCACGTCGCGGAGCGCGTCCTCGCGTGCCTTCAGGAGCGCGCGACGTTCCCGCCGCAGCACTCCGGCGCTCGCACGGCGCGGAACGATGCCGTCGATCTCGGGCTCGTGCCTGCGGAAGAGCGAGGGCATTCGGCCCTAGTCTAGAGGCTTGATCGGCAGGAGCCTCGGCCCTCTTGGAGCTCGTTTCGGGATGAAGGCTCGTGCCGAATCGTCAATCCGAGACGAGTTCTCACGGGCGCCGAAGGGGCGTGCGCCTGCCCAGGCCGAGCAGGAAGAGCAGGATCAGCGCGAGGCCGACGAGGGCGACGACGACGCCGCCCCAGGGAAAGAAGACGAGGGCGATGAGCCCGACGACGAGCAGTGCGATCCCGAGTCCGAGCGAACCGGCCATGCCGGTCCCCTGTCCGCTTCCTAGAGCGGCAAAACTACGAGACGCTCCTCGGTCATCTCGCGGACCGTCCATGCGGGACCTTCTTTGGTGTTGCCCGACGCCTTCACGCCGCCGTAGGGCATCTGGTCGGCCCGGAACGTCGGGGCCTCGTTGATCGTCACCCCGCCGAACTCGAGCCGGCGGGCGGCGTCGAGGCAGGTCCGGATGTCGCTGCTCCAGATCCCCGCCTGGAGGCCGTAGCGCGTCGAGTTGGCGCCGTCGATCGCCTCGTCCAGCGTCTCGACCCTGGTCAGGGTGACGACCGGGCCGAAGACCTCCTCGCACTGAACCCGGTCGGTCGGGTCGGGCGAAGAGATGACCGTCGGCCGGATCACTCCCTCGTCGGTCGCATCGCCGCCCGCGAGGATCTCGCCGCGGGACTCGCGAACCCACTCGAGGATGCGGTCGCGGTCACCGTGGCTGATCACCGGTCCGACGTCGGTTCGCTCGTCGGCCGGGTCGCCGACGACGAGCGCCTCGACCGTGGCCACGAACTCGGGCACGAACGCGTCCCACGCATCCGCCAGCACGAAGACCCGCTGCACCGAGATGCAGCTCTGCCCGGCGAACGAGAAGGCATTGGCGGCGAGCTTCGCGGCCGCGCCTCCAGGGGCGTCGGCGCAGACGATCGCGGGTGTCGCGTTCCCGAGCTCCAGCTTGACGCGCTTGCGCGCGGCGCGGGCCGCGAGGTCCCAGCCGACCTCGCCCGACCCGGTGAAGGTGATCAGCTTGACGCGATCGTCCTCGACGAGCACGTCGCCGATCGCCGAGGCGGATCCGGCTACGACGTTGACGAAGCCGGGGGGCGCGCCCGCCTCCTCCTCGAGCTGCGCGAGGAACAGTGCGGAGAGGGGGGTCTGGGATGCCGGCTTCAGGACGACCGGGCAGCCGGCCGCAAGAGCCGGGGCGATCTTGTGGGCGACGAGGTTCAGCGGGAAGTTGAACGGCGAGATGGCGCCGACGATCCCGATCGGGAGGCGAAGCGTCAGCCCGAGCTTCCCGGAGCCGGCCGGCGAGCCCTCCATCGGCACCACGTCGCCTGCGAGCGTCCGCGCCTCCACCGCCGCGAACGTGTAGGTCGAGACGGCGCGCTCCGCCTCCACGCGCGCCGCCTTCAGGGGCTTCCCCGCCTCGGCGCAGATGATCCGGGCGGCCTCCTCGCGTCGCTCCTCGAGCAGGCGCGCAACCGTGTCGAGGATGCGGGCCCGCTCGTGCGCGGGCGGCGGGTCGGCGAGCGCCGCCGCGGCAGCGTCGAGAGCGCGCCGCGCCTCGTCCGCACCGCCCTTTGCGACCCGGCCGACGAGCTCGCCGGAGTACGGAGAGCGCACGTCCAGCCACTCTCCGGTCTCCACGCGCTCGCCGCCGATCAGGAGCGGCCGGTCGGTCGAGATCTGCGTCATTCGACCGACAACTCTAATGTTCACGCGTGGACCTGCGGAGAAAGGCCCGGATCGCGGCCCCACTTGCGTGGCTCGTCGCCTCGGCGGCGATGGTCGCGACGGTCGGCGTGCCGACCTCCCACGACCTCGTGTTCACGTGGTTCGCGTTCGGCATGGTCGCGTTCTCCGTGAGCGGGTTCAAGCAGAGCATCCGCAGGCTCATCATCGACTGGGCGCCGTTCATGTTCGTCCTCTTCATCTACGACCAGCTGCGCGGGATCGCGGACGGGATGCTCGTCCACACCCGTGAGACGCCGCAGATTCGCGTCGACGCGTTCGTCTTCGGGAAGCCGATCCCGACGGTCTGGCTGCAGGAGCATCTCTGGCACGGCGGCGCCCATCTCCACTGGTGGGACTACGCCACCTGGTTCGTGTACCTGACGCACTTCTTCGCGACGCTGATCGTCGCGGCCATCCTCTGGCGGTGGGCGCACGATCAGTTCGCCCGCTTCGCGACGATGGTGTGCGTTCTCGCGATGACCGGGTACGCGACGTACGTCCTCTATCCGGCGGCACCGCCCTGGCTCGCGGCGCGGCACGGCTCGATCGGCGAGGCGAACCGCACGATCGGCGTGACGTGGCACCACGTCCCGATCACGCACTTCGGATCGCTGTTCGAGAAGGGCGAGCGCTACGCGAACAACGTGGCCGCGATGCCGTCGCTGCATGCCGCGTATGCGCTCCTTCTCTCGCTCTTCCTCTGGCAGGTCCTGCCCCGGTGGACGCGACCGCTGCTCGTCATCTACCCGCCTGCGATGGCGTTCTCGCTCATCTACGGCGGCGAGCACTACGTGATCGACTGTGTCGTCGGCTGGGTCTTCGCGACCGCCACGTTCGTCGCCGTCAACTGGGTCTTCGCGGTGCGGACCCGGCGCGCGGAGCGGGCGCGCGCAATGGAGCCCGAGCCGGCGTTCGCCGATTGAACGCCGTCCGGCCCCTGCAGCTCTGCGACGTCACCGTCGGCGGTGAGCTGTGGCCGGTGTTCGCGTACGTCGTCGAGACGGCCGGCGGACGTGTGCTGATCGACACCGGCATGATCGACTCGACTCGAGAGCTCGACGAGGAGTGGGGGCCGGTCGTGCGGCCGTGGCCGGATCTCGGGGACATCACCGCGGTTGTCAACACGCACCTGCACTTCGACCACTGCGGAGGCAACCGCCGGTTCGCCGGGACGCCGATCTACGTCCAGCGGCTCGAGCTCGAGGCATCCGACGGGCCGGACTACCTGACCGAGTGGGTGCGGTTCCCCGGCGCCTCGTACGTCGAGCTCGACGGCGACGCCGAGCTCTTCGAGGGCGTCTCGGTGCTGTTCACGCCGGGGCACTCGCCGGGACACCAGGCGGTCGCCGTCGAGACCGGCGACGGTCTTGTCGTGCTCGGTGGAGACGTGACGTACTCGATGCGCGAGCTGATCGGCGGGGCGACCCCCTCGATCCGCCGCATTCACGAGCTGCACCCCGAACGGGTGTACCTCTCGCACCACCGGGACCCGTGGGTCCCCGGTTAGTCTGAGCGCGTGACCGCGTACATCGTGGATGCGGTGCGCTCGCCGATCGGCCGGCGCAACGGGACGCTCTCGACGCTGCGCGGGGACGATCTGGCCGCGCAGGTGCTGAACGGTTTGATCGCCCGCCACGACCTCGACCCGGGTGAGATCGAGGACGTGCAGATGGGGTGCGTGACGCAGATCGGGGAGCAGGGATGGAACGTGGGGAGGATGGCCGTCCTCGCCGCCGGCTGGCCCGTGACCGTCTCGGCGACGACCGTCGACCGGCAGTGCGGGTCCTCGATGCAGACGAACTTCAACGCGGCGGCGGCGGTGCTCGCAGGACAGCTCGACCTGGTCGTCTCCGCCGGAGTCGAGATAATGTCGCGGGTGCCGATGGGCTCGAACGGCGGGTCGGTGTCGAGTCGCGTCACGGACCGCTTCGAGATCGTGATGCAGGGGACGTCCGCCGAGCTGCTCGCCCGGGAGTGGTCGCTCGAGCGCGAGGCGCTCGACGCCTACTCGCTCGAGTCACACCGCCGGGCGGTCGCCGCGATCGACGAGGGGAGGTTCGAGCGGGAGATCGTCCCGATCGAGCTGCCCGATCCGGCCGCGGCCGACGGTGCGCGGAACAGCCTGTTCCAGGCGGGGGGCTCGAACGTGGCGGCTCCGGCCGTGTTCGCCGTCGACGAGGCGCCCCGCCGCGACACGTCCGCGGAGGCGCTCGCGGCGCTCCAGCCGGCGTTCGACCCGGCGGGGGTCGTCACCGCCGGCAACTCCTCCCAGATCGTCGACGGGGCGGCGGCGCTGCTGGTCGCGAGCGAGACCGCGGTCTCCCGGCTGGGGCTGGAGCCGCGCGGCCGCTTCGTGTCGTTCGGGCTGCACGGCGTCGACCCGACCCGGATGCTGCACGGCAACCCCGAGGCGATGCAGAAAGCGCTCACACGGGCGGGGCTGACGCTCGACGACATGGGCGTGATCGAGGTGAACGAGGCCTTCGCGTCGGTCGTCCTGCAGACGGTCGCCGACCTCGACCTCGCCGAGCGGTCGGACGATCTGAACCCGAACGGAGGCGGCATCTCGCTCGGTCACCCGCTCGGTGCGACCGGCGCCCGCATCACGGCGACGCTGCTCTCGGAGCTCGAGCGCCGCGGCGACCGGTACGGCATCGCCTCGATGTGCGTCGGGTTCGGGATGGCGATCGCCGGCGTCGTCGAGCGGCTGTGAGCCCCGGCTAGCCCGACCCGCTCCGGCCGTCCACGACCCCCGTCCGGCGCATCTCGACGCCGAACCGCCGGGCCGCACGCGCGATCGTGCTCCCCTGGACGAGCACGGAGAGCAGGACGACCACGAACACGATGTCGTAGATGCGCTGGGCGTCGGTCACGTGACGGCTGAGCGCGAACGACGCGAGAAGGATCGGGACCGCGCCCTTCAGGCCGCCCCACATGACGAAGAGCCGCTCGCCCTGGTCGAGGCGCGTCGGTGCGAGCAGCGCCGCGAGCACGACCGGCCGGGCGACGAGGGCGAGGAATGCGGCGAAGGCGATCCCCTCGAGCCAGTGCGACCGCCCGACCTGCGAGAGGTCGATCGTCAGCCCGAGCGCGATGAACACGACGATCTCGGCCAGCGTCGCGAGGCCTTCCTGGAACACCTCGATCTCGTGCTTGAACGGCGCGTGGAGGTCGCCGACGACGAGGCCGGCGACGAAGACGGCGAGGAACCCCGAGCCGTGCGCGACGGTCGCGACGCCGTAGACGAGCCCGGCCAGGGCGAGCGTCCGGATCGTGTAGAGGCCGGCGGACGGGAGGGTGACGCGGCTGATCAGGAACCGCTCGGCGAGCCCGCCTGCGATCCCGATCGCGAGCCCGACCGCCATCTGCTCGCAGAAGACGCGGACGACGACCCAGAACGTGGCGTGGGACGCCGTCGCGAGCTCGATCATCCCGAGCATCAGCGCGATTCCGACCGGGTCGTTCGCGCCGGACTCGCCCTCGAGGATGGTCCCCGTCCGCCCACCGATCTCGTGCTCGCCGAGCACGGAGAACATGACGGCGGGATCCGTCGGCGCGATGGCCGCTCCGATCAGCCCCGAGACGGTCCAGTTCAGCCCGAACGCCGCGTGCGCGAACAGCGCGACGAGGCCGGCGGTGGCGAACGTGCCGAGGACGCCGAGGGACGCGATCGGAATCCCCGCCACGCGGAACCGCCGCCAGCCGATCGACGTGCCGCCGTCGAAGAGGATCACGATGAGCGCCAGCGTCGCGATCTTCTCGACCGTCCCGACGGAGAGGTTCAGCGAGGGCCAGATGTCGGAGGCGAAGGCGGCCGCGACGAGGAAGACCGCGGCCGACGGGATCGCGGTGCGCGCGCCCGCCTTCGACGCGAGCAGCGCCGCGGACAGCGCGCCGGCGACGAGGAGCACATCGAGGCCGAAGCTCGTGAGATCGTGCACCCGCCGGAGCCTAGATGGTTGATCGACAGATCATCGCCGCCACGGCTGGGGGGCCTGCACACGGCGCACTGCTTGATGCATGCCCTCCCCGCGACGACGGCATCTATCGATCAACCATCTAGATGAGCCGATCCACCGGCCACGTCTGTCCGGCTGCACGGCCTGGACGTACCCGAGCGCCGACGACCTGCAGCGCGTGGTTCCGAACGGCGCCGCGCGGGGAGGTTTCCTGTCGAAAAGTCCTTACCTTTCGATCAACGGGACCATAATTCGAGGAGCGACGATTCATCTGCCCATGCGCCGGCTCTCATTTGCCCTGCTCTGCTGCCTCGTCGCCGCCCCGGTGGCGCTCGCCGCTCACCGAGCGGCCGGCGACGGCGTGCTCGAGCTGCAGGGTGTGAACGGGACCGTCACGATCGGGACGGTCGCGAACCCGGCGCACGGGGCGCTCTGGGGGCAGCTCGACAACGGCACGCTCGTCGTTCTCGACCCGATCGTGAAGGACGGGAAGCTGTTCGTCAGCGGCTGGGACCGGAAGCCCGTCGTCAAGGAGACGGACGACGGCACGGTTTACATCTACTCCGGGACGGACCTTCGGTTCCGGATCACCGGCGGTGCGTACCGGCTCGTCGCGAGCGGCTCCGGGCTCGACCTGACCGCGGTCGGCGTCGGCGTGGCCTACCTGAACGGGGACGTGAGGGCGCTCGACGCCGGGACGTACGCCGTCAACGACGGCAAGTGGCTGCCGGTCCCCGTGTTCCTCGGGCCGCGGACGCTCGGCCAGCGAGTGCCGTTCGGCGATCAGACGTCGACACAGACGACGACCGGTCCGACGCAGACGACCACGTCTCCATCGCAGCCGTGAGTGCTGCGACGCCGAGCATCCTCGTGGTCGAGGACGAGAGCTCGATCGCCTCGTTCGTGTCGCTCTACCTGAAGAACGCGGGGTACGGCGTCCACACTGCCGCCACCGGCACCGAGGCGCTGAACCAGGTTGCGCGCGAGCTGCCCGGCCTGATCGTGCTCGATCTGATGCTGCCCGACATCGACGGCATCGAGGTGTGCAAGCGGATCCGGCAGTCGAGCGACGTCCCGATCCTGATGCTGACGGCCCGCGACGAGGACGTGGACAAGATCATCGGACTCGAAGTGGGAGCCGACGACTATCTGACGAAGCCCTTCAACCCGCGGGAGCTCGTCGCACGGGTGAAGTCGATCCTCCGCCGGACGACGCCCGAGCGGCGCGAGCTCGAGACGGAGACGATCGACCACGGCGATCTGCACATCGACGCGGGCCGCCGCGAGGTGCGGGTCGGCGACGAGGAGATCCAGCTCGCGCCGAAGGAGTTCGACCTGCTCTGGGAGCTGCTCGACCATCGCGGCCTCGTCCTGACCCGCGACCAGCTGCTCGAGCGGGTGTGGGGGTACACCTTCGCCGGCGACACGCGGACGGTTGACGTTCACGTCCGGCAGCTGCGTCGCAAGCTCGGCGACGCGTCCCCGATCGTCACCGTCTGGGGCGTCGGCTACAAAGTGTCTCCTGCGAAGGACGCGAAGAGGGACACGGCGAAGACGTAGGGGGACGGAGAGGACCGCATGCTCGGTTCGCTGAGGGTTCGGCTGCCGCTCGTCTTCCTCGCGGGGATCCTGCTCGCGGGGGTGGTCACGACCCTCATCTCGGTCAGGCTCTTCCGCGACTTCGCCCGGGACCAGGCGTTCCGGAAGCTCTCACGGGAGGCGCACGGCATCGCGCAGCTCTACGCGAACGCGATCCGGTCCGGCTACGGCAACAAGACCGACCACCGCGCGCCGCCGCAGTACGCGGCCGAGAGCCTTCGGCTCGCGACCGGCGACAAGATCTACTACGTCGGCCCGCGGAACCCGTTCCCGGGCCAGCCCCCCGGAATCAGCGGCCTGCAGCGACTGCCCTCGAGCACGATCGACTGGCAGTCCGGGAAGTCGCTCACGTTCGAGCTGACCCCGCCCGGCACGCACCGCCGCTACTACGCCGTCCTGAACCCGATCTCGACGCAGCAGCAGACGATCGCGGGGATCGTCGTCGCGACGCCGAAGACCGATGTCAGCGGGCGCGTCTACTCGCTGCTCTGGCGGCTCGCGATCGCGGGCGTGCTGGGCCTGCTCGTGGCGGCCGCGATCGCGTGGTACCTGTCACGGCGAATCGTCCGCCCGGTGCTGCAGCTGTCCGGCGCCGCGGACGCGGTCGCGAGCGGCGACTTCGCGGTCGCCGTCCCGCAGCGGGCGCCCGGCGAGCTCGGTCACCTGAGCGAGCGGTTCGGCGAGATGGCCGCGAGGCTCGCCGAGGTGGAAGCGATGGAGCGGAACTTCCTGATGTCGGTGTCGCACGAGCTGCGGACGCCGCTGACGGCGATCCGCGGGCACGTCGCTGCGCTGCTCGAAGGCGTCGTCACCGAGCCCGAGCTGCAGGCGCAGTCGCTCGCGACCGTCGAGGCCGAGGCGCAGAGGCTCGAGCGGCTCGTGGGCGACATCCTCGACCTGGCGAAGCTCGACACCCACCGCTTCACCGTGATGCGGGAGGAGGTCGACATGGCGCAGCTTCTGAACGAGGCCTACGAGCGCTACCGGGACGAGGCGCAGCGCCGCGCGATCGACTACCGGCGGGACGTGAAGGCGATGCCCGTGATCTACTCCGACGGCGACCGCGTGCTCCAGGTGGTCGGCAACCTCCTCTCGAACGCGTTCCAGGCGACCCCGGACGGCGGGCGCATCTCACTCGGCCTCGCCCAGCGGAACGGAACCGTGCACATCACCGTCGAGGACAGCGGCCCCGGCATCCCGGCCGAGGTGCGGGAACGGCTCTTCCGGCCGTTCGTCTCGACGCGCGGCGGCGGCACCGGTCTCGGCCTCGCGATCGCCAAAGAGCTCTCGTCGGCCCTCGGCGGTCGCATCGAGCTCGAGTCGGAGGTGGGGAGGGGGTCCCGCTTCGAGCTCGTCCTACCCGCCTGAGCCGGCTAGACCGGGCGGGCGGCGAGCGTCGCGAGGCGGTTCAGGCAGGAGACGCCCTCGCCCGGCGCCCGCACGGCAGGCAGCGGGTTCGATTCGACGTAGTCGAGGTCGGGCTGGAACCGCGCGCGGCGGGCGATGATGCCGTCGCGCAGAGCGAGCCACATCCCCTCGGGCAGCTCGCGCTTCCGGAGCTTGACGCCGACGTACTCCTCGACGACCTCGAGGGCGAGACGCGTCGAGGCGAAGAACACGCCGTCGCGGCAGCGACCGAGCCAGAGCGGGCGTCCGCGCCCGCGCGCGACGAAGACGATGCCCGGCTCGCGCTCGTCCAGCCAGGCGGCCGCCATGGCGCCGCGCAGGCTCTCGAGGGCGTGCGCGTCGTTGCGCGAGTGGGCGGCCAGGGCGAAGATCGCCTCGGAGTCGACGGTCATGCGCGGCTCGGCGCGGCTGCAGGAGTGGGGGGCGAGCAGCTCGTCGTCGTTCGTGATGATCCCGTTGTGGATGCCGACGACCGGACCGTGCCGGACGGGATGGTTGTTCGCCGGAATCGAGGGATGGCCCTTCGTGTAGTCGCGCACGTGCACGAGGAGCTGGGTCGCGCTGTCGGGCACCGAGACGCGGTCGAGCAGGTATGAGGCGGGCGTGCGCTGTTTGACGACGGTGGCGTAGGTGTCGTCGGGATCGCGATAGGCGTACCCGACGGCGTCGGCTCCTCGCTCGGCGATCGCCGCGAGGAGCGCCTGTGCGGCCAGCGTCCGCCCGATGCTCGATCGAGAACGGAGGCTGTATCCCGCAATACCGCACATGACCTGATCTTATGGATGAAGACCGACGATGGGCCGTTTTGTCAGTGATTTGAGCGAAATCTGATCGAACTCTTTACATCTCAAGCTGCAGGTTCCTGCTGCCGATACGTGAGGGGTGGAAGAGCCGCTCCCCGAGCCGTCCCTCGACAGCGACCTCGTTGCCGCGAACATGCGGGAGCTGCTCGGCTCGCCGGAGGCAGAAAGCGAGGAGGAGGAGCCCGGGAACGCCACGCTCTCGGAGGACGAGCGCCTCCAGTCGGCCGATCCCCTGAAGCTGTACGTGCGCCAGATCGGCGACGGCCGGCTCCTGACACCGGTGGAGGAGCGTGAGCTCGCCCGGCGCAAGGACATGGGAGACGAGGCCGCGAAGCGGCGGCTGATCGAGTGCAACCTCCGGCTCGTGATGTCGATCACCCGGCGGTACACCAAGGCCGGCGTGCCCCTTCTCGATCTGATCCAGGAGGGCAACCTGGGCCTGATCCGGGCGGTCGAGAAGTTCGACTACCGCATGGGGTACAAGCTCTCCACCTACGCGACCTGGTGGATCCGCCAGGCCGTCAGCCGCGCGCTCGCCGACCAGGGCCGGACGATCCGCCTGCCGGTGCACGTCGCCGAGCAGGTGCGACGGGCGCAGCGCTCGCGCCGGCAGCTCGCCCAGAAGCTGAACCGCGACCCGCTGCCCGCCGAGATCGCCGCCGACTCGGGCTTCACCGAGGAACGCGTGCGCGAGCTGTTCGAGCTCGTCGAGGACCCGGTCTCGCTCGAGACGCCGGTCGGCGACGGCGAGAGCATGGTCGGCGACCTGATCGAGGACGAGAAGTCCGACTCGCCGGACGGCCTCACCGCCGAGCACGCCCGCACGGTGGAGCTCGCCCAGGCGATCGAGCGCCTCAACCCGCGCATGCAGCATGTCGTGGTGCGGCGCTTCGGGCTCGACGGGAAGCCGCCGCAGACGCTCGAAGAGGTGGGGCAGGACATGGGGATCACCCGCGAGCGCGTCCGCCAGCTCGAGACACGCGCCCTGAAGGAGCTGCGGAACGTCGCGCCCGGCCTGCAGCTCTACCTGCAGAGCTGAGTCAGGCTATCGCCTCCATCTCGTGCAGTGAGGCGAGGCGCTTGAGCGCTTCCACCTCGATCTGCCGCACCCGCTCGCGCGTCAGGCCGAGGCGCCGGCCGATGTCCTCGAGCGTCTTGGGGTCGGCGTCCGTGAGCCCGTAGCGGAGGACGACGACCGCGCGGTGCCGGTCGGGCAGCGCCTGGAGGGCCTCGAGCAGCGTCTGGGAGCGCAGCGAGCTCTCGACGAGCTCGTCCGGAAGGGGGTCGTCTCCGGCGACGAAGTCGCCGAGGACAGCGTCGTCGGCGTCGCCGATCGGTGCGTCGAGCGACGTCGATGCCCGGGCGGCCGCCCGCACCTCGCGGGCCTGCCGGAGCGGCAGGTTCGCCGTGTCCGCGATCTCCTCGAGCGTGGGCTCGCGGCCGAGCTGCGCCCACAGCGACCGCTCGGCGCGGTTCATCTTCTGGAGGCGCTCGACGATGTGCACCGGCATCCGGATCGTCCGGGCCTTGTCGGCGAGCGCCCGCGCGACCGCCTGGCGGATCCACCAGGTCGCGTACGTCGAGAACTTGTAGCCGCGCCGCCAGTCGAACTTCTCGACCGCCCGGATCAGTCCCAGCGTCCCCTCCTGGATCAGGTCGAGGAACGGGAGCCCCTGGTTGCGGTAGTTCTTGGCGATCGAGACGACGAGGCGGAGGTTCGACTGGATCATCCGCTGCTTCGCCGCCCGGTCGCCGCGCTCGATCCGCTTTGCGAGCGTGACCTCCTGCGCGGCGGTCAGCAGCGGGTGCCGGCCGGCCTCGCGCAGGAAGAGCTGCAGCGCGTCCGTCGTCGTCTCCCAGGACAGCGGGACGGTCTCGCGCGGAAGCGGCGGGGGCGCAGCAGGCGGCGGCTCGCCGTCCTCGCCGAGGTCGTCGACGATCTCGATCTGCCGCGTCTCGAGCTCGCGGTAGACCGCGTCGGACTCAAGCACGTCGAGCGCGAGCGGCTCCAGTACCTCGTTCAGCTCGGAGGCCAGCACGGTGCCGCGCTCCTCGCATGCCTCCAGCAGGCGCTGAAGGTCCTCGCTCAAGAGCAGGATGTCCGCCTCCGGCGACACTCGGCCCTCCATGTAGCCGAATCGCGGCCCGTCGAAACCCCGCGCGCCCGTGCACGAGAAGCGGCGTTATGTCAAGTCGGGCGAGAAACGGGATCGGGGCTGCCGGCCGGAGCTCCCTCCCTCCTCGTGTGTCCCGAAAGCGGTTGTCCCCAGGGGCCGACGGGAGCCGTGGAAATGTGGACGGTCTTCTCGGCGCAAATTGCGCCAAAATCGCTGCGCACGGCCCTTGAACGACTCCGTCTACAGGGGTAGCTTCCCCGTTGCACCGAGCACGGAGCGCGAGTAGGTCGAAGCCGCTCCCGGGGATCGTAGGTCGCAAGGCCCAAGGTTCGCGGGGACGGTGGACGAAAGCGCCACCGGCTCGGTGAATTTCTGGTCCGACTCCTTTTGAGCATGCGGCACGCGCGACAAACAAAGGTCGTGCTCGAGGAACTGTCCGCAAATTGCGGGAAACGCCGTTTCGACCCCCTTGCGCGGCCGCTCTCGAACCCCTAGGTTTGCTCTTGCACCGAGCACGGAGCGCGAGTAGGTCGAAGCCGCTCCCGGGGACCGGTAGGTCGCAAGGCCCAAGGTTCGCGGGGACGGTGGACGAAAGCGCCACCGGCTCGGTGAATTTTTTGTGGACCGGCGTCCTTGCCGGCCGCTGCCCTACCACACGCGCCGGGACTCGCGGGACAGCAAGAGCCCGTGGCGGTGCCCGTTCGTGCACGTCAGGCCGGTTCGATGTGACGTGCACGTGTACGGCCCGAGGCTGCGGCTCCGGCCGTAGGCGAGGACCGCGTGGCGCGGCGACCCGAACCAGACGGCCCCGCCGGAGCAGACGACCTCTCCCCTCCCCTGCGCGCCCAGCGTGAAGCCGTGCCGGTCGACGCCAGATCCGTGTTGCCCGTTCGCGTTCAGGCACTGGAGGCCCGGGAGCCGGCCGGCGGCAGCGCTTCCCTGATGCGCGGCGAGCCGAACGCCTGACAGAAGTGTCAGGCGCCGCACGCGGCCGAGGGTACTCGACGTGCGGCCGATCGTCTAGGATCGCCCGCGATGCACTTCCGGCTGCCCTCGATCGACCACGGGATCGTCTCCTTCCTGTGGGCGGTCTTCTTCGGCGTCTTCATCTGGATCGGCGGGCGGGCGGTCGGGTTCCCGAGCGCCGCGTCGTTCATCGCCGGCGCCGTCGCCGGGTTCGTGGTCTTCCTCGCCGTGCGCGTCTACGGCGAGGACGAGCCGCGTCGTCCCTGAGAATCCGACAGCGCCCGGATGAGCCGGCGGGCGAGCTCGACGCCGATCGCCGCCTCGAGCCGGGACGAGGCACTCGGACGCCCGCCGCCGTCGAGCGCGGCGCAGTGCACGAGCAGGAGCTCAGGCCCGCGCGTGAGCTCGTCTTCCTGGTCTTCCTCCGGCACGATCGACATGGTGATTCCTGTCATCGGCGTCCGCCCGGCCGGGAAAATCCCTGGCGGGGGTGAAGCGGTCACTCAAGTTCGAGCCGGCGCGCGTCGAAGGACTCAGAGACGAGCTCGGCGCGGAACATCTCGAGCGTCGCCGCCGCATCGTCGGCGAACAGGTGAGACACGACCCCGATCTCGCGGTCGTTCGCGAACGGAACATCGACGTGTGTCGCCGAGACCAGGTTGACCGACACGCGTCCGCACACGGGGCAGCGCACGGCGACTCCGAGCCGCTCTCCGTCGGAGGAAGGCGCGAGCAGCTTGAACGCCGACGGGTAGACCGGGCGCGGCCGCTCCTCCGGGAAGCAGAAGAAGCTCCACGGCCAGTCGCCCGACTTGATCCGCGCCGCTGCGACGTCGCCGAGCTCCGCACCGGCCGTCTCGACGTGCGAGGTCATCAGGTTGACGAACGCGGTGCCGTCGTCGACGCCGAGCGGCGCCCAGTCGAGCTCGTCATGCGTCACGAGGCCGGGATGGATGGTGCCGCAGCCGCAGTCGAACTCGATTCGGAAGACCGCCGGCCGGGCCGTGCCGGGCAGCTCGTCGAGGCGCCGGAACCGCGACAGGCGCACGCGCGTCGCGCCGTGCAGCGGGCACGAGAACGTGTAGGAGGCTGTCAGCGCGTCGTACACGGCCTCTTCATACCCCGCGGGCCGGATGCTAGAGGCTTGGTGTGAAACTCGCGTGCCGCGAGCGCGGGAGCCTCACATCAACCATCTAGATGGTTGATCGGAAAATCGAGGCCGTCGCGGCTGGGGGCCTGCACACGGCGCATTGCGGCCGTCTCGCCCGGCGCCAAGGCCCACCGGCCTTGCCCCCGGTCGAGCCGTCCCCACTGCTTGGTGCATGCCCTCCCCGCCCCGACCGCATTTCCCGATCAACCATCTAGTAGTCGATCAGCGCGTACAGCTCGGTGCCCTGCAGGCGGTCGCGGCCGCCGAGGAACGTGAGCTCGATGATGAAGCACGCCCCGACGACGATCCCGCCGAGCTGCTCGACGAGGCCGCGGATCGCCTCGACCGTCCCGCCCGTGGCGAGAACATCGTCGTGGATCACGACGCGCGCGCCCTCCTGGATCAGCCCGGGGTGCAGCTCCAGGGCGTTCTCGCCGTACTCGAGCACGTAGCGGGCGCTGACCGTCTCGGGCGGCAGCTTGCCGGGCCGCCGCGCCGGGACGAAGCCCACGCCGGCCGCCGCGGCGATCGCGGCGCCGATCCAGAAGCCGCGCGCCTCGGCACCGAGGACGAGGTCTGCCCCGCGCTCCTTCACCCACACCGCGAGCGTGTCGACCGTCTCGCGCAGCGCCTGCGGGTCGGCGAGGAGCGGCGTCACGTCCTTGAACCCGACGCCGGGCGTCGGGAAGTCCTGAACCTCGCGGACGAGGGCGCGCAGGTCGCTCACTGGGCGAGGTCCCGGAGGTCGCGCCAGAAGAGCAGCGACGAGAGCTGCCCGGCCAGGTCGGCGAGCTGCTGGAGGTCGCGCAGCGCCTGCGCCCGCCGCTCCGGGTTGCGTGAGCGGAGCGCCGGCGCGACGAGCTGCTCGAGCAGCGACGCCTGCCTGCCGGTGGCCGTGCGGACCGTGCGCAGGTTGCGCGGGGCGACGCCGTAGCGCGCGAGCTGCGCGCAGGTCGCCGCCACGTCGATGTCGGACTCGGGGTAGCGCTTGTCGCCGCCGGTGCCGCTCGGCGCGAGCAGCCCGAACTCCTCGAGCTCCTTGGCATGGTCGAACGTGATGCCGGCGCGTTCGGTGAGCTCCTCGAGCGAGACGGTCTCCTCCTCGGTGCCGAGCGCCGTCGGCCGCCGTCGCTTGCGTTCCGCCGAGCCCGGCGCGTCGAGCTCGTCCTTGATCACGCGCAGAGGCAGGAACTCGTCGCGCTGGAGCCGCAGGATCGTCTCGAGCCGCTCGACGTCGGCGGCGGTGAACAGCCGGTAGCCGCCCTGCGTCCGCCGCGGCAGCAGCAGCCCCTCGTCCTCCAGGTACCGGATCTTCGAGATGGAGATGTCGGGGAACTCGGGCCGCAGGCGCCGCACGACCTCGCCGATGCGGAGCGGCCGCTCGCGCTCTGCGCGCTGTCCTGGAACGGTGCTCGTCATGCGATGAAGGTGAGCCGGTACTTGCCGACCTGCAGCTCGTCCCCCTCCTCCAGGGGCGCGCGGTCGATCCGCCGGCGGTTGACGAAGGTGCCGTTGAGCGAGTTCTGGTCCTCGACGAAGAACTTGCCGTCTGCCTCCACGAGCACCGCGTGGTTTCGCGAGACCGTGACGTCGTCGAGAAAGATGTCGCAGTCGGGGGAGCGGCCGATCCGCGTGCGCTCACCCGCGGGCCTGAAGCTCTCCCCCGCTCGCCCGCCGCCCGCGCGGACGATCAGTGCGGGGCCTTCGAGCCCGTGCTCCTCCACCGCGGCCAGGTCGCCGACGTCCTCCGGCGGGATCGCCTGGGTCGCCTCGCCGGGCTCGCCTTTCGCGAGCAGCGCGCCGCAGCGCGAGCAGTAGTTCGCGCTTTCCGGGTTCTGGAACCCGCACTCCCCGCAGTAGACGACGTGGCTCACGGGATCTCGAGCCTCCTAGGCCGGCGGTGCCGTTTTCCCCAGCAGGATGTCGGTCAGCCGGTCGACGTCGACCTGCTCGAGGATCGTCTGGCCGCCGGAGGCCTGCAGCCGGGCCACGAGCTCTGCCCGGAGGATGTCGATCTTGCCGTGCAGCATCCGACGCTCGTAGCTGACCGCACGCTCCTCCTGTTCGAGGTCGTCGATCAGCGTCTTCAGTTCGTCGTCGGACAGAGAGCCGAGCTCGGGAAGCGGATCCACGCGTCGCCGCCTTTCTCGTTTCGAGGCCTGTTGACCTGATTCCAGCAGAGCGACCCGGAACCGTCAACCTGAGGTTCAGGGTTCAGTTCACGCTCCCGCACCGATCTCCTCCCGCTCGATCAGCTCGCTGACGAGCTCCCGCAGCTCGGTCTCGAGGTCGCGCGAGGCCTCGGGCGACTCGCCCTCGGCGTAGAGATGGACGAGCGGCTCGTCGGCGTCGGGGAGCACCTGCACCCAGCCGCGCTCGTCGAAGATCTTGATGCCGTCGCGCAGATCGACGTTCGCGTCGGCGAACCGCTCGTTCAGGACGCGCATGACCGTGCCCTTGAGCGCCCACGGGCACTGCAGCTGACGGTGGATGAGCGTCGGCCGCGGCAGCTCGGCCACGAGCGCCGAGAGCGGCCGCCCGACCGGCGCCAGGAGCTCGAGCAGCTTGCACAGGGAGGCGATGGCGTCGTAGGCCGGAAGGAAGCGCGGGAAGACGTAGCCGCCGCCGGGAGCGCCGGCGAACGCGACTCCCTCCCCTGCAGCCGCCTCGGTGAGGGCGGACAGCGTCGCAGGCGTGCGCACGACGTCGAAGCGGCCGCCGACCACCTCCTCGACCTGGCTCGTCGCGGTGATCGGGACCACGACCTTCGCCCCTGCCGAGCCAGGCAGGAGGCTGAGGAAGAGCAGCAGCGCCTGGTCGGGCCGGATCTCTCGACCGCGCTCGTCGATCAGGTAGATCCGCTCCGCCGAGCGGTCGAAGACCGCGCCGAAGTCGGCGTTCACGGCGCTGACGAGCCGCTGGGCCTGGTCGACCGTCTCCGCCAGGCGGACGGGCGCCGCCCCGGAGTCGGACTCGAAGGCGTGGGCGGTCACGGCCTCGACGCGCAGCGGGCCGAGCACGAGCGGCAGGACGTAGCTCCCCGCCGAGAAGCCGTAGTCGACGACGATCCGGAAGCCGCGCTCGCGGATCGCCTCGACGTCGAGGTCGGCGACGAGGTCGTTCGCGTAGCTCTCCCTGGCACGCGCCGGATACGAGATCGAGCCGACGGCGCCGAACGGCACCCGCCGCAGCTCCTGCCGCGTGTAGTGCTTCTCGGTCTCCTTCTGCATCCCTGACGAGAGCGAGATGCCGGGGCGCTCGAAGAGCCGGATCTGCACCGCCTCCGGGTCGGTGGTCGACGCGCCGACATGGAAGGCGGCGTCGTACCCCTGGGTCTTCAGAAGATGCTTCCCGACCGGCGCCGGGAGCGTCCGCAGGTCGGCGACCTGCACGCCCGTCGAGTTGAGGCCGGAGATGAGCGCGCGCTTCACCATCCGGTAGGCGGGCGCGCTCTCGCGGCTCGCAACGACCCGCGCTCCGCGCTTCAGCGCCGTGCCGAGCGCCGCGCCGAACCGGAGGGCGACCTCCGGCGTGAGGTCGACGTTGACGAGCCCGGTCACGCCGTCCTGCTGGAACACGCGGGTCGTGCCCCGTGACTCCCAGATCAGGCTCTCGTGGATCTGCGCGCCGTACTCGACCTCCTTGTACGGGTAGATCCGCACGCCGGGGTAGATGACGGACTGGTCGCCGAGCGTCACCTGGTCGCCGATCGTGACGCCCTCGTGCACGCGTGCGTGCGGCCTGATGTCGCAGTTCCGGCCGAGCACCGCGCCCTCGATCACGGCGCTCCGGCCGATGTAGCAGGAGGCGTCGACGACCGTGCGGGCGATCCGCGCGCGTTCGCGCAGCGTCGTCGCGGGGCCGAGCACCGTGTAGGGCCCGACCGACGACTCGGGCGAGATCGTCGAGTAGTTGCCGATGAAGGCCGGCCCCTCGACGCCCTCGACGTCGTCGATCTCGACGCCTTCGCCGATCCAGACGTCGCCGCGGATCTTGAGCCCGGAGATGTCGAGGTTCACCTTGCCGTCGAGCGCGTCGAAGTTCGCCTGGCGGTACTGGTCGAGGTTCCCGATGTCCTGCCAGTAGCCCTCGCACACGTGACCGTAGATCGGCCGGCCCATCTCGAGAAGCAGCGGGAAGAGCTCCTTTGAGAAGTCGAAGGGACGGTCACGCGGCACGTGGCGGAGCACCTCGGGCTCGAGGACGTAGATCCCGGTGTTGATCGTGTCGGAGAACACCTGGCCCCAGGAGGGCTTCTCGAGAAAGCGCTCGACACGGCCGTCCTCGTCGGTGACGACGATCCCGAACTCGAGCGGGTTCTCCACCGACTTCAGGCCGA
This sequence comes from uncultured Thermoleophilia bacterium, assembly GCA_963784765.1. Classification (GTDB taxonomy): domain Bacteria; phylum Actinomycetota; class Thermoleophilia; order Gaiellales; family Gaiellaceae; genus PALSA-600. Next base: position 62,143 of record CAWASP010000019.1, read on the forward strand.
TCGTCACGGCCGCGCCCTGCGCGCGGTGAAACTCGACGATCTCGTTCAGGTCGATGTCGCAGAGCGCATCCCCGGAGATGACGAGGAACGTGTCGTCGAGCCGGTCCGACGCGAGTCGCACCGAGCCGGCCGTGCCGAGCGGGCTCTCCTCGACGGAGTACTCGATCCCGATCCCGAGGTTCTCGCCGTCGCCGAAGTACGAGCGGATCGCCTGCGGGAGGAAGGCGACCGTCACGACGACGTCGAGGAAGCCGTGCCCGCGGAGGAGCTCGAGGATGTGCTCGATGCACGGCTTGCCGACGATCGGCACCATCGGCTTCGGCTGGTTCGAGGTGAGCGGCCGGAGCCTCGTCCCCTCCCCACCCGCCATCACGACGGCCTTCACGCCGCGAACACCTCCCGCCGCGCCTTGAGGACGTATTCGAGGAGCGCGACCAGCGCCAGCGCGAGGCCCGCCCAGAAGATCCAGAGGGGCCAGTCGGTGCCCTTGTGCGTCACCATGACGAATCCGAGCGAGGCGTAGAGCAGCCATGTGGCCAGCTTGCCCACGAAGTTGACGCGAAACTCGTACCCGCGGCCGACCACGAGCGGCGTGCCGATCAGCGCAACGAGGTCGCGTGCCGGTATCACGAGGGCGAGCCAGGGCAGCCGGCCGGCGTAGATCAGGAGGATCACGGCGACGTCGATCATCAGCCGGTCGGCAAGCGGGTCGGCGATCTTGCCGAACGCCGATTCCGCATGCCAGCGGCGCGCGAGCAGCCCGTCGATCTGGTCGGTGACGCCGGCGACCCCGAAGACGATCGCGGCCGGCCACGAACGCCCGCCCTGCGCCGTCGTGATCAGGGCGACGTAGACCGGGATCAGGAAGATCCGGCCGATCGTGAGTGCGTTCGGAACCTGAGTCCGGCCGATCACGCCTGGAAGGATACGGGCGTGCGCCCTCTCCCCCTCCCCGGCTTCGTCGACGTCCACTGTCACGCCTTCCAGCGGGCGCTCGTCGGTCGCGCGGCCGGCGGCGACTTCTGGGCGTGGCGGAACGGGATGATCGCCCTGGCCGAGTCGCTGTCGGTCGGGGACATCCGGCGCGAGTACGTCGAGGTGTACCGCGAGCTGCGCTCGAGCGGCTACACCGCGGTCGGCGAGTTCCACTACCTGGGCCTGCCCGAAGCCCGCGCGGCCGTCGAGGCCGCAGCCGAGGCGGAGATCGAGCTCGTGCTGCTCCACGCCTGTTACCTCCGCGGCGGCAGCCCGCGCTTCCGGCAGGAGTCGGCCGCCGCGTACCTCGACGAGCTCGAGCAGCTCCGTGCGGAGGGCGTGAAGGTCGGCGTCGCGCCCCACTCCGTGCGCGCATGCCCGGCGGACGCGCTTCGCGAGCTCGGCCGGTACGCGGCCGAGCACGACCTGCCGCTGCACGTCCATGCCGGCGAGCAGCCCCGCGAGATCGACGAGTGCCTCGCGGAGCACGGGCTGCGGCCGATCGAGCTCCTCGACCGCGAGGGGTGTCTCGGGCCGCGAACGACGGTCGTCCACGCGACACATGCGGACGGGCACGAGCTCGACCTGCTCGCAGCCTCGGGAGCGCGCATCTGCGCCTGCCCGACGACCGAGGCAAACCTCGGCGACGGCTTCCTGCCGGTCGCGCGCGTGCGCCACCGCGACATCGCCCTCTGCATCGGGAGCGACTCGAACGTGCGCATCGACCCGCTGGAGGAGCTGCGCGAGCTGGAGGGCATCGCGCGGCGCCAGACCGGCGTGCGCGGCGTCCTCGGGATCGAGGAGCTGATCGCGGCGGGCACGCGCGAGGGCGCCGCGGCGCTCGGGCTCGAGACCTGGCCCGGCGCGGTCGCCGACCTCGACCATCCGCAGCTGCGCGGCGTGCCCGACGAGGGCGTCTACGAGGGTCTTGTCTTCAGCTGCACCGCGGACGTGCTGCGGAACACGCTCGCCCAGTAGCTCGTGCGCGTGAGGTAGGCGGTCTCCGCCGCCACCCCGTACTTCCCCCAGGCTCCGTTGTAGGAGCCGTAGCGATAGCGCCCGTGCCGGCTCGGTGGCGACGCCGGCTCGATCTGCGTTCCCTCGTGCCATTCGTTGAAGGACGTGATCGTGACGTCGTCGGCATGGGCCGCGATCGCGGCGCTCCACATCGCGTCGTACGTCGCGCCGCCGCGGCGAGGCTTGACGTGCGGGTCACCGTTTCCCCTCCGGGCGTCGTAGCCGGGCCCGACCGACGGCGCGCAGAGAAGGCCGAGGCGATGCGCCTCGTCGCAGATGCGCGGAAAGGTGTTCCCGCCGTACGTGACGATGTCGTACGTGTAGACGCCGTCGAAGCCGGCAGCGGCAGCGGCTCCGACGAGCGCGGTCTGCGCGTACAGCGTCGTGCCTCCTGCGTGGAGCGCCTGCGCGGCGGCCGCCCAGTCGGCGACGGGCAGGTCGAGCGCGCGGTACACGTAGAACGTCGAGATGCCGAGCGGCCGCAGGTACGTCACGTCCGCGGTGACGGTGTCGACGGTCCGCCCGGCGTAGGGCTCGATGTGGACCGCGACGGAGAGCCCGTCTCGCCTGGCTGCGGAGACGACGAGCGGCAGTCGCACATCCTCCGGCGATCCGCGGCCCCACCACGAGACCACGACCTCGTCGACCCCGGCCGACGCGATCTCGTTCATCTGCCGGCTGACGAGACGGCGGTTCGACGACGAGTAGATCCCCTCGGCGGGGTAGTAGCTCGAGGCGATGTCGTCCGGCGGGTGGTGCCCGTCCTGCCCCCAGTGCTGGTAGGAGCCGTCGCGGGCGGCCGTTCCGTACCACGGGTAGTAGAAGATCGCGACGTGTCCCCCGGCCTGCGGATTCGCAGGCATTGCCAGGGCGAGCACGAAGCCGAGGATGAGTTGCCGCATGGCGGGGGGTCGTTCTGATGATCTAGCACCGGCCCACGATGGACAATGGGCCGAGCGGCCCATGTCGCGGCCTGCTGGTCACACGCCGTCGCGCTGCCGTTTCTTCGGCGCTGCGGGCACCGGGTTGCCACGCTCGTTCTGCGGGTCGTGCGGCGGCTGAAGCTCCTTCGCATGCCGGCCCGTGCGCTGCGTGCGCTCGCGCCAGGCACGGTCCCCTTCCGTTGCCGGCCTCTCCGTCACGGGCGGGATGGTGCCCGTCCGGCCCTCCCGCGAATCGTGCGGGGTATTCCCGATGTCAGCGCCGCCACCCGGGCCGACCATGTTCGTGGATGGACGAGATCGTGTTGACGCCGGACGGGCTCGTCGAGCTGGAACGGGAGCTCGCGGACCTGCGTGGGACGCAGACAGAGGTGAGCGAACGGCTCAGCCTCGCAATGCAGCGGGCGGGCGATGCCGGCGAGATCACCGAGTACCTCGACGCCCAGCGCGACGAGGAGATGATCGAGCGGCGGATCGACCTGCTCGAGGAGCGCCTCGCCGTCGCGACCGTCCTCGACCCGGCGACAGTGCCCGCAGGTGAGGCCGTGATCGGCTCGTGGGCGGAGGTGGAGGATCTCGACACCGGCGGCACCAGCCGCTTCGAGCTCGTGAGCTCGCCGGAGTCGAACCCGTCCGCGGGGCGGCTCTCTGTCGAATCGCCGGTCGGCCGGGCGATCCTCGGCCACTCGCCCGGGGAGACGGTCGACGTCCTGACGCCTCGCGGCCATCGCCATCTGAAGCTTCGCTCCGTCGGCCGCAGCTGAGGCCCGCCGGGCCGGTCAGCGAACGCCCGCGAGGGGTCGTGGCGGCGCGGACGGCACCTCCTCGACCGGAACCTCGTCGGGAGGCTCGATCGCGAGCCGCGGAAGGATGCGGTCGAGCGAGGCCGGGAACGACCACGTCGCGCGCCCCAGGAGCTCGAGGACGGCCGGCAGGAAGAGGCAGCGGATCACGACCGCGTCGAGAAACACCGCGCTCGCAAGCCCGAGGCCGAAGAGCGCGATGGTCCGGTCGCCGGAGAGCATGAAGCTCGCGAACACGACGACCATCACCGCGGCCGCCGCGGTGACGACACGGCCGCTGCGGGTCAGCCCGAGGCGGACGGCATCGCTGCTCGAGCTGCCGTGCACCCACGCTTCGTGGATCCGCGAGACGAGGAAGATCTCGTAGTCCATCGAGAGGCCGAACACGATCGCGAGCACCATCACCGGCAGGAATGCCTGGATCGGCCCGCCGGAGATCCCGGACAGGCTCCCGAGCCAGCCCCACTGGAAGACCGCGACGACCACGCCGAGCGACGAGACGATCGAGAGCAGGTTCATCACGGCCGCCTGCAGCGGGATGAGCAGGGAGCGGAACACCACGAGCAGGAAGAGCCCGGAGACGAGCGCCACAGCGAGCACGAAGATCCAGAGCTTGGACCCGACGACGTGGGCGAAGTCGATCTGGACGGCGGTGAACCCTCCCACGTACAGCTTCGCCCCTGTCTGCTTCTCGAGCGGCGGGATGACGTCGTGGCGCAGACGCGACACGAGCGCCTCGGTCTGCGCGCTCTGAGGGGAGGATGCGGGGATCGCCGAGATCGCGGCGATCGTCCCGTCCCGGCCGAGCCGCGGCGGCGTGACGGCGGCGACGTCGGACGTTCGCCGGAGCGTCGCGGTCAGACGGTCGAGAGCGGCGCGGTCTCCCGCGCGCGGCAGCTTCGCGACCACGAGCAGCGGCCCGTTGAAGCCCTTGCCGAAGCCTTCCGCGAGCAGGTCGTACGCGCGCCGCGTCGTCTGGGCGGGCGGGTCGTTCCCGGCGTCGGTGTTCCCGAGCCGGAGGCCGATCACCGGCGAGGCGAGCGTCAGCATGATCGCCGTCGCCGCGGCCGCCGCCCACCAGGGTCGGCGCTGGATCGCCCGGATCCACCACTCCCAGAGCCCGCGTCCGGGCTGTGGCTCCGCCATCTTCCGGGCGAGGGGGCCGAGCCGTCCGATTCGATGACCGAACGAGCGAAGCAGCGCCGGCAACAGGGTGACGGAGGCGGCGAGGACGAGCAGCACCGCGATCGACGACGCCACCGCCGGTCCGTAGAGGAACGAGATCCCGAGCGCGCACATGCCGAGCAGGGAGATGACCACGGTGAGGCCGGCGAAGATCACGGCACGCCCGGCCGCGTTCAGGGCGACGGTCACGGCGTCGTCGACGTCGCCGCCGTTCGCGCGATACGCCTCCCGGTAGCGCGTGACGATGAAGAGCGCGTAGTCGACGCCGACGCCGAGCCCGATCATCAGCGCCAACTCCCCAGAGAAGTCGGCCATGACGATGCCGCGGCTTGCGAGCGCGACGATCCCGAGCGCGGTCCCGAGCCCGCCGAGTGCCACCACGAGCGGCAGGCCCATCGCGAGCACCGATCCGAAGCTCAGCAGGAGCACGACCACGGCGGCGACCAGGCCGACGACCATGCTCGAGCCGATCGAGGTGCGCTGCGCCTGCTCGATCTCGGGCCCTCCGAGCTCGACCTGCAACGCTGCCGAGCGGCCGCCCTCGGCCACGGTGATGACGCGTCGCGTTGCCGCCGCCCCGATGCGGTGAGAGGAGCGGTCGAGGACGACCGAGGCGAAGCCGATCCGCCGATCCGGCGACAGCGCGGCGCTACCCGGCGCATACGGGCTCGTGACGGAGGCGACATGCGGGAGCGCGGCGACGCGCGAGAGCGTCACCTGCACTCGGTGGCGAAGCGCCGGAGCGAGGAGCGTTCCGCGCCTGGCCGCGAAGACGATCTGGTTCGCGTCGGACGCCTGCGCGGGGAACCCGTCGAAGAGCAGGTCGCGGGCCTGCTGGGAGCCCGTGTGGGACAGGTGCAGGTCGTTCGCGTACCGGCTCCCCACCCCGAGCCAGACCCCCACGCCCACGGCGACGACGCCGAGCCAGGCCGCCACGACGAGGCGCCGATGCGTCGTCGCGAACCTGCCGAGCGCGAGCACGGCGGCCAGGGTACTGGCGGCGCCCGCGCCTTCAGGTTAAGAGACGGTGCGGGACGATCGTGCCGGCCGGCACGAGCATGCGGCCTGGACACCGTGCGCCGCACAGGTCTTCCGGGTCGGTGGTTCTCCTGCGGCTGAGCGGGGAAGGCGATCCTCGACCACCCGAAGGGAGATGAGATCGATGAGACCGAGGAAGGAGCCTCGTGCCGCTCTACGGCGCGGGCGCCGCACCATGGTGGCCGCGGCCGGTGTCGCGGCGGTCGCGCTGCTCGCCGGATGCGGCGGCTCGAGCAGCTCGACGTCGACCGCCCAGCAGACGACGACGACATCCGGCGGAGGCGGCTCGAGCTTCACTGCGGCGCTCGTGAGCGATATCGGCAAGTTCACCGACAAGGGGTTCAACCAGAATCAGTTGAAGGGCTTGAACGACGCCAAGCGCAAGCTCGGCGTCACCGGGCTGCCGCTGCAGTCGAACTCGACGAGCGACTATGCGCCGAACTTCAACCGGGCGATCCGGAAGGGCGCCAAGCTGGTGATCGCGGCCGGGTTCCTGCTCGCGCCGACGATGGCGACGTACGCGAAGAAGTTCCCGAACGTCGACTTTGCGATCACCGACTACACCGTTCACGAAGCGCCGTTCTCCGACAAGAAGGGCAACGTCCTCCCCGCCTACAAGAAGAACGTCGAGGGCCTGACCTACATGGCGAACGAGTCGGGCTGCCTGGTCGGCGTGCTCGCGGCCAAGATGGCGCAGAAGATGGGCGGCAACACGGTTGGCGCGGTCGGCGGCATCAAGATCCCGCCGGTCGACATCTGGATCGCCGGCTACAAGTACTGCGTCCAGAAGGCCGTGCCCGGCATGAAGGTCCTGATCCAGTACTCGAACGACTTCGTCGCGACCGACAAGTGCCAGACGGTCGCCCAGAACGAGATCGGGCAGGGCGCGAAGGTGCTCTTCCAGGTCGCGGGCGGCTGCGGTCTGGGCACGCTGAAGGCGGCCGATGCGGCAGGGCTGTGGGGGATCGGCGTCGACGTCGATCAGTACAACGACGCGAAGCGGGTGCTGACGAGCGGTGTGAAGCGCGTCGACACCGGTGTCTTCGATGCGATCAAGCAGGCGAAGGCGGGCAAGTTCCAGGGCGGCTCCGACCTGGTCTTCGACCTGAAGAACGGCGGCATGGGCGTCGGCCGGATCAACCCGGCGGTGCCGAAGTCGGACATCGCCCTCATGAACACCTACAGGCAGAAGATCGTCGCCGGCACGCTCGACGTGCCGACCGCACTCGGCTAGCGACCCCGGTCGTTCGGGGGTGCGGAGCCTGTCGCGTGCTCCGCACCCCCCTTGCGGAGGGCGGCGCCCCCAGCCGGCGCTCAGACGGCTTCGATGCCGCGCCCCTCCGCACGGTGCGCCGCGATCAGGTCGCGGTACCAGGAGAAGCTGTCCTTCGGCACGCGTTCCTGGGTCGGGTAGTCCACGTAGACGAGGCCGAAGCGCTTCGAGTAGCCGTGCGCCCACTCGAAGTTGTCGAGCAGCGACCAGACGAAGTACCCGCGGACGGGAACGCCTGCTGCGAGCGCGTCCTCCACCGACTCGAGGTACCGGCGAAGGTAGGACACCCGTTCGACGTCGTGCACCTGCCCGTCGTGGGTCCGCACGTCCGCGAAGGCGGCACCGTTCTCGGCCACGTAGAGCGCCGGGACGGCGTAGTCGCGGTGCAGCCGGCCGAGCACCTCGCCGAGCCCAGGCGGGTACACCTCCCAGCCCATGTCGGTCAACTCGCCCTTCGGAACGCGGACGTCGGTCCACCCCGGCGGGTCCGGCTGGGCGCGCACGAGCCGTCGCGAGTAGTTGTTCACGCCGACGAAGTCGAGGGTGGCGGTGATCGTTTGCATGTCACCGGCGTGGACGGGCGGCTCGCCGACGCCGAGGGCGGCGATCGCGTCGTCAGGATAGGTCCCGCGGAAGAGCGGATCGAAGAAGAGCCGGTTCGTGAGACCGTCGGCGATGCGCGCGGCCGCCTCGTCGGCGGGCGAGTCGCTCGCCGCGTAGGCAGGCCACGAGTCGAGCACGATCCCCGCCTCCGCGCCGGGCGCGGCGCGGCGCACGGCCGCGACGGCGAGGCCGTGGGAGAGCAGGACATGGTGCGAGGCGGCGAGCGCCGCCGGAACGTCCGTGCGCCCCGGGGCGTGCCGGCCGACGGCGTAGCCGAGCCAGGCCGTGCAGAACGGCTCGTTGTGCGTGATCCAGTCCTTGACGCGGTCGCCGAGCCGGCCGGCGACGATCTCCGCATAGGCGGCGAACGCCTCCGCGACCGGGCGGTGCGGCCAGCCTCCCTCGTCCTCGAGCGCCTGCGGCAGGTCCCAGTGGTAGAGGTTCGCGTACGGCCGGATCCCTGCCTCGAGCAACGCGTCGACGAGCCGGTCGTAGTAGTCGAGACCTGCCTCGTTGACGCGTCCCCGTCCCTCCGGCAGTACCCGGGGCCAGGCGATCGAGAAGCGAAAGGCGTCCACCCCGAGCTCTCGCATCAACGCCACGTCCCCGGGATAGCGGTGGTAGAAGTCGCACGCCTCTTCTCCCGTGTCGCCGGCGCGCACCGCACCCGGGACGCTGCAGAAGCGGTCCCAGATGCTCTCGCCGCGGCCGTCCTCGTGCACCGCGCCCTCGATCTGGTAGGCGGATGCCGCGACCCCCCAGACGAAGCCGGCCGGGAAGCGCCGTGGCCGAGTCGCTTCGCTCATGCCCCGACTCTCACCTCGACGCGTGCGCGGCCGCCGCGCGGGACGAGCGGGACGACATCGCCGTCGATCGGGACGCCGTCGACCGTCACCGCGTGCGCGTCTCCCGGCCCGACCCGCTCGACGGCGATCTCGTACGACGCACCGCGAAAGACGCGCGAGGCCGTGAAGCCCGGCCAGGTCGACGGGAGCGCCGGTGCCACGCGCAGTCCGGCGAACGTCGGCCGGATCCCGAGCAGCCACTGCGTCGCCGCGACGAACGTCCAGGCCGCGGTGCCGGTGAGCCACGCGTTGCGCCCCATGCCGAAGCGCGGGTGCGTCGGTCCGCAGATGTTCTGGCAGTAGACGTACGGCTCGACGAGGAAGCGGTCGGAGTCGGTGCGGGCGAGCGGAAGGATGCGCCGGTAGTAGTCGTAGGCGCGGTCCCCCCACCCCGCCGTCGCGGCCGCGACGATCGCCCATGCGTTGGCATGGCAGAAGATGCCGCCGTTCTCCTTTGCGCCGGGCGGATACGTCGACGTGCCGCGAACGCGTGGGTCGGCACCGTCGTACGGCGGCCACAGGAGCGCGATGCCGAGCTCGGTCGCGAGCAGCTCGTCCATGCTCTCGAGTGCCGTCCGGGCGCGCTCCGCCGGGGCGACGGCGCCGATCGACGCCCACGTCTGCGTGTTCATGTTGATCCGGTGGCGTTCCTCGGCGGCGACGCCGATCGGACGGCCGTCGTCGTCGAAGGCGCGCGCGTACCAGGCGCCGTCCCAGGCGTGCTCGTTCACCGCCGCGGCCTGCTCCTGCGCGCTCGCGCGCAGCTCGGCGGCTTCGCCCTCGCGTCCGGTCGCCTCGGCCAGCTCGGCCAGGTCGAGGAGGGCGCGGCTGAACTGCATCGCGCACCAGACCGACTCGGCCTTGCCCGAGCCGCGGTCCACGTTGAGCGTGTCGTCCCAGTCCGCGAAGCCGATGCGCGGCAGCCCGTGCGGCCCCCGGTGTGCGTGCGTGAAGGAGACCGCCCGGCACATGTGCTCCCACACGGTCGCCTCGTCGCCGTCGGCGAAGGCGATGCGCTCGTCCAGGTGCTCCAGGTCTCCCGTCTCGCGCAGGTAGGCGCAGGTGGCGATCACGAGCCAGAGGTGGTCGTCGCAGAACCACTGCGGGCGCTCGGGCAGCTCGGCGGCGAGGCCGGTCGAGCCCTCGCCGGTCAGCGGGTAGATCTGGTGCCACGTGTGCCCGTCGCCGAACTGGAGCCTCCACAGCTGCCGGAGCGTCGCCCGCGCCCGTTCGGGGGCCGCGTGGACCGTGCCGAGCGTGTCCTGCGCGGAGTCGCGCGTTCCCATCCCGCGGCCGAGGCCGGTCTCGTAGGTCGAGGCGGACCGCGACCAGAAGAGGGTCGTCCGGCACTGGATCTGGTTCCAGACGTTGACCATCGCGTCCAGCTCGGGGTCGGGGGTTGCAACCGTCAGGTGCGAGAGGTACCCGTCCCAGTCGGCGCGCAGCGCCGAATAGGCGGCCGCGGCCGCAGCGCTGTCGGCGTGGGCGCGAAGCAGCCGCTCGACCTCGTCGGCGCCGGCGGCGATGCCGAGCACGAAGACGAGCTCGCGCTCCTCGCCCGGCTCGAGGTGGAGCTCGTGGCAGAGCGCCCCGATGCTGTTGCCGTTTGCCGAGCCGGCATTCGTCGGCTCGCCGCGCTCGACGACGAGGGGCCTCGCGAGGTCGCGGGACCTGCCGACGAACGTCTCGCGGTCGGTGTCGAAGCCGAGCGGCGGCGTGTCCGACGCGAAGAAGGTGACGTCCGGCTCGAAGGCTGTCCCGGCGACGATCGCACGGCCGTCGTACCCGCTCCGGACGATGTGCTGTGCCCAGTCGAGGTTCTGCTGGTCGATCGCGGCATCCGGGTAGCTGAACTCGGCGTACGTGAAGGTCCGCAGCGTCCGCGGCCGCTCGCCGCGGTTCTCGAGACGCACCACCCAGAGCTCGCAGGGCGGGCTTTCGCCGGCGGTGCCTCCGGGAGGCACGAAGTAGAGGACGTCGGTGGCGATGCCGGCCCGCTCGGCGGCGATGCGTGTGTACCCGGCGCCGTGACGGCACTCGTACCGGTCGAGGTCTCGCCGGACGGGCTGCCAGGTCGCGCTCCAGTACTCGCCCGAGTCCTGGTCGCGGAGGTAGACGTACCGGCCGGGCTGGTCTCCCGGAACGCTGTTGTAGCGGTACCGGGTGACGCGCCGGTGGCGCGGGTCGCGGTCGAACGAGTACCCGCCTCCCGTGTTCGACACGATGCCCCCGTACCGGCCGTCGCCGATGTAGTTCATCCACGGTGTGGGCGTGTCCGGTCGCGTGATGACGTACTCCCGCGCCGCTTCGTCGAAGTACCCGTACGGGTTCTCGCCGATCCGGCGGGCGCCTGCCGCCGGGGCGGTTCCGGCCGCTGCACTCACTGCGGGAGGGAATGCTCCACGGCGAAGCGGACGAGCTCGTCGACGTAGGCGAACGCGAGGCCGGTGACGGTGTCGGCCGCGCCGTAGTAGATCGCCAGGCGCCCGGTCGAGGCGTCGCACAGCATCGAGCCCGGGAAGACGACGTTCGGGACGTCGCCCACGTGCTCGTAGGCGGTCTCCGGCGCGAGGACGTGCGGCGCCGCGCGGGCGACCACCCTCCACGGTTCGTCGCGGTCGAGCAGCGCGACCCCCGCCGCGTAGACGTACCCGTTGCACGACGTGAGGACGCCGTGGTACAGGAGCAGCCAGCCCGCCGACGTCTCGAGCGGGACCGGCCCTCCCCCCACCTTCGTCGACTGCCAGGAGTTCGGCACCGTGCCGAAGACGTGCCGGTGCCGCCCCCAGTGGCAGAGATCGGGGCTCTCGCTGTAGAAGACGTCGCCGAACGGCGTGTGGCCATCGTCGGAGGGCCGCGAGAGCATCGCGAAGTTGCCGCCGATCTTCCGCGGGAAGAGGACGCCGTTTCGGTTGAACGGCAGGAACGCGTTCTCGAGCTGGTGGAACGTCTCGAAGTCGCGCGTCCACGCGAGCCCGATCGTCGGGCCGTGATACCAGTTGCACCACGAGACGTAGAAGCGGTCGTCGATCCAGGTGACCCGCGGGTCGTATCCGTAGACGAAGGTGCCGATCTCGGGGTCGTCGCATGCGAAGCGGATCGGCTCCGGGTCGATCTGCCAGTCGATCCCGTTCCGGCTGAAGCCCCGGTGCAGTTGCATGCGCCGCGTCCAGTCGTCGCACCGGAACACGCCGGCGTAGGAGCCGTCGAACGGCACGACCGCGCTGTTGAAGATGCTGTTCGAGGTGGCGAGCAGGTTGCGCGGGATGACGGGGTTCCCGGAGTACCGCCAGATCGGCCGCGTGTGCCCGGGCGGCCGCTCCTCCCACGGGATGTCGGGGAGCGCCTCCGCTCCCACCGTCTCGACCTGCGGCGGGGCCGCGTCGAGCGTCATGCCGCTCTCCGCTCGGCGCCTGCCGCGCGGCGGACGAGATGGCCGGGCTCGACCTCGACGAGCTCCGATCCGTCGGCGTCCGGGTCGACTGCCGCGCCAGCACGGGTATACCCGGCCTCGATCTGCTCCCACTTGTGGTGGAGCTGCGGCACCGCCGCGAGCAGCGCCTGGGTGTACGGATGCTGCGGGTTGCCGAAGACCTTCTCGGTTGCCCCAATCTCGACGATGACGCCGCGCCGGAGGATGACGGTTCTGTCGCTGATGTAGTTGCCGAGCGACAGGTCGTGCGTGATGAAGAGGATGCCGAGCCCTCGTTCCTTGAGCTCTCCGAGCAGGTTCAGGACGTCGATGCGCGTCGACGCATCGAGCATGCTGATGATCTCGTCGGCGACGAGGAGCTCGATGTCGAGCAGGAGCGCGCGCGCGACGAGGAGGCGCTGCAGCTGACCGCCCGAGAGCTGGTGCGGGTACTTGTGAAGGACCTGCGTCGGATCGAGCGCGACCGCTTCGAGCGACGCCTCGAGCTTACGGCTCCACTCCCCTGCGGGAGTCGACGGGTAGTAGGCCTCCTTGATCATCTTGAAGACCCGGTCCGCCTTGTAGATCGGGTTGTAGGAGCTGAACGGGTCCTGGAACACGCCCTGCGCGTGGCGGTAGTACTCCTTCAGCGCGCCGCCCTTGAACGTCGTGACGTCCTCGCCCTTGAATCTGACCGTGCCCGCCGTCACGGGCGAGAGCCGCAGGATCATGCGGCCGATCGTGGACTTGCCGCTGCCGCTCTCGCCGATCAGCGAGACGACCTCGCCGGCCCCGACGTCGAAGGTGACGTCGCGGACCGCGGTCAACCGCTTCCCGCCGAACGCACCGACCCGGTACACCTTGGAGCACTGCTCGAGCGCGACGAGCGACGTCATGCAGCGACCTCCCAGCACGCCACGTGGTGCCCGGGCGCCACCTCGCGGAACGGCGGCTGCTCCCGACATCTCGCGGAGGCGAGCGGGCAGCGGTCGCGGAAGCGGCACCCCTCGGGAGGGTCGAGGAGCGCCGGTGGAAAGCCGGGAATGCCGGAGAGGCGCTTCACGTCGTACCGCACGCCGACCTCCGGCAGCGACGAGATCAGCAGCTTCGTGTACGGGTGCCGCGGGGCGTCGATGATGACGTTCGTGGGTGCCTTCTCGGCGAGGTGGCCCGCATACATGACGAGGATCGTGTCGGCGACCTGAACCAGGATCGAGATGTCGTGCGTGATGACGATCGTGCTCTTCACGAAGCCGTGTGCCCGGAACTCGACGAGCATCTCCGCAACGGCCTTCTGCGTCGAGACGTCGAGCGCCGAGGTGATCTCGTCGGCGATCAGGAGCGACGGGTTGAGCAGGGTCGAGATGACCATCACCGTGCGCTGCTTCATGCCGCCCGACAGCTCGATCGGATACATGTCGAGCACGTCGTCGGAGAGCCCGACCAGCTCCAGGCGGCGAACGAGCTCGCCCTTGATGTCCTTGTAGGGGAAGCCGCGCGAGCGGAGCAGCTCCGACGTCATCACACCGATCTTGCGGGTCGGATTGAGGGCGCTCATCGCGTACTGCGGGATGACGGAGATGTGCTTGAACCGATGCTCGTTCATCGCCTCGAAGTCCCAGACGGGCAGCGGCGCCCCGTCGAGCTCGACCGACCCCGAGACGTACCTCATGCGCCCCGTCAGGTAGACGAGGCTCGAGCCGAGGCTCGACTTGCCGCAGCCGGACTCACCGGCGAGACCCATGATCTCCCCGTCCTCCAACCCGAACGTCACGCCGTCGACGGCCCGCACGTCCCCGTGGAGCGTCCGGTAGTAGACCTTGAGATCGTCGACGGCGAGGCTCATCTACATGTTCCGGAGCCGCGGATTGAAGACCTCGTCGAGCCCGACGTTCATCACGTAGAGCGAGCCGACGATCGCCATGATGCCGAGGCCGGGCGGCAGGAACCACCACCAGAGGTGCAGCTGCAGCGCGGCGTTCTGCACCGAGAGCTGCATCATCATGCCCAGCGAGATCGTGTTGGACGGCCCGAGGCCGATGAAGTCGAGGGTCGCCGCGATCAGGATCGCGTTCCCGAAGAGCAGGATGAACATCATGAAGAGATAGGAGCTCATGTTCGGGGCGATCTCCTTGAACATGATCTTCCAGCTCCCCTCGCCGGAGAGCCGCGCGAGGCTCACGAACTCCCTCGAGGTGAGCGAGAACGTCTGCGCGCGCAGCGCGCGTGCCGCCCACGGCCACGCGGTGAGCCCGATGAAGATCGACTCGGTCATGATCCCGCGGACCTTCAGGTACGCGGCGATGACCAGCAGGAGCGCGAACGTCGGGATGACGAGGACGACGTTCGTGAGCATGTTCAGGATCTCGTCGATCATGCCGCTGCGATAGCCGGCGGTGAACCCGACGAGCATGCCGACGAGAGCGGCGATCCCGCCGCCGACGGCCCCGACGATGAACGCGAGCCCGAGCCCGTGCACGAACTGCGCGTACACGTCCTGGCCGAGGAGCGTCGTCCCGAACCAGTAACCGTCCTTGGTCGTCGGCGAGAGCGACAGCTGGCCGCCGTACTCGAGCGGCGGATGGCGGGCGAAGACGGGGCCGATGACGGCGAAGAGGAGCATCGTGAGCGTGACCCCGAGCCCGAAGACGAGCTTCCGGTTCCCGAACGCGAAGTGCACCATCTCGCGCAGGGCCGCGTGCGAGCGCTCGGCGGGGGCCGGCCCGGTCTCGCCGGCCGGGGCCGGTGCGGGTGGCGCGGTCGCGTCGCGCGGCCGCTCGTCGAGGCGGTCGGCCGAGGTCATGCCTGGCCGCCTTCCATCCCGAGCCGGGTGCGCGGGTCGACGAGCACGTAGACGATGTCGACCAGGAAGTTGGCGATCAGGACGCCGACGATGATGAACAGGAAGATGCCCTGGATCACGAAGTAGTCCTCGTTCGTGATCGCCCGGTAGACCTGATAGCCGAGCCCCGGGTAGGAGAAGACGATCTCCGTCACGAGTGCGCCCGCAACCAGGGCGCCGAGCTGGAGCGCGAGGCCGGTGATCTGCGGCAGCATCGCGTTCCGGAACGCGTACTTGCGAACGAGCCGCCGCGGTGCGCCGAGCGCCTCGAGGTAGTGCGCGTAGTCGGACTCGAGCTCGTAGATGATCATGTTCCTCATGCCGATCGCCCAGCCCCCGAAGGAGACGAGGAAGAGCGACAGGAACGGCAGGAGCCAGTGGTGCAGCAGGTCGAGGATGAACGCCGTCGACCAGCCGCGCCCGGCCGTCGGGCTGTAGGCGAGCCCGACCGGCACGAGGTCAAGGACGATCGCGAAGATCCAGACGAGCAGGATCGCGAGCCACATGTACGGCGTGGCGGTCAGCGCATAGCCGACCGGCAGGACGGTGTTGTCGAGGGTCTTGCGGCGGGCGGCGAGAGCGCCGACCTTGTTCCCCGCATACCAGGAGAGCAGGATCGCCGGGATAAGCAGCCCGAGGGTGTACGGGAGGGCGTGCATGATGATCGAGGTGACCGGTGAGGGGAACTGCAGGATGCTCGCGCCCAGGTCGCCGTGGAAGAGCGAGACCCAGAAGTAGTAGTACTGCTTCCACAGCGGCAGGTCGAGGTTGAACGAGCGCATGTAGTTGTCGTAGACGTGCTGGGCGACGTTCGGGTCCTGGATCTGGATCCGGCCCATCAGCGTCAGGACGGGGTTGCCGGGCATGAGGTGCGGGATCGCCCAGTCGACCGTCACCGCGGCGATGAAGGTGAGCACGTAGATGAGGAGCTTCCTCAGGAGATAGCGACGCACCTGCTCACCTCCTTCTCGTCGACCGGCTAGGGGCGGTGACCGCCCCTCCCACGCTCATCGTCGGACGGGAGGGGCGGTCACCGGTCATCGAGGCTCGAGGGTCAGCCGTTCGTGGACTGCCTCGTGGTGCTCTTCAGATGCGTGATCGCATCGATCCCCGTCATCTGCAGATAGCCGCGCCACATCGCCGGGATGTACTGCCGGCTCGTATTCGCGGCGGGCCAGTTCGTCCAGTACTTCGTGGTCGTCTGCGCCCAGATGCCGTTGTACCAGAGCGGAATCAACGGCAGATCCTGCATCAGGATCGTCTGCAGCTGGTTGTTGATCGACGTGATCTGCTTCGTGTTCGACGGTGCGGTCTTGTCGAGCTTCTGCGCGAGGTTCCACGCCGTCGCATTGTCGTACCGTTCGTAGTTCGCGAACGTCTGGCCCGTTCCCGTCGTGATGACCGGGAGGTGGAAGATGCCGTTCCAGTACGTCCACGGGTTGTCGCTCAGCTGGTAGCTGTTGTCGACGACGAGGTCGAAGTTCCCCGTGTTGCGATCCGACTGCCAGGTGTTGAAGTCCTTCACCTTGGCATGGATGCGGATCCCCGCGTCCTTGGCGGACGCGACGATCATGTCACGGGCGGCCTCCCAGTCGGACCAGCCCTGCGGGACGGAGATCTCCAGGTCGATCTTGGAGCCGTCCTTGTTCTCGATCATGCCCGAGCTGTCCTGCTTGTAGCCCGCCTTCAGCAGCATCTGCTTCGCCGCCGAGGCGTTGTGGCTGAAGCCGTACTGCTTGACCGCTGCCTTGTTGACGTACTTGTTCCACGTCGGGAGCAGGCCGGTCGAGCTCGCGGGCAGGACGAGGTGCTGGTAGTCGTCCTTCACGATCTTCGCGATGTCGATGGACATCGCGAGTGCCTTGCGGAACGTCGCGTCGTTCAGGGGCTTGTGGGTCGTGTTCGGCTCCAGCCAGGCGGTGTTCGCCGACAGCATGTACGGAGCCTTCGGGAAGTACGTCTTGACCTTGCCCTGGTCGACCAGCGTGTTGACGCCCGGCAGGTAGTTGTTGTTCAGGTCCTCGAGACCCGAGAGGACGCCCGAGAGGGCGTTCGTGTTGCTCGTGTTCACGAGGTCGATCACGTACTTCGGGGCCGGTGACGGCGCCAGTCCCTGGTCGGAGGCCCACCAGTGAGCCCGCTTCACCCACACGACGCGGGTCGTCACGTCGAAGCCCGAGGTGTCCAGCTTGTACGGGCCGGTGCCGACCGGGTTGTGCGGGTTGTACGTCGTCAGCTGCTGCGCCGTCTTGATGGTCTTCCCCTGGACGGGGCTGATCATCGGGATGTTCCACATGGCGTTCTGCCACTGGATGTAGTTCGGCGTCGACTTGAAGTTGACGACGACCGTGTTCCCCTTGACCTGGATCGACTTCACGTTCAGGTACAGGTTGTTCCACTGCCCTGTGTTGAAGTGCTGGAGTCTCAGGTTGAACGCGACGTCGCTCCCCTTGAAGGCCTTACCGTCGGACCACTTGACGCCCGAGCGAACGACGATCGTGTACTGCTTCGCGCCCGTCCACTTCGCGGACTGGGCGAGCCAGTTGATGTACGTGTCCTTGAGCGGGTCGTACCGAAGCAGGGTCTCGTTGACGAGGCCCACCATCCCCGCTGCGTAGTTCCCGACATAGGGGTTCATGCCGGCGATGTTTCCCCACTGCGTGCCGCTCGTGACGAGCGTCTGCGCGCGTGGATACGCTTTCGCCTGCGACGAGGCGCCTGCGCCACCCGCGAGCGTGGCGGCAAGTGCCACGGCGGTGATGGCGGCGAGCACCCCGGCGACGGCGACTCTGTTCCTGCGAACGACCATTGGTTCCTCCCTGTGGTCAGTCGGCCGAGGGCCCGGTCGAGGCCCAGCCTGAAGAGGCTTGCGCGGGCGGGCCGGGTTCGCATCCGGCAATTGCCCGAGTGGCCTGCATCGAAGTACGTGGCGAGACGCACGACTGTGCGCCGGCTCGATCGTCTTTCGACCGCGATCTGCGGCTCATCTGGCTGTCGTCGCTCACGCCACGCCTCCTTGTACCGGTAACGCTTACCAGATTGTTCCGGGAACTGCAACTGCAGTTTCCCCCTTTTTGAGCCAAACACCGCAGAAGGTGCGATTGACACTCGTGTCTTTCTCCCGGTAGAGTCTCGCCTATTACCGTAACCGTTTCCGGAGATAGGCTATGGCGATCAACGGTGAGCACCAGCAGGTTGTCCGACTGACGATTCGCGACATCGCCCGCCTCGCGGGCGTCTCCGTCGCGACGGTCTCCCGTGTCGTGAACGACCGCCCCGACGTCGCGGCCGAGACGCGGAACGAGGTGCTGCGCGTGATGCGCGCCCACGGCTTCACGACGAATCGGAGCGCGCGGGCGCTCTCGGGCAGGCGCACGGGGCTGATCGGGTTCACGCTGCCGTTCATCGACGAGAGCTACTTCATGGAGATCCTGTCGGGCGCTGCGGAGGCGCTCTACGAGCAGGACAAGCGCCTCGTCCTCTGCCCCACGCACCACGAGCACGCCCGCGAGGTCACCCTGCTCGAGCGGCTGATGGGCGGGACGACCGACGGCGCGATCATCCTCTTGCCGGAGGAGTCGAGCGCGGAGCTGCACCGTCTCGCCGCGCAGGGCTATCCGTTCGTGGTGGCCGATCCGAGGCAGCCGCTCGACGACGGCATCCCGGCGGTCTCGGCCTCGCACCTCCCGGGTGCGCGGGCAGCGACCCAGCACCTGCTCGGCCTCGGGCACCGCCGCATCGGCATGATCGCCGGCACGCCCGGCTGGCTCGCGACCGAGGAGCGGGTGCAGGGCTACCGGATGGCGCTCGCCGCCGCGGGCGTCCCGTTCGCCCCCGAGCTCGTCCTCGGCGAGGACTTCAAGACCCAGACCGGCTATACGGCAGGCGGCCTCCTGCTGGAGCTCGACGATCCTCCGACGGCGATCTTCGCGTCGAACGACAACCTCGCGGTGGGCGTCATGCGCGCCGCGCTCGAGCGCGGGCTGGAGGTGCCGGGGGATCTCTCGGTCGTGGGCTTCGACGACACGGAGATCGCCGCGAACGTCGTCCCGCGGCTGACGACCGTTCGTCAGCCGCTCGCCGAGC
This sequence comes from uncultured Thermoleophilia bacterium, assembly GCA_963784765.1. Lineage (GTDB taxonomy): Bacteria > Actinomycetota > Thermoleophilia > Gaiellales > Gaiellaceae > PALSA-600. Next base: position 81,163 of record CAWASP010000019.1, read on the forward strand.
TCGGGCGCACGGCGGTGAGCCTCCTCAACCGTCTGATCGACGGCCAGCGCATCGAGGCGCTGCGTGTCGAGCTCGCGACGCGGCTGATCGTGCGCGACTCGACGGGCCCCCGCAGGAACTGAAGGCGGACATGCGCTTCGGCCACTTCGACGACTCGGCCCGCGAGTACGTCGTCACGAGTCCGGACACCCCGCTCCCGTGGCTCAACTACCTGGGCTGCGAGGACTACTTCGCGCTCGTGACGAACACCGGCGGCGGCTACTCGTTCGTTCGCGACGCACGCCTCCGCCGGCTGACGCGCTACCGCTACTGGAACGTCCCCGCGGGCGCCGGCGGCCGCTACCTCTACGTCCGCGACGACGACACGGGAGACTTCTGGTCGCCGTCCTGGCTGCCGGCGACGTCCGAGCTCGACGACTACACCTGCCGCCACGGGCTCGGCTACACGTCGATCGCGTCCCGCCGCACGGGAATCGAGGTCGAGACGCTCTACTTCGTGCCGCTCGGCGAGACGCTCGAGATCTGGCGTACGCGGATCGCCAACCGCCGCACGAGAGCCGCGCATGTGTCCGTCGTCGGCGCCGTCGAGTTCTGCCTCTGGGACGCATGGGACGATGCCACGAACTTCCAGCGCAACCTCTCGGTCGGCGAGGTGGAGGTCGACGCGGGCGTCGTCTACCACACGACCGAGTACCGGGAGCGGCGGGATCACTTCGCGTACTTCGCGTGTTCCGGGACGCCCGCCGGCTTCGACACCGACCGTGACGCCTTCCTCGGGCCCTATCGCGGTTGGGATCGGCCGCTCGCCGTCGAGCGCGGCAGGTCGTCGGACTCGATCGCACACGGCTGGGCGCCGTGCGGGTCGCACCGGGTCGAGATCGCGCTCGAGCCCGAGGAGGTCCGCGAGATCGTCTTCGTGCTCGGTTACGCGGAGAACCCTCGCGAGGCCAAGTTCGATCCACCTGGCTCCGGCCGCGTCGCCAAGCATCGGGTCGCACCGGTGCTCGCCCGCTACCGCGACCCGGCCGAGGTGGAGCGGGCGTTCACCCGCCTGCGACAGCACTGGGCCGGGCTCCTCGGTGCGCTCCAGGTGTCGACCCCGAGCGAGCACGTCGACCGGACGGTGAACGTCTGGAATCAGTACCAGTGCATGGCGACCTTCAACCTGTCGCGGTCGGCCTCGCTGTTCGAGAGCGGCGTCGGCCGCGGCATGGGCTTCCGCGATTCGAACCAGGATCTGCTCGGGTTCGTCCACCTCGTTCCCGAGCGCGCACGCGAGCGCCTGCTCGACCTCGCTGCGACGCAGCTTCGTAGCGGCGGCGCCTACCACCAGTACCAGCCGCTGACGAAGCGCGGCAACGAGGCCGTCGGCTCGGGCTTCAACGACGATCCGCTGTGGCTCGTGCTGGCGACGGCCGCGTACCTCAAGGAGACGGGCGACCTGTCGATCCTCCACGAGCCGGTGCCCTACGACAACGAGCCCGGCTCGGAGACTCCGCTCTACGAGCACCTCCGGCGGTCGCTCCGCTACACGCTCGATCGCCGGGGCCCGCACGGGCTGCCGCTGATCGGCCGCGCCGACTGGAACGACTGCCTGAACCTGAACACCTTCTCGGAGACGCCCGGGGAGTCGTTCCAGACCGTCCCTGTTCGCGAGGGAGGCGTCGCCGAGTCGGTGTTCATCGCCGGCCTCTTCGTCCTCGCGGCAGCCGAGCTCGAGGCGATCGCGCTGCTCCTCGGGGACGACGGCGCCGCCGCCGAAGACCGGGAAGCACGTGCGCGGATGGTCGAGGCGATTCGCCTGCACGGGTGGGACGGCGGCTGGTTCCGCCGCGCCTACGACCATGCCGGGCGGCCGGTCGGCTCGGCCGAGAACGACGAGGGCCAGATCTTCGTCGAGCCGCAGGGCATCTGCGTGATGGCCGGGATCGGCCTGGACGACGGGCGGGCCGAGCAGGCGCTCGCCGCGGTTCGGGAGCGTCTCGCGACGCCGCACGGCATCGTCCTGCTCCAGCCCCCCTACTCCCGCTACCGGCCCGAGCTCGGCGAGATCACGTCGTATCCGCCGGGGTACAAGGAGAACGGCGGCGTCTTCTGCCACACGAACCCGTGGATCGTCATCGCCGAGACGCTCGTCGGCGACGGTGACGCCGCGCTCGACTACCTGCTGCGGACGAACCCGTCCGCGCGGGAGCAGCTCGGCGAGATCCATCGCTGTGAGCCGTATGTCCATGCGCAGATGATCGCCGGGCGGGACGCGCCCACTCACGGCGAGGCGAAGAACTCCTGGCTGACCGGAACGGCCGCCTGGAGCCTCGTCGCGCTGACCCAATGGATCCTCGGGATCCGGCCGGAGCACGACGGGCTCCGCGTCGACCCGTGCCTGCCCGCCGACTGGGAGGGCTTCACCGCCGAGCGCGTCTTCCGGGGAGCGACCTATCGCATCGCCGTACGCAAGCGGGCGGGCGTGCGGGGCCGCGTGTCGTCGCTCCTCGTCGGCGGCGAGCGGATCGTCGGGAATGTGATCCCCGCACGGCCTCCCGGCTCGACCGTCGACGTCGTCGCCGAGATCGAACCGGCAGCAAGCGCACCGTCTGTGTCCGGAGACATGGCGGCGCGCTGAGCGGCCACGTACCGTTGGCGCGGTGTGACCAGTTCGATCGCGGAGCTCGCCGCGGCGCTCGTCGCGGCTGAGTCGGTCAACCCGGCGCTGTCACCGGACGGGTCGGGTGAGGCGGCGGCCGCGGAGGTCGTCGCGCGCTGGGCAGGCGGCGCGGGACTGTCGGTCGAGCTCGAGGAGGTGCGCCCCGGCCGGCCGAACGTGATCGTCACGGCGCCGGGGACGGGCGGCGGCCGGACGCTGATGCTGAACGGTCACCTCGACACCGTCGGCACCATCGGGATGGAGCAGCCGTTCTCGGCCGAGATCCGGGCGGGGCGGCTGCACGGCCGCGGTGCCTACGACATGAAGGGCGCGCTCGCAGCTGCGCTCGTCGCTGCTGCTCGGGCGTCTGAGGAACGGCTTGCAGGGGACGTCGTCGTCGCGTGCGTCATCGACGAAGAGTTCGCGTCGGCCGGAACCGAGCATCTGCTCGAGAGGCACGGCGCCGGCGGCGCGATCGTGTGCGAGCCGACGGACGAGCGGGTCTGCATTGCGCACAGGGGATTCGTCGGGTTCGAGATCGAGACGCGGGGCCGCGCCGCGCACGGCTCTCGACCCGACCTCGGCGTCGACGCGATTGTCGCGATGGGCCCCGTGCTGACGCGTCTCGCAGCCCTCGCGGAGGCGCTCCCGGCGGCCCGCGCGCACGAGCTGGTCGGCAGCGGCTCCGTGCATGCCTCGGTGATCGAAGGCGGCCAGGAGTACTCGAGCTACCCGGAGCGATGCCTGCTCGTGGGCGAGCGGCGGACGATCCCGGGCGAGTCGAGAGACACCGTCGAGGAGGAGGTGCGACGACTCGTGGACGGCACCGGGGCGAGCTTCCGCCTCACGCTCGACCGAGACCCGCTCGAGACCGACCCGGGCCACGAGCTTCCGCAAGAGGTCGTGCGGCATGCCGGAGGCGGGCTCGGCGGCATTGCGTTCTGGACCGACGGCGCCCTGATCGCCGACGCCGGGATCCCGACCGTCGTCTTCGGCCCGCGTGGAGCCGGAGCCCACGAGACGGAGGAATGGGTCGAGCTCGAGAGCCTCGAGCGCTGCGCCGAGG
>CAWASP010000020.1:0-38195 GCA_963784765.1 uncultured Thermoleophilia bacterium
CCCGGTCGATGTTGTCCTTGGGCATCGAGTAGGACTTCGCCTTCTCGATCGCGTTCTGCAGGGCGAGGTTGTTCGCCGGGTCGCCGCCCCCCTCCTTCGCCGCGACGATGATCGCGCGCGAGAGCTTCGAGAAGAGCTGCCCGCGCTTGGCGTCCGCCGCGCCCTTCTTGTGCTTGATCGACGACCACTTGCTATGCCCGGACAACCGACGTCCCCTCCTTCACGAGTTGCAGAAACCGTTCGTGGAGCCGCGTGTCGTCCGTCAGCTCGGGATGGAAGGCGGCCACGAGGAACCGTCCCTCCCGCGCGAGCACGGGCCGGCCCTCGACGGTGGCGAGCACCTCGACGCGCTCCCCCACCTCGTCGATCACCGGAGCCCGGATGAACACCGCCCGCATCGGGGCGTCCTCGCCCGCAACCGCGAGATCGGTCTCGAAGGACGCGACCTGCCGGCCGAAGGCGTTGCGCTTCACGGTCATGTCGACGAGCCCGAGGTGGTTCCGGTCGAGGACGATCATCCCGGCGCACGTGCCGAACACCGGCCGCTCGAAGCGGCGGACGGCCTCGTCGAGCCCGTAGAGGCGCATCAGCCGCATGAAGGTCGTCGACTCGCCCCCGGGGATCACGAGCCCGTCGAGCCCCTCGAGCTCGACGGGCTTGCGCACCTCGACGACGTCTGCGCCCAGCCGGCGCAGCACGCGTGCGTGCTCACGAAAGTTTCCCTGCACGGCGAGAACGCCGATCCGAGGCGGCTCCACGACGTCATGGTATCGGCCGGTTATCGGTCTACCCGCGCGAATCCCGCCTCCGTCCGCTCGACGCGGCCGTCGCGCTCGAGCCGGACGAGGTGGGCGAGCGACTCGGCCGTCGCGAATCGCCGTAACGTCGCCGAGAGCTCGTTCTCGAAGAGGCGGAGGGAGACGTCGTACGGGCTGAGCGGCTCGCCGTCGAGCGCGGCGAGCGCCCGCTCGAGCCGGTCTGCGTGATGCGCCCGGATCTCCCGGGCACGGCCCGCAGGGTCGCGCACGGGATCCCGATGCCCCGCGTAGGCGACGCGCGGCGCCAGCTCCTCGATGCGGGCCAGCGTGCCCAGGTAGTCGCCGAGCGGATCGGGTCGCGACCGCGGGTACAGCCCGATCGCAGGCGTGATTCCCTCGAGGATCGTGTCCCCGGCGATCAGCACGTCCCCGCGGACGAGCACGATGTGGCCGTCCGCGTGGCCGCGGAGCAGCTCGACTCTCCACCCGTCGACGTCGTCGCCGGGCTCCAGGAGCTGCTGCGGCCGCTCCATCCAGTGCACCGCCGCCGCGAGTCGATCGGAGTCCTCGCTGACGCCGGCGGCGGCCGCGGGAGGCATGCCCTGTTCGAGCCAGTACACGGCGAACCGCTCGGGGTCGCGCTCGCCCCACGCGCGAACGCACTGCTCGTGATCCTCCCGTCCCTGGAGGACCGGAGCGTCCGTCAGCTCGTGCACGTCCCGCGAGCCGCCGACGTGGTCGGGATGCATGTGCGTGACGACGATCGCCTCGATCGGCGCGTCGAGCGCGTCGAGGACGGGCCGCCACTTCGCCTCGGGGTCACGCGAGCCGAGCCCCGTGTCGACGAGGATGAGCCCGCCGCTCGAGGAGCGCAGCAGGTAGCAGTGCACGTGGTCGATCCCGAGCGGCAGGCGGAAAGTGATGCGGTGGATGCCCGGCTCGAGCTCCTCGACCATGCCTGGACGCTAGCGGCGGCGGCGCGAACGCGCCGCCGCCGCTCTCGCGTCAGCCCTCAGCGCGCCTTCGAGAAGATGTGCCCGAACGGATGCCATGCCCCGTTCGAGTACTTCTCGAGGATCTGCTGGTCGATCGGGAACCGCTCCGTGGGGGTCGTCACCATCTTGACGCCCGGATAGAGGAACGGGTTCGTGTAGTTCATGTGCGTGAGCGCGTCCATGAAGCTCTTGCGCGTCGGGTTCTTCCCGGCGTTCTTCAGCGCCTGCACCATCGTCCACGCGCTCGCGACGCCGTACTCGATGTCGGTGTCGAGCAGGTTCGCACCGGGGTCGTACTTGTCGATGATCGACTTGAAGAGCTTCGACGGCGCCGTGTTCGGCTGGTTGACGTAGTCGTTGAGGTAGTTCGCCGTGATCGCCCCGTCGACGTTCGCACCGCTCTGCCGTGCGAGCGCCATGAAGAGCGACGACGAGGACACGTTGTTGACGAACTCGATCGGATGCCAGCCGAGCTTCGTCGTCACGACGAGCGCGCCGATCGTCTGCGTCGGGATCGCGAAGATGACGAGCGTGTTCGCTCCCGACGCCTTCAGCTTCACGATCTGCTGGCTGACGTCCGTCTGCGTGGAGTCGTACTTCTCGACGTCGACGATCTTGCTCTTCGCGGCGCCGAGGCCCTGCAGGAGCCCGTTGTAGTAGTTCTGGCCGTAGGCGTCGTCCTGCATCAGGACGCCGATCTTCGCCTGCGGGATCTTCGTCCGGATGAACTGGCCGTAGACGCGCGACTCACCCGGGTAGTCGGGCTGGAACCCCATCGTCCAGGGGTACTTCTTGTACTGGGCGCCCCAGTAGGAGTCGCCCGTGGCGACGAGCACCTGCGGCACGCCCGCCTTGTTCAGGTAGTCGCGTGCGGCGAGCGTCGGCGCCGTGCCGAGGCTCCCGTAGACGGCGAACACCTTGTCCTGCTGCACGAGCTTCTTCGTCAGCGGAACGGTGTTCGCGGGGTTGTACTGGTCGTCGTAGTACTTGAAGACGATCTGCCGTCCGTTCACCCCGCCGTGCGCGTTCACGTACGAGAAGTACGCGAACTCGGCCTTGGGAATCGCGCTGTAGAGGGCGGCCGGCCCCGTGAGCGGGAACGTGCCGCCGATCGTGATCGTGCGCTTCGTGACGCCGGGCGTCGCCGAGTGCGAGGCGGTCGCCGCCGAGACACCGACGGCGGCGCACGTGGCGAGCACTGCGAGCGCGAGCGCTCCCTTCGTCTTCCTGGTCATCTGCCCTCCGTGCCTAGGGGAACGTCTGAACTTTGACCCGCTTTGGATCCGAAATGCAAGGCCGTCTGCAGCAGATTGGCCGCACCGAGGGGCAGGACGGCCATCACTGCGATGACGACGGCTCCGAAGATCACCGGTACCAACTGCGACGAGGTGACGTGCGTCGTGGTTAGGCCGATCGGCAGCAGCTGGATGAACGCAGCACCGACGATCACGCCCCAGAGCGAGCCGAGCCCGCCCACGACGGCACCGATCAGGATGTACAGGGACAGCGTCAGCCCGAAGATGTCGGGGTTGACGAAGCTGTTCACGAGCACGTACACGGATCCCGCGACGGCCGCGAGGGCCGCGGAGACCCCGAAGGCCACCGTCTTGTAGACGGCGAGGCTGACGCCCGAGGAGGTGGCGGCGATCTCGCCGTCCCGCACCGCGCGGAACGCGCGACCCGTCCGGCCGCGCAGCAGAAGCCAGGCGAAGACGAACACGATGCCCGCGACGATCCAGGACGTCCGGTAGAGCCACAGCCCGCTGTGCGCCGGCAGCGCGAGCCCCTCGGTGCCTCCGGTGAAGCCGGAGTAGTTCTTCGCGATCTGCGGCACCGCGAGGGCGACGGCGAACGTCGTCAGGGCAAGGTAGACGCCGTGGAAGCGGAGCGCCGGGAGACCGACCACGATCCCTGCAGCGAAGCCGACCAGCGCGGCGATCGGCAGCGTCGCGATGTCGTTCCAGCCGTGATCGTGGGTCAGGATCGCGGTGGCGTAGCCGCCGACGGCCATGAAGGCGCCGTGGCCGATCGAGATCTGGCCGGTGTAGCCCGTGACGATGTTGAGCGCCAGGATCGCGATGAAGTACACGCCGACGTTCGCTCCGGTGGTGCGGTTGTAGTCGGAGAGCGTGAACGGCAGCAGCGCGATCACGAGAGCGGCGCCGAGCGTCGCGGCGACGCCGAATGCCGTGGCAGGACGAAGCCGAAGCCTCATACGCGCCGCACCCTGGTCCGGCCGAAGAGCCCGGAGGGCTTCACGAGCAGGACGACGAGCATCAGCACGAACGCCGCCGGCAGGAGCAGCTGCGGTGTCACCCAGCTGACGTAGCTGCCGAGCAGGTTCAGGGCGACGCCGATCGCGAGCGCCCCGATGACGGCGCCGGCCGCGCTCTCGAGGCCTCCGAGCACGGCTGCCGCGAAGGCGTAGATGAGGATGCCGTCCATCATCGACGGCTGCAGGAGCACCGTCGGGCTCGCCGCGGCCATCATCCCCGCGACGGCGCCGAGCACGGCGGCGAGGCCCCAGCCGAGCGAGAGCATCCAGCTGACTCGGATCCCGACGAGCCGGGCCGCCTCGGGACGGACCGCGGCCGCCCGCATCGCGAGCCCGACCTTCGTGAACTGGAACAGCAGCCAGAGAACCCCGACCGAGGCGATCGAGATCCCGATCGTCGCCACGTCCTGCCGGGAGAATGCGATGCCCCCGAACCGGTAGACGTGCGGTGCGAAGGGCGCCGGCATGAAGCGGATGTCGTTGCCCCAGATCTTCCCGACCAGGCCCTCGACCAGGATCAGCAGGCCGATCGACGCGATGACGACCGTCAGCACGTTGCCGCGCCGCTCGACCGGCCGGATCGCGACCAGCTCGACGACGACACCTCCGACGAAGGCGATCCCGAGCGTCGCGACGAACGCCGGCCAGTACGAGAGCCCCCAGGCGATCAGCTGCCACGCGATGTAGGTCGAGAACGTCGCGAGTGCGCCCTGCGCGAAGTTGATCACCTCGGTCGCGCGGTAGATGAGGACGAGCGCGACGGCGAGGCTCGCGTAGATGCCGCCGTTCGCGAGCCCGGAGATCGTCTGCTGGGCGAAGAGCGAGCTCTGCAGCGACCCGATCACGAGGAACACGCAGCCGGCGAGGATGAACAGGGGCACGATCCACGCGCCGGCCGGGCGAAGCCTCGAACCTCTCTGCAGCACGGAGATCGTCGTCATCAGTAGCCCAGGTAGCTCCGCCGGATCGTGTCACGGGTCGACAGCTCCTCGCTCGTGCCTTCGAAGGCGACGCGGCCGACCTCGAGCACGTAGGCGCGGGATGCCGACGCGAGCGAGGTCCGGGCGTTCTGCTCGACCAGCAGGACGGCCGTGCCCTCGCGCTCGTTCAGCTCGCGGACGATCCGGAAGATCTCGGCGACGACGAGCGGGGCGAGGCCGAGCGACGGCTCGTCCAGCAGCAGCAGCTGCGGCCGCTGCATCAGCGCGCGGGCGAGGGCGAGCATCTGCTGCTCACCGCCCGACAGCGTGCCCGCCTGCTGGGAGCGTCGGCCGTCGAGCCAGGGGAAGTACTCGAGCACGCGCCGGAAATCGTCCCGCAGCGGCCCGCGGCGGACGTGCGCGCCCAGGCGCAGGTTCTCCCACACCGTCAGCTCGACGAAGGTGCCGCGGCCTTCGGGCACGTGTGCGACGCCGAGCCGGGCGGTCTGCTCGGGCCCGCGTCGGGCGAGGGAGCGGCCCGCGAGCTTGAGGGTCCCCGTGCGGCGGACGGTGCCGGAGATCGCGCGCAGCGTCGTCGTCTTGCCGGCGCCGTTCGCCCCGAGGATCGCCACGATCTCCCCCTCGTCGACCCTCAGGCTCACCCCCCGCAGGGCCTGCACCTGGCCGTAGCGCGCGTCGACGTCCCGGAGTTCGAGCAGCGACCCCATGGAGCCGGTCAGTCAACCTCGATTTGACCCATCAGTCAATATTGGGGCGTGGCCGACGCCGTGATCGTCTCCGCCGCGCGCACGGCCATCGGCCGGGCCGCCAAGGGCTCGCTCGTCGACGTGCGCCCCGACGACCTCGTCGCGTTCGCGATCCGCTCCGCGCTCGACAAGGTGCCCGGCGCTGCCCGAGCAGGAGATCGTCGACGTGATGGTCGGGTGCGGGTTCCCGCAGGAGAAGCAGGGGATGAACCTCGGCCGCCGGGCGGCGCTGCTCGCGGGGCTGCCGCACGCGGTCCCGGGCACGACGGTCAACCGCTTCTGCGCATCGTCCCTGCAGACGATCCGGATGGCGTTCCACGCGATCAAGGCGGGCGAGGGCGAGGCGTTCGTCGCAGCCGGCGTCGAGTCGATCACGCAGGTCAACGGCTACCCGCGCTCGGAGGACGAGCTCCACCCCGCGCTCTTCGGCGACGACGCCCCGATCGCGAACGTCTACATCCCGATGGGCCTGACCGCCGAGAACGTCGCGGAGCGCTGGGACGTGTCGCGTGAGGAGATGGACCGCTTCGCGCAGCAGTCCCAGGAGCGCGCCGTCGCCGCCCAGGACTCCGGGTTCTTCGCCCGCGAGATCTCTCCGTACGACGGCGTGGCCGACGACGACGGGCCGCGCCGCGGGTCGACGATCGAGAAGCTGGCAACGCTCGATCCGGCGTTCAAGCCGGGCGGGAAGGTCACCGCGGGCAACTCGTGCCCGCTGAACGACGGCGCGGCGGCAGTCGTCGTCATGTCGGCCGACCGGGCCGCCGAGCTCGGGATCACGCCGCGGGCGCGAATCATCGCGTCGTCGGTCTCGGGGCTCGACCCGGAGATCATGGGCGTCGGGCCGATCGAAGCGGTGCGCAGAGTGCTCGGCTATGCCGGGATGACGATCGACGACGTCGACGTCGTCGAGCTCAACGAGGCGTTCGCGGCACAGGTGCTGCCGGTGTGCAGGGAGATCGGCGTCGATCCGTTCAGCGACAAGCTGAACCCGCACGGTGGCGCCATCGCGCTCGGCCACCCGTACGGGATGACCGGGGCGCGGATCATGAACACGCTCCTGAACGATCTCGAGACGCTCGATCGCACGATCGGGCTGGAGACGATGTGCGTCGGGGGCGGACAGGGAATGGCGATGCTCGTCGAGCGGCTGCGCTGAGCTGGCGCTCGTCGGTCTCGCTCTCGCGCTCGGCTCGTCGGTCGTCTGGGGAAGCGCCGACTTCGCCGGCGGGTCGCTGACGAAGCGGCTGCCCGCGTTCGCGGTCACCGTCCAGTCCCAGGCGGCAGGCTTCGTCGCGCTCTGCGTCGCCGTCACGGTGCGCGGCGACGTCGGGTTGCGGTCCTTCCTGCTCGGGCTCGCGGCGGGGGCAGGCGGCGGTGCGGGCCTCGCCGCGTTCTACCGCGCGCTCTCGCTCGGGACGATGAGCGTCGTCTCGCCGCTCGTCGCATGCGGCGCAGTCGTGCCGTTCGGGATCTCGCTCGCCTCGGGCGAGCGTCCCGCCGCGGTCGCCGTGGCCGGGGCCGGTGCGGCGCTCGGCGGCGCCGTGCTCGCCTCGCTCGAGGAGCACAGGTCCGCATCGGCCGAGCGGACGCGGGCGGTGCTGCTCGCGCTCGTCGCGGCGTTCGCACTGGGGCTCTTCGTCTACTTCCTCGGCCTCGGCAGCCGGCAGGGCGACGCGCTCTCGACGCTGCTCGGCGCCCGGGTCGGCTCGCTCTCGCTGCTCGTCTCGGTCGCGGCCGTCCTCCGCGCGCCGCTTCTGATCGGTCGCCGCCTGCTTCCGGCGGTGGTCGCCGTGGGGCTCGCGGACGTCTCGGCGAACGCGCTCTTCGCCGTGGCGAGCGGCCACGGGCTTCTCGCGCTCGTCTCGGTGCTCGGCTCGCTCTACCCGGTCGTCACGGTCCTGCTCGCCCATCTCCTCCTCGGCGAGCGGCTCACCCGGCCGCAGCAGGCGGGCGTGGCCGTCGCGATGGCGGGCGTCGCGCTGATCGCAGCCGGTTGATCCTAGAGGGTTCCAGGCAGCGTCTAGTCGCGCTCGTCGAGCCACGCCTGGAGCTCGCCCCACAGATGCTCCATCGTGGTCGTCCGCGCAGGGTGAAGCGGGTCGTACGGGATGTAGTTCACGGTCCGGACGATCCAGCCGCCGTCCCCGCCCAGGTCGAGCACGTTGATGCAGGCCGGCGCCTGCTCGAGGTTCCCGAAGTACGTCCGTCCCCCTCCGAGCGCGTGCGACAGGAGGATCCTGTTCACGCCCCCGTGGAAGACGGCGAGCGCCGTCTCCCAGTCGCCGGCGACGAGCCGGTCGAATGCGGGCAGGACGCGGTCGAGCGCCTCTCCGAGCGACTCCCCTCCGAGGAACCGCGCAGCTTCGTCCCGGACGTGCAAGGACCCGACGAACGCCTGCTCGAGCTCGTCCGGCGGCAGGTCGTCGAGCCGTCCGCCGCGCCACTCGTCGAACTCGGCCCACCACTCTGCCTCGCGACCGGGGACGACCACCGCCGCCGTCTCGATCGTGCGGGGCAGCGAGCTCGTCACCACCTTGTCGAGCTCCACGTCCGCAAGTGCGTGCCGGGCCGCCGCAGCCTGCTCGCGCCCTCGCTCGGTCAGGCGGACCGCTTCGGGATCGCGCTCCCCGACGTACGACACCTCGGCGTGCCGCATCAGGTAGAGCCGCCGGCGCATCCTGCGTAGCATCGCAGCGTGCCGACCCCGCTGATCGTCGAGGAGGAAGTTGCCGCGTTCCTCGACGAGCGAGGGCTCGGAACCGGCCCGGTGACCGCAACCCGGATCGGCGACGGCGGCGGCTCGAACTTCACGTTCCTGATCGAGCGCGGCGGCGAGCGGTTCGTGCTGCGCCGTCCGCCGAGGCCGCCGCTGCCGCCCTCTGCGCACGACATGGTGCGCGAGGCGCGTCTCCAGAACGCGATCAGGGCTGCCGGCTTCTCGCGGCTGCCGGAGATCGTCGCGGTCTGCGAGGACGATGCCGTTCTGGGCGTCCCCTTCTACGTGATGCGCCATCTCGACGGCTACGTGATCACCGAGGAGCTGCCGCCCGGTCTCGACGCCGAGGAGGCGCGCCTCACGCTCGGGCTGGACCTCGTGGACACGCTCGTCGAGATCCATGCGGCGGATGTGATGCACCCGGAGCTCGCCGCGTTCGTGCGCCCGGGCAGCTACCTCGAGCGGCAGGTGCGACGGTTCACGCAGCTCTGGGAGATCAACCAGACGCGCACCCTGCCGGCCGTCGACGAGGTGGCCCGCCGGCTGGCGGCACGGCTGCCCGAGCCCCTGCCCTCGACCGTCGTGCACGGCGACTACCGGCTCGGGAACATGATGGTCGCGCGCGACGAGCCCACGCGGATCGTCGCCGTCCTCGACTGGGAGATGGGCGCGATCGGCGATCCGCGCGCCGACGTCGGCTACCTGCTCGCGATGTACACCGAGCCGGGCGGCCGCGCCTCCGCGCTCGGCTCGTCGCCCGTGACCGGCGAGCCCGGCTTCCCGAGCCGGGCGCAGCTCGCCGAGCGCTACGCGGCCCGAAGCGGACGCGACGTCGAGGGGATCGCCTGGTTCGAGGCGCTCGCGCTCTGGAAGGCCTCCGTGTTCTGCGAGGCGATCTACGGGCGCTTCATCCGCGGCGAGCTCGGCGCCGAGGACACCCGTGCCGCGATCTTCGAGCACGCCGTACCGCGCCTCGCCGAGACGGCGCTCGAGCTGGTCTAGGCTGCCGCTTCGGCGACGCCGCGCAGCGTCGCGAGGTCTCGCGTCGAGACGAGCAGCGTCGTCGCGCCGGAGTCGCGCCAGGCGCCGAGCCGGTCACGGATCCGCTCCACCGGCCCGACGAGCGCAACCTCGTCCACGAACGCGTCGGGCACCTTCCCGGCGGCCTCCTGCTGGTTGCCGCCGAGGAAGAGCTCCTGGATCTCTCGTGCCTCGGCTTCGTAGCCGTAGCGGACGAAGAGGTCGTTGTAGAAGTTCTTCGACCGCGCGCCCATGCCGCCGATGTAGAACGAGTAGTAGCCCTTGAGCGCGTTCCGGCCGGCCTCGACGTCGTCGGTGACGACTGCCGGAACGGACGGGGCGATGTCGAACCCGGGACGCACGCCTGCGAGCGGGAAGACGTCCTTTGCCTTCTCGGGGGACCAGAAGATCGGCAGCCAGCCGTCGGCGATCTCGAGTGCCTGCGCGACCGCCTTCGGCCCGATCGCAGCCAGGTAGATCGGGATGTCCGCCCGCAGCGGCCGCGCCATCAGCTTCAGCGGCTTGCCGAGGCCGGTGCCGCCTTGCACGGGGATGTCGTAGTGCTCGCCGTGGTGCTCGAGCCGCTCGCGCCGGAGGACCGCCCGCACGATCTCCACGTACTCGCGCGTCTTCCCGAGCGGCCTCCCCCACTCCTGTCCGTGCCAGCCCTCGACGACCTGCGGGCCCGACGTGCCGAGCCCCATCAGGAAGCGGCCGCCCGACAGCAGATCGAGCGTCGCCGCGGTCATGGCGGCGTTCGCCGGCGACCGCCCCGGCAGCTGCATGATCGCCGTGCCGAGCCCGATCTCCGACGTCATCGCGCCGAGCCACGCGAGCGGCGTCACCGCGTCGACGCCCCACGCCTCGGCCGCCCATGCCGACGAGTAGCCGAGCCGCTCGGCCTCGCATGCCAGCTCGAGCAGGTCGCGCGGGTTCGTGCCCGGCTGCGCGTACCCCATGTAGAAGCCGAGCCGCATCGGTGCGATGCTACGGGAATGACCGCCACCGCCTGGGCACCGCCGACCGAGAAGCTGGAGCAGGTGCGCGCCTTCATGTTCGAGCGCGTGCTCCCCAACGAAGCGATCCTCGACCGGGAGGACGAGAAGGCAGACGAGCTCGTCGCGCAGCTGCGGCGGGAGGTGCGCGCACTCGGTCTCTGGGCGCCCCACGTCCCACCCGACGCGGGAGGCACCGGCACCGGGTTCCTCGACTACGCGTACCTGAACGAGCACATCGGCCGCACGGTCTGGGGCCAGCTCGTCTTCGGCTGCCAGGCTCCCGACGCCGGCAACGCCGAGATCCTGCACATGTTCGGGACGCCCGAGCAGAAGGAGCGCTGGCTCTATCCCCTCGTCGCCGGCGACATCCGCTCGTTCTTCTCGATGACCGAGCCCGAGGTGCCCGGGTCGGACCCGACGACGCTCCGCACGCGCGCGGTCCGCGTCGGCGAGGAATGGGTGGTCGACGGTCACAAGTGGTTCTCGTCGGGCGCCGAGGGCGCCGCCTTCGGAATCGTGATGGCGGTCACCGATCCCAGCGCCCACCCGCACTCCCGCGCGACGCAGATCATCGTGCCCGCCGACACGCCGGGCGTCGAGATCGTCCGTGCCGTCCCGACGATGGGGCACCGCGGCCGCAACTGGTCGACGCACTGCGAGGTCCGCTACCAGAACGTGCATGTCCCCGTCTCGAACACGCTCGGGGAGGTCGGCAGCGGCTTCCTGATCGCGCAGAAGCGGCTCGGCCCCGGTCGCATCCACCATGTCATGCGTTGGCTCGGCCAGATGCAGCGCGCCTTCGAGCTGATGTGCGAGTACTCGCTGCAGCGGGAGTCGTTCGGCGAACAGCTGTCGCGCAAGCAGACGGTCCAGAACTGGATCGCAGACAGCTACGCCGAGATCCAGGCGTGCCGGCTGATGACGCTCGACGCCGCGCACAAGATCGACGGAGGCAGCGAGGCACGCGTCGAGATCTCGGCGATCAAGTTCTTCGCCGCGCGGGTGCTCCAGGACGTGATCGACCGGGCGATCCAGGTGCACGGTGCGCGCGGGCTGACGGACGAGACGCCGCTCGCCCACATGGCGATGATGGCCCGCGGCGGACGCATCTACGACGGCCCCGACGAGGTTCACCGGCAGGTCGTCGCCAAACGAATCCTGAAGGCGTTCGCCGCCGGAGACGGCTGGCGCTTCGCGTAGGCAGTGAACTCGCTCCAGGGGAAGCTGCTCGTCTCGTCGCCGGCTCTCGTCGACCCGAACTTCCGCAAGACCGTGGTTCTCGTCGCGCACCACGACGACGACGGAGCGATGGGCCTCGTGCTCAGCCGGCCGTCGGACGTCGCCGCCACGGACGCCGTCCCGGCGCTCGAAGGGCTGCCGGGCGCAGAGGGTCCCGTCTTCGTCGGCGGGCCCGTGCAGCCGGAGGCGTTCATGGTGCTCGCGGAGTTCGACGACGTGGACGAGGCGGCCGCGCCGATCGTCGCCGGCCTCGGATTCATGCCGGCCGATGCAGAGCCGGACGAGCTCTCGATCCGCCGTCTGCGCCTCTTCGCCGGATACTCCGGCTGGAGCCCGGGCCAGCTCGAGTCGGAGCTCGAGGAGCTGTCCTGGATCGTCGTCGATGCGGTGCCGGACGACGCGTTCGCCGAGGATCCCGACGAGCTGTGGCGCAACGTCGTGCACCGGAAGGGCCGCCGCTTCGCGCTGATGGAGCGAATGCCGTTCGACCCCGGCCTCAACTGATGGAGGCGGGCCGGTGCCGCGCCGAGCCGATCACGACCGGCCGGATCAGCGCCGGCATCCACGGCCACTCGACCCGCCGGGGCTCCTCGAGCTCGAATCCGGCGCGCCGAACCTCCGCCGCGATGTCGCGATTCGGATGGCAGCCGCACGCCCCGAGGCCCCAGGGACGTTCCAGCCGGTCCTGCCAGCGCTCGAGCCGCGACCCCGGCAGGCCCCGCACGTGCTCCAGGAAGAGCAGCCGCCCCTCCGGGCGAAGGACACGCCCGACCTCCGCGAGCGCAGCCGGCAGGTCGGCCACGGTGCAGAACGTGAGCGTCGAGACGACCGTGTCGAACGACGCGTCGGGAAAGGGCAGCTCTTCCGCCCGCGCGACGATGACCGGCGCCAGGCGGGTGAGGCGCCGGACCATGTGCGGCTCGGGCTCGGTCAGGACGAGCTCGATCCCGGGCGGGTAGTGCGGCAGGTTATGGCCCGTGCCGGCGCCGATCTCGAGCACCCGACCGCGCGCGCCGGCGAGCAGTGCCCGCCGGGCGCTGCCGAGCTCCTTCCGCTCCGCCCCCGCCGTGAGCGGGTCGTAGAGCGCGGCGTGAATCCGCGCCCAGAGGCTCACGAGCTACATCGGCGGGCGGCCCACGCGCTCCCCCTCCGCCCGAGGCCCCGGAAGGTTCGGGAAACGGAACGGCGCGGGCTCGCGCCCGGGTTGCACGAACCAGCATTCGCCGCTCCCGTCGCTCGTCGCCGCCCGCCAGACGGCGTCCGCGACGTCGCCCGGCGGGAGCAGCGGGAAGCCGGCCGCGGCGAACGTCGCCCGCTGCTGGTCGATCATGGGCGTGTCGGCGATCCCGGGGCAGACGGCGTTGACGCGGACCGGCTCGACCAGCGGCGCAACGCTGCGCACGAAGCCCACCACCGCGTGCTTCGTCAGCGAGTAGACGGCATCGCTCGGCATGGCCGTCAGCCCGGCGAGCGAGGCCGTCGCGACGATCGAGCCGCGTTCCATGACGCGCACGAGGCGGAGGATGCCGAGCACGACCCCGTCCACGTTCACCGCCACCGCCCGCCGGTACTGCTCGGGCCGGAGCCTGCGCGGGTCGGTCTCGCCGGTGAGCACGCCGGCGTTCAGACAGGCGAGGTCGACGGCGTCCACCTGCTCCCAGGCGGACGGGTCCGTGACATCGAAGCCGGTGCGGAGGTCGAGCGACTCGACCTCGTAACCCTCGCGCTCCAGCCGGGCCCTGATTGCGCGCCCGATCCCGCCCTCGCCGCCGGTGACGATCGCCCTCACGGCTCGAGGACGACCTTGCCGACATGCTGCCGCGACTCGATCAGCGCATGCGCGGCGCCTGCCTCCTCGAGCGGGAAGCGGTGCCCGACGACAGGCTCGATCTCGCCCCGCGCCCAGAGCGCGAGCAGATCCTCGGCCGACGAGCGCACGACCTCGGGCCGCAGCTTCATCAGCCGGCCCAGGTAGATGCCGACGACGGCCGCGTTCCGCCCGACGAGCCACTGAACGCTCGGGTCCTGCCAGGCGCCGCCGGCGAAGCCGATGGCGACGATCGCGCCGAGCGGGTTCAGGAGCGGCAGCGACCGCGTGAACACCTCGCCGCCGACGGGGTCGAGCACCACGTCGACCCTCAGGTCGTCGATCTCGTCGTAGCCGACGGCCTCGTCGGCGCCCACCTCTCTGGCGAAGGCGCGCTTCTCGTCCGTGCTCGCGGTCGCGATCACCCGGGCGCCCAGCTGCTTCGAGAGCTGGATCGCGGCACAGCCGACGCCGCCGGAGCCGGCATGGACGAGGACGACCGACCGGCCGCTCACGCGCAGCTGGTGCACGAGCGGGATGTGCACCGTCAGGTAGGTGGTCAGGAACGCCGCCCCGGCCGCGAAGCCGGCGTTGTCCGGCAGCGGGAACACCCAGTCGGGATCGGCGTCCACGCGCTCGGCATAGCCTCCGGCAGCCCGCGGCAGGGCGACGACGCGCCGGCCGCCGAGCTCACCGGCGACCTCGTTGCCGAGCACGACGGGGAGCTCCGGCATCTGCGGGTAGCGCCCGCGGCGGACGAGGACGTCGGCGAAGTTGACCCCGGCAGCGCGCACCTCGACGACGTGCTCGCCGACGGGCTCGGGCACGTCGGCCGGCTCGAGGTCGCCGCCGACCTCGCGCAGGACGACCGCCCTCACCGGCCTGTCCAGCTCGGCGCGCGCTTCTCGAGGAAGGCGGCGACGCCCTCCTGCCCGTCCTCGGAATTGAGACAGGCGGCGAACGCCTCGACCTCGCGCTCGTCCGAGCGCGTGTCGCGCGTCGCCCGGAGCAGCTCCTTGATGCGGCGGATCGCATGCGGGCTCTGGCCGGCGAGCGGCTCGACGTAGCGTGCGATCCCCTCGTCGAGGTCGTCCACGACGAACTCGACGAGCCCCCATGCCTCCGCGGTCTCCGCCGGGATCCGCTCTCCCGACATGACGAGCCACCGGGCGCGGCCCGCCGAGATCAGCCGGGGTGCGCGCTGCGTGCCGCCGCCGCCGGGCAGAAGGCCGAGATTCACCTCGGGGAAGCCCAGCTGCGCCTCACGCGTCGCGATGCGGAGGTCACAGGCGAGGGCGATCTCGAGCCCGCCGCCGAGGCAGTAGCCGTGGATCGCGGCGACGACGGGTACGGGAGCCTGCTCGATCAGGTCGGCGACCGGCTGGATGCCGGCGGGCCGCTCGCCCTCGGCTGAGCCGCCGACGAAGCCGGTGATGTCCGCGCCCGCGGAGAACGCCCGCTCTCCCTTGCCGCGAAGCACGACGGCGCGGACGTCGTCGCCCAGGTTCTCGAACGCGTTCCAGAGCGTCTCGATGATCCCCGCGTTGACGGCGTTCACCGGCGGGTTGTCGAGCCAGACGGTCTCGATCACGAGCTCGTCACCGTCTCCGGCGCGAAGATCTCTCGAAGCGCCGTCTTGCGGAACTTGCCGACGCTCGTCTTCGGGATCTCGTCGACGAACTCGAACCGGTCGGGGAGCCACCACTTCGCGAAGTCCGGCGCGAGGAACTCGCGCAGCTCGTCGGCCGTGGTGCGCTGTCCCTCGCGGAGCACGATCGCGGCGAGCGGGCGCTCGTCCCACTTCGGGTCGGGCACGGCGATGACGGCCGCCTCGGCGACGGCCGGGTGCGCCATCAGCGCGTTCTCGAGGTCGACCGAGGAGATCCACTCCCCGCCCGACTTGATCACGTCCTTCGACCGGTCCTTGATCTGGATGAAGCCGCGCGGGTGGATCGTGACCACGTCGCCGGTCTTGAACCAGCCGTCGTCGGTCCAGCGATCGGCCTGCTCGGGCGTGTCGTAGTAGCCGGCGGCGATCCACGGCCCCCGGACCTCGAGCTCGCCCATCGACTCGCCGTCCCACGGCAGCTCGTTGCCGTCGGCGTCGCGGTTGCGCACCTCGACGAGCGGCAGCGGCAGCCCCTGCATCGCGATGTAGTCGTAGCGTGTGTCCGCATCGGCGCCCGCCAGCTCACCCGGAAGCTGGGCGGTCGAGGCGACGGGCGAGGTCTCCGTCATGCCCCAGCCGTGGACGACGTCGAGCCCGTGCCGCTCCTTGAACCCGGCGATCATCGCCCGGGGCGCCGCCGAGCCGCCGACGAGCATCCCCTTCAGCCTCGAGAGGTCCCACTTGCCCGGGTTCGCGTCGAGCAACCCGAGGATGCCGAGCCAGATCGTCGGCACGCCGGCGGTCCACGTGACGCCCTCCTCGACGAAGTCGTCCAGCAGCGTCTCGGGATCGAGGAACGGCCCCGGGTAGACGAGCTTCGCGCCGATCGCGGTGGCGAGGTACGGGTAGCCCCAGGCATTCGCGTGGAACATCGGGACAACCGGCAGGACCACGTCCTGCTCGGAGATGCCGAGCCCCATCGGGTTGCCCGCGGCGACGCCGAGGGCATGCAGCACGGTCGAGCGGTGCGAGTAGAGCACGCCCTTCGGGCGCCCGGTCGTGCCGCTCGTGTAGCACATGGCCGCCGCCTCCCCCTCGTTCAGCTCGGGGTCGCGCCAGTCGTCCGGGCTCGCGCCGGCGAGCAGGTCCTCGTAGTCGTCCTCGACCACGAAGACGTGCTCGATCCTGGTCTCGCCGAGGAACTGGTCGAGCAGCGGCTTCAGGCTCCTGTCGACGATCACGGCACGGTCGCCGGCGTGGGTCGCGATGTAGGCGAGGTCGGACGGGTGGAGGCGCAGGTTCAGCGTGTGCAGGACGAATCCGCCGCAGGGGATGCCGAGGTACGCCTCGTGGTGGGTCTGGTGGTTCCAGCAGAGCGTCGCGACACGGTCGCCGCGCTCGAGCCCGAGCTGCTGCAGGGCGACCGCGAGCGACCGGGCGCGCCGTGCCGCCTCGCCGTGCGTCGAGCGGTGGAAGCTCCTGTCGGGAAGCCGCGTGACGATCTCCTTCTCGCCGTAGTACAGCTCGACACGGCGCAGGAGCATGGGCAGCGTCAGCTGCGTGTCCATCATCAGCCCGTTCACCGCAGGTCTCCTCTCGAGAGCGCTTGCCGTTTCTCCAGGTCGTCCGGGCTGACGAGCTGGCCGTCGCGCTCGACGTAGCCGCCCTTGCCGCCGACGACGTACAGGACGAGGTCCTCGTCCCCGCGGTTCGCGATCATCCGGTGGGTCGTCGACTCGACGTGCACGAGGCCTCCCTCGGGCACCTCGCGGACGTCTCCGTCGACCGTGAAGGTGGCGGTCCCCCGGTGGACGAAGTAGAGCTCGTCCTGGGTGTCGTGGAAGTGGTTCGGCCCCTCGTACCCCGGCGGGAAGACCAGCGCGTTGACGCCGAAGGCGGTGACGCCGAGCGCCGAGCGGATCTTCCGGAAGCCGTACCCCTCCCCCAGCTCGTCGAGCGAGCTCACCGTGTAGCCCATACGCGGGACTCTATCCCGGCTGTCCGCTCAGGACTTCGCGCTGACTGCCAGCGTGACGACCGCGCCGCGAGGCATCGTCACGTGCCGTCGCGGCGACTGCCAGGCGACGAGCCCTGCACGCACCGCTGCGACGTGGACGTGGACCTTCCGCGCGGCGCATCCCGCCCGGCGCACCCGCTTGACCGCCTGTGCGGCCGGAAGGTGGAACACGCCGGGGACGACGCAGTGCCCGGCGGCGGTCCGGCCCGGCGGCGACGGCGACGGCGACGAGCCGCCCCCGTAACCGAAGTCCTGTGCCCAGAAGACGATGCCGGACGAGCTGACCGCGACGCCGATGCCCGTGGTCGTCCACGGGCGCTCCATGTTGGCGCGGTGCGGCGGGTCGGCGAGCCACGCCTGAACGGCCGCAGCCGGCGTCCGGTAGCCGGCGGCGAGGTTCTCGCCGGCAGCGCCCGGGTAGCCGCAGGCGGCGATGCGGTCGGCCCACGACCGCGCGACGGGAGGCGCGGGGTCGTCGTGGCCCATGTAGAGGTAGCGCGCCATGTGGCGAGCCTTCCAGGTCGCCGACGCGGTCAGCGTCGCCGACGTCTTGAGCGCCGGCAGGCCCATCGCGGTGCGGTGCGCGTTGACCAGCGAGAGGATGCCTGCGGCCAGGTCGGAGCGGGCTGCAGGCCAGTCGGAGCCCGGTGTGCAGGTGCCGACGGCCGCGGAGGCGTGGACGCCTCCTGCGGCGAATCCCCCGATCGTCGTTCCGGCGACTGCGAGCAGCGCCGCCGCCCGTCTGAGCGAGGCCGAGCGCTTCACGAGCGGCGGACGCTAGCACGGGTCCCGGCGGGCGCGAATCCTCAACTGTCGTCCGTCCGGTGCCGGGACTAGAAGGAGAGACGTGCTCGGTCGAGTCCTGCTCGCCCTTCTCGTCGTCTCCGCCGTCGCGCTCGCCCCGAAGCAGCTCGATCCGCCGCTCGGAAGAGTGGCGATGATCCTGCGTGCAAACCAGGACGGCGGCGTCCCCGACGGCCTCCCGAGCATCGCGACGACGGCGGGCGTCGTCCCGAACGATCCCTGGTGGAGCGCCGAGTGGGGCCTCGCCCGCATCGGCATGCCGGCCCTCTGGCAGGTCACGCTCGGTGACCCGTCCACCGTGATCGCCGTGGTCGACACGGGTGTCGACGCCGGCGAGCCCGACCTCGCCGGCGTCCTGACCGGGTACGACGCGGTCGACGGAACGAGCGCGGTTGGCGACGTCGCAGGACACGGAACGCTCGTCGCCGAGGTCGCAGCGGGTCGCGGCGACAACGGCGTCGGCGGAGCGGGCGTCTGCTGGCGCTGCAGCATCCTGCCGGTGAAGGTCGCAGCGGACGACACCGCACTCGCGTCGCAGCTCGCGGCGGGAATCCACTGGGCGACCGATCACGGCGCCGACGTGATCAACGTCAGCCTCGTGCTCGCGGCGCCCGATCGGGGCGTCGCGGCCGCGGTGCAGTATGCGGAGGATCACGGCGCGATCGTGGTCGCGGCGGCCGGCAACGACGGCGGCACGAGCCCGACGTATCCTGCGGCGTATCCCGGGGTGCTCGGCGTGGTCGCGACCGACGAGGGCGACCGACCCTACGACTGGTCGACGCACGGGGCGTGGGCGGCGTTCGCCGCGCCGGGCTGTGCCACCGCGGGGGACGGCTCCGGCGCGGAGACGAGCTTCTGCGGCAGCTCGGCCGCGGCACCCGTCGTCTCGGGCCTCGTCGGCCTCCTCTGGTCGGAAGGAATGCATTCTCCATCCGACATCTACTCGGCGCTGGCGGCAGCCGCGGCCCCGGTCGACCGCTCGATCGCCGCAGGTGGGCGCGTGGATGCCGCCCGCCTCGCGGCACGCCTCGCATCGCCCGAGCTCACCACGCCCTGACCCCCGGAAGCGCGGCCCCCGGCGTCCGCGCAGCCCACCGGCCCCGCGTCCACGCAGCCCACCGGCCCCGCGTCCCCGCGGCCCACCGCCTCCGCGTCCCCGCAGCCCACCGCCTCCGCGTCCCCGCAGCCCACCGCCTCCGCGTCCACGCGGCCCTCCGGCGCCACCGAGCCGAGGACGACGACCGCCGGAATGCCGGCCGATGCGGACGAATCGATGGCCGAGCCGGAACCCGCCGGGCTTGTGTTGACTCAACACAAACCCGGGTTCCGGCGCGCCGACGGCCGTGCAACCGAACCGGCTTCGACCACGGTTTGTGTTGATTCAACACAAACCCGCTTCGGGCCTGCGCAGGCGCCGCATCCGCGGTTTGCGGCGTGTCCTTCCTAGCCGAACAGGTAGCGCGTGAGAACGCGGTCGCGGAGGCGGTCGGGCAGCCGCTCGACGCGGGCGCGGCGCTTCGCGTCCGGGCCGACGACGTACCTGGTGCGGGGCCTGCGGGCGGTCAGGGCGTGCTCGACCACCTTCGCGACGTCGTCGGCGGGCACCGCCTTGGCGGCACGTGCGGCGGCGAGCGACCGGAACTGCTCGAGCCGCTCGGCGTAGCGCCGTGTCGCCTCCGGCGCGGCCGCGTCGACCGACCGCTGCGGCTTCCTCCAGATGGGCGTCGCGATCGTGCCCGGCTCGATCAGCGCGACGGCGATGCCCCAGGGGGCGAGCTCGATGCGCAGCGCGTCCGCCATCGCCTCGAGCGCGAACTTCGACATCGCGTAGGCGCCGAGGAGCGGCAGCGCCGAGCGGCCCCCGATCGAGCCCATCAGCACGACGCGCCCATGGGAGCGCCGCAGCGCCGGGAGCGCCGCCTGCAGCACGCGCAGCTGACCGACGACGTTGACGTCGAGCTGCCGGGTGAGCTCCTCGGGCGGCAGCAGCTCGAGCGGCCCGGCGACGGCGACGCCGGCGTTCGCGACGAGCGCGTCCAGCTCGCCGATCGACGCCACGGCATCCGCCACCGCGGCTCCATCGGTGACGTCGAAGACGTGCTCGATCGTGCCCTCGGGCGCCTGCCCCGGCTGTCGGACCGACGCGTGAACCGTCCACCCGGCCGCGGCGAGGCGAAGCGCGGTCGCCTCGCCGATGCCGGTCGAGGTGCCGGTTACGAGGGCTCGAGGAGCGATTGCGCGATCTCCGCCCGGTGGAGCCGCCCGTACCCGAGCGCGCCCTCGAGGTAGAGCGCGCGCTTGTAGTAGCGGTGCAGGGGGTGCTCCCAGGTGAACCCGATCCCGCCGTGCGCCTGGATCGAATGCTCGCAGGCGAGCACGGCCGCCTCGGCCGCCTGCGACTTGGCGGCGGCGCACGCGAGGTCGGCCTGCCCGTCGCCTTCCGCCACGGTCCACGCAGCCCAGTAGGCGAGCGAGCGGGCGAGCTCGACGGCGACGTACGCGTTCACGACCGAGTGGGAGATCGCCTGGTAGGAGCCGATCTTCTTGCCGAACTGCTCCCGGTCCGAGACATACGCGACCGAGAGCTCGGTCACCCTCGAGCCGATGCCGACCGCTTCGAGCGCGAGCGCGGCGAGCAGCCGGCGGCGGACGTCGTCCCAGCTGCCCTCGGCCGCCTCGGCGCCGTTTCGCGAGAGCCGCCCGAGCCCGAGCGATTCGTCGACCGTGGCGAGGGTCTCGCCTGCCGCCGGCTCCGCCTTCATGTCGGCGGTGAGCACACGCGTGACCTTGTCGAGGTGCGGGACGAAGCCGTCGATCTCGATCGACCAGACCTCGTCGCCCGGCTGCGAGGCGACCTCGTTCAGGACGAACGGCCCGTCGTACAGCACGCGCCCGAGCTCCTCGAACAGGACCGCCGCATCGAGGAAGTCGAAGTCCCCGCTCCGGAGCATGCCCACCCAGCCGAGCTCCGCGAGCTGCTCCATCGACGGCGACGGGTTCGCCTCGAGGAAGGCCCGCGCCTCCCGGCGGAGGTCGTCCTGCTCTTCCGCGAACGAGAAGTCCATGGCCCCTCACCGGCTCCTTGGGAGCCCGAGCACCCGCTCGGCGACGATGTTGCGGAGGATCTCGCTGGTCCCGGCCTCGATCGTGTTGCCGCGCGAGCGGAGCTGCTGGTACTGCCAGTAGCCGTCGGCGTACCCGCCGCCGTCGGTGAGCTGCGCGTGCGATCCGAGGATCTCGAGGGCGAGCTTGGTCAGACGCTGGTTTGCCTCCGACCAGACGAGCTTCGACGCGGAGCCCTCGGGGCCGGGGATGCCGGTCTTCGTCAGCGTCGTGAGCGCTCGGTAGTTCGTGTAGCGGAGCGCCTGTAGCTCCACCCACTCGCGTGCGATCCGGTCGCGGAGGATCGGATCGGTCACCTCCCGCTCCCTGGCGAGCGCGATCAGCTTTCGCACGGCGACGTCGAGGGTCGCCGAGAGCGCGAATCCGAGCGTGCCGCGCTCGTGAAGCAGCGTCGTCATCGCCACCTGCCAGCCGCCGCCGATCTCGCCGAGCAGGTTCTCCTTCGGCACCTTCACGTCGGTGAAGAAGATCTCGTTGAACTCGGGGTGGCCGGTGATCTGCACGAGCGGCCGAACCTCGACACCCGGCGCATGCATGTCGACGATCACGTAGGTCAGGTTCTTGTAGCGCGGCTCGCTCGGGAGGCCGAGCCCGACGAGGATGCAGAAGTCCGCGATGTGGGCGAACGACGACCAGACCTTCTGCCCGTTGATGAGGAAGTGGTCGCCCTTGTCCTCGATCCGCGTGCGCACGCCGGCGAGGTCGCTGCCGGCGTCGGGCTCCGAGAAGCCCTGGCACCAGATCTCTTCGGCGGAGAGGATCTTCGCCAGGTACCGCTCCTTCTGCTCGGGTGTCCCGAAGGCGATGATCGTCGGCCCTGCCATGCCGAGCCCGATCACGCCGAGGTGCGAGGGCGCCTCGGCGGCCGCGAGCTCCTCGAGGAAGATCGCGTGGTGGCTGTACGGCGCACCGGCGCCGCCGTACTCCTTCGGCCAGGTGAGGCCGGCGTAGCCCGCCTCGCCGAGCTTGCGGCTCCACTCGCGGTCGGCGTCCTCGAACCGCCGGGCACCGCGCGTCTTCGAGCTGTCCGGCAGGTTCGCGGCGATGAACTCGCGGACTTCCGTGCGGAACGCCGCCTCGTCCGGTGTGTCGCGCAGCTCCACGGGCCGATACTAGACCGATTGACTCGCGGGTCAAACGGTCAGCGGCCGGTCGCCGCGGCCCAGGACGTCCGTCACGGGAGCAGCACCGTTCGGATCACCGAGCCGTCCTGCATCGCGGCGAGCGCCGCGCCGTAGTCGGCGAGCGGCGCCGTTCGGGTGACCATGGCGGCGAGGTCGAGCTTGCCGTCGAGCGCCCACCGCGCGAGACGCGGGAAATCCTCCTGCGGGAGATGATCGCCGCCGTGCGACACGAGGATGCGCGTCCGCCGCGCGAAGAGCGCCGGCAGTTCGACGTGTGCGGTCTCGCCCGCCGGGGAGAGGCCGATCAGCACGACGGTCCCGCCGGTCCGGACGAGCCCGAGCGCCTGCTCGAACGTGGCGGTGCGGCCGACGACGTCGAACACGAAGTCGACCCGACCGGGATCGGTGTGCGTGGCACCGAAGCGCAGCGCCTGCTCGCTCTTCGCCGGGTCGAGGTCGAGCGCGCGGATCTCGGAGGCGCCGGCGATCCTCGCGCCCTGCACGACGGAAAGGCCGACTGCTCCGCAGCCGATCACCGCGACGCGCGCGCCGCCCCACACCCGCGCCGTCTCGAGCACCGACATGACCCCCGTTGCGAGGGCGCAGCCGATCAGGCAGGCCTGCTCGATCGGGAGCTCGCGCGGCACCGGCACCGCGGCGACGGCCGGAACGACGGTCCGTGTCGCGAAGGTGCCGGTCCGCAGGACGGGGGTCAGGTCGGCGCCGTCGCTCCGGTGCAGGCGCCCGGCGGCCGCCGGGGGACGGGTGCAGTGCCGCGGCAGGCCGCGCCGGCACGTGGCGCACTCGCCGCACGCCGTCTTCCAGCCGAGCACGACCCTGTCTCCGGGCTTCACCGTGTCGACGCCGGCGCCGATCGTCTCCACCGTCCCGGCGCCCTCGTGGCCGAGCAGGACGGGCAGGGCGTGGCCCCAGCCGTCCTCCTCGATCACGTGCAGGTCGCTGTGGCAGACGCCCGTCGCCTCGATCCGCACGAGCACCTCCCCCGGCCCCGGCTCGTCGATCAGCAGCTCCTCGAGCGCGATCGAGCCGGGCGCGGCGAGAACTACACCGTGCTCAGCCACGAACGATCGAGCTCGCGGATCGAGTGTCCTCCGGCGAGCGCGAGCGTCAGGTCGATCTCCGCCATCAGGTTCTGCAGCAACTCCTCCACCCCGCGCTGGCCGCCGACTGCGAGCGCGTAGGCGTACGGCCGGCCGAGCAGCACCGCGTCGGCCCCGAGGGCGATCGCCTTCAGGACGTCCGCGGCGCAGCGGATGCCGCCGTCCATCAGCACGACCGCGTCCGGCAATGCAGTGCGCACCTCGGCGAGCGCGTCGAGTGCGGCCACCGCCCCGTCGACCTGACGCCCGCCGTGGTTCGAGACGACGATGCCGTCGACGCCGTGCGCGAGCGCCTCGCGGGCATCCTCTGCGGTCAGCACCCCCTTGACGAGGATCGGGAGGGCGGTCTGCCCGCGGAGCCAGTCGAGGTCGCCCCAGGTCAGGCCGAGGTTCGGGAAGGTCGCGAGCATCGTCGCGGCGGCGGTGAGCGGGTCCTCCTCGGGCGTCCGGTCGAGCTTCGAGAGGAAGACGGGATCGGTGAAGTACTGGCCGCATCCCTCGCCCTTGATGAAGGGGAGGTACGCCTGGCGCAGGTCGCGCGGCCGCCAGCCGAGCGTGAGCGTGTCGAGCGTGACGACGATCGCGCCGTAGCCGGCGGCCTCGGCGCGGCGGACGAAGCTCTCGCAGATCTCGCGGTCGTTCACCCAGTAGAGCTGGAACCAGCGAGGCGCTCCGGTCTCGGCGATCTGCTCGATCGAGTGCGTCGCCGCGCTCGAGAGAAGCATCGGCACGCCGGACGACGCCGACGCCCGCGCCACGCCTAGCTCTCCCTCTTCGTGCGCGATCGAGAGCACGCCGATCGGCGCGAGGAGGAAGGGTGCCGGCGACCGAATGCCGAGCACCTCGACGGAGATGTCCCGGACGGCGTTGCCGGCCAGCATCCGCGGGCGCAGCCGGTAGCGCCGGAACGCGTCGAGGTTCGCCGCCATCGTCGTCTCGGCGCCTGCGCCGCCGGCGATGTAGCCGAACGCGCCCGGGTCGAGCTTGGCCTCGGCGGCCCGTTCCCAGTCGTCGGCCGTGACCGGCCAGTCGGGTGGTT
Organism: uncultured Thermoleophilia bacterium; assembly: GCA_963784765.1. GTDB lineage: Bacteria > Actinomycetota > Thermoleophilia > Gaiellales > Gaiellaceae > PALSA-600. Next base: position 24,336 of record CAWASP010000020.1, read on the forward strand.
GCTGTGCGATGTAGATCGCGTTCTGGATGAGTGCGCCCGAGAAGCTCATCCCGCGATCCTAGAATCCCCGCATGCACATCGTGGTGAATCACCTCAGGTTCGCGGCTCCGGTCCCGGAGGAGACGCTCGAGCAGATGCGCGGGTGGATGCCGGTCATGCGGGATGCGGGCGGCCTGGGCGCGTACGTCGTCCAGCCGGAGCCCGACCACCTCATTCTCGTCCTGCTCTTCGAGAGCGAAGAGCAGGCGAACGACGTCGCCCAGCGCGTCGGCGGCCCGCTGATGCGCGAGCACGTCGTGCCGCTGCTCGGGTCGCCGACCGAGCGCAGCGTCGGCCCCGTGGTCGCGCAGTTCGGACCGTGAACGACACGGCGCGCCTGGAGACGTTCAGCGACGGCGTCTTCGCGATCGCCGCGACGCTCCTCATCCTCGAGATCCGGCCGCCCGAGCACGGTTCGCTCGCGAGCGGGCTGACCCATCTCTGGCCGTCGTACCTCGCCTATGCGATCTCGTTCGCGACGATCGGGATCATGTGGATCAACCACCACACGCTCTTCCGGCAGGTGGCCGTGGTGAACCGGACGTTTCTCGCGATCAACGTGCTGTTCCTGCTCGTGATCGCGTTCCTCCCCTTTCCGACCGAGGTGCTCGCGCGCAACCTGCACGGCGAAGCACGGAGCGCCGCCGTCTTCTACGGGCTGGTGAACGTCTTGATGGCGGTGATGTTCTCGGCGGTGTGGTTCTACGCGGCCGCCGGACGCAGGCTGATCGATCCGGCCGCAGACCCGCGCGTCGTCAGCGGCATCTCGCGCTCGTTCGCGCCCGGGATTCCGTCGTACGCCGTCGCGACGGTCTCCGCGTTCATCTCGGCATGGCTCGCCGTCGGGCTGTTCGCCGCGCTTGCCGTGTTCTACGTCCTCGAGAGCTCCCTCTTCGGGCGTGGTGAGGCCGTATCCGCCTTGCCGGGCCGTGGAACGACCCGCGCATAGGTCGACGACGCTCGCGCGCATTCGGGCAAAGCCGCGACGTTCCTGGAGCGCTTTCTCGGGCCGTCCCTTCTACGGCTGCGCGACGCACAACGCATAGGGCGTCAGCGTCACCGTCTTGTCGTACTGCAGGTCGAACGCCGTCACGGTCCATCCGTGACCGTCCTGGGCCGGGTACGACGAGCTCACCCAGGCGATCACCGACTGGTCGGAGAGGGAGCCGCCGCCGCCCAGCACGAGCTTGTCGGCCCCGCAGTCGGCGCTCGCCGTCGCCGACCCCGGCTGGTCCGCGTTCGAGTCGTAGACCGGCACCGTGACGGAGTCGCCGGTGACGACCGTGTACCCGGTGACGGCGGCCGGCCCCTGCGGGCCTGCAGGCCCCTGCGCACCCGTCGGCCCCTGCGGGCCTGTTGCGCCCCTCGCGCCTCTCAGCGCTTTCACGAGCGCTCGCGACAGGTCCCGCCCCTTGATCGTGTGGTCGACGATGTGCTTCGACGTGATCGAGTTCGGCCTGATGTCCTTGCCCGTGATCAGCTTCCTGACCCCTCCGCCTGCGGTGGCGCTCAGTGCGAGCACCGCGACGACGACGAGCACGACCCAGAGCGACTTGCTGCGCATCGCAGCCTCCCCTCTTCGTCCGTCGTTCCCCCTCGGAACGTCCGACGTCTAGTGTCGCCGGAGGACGTTCGGCGGGCAAGTGCGGCAACTACGTGCAGCCGGAGCCGCGGAGCTTTCTCAAACGAACCAGTGCCTCAACTGGCCTAGAGACGCCGGCGAGAGTCGACCTCCACGTGGTAGACGGCTGCGTCGGCGAGCCCTCACAAGGACGCGCCCCCACTGCTCGCCCAGTTGGCGCCGCGTCTCGGCTCGGCCTCCGGGCTTGAAGGCACTGGGATCGGGCGGCAGGCTGCCGTCCGGCAACATCAGCCGGGCGAGCAGGATCCATTCTCCGCGGTCAGAGCCCAGGCTCGGAGGTGGCCCGCTGAAGACGCGCTCGAAGTGGACAGAGAGGCCGTCGCGTTGCGCGCGACGGGCGATCTCGGCTTGCCAGCGCCGGTTCAGATCGTCGGGCGCGTCATCCGCGCCGCAGCAGAAGCCGTTCTCCAGAAGCAGCCTGTAGGCGCGCCTCAAGCCGGTCTGCTCGAGCCAGTCCTGTTCCTCGGGACGCGACGGACACCATTCGGCCGTGGCTTCGGATTCGAGGTGGCGGGGGGGCGCCTCCCTGGTCATGTCTTTGATCGTCGCCGCAGCCGGCGAGCGCGTCGTCCCCCTATCGAGGCTGCTCGGGCCCGCCACCGGCGACGAAACGCCACCCGACGGGCCCCCGGAGATCGACAGAGGCGCCTAGCGGAGTCGAACCGCTGTAAACGGCTTTGCAGGCCGCTGCCTAACCACTCGGCCAAGGCGCCGTGCGAGCGGCATCGTATCGGCGCCGGCGGGTTGTCACGGCGCGCCGCTGCGCGATGCGCGGGAATGCCCCGTGCGCAATGCGCAGCGCGCACTTCCGCTGGCGCGAAACCGCGTATACAGTCGACTTCCGTGTCGTTGCAGGAGCGGAGCGCAACCGAACGCGTCCAGGAGGCCCGCGACCGCTACGTCGCTCGCGGCGTCTCGACACCGCCGCTCGTCGTCGAGCACGCGGCGGGCGCCCTGATCCGGGACGCCGACGGGCGCGAGTACATCGACTTCGCCGGAGGAATCGGCTGCGCCAACCTCGGCCACAACCTGCCGGCCGTCGTCGACGCCGTGCACGCCCAGGTCGACCGCTACATGCACCAGTGCTTCATGGTCGGCATGTACGAGCCGTATGTCGAGGTCTGCCGACGGCTCGCCGAGCTGTCCCCCTGCCGGGGAGCAAGCCAGAAGTCGCTGCTCCTGAACTCCGGCGCAGAGGCCGTCGAGAACGCGGTCAAGATCGCCCGCGTCGCGACGGGCAGGCCGGCGGTCGTCGTCTTCGACAACGCCTTCCACGGGCGCACGCTCCTCACGATGACGATGACGTCGAAGGTCGTCCCCTACAAGGCCGGCTTCGGGCCGTTCGCCCCCGAGGTGTACCGCACCCCGGCCCCCTACCCGTTCCGCGGCGTCTCCGAGGACGACGCGATCGACGGGCTGAAGCAGCTCTTCAAGGGCGACGTCGACCCGGGCTCGGTCGCCTGCGCGGTGCTCGAGCCGGTGCAGGGCGAGGGCGGCTTCATCCCGATGACGCCCGACTTCCCGAAGCGCCTGCAGGAGCTGCTCGACGGCTACGGCATCCTCTACGTCGACGACGAGATCCAGTCCGGCTGCGGCCGCACCGGCCCCGTGTGGGCGATCGAGCACTACGGAGTCGAGCCCGACCTGCTCGTCTCCGGCAAGACGCTCGGCGGCGGCCTGCCGCTCGCCGGCGTGACGGGGCGCGCGGAGATCGTCGACGCCGTCCCGCCGGGCGGCCTCGGCGGCACGTTCGGCGGCAACCCCGTCTCGTGCGCCGCCGGGCTCGCGATCCTCGACGCCGTCGAGGCGCACCGTCCGCGCGCCGAGCAGGTGGGCGGCCGGCTGCGCGAGCGCCTCGACGCCATGGCGCCCGAGGGCTCGGAGGTGCGCGGCCTCGGGCCGATGCTCGCCGTCGAGCTGCCGGAGCGAAACGGCGAGGCGGCCTCCCGCATCACCGCCGCCGCGCGCGAGCGCGGCCTGATGCTGCTCTCCTGCGGGATGTACGGAAACGTGATCCGGATCCTCGTCCCGATCACGATCGCCGACGAGGAGCTCGAGCGCGGCCTCGACATCCTCGAGAGCTGCATCGCAGCACCCTGATGGCCGCGAGCGTCGGCGTCGAGGGCATCCGGAAGTGCTACGGCGACGTCGTCGCGGTGGCCGACCTCGACGTCCACGTCACCGAGGGCGAGTTCTTCACGCTGCTCGGCCCATCGGGCTCCGGGAAGACGACCACCCTGCGCGTGATCGCCGGGTTCGAGCGCCCGGATGCCGGACGGGTCACGCTCGGCGGCGAGGAGATCACGCACCGGCCGCCGTACGCGCGGGACGTGAACACGGTCTTCCAGGACTACGCGCTCTTCCCCCACATGACGGTGGCCGAGAACGTCGGCTACGGCCTCAAGGTGAAGGGCATCCGCCGGGCCGAGCGGCGTCGCCGGGTCGACGACGTGCTCAGGATGGTCCGTCTCGAGGGCTACGGCGAGCGCAAGCCGATCCAGCTCTCCGGGGGGCAGCGCCAGCGCGTGGCGCTCGCCCGCGCGATCGTCAACCGGCCGAAGGTGCTGCTGCTGGACGAGCCGCTCGGCGCCCTCGACCTGAAGCTGCGCCAGGAGATGCAGGTGTTCCTGAAGTCGCTGCAGCGCGAGCTCGGCATGACGTTCGTGTACGTCACGCACGACCAGGAGGAGGCGCTCACGATGAGCGACCACCTCGCCGTGTTCAACGAGGGACGGGTCGAGCAGATCGGCGCGCCCGCCGAGGTGTACGCCCATCCGCGCAGCGAGTTCGTCGCGGGCTTCGTCGGCACCTCGAACATCGTCGAGAGGAACGGCCGCCGCATCTCGGTGCGGCCGGAGCGGATCACGTTGAGCGACAGCACCGGCGCCGGCGAGGCCGGGACGGTCGCCGATGTGGTCTTCGTCGGTGCGTTCACACGGATCCTCATCGACACCGACGCCGGCGACCGGCTGACGGTCGTCCGGCAGAACGGGGGCTCGCAGGTCGAGCCCGGCTCGCGCGTCCGCGTGTCCTGGGACGACGCGGACGCGTACGAGCTCCAACCCCCCGAGCAGGAGGAACGATGAGCAAGAGCATCTGGGCGCTCCTCGCGGTGCTGGCCGCCGCGCTGGCGTTCCCGGCCGCCGGCGTCACCAAGGCGCGCGGCGGCACCCTGAACATGATCGCCTGGGAGGGCTACCTCTACAAGCAGTGGGTCAACCCGTTCGAGAAGCAGACCGGCTGCACGATCCACGCGAAGTACGCCGGCTCGTCGGACGAGATGGTCACGCTGATGCGCTCGGGCGGCGGCAACCAGTACGACATGGTCTCTGCCTCCGGCGATGCCTCCCTCCGCCTGATCTACGGCAAGGACGTCCAGGCGATCGACCCCTCGAAGATCCCGGACTTCAAGCACTTCGGCAAGACGTTCCAGTCGCCCCCGAACAACACCGTCGACGGCAAGCACTACGGCATCTCGCTGCAGTGGGGCCCGAACACGCTCCTCTACAACACGCAGAAGGTGAAGCCGGCGCCGACGTCGTGGAGCGCGATCTACAGCACGAAGTACAAGGGAAAGGTCACGGTCCCCGACAACCCGATCCAGATCGCCGACGCGGCGCTGTACCTGATGAAGACGAAGCCGTCGCTCGGGATCAAGGATCCGTACGAGCTCAACTCCACCCAGTTCAACGCGACGATCAACCTGCTCAAGCAGCAGAAGCCGCTCGTCAAGAAGTACTGGGCGACCGCAGGGCAGGAGATGAGCGACTTCAAGAACGGCAACGTGTGGCTCGGCGCCTCCTGGCCGTACCAGACGAACACGCTGCAGTCGCAGAAGGTGCCGGTCAAGGACCTCGTGCCGAAGGAGGGCGCGACCGGCTGGCTCGACACGTGGATGGTGTCGTCGCACACGAAGAACCTCGACTGCGCCTACAAGTGGCTCGCCTGGATCTCGACCCCGAAGGTGCAGGCGGAGCAGGCGGTCTACTTCGGTGAGACGCCCGTCAACGCGAAGGCGTGCGCCTGGATGAACCGCCTGTCCAAGGGCTCGTGCGCCCAGTACCACGCCAACGCGCCGCTCAAGTACTTCAAGCAGATCTACTTCTGGAAGACGCCGATCGCCGATTGCGGCAACGGCAAGAAGAACTGCATGGACTACACGAAGTGGCAGCAGGCCTGGACACAGCTCAAGGGCTAGAGCCGGGCCCGGCCGGAGGGCGCCGCCAGGTCGGCGGCGCCCTCTGGCGCCGACCGTGGCTGAAGGGCCTCTCGCTCCTCTCGCCGCCGGTTCTCGCGTTCCTCGTCGTCTACGTCGCCGCGCTCGTCGCGCTGTTCGTCTCGTCGTTCTGGACGGTCGACCCGTTCACGTCGAAGACGATCCACCACTGGACCCTCGACAATTTCCGCGAGCTCTGGCACGGAGCGACCTACCACCACGTCGCACTGCGGACGATCGAGATCGCCGCCGCCGTGACGGTCACCGACGCGGTGATCGCGTTCCCGTTCGCGTACTTCATGGCGCGGATCGCCGGACGGCGAACACGCGCGGCGCTGTTCGTGCTGGTGCTGCTGCCGCTCTGGGCGTCGTACCTCGCCCGCGTCTACGCGTGGCAGCTGATCCTGAACCACGACGGGCTCCTCAACTGGTCGCTGCAGAAGCTGGGCCTGCCCGCCGCGAACCTCGCCTACACGAACACGGCGATGTGGATCGTGTTCTCCTACATCTGGCTCCCGTTCATGATCCTGCCGGTCTACGCGGCGCTCGAGCGCATCCCCCACTCCTACATCGAGGCCTCGCGCGACCTCGGCGCCCGCGGCAACCGGACGCTGCGTACCGTCATCCTGCCGCTCGCGCTGCCCGGCGTCGTCGCCGGGTCGATCTTCACGTTCTCGCTGACGCTCGGCGACTACATCACGCCGGTGCTCGTCGGCGGCACGTCGTCGCAGTTCATCGGCAACGTCGTCTACGACTCCGTCAACGGCTCGGGCAACCTCCCCTTCGGCGCGGCGTTCGCCGTCGTCCCGGTGCTCGTGATGGGCGCGTACCTCCTCGCCGCGAAGCGGCTGGGCGCCTGGGAGGCGCTCTGAGCAGCTGATGGAGCGGCGGGAGACCAAGATCGCGCTCGGGGTGTGGGTCGCGCTGGTGCTGGCCTTCCTCTACGTCCCGATCGTGATCATCTGCCTCTACGCGTTCAACAAGTCGAACATCCAGAGCTGGCCGATCGCCGGTCTCACGACGAAGTGGTTCTCGCCGGCGATCCACAACGGCGACCTCCAGCAGGCGCTCTGGCTCTCGCTGAAGGCCGGTGCGCTCGCGACCGCGATCGCGCTCGTCCTCGGGTCGATGGCGTCGTTCGGCGTCCACCGGTTCCGCTTCTTCGGCCGCGAGGCGATCTCGTTCCTGCTCGTGCTGCCGATCGCGCTCCCCGGGATCATCACCGGGATGGCGCTCAACTCGTACTTCACGTTCTTCAGGTTCAACTTCGGGCTCTGGACGATCGTGATCGGCCACGCCACGTTCTGCGTGGTCGTCGTCTACAACAACGTGATCGCCCGTCTGCGCCGCGTCCCCGGCTCGCTGACGGAGGCATCGATGGACCTGGGGGCGGACGGCCTGCAGACGTTCCGCTACGTCACCTTCCCCACCATCTCGACGGCGCTGATCTCGGGCGGGCTGCTCGCGTTCGCGCTGTCCTTCGACGAGGTGATCGTGACCACGTTCACCGCCGGCGCGCAGAACACGCTCCCGATCTGGATCTTCGGGCAGATCAGGCTCGGCCAGCAGCTGCCGCAGGTGAACGTGATCGTGTTCCTGATCCTCGCCGTGACCATCGTCCCCGTCGCGCTGGCGCAACGCCTGACGAGCGAGAGCGGGATACTTCGCACCGAATAGGAGGTTCACATGGCTACCACCACCGAGGGAACGCTCGACGTCCTGAACCCGGCCACCGGAGAGGTGATCTCCCAGGTGCCGAACATGTCCGCCGACGAGGTCGACGAGGCCGTCGAGCGCGCGAAGAAGGCGTTGCCGGAGTGGCTCGATGCGACCCCGAAGGAGCGCTCCGAGCTGCTCCACAAGCTGGCCGACGTGATCGACGACAACGCCGAGGAGCTCGCGCAGGTCGAATCGGCGAACGTCGGCAAGCCGCTGATGGCCTCCCGCGACGAGATGCCCTTCAGCGCCGACAACCTGCGCTTCTTCGCCGGGGCGGCACGCCACCTCGAGGGCAAGTCGGCGGGCGAGTACATCAAGGGCTACACCTCGATGATCCGGCGCGAGCCGATCGGCATCGTCGCCGGCATCTGTCCGTGGAACTACCCGCTGATGATGGCCGTCTGGAAGATGGGGCCGGCGCTCGCGGCCGGCAACGTGCAGATCCTGAAGCCCTCCGAGCAGACGCCGATGTCGCTGCTGCGTTTCATGGAGCTCGCGAAGGACGTCATTCCGGAGGGCGTGCTGCAGGTCGTCACCGGAGACGGCTTGCCGACCGGCGCCAGGCTCGTCGAGCATCCCGACATCGGTCTCGTCTCGTTGACCGGGGACGTCGAGACCGGCAAGACGATCGCCCGCAACGGCGCCGCCACGCTCAAGCGGATGCACCTGGAGCTCGGCGGCAAGGCGCCGATGGTGATCTTCGACGACGCCGACGTCGAGGCTGTCACCGAGGGAATCAAGCTCGCCGGCTACTGGAACTCCGGCCAGGACTGCACCGCGGGCTCCCGCGTGCTCGCCGGCCCGAAGATCTACGAGAGCCTGCTCGAGGCGCTCGTGCCGCTGGTCGAGGGCATCAAGGTGGGTGCTCCCGCGGACGGCGACGACATCGAGATGGGCCCGGTGATCACGAAGGACCAGCAGGAGCGCGTGCTCGGCTTCCTCGAGCGGGCGAAGGGCGCGACGGTGCTCACCGGCGGCGGCGCGGCCGGCGATCGCGGCTTCTTCGTCGAGCCGACGGTGGTCACCGGCGTCGAGCAGGATGCCGAGATCGTGCAGCGCGAGGTGTTCGGCCCGGTCGTCACGGTGCAGCGCTTCGCGGACGACGACCAGGCGATCGCGTGGGCGAACGACGTCCGCTACGGGCTTGCCGCGTCGGTGTGGACGCGAGACGTGGGCCGGGCGCTGAACGCGTCGCGGAAGCTCAAGTTCGGGACCGTCTGGGTGAACGACCACCTGCTGCCGATCACGTCCGAGATGCCGCACGGCGGCTACAAGCAGTCCGGCTACGGGAAGGACATGTCGGCGTACTCGATGGAGGAGTACACGCAGATCAAGCACGTCGCGCTGAAGATCGACTGATACTCGGGAGCCTGGTTCGCCGGCGCGAACCAGGCTCCCACCTACAACTGCCGCAGCTCGTCGAGCTCGGCTGCGTCCGGCTCCCACGCACCTGCCGCGGCGTTCGCGTAGACCTGCTCGGGCTTCGTCGCACCCGCGATCACCGAGCAGACAGGCGAGACGGCGGCGAGCCCGCCGATCGCCACGTCGAGCAGCGAGACGCCGTGGCCGTCGGCCCAGCCGCGCAACAGCTCGACGGCGTCGAGGTCGCGCCCGGCGATCGTGCTTCCGTGCAGCCGCGTGCCCTCCTCGGGCGGAGTGTCCCGTCCGACCTTTCCGGTCAGCAGGCCGCGGGCGAGCGGGAAGTACGGGATGAAGCCGAGCCCGAGCCGCTCGCACACCGGCAGCAGGTCCTGCTCGGCGTCCCGCCGCAGCCACGAGTACTCGCTCTGCTCCGAGACGAAGGCGTCGGAGGCGACCGCGCGGGCCCGCTCCAGCGTCTCCGCGCGGTAGTTCGACGTGCCGTAGGCGCGGATCTTCCCCTCGGCGACGAGCTCCTCGAGCACCCCGATCGTCTCCTCGAGGGGCGTTCCCTCGTCCTCCTCGTGGTGCTGGTAGAGATCGACGACGTCCGTCCGGAGGCGCCGCAGCGAGGCTTCGAGGGCCGCGCGCACGTAGGCGGGATCGCCGCGGCGTTCCGCCCCGTCGCCCATCGGCTTGCCGAACTTCGTCGCGAGCACGACCCGGTCACGGCGACCCTCGAGCACCCGGCCGAGAAGCTCTTCGCTCCCGCCGTGCCCGCCGTAGATGTCGGCGGTGTCGAGGAACGTGATGCCGGCGTCGAGCGCCGCGTCCACGACGGCGCGCGTCTCCTTCTCTCCCAGCCGCCCGCCGAACTGGTTGCAGCCCAGGCCGACGACGGTCACTTCGAGCGGCCCGAGCGTCCGTACGCGCATGCGACGACGCTACCGGTAGCGTCTCGGCTCGTGCGCTACTTCGAGGACTTCCGGCCCGGCGAGCAGATCGAGATCGGCGCCGTGACGGTCACCGAGGAGGAGATCGTGGAGTTCGCGCGGCGCTACGACCCGCAGCCGTTCCACGTCGATCCGGAGGCGGCGAAGGGCACCGTGTTCGGTGGGCTGATCGCGAGCGGCTGGCACACGGCGGCGCTCTTCATGGGCATGTACGTGCGAACGCTCCTCGTCGACTCCGCTTCGATGGGCTCCCCCGGCGTCGAGGGGATCCGCTGGACGGCGCCCGTGCGACCCGGCGACACGCTCCGCGGGCTCGTGACGATCACGGACGCCCATCCGTCGGCGACGAACCCGACCCGCGGCACGGTCGTCTCCACGAGCGAGGTCTTCAACCAGCGGGGCGAGCTCGTCATGACCCTCACGGCACGCGGCTTCTTCGCCCGGCGGGCGGCGTAGGACGTCGTGCGGGTCGCCCTCTTCACGCGCGTGCCGGAGGTGGTGGTGCGTCTCGACGCGCTGCTCACGGAGCTCGGCCACGAGTGCGTCGGCGTCGTCACGACCGAGGGGCCGCGCGGCCGGTACGGCGGCGATCCGCTGTCCGTCGTGATCGACGCACGGCCGCCGCATCTCGACGTGCTCGTGGCCGCCGGGCCGGCACGGTTCGCTCCGCTGCTCGCCGCGCTCGAGCCCGACCTCGCGATCTCCGGCGGCTTCCCGGTGCGGATCCCGCCGGACGCCATCGCGGTCCCGCGACACGGGATCGTCAACGGGCACCCCTCGCCCCTCCCCCGCTATCGCGGCCCGAACCCGATCGGCTGGGCGTTCCGGAACGGTGACGCGGAGCTCGGCTTCACCTTCCATCGCATGGACGCCGACTTCGACACGGGAGCGGTGCTCGCGCAGGGCGCGGAGCCGGTCGCCGCCGCGGAGCAGGCACACGACGTCTTCGAGGCGCTGTTCCGCCTCTGGGCATCGCTGCTTCCTCGAGCGCTCGAGCGCGTCGAGGCCGGCGATCCCGGCGACCGCCAGGACGAGGCCGGTGCGAGCTACGCGGGCTTCTTCGAGCCGGAGTTCGCCGAGGTCGACTGGACGCGTCCACGCGGGGAGGTGCATCGACAGGTTCGCGCCTGGTGGGTCGCCGCTGCGCGCGACGGCATCCGCGGGCCGCTCGCCGAGCTCGGCGGCGAGCGCGTCTACGTTCTGCGCACCCGCCTCGACGACTCGGAGGGCGGGACGCGCATCGACTGTGGCGACGGGCCGATCTGGGTGCTCGAGACCGTGCCTGCCCCTGACGAGTACTAGCGCCAGGTCTCGCCGAGCACGCGCAGCCAGTTTCGGTGCGTGATCTTCGCGAGCGCGTCGTCGTCATAACCGCGCTCGCGGAGCGTGTCCACGAGCTTGGGGAGGTCGCCGGCGCCCGCGAGCTCCGAGGGGACGACGGCGCCGTCGAAGTCCGACCCGAACGCGACGTGGTCGATGCCCATCCGCTCAGCGAGGTAGTCCACGTGGCGGACGATCTCGGCGAGCGGCGTCTCGTCCGGGAGCTGCCTGCCGTCGGCGCGGAGGAAGGTGACGGCGAAGTTCACGCCGACGACGCCGCCGGACCCGCCGATCGCGTCGAGCTGGCGGTCGGTGAGGTTCCGCGAGGAGGGGCACAGCGCGTGCGCGTTCGAGTGCGTGGCGACCAGGGGCGCATCGGTCGTCCCGGCGACGTCCCAGAAGCCCGCCTCGTTCAGGTGCGAGAGGTCGACGAGGACGCCGAGCCGGTTGCAGGCGCGCACGAGCTCGAAGCCGGCGGCCGTCAGGCCCGGCCCCGTGTCGGGCGACGACGGGAAGCGGAACGGCACGCCCTCGCCGAACGCGTTCGGGCGCGACCACGCGATCCCCACCGAGCGGAGCCCCCGCTCGTACCAGCGCTCGAGGTCCGACAGGTCGGGGCTGATGGCCTCTGCGCCCTCCAGGTGCACGATGGCGGTCACCTCGCCGGCGGCGAAGTCCTCCGCCGCGGTCGCGCGCCTCACCGGGAGCGAGCAGAGCGTCTCGAAAAGCGACTCCGCGACAGGCGCGGCGTCGGCGTACGGGATCGCGTCGGGCAGCGGGAGCGCATACGGCGGAGGCGGTGGGTCGGGCACAGGCGGCGACGGGACGTACAGCGCGAAGAATCCACCGGCGAATCCTGCGGCACGGGCGGCGTCGAGATCCATGTGCGCCGGCTCCTCGCCACGCCACCGGTGGAGCACGAGATCGTTGTGACCGTCGATGATCACTGCCGCATCGTAGGCGTCGCCTGTGGCAGGGTCCCGCGATTGTGCCGGACACACCGTTGCGGATCCTCGTCTGCGAGGACGACGACAGGCTCGCGGCGCTCGTCGTCGAGCTCCTGACGGCCGACGAGCGCTTCACGGTCGTCGGCCGGGCGAAGGACGGCGCGGACGCGGTGTTCCAGACGGAGCAGCATGCGCCCGACATCGTGCTGATGGACATCGGCATGCCGGGCCTCGACGGGATCGAAGCGACCTCGGCCATCCTCGCCCGCGACGCGCATCAGCACGTCGTGATCTACACCGGGTCGAACGAGTACGAGGACGTCGCTCGTGCCGACGCCGCAGGCGCCGCCGGCTTCCTGCACAAGGACGCGCTCACCTCGCCCGATCTCGCGGACGCCCTCGTCGTCCTGCATCGCAACAGGGTGAGCAGCATCCCCGACCCGGATTGATCCCCTGCCCCTCGGCCTGCCGGTCCGGCGATCATCCGACGACACCGAGAGGACGGAGGCGCCATGCAGACGGAGTTCGACGTGATCGTGATCGGCGCCGGCCCTGCCGGCGAGGTGTGCGCCGGGCGGCTCGGCGAGGCGGGGCTGTCCGTGGCCGTCGTCGAGAGCCGCCTCGTCGGCGGAGAGTGCTCCTTCTTCGCCTGCATGCCCTCGAAAGCGCTGCTGCGACCGGCGGAAGCGCTCGACGAGGCCCGCCGGATCCCCGGCGCAGCCGAGGCGGCGACCGGAGAGCTCGACGTGGCCGCGGTGCTGCGCCGCCGGGACGAGGTCGTCCACGACCTCGACGATGCGAGCCAGCTCCCGTGGCTCGAGCAGCGCGGCGTGACGGTGGTGCGCGGGCGAGCGCAGCTCGACGGCGAGCGGCGCGTTCGCGTCGGCGAGGAGACGTACACGGCAACCCGGGCGGTCGTCGTCGCGACGGGCAGCGATCCCGCTGTTCCGCCGGTGCCCGGGCTCGCCGAGGCGCACGGCTGGACGAACCGCGAGGGCACGACGACGAGCGAGGTGCCGGGACGCCTGATCGTGCTCGGCGGCGGGGTCGTCGGCGTCGAGCTCGGACAGGCCTTCTCGACGCTCGGCTCGGAGGTGACGATCGTCGAGGCCGGCCCGCGCGTGCTAGGACGCGAGGAGGAGTTCGCGGCGCGGCTCGTCCATGACGCCCTCGTCGCGCGCGGGGTGCGGATCAGCACCGGCGCGCCGGCGGCCTCCGTCTCGCGGAGCGCCGACGGCGTCGTCGTCACCCTCGAGTCGGGCGAGGAGCTCGCCGGCGACGAGCTGCTCGTCGGCGTCGGCCGCCGGCCCGCAACCGCCGATCTCGGTCTCCAGACGATCGGGCTCGAGCCCGGGCGGGCGATCGAGGTGGACGAGCGGCTGCAGGCGCCGGGCCATGCGTGGCTCTACGCGATCGGCGACGCGAACGGCCGCGTCCTCCTCACGCATATGGGCAAGTACCAGGGCCGGATCGCGGCTGACGTGATCCTCGGCAAGGACGCGTCGATCGATCCGAGAAGCGACGGCGGCCTGTCGCCGCGGGTCATCTTCACGGAGCCCCAGGTCGCCGCCGTCGGGCACACCCTCGCATCCGCGCAGGCGGCGGGCATCGACGCCCGGGCCGTCGACTCCGGCACGTCCGACGTCGCCGGCGGCAGCTTCTACG
>CAWASP010000021.1:0-110345 GCA_963784765.1 uncultured Thermoleophilia bacterium
ACGGCGACGGCAGCTCCGGGCCGTCGAGGCCGCTCTCGCCGTGGACGTGCGCGGCGACGTGGAGCGCGCGGACGAGCGGGGCCGCGGCACCCGCGTGGACGGGGACGTCGGATCGCCCGGCGAGCTCCAGCACGCGCAGGGCGTTCGCGGTCGTCTTCTCGAGCGTCTGGTTGCCGGCCACCGTCGTCACGCCCACGAGCTCCACCTCGGGCGAGGCGAGGGCGAGCAGGATCGCGATCGCGTCGTCGTGCCCGGGATCGCAGTCGAGGATGATCGGCGTCGGCGTCATGCGGCGAGTATCGCGTCTACCTCGGCGCCGGTGGGCAGGGAGGGTTGCGCGCCGAGCCGCGACGCGGCGAGCGCCCCGGCGGCGCACGCCCGGCGCAGCGCGTCGTCCCGCCCACGCCCCTCGAGAAGCGAGACGACGAGGCAGGCGGCGAACGCGTCGCCGGCCGCGGTGCCGTCGACCGCGTCGACCCGCGGCGGGGCGGCGCGGGCCACCTCGTGCCCGCCCTCGAGCAGCACCGCCCCGTCCGGCCCGTACGTGACCGCCACGAGCTTCCCCGCCGAGACGACCTCGTGCTCCAGCCGGTTCACGATCAGCAGATCGGGCTCGATCTCGATGGGACGCGCGGGGGCCGCGTTGAGCGCGAAGAAGCTCGCCCCGTCCGCGGCTGCCCGGACGACCTCGTCCGGCACCTCCAGCTGGCAGAGGACGGCGCCGCCGGGCGAGCGTGGCGTCACGGACGCGTTCGCGCCCGGCACGACCACGATCTGGTTCTCGCCGTCCGCGGCGACGAGGATCAGGGCGACCCCCGTCTCGCCTGCCTGCTCGAGCTCGAGCTCGACCCCCGCTCCGCGGAGCCCGGCGAGTGCCTCGTCGGCGAGCGTGTCGCCGCCGACCGCGCCGACCATCCGAACGTGCGCTCCGAGCCGCGCCGCGGCGACCGCCTGGTTTGCGCCTTTCCCGCCCGGGATGCGCGCGAACTCGACCGCGAGGAGGGTCTCGCCGGGCCGGGGCAGCCGCTCGACCCGGGCGACGAGGTCGAGGTTGATGGACCCGACGACGGCCAGCTCGACAGCCACCGTAGGAGCTTAGGCACCCGCCGCGGCCGTTCGTCACGCCGATCCGTCAGCCTTGCCTGGCAAGGGTGACGAGATTGCAACGGTCAGGTGGGCCGGGCGTCGCCGGGCACGACGAGGTCGGCGCGCTCGGCCGGGTGCTCGCGAGCCGCGTAGGCGTCCTCCTGAGCCATCCAGCGCTCCCAGAGCGGCCGGGCCTCCTCTCCGTCCCGGTCGAGGCCGCGCCGGAGCCTCAGCTCCCGCGGGGTCTCCACCCAGACGGCGTACGTGAGAAACGGCCGGAAGGCGGCACGCGATGCGGTGACGCCTTCGAGGACGACGACCTCGCTCCACTCGAGCTCGATCCGGGCTCGTGGACGACCGTCCCAGGACGTCGGCCGGAAGCGCACCGGCCTGCCGGCGGCGAGCGGTTCGAGCACCTCGGCACGGAGGCGCGGCCACCAGTCGACCGGCTCCTCCCAGCTCGCGAAGTCGTCCGTGTGGACGACCGGCGCGTCGCCGAGCTCGGCAGCGAGACGCGCCGCGAACGTGGTCTTCCCGGCGCCGCCGGGGCCGTCAACCGCGACGATTCTCGTCGCCATCCCCGCCGGCGGCGGACGCCGCAGGATCTCGGCGGCGACCGCCCCGAGGTCGAGCACCCCGGTCAGGCCGCGATCGCGCGAAGATCGTCGAGCGTCGAGCCGAGCAGGTTCTCGCGCAGGTCGAAGAGCCCTGCCCAGAGCGATCCCGGATCGAGCTCCGACCGCCAGCGCACCATCGACGAGAGCCCCTCGAGCGCCCGCACCAGAACGGCCAGCTCGAGGTAGACGGACGCGATCCGATGCGGGGCGACCTTCACGCCGGCGCGGTCGAGCACCGGCTGCCAGTCGACGAGCTCGCCGCGGCCCGGCTCGCCGAACCACGAGCGCCCTTCCGCCTGGTCGGCCTCGAGCTCGAGCAGGTACCGGCCGAGCGGGCGCTCGAGGCCGGACAGCGCCGTCTCGACGCGATCGGCCGCCCGCCGCAACGCCGCCTGGCGGCGCCCGGGCGTCGACGGCTGCGCGTCGCCCCGCGCCCACCGCTCGAGCAGGCGGCAGAAGGCGAGCGACGCCACCTCCACCGCGAGCAGCTGCCGGATCAGACGCTGCGCCGTGCGGTCGTCGCACGCGTGCCCCGCGATCACGTCGGCCCACTCCGGCCGCGTTCCGAGCGGGGTCGTCATACCTCCACCACCACGGGGAGGATCATCGGCCGGCGCCTGGTTCGGTCGTAGACGAGCTGGCCGATCCCATCGTGGATGTGCTCCTGGAGCAGCTTGATCTCGCTGATGTCCTCGGCGAGCAGGGCCCGCACGATCTCGTGGGCCTCCTGCCGCATCTCCGCGAGCAGCTCGTCGCTGTCGCCGAAGCCGCGTGCGATCAGCTCCGGCGCCGAGGCGGCGCCGTCGGCAAGGGTGGTGACGACGATCAGGACGCCGTCCTCCGACATGTGGCGGCGGTCACGCAGGGCCACGTCCGAGATGTCGCCGACCCCGAGGCCGTCCACGAACGTCACGCCGGCGTCGACCCGGTCGACCACCCGCACACCGTCACGCGTCAGCTCGACGACGTCGCCGTTCTCGGCGATCACGATCGACGAGGCAGGCACGCCGGCCTCACGCGCAAGGCGCGCATGAGCGGCCTGCATCCGGTACTCGCCGTGGATGGGCATCACCGCCTTCGGACGCAGCAACCCGATCAGCGTCCGGAGCTCCTCCGCGCACCCGTGGCCGGAAACGTGGACGTCGGCGTTCTCCTCGTGCAGCACCTCCGCCCCGTTCTTCGTCAACCGGTTGATCGCGTCGTGCACCCGCAGCTCGTTCCCGGGAACCGGACGCGCCGAGATGATCACCGTGTCCCCCCGCTCGACGCGCACCGCGGGATGGTCGTTGAACGCGATCCTCGTCAGCGCGGAGAGCGGCTCGCCCTGTGAGCCGGTGCAGAGCACGAGCTGCTCGTCGACCGGGATCGCGTCGAGGTCGACCGCGCGCACGAGCGCCTCGTCGGGCAGCTCGATGTAGCCGAGGTTGCGTGCGACGTTCAGGTTCCGGCGCATCGAGCGGCCGATCACCGCCACCTTCCGGCCGCACCCGACGCCGACGTCGATCGCCTGCTGCATGCGGTGGATGTTCGACGCGAAGCTCGAGACCAGGATCCGGCCCGTGCAGCCCGGCACGATCTGGCGGAACGCGTCGCCGACGACCCGCTCGGACCGGGTGAAGCCGGGCCGCTCGGCGTTCGTCGAGTCCCCGCAGAGCAGGTCGACGCCGCGGTTCCCGAGCTCGGCGAGCCTGCCGACGTCGGTGCGGAGCCCGTCCACCGGCGTGTGGTCGAGCTTCCAGTCGCCCGAGTGGAAGACGCGGCCCGCCCGCGTCTCGATGGCGATCCCGACGGCGTCGGGCACGGAATGGGACATGCGGACGAACTGGAGGTTGAACGGGCCGAGCTGTACCGGGTCGCCTTCCGGGTCGACCTCGCACAGCTCGGCGGCACGCAGGAGCCCGTGCTCGTCCAGCTTCGACTTCACGAGCCCGAGCGTCAGGCGCGTCGCCCACACCTCGTCGACCGGCACCTCGCGGAGCAGGAACGGAAGCGCCCCGACGTGATCCTCGTGCGCGTGCGTCAGGACGACCGCCCGCACCCGCCTGTCGCGCAGGTAGCCGAAGTCCGGGAGGATCACGTCGACGCCGAGGTGCTCGTCCCGCGGGAACGACATCCCGGCGTCGACGACGATGCGCTCGTCGCCTAGCTCGTAGACGGTCATGTTCTTGCCCACCTCGCCGAGCCCGCCGAGGGGGATCACGCGCAACGCGTCGGTCATCGGCGGCAGTCTAGGCGGCGACGAGCAGCCCGAGCCGCTCGAGGCAGCCACGCACGGCGGCGAGCTCGCTCTCACTGGCCGGCACGAGCGGCAGCCGGTGGCCGCCGACCCGGTGGCCGAGGAGCTCGAGCGCGGCCTTGATCGCGATCGGGTTCGATTGCACCTTCAGGAGCTCGTACGCCGGAGTCAGCTCGCGGTCGATCTCTCGCGCGCGCTCGAGATCTCCGCCGAGCGCCGCCCGGACCTGCTCGGCGACCTGCGGGCCGACGATGTGCGTGTGCACGCAGACGCCGCCTTGCCCGCCGAGCTCGAGGAACGGCTGGATCAGGTTGTCGTCTCCGGCGTAGAGGACGAGCCCGGCCTCGACGATGTGCCGGGCCTGCTCGAGGTCGGCGTTCGCCTGCTTGACGGCGCGCACGGTGTCGATCTCGGCGAGCCTCGACATCGTGTCGGGCTCGATGTTGACGACAACCCGAGCCGGAATGTTGTAGACGACGAGCGGCCGGTCGCTCGCGAGGGCGACCGCCTCGAAGTGCGCGACGATCCCGCGCTGCGGCGGCTTCGAGTAGTACGGGGTGACGATGAGGAAGGCGTCCACGCCGAGCTCGTGGGCCTGTTCGGTCAGGTGCACCGAGTGCTCGGTGGAGTACGTGCCGGTCCCGGCGACGACGGTCGCCTCGTCGCCGACCGCCTCCATGGCGGCCCGGAACAGGTCGAGACGCTCGCCGTCGGCGAGGGTCGGGCTCTCGCCCGTCGTCCCGGCGACGACGACTCCGTCGGAGCCGTTGTCGACGAGGTACCGCGCGAGCGCCTGAAAGGCGTCGAAGTCGATCGACCCGTCCGCGCGGAACGGCGTCACGATCGCCGTCAGGACGTTGCCGAGCATCGTCCCCGGAAGGATACTCGTCGCCGTGGCGCGATTCGTCCTGGTTCACGGCGCCTGGCACGGAGGCTGGTGCTTCGCGGACGTCGCAGCCGAGCTCGAGCGCCGCGGTCACCGCGTCTCGGCTCCCGACCTGCCCTGCGAGCAACTCGGCCTGACACCGCGCGACTACGCGGACATCGTCGGGCCGCAGCCGGACGCGGTCGTGGTCGGCCATTCCCTCGGCGGGCAGACGGCGGCGCTCGTCGAGGCGCGCGTCCGGGCCTTCCTCGGCGCCGTCCTCCCGGTCGAGGACGTCTACCGCGACTGCTTCGCCGAGGGGTTCGGGGGCGCGGCCCGCGACGACGGGGGACGCTCCTACTGGCCCGACGCCGACACCGCCTTCGAGCGTCTCTACCCGGACTGCACCCGCGCCCAGTCGGACTGGGCGTTCGCGCAGCTCCGCCGTCAGGCGCCGCTCGAGTCGGTGGTCGTGCCGCTCACCGCCGACGACGTGATCCTGGCAACGCTCCACGACGCCGCGATCGACGGTGCCTGGCAGGTACGGATGGCGCGGGAGCACGGGACGCGGCTCCTCCAGCTGGACGCGGGCCACTTCCCGTTCCTCGCCGACCCGCTTCGCTTCGCCGACGTGCTCGAGAGCTTGTGTTGACTCAACACAAGCTCAGGCGCACGACCCGGGGCGCGACCTCCTCCACGGGCCCGGCGCGACGCAGAAACTCCTGCTCGTAGGGCCTGCCGGCAAGCCCGACGAGCGCGACGGGAGCCAGCTCGGACAGGCGCGAGAGCAGGGGCCCGACGTTGCGATGCTCGTAGAGGACATCGGCCGCGAGCACCAGGTCGAAGCGCTCGTTCCACGGCTCGCGCCAGTCGCGAACCTCGGCGCGCACGTGGAGGCCGTTCCGGCGGGCGTTCTCGTCGAGGAGCGAGACCGCGTCGGGCGCCCAGTCCGTCGCGGTCACCGCCGCGCCGCGTGCCGCGGCGACGAGGGACGGCAGGCCGAGCCCGCAGCCGAGCTCGCACACGCGAAGCCCGGCAACCGGGGGAAGCGCCGCCGCGACCGCCGTCGCAGCCGGCCAGAGCTCGGCCCAGTACGGCAGGAACTCGTCGCAGCCGAAGGCGTCCTCGTCGATCAGCGCCTCGGGGGAGGCCGGCCGGCGGAGCCGGAGCTCGACCTCCCCCACGCTGACGACCTCGTCCCGGAGCTCCACATCGCTACTCCAGCACGTGGATGTTCTCGGCCGCGCAGAGATCCTTCAGCACGCGCGGCCAGACCGAGACGCTCACCTCCCCGAGGTGGGCCTTGCGGAGGAGCAGCATCATCGTGCGGGACTGCCCGATGCCGGCGCCGATCGACGACGGCACGTCGCCGCCCAGGATCGCCCGGTGGTACGGGAGCTCGGCGAGCCCGCTCTGCCCCGAGAGCTCGAGCTGCCGGCGCAATGCCTCCGCGTCGACGCGGACGCCGCCCGACATCAGCTCGTGCCGGCGGCGCGTGACCGGGTTCCAGACGAGGATGTCCCCGTTCAGGCCGTGCATCGGCCGCCCGTCCGCCGAGACGGTCTCGGTCGACCAGTCGTCGTAGTCGGCCGCACGCAACTCGTGCGGGAGCCCGTCGGCGAGCGGCCAGCCGATGCCGTAGATGAAGACGGCCGGATGCTCCTGGAGGTACAGCGTCTCGCGCTGCTTGCGCGGCAGATCCGGGAAGGCGGCGAGGATGTCCTCGGCGTGGACGAACTCGAGCTCGTCCGGGAGCGTCCCGTACGACCCGAGCACGGGCCACCCTTCGAGCAGCATCGCCTCGGCCTCCTTGAGCACGCCCCAGATCGTCCGCACCGTGTCGGTCAGGTACGCGAGCGTCCGCTCCATCGGCAGGATCGCCCGCTCCCAGTCCCACTGGTCGACGTAGGCACTGTGGTCGTGGTCGAGGAAGTAGTCCTTCCGCACCGCGCGCATGTCGGTGAGGATCCCCTCACCGGGCGGGCAGTCGAACTGCTTCAGCGCGAGCCGCTTCCACTTCGTCGCGGCCTGCACGACCTCCGCCTCGACGGGGTGCAGATCGCGGTCGTTCGCGATGTGGAAGGTCACCGGTGTTCGCGAGCCGTCGCGGTCGAGGTAGTCGTTGACGCCCGACTCACGGTCGACGATCAACGGCACCTGCACCTGCAGGAGGTTCAGCTCCGCGCAGAGCCGGTCCTCGATCAGCCGCTTCGCCGCGTAGAGCGCGCGCATCGTCTCGCGGGGCGAGAGGAGCGCGCGATAGTCGTGGGGCAGGACGTTCGCGAGCTCGGCGTAGTCGCCGATGCCGGGGCCCGCGAGGTCGGCCTGCTTCGCCAGGGTGCTCATGGAGGCCTCCGATTCTTGACCTACCGATGCTGCATCCCGCATCCCCCGGGGTCATCGGCGAAAGCTCTTACAGCAGCGCGCCGAGCCCGACCGTCAGCCCGGGCGGCAGCTCCGGCAGCTTCTCGAGCGCGAGCAGCACGCCGGGCGTGTACGCCTCCCGCGAGAGGGCGTCGTGCCGGATCGTGAGCGTCTCGCCGGCCCCTCCGAGGATCACCTCCTGGTGTGCGTTCAGGCCCGGCAGCCTGACCGAGTGGATCGGCACCCCGCCCCCCATCAGCTCGGCCGTCAGCTTCGCGGTGCCCGAGGGCGCATCGACCTTCGCCTCGTGGTGCAGCTCGACGATCTCCGCACGGCGGAGGTGGCGCGCGGCCTCGGCTGCGAACCGCATCATCAGGACCGCCCCGATCGCGAAGTTCGGCGCGTAGAAGACGGTCACCGGCGCATCACGGACGGCGTCGAGGTCCCAGCCCGTCGTGCCGACGACCGACGGCACCCCCGAGGCGACGGCCGCCTGCACGTTGTCGAGCGCGGCGGCCGGCACGGTGAAGTCGATCATCGCCTCGGCGTCGTCGAGACTCTCGACGAGCACGTGGCCGGCGGCTTCGAGCCCGGGAGCGAGGACCGACCCGACCCGGCCGTGCCGGCCGTTCACGAGCACCCTCATGCGACGCCGGCGAGCGCGGGAGCGATGCGCTCGAGCGCTGCGACGAAGCGCTCCTCGTCAGGCCCGATGCACGCGGCCGAGAGGCGCTCCGGAACGAGGAGCGCGGCCGCGAGCTCGCAGACCGACTCACGCTCGACCGCGTCGACCTCCGCGAGGATCCGGTCGAGCGAGAGCAGCTCCGAGTCGGTGATCAACGCCTTGCCGAGCCGGTTCATCCGGGTCGACGTCGACTCCATCGAGAGCAGGATCCTCCCCTTCAGGTTCTCCTTCGCCCGTTCGAGCTCGGCGTCGGAGAGGTTGCCCGCGGCGAGGTCCGCGATCTGCTCCGCGGTGATGCCGAGCGCCTCGCCGAGGTTCTCCGCGCGCGTGCCGAGGTACACGCCGACCTGGCCCGTGTCGGTGTACTGCGACACGAACGAGTACACCGAGTAGGCCATGCCGCGCTTCTCCCGGATCTCCTGGAAGAGGCGCGAGGACGCCGAGCCGCCGAGGATCGCGTCGAGGAGCGACACGGCGAACCGGCGCCGGTCGGACCGCGAGATCCCCGGGGCTCCGAGACAGACGTGGTACTGCTCGGTGTCCTTTCGCTGGAAGCGCAGGCGCGGCGGCGGCGGCTGCATGAGCGGCGGCCGCAGGTTGATGCGCGACGCGGCCCGCCCGCGTCGCCGCTCGAGTGCACGCTCGACGAGCTCGACCACACGCTCGTGCTCGAGGTTCCCCGCCGCGGCGACGACGATGTTGGCGGGCGTGTACAGCTCCTGGTGGTAGCGGGCGACCGCCTCGGGCGTTATCGACGCAATCACCTGTGCCGTGCCGATCACCGGCCGCCCGAGCGGGTGATCCCCGAAGATCGCCTCGGCGATCAGGTCGTGGACGAGCTCCTGCGGCGCGTCCTCGTACATCGCGATCTCCTCGAGCACGACCTCACGCTCGGCGTCGAGGTCGGCGAACGCCGGCGCGAAGACCATGTCGCCCATGACGTCCATTGCGAGCTCGAGGTGGTGGTCGGGGACGCGCGCGAAGACGAGCGTGTGCTCACGCGAGGTCGCCGCGTTGAGCTCGCCGCCGAGCCCGTCGAAGATCTCTGCGATCTCGAGGGCGCTGTAGCGCTCGGTGCCCTTGAAGAGCAGATGCTCGATGAAGTGCGAGGCGCCCGCCTCGGCCACCTCCTCGTCGCGGGAGCCGGCGCCGACCCAGTAGCCGACCGCTGCGGAGCGAACGTGCGTGAGACGCTCCGAGATCACGCGCTCGCCCGAGTCGAGCTCGGTCAGCGTCCAGTTCTGCACGGTCGTAGCGTAGTGGGTGCTAGCGCCGGTACACGGCGCCGCTGCGGGGATCGAGGTAGAGCGACGGGTCGGTGCGCAGCACGGACAGCACCCCGGCGACTGCCAGACCGACCAGCACGCCGCCGAGGAACGCGGTGATCGTCGGTTGCACCATGAGTGCGATCGTGGCCATGATCGAGACGCCGGCCGTGCTCGGCAGCGTGGCCGACAGCGCCTCGTGCACATGGCCGGCGAAGCGCACGTCCGGAGGCAGCGGGCGGGGCTCGGGGCGGCGGAGCAGCTTCGCACGCGGATCGCTGAACGCAAGCACGACGAACAGGAACGCGCCCGTTGCGAAGGCGAGCAGCGCCGGGGTCGAGCCCGTGCCCGAGAGCCGTGCGGCAATCAGCCAGACGGCTCCGAGCGCAACGCGGATCGGAGCGACGAGCAGCGCACGCTCGCGGAGCGAATGCAGGATCAGCGCGGGTCTCCCGGGAGAAGCGAGTAGAGGAGCGCGTCCTCCCGGCGACCGTGCAGCCAGATCGACTTGCGCTCGCGTCCTTCCTGCCGGAAGCCGCACCGCTCCGCGAGCCGGCGGGACGCAGCATTGTCGGGATGCGTGCGGAGCTCGATCCGGCCGACGCCCTCCGCGAACAGCCAGTCGCAGAGCATCCACACGGCGCGCGTCATCAGCCCGCGTCCCCTGCCTTCGGCACCGGCGAGATAGGCGAGCTCGTAGTTGTCGCGATGACGGCGCGAGGCGATCACGGCGCCGAGAGGCACGTCGTCGTCATCGTCGGCTGCCGTGACGGCGTAGTCGATGCGGTCGCCGGACGCCCGTCCGTCGGCGACCTGGCGGAGGAGCGAGTCGAAGTCGCGCTCCGAGGGACGCGCCGGCATGTTCAGCCAGCGGACGACGAGCGGGTCGGACATCGTCGCGAGCACCGCGCGTCGATCGTCCTCACGCAACTCGCGAAGGATCACGACACCGTCCGTGAGCGTCGGCGGCGGCCTCAGCACGCCGCCGACGCTACACGGGCGCCACCCGCGATACGGCGGCTACTCGCTGCGCGACTCTTCGCGCTCGCGCCGGGGGCCGCGGCCGCCGCGGCCGCCGCGGCGGTCGCCGCCACGCGGGCGCTCCTCGCGAGGCTCTCGCGGCGGAGCGGACTTCGCCCGCTCGACGAGCTCCTCCGGCGAGACGAAGCCGCCGTTCTCGTGCTTCTGGACGAGCTTGAGCCCGATCCGCCCGCGCGCCTTGTCGACCTCCTGGACGAGCACGTCGAGCACGTCGCCGCGCTGGATCACGTCCTCGATGTGGTTCACGCGGCCGGGGCCGACGTTCGACACGTGCAGCAGGCCGTCCGTTCCCTTCTTCAGCTCCACGAAGGCGCCGAAGTCGGTCGTCTTGACGACGCGGCCCGTGTACTCGTCGCCCACCTCGGGCTCCTTGGTGAGCGCCTGGATCGCGGAGATCGCGGCGTCGCCCTTCGTGCCCTCGGTGGCGTAGACGAGGATCGTCCCGTCCTCCTCGATGTCGATCTGCACGTCGTGATCCGACTCGAGCGCACGGATCGTCTCGCCGCCCTTGCCGATCACCATGCCGATGTACTCGGGGTTGATCTGGATCGTCGAGATACGCGGTGCGTGGGCGGCGAGCGCCTCGCGCGGCTCCGGGATCGCCTCGAGCATCTTCCGGAGGATCGCCGCCCGGGCCTCCTTCGCCTGCGCGAGCGCCTGCTCCATGATCTCGCGGCTGACGCCGGTGATCTTGATGTCCATCTGGAGCGCGGTGATGCCGTCCGGTGTGCCGGCGACCTTGAAGTCCATGTCGCCCAGGTGATCCTCGGCGCCCTGGATGTCGGTGAGGATGACGTAGTCGTCGCCCTCCTTGACGAGGCCCATCGCGATGCCGGAGACCGGCTCCTTGATCGGCACGCCCGCATCCATCAGCGCGAGCGTCGAGCCGCACACCGACCCCATCGACGACGATCCGTTCGACTCGAGCGTCTCGGAGACGAGGCGGATCGTGTACGGGAACTCCTCCGCCGGCGGGATGACCGCCTCGAGCGCCCGCTGCGCGAGCGCGCCGTGGCCGATGTCGCGCCGCTTCGGCGACCCCATGCGGCCGGTCTCGCCGACCGAGTAGGGCGGGAAGTTGTAGTGGTGCATGTACCGCCGCTCCTGCTCGAGCGACAGGTCGTCGATCCGCTGGCCCTCCTTGGCGGTGCCCAGCGTCAGCAGCGTCATGATCTGCGTCTGCCCGCGGGTGAAGAGACCCGAGCCGTGGGTGCGGGGCATCACGGACACCTCGACCGAGATCGGGCGGATCTCCGTCTCGGAGCGCCCGTCCGGGCGCCGCTTCTCGACCGCGATCTTCTGACGGACGAGCCCCTTGTAGATCGACTCGCATGCCTTGCGGACGTAGCTCCGCGTCAGCGCGTCCTTCTCGCCCTCGACCTCGCCGGTCGGAAACGGGAGCTCCACGGTCTCGACGATCCGGTCGTAGAGCAGGTTGCGCTTGGCGGACTTCAGCTCCTTGGAGTCCTGCTCGGCCTCGGTCAGGGCCCGCAGGTCGCCCTCGAACTGCTCGCGCACCGCACTCTCGACGCTGACCGTCCGCTGCTTCTCGAGGATCTGCGCGAGCGACATGCGCGCCTGCAGCTCGCGGAGCACATCGCCCTCGTTCGAGCTCATGCTCGGCGTGCCGGCCTCGAGCGTCACCAAGTCGTCGACGAGCGCTGCGCCCGCCCCGAGCCCGTGCTCCTGGATCCGGGTCCAGATCGAGTGGCCGTGCTTCGACTCGAGCTCCTCGGTGACGGCGGGATCGAGCCACTTCGGCTTGCCGGCCCTCGAGCGGAGCTCCTCCTGCGCCTCGCAGAGCTTGACGATCTCGCCGTGCGCGACGGCCAGCGCTTCGAGAATGGTGACCTCGGGGACGCGGTTCGCCCCCGCCTCGACCATCGTCAGCCCCTCCTTCGTGCCGACGACGATCAGGTCGAGGTCGGAGCTGTGCTCGGTCTCCTCGAGCGTCGGGTTGACGACGAGCTGGCCGTCGATCAGCCCCATCCGCACGGCCCCGATCGGCCCGGCGAAGGGCAGCGGCGAGATCGTGAGGGCCGCCGAGATCGCGTTGATCGCGAGGATGTCGTGCGGGATGACGAGGTCGGCCGAGAACACGGTCGCCACGCACTGGGTCTCGTTGCGATAGCCCTTGGGCCAGAGCGGCCGCACCGGCCGGTCGATCATGCGGGCCGTCAGGATCGCCCGCTCGGTCGGGCGCCCTTCGCGCTTGAAGAAGCCGCCCGGAATCTTGCCGGCGGCGTACATCCGCTCCTCGACGTCGACCGTCAGCGGGAAGAAGTCCGCGCCCTCGCGGCCCTCCGTCCGGCCCTGGGCCGTGCCGAGCACGACGGTCTGACCGCTCGAGACGACGACGGCGCCGTCTGCCTGCTTGGCCAGCTTGCCCGTCTCGAACGTGATGTTCTGTCCGCCGACGTCGACGGACACGGAAACCGGCACCCCGGCGGGGTGCTCAGCTTCGACGATACTCATTCTCCCTGTACCTCCACTCTGCCTCGGTTCTCTGTGAAGGGTGGGAGTTTGAGTCAGCTCCGTGGCCCGCCCCGGACGGGAGCTCGCTCAAACTTCCACCCTCCCTGGCTTGTCTGACAGGAGCTAGCGGCGCAGGCCGAGCTCCTTGATGAGGGCGCGGTAGCCCTCGAGGTCCTTGCGCTGCAGGTAGTTCAGAAAACGGCGGCGCCGCCCGACGAGCTTCAGGAGCCCGCGGCGCGAATAGTGGTCGTGCTTGTGGGTCCGGAGGTGCTCGGTCAACTCGTTGATGCGCTGCGTCAGCATCGCGATCTGCACCTCGGTCGAGCCGGTGTCGGTCTCGTGCTTGCCGAACTTCTGAACGTGCTCCAGCTTCTCTTCCTTCGTGAGGGGCACTGCTCTCCTCTCGTCGATTCGCCGCCTGGATCTCAGCCGCCGCGAAGGAAGACGCAAACGGCCGGGGTCAGGTCAGCCAGTAGGGTACCGGATTCCCCGATGAATCCGAGGTTTCAGGCCGTCTGCGAGGCAGCCGCGCTCGACGTCTCCGTGCCCGCGCTCGCGGCGGGCGGCCTCGACGGCGACCGCGCGTGGCTGGCCCCGGTCGGGTGCGACGCGGGGACGCGGTTCCGCGTCGCGTCGGTGACGAAGCCGGTGACGGCACTGCTCGCGCTGATGCTGCTCGATCCCGACGCGCGGACCGGGATCTGGCCCGACGAGGTCCGGGTCCGCCACCTGCTCTCGCACACGACCGGCTTCGAGAGCGAGCTCGGCGACCTCGCCCGCTTCGGCGAGGGCGAGGAGGCCCTCGCCCGCCTCGCCGCCGAGCTCCCGTCGGCGAGGCGTCCGGTCGGCCTCGCGGAGGCATGGTCGTACGCGAACACGGGCTACTGGCTGGCGGGCCACCTCGCCGCCCGGCGGGCGGACGAGCCGTACGAGGACGCTGTCGAGCGGCTCGTTCTGCAGCCTGCAGGGCTGCACGAGACCTCGTTCGCCCCGCCCGACCTCCAGGGGTCGGGGCCGGGCGCGACCGGCGATCCGTACCCGCGTGCCCGACGGCCCTCGGGCGGCCTCGTCTCAACGGTTCCCGACCTGCTCGCCCTCGGGTCGTTCCTGCTCTCCTCGCCGCTCGGCGTCGCCATGCGCACACCCGTCGCGGCGACGCCCGGCGGCGTCTACGGCCTCGGTCTGCACGGCGAGCGCGTGAACGGCGTCGAGGTGTGGGGGCACGGCGGCTCCTGGGGCGGCTTCCAGTCGTCGCTTCTGCTCGTCCCGGAGCGCGATGCCGTCTTCGCCGGGCTGACCTCGAGCGGGCGCGGCTCCCTGGCGCTCCGCCGGATCGAGGATGCATGGCTGGAGTCGGTCACGGGAGGGCCGCGGCCCGTCGCGCCGAGCGTGACGGTCGCCCCGGCCGCGCTCGCCGGCTTCGAAGGCGCGTACGCGACGAGCGAACAGCGCTTCGAGGTCGAGGCGCAGGACGGGGGCCTGCACCTGAGCGACGAGACCGGATCGTTCCGGGCCCGTGCGATCGGCGAGCGGTGCTTCGAGCTCGTCGAGGGCGACGCCGCGGGCTCCCGCTTCGACTTCCCGCTTCCCCGCTTCGGCCGCTTCGGCAGCCGCCTCGCGGAGCGCGTCGCATGAGCGTAGGCTCGGCGGCGCGTATGACCGCGCAGCCGGCGGTCGCCGCCGGCCATCCGGCAACGGCGGCGGCCGGCGCGGAGGTGCTCGCCGACGGGGGCACGGCGGCGGACGCGGTCGTTGCCGCCTCGCTCGCGTCCTGCGTCGCCGAGACCGTCATGACGGGGCTCCTCGGCGGCGGCCATGCGATCCACCTCGACGCCGCGACCGGCGCGGTGCGCAACCTCGACTGCTTCGTCTCGGTGCCGTCGGGGACCGGTGCGCCGATGGAGGAGCTCCCGGTTGCCTTCGGCGAGGAGATCGTCCCGTATGCGATCGGAGCGTCGTCCTGCGCCGTGCCCGGGCTGCCCGCCGGGCTCGACGCCCTGTGGAGCGCGCACGGAAGCCTGCCCTGGGGACGGCTCGTCGAGCCGGCGCTCCGGATCGCGCGCGAGGGCGTGCCGATGCCGTCCGCGCACGCCGCGTGCCTCGCGATGCTGGAACCGGTCATGACGCTGCGGGAGGGGGCCGCGGTCTACGCCCCCGGCGGCAGGCTTCTCCAGACGGGGGACGTCCTGCGCCAACCCGGGCTCGTTCATGCCCTCGAGTTGCTGCGGGACGAGGGCGCCGCGTCGGTCTACACGGGCACGATCGCACAACGGCTCCTGGCGCTCGTCGCCGATCGCGCCGGAGCGATCGTCGAGGCCGACCTCGCCGCCTATCGGCCCGTGTGGCGGGGGCCGGTCGTGACGCCGCTGGCCGGCCGCCGGGTCCTCACGCGTGCCGGGCTCTCCGGCGTCCCGGAGACGCTCGGCCGCCTCGATCCGCGGGGCGGCGCCGACGCGCTCCTCTCCGCGCTCGAGAGCGCCGAGACACCGGATGGGCACACGACGAACGTGGCGGCGGTCGACGCCGCGGGGAACGCCTGCGTGCTGACGTCGAGCCTGGGTCTCGGCTCGGGGGACTTCCTCCCCGGGCTCGACCTGCACCTGAACAGCATGCTCGGCGAAGTCGACCTCCTCCGCGGGCCGCTCCGGCCGGGCGAGCGGATGGGCAGCATGATGGCGCCGAGCATCGTGCTCGGATCGGACGGGCTCGAGCTCGCGGTCGGTGCGGCCGGGGGGACGAGGCTCCGCACGGCAATCGTCGGCGTCCTCCTCGCAACCCTGCACGAGGGCGAGCCGATCCAGGCGGCGATCGACCGCCCGCGCTTTCATCCGGCCGGCGACACCCTGCACGCGGAGCCCGGGGTCGACGAGCGCTGGCTGGCCCGTCTCGAAGACAGGCGGGCGGAGGGTTCGCCGCTGGCCTGCCCTCCACCACTACTTCGGCGGCGTGAGCGGCTGCGGCCCGGTCGGGGCCGGCGCGGACCCGCGCCGGAGCGGCGCCGTCGCGCGCCCCTGACGGTTCACGCCGCGGGCCGGACGGCCGAGCGCGTCTCCTCGACATCCTGCGCGATCTGCGCAACGAGCGCCGCCTCGTCGGGAAACGCCCGCTCGTCGCGGAGGCGGCGCCACAGCTCGACGACGAGCCGGCGACCGTACAGATCTCCCTCGAAGTCGAGCACGAACGCCTCGACCCGGCGCTCGGTGCCGCCGTAGTGCGGGTTGACGCCGATCGAGACCGCGGCACGGTGGTCGCCGACCGCTCCCGCGTAGATGCCGTGGGCGGGAACGAGCAGGTCGGCCGGCACGGTGAGGTTTGCCGTCGGGAAGCCGAGCCCGGCGCCGCGCCGGTCGCCGCCGCCGACCACGCCTTCCACCTCGAGCGGCCGCCCGAGCAGTGCGGCTGCCGCCGTCACGTCGCCTTCGCGGGCGAGGTCCCGAATCCGCGTCGACGACACGCCTTCCACGAGCGGCACCTCGCGGGCGTCGATCCCGAACCGCCGGAGAAGGTCGAGGTCGCCGGCCCGGTCGCGACCGAACCGGAAGTCGTGGCCGGCCACGAGGACGCGGGCGCCGATCCCCAGGAGATAGTCCTGCGCGAACGCCTCCGGATCGAGCGAAGCGAGCCCGCGCGTGAACTCGACCACGAGCACGTCGTCGACGCCCGCGTCGGCCAGCAGCTCGAGCCGGCGCTCGAGCGTCGCGAGCAGCTCCACGCCGCTGCCGAGCACCGCGCGGGGATGTGGATCGAAGGTCACGACGGTCGGGCGGAGCCCGGCGCCCGCCGCCGCCCCGATCACGGCGCGATGGCCGAGGTGCACGCCGTCGAACGTCCCGATCGCCACGGCCCGGGGCACGCGTTCGAGCTCGGCGGGGTCACGCGCGACCGTCATGCGGCGCCGCCCTCGTCGGGGCCGGCGAGCGCGAGCACACCGGCGCGGACCGGCGCCGCCACGCGGGCGAGCGCCTCCGCCGGAAGCCGCGCGATCACGGCCGCAACGGGCAGGAGCTCGACGTCCTCCACGGGAGCGGCCTCGTCGACCGTGAACGGCCCGACCTCGAGCCGGCGCAGCGAGGTGCAGTGGCCGCCGAGCGCGGCGGCGAGCGAGCGCACGTACGTGCCAGAGCTCACGCGCACGTCGAGCCGCACTCCTGCGAGGCCGTCGCCCGCCGGGGTCGTGGCGACGACGTCCAGCGCATGGACCGTCGAGCGGCGGATCGGCATCTCCACCTCGATGCCCTTCCGGGCGAGCCGGTAGGCACGCTCTCCGTCGATCTTGACCGCCGAGGCGGCCGGAATCGGCAGGTCCACCTCGCCGCGGAGGCGGGCGAGCGCGTCGCCGAGCGCCTCCGCCGAGGGCGGGCCGTGCCGCTCGACGATCGTCCCCTCAGGATCCCCGGTCGCGGTCGTCGCGGTCAGATCGACGTCGGTGACGTACCGCTTGTCGAGGCCGACGAGGCAAGGGGCGAGCCGCGTCGCGGCACCCGAGAGGAGAACGAGGAGACCCGTCGCGAAGGGGTCGAGCGTGCCCGCGTGCCCGGTACGCGCGCGCGTCCGCCGCCGCAGCGAGGCGACAACCTGGAACGACGACGGCCCCGCGCGCTTGTCGACCAGCGCAACGCCGACGGGCGTCAGAGCTCGTGGGACCATCCGCTTCGACCGCGCATCTAGAGGGTCTGGGAAGCGCGCGCGAACTCTTGGTGAATGAAGTCGATGATCTCCTCGACCGGGCGCTCGGACGAGAACCCGGCCGCCTGCCGGTGCCCGCCCCCGCCCTCCTTCCGCGCGATCGCCGAGACGTCGACCTCGTCATGGCTCGAGCGGAGGGAGATCCGGCGTGTCGGCCCCTCGTCGCGCGGCGGCTCGCGGATGAGCGCGACCATCTCCGACCCCTCGACCGCCCGCAGGTAGTCGATGATGCCCTCCGAGTACGGCTCGTCCGCTCCGAGCTCGTCGTAATCTGCTCGAAGCAGGTAGGTGACGACGAGCCTCCCGCCCTCGAAGAGCTGCGCGCGCTCGAGCGCCCGGGCGAGCAGCTTCAGCTTCGCGAACTGCACCCGTTCGTAGACCTGGCGGAAGATGCCGTGCACGTCGGCCCCGGCCTCGACGAGCTCCGCCGCGAGTCGCAGCGCCTTCGGCGTCGTGTTCGTGTACTGGAACCGGCCGGTGTCCGTGACGAGCGCGACGTAGAGGGCCTCGGCGATGCGCGGCGTGAGAGCGACCCCGAGCTCGGCGAGCACGTCGCGCACGATCTCGGCCGTCGACGAGGCGTCCGCGACGATCAGGTTGACGTCCCCGAAGCGGGTGTTGTCGTGGTGGTGATCGACGTCGACGACGAGCCGGAAGCGCGAGCCGAGCTGCTCGTCCGGCCCGATGCGGCGCTCGCTCGCGCAGTCGACGGCGAAGAGCACGCACTCGCCGAGGTCGTCGGGGAGCGTGCGCCGCACCTCCGACAGGTCGAGGAACCCGTACTCGGCCGGCAGCGGCGTGTCTCCTGAGATGTACATCTCGGCATCCTTGCCGAGCGAGTGCAGCGCCGTCGCCGTCGCGAGCATCGAGCCGAGGGCATCGCCGTCCGGGTTCTCGTGGGTGACCACGAGGAAGCGCTCGTGCGCTCGAACTGCCTCGGCGACAGCGCTCACCTCAGTCATCGTCGTCGTCGTCTTCGTCATCTTCCGGCAGCTCCGCAGCTAGGTCGTCGATCAGCTTCGTCATGCGGACGCCTCGCTCGACGGCGTCATCGTAGGCGAATGCGAGGGTCGGCGTGCGCCGGAGGGTCAGCTCCCGGCCGATCTTCGCCTGCAGGACGCCGTGCGCGGAGGCGAGACCGGCCAGCGTCCGCTGCCGCGCCCGCTCGCTGCCGAGCACGGAAACGAAGACGGTCGCCTCCCGGAGGTCTGCGGTCACCGCCACCGCGGTCACGGTGACGAGGCCGATGCGGGGATCCTTCAGCTCGCGCACGCCCTCGGCGACGACCGCGCGAACGGACTCGTTGACGCGGCGCATGCGCTCGGACACGGCGGGCAGCCTACTCGTGGTCGTCGGGCGAGACGAGCAGCCGCTCGACGCCGACGACCTCCCAGTCCTGAGCCCTGAGCCAACGCTCGGCTCCGTCGGCCAGCTCGTCCGCGTCGCGCGCCGAGCGCGCCACACAGGCGACGGTCAGCGACGCGCGCTGCCACAGCTCGTGGTGGTCGACCTCGGCGACGGACGCGCCGAACCGGTTGCGCAGGTTGTCCTTCGCCGAGCGGACGAACCGGCGCTTGCCCTTCAGTGACGAGACGTCGGGAAAATGGAGCTGGACGCTCAGGATCGCGACGTAGCCGGCGCCCAAGCCTCTACGAGTCGCCGCCGGACGGCTCGGCGAGCGATGTCCGCTCGACTTCGCGCGTCTCGTACACCTCGAAGACGTCGCCCTCGCGCAGGTCGTTGAAGCCGTCGAGGAGGATGCCGCACTCGAACCCCTCGGTGACCTCGCGCACGTCGTCCTTGAACCGCCGCAGCTGGGCGACCGTGGTCTCGTGGAGGCGGGTTCCGTCGCGGAAGATGCGGACGTTCGCGCCGCGCCTGACGACCCCGCTCGTGACCATGCATCCCGCGATCGTGCCGAGACGGGACACCTTGAACAGCGCGCGCACCTCGACCTCGCCGAGGATCGCCTCGGTCTCGACCGGGCTGAGCATGCCGACGAGCGCCTGCTCGATGTCCTCCGTGAGCTGGTAGATGACCCGGTAGAGGCGAATCTCGATCCCCTGCCGGTCGGCGACCGTCCGCACCTCCGCGGACGGGCGGACGTTGAAGCCGATCACCATCGCGTTCGACGCAGCGGCGAGGTTCACGTCGTTCTCGGTGATCCCGCCGACCCCGGTGTGGATGACGTTCACCCGCACCTCGGCGTGCTGGATCTTCCCGAGCTCCGAGACGATTGCCTCGACCGAGCCCTGGACGTCGCCCTTGAGGACGATGTTGAGGTCCTGGGTCGCGCCGCTCTGCAGCTGCTCGAACAGCGTCTCGAGCGAGACGCCGCCGGACCGCTGCTTCGCCATCGCCTCGCGGCGGAGGCGCTCGGCGCGCTGCTGGGCAAGCTCGCGGGCACGCCGCTCGTTGTCGACGACGCGCGCAAGCTCGCCGGCGGGCGGCGGACGGTCGAACCCGAGTATCTCGACGGGCTCGCCGGGGCGGGCCTCCTGGATGCGCTCGCCGCGGTAGTCGTAGAGCGCGCGCACGCGCCCCCAGGCGTCGCCGGCGACGATCGCGTCACCGACCTTGAGGGTGCCGCGGTGGACGAGCATCGTCGCGACCGGGCCGCGCCCGACGTCGAGGCGCGACTCGATGATCGGCCCCGACCCGGGTGCCGCCGGGTTGGCGCGCAGGTCGAGCTCCGCGTCGGCGACGAGCAGGATGCGCTCGAGCAGGTCGTCGAGGTTCTCGCCCTGCTTCGCCGAGACGCGCGCGATTTGCACCTCGCCGCCCCACTCCTCGGGCTGGAGGCCCTCCGTCGCGAGCTCGCTGAGCACCCGGTCGGGATTCGCGTCGGGCAGATCGATCTTGTTGACGGCGACGACGATCGGGACCTCGGCGGCGCGCGCGTGGGAGATCGACTCCTTCGTCTGCGGCATGACGCCGTCGTCGGCGGCGACGACGAGCACGGCGATGTCGGTCACCTTGGCACCGCGCGCCCGCATGGCGGTGAACGCCTCGTGGCCCGGCGTGTCGAGGAACGTGATCTTCCGGCCGTCGACGTCCGCCTGGTAGGCGCCGATGTGCTGCGTGATCCCACCCGCCTCGGTCGTGACGACCGAGGTCTCGCGGATCGCGTCGAGCAGGGTCGTCTTGCCGTGGTCGACGTGGCCCATGATCGTGACGACGGGCGGGCGCGGCCGCAGCGACTCCTCCGGGTCCTCGAACGTCTCGGGCGCGGGCTCGTCGTCGTCGGCGTGCTTGATCGTCACCTCGCGGCCGAGCTCGGCCGCGATCAGCTCGACCTCGTCGTCGGTCAGGGACTGGGTGGCCGTCTTCATCGTCCCGAGCCCCATCAGCAGCTTGATGATCTGGGGCATCGCGACGCCGAGCGCCTGCGAGAAGTCGCGCAGCGTGACACCCGACTCCACGGTGGCGGGCCCGGTGGGCGGCGCGACCTCGCGCGGCTGGCGCGGGGCGCGCTCGGCCTGACGGTCGCCCGGGCGTTGCCGCTGGCCCTGTCCGGGCCGCCCGCCGCCCTGATCGATCACGACGCGGCGGCGCCCCTTGGGGCCCCCGCCACGCGGCCTGATCGGTCTGTTCGGCTTACCGTTTGCCATGCGAGGCTCCAGTGTAGAGGCGTGAGAGACCCTGGTCGACGCTGACGGTGCGACGGAGGACGCGGTTGAAGCCCCGCCTCGCCGCCGCCCGCTCGAAGCACTGCAGGCGCCGACACGTGTAGAC
Source organism: uncultured Thermoleophilia bacterium (assembly GCA_963784765.1). GTDB lineage: Bacteria > Actinomycetota > Thermoleophilia > Gaiellales > Gaiellaceae > PALSA-600. Next base: position 21,056 of record CAWASP010000021.1, read on the forward strand.
GCCGCGGCCCGGCCCGGCGCCCGGGACGAGCACCCCGGCCTCCGCATGGAAGCGCTGGAGCTCGTCCTGCGGCGCCTTACGGCCGCAGCCCGCGCAGGTCCTCTCGACGCTACTCGTCCCCAACCGCCTCCTCGACCACCGGGATGCCGCCGCGCGGGTCGTCCTCGACGTGGCGGTGCGCAGCGTGCGCTGCGCCGGTGTCGAGCGTCTGGCTCTCGCCCGGCGCGGGCGCGTCGCCCGGGCCTGCAGGGAACTCCTCCGGCTCGGGACTGCCGAACTCGGCGGCGTCCTCGGTCACGGCCTCCGGCTCGGCGGTGTCGGAGAGCGCCTCGAGCTCCGGCTCGGCCTCCTCGACGATCGCATTCGCCTCGTCGTCCGGCTCGCGGAGGGCGAGCTCCTGGTGTGCGGGCACGCCGCAGTACTTCGACCCGGGCAGCGAGGCGTTCGGGCAGCGCTTGCCGTTGGAGAGGATCGCGGCGCACCGGCCGGAGAAGTCCTCGCCCTCCTCGCCCTCGCCGCCGAACGCGGCGTCGGCTTCCTGCTGCGCGAACTCCGTGTCGGAGACGATGTCGACCTTCCAGCCGGTCAGCCGCGCGGCGAGGCGGGCGTTCATCCCCTCCTTGCCGATGGCGAGCGCGAGCTGGTCGTCCGGGACGACGACGGTCGCCTCGCGCCCGTCGTCGTCGAGGTACACCTCGCGGACGCGGGCCGGCGAGAGGGCCTTCGCGACGAAGCGGGCCGGCTCGTTGTTCCAGGGGATGATGTCGATCTTCTCCCCGCGCAGCTCGGACACGACCATCCGCACACGCGAGCCCCGCGGGCCGACGCACGCGCCGACCGGGTCGACGCCCTGCGTGTGCGACTCGACGGCGATCTTCGACCGGTAGCCCGGCTCACGGGCGACACCGCGGATCTCGACGAGCCCGTCGGCGATCTCCGGCACCTCGAGCTCGAACAGCGTCTTGATCAGCTCGGGGTCGCGGCGCGACAGGATCACCTGCGGGCCCTTGGTCCCGGTCTTCACCTCGCGAATGACGGCCTTGATCCGCGAGCCCTGCTCGTAGCGCTCACCGTCGACCTGTTCGTTGCCGGGCAGCAGCGCCTCGACCTTCCCCAGGTCGACGAGGATGTTCCGGCGGTCGCCGGTCTGCTGGACGATGCCCGTGACGACCTCGCCGACGCGGTCGATGTACTCGTCGTACATCATCTCGCGCTCGGCCTCGCGGATGCGCTGCAGGATCACCTGCTTGGCCGTCTGCGCGGCGATGCGCCCGAAGTTCTCCGGGGTGACGTCCTCGCGGCTGATCTGCTCGTCCGGCACCTCCGACCAGTCGAGCTCGAGATCGTCGTCGGAGAGAAGCGTGTGGTTCTTCTCTCCGGTCTCCTCCTCGACCCGCTCGAGCTCGTCGAGCGCGCGCTCGCGCGCTTCGTCGAGCAGCCGCTCCTCGAGATCCGCGGGCAGCTCGATCGCAAAGACGCGGAAGTCGCCGTGATCGTCGAGCTCGACGGTCGCATGCCGCGACGCGCCCGGAGTCTTCTTGTAGGCGGCCAGCAGCGCATCCTCGAGCGCTGCGATCAGCGTCCCGCTCTCGATTCCCTTCTCGCGTTCGATCTCGCGAACGGCGTCAACGATCTCCTGGCTCATCGCTTGGTCCCTTCATCGATCAGGTTGGCCCGCACGATCGCGTCGTACGGTATGTCTGCCGGCCCGGACCCGTTCTCGATCCTCACCGACCGCTCTCCGGCTGCGAGCACCTCGCCACGGATGCGCCCACCGGCCGTCTTCACACGAACCTTCCGCCCGAGCGCCCGTTCGAAGTGCGCGCGCGTGCGCAGGGGCCGCTCGAACCCCGGAGACGAGACCTCGACGGTGTACTCGTCGAGGTACGACCGGAGCACACCGGTCACTCGCTCGCAGAGGGCATGGTCGACCCCTTCCGGGTGGTCGACGTAGACGCAGAAGCGCTCCTTGCCGGTCAGCTCGAGGGCGAGCACCTCCACGCCGGGCAGGGCGGACTCGACCGTCGACGCGACGTCGCGCTGGAGTCGCCGTTCCTTGTCGTGCTGTGCTGTGACCACGGTGCGAGAACACCCCCAAGACGAGAAATGGGCGCCGCGCGCCCACCTCGATCAAACCGAAATGTGGTGTCCGGAACGGTAGCAGACCCCGGCCGTTTCCAGCGTGATCGCGCTAGCCGTCGAGCACGATCGTGACCGGGCCGTCGTTCAGGAGCTCGACCTCCATTCTCGCCCCGAACACGCCCGTCTCGACGCCGACTCCGAGCGCCCGGAGCTCATCGCAGAATCGCGTGTAGACGGGCTCGGCGGCCTCGGGTCGGGCGGCACCCGAGAAGCTCGGCCGGTTTCCCTTCGCGGTGTCCGCGATCAACGTGAACTGGCTGACGACGAGCGCCTCCCCACCCGTGTCGAGCAGCGAGCGGTCGAACTTCCCTTCCTCGTTCGCGAAGACCCGCAGCCGCGCGGCCCTGCCGGCGAGCCGGGCGGCCCCGTCGGCGTCGTCGTCGACGGCGACGCCGAGGAGGATGCACAGCCCGGTGCCGATCGATCCGCCCGGGCGGGCGGCGGCGCGCGCGACGCGCTGCACGACCGCCCTCACTCGCCGTCGTCGAGGTCGAGGTCGAGGATGCGCGACGAGTACCGCTGCATGCCCGGCTTCATCGAGCTCGCGAGCTTGTAGTGGCCGTTCGCCTCGGCCGTGCGGCCCTGACGCTCGAGCGCGCGACCGAGCGCGTAATGGGCATAGTCGTCGGTCGGCGCGATGTCCTCGACGATCGTGCGGAACTCCTCCTCCGCCTCCTTCCAGCGCGCAAGCCGGAAGTAGGCGATACCGAGCGCCTCGTGGATCGACGCCTTGCCGGGCTCGAGACGCTTGGCCTTCTCGAGCGGGACGGTCGCCTGCGCGGTCATCCCCTTGCGAAGCCGCTGCTGGCCTTCGCGGAAGAAGGTGTACGCGTCGCTCATCGGCCAGCCTTCGGTTGGCCGATGACCCTTCCGCTCCAGCGCCGGCAAAGCCGGCGCCTCTGCTCCTTCATGAGCTCCGTCGAGCCTACGCTCATCCCCTTCCCAGGATGGCAGATGGAGGCGAGGCGGGAGCAGGCGCGTTCCGAGGGCGTCTCAGCCGAGAAGGAGCTCGACTTCGTCGAGCACCGCAGCCGCGATGCGTGGCTTCGGAGCACGCGGCACCGTCCGTTCGCCGGCGCGCGTCACGAGCACGACCTCGTTGTCCTCGGCGTCGAAGCCGATGTCGGATTGCCCGACGTCGTTGTAGACGACGAGGTCTGCGTTCTTCGACTCGAGCATCGCCCGCTTGCGCACCAGGCCGTCCTCGCCGTGCTCCGCGCCGAAGGCGACGAGCACCTGGCCGGCGCGTTTGCGCTCGCCGAGCGCGCGCGCGATGTCCTCGGTGGCCTCGAGCTCGACCGTCCAGCCTGCGTCGTCCTTCGCCCGCTTCACGGGCAACGCGGCGGCGGGGCGGTAGTCCGCGACGGCGGCGGCGAGAAGCAGCACGTCGACGTCCGCGACGGCGAGCGCGGCGTCGAGCATCTCGGACGCCGTCGGGGTGGCGACCGTCTCGACGCCCCCGGGGGCCGGCACGGCGAGGTTGGCTGCGAGGAGGACCACCTCCGCGCCGCGGCGCCGGGCCTCCTCGGCCAGCGCGACCCCCATACGCCCCGACGAACGGTTGCCCAGGAAGCGGACGCTGTCGAGCGGCTCGCGGGTGCCGCCGGCCGTGACCAGGACGCGGCGGCCCGCCAGCGTCGGCGGAGCCAGGAGCTGCAGCGCACGGGAGGCGATCTGCTCCGGGTCGGCCAGCCGCCCGACCCCCCACTCGCCCTCGGCCGTCTCGCCCTCGTCCGGCCCGACGAGCTCGACGCCGCGCGCGCGGAGCGTCTCCACGTTTGCGCGTGTCGCGGCGTTTCCCCACATGCGCGGGTTCATGGCCGGCGCGACGAGCACGGGCCCGCGATGCGCGAGCGCCGCCTCGGTCAGCACGTTGTCGGCGATGCCGTGCGCGAGCTTCGCGAGCGTGTTCGCGGTGCAGGGTGCGACGACGAGCAGGTCGGCGCGCGTCAGGTGCGGATAGAGATCCTCGTGCGCAGGCCTGCGGGCAAGCGCGAGGAAGGTCTCCTCGCTGACGAAGCGTCGTGCGCCCGCCGTGACGAGAGGCACGACGTCGTGACCCGCCTTCACAAACGCGCGCACGAGCTCGCACGCCTTGTAGGCGGCGATGCCTCCACTCACTCCGACGAGGATCCGGCTCACGCGGAAAGTGTGCCTGCGCACTCCCCGAACCGAAACTCGTGGACCTGGTTCGCGGCGCGAACCAGGTCCGGCTACTTCTTCGAGGTCGAGAAGTACTCGTACCCGATCTTGCCCTCGGAGATCTCCTCGAGGGACATGGTCAGGTAGTTCTTGGAGCGAGACTCGATCAGCGGCGGCGCGAACTCGTCGAACGTGCCTTCGCCGAGCTGATGGTGGTAGTTGTTGATCTGACGGGCCCGCTTGGCGGCGACGATGACGAGCGCATAGCGCGAGTCGACCTGGCTCATCAGCTCATCGATACGAGGATGGATCATCGTCGCGCCATGGTAGCGGCGCCGTTCAGCTCGCGGGCGACAATCGCAGCGAGCTCGTCTGCGGCGCGCTCGCGGTCGTCGTTCCGGACGACCTCGTCGAACTCGTCGGCCTCGTCGAGCTGCCGGCGGGCCGTCTCGATTCGCTCGCCGATCTCGCCCGAGCTCTCGGTGGCGCGCTCGCGCAGGCGGCGCTCGAGCTCGTTCACGGGGGCCGTCACGAAGATCGTGACCGCCCCCGGCACGCGCCGCTTCACGCGCTTCGCCCCTTCCGTCTCCAGCTCGAGCAGCGGGGCTCGGCCGTCCGCACGAAGCCGGTCGATCTCGGAGCGCAGGGTGCCGTAGCAGTTTCCAACGTAGTCGACGTACTCGAGGAACTCTCCCGCAGCGATGCGTGCGTGGAACTCGTCCCGGGACAGGAACCAGTAGTGAACGCCGTTCTCCTCGCCGGGCCGCTGTTCGCGGGTCGTCGCCGAGACGGCGAGTGCGAGCTCCGGGAACCGCGGCAGCACGAGCTGGATGAGCGTGCCCTTGCCGGCCCCGGACGGCCCGGTGACCACGAAGACCGGCCTGGCCGGGCTACGAGCGATGGTTGAAGAGGGCAATCAGCTCGTGACGCTGGCGATCGGAGAGCCCGCCGACCGTCTTCGACTGGCTGATGCGGCACTGGTTCAGAAGACGCGCCGCCTTGACGCGTCCGAACTTCGGCACCGCCATCAACATGTCGAAGACCTTCGCGGTCGAGACGTACTCTGGCGGCTCGCCGAGGATCTGCTCGATCGACACGGCACCGGACTTCAGGTCCTTCTTCAGCTGCGCACGCTTGACACGAATGTCGTTCGCCCGCTTCAGCGCCTCCATGCGCTGGTCAAGTGACCTGACCGGGGCTTGCACCTGACTTTGCGGCGGCACCATGAGCGCAGCATCCTACCAACCTGAGAGCGCCGTGCAAGGCCCTCGAACTGCAGCTAGTTTGCCGATCTGGCAACGGTTTCGAGCGCGACGCAGAACGCGTCCGACGCGTGAGAGAAGCCGAGCGACGATGCCTCGAGCGCGAGCTCGTCACGCACGCGCGCAGGCGCGTCAGGGTCGCCGAAGAGAATCGTCCCGAGCGCGACGTGCGTCGCACCGCATGCGATCAGCTCGAGCGCGTCGCGTCCGTTGCACACGCCGCCCATGCCGACGATCGGCAGCGACGTCGCACGACGCGCAGCGACGACCGCGGCGAGCGCCACCGGCTTCAGTGCCGGTCCCGAGTATCCGCCGAGAACACGCTCGAGCTTCGGTCGCAGGCTCGCGTCGAGCGCGACACCGCGGAGCGTGTTCACGAGGGTGAGGCCGTCGGCGCCGGCAGCCTCGACCGCACGCACGACCTCGCCCATGTCCCATGCATGCGGCGACAGCTTCGCGTAGAGCGGGAGCGTGGTCGACTCGCGGCACGCGGCGACGATCTCCGCGGCCGCCTCGGGCGCCTCGTCGATGTTCGGACAGCTCAGGTTGAGCTCGATCGTGACATCGTCGAGCGCGCCGCACGTCTCGGCGTACTCGTGAGCCGCGAAGCCGCCGACCGAGACCCAGAGCGGGATCCCGAGCCCCCGGAGACGGGGCAGGTGCTCGGCGAGGAACCGCTCCCGGCCAGGGTTTGCGAGGCCGATCGCGTTCAGCATCCCGTGCTCGGTCTCGGCGATCCGCGGCGGCCGGTTGCCCGGGCGCGGCTCGGGCGTCACCGTCTTCGTGACGAAGCCGTCGAGCCCCGAGGCGACGTCGGGCGCGGTCAGCGCGTCGAGGCAGCCGCTGGCGTTCAGGAGGAGCACGCGCCTCCGAGGACCGGGCCGTCGACACAGAGACGCCTGAGCTCGCCGTCGATCTCCACCACGCACCCGTAGCACGCGCCGTAGCCACACGCCATCGGCGCCTCCCAGGCGAGCTGCGCGTCCGGGGCGAGGGCGCGCACCGCCTCGAGCATCGGCTCCGGCCCGCACGCGAGCACGTCGCGACCGGTCGGCATGACCTCGGTCACGAGCACCGGGTCGACGACGACCTCGGCACCCGGCAGGAGCTCCGCGGCTGCGGCGTGCGCGGCGGAGCGGAAGCCGAGAACTGCCGGCGGACGCTCGAGCGCTTCCGAGAGGTACGGCAGCGGTGCGATCCCGATTCCGCCGCCGACGAGGAGCGGTCGCGCGACGTCGAGCCGGAAGCCGTTGCCGAGCGGGCCGAGCACATGGATCTCGTCGCCCGTCTCGAGCGCCGCGAGCGCGCGCGTGCCCGGGCCGATCGGATCGAGCAGGAAGCCGAGCTCGCCGCGTGGCGCGACGCACAGCGACATCGGGCGCGGCAGGACACGGCCCGGCGCCTCGAGCATGAAGAACTGCCCGGGAACGCCCGGGTCGAGGCCACCGCGAGCCAGGCGAACGAGGACGTACGGGCCGACCGCGTCGACGCCCGCGACTCTACGACGCTCGCGCCGCGGCTTCGGCATCCATCCGCTCCTGCAGGGACAGCGCGGTCTCGACCCGCGCGTTCGCGATCGCGTGCACGGCGGCCGTGGCCGCGGCGACCGTGGTGATGCACGGTACGCGGGCGGTGAGCGCCGACTCGCGAATCAGGTACCCGTCCGTGCGCGGCTCCGGCCCGAGATCGGGCGTGTTGACGACGAGGTTGCAGCGTCCGCGGCGGATCAGGTCGACCACGCTCGGACCGTCGCCCGGCTCGCTGACCTTTCGCACGTCGTGCACCTCGAGGCCGGCTCCGCGCAGGGTCCTGGCGGTTCCCCCCGTCGCGTACAGCTGGAAGCCGAGCCCCGCGAAGGCGGCGGCGACGGGAATGACAGCGGCCTTGTCGTCGTCGCGCACCGAGAGGAACACGCTGCCGTCGCCGGGGAGACGACGCCCGGCGGCGCGCTCGGCCTTCGCGAACGCGGTCGGCAGGTCGCGCGCACTCGTCATCACCTCTCCGGTCGAGCGCATCTCCGGGCCGAGCACCGGGTCGGCGCCGGGGAAGCGGGCGAACGGCAGGACGGCCGCCTTGACGCTCACTTGCCGCGGCGGCCGTTCGGCGGGCAGCCCGAGCTCCGCGAGCCGCGCGCCCGCGACGAGCCGGCAGGCCGCGGCGATCAGGTTGACCCCGATCGCCTTCGACGCGAACGGCACGGTGCGCGATGCACGCGGGTTCACCTCGAGGACGAACACCTCGTCGTCGGCGACCGCGAGCTGGACGTTCAGGATGCCGGTGACGCCGAGGGCCGGCCCCAGCGTCCGCACGACCGTGTGGATGTGCGCGAGGGCCTCGGGCGTCAACGACTGCGCCGGGAGGACGCAGGCCGAGTCTCCGGAATGGACGCCCGCTTCCTCGACGTGCTGCATCACCGCGGCCACGTACGTGTCGGTTCCGTCGCAGAGGGCGTCGACGTCGATCTCGATCGCGCGCTCGAGGAACCGGTCGACGAGGGTCGGCCCCTGAACGCCGCGGAAGGCGCTCCGCACCTGGCCCGCGTCGTGGCAGACGCGCATCGCCCGCCCCCCCAGGACGTACGAGGGCCGGACGAGCACCGGGTAGCCGATGCGCTCGGCGATCTCGACCGCCGCCGTGCCGGAGTCCGCGATCCCCCACTCGGGACAGCGGATGCCGAGCTCGCGGAGGAGGCCCCCGAACCGCTCGCGGTCCTCCGCGAGGTCGACGGCCTCGAACGGCGTCCCGAGGATGCGGAAGCCGCCGGCCTCGATCGCGCGCGCGAGCTTGAGCGGTGTCTGGCCGCCGAACTGGATGACGACGCCTTCGGGGCGCTCCCGCTCGCACACGGCGAGGACGGAGGCGGCATCGAGCGGCTCGAAGTAGAGCCGGTCGGAGGTGTCGTAGTCCGTGGAGACGGTCTCGGGGTTGCAGTTCACCATCACCGCCTCGTAGCCGAGCTCCCGGAACGTCTGCACGGCGTGGACGCAGCAGTAGTCGAACTCGATCCCCTGTCCGATGCGGTTCGGGCCGGAGCCGAGGATGACCACGCGCGGGGCATCGCCGGCCGGGGGCGCCTCGTCGCACTCGCCCCAGGTCCCGTAGTAGTAGTTCGACGATGCCTCCACCTCGCCGGCGCAGGAGTCGATCCGCCGGTACACGGGCCGCTCTGCCAGCTGGCGCCGCTCCTCGGCGTCGACGCCCGCAAGCTCCCGGGCAAACCACGGGTGCAGCTCGTGCGGATGCCAGTCGAGCGGGCCTTCGAGCCCGCGCTTCGCCTTGACGAACGCCTCGATGAACGAGCGCCCGATGCCCATCGTCTCCCCCACCGACTTCATCTGCGTCCCGAGCACCCGGTCGGCACCGGGGAACTTCTCGAACGCGAAGCGCGGGATCTTCACGACGACGTAGTCGAGCGTCGGCTCGAAGCTGGCGGGGGTCGTTCGGGTGAGGTCGTTCGGGATCTCGTCGAGCGTGTAGCCGACCGCCAGCTTCGCGGCGACCTTCGCGATCGGGTAGCCGGTCGCCTTCGACGCGAGCGCCGACGACCGCGAGACGCGGGGATTCATCTCGATCACACGGAGCTCACCGCTCGTGCGCTCACGGGCGAACTGGATGTTCGAGCCGCCGGTGTCCACGCCGACCGCACGGATCACGGCGATGGCGCTGTCCCGCAGCTCCTGGTACGCCTCGTCCGACAGCGTCATCTGAGGCGCGACGGTGATCGAGTCGCCGGTGTGGACGCCCATCGGGTCGAGGTTCTCGATCGAGCAGACGATCACGACGTTGTCGTTCCGGTCGCGTACGACCTCGAGCTCGAACTCGTCCCAGCCGCGCACAGACTCCTCGACGAGGACCTGGCTGATCGGCGATTCGGCGAGCCCCCGCTCGACCTGCCGCCGCAGGTCCGCGGCCGTGTCCGCGAAACCGCCCCCGTGGCCGCCGAGCGTGAATGCCGGGCGCACGACGGCGGGCAGCGCGACGCCGGCGAGATCGTCGAGCGACGTGACGATGCGCGAGGTGGGCACCTTCAGGCCGCACGACTCGACGGTCTCCTTGAACAGCTCGCGGTCCTCCGCACGCCGGATCGCGTCCATGTCGGCGCCGACGAGCTCGATCCCGAGCTCGCGCAGGATGCCGGCCTCGTGCAGCTCGCGCGCGACGTTCAGAGCGGTGCCCCCTCCCATGGTCGGAAGCAGCGCGTCGGGACGCTCCCGCTGCAGCACTCCGGCGACTCCGTCGAGGTCGAGCGGCTCGAGGTACGTGCGGTCGGCGAAGCCCGGGTCGGTCATGATCGTCGCCGGGTTGGAGTTGACGACGATCGTCCGGAAGCCGTCCTCACGCAAGACCTTCAGCGCCTGGCATCCGGCGTAGTCGAACTCGGCGGCCTGGCCGATCACGATCGGGCCGGAGCCGATCAGGCAGATCGAGTGCAGGTCTGCTCTCCGGGGCATCAGGCCTCCGACCTCAGCTCGTCGACGAAGCCCGCGAGCAGCCCCGCGGCATCGTGCGGCCCCGGCGACGCCTCCGGATGAAACTGCGCCGACCGCGCGCGTAGCTCGGGGAACGAGAGGCCCTCGACGGTGCCGTCGTAGAGCGAGCTGTGCGTGACACCGGCATCGTCTCCGGGCGACACTGCGAAGCCGTGGTTCTGCGAGGTGACGAGCACGCGCTGCGTCGAGCGCTCGAGCACCGGGTGGTTCGCACCGCGATGCCCGAACGGCAGCTTGAACGTCTCCTTGCCGGTTGCGAGGGCGAGCAGCTGGTGGCCGAGACAGACCCCGAGGACGGGCGTCCGCCCGAGGAGCTCCTGCACCATCCTCGCCTCGCCGCCGAGCGGCGCGGGGTCCCCGGGCCCGGGCGAGAGTACGACCCCGTCGTACCCGGCCAGCGTGTCCGCGTCGACGTCGTGAGGGAAGACGTCGACCGCTGCGCCGGCGGCCGCGGCACGCCGCAGGATCGAGCGTTTGCACCCGTAGTCGACGACGGCGACACGTACGTCGCCGTCCGCGGCGTACGTGTACGGCTCGTCCGTCGAGACGCCGGCCACGAGCGCGGCTCCCGCCATCTGGGGTTGGGCCTGCACGGCCGCGACGACCTCGTCCACCTCGACCTCGCCGACGACCGCGGCGGCCCGCATCGACCCCTCCTCCCGCAGGTGCAGGACGAGCGACCGCGTGTCGACGCCCGTCAGCGCGACGAGGCCGCGGTCGTGCAGCCAGTCCGTCCACGCCGGGCCGCGGGCGTCGCGCATCACGACCGCCTTCGCGTGCGCCCGACGGGACTCCGAACGCTCCTCGGCGACACCGTAGTTCCCGACCATCGGGGCGGTGAAGCACACGATCTGCCCTTCGAAGCTCGGATCGGTGGCGACCTCCTGGTAGCCGGTCATCGACGTCGTAAAGACCGCCTCGCCGAACGCAAAGCCCTCGGCTCCGACGGACTCGCCGGCGAAGACCGCACCGTCCTCGAGGATCAGCGCGCCGGGCGTCGTCATGCGGCGAACGCCACGCGCCCGGCGGCGACGGTGAAGATCACGCGGCCCTTGAGCCGCTTGCCGAGGAGCCAGGAGTTGAGCGAGCGGGAGCGAAGCTTCGTCGGCTTCACGCGCCAGGTCGCGTCGAGGTCGATCAGCGTCACGTTGGCAGGAGCGCCGACGGCGATCCGCGGCCGTTCCAGGCCGAAGATCGCGGCGGGGCCCGCCGACATGCGGGCGATCACGGTCTCGAGCGGCAGCACACCCGGCTCGACCAGGTAGGTGTTGAGCGCGGCGAAGGCGGTCTCGAGCCCGAGCACCCCGAACGGCGCCGCCTCGAACGGCGCGTCCTTCTCCTCCGGCGCGTGCGGCGCGTGGTCGGTCGCGATCGCGGCGATCGTCCCGTCCCGAACCGCATCGATCAGAGCGGCTCGATCGGCGTCGCTCCGGAGCGGCGGGCTCATCTTCAGGTTGGCGTCGAGCGTCCTGATCGCCTCGTCCGTGAGGCACAGGTGGTGCGGTGTCACCTCGGCCGTGACCGGCGCACCGGCGGCGTGGCCGCGGCGAAGGTGCTCGACCGACTCGCGGGCCGAAAGGTGCATCAGGTGCACCGGCCGGCCCGTGTCCGCTGCGAGGTCGACGTCGCGGGCCACCATGAGGCTCTCGCCCAGCGACGGCCATCCGCCGATGCCGAGCTCCGCGGCGACCGCGCCGGCGTGGGCGTGGCCGCCGCGCGTGAGCGTCGGCTCCTCGCAGTGAACCGCGATCGGAAGGCCGGTGACGGCGTTGTACTGGAGCGCGCGCCGCATCACGCCGGCACCCGCGACAGGGCGCCCGTCGTCGCTGAAGGCCGCCGCGCCGGCGTCGGCGAGCGCACCGAGCTCGGCGAGCTCCTCGCCCGCCTGGCCCTTCGTGAGCGCCGCCATGAATCCGACGGGAACGTTCGCCTCGCGCCCGGCCCGCTCGCGGAGGCCGCGCAGGAGCTCCGGGTCGTCGACGACGGGATCCGTGTTCGGCACGGCGAGGATGGCGCAGTAACCGCCCGCGGCGGCGGCGGCGGTGCCGCTCTCGATCGTCTCCTCGTCCTCGCGACCGGGCGTCCGCAGATGGACGTGCGGGTCGATGAACGCGGGGACGAGCGTCCGGCCCTCGGCCTCGACGACGCGGTGCTCGTTGGTGTCGAGCCGCTCGCCGATCCCGGCGATCACGCCGTCGTCGATGCGGACGTCGACCGTCGCCTCGATGCCTTCGATCGGGTCGAGCACCCGGGCGTGCCGGATGACGACGTTGTCGGTGCCCAGCTGTCCGTCGAGCATCACGCCACCCCCACTGCTGTGTCGACCGCGACCGGATGGCCGGCGGTCAGAAGGTCGTAGAGAACCGCCATCCGCACGACGAGCCCGGCGCGGACCTGGTCGACGACGAGCGCGACATCGGAGTCGGCGACGCGCGCGTCGATCTCGATGCCGCGGTTCATCGGGCCCGGGTGCATGACGATCTGGCCGTCGCGCAGCCGCTCCGGGGTGATCCCCCAGCGAGCGGTGTACTCGCGAAGCGACGGGATGAAGTTCGCGCCGGCGGCGATGCGCTCCCGTTGCATGCGGAGCACGTACACGACGTCGGCCGAGCCGATGTCGCCGATGTCGTGCGACGCCGGGGCGAGCCCGGCCGGCAGCAGAGCCGGGGGACCCACGAGGACGACGTCGGCGCCCATCAGCCGCAGCCCCTGGACGAGGGAGCGTGCGACACGAGAGTGCGCGACGTCGCCGACGATCGCAACGTGCACCCCCTCGAGCCGGCCGAGCGACTCGCGCATCGTGTACAGGTCGAGGAGCGCCTGGGTGGGATGCTGGTGCTTGCCGTCGCCCGCGTTCACGACGCACGCACGGGTGAGGCGGGCGACGAACGCCGGAGACCCGGCCTCGGGATGGCGGAGCACGATCACGTCCGGGTCGTAGGCCGAGAGCGTTAGCGCCGTGTCCTTCAGGGACTCGCCCTTGTCCACCGACGAGCCGGCCGACCGCAAGGTCAGCGTGTCGGCCGACAGCCGCTTCGCGGCGAGCTCGAAGGACGACGAGGTGCGCGTCGACGACTCGTAGAACACGTTCAGGACGAGCCGTCCGCGCAACGTCGGCAGCTTCTTCGTCTCCCGCTCCTGGGAGGTCGCGAACGAGCGGGCGGTTGCGAGCAGCCGCTCGACGTCGTCCCGGTCGAGGTCGGCCATCGTCCGCAGGTGGCGCCGTTTCTGCGAGGGCGGCAGCAGCTCGCCCCCGACGATGCGCAGGTCAGTCATCTCCTGCCTCCACTCCGTTCTGGATGTGAATGACGCGGTCGACCTCGTCGATCTCGACGAGCTCGACCTGGATCCGGTCGTCGCGCGCCGTCGGCAGGTTCTTTCCGACGTAGTCCGGACGGATCGGCAGCTCGCGGTGGCCCCGGTCGGCGAGCACGGCGAGCTGGACGCGGTCCGGCCGGCCGTACTCGAAGAGGGCGTCGATCGCCGCGCGGATCGTGCGGCCGGTGTAGAGCACGTCGTCGACCAGCACGACCGTCCGGCCCTCGAGATCGAAGTCGAGCCTCGTGTTGCGCACGAGCGGCTGCGGGTGCTTCGGGGCTTGGCCGCCGCGGACGTGAACATCGTCCCGGTGGAACGTGATGTCGAGCTGGCCCAGGGCGAGCTCGATGCCCGATCGTTCCTCGACGAGCCGGCGCAGCCGCTGGGCGAGCGGCACGCCGCGCGTGTGAATGCCGACGAGCGCGACCGTCTCGAGGTCGTCGTTGCGCTCGATCAGCTCGTGGGCGATACGTGAGAGCGTCCGGCGGACCTGCTCCTCGTCGAGCAGCACGCGCCCGGACAGCACGGCAGGGTTGGACATCGGACTCCTTTCCGGCCTCGCTGGACCGAGTTAAAGGCAGTTGTGCGCCAGCAGCATAGGCGATCGTGCCGGACGGAGTAGTCTCGGGCCCCGTGGATGCGCAGCAGCTCGAGGCATACGCGCGGCTGATCGTCGACTTCGGGGCGAACGTGCAGCCCGGCCAGGAGGTGCTCGTCATCGCCGCGCCGGAGGCGGCGCCGCTCGTCCGGGCGGTCGCACGCGCGTGTTACCGGCGCGGCGCACTGTTCGTCGATCCGTGGTACTTCGACGCGCAGGTCAAGCGCGTGCGTGCGGAGCGGGCCGATCCCGAGACGCTCGAGCTCGTGCCCTCGTGGTATCCGAGCCGGCTGCTCGAGCTGTCCGAGGCGCACGGGTGCCGCATCTCGATCGTCCCGAGCGTCCCGCCGGGGCTGATGGACGGCCTTGATCCGGCGCTCGCCGGCCGCGACCAGCTACCGATGCTCGCCGAGAACTTCGACGTCATCAACGCCAAGACGACGAACTGGCTGGTCGTGCCGTGGGCCACCCCGGCCTGGGCGCGGGTCGTGCACCCCGGGCTGGCGCCGGAGGAGGCGACGGCACGCCTGGAGGAGCAGCTTCGCTTCGTCCTTCGCCTCGACACGGACGATCCCGAGACGGCGTGGCGCGAGCGGCTCGGCGCATTGCACGACGTCGCGCAGGCGATCGACGCGCACCGCTTCGACACGCTCCACCTCGAGGGGCCCGGGACAGACCTCACGGTCGGCCTTCTCCCCACGTCCCGGTTCGCGGAGGATCAGGTCGGGACCGCCACCGTCGACGGCGTGATCCACCACCCGAACCTCCCGACCGAGGAGATCTTCACCACACCCGATCCCGAGCGGACGGAGGGAGTCGTCACCGCGACGCGGCCGCTCGACGTCTCCGGCACGGTCGTCCGGGGGCTTCGCGTCCGGTTCGAGCGCGGGAGCGTGGTCGAGATCGACGCGGCCGACGGGGCCGAGGCGCTGCAAGCGCGCTGCGCGAAGGACGCCGGCGCCTCCCGTCTCGGCGAGGTGGCGCTCGTCGACCGTGAGGGCCTGATCGGCCGAACCGGAGCGACCTTCTTCAACACCCTCCTCGACGAGAACGCCGCCAGCCATCTCGCGCTCGGCAACGGCTACGCAACGGCGGTCGGGGAAGAGGACCGTGCGCGCGTCAACACGAGCGCCATCCACGTCGACTTCATGGTCGGAGGCGACGAGGTCTCGGTGACCGGGATCACCCGGTCGGGGTCGCGCGTCGACGTCCTACGCGGCGGCGTCTGGCAGCTCTGACCCGACCGATTCCTCCGTGCGGGCCCCGCGCGGCGGCCGGGCGGCCCTGCGCAGGAGCCGCGGCTCGCCGCGCTCGGGGAACGGCACGTCGATCACGTCGAAATCCCTCGGAGCGACCGTGGCGGGGAAGATCGCCCGCGCCTCCTCGGCGAGCTCCGGCCCGGCGTAGCGCGGCGAGAGGTGGGTCAGCGCGAGCAGCCGCACGTGCGCGTCGCGGGCGACCTGGGCCGCCTGCGCAGCGGTCGAGTGCAGCGTCTCGGCGGCGCGCTCTCGCTCCTCCTCCGAGAAGGTCGCCTCGTGCACGAGCACGTCGGCGCGCTCGGCGAGCACGCGCACCGCCTCGGCGGGCGCGGTGTCGCCGGTGAGGACGACGCGCCGCCCCGCACGCGCCGCGCCGAGCACGGCATCCGGCGTGAGCACACGGCCGTCGGCGAGCGTGATCGACTCCCCGCGCTGGAGCGCGCCCCGCTCCGGCCCGTGCGGGATGCCGAGCGCATCGGCCGCCTCGGCGTCGAACTGCCCCGGCCGCTCGTCCTCGACGAGCGCGTAACCCACGGCGGAGACGCCGTGGTGCACCGGCAGGACGAGCAGGCGGTAGCCGTCGCGCTGGAGGGTCTCGCCCGCGCGGACCTCCTGGAGCGTGACGGGGTAGGTGAGACGCCCGATCAACCTGCCGAGCGTGGCGAACAGGTCGCGCAGGCCGGGCGGCCCGTAGACGGTCAGCGGCTCCTCGCGCTGGCGGAGCCCGAATGTCTTCAGCATGCCGGGCAGGCCCAGGTAGTGGTCTGCGTGAAAGTGCGTGAGGAAGATCTCCTCCAGGTCCGGTAGGCCGAGAGTCGAGCGGAGCAGCTGGCGCTGGGTCCCCTCGCCGCAGTCGACGAGCAGGCGGTCCCCGCCCCTGCGGATGAGCGTGGCCATCGGGGCGCGACCCGCCGTCGGCGCGCTCGCAGCCGTGCCCAGAAAGACGATGTCGAGGTCCACGGGGGCCGATTGTCGCAGCGGCGGACGACACGCTCCCGGTCATCGATCAGCGACCTACGGCAGAACGAGCTTCTGCCCGACCGTGATGTCTGCGCCGCTCAGGTGGTTCGCCCGCTCGATCTGCCAGACGGCTTGCCCGACGTTTCCCGCGTAGTGCCGCTCGGCGATCGCCCAGAGCGTGTCGTACGCCTGGACCGTCACGACCTGCTTCGCGCCGTGCGCCTGCGACGAGCGGGCCGCGGCGCTCCACACGAGGACGGCGAGCCCGATGATGACGAGAATCCTGACGAACATGTGTTCGCCAGTCTAGCGAACATCTGTTCGCCCTGTCAAGTGTCTCGCCGGACGAGCGGTTCGAGCGCGTCGAGGAGCTTCCCCGCCCCGAAGCGGACTGGGTCGTCGGCCGGCAGCCCGGTCTCCTCCTCGGCCGCGGCGATCGACGCGCGGGCCGTCCCGTCGTCCTGAAGCCGCGTGTTGAGCGCGATCCCGTGCACCCGGGCGGGACGGGCGAGCAGGCTCATGCGCTCGTGCAGATCGACGAGGTCCGCGAGCGGGGGCATCGGGAAGCGCTCGTCGTCGTCGACGACCGTCTGTCCCGCCATGTGGCAGAGCACGTAGCCGTGCGGGGCGCTCCCGTGGATGAGGCCCAGCGTGACGCCGGAGTACGCCGGGTGCAGCAGGGATCCCTGGCCTTCGACGAAGAGCACCTCGCCGCCGCGCTCGACGCCTTCGAGCACGAGGCGCTCAGCCGCACCCGCGATGAAGTCGGAGACCACCGCATCGACCGACAGGCCCCACCCCGCGATCGCGATCCCGGTCTGGCCGGTCGGGACGAACTCGCTGCGGATCCCGCGGCGTCGCGCCTCCCGGTCGAGCTCCAGGCAGACGGTCATCTTCCCGATCGCGCAGTCGGAGCCGACCGTCAGGATCGTCGTCGCCGGCTGCGTGAGGTTCTCCCCGGTCGGCACGCTCAGGCCCGGCGGCGCCTTGCGCAGGTCCCGGAGCTGCACGCCGTGCTCGCGGGCGAGCGCCGCCAGCTCGGAGTCGTCGGCGATGAACTCGTGGAGCCCGTTCTCCACGTCGAGCCCCGCCGCGACGCAGTCCTTCAGGAGCTCGCGCCAGGCCGGCGGGAAGCGGCCGCCCTGGGTGGCGACCCCGACGAGCGCGACCGTCGGCCCGTACTGCATCGCCTCGGCGACCGTCGCCACCACCGGGAGCCCGTCGTGCTCGCGGCCCGCGGTCGTCGAGTCCAGGATGGCGACGACCTCCTCGCGCCGGTAGCGAAGGACGCCGCGGGCCGTCTTGCCGAAGTGCGGATCGTCTGCGCGACCCTCCGACAGGAGCAGGAGCCTACGCGGCGTGCTCAACGCCGAGCCCGGGGCGGTCGGAGGGAAGCTGCGCGCCGCCCGTCAGCTCGACGCCGCGCCACGGGTCCTCGGCGAGGAGCAGGTTGCCGTCGAGGTCGACGAAGTCCATGAGGCTCGCGACGTGAGCACCCGCCGCGATACCGAGCCCCGACTCGACCATGCACCCGAGCATGACCCCGACGCCGAGCGCACGGGCCGCGTGCACCATGCGCACGGCCTCACGGATGCCGCCGGACTTGGCGAGCTTGATCGTGATCCCGTGAGCACGTTCCGCGCAGGCCGCGACGTCGGCGAGGGTGTGACAGTCCTCGTCGACGTAGATCGGGATCGGGGAGCGGCGCTTGAGCTCGGGGCCTGCGGGATCGCCCGCTGGAAGCGGCTGCTCGCAGTACTCGAGGTCGAGGCGCGGGAGCAGCTCGAGCGCCTCGTCGAGCGACCAGGCCTCGTTGACGTCGCACTGGAGCGGCAGGTCCGTCACGGACCGCACGGCTGCGACGCGCTCTGCGTCGAGCCCGTCGCGGCCGCCGAGCTTCAGCTTCAACCGCCGGAAGCCGCGTGCGACGACACGCTCGGTACGCCGTGCCATGTCGTCGGGGTCGCCGAGCCAGATCGTCCACGATGTCGGCGGCCCGACGCGGCGGAGCCCGAGCAGACGGTGGACGGGCAACCCCGTCAGCTTGCCCTGCAGGTCGTGCAGCGCGGCGTCCACGGCCGCTCTGGCCGCCTGCTCGCCCGGCGGCAGCCGCGCCGCGAGCTCCTCCAGAGCGAACGGGTCGTCGCCGAGCTCGACCTGGGCGAGCCAGGCGAGCGCCGACTCGGTCGACTCCGCGTACCGCTCGATCGGCGCCGCCTCGCCGAAGCCGGCGACGTCCCCGTGCCGGATCTCGACCTCGACGAGCTCGACCTCGTCCTCGGAGCCGCGCGAGATCGTGAAGGTCTCGGCGAGCTGCAGGACCCGCTTCCGGGCGGTGAGGCGCACCGCGTTACACTACGCATCCCCATGCGCCCGTAGCTCAGGGGATAGAGCGTTCGCCTCCGGAGCGAAAGGTCGCAGGTTCGATTCCTGCCGGGCGCACTCGTCAAGAGGTCGTGAGGCCCGGGCTCCCCTCGCGTCGGCAGGTCGGTCAGCGGCGTCGAGAACGCTCGGCCGCGAGGGGTGTGCATCGAGGTCGCGGGCGGCCGCGGCGAGCCCCTTACCGAGGCTGCTGCCCGGGAATGCTCAACGCGCGAAGAGGGCGCCGAAGCCGAGCGCGAACCCGAGTGCCGAGAGGAGGGCAGTCACGCGAAGCATTGGATTCCCTTCATCGGCCGGGAGGCCGGTCTGCTTGAGGTTTCGTCAGATTTTGCGGGGCCTCTGCCGGGGTCGGCGGGCCGCTCGGCACCTCGGCGCGACCGCACCCGTTAGTGCGCCTTCAACCCAGGCAGAGAGCCCGGACTCCGGCTCCCGGTTCCCCCCGGACCGGGCAGCCGCACGGAGCTAACGCGACCGCCGCGGCGTGTGCACCGGCCGAAGGGACAGTCGTGCCCCGACGCTCGCTCAGGCCGTCGGCTGAAGGTCGACGCCGAGCGCCTGCAGGCGCCCCCGGACTGCGTCGATCTCGCGCTGCAGCTCCCGTCGCTCGTCCGACACCTGCCGTTCGTGGCGCAGGGTGAACTCGTTCGGGAATCCCTTGTCGATGCGCTCGTGGAGCTTCCCACGGAGGTCCGAGAGCTCCCGCTCGCGACGCTCGAGCTCCTCGAGCTCGGCCAGAAGCGTCGCGCTCACCTGCTCCGGATTCTCGTCCATCGACTCCTCCCTCACGCGGCCGTACCGCCGTTTCCAGGCTGATTTTACACCGGGTCGGTCCTGCTGTCCTCAAGCGAACGGCTGGTCCTGACGATGAGAAGCAGGCCCGTGCCGAACGCCGCCTTCCCCCCGAGGCTGGTTCCGCTCGCCCTCGCCTCCGCTGCACTTCTCGCGATGTGCGCGCAGTTCGTCGCGCGCACGGACGGCGGCACGCCGCTGCGACTGCAGGCGCAGTGGACGTACGACGCGGTCGCGCTGCTCACGGCCGCCAGTTGCTTCCTGCACGCGCGTCGGCGCGACGAGCGCCGCGTCTGGGTCGCCGTCGGGCTCGCGATCCTCGCCTGGGCGGCGGGCGACCTCTACGGGACGGCGCTGCTCGCGCACGGCCGGCCGATCCCGCATCCGTCGCCGGCCGACGGTGGGCGCCTGCTCTTCTACCCGCTGGCCTACGTCGGGCTGGGGCTGCTGTTCCGGAAGGAGGTGAGCGGCGTCATCCCGAGCATGTGGCTCGACGGGCTGATCGCCGCCCTGATCACCGCGGCGATCACCGCCGGCGTCGCCTTCGAAGCCGCACTGCACGAGGCTGGCGGCCGGACGATCTCGGCGGCGGCGCTGGGCACGGAGCTCGCCTACCCGCTCGGCGACATCCTGCTGCTGGCGGTCGTCGTCGGGGCGTTCGCGCTGAGCGGCTGGCGGATGTCTCTCCGATGGCTGCTCTTCGGGGGCGGGATCCTGCTGTTCACAGCAGCCGATTGCGCGTATCTCGTCCGGACGGCGGTCGGGTCCTACCGGTACGGGTCGATGCTCGACCTCGCCTGGCCGGCGGGCATGATGCTGCTCGCCTCCGCCGGCGTCGTGCCGTCACGGCGGCTCCCGGCGGGGCGTCTCGAGGGCAACCGCCTGCTCGTCCTCCCCCTGCTCTTCGCAACCGTGGGTCTGGGCCTCGAGGTGGTCGACCACTTCATGCGGCTGAACGCACTCTGCATCTTCCTGGCGTCTGCCGGGCTCGGCGTCGTGATCGTGCGGATGGGCATGACGTTCAGCGACTACGTGCGCCTCCTGGCGAAGACGCGCGCGGAGACGCTCACTGACGCCCTCACGGGCCTCGCAAACCGGCGTGCCCTGCTCGCCGACCTCGGCGCGACGCTCGAGTCCGGGCGATCGCACGTCCTCCTCCTCCTCGATCTGAACGGATTCAAGTCCTACAACGACCGCTTCGGCCATCCGGCCGGGGATGCGCTGCTCGTGCGTCTCGGCAGCCGGCTGCGCGCCTGCGTCGACGGTTCCGGCCGCGTGTACCGGCTCGGCGGAGACGAGTTCTGCGCCCTCTTGCCCGGGCGCGGCGAGGACGTGCCGGGGCTCGTCCGCACAACCGTCGCAAGCCTCACCGAGTCGGGGGAGCGGTTCCACATCGCCCCCTCCGTGGGCAGCATCGTCCTTCCGGACGACGCGGCCGATCCGCCCGAGGCGCTGAAGCTCGTCGACCGTCGGATGTACCGGCAGAAGACGGGGGCGCGCAGCCCGAGCCCGGACGACTACGGTGGGTTGCTCGGCGTGCTCGAGGCGCGCGACTCCCAGCTCGCGGCGCACACGTCCGAGGTGGCGGACCTCGCGGAGGCGATCGGCCTCGAGCTCGGAGCCGAGCGGGTATCGCTCCCGACCCTGACGGTGGTCGCACAGCTGCACGACATCGGCAAGGTCGCCGTCCCCGACGCGATCCTGCTGAAGCCCGGCCCGCTCGACGAAGAGGAGTGGCAGATCGTCCGCCAGCACACCGTCGCCGGGGAACGGATCGTCGGACGCGTACCCGGCCTCGAGGCCGTCGCGGACGCGATCCGGGCCTCACACGAACGCTGGGACGGCACCGGGTATCCGGACGGGATCGCCGGCCACGAGATCCCGCTGCCCGCGCGCATCGTCGCCGTGGCGGACGCGTACGCGGCGATGACGAGCTTCGACCGTCCGTACCGGGCGCCGCGCGCGCCGGAGGCCGCCCTGGCGGAGATCGTGGCGTGCTCGGGCACCCAGTTCGACCCCGAGATCGTCGCCGCGCTCGTTCGCGTGCTCGAGCCCGCTTCGGTGGTCGTCGGCAACCCGGGAGGCTGACGCGGTCAGCGGGAGGCGACCAGCCGGTCGTGCAGCTCCCTCAGGGCGCCCGGTGTGTCGAGGCTGCCGACGTGCACGGTCGGGAGCCCGAAGCGCTCGAGGTGGAGCGTGCCGCGGTCGAGCAGGATCTTCCCGAGCTCGCGCAGCGCGATGTGCTCGACCATCGGAGACGGCGTCGTCGCGGCGAGCGCGAGATGGTTCTCCGACAACTCGACGCGTCCGGCGACCCGCGGGCCGTCGTCGACCCACCAGAACATGGCGTAGCTCGGAGGCGTCATGGGCGAACGGTGACGCCGGTGCCGGGCACCGCCATCAGGGGAATCGCCTATGGTGGCGGCGTGAACTCGCACGTCTTCGATGTGGACGGGGCGAAGCGCCGGCTCCAGGCGGACGGCGGGGGCTACGAGGTCGTCCACGAGAGCCCCGGGCTCGAGCTCGGCGTCTACGTGCTCGTCGCGCCCGAGCCCGATCGCCAGCAGCCGCACGAGGACGACGAGGTCTACGTGGTCCTCGAGGGATCCGGCGTTCTCGAGATCGAGGGAGAGCAGCACCCCCTCGGCCCCGGCGAGGCGATCTTCGTGCCTGCGGGAGCCGACCACCGGTTCACCGCCTACGAGCAGCTGTCGGTGCTCGTGGCCTTCGCACGAACGCGGTAAGCCGAACCCACATCTGTGGTAAAGCCGCAACTCCCGACGGCTTAGGGCTGATGCCGTGGTTTCCACGAGGCCGCAGAGTGGTCTTCAATCAACGGGCCGACTGCCACGGAACGGCCGGCCGCGAGGTAAGGAGCGAAGACATGCGCAAGACACTCGAGATCGGAGGGCTCGTCGCAGCAGTCGTGCTGATCGGCTTCGGCATCGGGTCACTCGTGATGAGCATCAACGGCCGCGACACGGTGCAGCACAGCTTGAAGCTCGAGGGGATCGTCGGCTCCTCCGACATGACCCCGACCGCGATCAAGGCCGAGGCCGGCAAGACGCTCGCGAACGTGACCGTCGACTGGCCGACCTGCTCGGTCGCGAACAAGGCGGTCAACACCGGCGACCGCGCCCGCTGCTTCGCGCAGTACATGCGGATCCACACGCTGGAGGCGACCGGCGGCCAGACCTACGCCCAGATGCCGCGGTACGCGACGGCGGACGGCAAGGGAACGAATGACGCCACTGCGGCCCTCAAGGACGCCAAGGGCCAGCCGGTCGACAACGGCCTCCGCAACCTGTGGGTGACGGAGACCGCTCTGACGACCGCCCTCAACACGAGCTACCTGGCCGAGCAGATCTCGCTCTTCGGGATCGTCGTGGGCGTCGCCCTCCTGCTCGCCGGCATCGGGTTCGGCATCCTCGCCCTCTCCGGGGCACTGCGCGGACGCGAGGCGATGGTTCACATCCCGCACCACAAGTCCGAGGCGGTTCCCGCGAGCTAGTTCGCGCCACCTCGCGCCGAAGAAGGCCGCCGCAAGGCGGTCTTCTTCGTGGACCGAAGCCGTCTACTCCTCGACGTCCTCGGCGAGCAGGCCGTGCGCGATCGCGTGACGGACGAGCTCGGCGCGGGTCGAGAGCCCGAGCTTCTGCATGATGTGCGCGCGGTGGGTCTCGGCCGTGCGGACCGAGATGTAGAGCTTCTTCGCGATCTCCTGGTTCGTGTGCCCGAGCGCGAGCAGCCGGAGCACCTCGCGCTCGCGATCCGAGAGGGGGTCGGCGGCGGCAGCGGCGCGGGCCTGCGCCTCCGCGGCGACCATCCGGGCGCCGAGCGCCGGGTGCACGTACTCGCCGCCCGCCGCGATCTCACGGACGGCGCCGACGACCTCGGCGTCGGCGGCTTCCTTGAGGACGTAGCCGTTCGCGCCGTGGGCGAACGCCTCGCGGACGTAACGGGGGTCGTCCTGCATCGAGAGCACGAGCACCTTCGCACCGGGTGCTTCCTTCTTCAGCCGGGGAAGCGCCTCGATCCCGCTCTCGCCCGGCATGACCACGTCGAGGACGATCACGTCCGGCTGGTGCGCGCGCGCCTCGAAGACGGCGTCCCGGGCGTTGCCCGCCTCGGCGACCACGTCGAAGTCGGGCTCGGCGTCGAGGAGCATGCGCAGGCCGGAGCGCACGACGGCATGGTCGTCGACGACGAGCAGGCGTGTCTTCTGGTCCTTCGGGGTCATCGGACGGGAACCTCGACTGCAAGCGTAGTGCCTGCACCCGATGGAGCCTCGACGGTGAGCCGTCCGCCGAGCAGCCCGACGCGTTCCCGCATGCCGACGAGCCCCAGCGCGTCGTCCCTGACGCGGGTCGGGTCGAAGCCCCGGCCGTCGTCCTCGATCAGTGCCGACACCGCGCTGTCGCGTCGCGTCAGCAGGATGCTGACGGTACGTGCCTGCGCATGCTTGACCACGTTCGTGAGCGCCTCCTGGATCAAGCGGTACAGGGTGGTCTCGACCTCTTCCGGGAGCCGATCGTCGCCGATCCGGGCCTCGAGCTGCACGTCGATGCCCGTGTGCTCGCGGAACGTCTCGATCAGCCGCTCGAGCGCCGGGACGAGCCCGAAGTCGTCGAGCGCCTTCGGCCGCAGCTCGACCGCGAGGCGGCGAACATCCTGGAGCGTCGCAACGACGAGCCGTCGGAGGTTCGCCGCGGCGGCCCGTAGCGCCTCCTCGTCCCTGGCCTCCTCGACGCTCTTCAGGCCGAGCAGGATGGAGGTCAGCGCCTGCCCCGTCTCGTCGTGGAGCTCGCGGGCGATACGGCGGCGCTCGAGCTCCTGACCGCCGACCACGCGGCGGAGCGCATCCCGGGCAACCCGCTCGGAGAGGTCGACGGCCGTCGCCGCACGCGCGGCGAACTGCTCGGAGACGCGCACGTCGTCGTCGCCGAAGCGGTTGTCGGCTCCGACCTTGTCGTGGGCGACGATCACGCCGATCGGGCGCTCGCGCACGACGAGAGGCACGAAAAGCCCGGTTCGCGCCGCGAATCGCCGCGCGGAGTCGTGGTCGACCTCGGGATCCTCGAGCATCTCGTCGACACGTTCGCTCCGGCCGCGGGCGAGCACCCGGCCGGCCTTGGACGACGCCCGCGGGAAGGTCCAGCCGAGGAGCGTGTCCCCCCCATCCCCGACGGCCGCGTCGACGCGCAGCCGATCGTCGCCGGACGGGAGGACGATCAGCACGATGCGGGCACGGATGAGATCGCGCAGGCTGGATGCGACGAGCTCGAGCAGCCGGTCGAGCTCGAGCTCCCCGATCAGCGCGATCCCGATCTCGTTGAGCGACTCGAGCTGCCGCGACCACCGGGTCGCCGACTCGTAGAGCCGTGCGTTCTCGACCGCGACCGCCGCCTGCGCGGCGAGCAGGGTGACGAGCTCCTCGTCCTCGGCGGTGAAGCCGCCCTCCTTCTCGGTCAGGTACAGGTTGCCGTACGCGATGCCGCGGAGCAGGATCGGCACGCCGAGGAAGGTGTGCATCTCCGGGTGGTTCGGCGGCACGCCGACCGACCGCGGATCCGTCGTCAGGTCCTTCAGGCGCAGCGGCCGTGCATCCTGGATGAGCACTCCCAGGATGCCGCGGCCGCGGGGCAGCTCGCCGATGCGGGCGTGCTCTTCCATCGAGATGCCCGTCGTGACGAACCGCTCCAGCCGCTGCCCGGAACGATCGATGACGCCGAGCGCGGCGTACGGGGCGCCGGTGATCTCGGCCGCCGCCTCGACGATGCGCTGGAGCGTCGCGTCGAGCGACAGCTCCGACGTGACGGCTATGCCTGCCTCGACGAGCGATCGGAGGCGGCCGATCACCGCGATTTGCTGCGCTTCCGCCATTCGTCCTCCGTCGGCAGCTTGCCACGCCTCCGCGCGTCGGTCACGCATTCGAGGTGCGCGTGACGCCGCAGCGAGACGTCCCCTTCGGGCGCGACGAGCGCGTGCTCGCTCGTGGCGTGGAGCATCCCGTCGCAGAACGGGCAGACGTAGCTCGCCGGCTTGAGGCTCTGGGCCGGTCGCATCGTCCACCAGCGGGGCTCCACGGGCGCGACGATACCCGCGGCGGGCCTCCCTCTACCGGCTCCGGGTGGGAGTCCCGGGTAGAATGTCGAACATGTCCGTGTTGCCCGTGCTCGAGGACCCGCTCAGTACCGATGCCGAGCCTGCCTCGCATCCGTCGCACACGCGCACGCGACACGGCCATCGCCGTCTCGGCTCCGCCGGTCGCGCCGGCTGAGCTCGACGCCGCCGGCCTCGCCTGGATCCATCTCGACGCGCCGTCGCTCGGCCATGCCCAGGCGCTCGCCGACCGCTTCGGCTGGCATCCGCTCGACGTCGAGGACGTCATGTCCAAGCGCCAGCGGCCCAAGGTCGACGACTACGCCGACGAGGGCTACCTGTTCGGGGTGCTCCACTTCCCGGTCTACGACCGCGCGATCCAGCGGCTGAACGCGGCCGAGCTCGACGTCTTCGTCGGGCCCGACTACCTCGTGACGCTGCCGACCGTCGAGCTGCTGCCGATCACCCGCCTCTACCGCCGCTGCGAGGAGGACGCCGACTTCCGCGCACAGCTCTTCTCGAAGGGGTCGGGCCGCCTGCTCTACGAGGTGCTGGACGACCTGTTCGACTACTGCTTCCCGATCCTCGACAAGATCGGGCACAAGCTCGACTCGCTCGAGGACGACGTCTTCGAGGGGCGTTCGGAAGAAGTCGTCCGTGACATCTCGAACGTCAAGCAGGAGATCATCAGCTACAGGAAGATCGTCAAGCCGGAGCGATCGACGCTGCGGCTGCTGGAGCGCCACGTCGAGCGGTTCCTGCCGGAGGAGCTCGAGCTCTACTTCGACGACATCGTCGACGCCGCCGAGCGCATCTGGGACATCCTCGACAACTACAAGGAGGTCGTCGAGGCGCTCGAGGACACGAACGAGTCGGTGATCTCACACCGGCAGAACGACGTGCTGCGCATCCTCACCGTCTTCAGCGTCGTGCTGCTGCCGCTGACGCTGATCACCGGCTTCTTCGGGATGAACCTCCACTTCCCGGGCTACGAGACCGTCTGGGCCTTCTGGGTCGTCTTCGCCGGCATGGTCGTGACACTCGGCGGGTTGCTTGCCTTCTTCCGCTACAAGCGCTGGCTCTGAAGGCAGGCCGCCCATGCCGGCGAGCTGCTCCGCGCGCGAGGCGGAGGTGGGGTCGAGGGTGATCCGAGACCGCGTGAGCTCCGCCGATCACCGAACGCGGTAGGTGAGTCGCTTCTTCAGCGCGACCGGCCCGTCGCGCCCCGAGACCGTGACGACGAGCTTCTTGCCTTTCGCCTTCTTCGGCAGCGCGAAGGTGCAGTGCCCTGCCCCCGTTCCGCGCAGGGGCTTGCCGCCGAGCCTCGCCGAGCAACGCTGCCCGCTCGTCCCGACAGACGTGCCGTCCGACAGCTTCGCCGAGAACCTCCCGACGACGAAGCGCCTCCCCGCCTTCGCCGGGGCGGCGATCTTGACCGTGCTCCCCACGATGGTCGGCTTCGGCTTCGGCTTCGGCGTCGGCTTCGGCGGGGGCGGAGCCGCCAGCACGTACGTGTAGAGGGGCGCGGCGTCCGGCGCCTGGTCGGTGGCCGGCGCCGACGGGTCGCCGCGGAAGGTCAGGACGGCGAAGTCGAAGGCTCCCGACGCCACGCCGCCGAGCACCGAGAGCGGCATCGTCACGACGAGGAGACCGGCCCCGTAGGTCACGGGAAGGCTCGCCACCTCCGGCGCGTCCTTGAACTGCGTCCCGTCCCACGTGTCGAAGCCCCACCCGCTGTCGTTGAGGAAGAAGTCGTAGTCGAACCCGGACTCGCCCGTGGCGGGATTCCGGTCGCCGTCGACCAGCACATCGATCTCGGCGTTGGTCTCGACCGTCGGCATGTTCACGATCTGCACCTTGAACGTCACCGTCTGGGCGGCGGGGTCGTTCGAGACGACGATCGTTCCGATGTCCGCCGCTGCAGGGTTCTCGCCGGTCGTATCCGTGTACGTCGTGTCGGCTGCGGCCGGGCTCGCGAGGAGCAGCGCCCCGAACGCGGAGGCCGCAAGCGTGACTGCGAGAAACCTCATCGACTCCTCCTCGAGTCGTCCCCGGCCACCAGGAGCACCAGCGCGGCACGGTAGCGGCGCGTCCGGACACCGCCCGGGGCCGGAAGGATAGGCTCGGGCGATGCCGCAGCCGCTGTGGGCGCCGTGGCGCCTCGAGTACGTCCAGCACGCCGACGAGCTCGATCGGTGCGTCTTCTGCGACCCCGAGGAGGAGCTGGCAATCCACCGCGGGCCCGAGGCGATCGTGGTCCTGAACAAGTTCCCGTACTCGTCGGGCCATCTGCTGATCGCGCCCCTGCGGCACGTCGCCGATCTCGGCGAGCTCTCCGACGACGAGGCGCTCGCCCTCCACCGACTTGCCGTCCGCGGCATCGACGCGCTCCGGGCCGAGTACGCGCCGCACGGCTTCAATCTCGGCTGGAACATCGGCCGCGTGGCCGGTGCGGGCATCGAGGGCCACCTGCATCTGCATGTCGTACCGCGCTGGAACGGGGATACGAGCTTCATGCCGGTGCTCGGCGACGTGAAGGTGCTGCCGGAAGCGCTGCGCAGGACGGCCGAGCGGCTCCGGCCTCACCTCTGACCGGTCAACGCTCGCAGACGGCGACCGGACGCCCCTCGCATCCCGGTCGCCGCTCACGCAGTCGCCCCCACGACGGCCGCAAACCGTGAAGGAGGCGGGTCGAGGCCCAGGCTCTCCCCGCCCGCGACCCGCCGAGACATCTATCGGCTCGAAGGCCTCCGTGCTTGAGCGAGACCCTGCGTGTGACGTGGTCGGGCGGAAGCAGGGGAGAGTGAGCTCCCGCCCGACCATCGTCAAGATTCGCGGGCGAAGCAGTACTCCTCCTCGGCCGTGCGCGATTCGCAGCGCCGTGATCGCCACGGACGGGGGAAACCCGCACTGCCTTTGCGTCCAAGCACCGACGAAAGCGCAGGCCCCTCCTCGTAGCGTCCTCGTCAAACCCGGCACCAGGAGGACAGTTGCTAACCGAGCGAACCGATTCGCCGCACGCCGTCGTCGACGAGCAGGTGCTCGAGCGGACCGTCGAGCGGTTCCGCGAAGCGGAGATCGTGCTTCCGCGCTTCGCGGAGCTGGCAGACCCGACGCTCGTTCCCACCCGCCTACGCAAGCGCCTCGCCGACGTCGGCCCGGACGACCCCCACCCACTCAACCTCTTCCGCGTCCACTGGTTCAACGACCGCGCCCGCACCGGGCTCGTCACCGTCCCGGAGCACGTCGTGCTCCCGCCGGAGCTGACCGGCGTCCGGGCACCGATCGTCGTCGCGCTCGGCGACCGGTTCCCGATGATCGGGGCGCACAAGGTGCTCGCGACGTACGGCTGCCTCGCGCCGCGCGTCGTCACCGGGTCGTTCGACCCGACCCGCGACCGCGCGGTCTGGCCCTCGACCGGAAACTACTGCCGCGGCGGCGTCGCCGTCTCGCGGCTGATGCGCTGCCGCGGGGTGGCCGTGCTTCCCGAAGGCATGAGCCGCGAGCGGTTCCACTGGCTCGAGCGCTGGGTCTCGGAGCCTGGAGACATCATCCGGACGCCGGGGACCGAGAGCAACGTCAAGGAGATCTACGACCGCTGCCACGAGCTCGAGCTCGATTCCCGCAATGTGATCTTCAACCAGTTCTCCGAGTTCGGGAACTACCTGGCGCACTATCTGGCGACCGGCACGGCCCTCGAGCAGGTCTTCGACTCGCTGCAGGAGACCAGGCCGTCGCTGCGGTTGCGCGCGTTCGTCTCTGCAACGGGCTCGGCGGGCACGATCGCAGCCGGCGACTACCTGAAGCAGCGGCACGGCACGCTGATCGCGGCCGCCGAGGCGCTCGAGTGCCCGACGCTGCTCGAGAACGGCTTCGGCGAGCACAACATCCAGGGGATCGGCGACAAGCACGTGCCGCTCATCCACAACGTCCTCAACACGGACGTCGTGCTCGCCGTCTCCGACCGCGCAACCGACCGGCTGGGCGTGCTCTTCGGCACCGAGACCGGACGGGACTACCTGCAGCGCCGTCGCGGCGTCGCCGAGGACGTGCTCGCCGAGCTGCCCTCGCTCGGGCTCTCGAGCATCTGCAACGTGCTCGGGGCAATCAAGCTCGCGCACCACTTCGGCTACGGCCCGGACGACGTGATCGTCACGGTTGCCACCGACGGCGCCGCCATGTACGAGAGCGAGCGAACGCTCGCCCTCGGCCGGTACTACCCCGCCGGCTTCGACGACGTCGCGGCCGGCGAGACGTTCGGCGAGCACCTGCTCGGAACGACGAGCGATCACCTGCGTGAGCTGACCTCGAAGGAACGCGAGCGGATCTTCAACCTCGGCTACTACACGTGGGTCGAGCAGCAGGGCGTGTCGATCGAGGACTTCGTCGCGCGCCGCGACCCCGCCTTCTGGGAGGACATCCAGGGGCGCACCGCGACCTGGGACCAGGCGATCGAGGAGTTCAACGCCCGCACCGGCGTGCTGGAGACCCTGTGAGCCAGGCGGTGAGCCGGCTCGTCTGCTCGGGGTGCGGCTCCTCGCCGCACCCGGCCGAGGCCTACCCGTTCCACTGCCCGAACGCCCGCCGGGGCGACGACGTCGACCATGTGCTGCGGCGGAAGCTCGACCTGTCACGGATCGACGCTCCGGCCGGCGACAGCGCCAACCCGTTCGTGCGCTTCCGGCCGTTGCTGCACGCCTACCAGGTCGGGCGGGCAGGCGGGCTCTCCGACGCCGCCCTCGTCGAGCTCGTGGGCGAGCTGGACGAGCGGGTCGCCGCCGTCGACGGGCACGGCTTCCGGACGACGCCGTTCTCCCGGAGCGACGAGCTCAGCGCCGAGCTGGGCTTCGCCGAGACGGGCGGCGTCTTCGTCAAGGACGAGACGGGCAACGTCGCCGGCTCGCACAAGGCACGGCACCTCTTCGGCGTCCTCCTCTGGCTCGAGGTGGCGGAGCGGCTCGGGCTCGCGCGCTGGGGCCGCCGCGACCTCGCGATCGCGAGCTGCGGCAACGCAGCCCTCGCGGCGGCCGTCGTTGCGGCAGCCGGGCGGCGACGGCTGCGTGTCTTCGTGCCGGTCGACGCCGACCCGGCCGTCCTCGCGCGACTCGACGAGCTCGGAGCCCTCGTGACGACGTGTCCCCGGCGCGAGGGCGTTCCCGGCGACCCGACCGTCCACGCACTCGAGGCGGCGCTCGCCGGTGGGGCGATCCCGTTCACCTGCCAGGGCAACCTCAACGGGCTGGCGGTGGAGGGCGGCGAGACGCTCGGCTGGGAGCTGGCGGCGAGCGGCCTCGAGCTCGACCGGCTCGTCGTGCAGGTCGGCGGCGGCGCGCTCGCGAGCGCCGTCGGCCAGGCGCTCGCCGAGGCACGGGGGCTCGGGCTCCTCGACGCGGTGCCGCGCATCGACACCGTGCAGACCGAGGGCGCCTGGCCACTCAAGCGTGCCTTCGACGCCGTCGTCGCCCGCGGCGGGATCGACGCCCTCCCGTACGCCGCGCGCCACCGCCACGAGTTCATGTGGCCGTGGGAGGAAGAGCCGGCGAGCATTGCGCACGGCATCCTCGACGACGAGACGTACGACTGGTACGCCGTCGTCGAGAGCATGCTCCGGAGCGGTGGGGCGCCGGTCGTGGTCGGCGAGGAGCTGCTCGTGCAGGCGAACGACGTCGCGCGCCGCGCGACGGAGATCGCGGTCGACCACACCGGGTCGGCCGGGCTGGCCGGGCTGCTCGCGCTCCGCGACGCCGGGCTCGTCGCGGACGACGAGCGGGTGGCCGTGCTCTTCACCGGGGTCGACCGAACAGACACCAACGAACGAAAGGACGAACGAGATGCGGAGCTTTCTCGGCCGCGACATCCTGTCGCTGAAGGACTTCGAGCGCACTGACTTCGACCGGGTCTTCGAGGCCTGCGACGAGCTGGCGCCGATCGCGAAAAACCGCCGCAACAGCGACGTGCTCGCGCACAAGACGCTGCTGACGGCCTTCTACCAGCCGTCGACGCGCACGCGGATGTCGACCGAGGCGGCGATGCACCGGCTGGGCGGCCACGTCCTCGGCTTCTCGGACGCGAAGATGACGCGAGCCGGCGACTTCTACCAGGAGTCGATGAAGGACACGATCCACATGCTCGAGTTCTACGGCGACGTCATCGCGATGCGCCACTTCGAGCAGGGCGCCCCCACCGAGGCGGCCCACTGGGCCTCGGTTCCGGTGATCAACTGCGGCGACGGCTGGGGCGAGCACCCGACGCAGGTGCTGACCGACCTCTACACGATCAAGAAGGAGCTCGGGACGCTCGACGGCCTGACCTACCTGCTCGTCGGCGACATGCGCATGCGGACGATGCACTCGATCCTCTACGCGCTGTCGCAGTTCGACGCGAAGGCGTACGTCGTCGGCCCGCCCGAGATGTCGCTCCGGGACGACTTCAAGCTCGAGCTCGACGCCCGGAACGTGCTCTACGAAGAGGCGGAGTCGACGGAGGACGTGATCGCCGACTGCGACGTGATCTACATGGAGCCGGTCGTCCAGGCCGACTACGAGCAGTCCCGCGTCGAGCGCGACAGCGGCTCGGTCGTGACGACGCCGCGCACCTACCAGGTGACCCGCGAGCTGCTGCGCACGAAGGCGAAGACGAAGTCGATCATCCTGCACAGCCTGCCGCGGATGGACGAGCTTCCCTCGGACGTCGACATGACGCGGCACGCCCGCTACTGGCAGGAGGCGTTCAACGGCGTCGTTCTGCGCATGGCGCTGCTCTCGCTCGTACTGGGCGCGATGGAGTAGCCATGGACTTCGTCCTGAACGGCAAAGAGGTCTCGGCCGACCCGCGCGACGACGAGACCCTGCTGGAGCTCCTCCGCGAGGAGCACGGACAGCTGTCGGTCAAGGACGGCTGCTCGCCGGAGGGCTCGTGCGGGGCGTGCACCGTGATCGTCGACGGGCACGCCGTCGTCTCCTGCGCGCAAAAGGCGACCCGGGTCGCCGGCAAGCACGTGGTCACCCAGGAAGGGCTCACCGCCGAGGACCGTCGGCTCTGGGCCGACTGCTTCGTGGCGGCGGGAGCTTCCCAGTGCGGCTACTGCTCGCCGGGAATCGTGATGAAGGCCGAGGCGTTCCTCGCCAAGCACCCCGACCCGACACGGCAGGAAGTCGCTCGGGCCCTGCTCGGCAACCTCTGCCGCTGCACCGGGTACGTGAAGGTGGTCGACGCGGTCCTCCACGCCGCCGCCGCCCACCGCGGCGTGCCGCCGCCCGTCCCGGAGCGCAGCGGCAGGGTCGGCGCACGCTCGGCGCGGTACGACGGGGACGAGCTCGCCCTCGGCGACAAGCCGTTCGTCGGCGACCTGACCGCGCCCGGGATGCTGCATGCCGCGCTCCGGTTCTCCGACCACCCACGGGCGCGCGTCGTCCGCATCGACACCTCGAAGGCGGCGGCGTTCCCGGGCGTGGTCTCCGTGCTGACGGCCGCGGACGTGCGGGGCGAGCGGCAGCAGGGCTCCCTCACGAGGGACTGGCGGCAGCTTGTCGCGGTCGGCGAGACGACCTCGTACGTCGGGGACGTCCTGGCCCTCGTCGCGGCCGAGAGCCGGCACGCCGCCCGTGAGGCAGCGGCGCTCGTCGAGATCGAGTACGAGGTGCTCGAGCCCGTCACGTCGCCCTTCGAGGCGCTGGCAGAGGATGCGCCGTTGCTCCACGAGTCCGGCAACGTGCTCTCGGTCTCGCGTGTCGCGCGAGGCGACGTCGACGCAGCGCTCGCCGCATCGGCGCATGTCGCCAGCGAGAGCTACCGGACACAGTTCATCGAGCACGCGTTCCTCGAGCCGGAGTCGGCGCTCGCCGTGCCGGAGCAGAACGGCGACCTGCGCGTCTACTCGCAGGGCCAGGGCGTCTGGGACGACCGCCGTCAGATCGCGAGCCTCGTCGGGCTCCCGGAGGAGCGTGTCCGTGTGACCCAGGTCGCGACGGGCGGCGCGTTCGGGGCGAAGGAGGACCTGAACGTGCAGGGCCATGCGGCTCTGCTCGCGCTCGCGACGGGACGGCCCGTCCGCCTCACCCTCTCGCGGGCCGAGAGCCTCCGCTTCCACGCGAAGCGGCATCCGATGTGGCTCGAGTACACGGCCGGCTGCGACGAGGAGGGCCGTCTCACAGCGGTCCGTGCGCGCATCGTCGGAGACACGGGCGCCTACGCGAGCGTCGGCGACAAGGTGCTGGAGCGGGCGGCCGGGCATGCGTGCGGCGCCTACGCGGTGCCGAACGTCGACGTCGAGGCGACCGCGGTCTACACGAACAACCCGCCCTGCGGTGCGATGCGCGGCTTCGGCGTCAACCAGTCGAACTTCGCGCTCGAAGGCGTGCTCGACCTGCTCGCCGAGCGGGTCGGGATCGACGGCTGGGAGATCCGCTGGCGCAACGCGCTCGACGTGGGCGACCGCTTCGGCACCGGGCAGAAGCTCGGACCGGGCGTCGGGTTGAAGAAGACCCTGCTCGCGGTGCGCGACGCCTACCGGGACGCGCAGTTCGCCGGCATCGCCTGCGGTGCAAAGAACACCGGGATCGGCAACGGCGTTCCCGAGCACGGCCGCGTCGTCCTGCGGGTCGAGGAGGACGGGGACGTGACGCTCTACCACTCGTGGACCGAGATGGGCCAGGGTGTGCACACGGCGCTCGGCCAGATCGCGTGCGAGGCGCTCGAGCTTTCGCCCGAGCGGCTGCGCGTCCGCGTCGACACGATCCACGAGCTCGGCGCCGGTCAGACGACGGCCTCGCGCGCCACCGTTCTCGGCGGCAACGCGGTGCTCGACGCAGCGGAGAAGCTGAGGTCCGAGCTCGACGGCCGCCCCCTGGAGTCGCTTGCGGGCCGTGAGTTCGAGGGCGAGTACCTGGTCGACTGGACGACGGGGAACGACGCCGACGAGCCCGTCACGCACCTCGCCTACGCCTGGGCGACGCAGGTCGCGATCCTCGACGACGAGGGCCGCCTCGTGAAGGTCGTCGCGGCGCACGACGTCGGACGCGCGATCAACCCGACCCTCGTCGAGGGACAGGTCGAGGGCGGCGTGCACATGGGGCTCGGCCAGGCGCTCTCCGAGGAGTTCGTGGTCGAGGACGGGGTGCCCGTCACCCGAACGCTGAAGTCGCTGCACATCATCCCGCCGACGGGGATGCCGGACGTCGAGTGCATCCTCGTCGAGGAGCCGCAGCCGGAGGGGCCGTTCGGCGCCAAGGGCGCCGGCGAGGCCGCGCTCGTGCCGACCGCAGCGGCCGTCCGCGGGGCGCTGCAGGCGTTCGACGGCGTCCACCGCACCGAGCTGCCGATGAAGGACTCGCCGGCGGCGAGGGCGGCGGTGCCGCACCTGGTCAAGGCCCACGCATGACGGTCGTCGCCACGCTCGACCCCGTCTCGCTCGCGACCGGGGATCTCTGGGTCGACGGCGACCGGATCGCGGAGACCGGCCGCGGCACCCGCATCGATAGCGGCGGCGCGCTCGTCGTGCCGGGAAACGTGTGCGCCCACACGCACCTGTATTCGGCGCTCGCTCGTGGCATGCCCTACGCCCTCGCCCCGCCGGAGAACTTCGTGCAGATCCTGCAGCGCATCTGGTGGCGCCTCGACCGCGCGCTCGACGAGGAGTCGATCCGCGCATCCGCGCTCGTCGGCGGCCTGGAGGCGCTCCTGTCCGGCACGACGACCCTCGTCGACCACCACGCCTCGCCGAACGCGGTCGACGGGTCGCTCGACGTGATCGCCGACGCGCTGCAGTCGCTCGGCGTCCGGTCGATCCTCTGCTACGAGACCTCCGATCGCGACGGCCCCGAGCGAGCGCAGGCGGGGCTCGCCGAGAACCGGCGCTTCCTCGAGCGCGTGGCGCGGGACGGGCCGCCGCTCGCCCGCGGCCTCGTCGGAGCGCACGCCTCGTTCACGCTCTCCGACGCGACGCTTGCCGGCTGTGCCGGCCTCGCACACGACCTCGAGAGCGGCCTGCACATTCACGCCGCCGAGGACGGCGCCGACGAGCGCGACGCGCTGGCCCGCGGCGGGATGCGCGTCGTCGATCGGCTCGCCGCTGCGGGCGCGCTCGACGAGCGAACCGTGCTCGCGCACGGCGTGCACCTCGACGACGCGGAGATCGCCGCCGTGCTCGGTGCAGGCGCGACCGTCGTCCACAACGCGCGGTCGAACATGTCGAACTCGATCGGCCGGGCGCGGGTCGAAGCGCTCGGCCCGGGCCTCGCCCTCGGCACCGACGGCATCGGCTCGGACATGTTCGAGGAGGCCCGCACCGCCTGGTTCCGGCTCCGCGAGGACGACGGCGCCGCCGCCCAGACCTGGCCGCTCGCGCGGCTCTCGGCCTCGGCAGAGCTCGCAGGGCGCGCGTTCGGCGAGCCGCTGCTCGGGACGCTCGTCCCCGGCGCGCCCGCCGACCTCGTGGTCCTCGACTACGAGCCGCCCGCACCGCTCGACGAGTCGAGCTTCGCCGGCCACGCCGTCTTCGGCCTGTCGTCCCGCCACGTGCGCGACGTCATGGTCGCCGGCGAGTGGGTCGTGCGGAACCGCCGGCTCGTCCGCACCGACCAGACCGAGCTCTCCGTCGACGCGCGCGCCGCCGCCGCGCGGCTCTGGCAGCGGCTCGCCGAGACCGACCCCCACCCGTTCGAGCCGAAGGGAGCTTCGTGATGGAACGAGTCGCCTTGTACCTGCAGGACAAGCATCCGATCCGCGACGGCATGCGCTACGCCGAGCTGGCGGAGCAGGCGGGCTTCGAAGCGGTCTGGCAGGCGGAGAGCCGGCTCGTCCGGGAGGCGACGGTGCCGATGGCCGCGTACGCAGCGGTCACGGACCGGATCGGCATCGGGAGCGGCGTCGTGAACACGTGGACCCGCAACGTCGGTCTGCTGGCGGCCACCTTCTCGACGCTCGACGACCTCGCCCCCGGCCGCATCAAGCTCGGCATCGGCGCCTGGTGGGATCCGCTCGCCGCGAAGGTCGGGATCGAGCGCCGCCGCATGCTCCAGTGCATGCGCGAGACGGTCGACGCGACCCGCCGGCTGCTGACGCTGGAGCGCGTCACCTACCACGGCGAGTTCGTGCACCTCGACGACGTCGAGATCGACATCGTCCACGGCGACCGGTCGCCCAAGAACGTCCCCATCTACATCGGGGCGACCGCGATGAAGATGATGGAGCTCGCGGGGGAGATCGGCGACGGCGTGCTGCTCAACTACCTCGTCAGCCCGCTCTACAACGCCGAGGCGATGGAGCACCTGACGGCGGGGGCGGCGCGCGCCGGACGCACGGTGGCCGACGTCGACCGGCCCCAGCTCGTCGTCTGCTCGCTCGACGACGACCGGTCGGCCGCTCTCGACCGCTCGCGCGAGCTCGTGGCGCAGTACCTCGGCCAGCAGCCGCACATCATGAAGGCGAGCGGCGTCGACGACGAGCTGCTCGAGGAGATCGGCCGTGTGCTCACGTGGCCCGCGACGCCCGAGCAGATCGAGCAGGCGATGACGCTCGTCCCGGACGACGTCGTCCAGCTGATCACCGCCTCCGGAACGGCGGACGAGTGCCGGACGAAGGTGCAGGAGTACGTCGACGCCGGCTGCACATGCCCCGTGCTCTACCCGCTCGGCGACGACGTCCAGGCCATGATCGACGCGTTCGCGACGGTTCGGGTGTGACGCAGGCGCTCCGGCCGCTCACGCTCGCAGACGCCCTTCGGGCGAGGGCGGCGCATCCGGACGCCGTGCCCGTCGCCGGCGGCACCGACCTGATGGTCTCCGTCAACTTCGGCCGCACTAGCCCACCCGTGTTGCTCGACCTGTCACGCCTCGAGGAGCTGAAGAGCGTCCGGCGCGAGAACGGCTCCGTCGTGATCGGAGCCGGCGTCACCTTCGCCGCGATCGCCGTCGACCCGCTCCTCCCCGCCTCGCTCCGGCAGGCGGCCCGCTCGGTCGGCTCGCCGCAGATCCGCAGCCGCGCCACCCTCGGCGGAAACGTCGCGACCGCCTCCCCGGCCGGCGACGGCATCCCGGTCATCGCCGCCCACGACGGCCGCGTCGTCGTCGCGTCGGAGGCAGGCGAGCGCCGCGTCCCCTGGGAGGAGTTCTTTCTCGGCCCGAAGCAGACGACGCTCGCGGCCGACGAGCTCGTCGTCGGCGTCGAGCTTCCGCTCGCCGAGGGTCAGGGGTCGTTCGCCAAGATCGGGCCGCGCAACGCGATGGTGATCGCGATCGCGGGCGTCTGCCTGCAGCTCGACACCGAAGCGCGCCTGGTTCGGCTCGCGCTCGGATCGGTCGCACCGACGGTCGTGCGCGCGCGGGAGGCCGAGACGCTCGCCGGCGACGCGCTCTGCTGGGACGACCCGGCCGAGCCGCCCTCTCCCGCGCTCGTCTCGGAGTTCTGCCGGCTCGCAGAGGCGGCTGCGCAGCCGATCGACGACGTGCGCGGCACGGCCGCCTACCGGCGGCATGCGGTGGGCGTGCTGTCCCGCCGGGCGCTCGAGTGGGCGCTCCACGACCGGAAGGAGGCGGCGGTGTGCTGATCCGGTGCCGCGTCAACGGCGTCGACCACGAGATCGAGGCGCCTGCGGCCGCCAGCCTGCTGACGCTCCTTCGCGAGGAGCTCCACCTGAGCGGGTCGAAGAACGCCTGCGAGCAGGGCGAGTGCGGTTCCTGCTCGGTGTGGCTCGACGGGGACGTGTGCTGTGCGTGTCTCGTGCCGGCCGCGCAGGCGGACGGCGCCGAGGTGCGGACGATCGAGGCGCTCGCCGGGCCCGGCCGGCTCCATCCCGTCCAGGAGGCGTTCCTCGAGGCGGGCGCCGTCCAGTGCGGCTTCTGCACGCCGGGTCTCGTCGTCTCGGTCGCCGACCTGCTCGCCCGCAACCCGCATCCCGACGACCGGACGATCCGCGAGGCGCTCGCCGGCAACCTCTGCCGGTGCACGGGCTATCAGAAGATCCTCGCCGCCGTCCATCTGGCCGAGGAGGCGGTGACATGACCACGGCGACACGCTCGGCGGGGGGCATCGGCGAACGGGCACGGCGCATCGACGGCGATCCGAAGGTCACCGGCGCCTTCGCCTACGCCAGCGACCTCCAGGCGGAAGGCATGCTCTTCGGCGTCACCGTCCGGAGCACGCACGCATCGGCCCGGATCGTGTCGCTCGATCTCGCGGCTGCGCTGCGCGAGCCCGGCGTCGTGCGCATCCTCACGGCCGCAGACCTGCCGGCCGCGACCACGTTCGGCCTCGAGTTCTGCGATCAGCCCGTCCTCGCGAAGGATGTCGTTCGCTACGACGGCGAGCCGATCGCCGTGGTCGCGGCAGCAACGCTCGAGAGCGCGCGACGCGCCGCGGGGGCGATCGAGATCGTCTACGACCCGCTGCCCGTCGTCTCCGACATGGAGGCCGCGCTCCGCCCGGACTCGCCGCGTGTCCACGAGTTCGGCAACGTCCTGCGCCACGTCCACATCCTCCACGGCGACCCCGGTGCCGAGGCGGACGTGTGGGCCGACGGCTACTTCGAGACCGCCATGCAGGATCAGGCTGCCCTGGGGCCGGAGGGAGGGCTCGCGGTGCCGGCCGCGGACGGGAGCGTCGACCTCTACGTCGCCACGCAGTGGCTCCACGTCGACCGCCAGCAGATCGCTCCCTGCCTCGGCCTCGACGAGGAGCACGTGCGCGTGCACCTGGCGGGCGTCGGAGGCGCGTTCGGCTCACGCGAGGACATCCACATGCAGATTCACGCCTGCCTGCTCGCGCTCTCCACCGGCCGAGCGGTGAGGATGGTCTACGGCCGTGAGGAGTCGTTCCACGGCCACGTGCACCGGCACCCGTCGAGGATCTGGATCCGCTACGGCGCGACCAGGAACGGCACGCTCGTCGCCGCGAATGTCCGGCTCCTCCTCGACGGCGGCGCCTACGCCTCCTCTTCCCCGGCCGTCCTCGCGAACGCGTCGACGTTCGCAGCCGGCCCCTACGACGTGCCGAACGTGCAGATCGAGGGCACCGTCGTCTACACGAACAACCCGCCCTGCGGCGCGATGCGCGGCTTCGGCGCCCCGCAGGTGTGTTTCGCGCACGAGTCGGCGCTCGACCTGCTCGCGGCGAAGCTGGGCATCGACCCGGTGGAACTGCGCGTCCGAAACGCGCTGCGCGAGGGCTCCGTGCTGCCGACCGGCCAGGTGCTCACCGGCAGCGCGCCCGTCCAGGAGGTGATCGAGCGCTGCACGGCCATCCCGCTTCCTCCGGTCGAGCCCGCGCACGGACGCGACCCCACCGGCTATCCGGGAGGCGCGGGCAACGTCAGCCGCGGCGAGGCGCTTCGGCGGGGGGTCGGGTTCGCCGTCGGGTTCAAGAACATCGCCTACAGCGAGGGCTTCGACGACGCCGCGGAGGCGACCGTGACGCTGCGCCCGGGCCCGGACGGGCCGGTGGCGACGATCCGCACGGCCGCGGTCGACTACGGCCAGGGCCTGTACACCGTGCTCGCTCAGATCGTCCGGAGCGAGCTTCACGTCCACGACGTGCTGCTCGAGCCCGCCTCGACCGAATCGGGCTCTGCCGGGTCGACCTCCGCGTCCCGTCAGACGACGATGACCGGCGGCGCCGTGCTCGCGGCGTGCCGGGAGATCCGCACGGCCCTGGGCGGCGCCGAGCTCGACGAGCCGGTCACGCGCACGTGCACGTACCACCACCGGCCGACCACCGGCCTGGACGAGGAAGGGCAGGGGGACCCGCACGTTGCGTTTGCCTTCGTGGCCGAGCGTGCGGTCGTCGAGGTCGACGAGGAGCTCGGCCTCGTCCGTGTCGTCGAGCTCGCTGCCGTCCAGGACGCCGGACGCGTGCTCAACCCCCAGGGCGCCGAGGGACAGGTCGAGGGAGCCGCCGCGATGGGGCTCGGCCTCGCGCTCCTGGAGGAGGTCCGGCTGTCGGAGGGCCGGATCGAGAACCCGTCGTTCACCGACTACCTGATCCCCACGACGCTGGACGTCCCACCGATCGTCGCCCGGTTCGTCGAGGAGCCGGAGCCGGACGCACCGTACGGCGTCAAGGGGATCGGCGAGCTGGCGACGATCGCCGCGACGCCCGCGATCGTGGCCGCGCTCCGCGAGGCAACGGGGCGCGCGCTGAACCGCGTCCCGGTGCGGCCCGACGATCTGGTCGGCCTGCGTGGGCCGGCCGAGACCTCAGGGCCTCCACCCGTACCCGACGTCCCGGGCCAGCACGCGATCCCCGAGTACCTCGGGCTCGGCCTCGGACAACAGAAGCTGATGAAAGCGAGGATGTGATGACCGACGCAGTGGCTGTCGACCGCACGACCCTGACCGGCCGCGACTACATCGAGACGCTCGACTGGACCGTCCCGGAGCTCGAGGAGGCGCTCGCCGTCGCGGCCGAGCTCAAGGAGGCCCGGAAGCAGGGGAAGCCGCACCGCCTGCTCCCGGACAAGACGCTCTACATGCTCTTCCTCGACAAGTCGACGCGCACGCGCAACGCGTTCGAGACGGGCATGACGCAGCTCGGCGGGCATGCGATCTTCCTCGACGCCGACAAGACCCAGGTCTCGCACGGCGAGAGCCCGAAGGACACGGCGCTGACGCTGTCGGGCTACGGCGAGGGCATCGCGATCCGGCACGACCTTGCGCCGTACGAGGGCAACGCCTGGATGCGGGAGATCGCCCGCTGGGCCGACATCCCGCTCATCAACCTGCAGTGCGACGTCGACCACCCCACGCAGACGCTCGCCGACCTGATGACCCTGCGAGAGCATCGAGGCGAGAACCTCCGGGGGCTCAAGGTGGCGATGACGTGGGCCTACGCTCCGTCGTACGCGCGGCCGCTGTCCGTCCCGCAGGGCGTCGCAACGCTCTTCCCGCGCTTCGGCATGGACGTCGTGCTCGCCCACCCGCCCGGGTTCGACCTGATGCCGGAGGTGCTCGAGAAGGCGCAGCAGGCGGCCGCCGAGACCGGTGCGACCATCACGTTCGCCGACTCGATGGAGGAGGCGTTCGCCGAGGCCGACGTCGTCTACCCGAAGTCGTGGGGCCGGCTCGACGCGTTCACCGACGAGTCGAAGGCACTCGCCGAGTCAGGCGCCTACGCCGACTGGATCGCCGACGAGCAGAAGCTCGCGCTGGCGTCGCCGGATGTCCTCTACCTGCACTGCCTGCCGGCCGATCGCGGCCGCGAGGTCACCGACGCGGTGATCGACGGCCCGCACTCGGTCGTGTGGGACGAGGCGGAGAACCGCATGCACATCGGCAAGGCGCTCATGGCGCTGACGATGGGCGGGTTCGGGGACGCGTGATGGCTTCCAAACGCGCCGTCGTCGCGATCGGCGGCAACTCGCTGATCAAGGATCGTGAGCACCAGTCGGTCCGCGACCAGTACATCGCGGCCGGCGAGACCTGCCGGCACATCGCGTCGATGATCACGGACGGCTGGGACGTGGCGATCAGCCACGGCAACGGGCCGCAGGTGGGCTTCATCCTGCGCCGCTCGGAGCTCGCGGCGCACGAGCTGCACGAGGTGCCGCTCGACGTCTGCGGCGCGGACAGCCAGGGTGCGATCGGCTACGAGCTCGCGCAGAACCTCGAGAACGAC
Organism: uncultured Thermoleophilia bacterium; assembly: GCA_963784765.1. Lineage (GTDB taxonomy): Bacteria > Actinomycetota > Thermoleophilia > Gaiellales > Gaiellaceae > PALSA-600. The sequence continues at coordinate 63,105 of CAWASP010000021.1, forward strand.
TTCCACCGGCTCGGCATCGACCGGCACGCGGTTGCGGTGGTCACGCAGGTGGAGGTCGCGGCCGACGACCCGGCGTTCGCGAACCCCACGAAGCCGATCGGCTCGTTCATGGACGAGGCGGCGGCGGTCGCGAGGCGCGAGAACGACGGCTGGGACGTCGTCGAGGATGCGGGACGTGGCTGGCGTAGGGTCGTTCCCTCGCCGATGCCGCTGCGGATCGTCGAGGTCGACGCGATTCGCTCGCTGATCGGCGCCGGATTCGTGGTCGTCTCCGTCGGCGGCGGGGGCATTCCGGTCGTGGCGAACGGCGACGGCCGGCTGACCGGTGTCGCGGCGGTCATCGACAAGGACCTCGCGAGCGCGCTGCTCGCCAACTCGATCGACGCCGAGCTGCTGATGATCACGACCGCCGTCGAGAAGGTCGCGCTCGACTTCGGCACGCCGAACGAGCGGTCGATCGACCGGATGACGCTGTCCGAGGCGAAGGAGCGGCTCGCGGAGGGCACGCATTTCGCCGCGGGGAGCATGGCGCCGAAGATCCAGGCGGTGGTCCAGTTCCTGGAGCACGGCGGCGACCGGGCCGTCATCACCGACCCCGACCACGTCGAGGGTGCCCTCACCGGCGAGACCGGGACGACGATCGTCCGCGACTGACGCGCAGCTCAACTCCGAACCTGGTTCGCCTCCGGCGAACCAGGTTCGGCTGAGTCCTCGGAGAGCTCGCCGGCCATGCGCAACCCGATCTCCTCGATGCTCTCCCGGTCTGTGACCTCGGAGAGCCGTCCCTCGTACATGACGACGATGCGGTCGTTGAGCGCGAGAATCTCGTCGAGGTCCTCGCTGAACAGCACGACCGCCGCGCCGGCCTCGGCGGCGTCGATCAGATGGGAGTGCACGGTCGCAACGGCCGAGACGTCGAGGCCACGGGTGGGCGACGACGCGATCAGGACCCTCATCGCGTCGGAGAACTCGCGCGCGATCACCACCTTCTGGAGGTTCCCGCCGGAGAGGTTGCCGGTCTCCATCTCCGGGCCTGATGCCCTGATGTCGAACCGCTGGATCGCAGCCTCCGCCTCCACGCGCATGCGCCGGAGCGGCAGGAAGGGACCAACCGAGTCGTGGCGATACGAGCGCAGCTCGAGATTCTCGGCGATCGAGAGGCTGGGCGAGACACCGGTGCCCATACGGTCCTCGGGCACCCAACGGATCCCGGCGTCGAAGGCGGTACGCGGGTCCCCGTTGCGCAACCGCTTGCCGTCGATCTCGATCCGGCCCTTCGTATGCGGGCGCAACCCGGCGATCGTCTCCGCAAGCTCACGCTGGCCGTTGCCGGCGACGCCGGCGACGGCGACGATCTCGCCCGCCTGCACCTGGAGCGAGACACCCTTGACGGCCGGGACACCGCGGTCGCCCTCTGCCCACAGATCGTCGAGCTCGAGCACGGCCTTCGTCTTGACCGAGCTGCGGGGCGTCCGCCTCACCTGTTCGAGCTCCCGGCCGATCATCAGCGCCGCAAGCGACTGCGGCGACGCGTCGGAGGTCGAGACTGTCGCGATGGCCTTGCCGGCGCGCAGCACCGTCACACGGTCCGACACGGCCATCACCTCGTGCAGCTTGTGCGAGATGAAGACGACCGTCCGCCCCTCCGAGGCGATCTGGCGCAGCGTCACGAACAGCGTGTCGGCCTCGTCCGGTGTCAGCACCGCCGTCGGCTCGTCGAGGAACAGCACGCGGGCGTTCTGGTAGAGCGCATTCAGGATCTCGACGCGCTGCTGCTCGCCCACCGACAGCTGCCACACCCGCGCCCGTGGGTGGACGGGCAGGCTGTAGCGCTCTCCCAACTCGAGCACCTGCCCCTCGACCGCGCCCGGGTTGATCCGGAAGTGGCGACCGGCGCCGAGACGGTCGCCGAGGACGAGGTTCTCGGCGACCGTGAACCGGTCGACGAGCCGGAAGTGCTGGTGCACCATCGAGACGCCCGCGTCGATCGCTTCCCGCGGGGAGTCGAAGCTCACGCGCTGCCCGGCGAGCAGGATCTCGCCCTCGTCGGGCTGGTAGAGGCCCGAGAGGACGTGCGAGAGCGTCGTCTTGCCGGCGCCGTTCTCCCCGAGCAGGGCGTGTACCTCGCCGGCGGCGGCATGAAAGTCCACCCCGTCGTTCGCGACGACGCCGGGAAAGCGCTTGGTGATCCCCCGCGCCTCGATCGCAGGCCCCGACGCCGCCTCCACTAGTGCTCCTCGCGCACGTAGGCAACCCCGAGCGCGGCCGGCGCACCCAGTCGCCTGCGCGCCGTGCCGGATGACATGACGACGAGGACGAGCACCGTCATCAGGTACGGCAGCGCGTTCGACCAGAGAACGGTCGGGCCGAGCGAGATGTTGCGGGCCTGCAGCTGCGGCGCGAGCGCTTGCAGGGCACCGAAGATGTACGCGCCGACGAGGCAGAGCTCGGGCCGCCAGAAGGCGAAGATGACGAGGGCGATCGCAATCCAGCCCGCGCCGCCCGTGATCCCGTCCACCCACTGCGGGGTGATCGCAAGCGTCACCGTCGCGCCGGCAACGCCGGCGAATGCGCCGCCGGCGAGCGTATGCGCATAGCGGTAGGCGGTGACGTTGATGCCCATCGTGTCCGCCGCCGCCGGCGACTCTCCGACCGCCCGGAGGTTCAGCCCCGGCCGCGTCCGCGAGAGGTACAGGCCGACCGCGACGACACAGAGCCAGGAGATGTAGACGAGGACGTCCTGACCGAAGACGATCGGGCCGACGATCGGCCACTTCTGCATGCTTGCGGGCAGGAAGGCATTGAAGGTGTGCGCGGCGGGCTGGTCCGAGACGTTCAGGTCGTTGCCGAGGTACGACGAGAGGCCGGCGGCGCCGGCGAAGATCGTCAGCGCGAGCCCGGAGACGATCTGGTTCGCACGCAGGGTGATCGTGAGGAAGGCGTGGATCGCCGCCATCGCGGTGGCGGCGACGGCCGCGACGAGGAGCGCGAGGGCGAGCCCGACGGCGCTCGTGGTGTGGACGCGCTGCACCGTCCAGAAGCCCATCACGGCGCCCACGAGCATCATTCCCTCGACGCCGAGGTTGAGCACGCCGGAGCGCTCCGCGAGCAGCTCACCGAGCGAGGCGAAAAGCAACGGCGTGCCGTAGGCGACTCCGGAGGCGAGCAGCACGACGGCCAGCGAGTTGTTCATCGGGCGGCCGGCTCCGGCACGGACGGGGTGGTCGCCGGCTTCGCCGGCTGCCTGGCGATCCGGACGCGGTGACGGATGAAGAGCTCGCCGCCGAGCGCCGAGAAGAGGATGATGCCCTGGATGGCGCCGACGAGGCCGGCGGGGAAGCTCGCGCCCTGGAGCGTGTTGCCGGCGTTCTCGAGCCCGCCCAGCAAGAACGCGATCAGCACGGCGGCGAACGGGTTGTAGCGCCCGAGCGCCGCGACGACGATGCCCGTGTAGCCGTAGCCGCGCTGCTGGAGCCCGTGCGGGTCGCCGTCCAGAGAATGGCTGAAATCACCGACCTGGCTCGCACCGCCGAGGCCGGCGATCGCGCCGGAAAGCGCCATCACCGAGAGGATCTTCCGCCGAATGCGCACGCCTGCGTACCGCGCCGCCTGCGGAGAGTCGCCCATCACCCGCGCCTCGAAGCCGAAGCGGGTTCTCGCGTAGAGGATCCAGAGCACCACGGCGACGAGGAGTGCGAGCCCGAAGCCGAGCGGCACGACGATGCCTCCCTGGACATGAAACGCCCAACCGGGCCAGACGGCGGACGAGGGCAGCGGCTTCCCGGTCGGGAAGACCGTGGCGTTGAACCCCTTCGTCTGCCGCCAGTACGACTGGCTCTCGAAGATCAGGTAGGTGAGGATCAGGCCGGCGACGTAGTTCAAGAGCAGCGAGGTCAGGATCTCGTTGGTCTTGAAGAAGGCGCGCAGGACGCCGGGAATCAGCGCCCACGCGGCGCCGCCGGCGCAGCCGGCGACGACCATCGCGGCGATCGGGAACGGTGCCGCCCCGCCGCTGCTGCCGAGGTAGAGGCCTGCGGCCGAGCCGAAGATCGCGCCCATGTACATCTGCCCCTCGGCTCCGATGTTCCAGAGCCGCATCCGGAACGCCGCCGCTGCGGCGAGGCCGGTAAACGCGAGGGGTGTGGCCGAGATCAGCGTCTGGTCGAGCGAGCCGGCCTGCAGGAAGGCGGCGTCGAAGAGCTGCCGGTAGGCGGAAACCGGGCTGTGGCCCGTTGCCGCGAGGAGGACGGCCGCGAGCAGGAAGGCGAAGACGATCGAGCCGATCGGGACGGCAACAGCGAGCCAGCGGGGCTGCTGGAGCCGTCGCTCGAACGTGATGCGAAGGGAGGCGGTCATCGCGGGGCGAGGTGGATGGTGGCCGTGGGGGGACGCCGGTCGGCGTCCCCCCACGCCGGGGAACTAGCCCTTGGCGCTGCCGATGACGCCCTTCACCAGCCAGTTCATGCCGTAGAGGCTGTTGGTGCCTCCCTTGAGCACCTGCATCTTCACGCCCTTCTTGACCCGCAGCTTGCCCTTCTGGTCGTACAGCGGGCCCTTGAACTCGTCATACGTTCCCTTGACGAGCTTCTTCTGCATCGCCGCGATCTCGGCCTTCGTCTTCTGAGACACGCCCGGCCCGTACGGCGCGAGCTTCGTAAAGCCGTCCTTGATCGAGCCGTAGTAGAAGCCGGACTTCCACGTGCCGGCCATCGCCTGCTTGACGCGCTTCAGGTAGTAGATCCCCCAGTTGTAGACCGAGGCCGTGAGCCACGACTTCGGTGCGAACTTCTTCGCGTCGGAGTCGTAGCCGACCCACGGGATCCCCTTGGATTCGGCGTACTGCCCGGTCGCCGGGGAATCGACGTTCTGGCCGAGCACGTCGACGCCGGCGGCGACGAGGCTCTGCGCGGCCTTCTTCTCCTTCGCCGGATCGAACCACGAGTTCGTCCAGACGAGCCGCACGGTCGCGCCCGGGTGCGTGTACTGCGCACCGAGGGCGAAGGCGTTCGCGTGCCGGATCACCTCGGGGATCGGGTAGGCGACGACGAAGCCGAGCTTCCCGGTCTTCGATGCGGCACCGGCCGCCATGCCGGACAGGAAGATCGTGTCCTCAGCGCGCCCGAAGTACTCGGCGAGGTTCTTCGTCACGTCCGTCCCGGTCGCCTGCTCGAAGAGCACGTCCGGGTACTTGGCGGCGAGCTGCTTCGTGATCATCCCGTACGACGTCGCGAAGATCATCTTGTAGCCCTGCGAGACGAGGCTCTGCACCGTCTGGTTGAACTGCGACCCGACCGCGATGTTCTCCTTGTAGGTGGTCTGCACCTTGCTGCCGAGCATCTTCTGGACGTACAGGCGCCCCTCGTCGTGCGCCTGCGACCAGCCGCCGTCGTTGTGCGGCCCGACGTAGATCCAGGCGACCTTGAATGGACTGGCTTTGGCGTGACCCCACCCGGCGCTCGCCGCGGCGAGCGCAAGGGCGCCCACCGCCAGGAGCACTACGGCGAGGGCTGACTTGCGCCTCTTCATCGGTTTCCTCCTAGAGAAGTCGTGCGGCGGCAGCCCACGGCACTACCGTCGATGTCGACCGTCGCGAATCGCTTCGTCAATGCACTTCTCCTCGCCGGTCACCCGCGGGCCTTGAATCGGTCTCCGGCCTAGGATGCTCCGCCGCGATCCTCCTTTGGGCATCGTCGCGCCCCCTGACTGCTCCTCGGGAAACTACCGAGAGGCCGTCCCGCGGCCAGACCCCTTGACGATGAGCCAACGACCTCTCCTTCTCACCGGATGTTGCCCGACGACCCGCGCCGCGGCCCCCGAGGCGATCACGGCCCACGACGCAGCGGGAGTCTAGAGCGTTCGGGTTTCCACCGTGTGAGGAATGACGCGGTCACGGGTAGATGATGTGCTCGTGAGGCATGCGCTCGCGATCCCGGGGCTCATCGCCGCCGCCGTCTTCTCGCTCACTCCATCGGCCCGCGCCGGAAGCTTCACCTCGAGCGACCCCCAGCTGAACGCGATCTGGGCCGCCTCGGTTCGCACCGCGGACGACATGCTCTCGACGGGGCGCCAGACCGTGGACGCGCTCGGCCGACCCTGCGTGGTCAACCTGCCGGTCGTGATCGAGGACGGGCTCGTCCGCGACCGCTGCCCCTACATCGGCGACCTCTCGGCGACGGGCGCCACCTACGACGTGTCGAGCCCGCACTTCGCGGCGCAACGCGCGCTCATTCAGTGGTTCGGCGACCACCAGCTCGCGAGCGGAGCGATCCCGGCGTCCCCCGTGGGCGGCGGCCGGCTCGTGCTGTTCGACTACAACGCCTACTGGCTGCAGTCGCTCTACCGCTACGTGCTCTATTCGGGCGACGTCGCGCTGGCGCGGGAGATGTGGCCCCACGTGATGCGTCTGATGACCTGGTACGACGGGCGGACGCTCCCCTCGGGGCTGCTCGCGGCGAACCGCCCGCATGCCGACTATGCGTTCATCAGGCGGCACGGCCGCGTCGTGTCCTACTTCAACGCGCAGTACGTGCTCGCCCTGCGCGAGACCGAGGCGCTCGCGCGCTGGGCCGGGCAGAGCAGCGCGACGTTCGCCGCGCGCATCGCCCGCGTCTCCAGGGCGTTCGACGCCGCGTTCTGGGACCCGGCCGCGGGAGCGTACGGCGACACGACGCTCGACAGGACGACGCACCCGCAGGACGGCAACGCCTTCGCGATCCTCGCCGGTCTTGCGGGGACGCACGCCCGATCGATCCTCAACCACCTGCAGAGCCACGACTGGCGCAGCTGGGGGTCGACGATCGTCGACGACAACTCGTGGGACGACCCCGTCTGGGGCTACCAGTCGTCGGAGCGCTGCTACCCGTTCATCTCGTACGACGAGGTCGTCGCGCGCTTCGAGGTCGGGCTCGGCCGGACGGCGCTCGACCTCATACGCCCCGAGTGGGGCTACATGCTCGCGAACGGCCCGCAGACGACGATGTGGGAGCTGATCGAGCCGTTCGGCGGCGGCGGCTCGTGGGATGCCGGCTGGTCGTCGGGAGCGGCTCCCGCCCTCACGGATTGGGTCCTCGGCGTTCGACCGACCTCACCGGGCTTCACGACGTTCGTCGTCAACCCTCACGTCGCGAATCTCGCCTCGGCCTCCGGCTCGATCGACACGCCGCGCGGGCCGATCACCGTCTCGTGGCGCCGGGGCGCGACGCTGACGGTGAAGGTGAACGCGCCTCCCGGCGAGACGTGGACGAACGCAGCGACGTACTCGCGCTCTCGCCGACCCTCTGCCGGCGCGCTCCGGGGCTGACCGGGCGCCGGGCTGCGGAGCAGCTGCCTACGCGCGGCGCCCGGACTTCAGGGCGACGAGCCCGGCGCGAGACTTGTGGGTCTTGTCCTCGTACATCGAGCGGTCGGCGAGCCGCAGCAGCTCGTCGATCGACCCGGGCGTCCTGGCGTCGACCTCGCACGCGCCGATCGAGACCGAGAGCGGGAAGGGGAACGAGTGCTCCTTCCTCGCGGCGGCCGTACCCGTCGTGATCCGGTCGGCGACCTTCGCGACCGACTCTCCTGCCCGGTCGAAGAGCAGGACGCAGAACTCGTCGCCTCCGATGCGCGCCGCGATGTCGCTCTCCCTGACCGAGTCGCGGATCACACTCGCGATCGCCCGCAGGGCGTCGTCGCCGGCGCCGTGGCCGCTCATGTCGTTGATCTGCTTGAGCCCGTCGAGGTCGAGGAAGAGCAGCGCCACCGAGGTGCCGTCGCGGCGAGCCCGGTAGAGCGCCTGCTCGCCGAGGGTCTGGAGCCCGCGCCGGTTCTTCAGACCGGTCAGCTCGTCCACGAGCGTCAAGCGCTCGAGCCGCTCGGCCTGCTCCCCCAACTGCGCGGCCTGGTCGGCGAGACGATGCTCGGTCCGCTTCTTCTCGGTGATGTCTCGTGAGATCCCGAACAGGCCGACGATCCGGCCGCCCCGGTCGCGCAGCGGGACCTTCGTGGTCGAGACCCAGGCCTCCCTTCCGTCGGCCCACGTCTCGCGCTCCTCGATCCCGACGAGCGGCTCTCCCGTCTGCAGCAGACGCTGGTCGTCGGCGAACGCCTTCCGCGCATGCTCGTCCGAGAAGAAGTCGAAGTCGGTCTTGCCGATCGCCTCCGCAGGGTCCTCGAGCCCCCACCGGCGCGCCAGCGTGTGGCTGATCCGGACGAACCTGCTCCGCACGTCCTTGACGTAGATCTGGTCGGGCATGTGCTCGAGCAGCGTGTCCAGGAGGTAGCGGTCGTCCCGCAGCTCCTCCGGCCCGAACGGGAACGGGCGCACGGTGTCGTCCATCTTCTGTAGATCGGCCGGGGAAGCGACCCGCGAATCACCCTGCCGGGGGAGGTCGAGCCGCCGGGAAACCCGGCGGAGAAGCGGGAGACGGGGCTCGAACCCGCGACCCTCAGCTTGGGAAGCTGATGCTCTACCAACTGAGCTACTCCCGCGTGGCGCGCCCAGTCTAGCTCCGCGAGACGGCTCGTCTACGCGACGGTCACCCCGGCGGCGAGGTAGACGTCCTGAATCGCGTTCAGGAGCTCGATGCCCTCGGCGGTCGGGCGCTGGAACGCCTTGCGGCCGCTGATCAGGCCGACGCCGCCAGCGCGCTTGTTGATCACCGCGGTGCGCACGGCCTGCGCGAGGTCGCCCTCGCCCGAGGAGGCGCCGCCGCTGTTGATGAGCGGCGCGCGGCCCATGTAGCAGCCCGCGACCTGGTAGCGCACGAGGTCGACCGGATGATCGGTCGTCAGCTCGGAGTAGACCTTCGGGTTCGTCTGGCCGTACTTCGTGCCGTTCTCGGAGAGCGCGCCGTAGCCGTTGTTCGTCTCGGCCATCTTCTGCTTGATGATGTCCGCCTCGATCGTCACGCCGAGATGGTTCGCCTGGCTCGTGAGGTCGGCGGCGACGTGGTAGTCGACACCGTCCTTCTTGAACGCCGAGTTGCGGAGGTAGCACCAGAGCACCGTGAACATGCCGAGCCGGTGGGCCTCCTCGAACATCTCGCTCACCTCGACGAGCTGGCGCCTGCTCTGCTCGCTCCCGAAGTAGATCGTCGCCCCCACGCCGGCGGCGCCCATCTCCCAGGCAAGCCGCGCGCTTCCGAACATCGTCTGGTCGTAGGTGTTCGGGTAGGTCAGCAGCTCGTTGTGGTTCAGCTTGACGATGAACGGGATCTTGTGCGCCCACCTGCGCGAGACGGCGCCCAGGACGCCGATCGTCGAGGCGACGCCGTTGCAGCCGCCCTCGTAGGCGAGCTCGACGATCTTCTCCGGGTCGAAGTAGGCAGGGTTCGGCGCGAAGCTGGCGCCGGCGCTGTGCTCGATCCCCTGGTCCACGGGGAGGATGCTGAGGAAGCCGGTGCCGCCGAGGCGGCCGTGGTCGTAGAGGGACTGCAGCCCGCGCATCACCTGGTTGCCGCGGTCGCTCGCCGCGACGACGCGGTCGAGGAAGTCCGGCCCGGGCAGGTGCAGCATGCTCCTGTCGATCGTCTCGCAGGTGTGGGAGAGCAGTGACTCGGCCTCGTCGCCCAGCAGCTCCTCGATCCGCGCGATCCCTTCCTTCGTGGCGACAGCCATCGTCTTCTCCTTCCAGTCGGCTCCCGGCAGTCTACGAGCCTGCGGCAGCCTGCCGGTCAGTACTCCCTACCGGTGAAGTGGGCGAGCTTCGAGAGCTGGTGGCGCGCCTCGATCCGCCGCACCGTGCCGGAGCGGGAGCGCATCACGATCGAGTCCGTCACCGCCCCGTCGCGCACGTAGCGGACGCCGCGAAGCAGCGCCCCCGTCGTCACGCCCGTCGCGGCCACGAACACGTTGTCGCTGCGCACGAGATCGTCGGTCGAGAGCACCCGCTCCGGGTCGAGCCCTGCGTCGCGGAGCTTCTGCCGCTCCTCGTCGTCCCGCGGCCAGAGACGGCCCTGGATGCCCCCGCCGACACACTTCAGCGCCGCGGCCGAGATGACGCCCTCGGGCGTGCCACCCACGCCGTAGAGGATGTCGACGCCCGTCTCGGGCCGCGCCGCCGCAATCGCGGGCGCGACGTCGCCGTCGCGAATCAGGTTGACGCGGGCGCCGGCCTGGCGAAGCTCGCCGATCAGCTCGTCGTGTCGGTCACGCTCGAGCACGACAACGCGGATGTCCGTGACGCGCCGCCCCTTCGCCTTCGCGACCGCCTGGACGTTCTCCGTCGGGGTGGCCGTGATGTCCACCGCCTCGATCGCGTCCGCGCCGACGGCGATCTTCTCCATGTAGACCGCCGCGCCGGGGAAGAACATCGAGCCGCGGTCGGCGGCGGCGATCACGGCGATCGCGTTGGGCTGGCCAAGCGCGGTTAGACGGGTGCCTTCGAGCGGATCGACCGCGACATCCACGGCCGGGCCGCCGCCCTGCCCGACCTCCTCGCCGTTGAAGAGCATCGGCGCCTCGTCCTTCTCCCCCTCGCCGATCACGACGACTCCCTGCATGACGACGGTGTCCAGCATCGCCCGCATGGCATCCACCGCCGCCTGGTCGGCGGCGATCTTGTCGCCCCGGCCGACCCAGCGGCCGGCACCCATCGCGGCGGCCTCGGTCACGCGCACGAGCTCGAGGGCGAGGTTCCGGTCGGGGCGGGCGGGCGCCATCAGGCCGTGATCGTACTGCGCCGGCTCGGGAACCTGGTTCGCGAACCAGGTTCCATGTCACACGCGCACCCTTACGAGAGACTCGGGAACCTGGTTCGCTTCGCGAACCAGGTTCCATGTGAGGCAGGGCCGTCGAGGCCCGGCCTCACATGCGCTCGGGCGCCTCGACGCCGACGAGGTCGAGGCTGCGGGCGATCACCCGCTGCGTCGCGGCGCAGAGGCCGAGGCGGAAGTCCTGGGCGGGGTCGCCGAGGACCCGGCACTCGTGGTAGAAGCGATGGAAGTCGTCCGCGAGCCTGATCGCGTACGCCGGCAGGAGCTGCGGGCCGCGGCGCGCCGCCGCCTCGCGCACCGTCACCGGGAAATCGAGCAGGCGCTTGACGAGCTCCTTCTCCTCGGCCGCGAGCGGGCCGGGCGGCGCCCCTCCGACAGGCGCGGCAGCGGCGTTCCGAAGGATCGCGGCGATGCGCGCGTGAGCGTACTGGACGTAGTAGACCGGGTTCTTCTGCGAGCGCTCGGCCGCGAGGTCGAGGTCGATCTCGATCGTCTGGTCGGGGCCGCGGTTGACGAGGTACCAGCGCGCGGCGTCGACGCCGATCTCGTCCATCACCTCGTCGAGGAAAACGACGTTCCCGGCGCGCTTGGACGCCTTCGCGGACTCACCCCCGCGCGTGAGGTGCACGAACTGGTAGAGCAGCACCTCGACGCGGTCGGGGTCGTAGCCGAGCATGCGGGCGATCGCGCCGTACCAGCGCGCCGTCGCATGGTGGTCGGCGCCGAGCACGTAGATCGCTCGATCGAAGCCGCGGTCGAGCTTGTCGACGACATAGACGACGTCGGCCGCCCGGTACGTCGGCGTTCCCCCTTTGTCGGCCGAGCGGATCAGCACCCAGTCCTGCTCGTCCCCGTAGGCCGACGACCGCGCCCAGAGCGCCCCGTCCTTCGTGTAGGTGTCGACGCGCGGCAGGAGCTCGGGCAGCCGCCGTTCGAGCTCGCTCTGCAGCGTCCACGAGTCGTAGTGGATCCGGAACCGCTCGGCCGTCTGCTCGATCGACGCCAGCATCTGCGCGACCGGATCGCCCTCCCTCTGCGCGATCTCCTCGACGTACGCGCCGTGGTAGCCGTCCTCGGGAACCGGCTCGCCGCGGCGGAGCGCCTCGACGGACGCGCGGAACCGGTCGATCTGAGCCCCGGCGTCGTTGTAGTAGTACTCACGTTCCACGCGGTGCCCTGCGAACGCGAGCAGCCGCGCGACGCTATCGCCGTACGCGCCGTTCCTGGCGTGGGAGACGAGGAGCGGGCCGGTCGGGTTTGCCGAGATCATCTCGACCTGGACACGCTCAGGCTCCGCGAACCCGCCGCCGTAGCCCTCCCCCATCTCGGCGAGCGCCTCGAGGAAGAACGAGTCTGCGAGCCACAGGTTCAGGAATCCGGGGCCGGCGACCTCCGCGCGGGTGACCTCCTCGAGCCCGACGGCGCGAGCGGCAAGCTCCTCGGCGAGCTCGCGCGGCGGTCTGCCGGCGGCCTTCGCCGTGCGCAGGGCGACGTTCGTCGCGAAGTCGCCGTGCGCGGCGTCCTTCGGCCGCTCCAGCGCGACCTCGCCGCCGGCGAGCTCCGCGAGGCGCGCCGCGAGGCGCTCGACCGCCCTAGACAACCGCTTCCCGGGGCGCGAACAGCTCTTCGAGGCGGCGGATCTCCTCCGGGGAGCCGATCCCGACGATCACGTCGCCCTGCTCGAGCACGGTCTCCTTCGACGGACGGAGCTCGAGCGCGCCGGCGGGCTTGCGCACCGCGACGATGTAGGCGCCGGTCCGGCGCGCGACCTCGAGCTCGCCGATCGTCAGCCCGACGGCGTCGCACGTGGACTGCACCTCGAGCTCCTCGAAGCTCAGGTTCGGCTCCTGCGCAGAGGTGAGGACGTTGACGAACGCCGTCACCTGGGGCTTGGTCATCAGGTTGGCCATCACCCGGCCCGCCGTGGTGTACGGCGTGACGACGCGGTCGGCGCCGGCGAGCTTCAGCTTCCGCTCGGCCTCGTCGCTCGATGCCCGGGCGATGACGACGAGGTCCGGGCGCCGCGACTTCGCCGAGAGCGTGATGTACAGGTTGTCGGCGTCGTCGTCGGAGGCGACGACGAGGCCGCGCGCGCGGTCGATCCCCGCCGCGGTCAGGTCGCCGTCGTCCGAGCCGTTGCCGTTCACGTACGCGTCGCCGTTCGCCTCGGCGAACGCGAGCGCCTCCTCGCCGAAGTCCAGCACGACGTACCGCACGCCCGCCGCGCGGAACTCCTCGGCGGCACGGCGGCCGACACGGCCGTAGCCGCAGACGATGATGTGGTCGCGAAGCTCGTCGATCATCTTTCGGCGCCGCTTCTCCCGCCACGCGCCGCCGAGGATCCCGTGGGCGACGGCGTCGACGAGCTGAGCGGCGAAGTAGCCAAAGATAGCCACGCCGGAGAGGACGACGACGATGGTCAGGAGCTCCGCCTTCATGCCCCGCGGGGTCGAGTCGAGCCCGGTCAGCGAGGCGGAGACGATCGTGCGGTAGAGCGCCGCGTGCCACGACTCGCCGAGCGCCCACATGAAGCCGAGCGTGCCGCCGACGAGCAGCACGACGATCGCCGCGGCGATGAAGCCCATCTGTCTCCGTGTGAAGCCTTCCAACGACCTCTAGTATCGTGGACCGGCGATGGACGACGACAGCGAGCGGCAACTCAACATCCACATGGATCCGTCGCTGCTCGCGGGCGTCTACGCGAATTTCGCGAACATCACCTTCTCGGACTACGAGTTCACGCTCACGTTCGCGCGCATCGACCACGAGGTCGAGGAGGGCGACGTCCCCGGCGTGGTCGTCGCACGCGTGAACATGTCGCAGCAGTTCATGAAGGAGCTGCTCGCCGCGATGCAGGACGCCTACTCGAAGTACACGACCGTCAAGGGCATTCACGACCTGCCCGAGACGGACGACCACTAGATGGTTGATCGGGAAATGCGGTCGGTGCGGGGAGGGCATGCACCAAGCAGTGGGGACGGCTCGACCGGGGGCAAGGCCGGTGGGCCTTGGCGCCGGGCGAGACGGCCGCAATGCGCCGTGTGCAGGCCCCCAGCCGCGACGGCCTCGATTTTTCGATCAACCATCTAGATGGTTGATCGGACCATCTAGCGGTTTCGCGCCCGCCAGCGCTCCGCCATCGCGATCCGCTGCATCAGCGTCGGATGGTTCTCGAGCCAGAGGTAGGAGAGAAGGGGCGGGTCGGGCTGCTCCAGGCTCGTTCGCGCGAAGCGCCGGAACAGCGTGACCTGCGCGGCCGGCGCCCGCGCGGCGTTCAGAGCGTGCCAGTCGGCTTCGGCCTCGTCCCGGCGGGAGACGGCGTTCTGGAGCGGCGTCGAGAGGAGCGTGATGACCGCGAGCACGAGCAACGCGAGCGGCAGGTTCGCGGGATCGCCGACGCCGCCTCGACGCCGCGTCGCCACCGCGAGCAGCCACAGCGTCGGCAGGGCGACGAGCGCGCTCCACCCGATCGCCTTCACGATGTGACGGCTCGCGACGTGGCCGAGCTCGTGTGCGATCACCACGTCCACCTCGCGCCGGGAGAAGCGGCCGTCGAGCAGCGTGTTCCAGAGGACGACGTGCGTCGAAGGGCCGAAGCCCGTGGTGAACGCGTTCGCCTGCGACGTCCAGGACGAGACGTCCTGCACGCTGACCGGCGTGCCCTGGACGTGCTCGACCCGCTCGAGGCGCTGCACGTCCCCCCGCAGCGCCGGATCTGCGAGCCGATGCGTGCCGGCGGCGCTCGCCCAGCCGGAGACGAGCGCGAAGAACGACACGACGAGGACGACGACGGGCGTCGCGACGAGCCACCAGCGGCGGAAGCGACCCGCGAGACCGACGACCAGCACGATTCCCCCGAGCGCGGAGACCGCCTCGGACCCGAGCGTCGCCCACTGCGACGCGAGCCAGGCGCCGACGCCGAACGGCCCGAGCCCCCAGTGGTGCTGCCACCAGAGGCCGGCGAGGCCGAAGGGCAGCGAGACGAACCAGATCGTCGTCAGCACGACCATGCCGACGACGACGGCGCTCGAGATGCGCCCCAGCCCCATCCCGCGGACGGAGCGCGGCAGCCGCCACGCCAGCACCGCGAGCGCCGCCAGCGTGGCGAGCGTCCCCCCGAGCCAGATCGCCTCGGCGCCGCGGCTGTAGCGCGTCGCGCGCCGGAGCTCCCGTGCCGAGAAGAAGCGGTGCTCGTCGAAGCCGGAGAGCTGGAGGTGCGGCACGCTCGTCCGGGCGAGCAGGTAGGCGCACCCACCCCAGACGACGGCGGCGACGGCTAGCGTCCCCACCCTCGCCATGCGCATTGCGGTCGTCTCGGACATCCACGCCAATCTTCACGCACTGGAGGCGGTCCTCGCCGAGATCGGCGCCTCCGGCGTGGACGAGCTCTGGTGCCTGGGCGACGTCGTCGGCTACGGGCCGCGCCCGAACGAGTGCTGCGCGCTCGTGCGGGAGCACGCCGCCGTGGCGCTCTGCGGCAACCACGATCTCGCGGCGCTCGGCGCGCTCGACGTGGCGGAGTTCACCGGCGACGCCGCGGCCGCGGCCCGCTGGACGGGCGCCACGCTGGCGCCCGACGCGCGCGAGTGGCTCTCCCGGCTCGCTCCGGCCGCCCGGCGCGAAGGTGTCGAGCTGTATCACGGCAGCCCTCGCGACCCGGTGTGGGAGTACGTGCTCAGCGAGCCCGTCGCGCTCGCCTCCCTGCTCGAGACGACGGCGCAGCTCGTGCTCGTCGGCCACAGCCACGTCGCGCTCGCGATCTCGTTCGACGGTGAGTCGCTCGCCGGCGGCGTCGCGCCGGCGGGCACCGAGACCGCGTTCGCCGAGACCCGTGTCCTGGCGAACCCCGGGTCCGTCGGGCAGCCGCGCGACGGCGATCCCCGCGCAGCCTGGCTCGAGCTCGACACCGACGCCCGTCGCGGGGTGTTTCACCGGGTCGCCTACGACGTCGGGCGCACGCAGGCGGAGATCAGGGAGGCCGGGCTCCCCGACGTGCTCGCGAGCCGGCTCGAGCACGGCGTGTAGCGAGAGGCGGCCGGCTACCCGGCGGGCTCGATCACCTGCAGGTCGGGCTCCGCGCCGAACGAGATGCCCTCGCGGGCGAGCGCGACCTGGACGTCCTCCCGCCCCTTGAAGATCCGCCACTTCACGGTCGCGAGGGTGACCTCGAGCGCGTCCGCGATCTCGTTGTAGGAGAGGCCGACGACATCGCGGAGGAGCAGCGCCATCTTCAGGTCGACCGGCAGCGCCTCGATCGCGCGCCAGAGCGCGTCGATCGCCTCCACCCGCTCGACCGGCTGGTCGACGACCTCGAGCGGCGGCGCGTCCTCGAGCGTGACGGGCGCCATCGGCCGGCGTTCGCGCGCCCGCAGCTCGTCGAGGACACGGTTCTTCGTCACCTGGAAGAGCCAGGTCGTGAACTTGGAGCGCATCGAGAACCGCGGCAGCCCCTGGAAGACCCGGAGAAAGACCTCCTGGGTCAGGTCCTCGGCGAGCGCCTTGTCGCCGTTCGTCAGCCGCAGGACGTAGTTGTAGACCGGCGTCTCGTACATCCGCAGGATGATCGAGAACGCCCTTTCGTCTCCACGCTGGGCCTTCCGCAGGACCGCAGGGTCGGGCTGTGGCAGCGACAAGGTGCCGGAGTATACCCCGCCTTTCGTACGGATCTTCGCGGTCTTACCGCAGTTTTACGAGGATTCGGCCCGTCATCTCGGCCGGCGCAGGAAGGTCGAGGAGCCGGAGAATGGTCGGGGCGAGGTCCCCGATCTCGCCGCCCGCCGCAAGCTCCGCCCCGCGGCGGGTGACGATCAGCGGCACCGGGCTCGTCGTGTGGGCGGTGTGCGGGCTGACGCCGTCATCTTCGAGCATCTTCTCGGCGTTGCCGTGATCGGCGGTTACCAGGGCGACGCCGCCCAGCTCCGTCACGCGCTCGACGACGCGCCCGAGGCACCGGTCGGCCTCCTCGCACGCGGCGATCACCGCGGGGATCGAGCCGGTGTGGCCGACCATGTCGGGGTTGGCGAAGTTGACCACGCAGAAGGAGTAGCCGTCGCCGAGGCGCTCGACGACGCGGTCGGTCACCTCGGCCGCCGACATCTGGGGCTTCAGGTCGTAGCTCGGCACGTCGCGCGGGCTCGCAACGAGCACGCGATCCTCCCCGGGCCACGGGTCCTCGCGCCCGCCGTTGAAGAAGTACGTGACGTGGGCGTACTTCTCCGTCTCGGCGCAGTGGAGCTGGCGAAGGCCGTGCTCCGAGAGGACCTGCGCGAGCGTCTGCCCGATGACCTGCTCCTCGAAGACGACCGGTGTCTCGAGGTCGGCCGCGTAACGGGTCATGGTCGTCACGTCGAACGCGTGATCGAGCAGCATCCGGGTGAGCTGCCGGCCGCGGTCGGGCCGGAAGTTGAAGAAGATCGCCGTGTCTCCCGGCTCGAGCCTCGGGGTGCCGTCGAGCACGATCGGCTCGACGAACTCGTCGGTCACGCCGGCGTCGTAGCTCGCCTGCACCGCGGCGAGCGGATCCCCGGCAACGAGCCCGGCGCCGGCCGTGATCGCGTCGAAGGCGCGCTGCGTCCGGTCCCAGCGCTTGTCGCGGTCCATCGCGTAGTAGCGGCCGACGACGGTTGCGAGCCGGTCGAGCGGCAGCTCGGCGAGATCGCGGACGGCCGAGGTCGGCGACACGTCGCGGCCGTCGGTGAACGCGTGAATCCACGTCTTCTCGGGCGCGAAGCGCAGGAGCGCCTGGAGATGGTCGATGTGGGAGTGGACGCCGCCGTGCGAGACGAGGCCGAGCAGGTGGACGCGGTTCCCGCGCTCGAACGCCGCCCGCAGGACCGCGTTCTCGAAGAGCGACCCGTTCTCGATCGACCGGTTGACCCGCATCAGATCCTGGTAGAGCCGCCGGCCCGAGCCGATCGTCAGGTGCCCGACCTCGCTGTTTCCCATCTGGCCGGCGGGCAGCCCGGCCGCCTCGCCCGAGGCTTCGATCGTCGTGTGCGGGTACTCGGCCCAGAGCCGGTCGAACACCGGCGTTGCGGCAAGGTCGACGGCGTTACCCGGGCCGGGCGGCGCGCAGCCGAACCCGTCCAGGATGACGAGCGCGACGAGGCTCATGGCGCGGCGGCGCGGCAGATCGCCACGAACGATGCGACGTCGAGGGAGGCACCGCCGACGAGCGCGCCGTCGACCGCGGGCTGGGCGAGCAGCTCGGCCGCGTTCTCGGGCTTGACCGAGCCCCCGTAGAGCATGGGCACGTCGATCAGCTCCTTGATCGTCTCGTGTGCCTCCTGCGCCATCTGCGGCGTCGCCGTCCGGCCGGTGCCGATCGCCCACACAGGCTCGTACGCGATCACGAGGTTCTCGTCGGGCTCGAACGCGGCCACCTGGCGGCGGAGGACGGCGTGGGTGGCGCCCGCGTCCCGCTGCTCCTCCGTCTCGCCGATGCAGGCGATCACGTGCAGCCCCGCCGCGAGGCAGGCGTGCACGCGGCGGGCGACGAGCTCGTCGGTCTCGCCGAACCACTGGCGGCGCTCCGAATGGCCGACGAGCGTGCCGTAGACGCCGAGCTCCTGCAGCATCCCCGGCGAGATCTCGCCCGTGAATGCACCCTCGGCGGCCCAGTGGCAGTTCTGGGCGAACACGCCGATCTCCGTGCCGGCCAGGGCCTGCACCGCGGCGGCGAGCGACACGTACGGCGGGCAGACGGTGACGTCGACCCCGTCGGGCCAGTCGACCTCGCGGAGCTCGCGGCAGAACGCCGCTGCCTCGTCGGGCCCCTTGAACATCTTCCAGTTACCGGCGATCAGGCTCATCGCAGCACGGCCTGGGTCTGGACGACGAGCGCGACGGAACGTCCGGAGGCGTCCGTCAGCTCCGTCTGGACGACGATCGAGCTGCGGCCGACGTGGCGCGGGCGCGAGACGGCATCGACGTGCCCGTCGCGGACGCCCCGGAAGAAGTTCGTCTTCGACTCGATCGTCGCAGTCGACGCGCCTTCCGGCAGGTTGAGGAACGCGCAGATCGCTCCGAGCGTGTCGGCGAGCGTCATCAGCGCGCCGCCGTGCAGCACGCCGTCCGCGGTGCAGCGCTCGGGCGCCCAGGGAAGGCGGCCTCGAACCTCGTCGGCGCCGGCCGCTCCGAGCTCGACGCCGATCGACTCCGCAAACGGCATCTGCGCGAGCAGGGTCATGCGGGGATGACCGCCACGCCGGGCAGCTCCTTCCCCTCCAGGAGCTCGAGCGACGCACCGCCTCCGGTCGAGATCCAGGAGATCCGGTCTGCGACGCCGGCCTCGTGCACGGCGCGAACCGAGTCACCGCCGCCGACGACGGTGAAGCCGCTCGAGTCGGCGAGCGCCCGCGCGACGGCGAAGGTGCCCTCGGCGAACCGCGGCCATTCGAAGACGCCCATCGGCCCGTTCCAGAAGACGGTTCGCGCGCCGGCGATCCGGCGGGCGAAGTCCTCGCGCGAGACGGGGCCGATGTCGAGACCGAGCCAGCCTTCGGGCACGGCGTCGTAGCCGGTCACCTGCGCGTCCGCGGCCTCCTCGAAGGCCGAGGCGGCGAGCACGTCCGACGGCAGCACGACGTCGAACGGGAACGGGTTCTCGCTGCGGACGTCCTCGGCCATCTTGCCGCCGATCAGCACCTCGTCCGCCCGCGAGCCGAGTTGCATCAGCACGCTCAGCTTGTCCTCCACCTTGGCTCCGCCGGCGACGATCACGAACGGCCGCTCGACGTCGCCGAGCAGCCGGCCGAGGTGCCGCAGCTCGTCGAGGAGCAGGAGCCCGGCATATGCCGGCAGGAGCTCCGCGACGCCGACGGTCGAGGAGTGGGCACGATGCGCCGACCCGAAGGCGTCGTTCACGTACAGCTCGCATCCCTCCGCGAGGTCGCGGGCGAAACCTGGGTCGTTCTTCGTCTCGCCCGCCGCGAAGCGCGTGTTCTCGAGGACGGTCACCCGGTCATCGGGCAAGAGCTCGCGCAGGCGCGCCCGCACGGGCTCCATCGCGTACTTCACGCGGTCCTCGTCGGTCTTCGGCCGGCCGAGGTGGGAGCAGACGCGCACGTGGTCCGCACCCCGCTCGAGCAGCAGCTCGAGCGTGGGCAGCGAAGCGCGGATCCGCGTGTCGTCGGCGACCCGGCC
This sequence comes from uncultured Thermoleophilia bacterium, assembly GCA_963784765.1. Classification (GTDB taxonomy): domain Bacteria; phylum Actinomycetota; class Thermoleophilia; order Gaiellales; family Gaiellaceae; genus PALSA-600. Next base: position 82,943 of record CAWASP010000021.1, read on the forward strand.
GCTCTCGAGAGGGACGTTCAGGTCCGACCGGACGAGGACGACCTTGCCGCGGACGTCCGCATCCTCGACCGAGCGGGGCAGGCTCACAGCACCCGGCCGACGAGATCCACGAGGCGGCAGCTGTAGCCCCACTCGTTGTCGTACCAGCCGAAGACCTTGGCCGAGCCGCCGCCGGCCATCGTGAGCGCGCTGTCGAACGTGCACGACGCGGGCCGGCGGATGATGTCGGTGGAGACGAGCGGATCCGTCGTGTAGTCGAGGTACGGCGCGAGCGGGCCCGTGGTCGCCGCCGCCTCGAACGCGGCGTTGACCTCGTCCGCGCTCGGCTCGGAGCGGAGCGAGACGACGAAATCGGTGATCGAGCCGGTCGCCACCGGTGCGCGAACCGCGACGCCGTCGACCTTGCCCTTCAGGTGCGGAAGAACGAGGCCGATCGCGCGAGCGGCGCCGGTCGAGGTGGGGATCAGGTTGATCGCGGCAGCGCGGGCGCGGCGGAGGTCCTTGTGCGGGAGATCGAGCACGTGCTGGTCGTTCGTGTACGCGTGAATCGTCGTCATGAAGCCGTGCTCGATGCCGAACGCGTCGTCGAGGACCTTCGCCATGGGCGCCACGCAGTTCGTCGTGCAGGACGCGTTCGAGACGATCGAATGCGCCGACGCGTCGTACGCGTCGTCGTTCACCCCGAGCACGACCGTGATGTCGGGATCGGTTGCAGGCGCCGAGATGATCACCTTCTTGGCGCCGGCGTCGAGGTGCTTCTGCGCACCGTCGCGCTTCGTGAAGAAACCGGTCGACTCGATCACGACGTCGACGCCGAGGTCACCCCACGGCAGCGCCGCCGGGTCGCGCTCCGCGAGCCCCTTCAGCTCGGCGCCCCCGACGTGGAGCGAGCCGCCGGCAACCTCGACGGTTTCCGGAAATGCTCCCAGCACGGAATCGTGCTTCAGCAGGTGCGCCATCGTGTCGATGTCGCCGAGGTCGTTGAAGGCGACGATCTCGAAATCGCCGCCGCGTTCCAGCGCCGCCCGGTAGAAGTTGCGGCCGATCCGGCCGAAGCCGTTGATTCCCACCCGTGTCTTCGCCATGCCGGGACTCTAACGGCGGCGGTTTTCCCGCCGACTCGGTAGGCGCTACCGACCGGTCACGGGGACGCCGTACACGCCGGAGAGCTTCTCGCGCAGGTAGCGCACGTACGGCTCGGGGTCGATCTGCGAGCTCCCGGTCACCCGCTCGAGCGTCTCCGCCGGCGTGAACTTGCGGCCGTGCCGGTGCAGATGCTCGCGCAGCCAGTCCGCGAGCGGCGCGAACTCGCCCCGCTCGAACCCCTCCTCGAGCCCCGGCAGGTCGCTTCTCACCCGCTCCCAGATCTGCGCGGAGATCAGGTTGCCGAGCGCGTAGGTGGGGAAGTACCCGATCGAGCCGCCCGACCAGTGCACGTCCTGCAGGACCCCCTCGGTGTCGGACGGCACCTCGATGCCGAGGTACTCCCACATCCGGCGGTTCCACTCCTCGGGGAGCTGCTCGAGCGGGAACGCGTCGGCGAGCATCGCCTGCTCGAGCTCGAAGCGGAGGATGATGTGGAGGTTGTAGGTCGCCTCGTCCGCCTCGACGCGGATCAGAGAGGGCACGACCCGGTTGACCTCGCGGTAGAAGCGGTCGACGTCGTACCCCGCGAGCGTCGGATGGAGCTCCTGCAGGCGCGGGAAGAAGCGCCGCCAGAACGGCAGCGAGCGGCCGACGAGGTTCTCCCACATGCGGCTCTGCGACTCGTGCATCCCGAGCGAGACGCCGCGGGCCAGCGGCGAGCGCTCGAGCGCCGGGTCGACCTGCCGCTCGTAGAGGCCGTGGCCGAACTCGTGGATCGTCCCGAAGAACCCCTCGAGCCGGTCGGGGAAGTAGCGCGTCGTGATGCGGATGTCCTCGATCGAGGTGCCGGTGGCGAAGGGATGCACGGTCGGATCGAGGCGCCAGCAGTCGTCGCCGTAGCCGAGCTCGCGCACCACCTCGAGCTCGAAGACCTTCTGCGCGTCGAGAGCGAACTCGTGCGGCGGCGGCTCATCGACCCCGAGCGCGTCGATCTCCTTCACAAGCGGGGCCTGGTGCTCCTTCAGGTAGCCGAAGAGGCGCCGCACCTCGGCGGTCTTCATGTCGCGCTCGAAGTCGTCGAGCACGATGTCGTAGGGCTCGTCGCCGACCTCGAAGCAGTCGATGTACTGCTTGCGGAGGTCGAGATTCCGGCGCAGTACCGGCAGGAACGAGGCAAAGTCGTTCGTGCGGCGGGCCTCGACCCAGACCGGATTGGCGAGCGCGGCCGAGCGGGCCATCTCGGCGCGCAGGTCGGGCGGCACCTTGCTCGCCTTCTCCCAGTCGCGCGCGCAGACCCGGATCAGGCTCGCCTCGAAGGAGTCGTGCTCGAGCGTCTCGCCGTAGCCGCGGAGATCGTCGAGCAGCTTGCCGACGGCCGGGTCGATGAACTTGACGTGGGCGATCCGGCCGACGGTGGCGAGCTGCTCTGCCCGGGCGGCGGCGCCGCGCGGCGGCATCATCACGTGCTGGTCCCAGGAGAGGAGGGCCATCGCCTTGCCGAGATCCGCGATCTCCGCCAGGCGCGTCCGCAACTCCTTGAGCTTCGCCTCGCTCACGACGGAAAGAAACCTATATGACGTGTGAAGCCCGGCGAACCGTCAGTCCCGAGCGCCGTCCGAGGCGAGCGGCGGCTAGACCGCCGAACGCCAGGAACGCAACCGCCCAGACGAGCCCCGTCCGGCAAGAGACGTCGCCGCAGGCGAGGTCGACAGTGCCGGACGAGCACACCGCGGGCAGGCCAACTCGGACCCGATAACCGTCCGAGGCGGGCGGCGGCCAGGCCGCCGAACGCCAGGAGCGGGCTCGGGTCACCGAGTCCCCGTCCGGCAAGAGACCTCGCCGCAGGCGAGGTCGACAGTGCCGGACGAGTACCCCGCCATTTCGGCCGGCGAAGCCGGCCAAATGGCGGGTCGGAGGGAGGCTCCGAGGACGACCCTCCCTCCGCTCTACCGTGCCCTCAGCGGTGGCGGTGGACGGGGTCTGTATCCACCGCCTGCAGGGACCCGGACCCGCCACCAAATCAGTATGAGGACATTCCTGTCCCTTTCGCTAGAGCACTTTCGAATCAGGAGACGTCAACTTGCAATGCGCTGGACAAGGGCGCGCAAGCGCCTCTGCGCGGCCGAACGGCTGATCGGCGGCCGTGCCTTCGCGGCGAGCTCGCGGAGCGACGCGGAGGGGTGCCGGAGACGCAGCTCGGCGATCTCCGCGAGCGGTGCGGGCAGTGCGGCGAGATCGAGCCTGCGGATCGCCTCGAGCTGCTCGTGCGCCGCGCGGGCGGTGCGCGCGAGGTTCGCCTCGTCGGCGTTCGCGAGCCGATTCGCCTCGGCGCGCGTGGCGGCGAGCAGCGCATGCTCCTCCATTCGGAGGACGGTGTCGCCTGCGCCGGCGAGCGCGAGGACGCCGGCGATCGCGTCGTGCCCCTTCGCATAGGCAATTGCATGCCCGCGGCGCTCGACGACGTGCATCGCCACTTCTTCCCGGGCGGCGACGTCGGCGATGAAGCCGGCTCCTGCCGCCGAGCTCGCCCGTACCTCGAGGTGGGGGCTGCGCGGCCCCGAGAGCGACCCGGCTCCGAGAAGCGCGCCGCGCAGGTAGGCGCGGCGGCAGCACGAACGTCCGACGACCCGCTTCGGAGGCGTCTCCCGCGGTGCACCCGACGATGAGAGGACTCCGGCCTCACCCAGCAGCTCGAGCGCCCGGTCGTCGACCTCGACGTGCAGCTCAAAGCGCGTCGCCCGATCGAAGCCGCGGCGATGGTAGGTGCGGATCTCCGACCGGACGCCCAGGTCGCGCAGCAGCACGAATGCCCGGCGGGCAGCCGCGCCGCTCGCGAGATCGAGGTGGACGCGGACGCGCCGCCCGGTCAGGTGCCAGGCGCCGGAGGAGTGGAAGAGCGCCGACAGCTCGGCCTCGCGGCAGCAGCGGCGCGCCGGCGCGATCTGCGCCAGCTCTTCCCGCAGGTCATCCGAGTACGACACCCTCGAGCTCCAACAGGCGTCGCTTGTAGTCGACCCCGAGCCCGCCGTAGCTCCCGATCCCGCCGGCGGAGACCACACGGTGCGTCGGGACGAACGGCGAGAGCTCGCAGCGGGCGCAGAACGTCCCCGCCGCGCGGGCGGCTCCGGGCCGGCCGGCCAGTGCGGCGAGCTCGCCGTACGTCACGACCTCGCCCCACGGCACGCGGCGAAGCGCCAGCGCGCATTCGCCGTAGAAGCCGACGTCCAGCACGAGCGCCACGTCGGCGAAGTCGTCGGCGGTGCCGGAGAAGAACCGCTCCAGACGGGCGGCCAGCGCCCGCCCGTCGTCCGACACTCGCCCGACGGCGGGCGACGCCCGCGGGCGGGGCAGCTCGGCGTGGAACACGCGTCCGCGGTCGTCCAGCCACACCTCCCCCACGCCGAACCCCGGCGCCTCGTACTGCACAAGCGTCGGTCTCATTCGACGATGTTGTAGCTTCGCCGCGTGAATCGAGCGCAGCTCCCCGCCCTCGGACGCGCGCACCTGCCCGCGCTCGGGTACGTCTACGTCGGTCTGACGCTCCCCGCGCTCGTCATCGGCGGCTCCGACCTGCAGGCGACCTCGGCGCTGCTCACGGCCGGCGGCTTTGCCTACCTCTGGTTCCTGGCGGGCCTCGCCTGGCGGCTCGTGCGCTACCAGCCCGACGGCTTCTACACCTCCGCGGTCGTGCTCGGCGGCGCCGCCTGCTTCGCCCTGCAGACCCTGGCGGTGCTCGGCGCCGAGACGATCTGGGCCGGCCCCGCGTCGGCCTGCTCGGCGACGGTGATCGTCGCGGCATCGATGGGCGCCTGGGGAGCGCGGAAGATCCCGCGCTGGTTCGGCCAGGCGGGCGTCGGAGGCGGCGTCGCCGTCGCCGCCGTCGGCTTCGTCGAGTCGGGGGCGGACTGGAAGCTCGCGAGCCACTCCGTCTTCGCGTCGTCGCTCGGGTTCATGATCTGGGTGCTCGTGACGGCGACCTATCTCCTGCGGCACTGAGCCGCTCGTACTCGGCGAGCGACAGCTCGACGACGTCGGCGCACCCCGGCCGCTCGCACTCGCAGGCGAACGGGAGCATCCACTCGCCCGAGGGCAGGTCGCCGGGCGCGTCGCCCGAGTCCTTGTAGAGGCGTACCTGGCGTGCGAGGACGTCGTTCTCGAAGCGCCGGATGGCCGGCCGGTCGACCGCCCGCGGCAGCGCGCCGAGGGCCGCGGACAGGTACGCCCCGACCCGCTCGATCATCCCGGCGAGCGGCCGGTCGACCTCGAGCACCGGGAACCCGCGCTCACGGGCCGCCGCGGCGATGCGCTGCGCGAGGAGCATGTTCCGCTCGACGAGCACGGGCCGCGAGCGCCGCTCGGCCGCCGTCGCGCGCAACCGCTCGTCGCCCGGCACGAGGAAGACCGCCGTCGCACCCGGTGGAACGAGCTCCGGCAGCAGGAACGGCCCTTCGGCGATCGCTCCGGGCGAGCCGGGCAGGCCGGCGAGGTCCTCGAGCACGAGCCGCCAGCGCTCGTTCGCGTGGGCGACGAACCGGCCCGCGAGCTCGGCGGGCGGGCGATCCCAGTCTGGCGGCGGCGCGGGCGGGAGCCGTTCGACGTGGTCGTACGTCCGATGGTCGACGTTGTAGAGCTGGAGGTCGTGGCGGTACGCCAGCGCCCGTGCGATCGACGTCTTCCCGGAGCCGGTCGCGCCGCCGATCCACAGGACGTCGCCGAGCTCCATGCCCGTAAGGTACGGGCATGAGCACTCACGCGATCTTCCGCCCTCCACCTCCCCGCAACGAGCCGATCCACGAGTACGGCCCGGGCAGCGCCGAGCGCGAGCGGCTGCGGGCCCGGCTCGCGCAGATGCACGGCGAGCGGCTCGACATCCCGCTCGTGATCGGGGGGAAGGACATCAGGACGGGCGAGACGAAGCCGGCCGTCATGCCGCACGCGAAGGAGCACGTCCTCGCCGACGTCCACCAGGGCGGGCCCGAGCACGTGCAGCAGGCGATCGACGCGGCGGCGACGGCGTGGGAGGACTGGTCGCGCTGGCCGTGGGAGGAGCGGGCGGCCGTGATTCTCCGCGCCGCGGAGCTGCTCTCCGGCCCGTGGCGCGACACCCTGAATGCGGCGACGATGCTCGGCCAGTCGAAGACGGCGCATCAGGCGGAGATCGACTCGGCGTGCGAGGTGATCGACTTCTGGCGCTTCAACGTCGAGTTCATGACGCGGGTCTACGCGGAGCAGCCGGTGTCGTCGCCGGGGATCTGGAACCGCATGGAGTACCGCCCGCTCGAGGGCTTCGTCTTCGCGGTCTCGCCGTTCAACTTCACGGCGATCGCCGCCAACCTGACGACGTCGCCGGCGCTGATGGGCAACACCGTCGTCTGGAAGCCCGCGAGCACCGCGATGCTGTCGGCCTACTACCTGATGCGCCTCCTCCAGGAGGCCGGGCTCCCCGACGGCGTCGTCAACCTGGTCTACGGCTCGGGATCGACGATCGGCGACGCTGCGCTCTCGAACGAGCATCTCGCCGGCATCCACTTCACCGGGTCGACGCCGGTCTTCCGGGGCATGTGGCAGACCGTCGGGCAGGGCATCGACCGCTACCGGAACTACCCGCGCATCGTCGGCGAGACGGGCGGGAAGGACTTCATCGTCGCCCACCCGTCGGCGGACGTCGACGCGCTCGCGGCGGCGATCGTCCGGGGCTCGTTCGAGTACCAGGGGCAGAAGTGCTCTGCGTCGTCCCGCGTCTACGCGCCGTCGAACCTGTGGCCCGAGCTGCGCGACCGGCTCGCCGGCGAGGTCGCCACGATCAAGATGGGCGACGTCGCCGACTTCCGCAACTTCATGGGTGCGGTGATCGACGGCGCGGCGTTCAGGACGCAGGCGGAGGCGATCGAGGAGGCGAAGGCGAGCGGCGACTCGGAGATCGTCGTCGGCGGCGGCTACGACGACAGCGAGGGCTGGTTCGTCGAGCCGACCGTGATCGAGACGCGCGACCCGGCGTTCCGGACGCTCCGCGAGGAGCTCTTCGGCCCCGTCGTCACCACCTACGTCTACGACGAGCGCCGCTGGGACGAGACGCTGACGTTGATCGACGAGACCGCGCCGTACGGTCTCACCGGCTCGGTGTTCTCGGAGGACCGCGCCGCCACGCGGGAGGCCGAGTCGCGGCTCCGCTACACGGCGGGGAACTTCTACGTCAACGACAAGCCCACGGGCGCGGTCGTCGGGCAGCAGCCCTTCGGCGGGTCGCGCGCGTCCGGGACGAACGACAAGGCCGGCTCGATGTGGAACCTGATCCGCTGGGTCAGCCCGCGCGCGATCAAGGAGACGTTCACGCCGCCGCGCGACTACCGCTACCCGTTCCTGGACGACGGGGACACCGCCGGAACGTAGTCAGACCCGGAATGTCCAGGTGATCGCCGACGCGTGCGTGTCGGTGCGCCCGTAGGCGACCGCCCGGTGGGTGCCGGGCGCGAGACGCGCAACCGGAGCGCCGTAGATCGTCCCCTTCTTCGGCGAGAGCCCGCCCCCCTTCTCGAGCAGCTCCTTGCCGTCGACCCAGAGGCCCGACTCGACCAGCGGCGCCGACGCGGAGAGCTCGACCGCCACCTGCGGCAGCCTGGGCGCCGTGCTCCCGGGGGCCGGGCCGAGGATTCGGATCGTGACCGCACCGGCGCGGTCGGCGCGCCACGTACCGCCGATGCGGTGATAGGCGGTCGCCTTCGACCCGTTCAGCACCACCGCCCACGGCCCGCCGGCGTACAGCACCTGGCCGGGCCCCGGCGGGGCGGCTGCGGCCGTCGAGGTCGAGCCGACGTGTGCCGACGAGCCGCCGCACCCGGCGAGGACGACCACCAGCCCGGCAACGAGCGCCGACCTCCGCATCGGCGACACCCTACGCGCGTCCCGTCCGGTGCAGCTGTGCGTAGATCGCCCGCGCGGTCTTCGCGGGCAGACCGGGCACTCCCTCGAGCTCCTCCTCGGTCGCCTCGACGACGCGCTCGGCGGAGCCGAAGTGGCGGATCAGCGCGCGGCGCCGGACCGGGCCGACGCCCTCGAGCTGGTCGAACATCGACTCGCGCGCGGCCGCGTCCCGCCGCCGGCGGTGGAACGTCACGGCGAAGCGGTGGGCCTCGTCCCGGATCCGCTGCAGGAGCTGCAGGCCGGGAGACGACGCCGGCAGCAGGATCGGCTCGGCGCGCCCGGGGACGAACACCTCCTCGATCCGCTTTGCGAGCGCGATCACGGCGACGCGCGGCAGCTCGAGCTCCTGCATCGCGGCCAGCGCGGCGGACAGCTGACCCTTGCCGCCGTCGATGACGACGAGGTTCGGCGTCGCCGCGAACGACTCGTTCCACTCCTGCGAGCCCGGCTCCACCCCGAGACGCGAGAAGCGCCGTGAGATGACCTCCCGCATCGACGCGAAGTCGTCCTGCCCGTCCGTCCCCCGGACCGCGAACTTGCGGTAGTGGCCCTTCTTCGCGACCGCGTCCTCGAAGACGACCATCGAGCCGACGATCTCCTGTCCCTGGATGTTCGAGATGTCGAAGCACTCGATGCGGATCGGCAGCGACTCCAGGTTCAGGAGCTCCCGCAGCTCCTCGAGCGCCTCCACACGCCGGGCGCGCTTCGTCTCCGCGACGAACGTGGCCGACTCCAGCGCGAGCTCCGCATTCTGCTGCGCGAGCTCCTGCAGGCGCCGCTTCTCGCCACGCTCCGGGGCCCGCACCTCGACGCGCGAGCCGCGCCGCTCGGAGAGGAAGCGCGCGAGCGTCGCGGTCTCCCCCGCACCGCGGGGGACGAGCACCTGCGGCGGGATGGACGGCGCGGAGCCGTAGTACTCGAGGCAGAACTGCTCGAGCACCTCCTCGAGCTCCTCCCCGGCGGCGTTCTCGAGGTGGAACGAGTAGCGGTCGACGAGCCGGCCCTCGCGCAGCGGGAAGAGCTGGACGACCGCCCGCTCGGACGACACGGCGACCCCGATCACGTCGAAGGCGCCGCCCCCGGGCCGCTCGACCGCCTGGCGCTCGGAGAGCCGCTCGATCGCCTGCAGGCGGTTGCGGTAGCGCGCCGCGTCCTCGAACCGCTCCTCCGCCGCGGCCGAGCGCATCTGCTCCTCGAGGCGACGCCGGATCGGCCGGTCGTCGCCGGAGAGGAACTCGATCACCTGGTCGATCAGCTCGCGGTAGTCGTCCTTCGAGATGTATCCGACGCACGGGGCGTGGCAGCGCTCGATGTGGTAGTCGAGGCAGGGGATGCCGCTGTGGCGGCCCGGCTGCGGCCCCTCGCACGGCCGGTAGCGGAATACCCGGTTCAGGACGTCGAGCGTCTCACGCACCTTCTTCGCGTTGGCGTACGGGCCGAAGTACACGACGCCGCGCCGGTGCCGCTCGCGGGTGAACATGACGCGCGGGTAGTCGTCGTCGACCGTCACCGCGATGTACGGGAACGACTTGTCGTCCCGGAGGCGGACGTTGAACGGGGGGCGGTGGCGTTTGACCAGGTTCTGCTCGAGGTGCAGCGCCTCGACCTCGCTCGAGGTGACGATCGTCTCGATCGTCGCGACGCGGCCCGCCATCTGGCGGATGCCGTGCCGCGTGTCGCTCGAGCCGGCCTGGAAGTACGAGCGCACGCGGGAGCGGAGGGTCTTCGCCTTGCCGACGTAGAGCACGTCGCCCCGGCCGTCCCGGAACAGGTAGACGCCCGGCGCCGCGGGAACCTGCTTCAGCTGGCTCTCGATCTGTCCGGCCGCCATCAACGGCGCAGGGTACTCCGGCGCTCCTCCGCGACGACGCGCGGCGGCGGCGCTAACGTTCCACTTCGTGAGTGGCCAGTACGTCGCCTATACCTTCTTCCGCGTCGACCGCGCCTGGCGCAACCTTCCCGTCGAGGAGCGGGCGGCCGCCAAGGACGCGTTCGCGGAGGTCGTCGAGGACTGGGCATCGCGGTTCTCGCACCTGCGCGCGTATTCGACGACCGGCGTACGGCCGGAGACGGACTTCTTCCTCTGGAAGATCACCGAGCGCTACGAGGACCTGGGCGAGCTCGGCGCGGCGCTCAACGCAACTCCGCTCGCCGCCTGGCTCGACACGCCGTACAACTACCTCGCGACGACCAAGGCGTCGCAGTACACGTCGGCGCGCAAGGCGCGCAAGATCACGCCGAAGGGGTCGCCCTACCTCGTCGTCTACCCGTTCGTGAAAGTGCGGCCGTGGTACGCGCTGCCGGAGGCCGAGCGGCAGCGGGCGATGGACGAGCACATCTGGATCGGCCGCGAGGAGTTCCCGGGCATCCACAACCACACGACCTACTCGTTCGGGATCGACGACCAGGAGTTCATGACGGCGTTCGAGTGCGACGAGCCCGCCGACTTCATGCATTTGATGCTGCGGCTCCGAGACTCCGAGGCGTCCCGCTACACCGAGCGCGACACGCCGATCTTCGTGGGCCAGCACATGCCGGTCCGTCAGGCGCTCGAGCGGCTCGACGGCGTCTCGGCGCTCGTCGAGCACGACGGGTGATCGACTAGAGAAGCGAGCGCTGGTCGCGCCAGGTGCGCACGCCGACGTACACGCACACGGCGAGCACGGCGAAGAACGCGAGAGTGTCGCGGCCGGCGAGCGACGAGAGCATGAACCAGCCGACGTCGACGACGAGCAGGGCGGCCGCCCCGTAGAAGAGCCCGGCCTGGCGTGCCGGCCAGGTCGAGATCTCTCGGCGGCCGAAATCCCGCCAGGCGAAGTACGCGACGACCCCGATTGCGATCACGAACGCGAAGCGAAGCAGCGTTCCCGCGGTCGCGAGCGCCGTCTCCTGGTTGAGCACGACGATCAGGACGGCGACGAGCGCCAGGATCGCGAGGTTGCGTGCGAAGGGGTTGATGTTCCTCATGCCGTCATCCAGGCGCGCACACCGAGCGCCGTGGCGACGAGGGTAGCGCCGGCGAACCAGGCGAGGCGCGCCCGCGGCTCGGCCGGAGCGTAGAGCCACGGCGAGAGCACGGCGAGGAGCGCGAGCGTGCCGTACGCGTAGTGGAGCCGGTCCGCAGCGCGGCGGTGGTCCGACAGGAGCAGCAGCCCGAGGGCGACCTGCGCGACGAGGAGCGTCTGGGCGAGCGAGAGGAGATGGGTGACGAGCCTGCCCGCTCCCCGCCGCCGCGCCCAGAAGGCGGCGGCGGACGCCGCCGCGCAGACGGCGATCACGAGAAACGCGTTCACGTGATGGACGCTCAGCATTCGAGACCACCCTAGATGGTTGATCGGAAAATCGAGGCCGTCGCGGCTGGGGGCCTGCACACGGCGCATTGCGGCCGTCTCGCCCGGCGCCAAGGCCCACCGGCCTTGCCCCCGGTCGAGCCGTCCCCACTGCTTGGTGCATGCCCTCCCCGCCCCGACCGCATTTCCCGATCAACCATCTAGAGGCTGAGGCTGATGCGTATCGGGCCGCTCAGTCGATCGCGCGCCGGTAGAAGCCGCGGACGCCGACGGTGAGCAGGACGCAGATCGAGAAGACGAGCACGACGAGGCAGATCCACGGCTCGATGTGCGGCACTCCGGGCACGAGCGCCCCGCGCAGCGACTCGCTCACGTAGGTCATCGGGTTCGCCGCGGTCACGACCTGGAACCAGCGCAGGCGGGCGAGCGACGGCCACGGGTACTGGCTGCAGCCCGTGAAGAGCAGCGGCGTGAAGACGAGCGAGAAGAGCAGGTTGATCCGCTGCGGCGGCACGAGCGTGCCGAGCAGCAGGCCGAACCCCGCTCCGACGAGCGCTCCGAGGACGAGACCCGCGGCGAAGAGCGGCGTGCCGCTCCAGCGCCAGGGGATCGACCCCAGGATGATGATCCCGACCGGGATCATCACGAGCGCCGCGACGAGCGAGCGGAGCACCGCGAACACCACCTTCTCCAGCGCGACGAAGCTCGTGGGCATCGGGGCGAGCAGGCGGTCCTCGATCTCGCGCGTCCACCCGAACTCGGCGACGAGCGGGAACGCGAGCGTCTGCATCGCGGTGATGACGGCCGTGAGCGCGACGAGCCCCGGGAACAGGAGATCCGCGTAGCCGTGCTGTGTGTAGCCGAGGCTCCCGAGGACCTTCCCGAACACGAAGAGCAGGAAGAGCGGCTGCAGGATCACCTGCGCCAGGAACGCGGGGAGCTCCCGCACCGTCACGTAGAGATCGCGGTACAGCACCGCGAAAAAGGCGCGCCGCTGGGTCGCGGGCGCGATCACCGGCATGCTGGTCATCGGAGCGTCCGGCCCGTGAGATGGATGAAGACGTCCTCGAGGGTCGGGGCGCCGAGCTTCACGCCGACGAGCGACAGGCCGTGCTCGGCGAACGTCCCCGCGGCGGGCGCGACCAGCGGCGCGGCGTCGCCGCGGACGTAGAGACGAACCCGTAACGGAGGCCCGTCGCCACGCGCTCCGTCTCCGGCGGCCGCCGCCTCGAGCGGCTCGACGCGGTCGACCCCTGCGAGGGACGCGAGCGCCGTGACGACGGCGCCGTCGGCGGAACGGTCGGCGGTGAGCTCGAGCGTGCCCTCCCCTTCGAGTGAGCGCATCAGCGCCTCGGGCGTATCGAGCGCGAGCAATCGACCGTGGTCCATGATCCCGACGCGGTCGGCGAGCGCGGCAGCCTCGTCCATGTCGTGGGTCGTGAGGACGAGGGTGACGCCTCCGTCTCGCAGCTCGCGCAGCCGGTCCCAGACGAAGAGCCGCGCGGCCGGATCGAGCCCGGTGGTCGGCTCGTCGAGGAAGAGCACGTTCGGGGCGTGCATCAACGCGCGCGCGATCATGACGCGCTGCGACTGCCCGCCCGAGAAGAAGTCGGGCTTGGACGATGCCCGGTCGAGCAGCCCGAACTGGTCGAGCAGCTCGTCCGCGCGACGCTCGCGCTCGCGTCCCGGCACGCCGTGGTAGGCGGCGTGGAAGACGAGGTTGCTGCGGATCGAGATCGACCGGTCGAGGTTGCTCCGCTGCGGCACGACTGCAAGCTGACGCCGAACCTCGACGGGGGAGCGGACGACGTCGACGCCGCCGACCCGGGCCGTGCCCGCGGTCGGCCGCACGCGGGTCGTCAGGATCCCGACCGTCGTGGTCTTGCCGGCGCCGTTCGGCCCGAGCAACCCGAAGACCTCGCCCGGCGTGACCGCGAACGAGATGCCGTCCACGGCGTTCACCGACGAGCGCGGATAGTTCTTGACGAGCTCGACCACCTCGACGGCAGGGGTCATGCCGAGCGGAGAAGGAATGCCGTCACTCACCTGGCCGTTAGCATCGAGCAACCCACCCTAGCGAGAGGATCAACGTGATCGACGAAGGAGCATCGGCGCCGGATTTCGAGTTGCAGAGCGACGCCGGCGACACGATCAAGCTGTCCGACCTCCGGGGCAAGAAGGTCGTTCTCTACTTCTATCCGAAGGACGACACACCGGGGTGCACCGCACAGGCGTGCGGTATCCGCGACGTCTACGGCGAGTTCGAGCGCGCAGGCGCCGTCGTGCTCGGGATCTCACCCGACGACGAGCGCTCGCACGTGAAGTTCAAGGCGAAGTACGACCTGCCCTTCACGCTGCTCGCGGACCCCGACCACGAGGTGGCCGAGCGCTACGACGTGTGGAAGGAGAAGAAATACATGGGCCGCAAGTACATGGGCGTCGAACGGTCGACCTTCGTGATCGGCGAGGACGGGAGCCTGGCGCGGGTGCTTCGGAACGTGAAGCCGGCGACCCACGCGGACGAGGTGCTCGCCGTCCTGAACGGCGGTTAGCGCTACAGATCCGCGGTCAGGCGGTCGAGCAGCGAGTCGGCGTCGCGCGCGGCAACGAGCACCGTCACACGGTCGCCGGGCTCGAGGACGACGTCGGCCGCGGGCTCGAGCGGCTCGCCGCCGCGCGAGAGCCCGACGATCACCACCGACGGCGGCCACGAGACCTCGCCGAGCTGCGCGTCGACGATGGGCGCTCCCCGGCCGAGCTCGACGTCGACGAGCCGGTGCCCGCGCATGACGTTCAGTCGCGCGCGCGGCCGCTTCCGCTGCAGCGGCCCCGCCGTCGGGCCGACGACGGGCCCGCCGTCCCCCAGCGAGGCCTCGATCCGGCCGTAGTAGGCGCGGAGCAGGTCGAACTGCGTGATCCAGCCGACCACGTGCCCCTCCTGCCCGTCCACCACCGGCAGCCCCGACCGCGCCCGCAGGAGCGCCGACAGCGCCCGCTCGAGCGTCTCGGTCCGTTCGAGCGGCGTCGTCTCCCGCGCCAGGTCGGCGGCGGTGGCGTCGAGCGCGTTGTCGCGCATCGCCTCCTCCACCTCGGTGGCGCCGATCGTGCCGCGGTAGACGCCCTCGTCGTCGATCAGCGGCAGTCCCTCGCTGCCGGTCTCCCCGAGGAGGCTGATCACCTCGAGCAGCGGCATCTCGGGATCGATCGCCTCCGGCACGGGCTGCATCGCGTCGCGGACGCGCAGCGCCCGCATCAGGTTGGCGCTGCGGCCGGCGAGCAGCTCCACCCCGCGCCGACGCAGCTTCAGCGTGTAGATCGTGTCGCGGCTGAGCAGGCTCGAGATTCCCACTGCGAGGGCGATCGCGAACATCAGCGGCAGGATGATGCGGTAGTCGCCGGTGAGCTCGAAGATGATGATCACCGCCGTGATCGGCGCCCGCGCGGCTGCGCCGAACACCGCGCCCATCCCCACGAGGCCGTAGGCGCCGGGAGCCGCGATGTGGATCGGTAAGACGTTCGCAGCGGTGTGCCCGAAGGCGGCGCCCAGCATCGCGCCCATGAAGAGCGACGGCGCGAAGACGCCGCCCGAGCCGCCGATCGCGATGGACAGGCTCGTCGCGAGCAGCTTGCCACCGAGTAGCAGCACGAGGAACCAGATCGCGTACCCGCCCCTGATTGCGTGCTCGAGCGGCGGATAGCCGACGCCGTAGAGCTCCGGGAGGGCCAGCAGGACGAGGCCGAGCGCCAGCCCGCCGACGGCCGGGCGAAGCCATTCCGGCCCCCGCCAGAGCCGGTCGGCGAGATCCTCGCTGCCGTACAGGACGCGGATGAACGCAACGCCGACGAACGCCGCGAGCAGGCCGAGCAGCGCGTAGAGGGGATACTCCCAGCCCGACTGGATCTCAAAGGCCGGCAGCTGGAGGAAGGGGCTGGAGCCGAACGCCGCCCGCCCGATGATGTCGGCGACGAACGACGAGAGCACGACGACGCCGAACGACTCCGCCTCGAAGTCGCGCAGGATCATCTCGAGCCCGAAAAACGTGCCCGCGATCGGCGCGTTGAAGGTGGCGCTGATGCCGCCCGCCGCCCCGCATGCGACGAGGACGCGGAGGCGCGACTCGGCGAGGCGCACGATCTGCCCGAGCGTCGAGCCGAGCGCCGAGCCGATCTGCACGATCGGCCCCTCGCGCCCGACCGACCCGCCGGAGCCGATGCAGAGAGCCGACGCGAGGGACTTCACGACCGCCACCTGCGGACGGATCCGGCCGCCGCGCTCGGCCACCGCGAGCATCACCTCCGGCACGCCGTGCCCGCGCGCCTCGCGTGCGAACCGGTGGATCAGCGGCCCGTAGACGAGCCCGCCGGCCGCTGGTGCGAGCGCGACGAACCAGAACCCGATGCCGGGGTGCCCCCCGTAGTGGGCGTGGCCGGCCGAGCTGTAGTCCCCGTACCCGGTGAAGAGGTGGGTGAAGCCGAGGATGAGGTAGCGGAACGCAACCGCCCCGACGCCGGCCCCCGCGCCGACCACGAGCGCCAGCGCCACGAGACCGGAGGGCGTGCCTCGGAGCCAGTCGGAGCCGCGCTTGAGAGGGGTGGCCGGCAGGTAGCGCGGGGCGCGCTGACGCAGCGGGACGGCCCGCCTCCTCGGTTCCGCCATCGTGACCTTCTTCTACCGGCTGCGGTCGCGGACCGCGCTAGGCCAGGGTGACCGTCGTCTCGTCGCGCGAGGCGGCATAGTCGTCGCCGAGCCGCTCGCGGAGCGTCGCCCCGAGCTCGCCGCTCTGCTCGAGCTCTTCGACGATGTCCGCGCCGCCGACGAGCTCGCCCTTGACGAACACCTGCGGGATCGTCGGCCACCCGGAGATCGCCGAGAGATCCTGGCGGATCTGGGGGTCGGCCAGGATGTCGACCGCCGTCACCGGAGCCCCGGCCCGCCGAAGCGCCTGGAGCGCGCGGTCGGAGTTACCGCACATCACGAACGACGGCGTTCCCTTCATGAAGAGGGCGACGTCGGCGCCGGCGATGACTTCTCGGATCCTGTCGCTGTAGCTCACGTGGTTCCTTTCGTCTTGATCCGCAACTCGTGGATGGTCCCGTCCGACAGCGGCCCGGAGAGCGCCTCGTACACGCGCCGGTGCTGCTCGACGAGCGAGAGCCCCTGCAGCGAGGCAGCCGTGACGATCACCTGGAAATGGTCGCCGCCGCCGGTCCTGTCGACCACCTCGAGCTCGGTGGCGTCCGGGAAGGCGCGCTCGAGCAGCTCCGTCAGGCGGTCGGTTCCCATGCCGCGATGCTACCGAGCGACAGCGTGTCGCCCGGACGGACATCGCCTGCGGCGCCCTCGGCGACCTCGATCACGACCTTCGCGCGCCGGCGCGCGGCGATGCGCCAGGGACGCAGGCCGCGGGCGACGTCGATGACCCGCAGGTCGCCGTCGCAGAAGATCGCGTCGATGGCGAAGCGCATGAAGAACATGTGGATCGAGCCGGCCGGCCTGAACAGCATCCCCTCGCCCGGCGCGAGCGAGTCGCGACCGAGCAGGCCGCGCATCCGCTCGAACGTGGAGTCGGCGAGGAGGCAGCGCTCGCAGACGACCTCCCCGTCGCGTCCGGTCAGTGTCCCTACACGCATCGATCCGGGACCGTACCCGCGACATCGCCGGGCTACAATGCCGCTCCGCGCGGATGTGGCGGAATTGGTAGACGCGCACGGTTCAGGTCCGTGTGCCCGTAAGGGCGTGGAGGTTCAAGTCCTCTCATCCGCACTCTGAGACGCCTCGTCATCCTCTTCTCTGCGGCGGCGGTGGCCGCCGTCTTGCTCTCCGGCGACGTGTACGGGCGGACCGGCCTCGGGCCGACGACCGAGGTCGTGGTCACTCTGCGCGCGCCCGCCCTCTCCTTCTTCGGGCGCTCGCTCCAGTCGGCCGCCCACCGCTCCTACCTGCAGCGCATCGAGGCCTCGCAGAACGCCCTGGCGAGCCGGATCGAGTCGACGCTGCCCGGCGCGCAGGTCCGCTGGCGGTACCGGCTCGTCGCCGACGGCCTGGCCGTGGCGCTGCCCCTGAGCGAGGTCGCGGCGCTCGCCCGCGTTCCCGGCGTCGCCGAGGTCTGGCCCAACGTCCGGTACCACTCGCTTCGCGCGGCCGCAGGCCCGCACCAGATCGGCGCCGACAGTCTCTGGGGCCCTGACCTCGCGACCGCGGGCCAGGGGATGAAGATCGGCATCATCGACGACGGCCTCGATGCGACGCACCCCTACTTCAGCCCGAGCGGCTTCTCCTACCCGCCCGGGTTCCCCAAGGGGCAGGTCCGCTACGCGACGCCGAAGGTGATCGTCCAGCGCGCGTTCACGCCGCCGCACGCGACGAACAAGTACGCGGCCGTGCCGTTCGACCCGGAGAACTCCGAGCACGCGACACACGTCGCAGGGATCGCGGCCGGCGATCACGACACGAACGCCAACGGGACGCTCGTCTCCGGGGTCGCGCCGAAGGCATGGATCGGGAACTACAAGGCGCTGACGACGCCGACGCCGAACTTCGGGCTCGACGGCAACAGCGCGGAGATCGCTGCAGCGATCGAAGCCGCCGTCGCCGACGGCATGAACGTCATCAACCTGTCGCTGGGCGAGCCGGAGGTGGAGCCGTCTCGCGACCTCGTCGTGAAGGCGATCGATGGCGCGGCCGCCGCGGGCGTCGTCCCGGTCGTCGCGGCAGGGAACGACTTCGGCGACTTCGGCGGGGGCTCCATCGACTCGCCGGGCTCCGCGCGCGACGCGATCACGGTCGCTGCCGTGGACTCGCGGGACGGCCTCGCCTCGTTCTCGTCGGGCGGCCCCACTCCCGTCTCCCTCCAGATGAAGCCGGACGTGGCGGCGCCCGGCGTCGGCGTGCTGTCGTCGCTCCCCGGCAGGAAGTGGGCGTCCTGGGACGGCACGAGCATGGCCACGCCGCACGTCTCGGGATCCGCCGCTCTGCTCAAGGAGCGCCACCCCGACTGGACGGTCGAGCAGATCAAATCGGCGCTCGAGCAGACGGGCGATCCCGTGACGGTGCCGGGCGGCGAGGCGCCCGCGACGCGTGAGGGCGGCGGCGTCGTCGACCTCGTCAAGGCGGACGCCCCGCTGCTCTTCGCCTCGCCGACCGGGCTGTCGTTCGGCCGCCTGCCGCCCGGGGCATCGACCACACGAACCGTCACGCTGAGCGACGCCGGCGGCGGCGCCGGCGACTGGAGCGTCAGCACGATCGTGCAGCGCGGCGACGGAGCCGTCTCGGCGCCGGCGACCGTGACGGTTCCCGGCTCGCTCGTCGTCACCGCCACCGGTGGCGCGACGTCCGCCGACGAGACCGGCTTCGTCGTCCTGACGCACGGGACGGACGTCCGCCGGATCCCGTTCTGGTTCCTCACCTCTGCCCCGAAGCTCGCGACCGAGCACGCGCTCCCCCTGCTCAAGCCCGGGATCCACAAGGGAACGACGGTCGGCGCTCCCTCGCTCGTCTCCCAGTACCGCTATCCGAACGGCGGCGACACGACCTATCCGGGCCCGGAGCGCGTCTACCGCGTCCGGATCACCGGCAGGCCGGCCAACTTCGGCGTCGCCGTCCTCTCCGGGACCGTCGTCCCGCACGTGACCTTCTTCGGCAGCGAGGACCACCTCGCCGGCTACACGGGCCTGCCGGTCGACCTCAACCCGTACCGCGACACCTACGGCGACCCACGCCGGATCGCGGGCGTCGTCCTGCCCGCCCCCGGCGTGTACGACATCGTCTTCGACAGCCGCACCCCGGGAGGACAGCCGTTCACGTTCCGCTACTGGGTGAACGACGTCAAGCCGCCGAAGCTCGCGCTCGTCTCGACGAAGGGCGGGATCTCGGTCTCGGCGAGGGACATCGGCTCGGGCGTGGATCCCGCGTCGATCGACGCCACCGTCGACGGTGACGATGTCTCGCCGAGCTTCCGCGACGGGCTGATCACGATCCCGGCCGACCCCGGCCGCCACTCGCTGGTGCTCACTGTCGCCGACTACCAGGAGACGAAGAACATGGAGGACGTGCCGCCGATCCTCCCGAACACGGCGACCCTGAAGACGACCGTGCGCGTGCGCTAGTCGCGCTTCGCGCGTGGGTCGTACGTGGGCAGCTTGGCGAGGTCGCGCTCGACCGAGCGTGCGAACTCGTCGCTCTCCTCGTCCTTCACGACCCGCAGGTGCCGGTTGCGCCGGCGCGGACCGCGACGCGGCCAGCCCGGAGCCCTGGCCCGGCCCCGGCCGTTCCCGCCCGCCAGACGCGGCAGCTCGGACGCGGCGAGCAGCACGAGCGCGGCCACGAGCAGCACCACAGCGAACACGCTCATCACCCCCAAGGATACTCACCACTCTGTGCGAACCGTCCGCTGTGACGTTCCGCCTGCTCACGGACGCCTTTTCGTCAACGTCGTAGGTCGCCGTCGACCGCCACCGCCACGTCGACGCGCCCGCGACGCCGACGCACCGCCCCGCCCCACCCCGGCGAGGGCCGGGCGCGCGCGGGAGAGGTGGACGTCCGTGAGAGCGCAGTTGCGCGTGCGGGCGGCGGCTACAATGCCGCCCGCTTGAGCGGTCGCCGTCCCCGGTAGCTCAATTGGCAGAGCATCCGGCTGTTAACCGGAGGGTTGTTGGTTCGAGTCCAACCCGGGGAGCTCGAAATGCCCCGCCTCGGCGGGGCGTTTCCGTCCCTCGAACGAGGGATGCTGCGGCAGGATCCCCCGGCCGAGCGATGGCCTCCCCGAGCAGCGGTTGCTACGTTCGTATCGAAGTCCCTGCGGCACGACCAGCTGTTCCCTGCGGCACGACCAGTAGTTCGACGGAGGACGGTGCCGCAATGATCTCCCAGCTTCTTTCGAACGTGGTGTTCCAGCTCGCGATTGGCGGGCTTGGTCTCTACGTCGTCGTCGGCGCCGTGGTGCGCAAGGTCGCGTCGCGCCGCCGCCGGCAGAGGGTCACCGGCAGTGCGGTCGGGATGTACCGCACGTACCCGGTTCGGCCGCCGCTGTAAGGAAACGCAACCGGGCAACCCTCCGGCACGCCGGAGGGTTGCCGATCGGTTCGACGCGCGCGCGCCCCTCAGGCGCTCGTGAGCTCGGCCACGTGCTCGAGGAGCGAGGTGAGCTTGACCTGCAGCTCCTTCGTGCGCACGGGATCGGCGTGCTGGAGCTCGCGCCGCAGCTCACGCTCGCGCAGGCGCCACAGCAGCTCCTCGCCGGTCGCCGCGTCGATTCCCTCGGACTCCGCTCGGGCGTCGAGCTCGGCGACGAGCGCGAGTGCCTCCCCGTCGACGGGGGCGCCGTCGACGATGTGCTCCCGCACGCGCCGGTGCAGCGGATCGTAGAAGTGCTCGGGGGTGAGCTCGGCGAGCAGGTTGCGCAGGGACGGATGCGCCAGCACCCCGGCGAGCGCGTTCCGCTCGAGCCTCGTGCCGGCGTCGAGCACGCGCGCCTTCGAGGCGAGCTCCCGGGCGCGAGGGATGGGCCCCGACCGGAACGCCGTCGTCGTGCCCAACCGGTCGGTGACGAGTCGCTGCGCGGCGTCCTTGTCGGGCCCCTCGGGAAACCCGTCCAGGATCTCTCTCGCCCGGCGAAACGCCGATTCGCGGTTCTCCGCCCGGTCCATCTCGACCCGCACGCGATAGACGACGTACGGCTCGGCCCGCGCGAGGTGCGACTCGAACGCCGCCGGGTCGTCGGCCGGGTCGACGCCCGGCTCGAGCGCGACCACGTTCACATCGAAGCCCTGCCTGACGGCGAGCTCCATCCCGCGGAGCGCCGCCGACTCGCCCGCGGCATCGCCGTCGAACGCGAGCCAGAGCCGCTTCGTGAGCCGCCCCAGCTCGACCAGCTGCTGCTCGGTGAGCGCCGTGCCCATACAGGCGACCACCGGCTCGAACCCGGCCTGCCGCAACGCGATCACGTCGGTGTTGCCCTCGACGACGCACGCCCGGTCCTCGCGGGCGATCGCAGCCCGCGCCTTGTCGAGGCCGTAGACCACGGCGCTCTTGTGGAACAGCTCGGACTCCTGCGTGTTGACGTACTTGCCGCGCAGCGGGTCGTCGTCGTGGAGCTTCCGCGCCTGGAAGCCGACGACCCGGCCGCGCGCGTCGCTGAGGGGGAACATCAGGCGGCGCTGGAAGGCGTCGTCGCCTCGCACCCGCGTCAGGCCGGCGGCGACGAGCTCGTCGCGCGTGAACCCCTTCTCGACCGCCTTCCGCGAGAGCGCGTTTCCCGTCAGGGCGAGGCCGAGCCGAAACTCGCGGGCGACCTCCTCGCCGAGCCCGCGTCCCTTCAGGTAGTCGCGGGCAAAGCCGCCGACCTCGGTCTCCCAGAGAGCCCGCTCGTAGTACGCGGTCGCCTGCTCGAGCAGCTGGTAGAGCCGCGCCCGGCGGTCGCGCCTCGCAGCCTGCTCGGGCGAGACGTCCTCGTACTCGAGCGGCACGCGGAACCGCTCGGCCAGCCACTCGATCGCACCGACGAAGTCGAGGCCCTGCGTGTCACGCACGAACGTGATCACGTCGCCGCCCTTGTGACAGCCGAAGCAGTAGTAGAAGCCCTGGCTCGGGTTGACCGAGAAGCTGGGCGTCCGCTCCTCGTGGAAGGGGCACCGGCCGACGAGGCGTGCGCCCTGCCGTCGCAGCGCCGTCCGTTCCTCGACGACGGCGACCAGGTCGGCGGCCGCCCTGACCGCCTCGACGGAGCTGTCCTTGAGCCGCGCCATCAGATCGAGGCAGCGTACGACAGCGCGAACCTGTCGGTCATCCCCGCGATGAACTCGACGATCTCCTCCGACGGGTCCCCGCGGTCGGCCAGGTGCGTGTAGATGCGCTCGATCGTCGCGTGCGCGCGCTCGTGCTCCGGGCGTGCGATCCGCCCGAGATAGACGCGCTCGAACATGAAGGCGCGGAGGGAGAGCATCGCAGCCCCCACCTCCTCGCTCTGGACGATGTCCCCCGCCGCTGCGGAGCTCTCGACGAGGTCATGGACGAGCGTGTCGATCCGCTTCGATCCGGTCGAGCCGAGCACGCCGAGCTCATCCCGCGGTAGATCGGTCTCGGAGAGGATCCCGTAGCGGATCGCGTCGTCGATGTCGTGGTTGATGTAGGCGACACGGTCGACGATCCGGACGATCTTTCCCTCGAGCGTCGCCGGCTCCCGGTCGCCCGTGTGCGTCAGGATCCCGTCGACCACCTCGTGCGTGAGATTCAGCCGCTCGGCGATCCGTGCGGACTGCTCGTTGTGGCGGAAGCCGCCCGGCGCGAGCCCGTCGAGCGCCGCCTCGCCGGCATGGCCGAACGCGGGATGCCCCGTGTCGTGGCCGAGCCCGATCGCCTCCGTGAGGTCCTCGTTCAGCCGCAGGGCGCGTGCGACGGCGCGGGCGATGCCGGTCGTCTCGAGCGTGTGGGTCATGCGCGTCCGGTAGTGGTCTCCGACGGGGTCGATGAAGACCTGGGTCTTTCCCTTCAGGCGACGGAACGGCTTGGAGTGAAGGATGCGGTCCCGGTCGCGCTGGAACGGCGTACGCACCGTGCACTCCTCTTCCGGGACCGGGCGCCCACGCGTCTCGTACGACCGGACCGCAAGCGGCGAGAGCGCGTGCTCCTCGACCTCGCGGATCCACCCCGCGAAGCCGTCGGCGACCCTGCCCGCGAGCTCCGGCATGCGGCCACGGTAGCCGCAGAGGCGGTCGTCGGACAGCGGCCTTCTGGGCCGTGTCGCTCGTGTCGCGCCCACGCGACGGTGACTGGCACCGCCCGGGGTCGGACCGCGGCTTCCCTCCGCGCACTCCGCCCTGGGCGGGCCTGTCTTTCGTGTCGCGCCTGCGTGCCGTTTGACGGGCAGCGTCACGCGGCCGCCGCCTTGCGACATCTCCAGGTTCGCGGCGGCGCACCGCGGTCAGATGATGATCGGGACGGTGCCGCCGTCGGCCGACCAGGCTGCGCCCGTCACGTAGGAGGCGCGCGCCGAGAGCAGGAAGACGATCACGGCTGCGATCTCCTCCGGCTGCGCGAGCCGACCGAGCGGGCGCCCCGCGCCGACCTTCGCGAGCACCTCGTCCCGGTCGCCCTGCTGGTCGGCCAGGCCGCCGTCGCCGAGCCACGCCTGCGTTGCCGTGGGGCCCGGCGTGATGGCGTTGCAGCGGACCCCGTCCCCGGCGTACAGGTCAGCGACGAGACGCGAGTAGGAGAGGAGCGCCGCCTTCATCACCGAGTAGTCGGGCATGCCGCTCGACGGTCGCTTCGCCGCGGTCGACGACACGTTGACGATCGCGCCTCCCCCGACCGCGACGAGCATGGGAAGCGCCTCGCGCGTGGTGCGGATCGCGGTCATCAGGTTCAGCTCGAACGACGCCTGCCAGTCGTCGTCGGTGACGTCGGCGAGCTTCCGGATCTCGGTCCCGCCGACGTTGTTGACGAGGCAGTCGAGCCGTCCGAACCGCTCGACGGCCGCCGTGACGAGGCGCTTCGGCTCGCCGGGCGCGGTCAGGTCGCCGGCGACGTGCAGGTCGCCCGGGCCGTCGCCGCTGCGCCCGCACGAGACGGTGTGCGCGCCCTCTCCGCGCAGCTGCTCGACGACCACGCGGCCGATCCCTTCGGTCGAGCCGGTGACGACGCACACCTTTCCTTCGAGGCCGAGCTCCATGACCTCGCTACGTTAGCGACGTGACGACGATCCTCCTCGCACGACACGGCGAGACCGACTGGAACAGCGAGCGGCGCTGGCAGGGGCACACCGACCAGCCGCTGAACGACACCGGCCGCGGCCAGGCGGCCGAGCTGGCGGCATTGCTCGTCGACACACCGATCAGGGCGGTCTACGCGAGCGATCTCGTCCGGGCGCGCGAGACGGCCGAGATCGTGGCTGCCCGTCTGGGGATGCCCGTCTTCGTCGACCGCGAGCTGCGCGAAGTCGACGTCGGCGAATGGTCGGGGCTCGCGCACGACGAGATCGCCGAACGCTTCCCCGAGGGGTTCGCCCGGTGGCAGGCCGGGCTGCACGGCTGGAACGGCGGTGAGAGCTACGAGGAGATGCGCGAGCGCGTCGTCGCGGCGCTCCTTCGGATCGCGACCCACCACGCAGGCGAGACGGTCCTCGTCGTCGCCCACGGCGGGACGATCCGCGCCTGCCTGGCGGCCGCGACGGGCCTCACCTACCAGGAGTCGCGGCAGACGAGCCTCCCGCCCGCAGGCAACTGCAGCATCCATGAGCTCCGGGTCGTCGAGGGTCGTCTCACGACGCCTATCGGATAGTCTCGGCGCAGCCGGGCATGGAGGACTACACCAACAAGTACAAGGGCGAGCAGGTCGAGATCGCGCTGTTCGGAGG
The DNA here is from genome assembly GCA_963784765.1 of uncultured Thermoleophilia bacterium. Lineage (GTDB taxonomy): Bacteria > Actinomycetota > Thermoleophilia > Gaiellales > Gaiellaceae > PALSA-600. The sequence goes on from CAWASP010000021.1 coordinate 107,589, forward strand.
CGAGTACCAGGACGGCGTCCTGACCGCCTACTGCTACGTCGAGGACGTCGCGCACGTGGAGCTGAACGGCCACATCCTGATCCCGCTGCAGAACGTCGCCTCCCTCCACTGCTCGAGCCGCTGCGACGCCCCGGAGCCCGACTGGCCGCCGCGCGGCCTCGAGGACGACGCGGACGCCGGCGACGACGAGGCGTGAGCCGACACGGGAGAGCACGACCGTGGGGCGCGTGAGAGCCGGCCCATGAGCCGACGGCTCCTCGTTCTCCGGAACGTCCTGAAGGGTTGGTTGCTCCTCGCGGTACCGACCGCGCTCTTCGCCCTGCTCGGCTGGCAGCTCGGCGGCTACCGGTTGACCATCCTCTTCGCCGGCTCGATCGTGCTGCTCGCCGCGGCCGTGTACGCGTACGCAGACCGGATCGTCATGGGGATGCTCGACGCCCGCGAGCTCGTCCAGGGCGAGGCGCCTGCGCTTCACTCGACGGTCGAGCGTCTGGCCTCCCGGGCGGGGGTCGTGAAGCCGAAGCTGTACGTGCTCGGCGACAGCTATCCGCGGGCGCTCTCCTCCGGCCGCGGGGCGGGCGGCGGCGCCGGTCTCGGGATCTCCGTCGGTCTGCTCGGGGTCGCCGCACCGGCGGAGCTGGAGGGCATCGTCGCCCACGAGCTCGCCCACCTGCGGCACCGCGACGTGCTGCTGCAGTCGGTCGTGGTGATCATCGCGACCGCACTCGTCGAGGCCTCGCGGATCGGTGGCTTCCTGCAGCGAGCCCTCCTCTTCGTCCTCGGCCCGGTGGCCGCGGCATTCGTCCACCTGATGCTCTCGCCGAAGCGCGAGTACCACGCGGACCGGCTTGCAGCCGAGCTCTGCGACTCGCCGCACGGCCTCGCGGACGCGCTGCTGCGACTCGAGCAGGCGATGAGCCTCGTCGGCTTCGAGGGGAGCCCGGCGACCGAGCCGCTCTACACCACGAACCCGTTCGCGCTCGAGGGGATCGCGGCCCTCTTCGACTCCCACCCGCCCGTCGGGGAGCGCGTGCAGCGGCTGCGCGACCTCGACCCGGACTGGCGGTCGAAGCTCCACGCTGCCTAGCTGCCCGGACGGCGAAGAGCCCCGGTCGGGGCTCTTCGCGAAGGAAAATGGGCGGCGTCCTACTCTCCCGGGAGCTCGCGCTCCGAGTACCATCGGCGCTAACGGGCTTAACTTCTCTGTTCGGAATGGGAAGAGGTGTTTCCCCGTCGCTATGACCGCCCAACTCGTGAGGCGCGCGCGAACGCTGCGGACACCCTCAAAACTCCATAGCTACGAAGCGAGTTCTTCAAATCAAGACCTCGAGCAATTAGTACGGGTCCGCTGAACACATTGCTGTGCGTGCACGTCCCGCCTATCGACGTGGTGGTCTTCCACGGCTCTTACTCTCTCTAGGAGATGGGAGGCCTCATCTCGAGGTGGGCTTCCCGCTTAGATGCTTTCAGCGGTTATCCCATCCAGACGTGGCTAATCAGCAGCGCCGTTGGCACGACGACTGATACACCAGAGGTCTGTTCGTCTCGGTCCTCTCGTACTAGAGACGACTCCTCTCAAGCCTCCAACGCCCATGGTGGATAGGGACCGAACTGTCTCACGACGTTCTGAACCCAGCTCGCGTACCGCTTTAATGGGCGAACAGCCCAACCCTTGGGACCTACTCCAGCCCCAGGATGCGACGAGCCGACATCGAGGTGCCAAACCCTTCCGTCGATGTGGACTCTTGGGAAGGATAAGCCTGTTATCCCCGGAGTACCTTTTATCCGTTGAGCGACGGCACTTCCACGTGTTACCGCCGGATCACTATGGCCTGCTTTCGCACCTGCTCGAGCTGTCGCTCTCGCAGTCAAGCTCCCTTATGCCATTACGCTCTACGCACGATTTCCAACCGTGCTGAGGGAACCTTTGCGCGCCTCCGTTACGTTTTGGGAGGCGACCGCCCCAGTCAAACTACCCACCAGATGCTGTTCCCGCCCCGGATCACGGCAGCGGGTTAGAAGCCCAGACTACGAAGGGTGGTATCCCAAGGTTGGCTCCACCGACACTGGCGTGCCGGCTTCACAGCCTCCCACCTATCCTGGACAACGTACCCCGAACTCCAACATCTAGCTGTAGTAAAGGTTCACGGGGTCTTTCCGTCCAACCACGGGTACTCGGCATCTTCACCGAGACTACAGTTTCACCGGATCCCTCGAAGAGACAGCGCCCAAGTCGTTACGCCATTCGTGCAGGTCGGAACTTCGCGTTCACCCTCCATTTCTGGAGGCGCAGACTATCCCTTCACCTTGACGTAGCTCAGCGAGAATTTGCTCAGCCGAATACCGCCGGTGCCCACTCGGATTCATGTTCCGAGCACGCTCGACGATCTCGATCAGACCGTCGCGGTTTCGGTGCGCGCCGCCGGCCATGAGCCGGCAGATCGACGCGAACCGATCGAAGTCGCACCGCTTTGCCCGACAGCAACGGGTAGCGCTCGAAGTGCGGGATCACGCGGTCGAGGATGTCCTCGAGCCGGCGCGTCTCCCACTTGAGCGTCCGGTCGCTGCGGTCGGGGCGGATGGATCCGCACCCGAAGGTCGACTCGATCAGCTGAAGCACCTCGGCTCGATCACCGTTCTGGCTGACGGAGAAGCTCGGCCTCACCTCCCAGCCCATGAGCAACGTTGCTCGTGGAGCGATGGAGACGGTGAAGCATCCTTCGCCGTCGGCGTATCCGGAGACGTACGCCGAGAGGA
>CAWASP010000022.1:0-191126 GCA_963784765.1 uncultured Thermoleophilia bacterium
TGGGGACGGCTCGACCGGGGGCAAGGCCGGTGGGCCTTGGCGCCGGGCGAGACGGCCGCAATGCGCCGTGTGCAGGCCCCCAGCCGCGACGGCCTCGATTTTCCGATCAACCATCTAGCGGTGGCCGAAGTGGTGGGCGCGCGGCAGCGCGCCGGTCGCCTCCGCCTCGCCGGCCGCCTTGCGGGCGAGGGGGCCGAGTGTCGCGAGCTCGGAGACGAGCAGGTTGATGTTCCGGTCGTGCCGCTCGAGCCGCCCGCAGGCGAGCAGCAGCGGCTCTCCGCGCACGATCGCCCGGTACTGCTCGTAGACCGGCGGCGGCACGATCAGATTGGCCTGGCCGTGCTCGTCCTCGAGCAGCATGAAGACGATGCCGTTCGCGGTCGCCGGGCGCTGGCGGGCGACCGTCATTCCCGCGAGCTGCACGAGCGAGCCGTGTGGGAGCTCCGCCAGCTCGGTGCTCGTGGCGACGCCTGCCGGCAGGTGCGGCCGCAGGAGCTCGAGCGGGTGGACGCCGACCGACACGGAGGTGTGCCTGTAGTCGGCGAGCATCCGTTCCCACGAGGTCTGCCGGGGCAGCTCCGGGATCGCGCTGGTCGGCTCGAGCGGCAGCGCGAGCTGGCGGTTCCCGTCCCTCGTCGTCATGCCGCGGGAGGTGACGCCGAGCCGCCACAGGAGTTGCCGCCGGGGGCCCCACTCGTCGCAGGCGCCCGCCGCGACGAGCGCCTCGAGCGCGTCCCGCTTCGCCGGTGCCCGCCGGGCGAGATCGCCGATGTCGCCGTAGGGCTGCTCGGCGGCGATCGCCGCCGCCTCCTCCTCGCCGATCGAGCTGACGTAGCCGATCCCGATGCGCACCGCGGTGCCGTCCTCGATCGTGCACGCCGCCTCTGAGCGGTTGACGTGCGGCGGGCGCACCTCCACCCCGCGCCGCTGCGCGTCCCTGACGAGAGACGACGGTGGATAGAAGCCCATCGGCTGTGCGTTCAGGAGCGCGCAGAGGAACTCGGGCGGGTAGGTGCGGCGCAGCCAGGCCGACTGGTAGGCGAGCAGGGCGAACGCGGCCGCGTGCGACTTGGGGAAGCCGAAGCCGGCGAAGCCGACCAGCTTGTCGTAGATCGCGTGTGCCGTCTGCTCCTCGATGCCGTTCCCGAGGCACCCGGCGACGAAGCGGGGGCGGAACGCCTCGATCGCCTCCTCGCTGCGCTTGCGGCTCATGGCCCGCCGCAGCCCTTCCGCCTCGCCGATCGAGAAGCCGGCGGCCGCCATCGCGACGTCGAGCACCTGGTCCTGGAAGACGACGACGCCAAGCGTGTCGCGGAGCGGCTCGCGCAGCGACTCGTGCTCGACGGGCGGCTCGAATGACGGGTCGGCGCGCTTCGCGTGCCGGTGCTTGACGTACGGGTGCACGGCCTTCCCCTGGATCGGGCCGGGCCGGACGAGCGCCACCTGCACGGTGAGGTCGTGCAGATCCTCGGGCTGCGTCTGGAGGAGGCTCTGCATCTGCGCGCGGCTCTCGATCTGGAACACCCCGACCGTGTCGGCGGCGCGGATCTCCTCGTAGACGGCAGGATCGTCGAGTGGGATGCGGGAGAGGTCGACGACCTCGCCGTGCACGGCTGCGATCCGGTCGACGGCGTCCTCGACCGCGGAGAGCATTCCGAGCCCGAGCAGGTCGATCTTCAGGAAACCTGCGTCCGCGCAGCTGTCCTTGTCCCACTGGCAGATCTGCCGGCCGGCCATCGCGGCGGGCTGCACCGGGACGAGCTCGACGAGCGGCCGGGTCGAGATCACCATGCCTCCCGGGTGCTGGCTGACGTGGCGCGGCAGGCCCGCGATCTCGCGGGTCAGCTTCCGGAACGCATCCCAGCGCGGCCCGGCGTGCCGGCCGGGAACCCCGTCGAGCTCCTCACCCACGCGCGTCGCATCCCAGCCGTCGGTGACGCGCGCGAGCCGCTCGAGCTCGGTGACGGGCAGCCCGAGCGCCTTGCCGACGTCCCGGATCGCGCCCCGGCTCCGGTAGGTGGAGAAGCTCGCGACGAGCGCGGCATGCTCCCGCCCGTAGCGCTCCGTGACGCGGACGATCAGCCGCTCGCGAATGTCCCGGGGAAAGTCGAGGTCGATGTCGGGGACCGCGACCATCTCGTCGTTCAGGAACCGGCCGAGCGAGAGGCCTGCGCCGACCGGATCGACGTGCGAGAGACCCGTCAGGTAGCAGACGATCGACCCGACGCTCGAGCCGCGGCCGCGGCCGGGAGGCAGTGCGTGCCGCGGGCTGCCGTGACCGCGCACCTCGAGCGCGCACTCGCGGGCGAGCTCCAGCACCTCCCAGTGCAGCAGGAAGAAGCCGGAGAGCCCGAGGCGGGCGATCAGCGCGAGCTCGTCGTCGAGCCGTGCGCGCGCCCGGCGCTTGTGGCCGTTCGCGCCGGTGTAGCGCTCTGCAAAGGCGCGGTCGCAGATCTGCCGCAGCTGGAGGTCCGCCGGGTCGACGCCGTCCGAGAAGTCCGGGTAGCGGTAGCCGAGCTCCTGGGTCAGGTCGAACGCGCAGCGCTCGGCGATCTCGCGCGTCCGTGCCACGGCGTCGCGCGGAAGCCGCTCGGCCGCCTCGGCGGGCGGGCGGAGCACGGATTCGTGGTTGCCGCGCCGCTCGCGCTCGCAGCCGTCGAGCGTCGTCCGGTGACGGATCGCGACGAGCACGTCCTGCAGCTGCGAGCGCCCGGCGTCGTGCACGTGGACGCCGCCGGTGGCGACGGCCGGCACCCCGATCGTCTCCGCGAGCTCGCGCAGGGTGGCGTTCCGGCGAGCGTCGCCGCGCTCGTAGGGGCGCTGCAGCTCGACGTAGAAGGCTCCCGGAAACGCCCGTGCGAGCCGGGCGGCGGCATTCGGGTCGCAGACGGCGAGCCCGTGGCGCGCGCACCCCGACAGCACGACGAGCCCTTCCGCATGGGCCTCCAGCGTCTCGAGGGTCGCAGCCGGCGGCAGCAGCTCCCGCTCGCGCCCGGGCACCCGCGTCCCCGCGTGCGCGGCGGTCAGGATCCGGCACAGGTTCGCGTAGCCGCGGCGGTCCTCGCAGAGGAGCGTCACATGTCGACCTCCTGCCAGCGTGATCTCCGCCCCGGTGATCGCGCGCAGGCCGAGGTGCTTCGCGGCGTGGGCGAACTCGAGCGAGCCGTGGACGCCGTCGTGGTCTGTGAGCGCGAGCGCGTCGTAGCCGAGCGACGCCGCGCGGGCGGCGAGCTCCTCCGGCAGCGACGCCCCGTCGAGGAACGAGTACGCCGAATGTGCATGCAGCTCGACGTAGCTCATAGGCCGCGTAGGATCGCCGCGTGCCCGATCCGATCGTCAGCCGCCCCGGCGAGGGAGAGCTCCACGAGCGGGCCGACGGCTACCGCCTGATCCGCGTCGACCTCGAGGAGATCGGGGCGATCGAGCTCGGCTTCGACGAGTCGCTCGTCGTCGAGCCGCACACGCACGCCGACCACACCGACTCGTTCCTCGTGCTCGAGGGCGAGGTGGAGTTCACCGCCGGCGACGAGACCGTCGTCCTCGGGCCGGGCGGCTTCATCTCCTCCCCGCCCGGTGCACGTCACGGCTTCCGCAGCGCGGGCGGCCGCGCCCGCGTGCTGAACTTCCACACGCCCGGCGCCGGCTTCGTCGACGGCATCCGCAGGACGACACGCGGCGGCTAGCGCGAGCGGTCTCAGGCACGCTGGGTGAGCCACGACCCCGTGTCGTCGTCGTGGTAGACGACCGCGTTCTCTCCCGTCTCCAGCACCACGTCGAAGTACCGGCGGTGAACGGGCTCGTCGGTCCACCAGCGGTCGACGACACGCCACTCCTCCCGGATCACCGCGACGTCCTGCCGGTTCACACGGCGCGGCGTGCCGTCGGGCTGTGCCTCGACGAGCGCCGGTCGGGGCCCGTTCAGTCGTCGCGCGGCACGAGCAGCGCCCGCGCCTCGGGGATGCGCGACCATGGCGCGACCTCCACGACCGTCGAGACCCCGCCTGCACCGACGGCGGCTTTCACCTGGCGCAGGCCCTCGCGAAGCCGGGCCCGGCCCGCTTCGCCTTCGGCGGTGAGGAGCTCCAGCTGCTCACCGGTGTGGTCTGCGAGCTCGCCCACCTCGAGCCGCAGCTTGAGCGCAGGCGCGGGCAGCTCCTGCAGCTTCGGCGCAAGCGCCGTGCGCAGCCGCCCCGGGTCGGCCGTCGGCTCGCGCAGCGTGACCGTTCGGCGCCACGAGGCGCCGCCGACGAGCCGCGCCCAGAGCGCGAGCTTCCTCGGCGGCCGCCCCGCGCGCTCCGGCCGGGCAAGGAGGCGGTCGACCAGGACGCCGAGCCCGCGGCGGAGTGTCAGCTCGTTGCCGACCGCCTCCGGGAACTCGAGCGTCTCGTGGATCGCCGTCGCGGGCCTCCGGGGCACGACCTTCCGGGCATCCTGCCCTCTCGCCAGGCTCCAGGCGCGCCGTCCGTCCGGCCCCAACCGTTCGGCGACGGCGCCGCCCGGCAGCCCGGCAAGCTGTCCGATCGTGCGCACGCCCAGCTCTTCGAGCTCCTCGTAGCGCGCCCGTTCGAGCGGGAGGAGCTGCAGCGGCAGCGGCGCGAGGAACGCGCTCGCGCGCTCGTCGGAGACGATCAGCGCCTGGCCCGGCCGCGCGACGTTTGCCGCCGCGAGCGCCGCGAACCGCCGCTCCGCCGCACCCGCCCGTACCTCCCACGCCGTCCCGACCGCGGCGAGAGCCCTCTTGAGCGCCGGCTCGAGCCCGCCGTAGAGCCGCTCGACTCCCTTCGAGTCGAAGTAGCAGAGGCCCGGCTCCGGCGGCTCGACCGCGAATCCCGCGTCCTCGAGCCGGCGCAGGATCTCCTCCCACGCCTGCTCGGCCGCGGCCGGGTCCTGGTCGACGAGAACGAGCTCCGGGCACATCGCGAGTGCCTCCCCGAGCCGCATCCCCGGACGGACGCCTCTCGCCTCCGCGACGGCCGTGACGGCCCCCACGAACTCGCCCTCCCCCGGCAGCGGTGCGAGCGCTGCGGGGCCGTGCTGGAGCCGGGGCCGCGCCCGCAGCGCCGCCCGCAGATCGAAGGCCGGGATGACGACTGCGGCGATCACGGGAACGTATGTTCTACACGAACAGACGTTCTCCTGTCAAATCGTCCGAACACGGCTCGGCCGCCGGAGGCAGGCTGTGGCTTTCAGACCCGGCTACGGTGGCAGCGTGCTCCTTGCTGCGTTCACACCGTTCCACCGCGGCGGCTCCGGGCCGCCCCTCCTCTGCCTGCACGGGTTCATGGACACCTGGCGCACGTGGGAGCTCGTGCTGCCCGCCCTCGAGCGCCGCCACGACGTCCTCGCGCCGACGCTCCTCGGCCACGCGGGCGGCCCGGCGCTCGACGGGAAGGTGAGCATGGCGGCCGTCGTCGACGCGATCGAGCAGGCGATGGACGCGGCGGGGTTCGAGACGGCCGATGTCGCCGGCAACTCGCTCGGCGGCTTCCTGGCGCTCCAGCTCGCCGTCCGCGGCCGGGCCGAGTCGGTCATTGCGCTCGCGCCCGGCGGCGGCTGGGACGATCCCGTCTTCGAGCAGGGGCTCGTCGACCACTTCACGACGCTGGACGAGCTCGTCAGGGCCGCCGCCCCCCATGCGGACGCGATCATGGCGACGCCCGAGGGCCGCCGGCGGGCGACGCAGTACACGACATCGCGCTACGAGCACATCCCCGCGGAGCTCCTCGCGCACCAGCTGCGCGGGGCGGCCGCCTGCGCCGTCCACCCGCTGCTCGCCACGAGCCTGCACGAAGGCTGGCACCTCGACACCGACGCGATCCGCTGCCCCGTGCGGATCGTCTGGGGCAGCGACGACCTCGTTCTGCCCTGGCCCGACGCTGCGAGTCGCTACCGCGACCGGCTGCCGCAGGCCGACTGGGTCGTGCTCGACGGCGTCGGGCACTGCCCCCAGCTCGACGTGCCGCTCGAGACGTCCGAGCTGATCCTCGGGTTCACCACGCGTCGCGGACGAGCTCGGCAACCCGTTCCGGAGCAAAGTCGGTGACCGCCTCCCAGTGCAGCCGCTCGCTCCACATCGCGTCCGAGCGCAGCGCCGGCCCGATGTAGGCGCGCGCGACGAGCCGGACGCCGAGCGCATGACCCGAGCGGTCGGGCGGGACGCCGAACAGCGCGAGGTTGAAGCTCTGGAAGCCGAGCGCCGCGTAGACCCGGAGCCCGGCGGCGATGCCGCGGGCGAGCTCCCCGACGAGCGGCCCGTCGAGCCCGCTCGGCGCGCCCACGTCGAGGACGAACGCGCGGAGCTCCGCCGGGCCGAGCGGCGCGAAGCTCGCGAGCCAGTCGACGCCGCCGGACGAGGCGACGAAGCGCTCGCCGCGCCGCCGTTCCTCGGCGACGTACTCGCGCACCTGCCCAGGGTCGACGTCCGCGAGCAGCCGCTGCATCGTCGTCGGGAACGGGTTCGCGGAGCCCTGCAGGTGCGGGTGGAAGACCGAGCTCCCGGACGGCGGCAGGTGGTTTGCGTTGATCGACACCCAGCCCGAGGCCGGATCGTGATCGAGCACCGCGCGGGCGAACTGCACCTGGGTCGCGAGGTTGTCGGCGAGCAGGGCCGGCGTCAGCTCCTCGAGCGCCAGCAGGTGGCGATCCGGCGAATAGATCGAGACCGAGCTCCACTTCGCGTAGGGCACCAGGTTCGGGAAGAGGACGGCCTCGCCCACGCGGATCCGCCCGTCCGGCCACACCCCGGCCGGGAACCGCGGCGTCAGCTCCTCGACCCGTCCGCCGCAGAACGGGCAAGTGCCGCGGCTCTCGGCGGCAAGCGCGTCGAGGTCGTGGCGCGCGGGCGGCGGGATGCTGCCTTCCGGAAGCAGGCGCGAGCTGCGGCCGGTGAGCGGATCCCAGCGGATCTCGAGCGGCAGGCGCACCGCGCGGAACGACTCGCGCGGGTCGAGGATCTCGGCCTCCAGCCGCTCGCTCCGAAGCTCCATGCCCGCGCTCAGGCCTCTTCCTCGGGTACGACGAGGAGCGGCAGCGACGCCGACTCGATCAGCCCACCCGGCGACGGCTCCTCGTCGCGCACGCGGCCGACGACGAGCAGGTCGAACGCATGCTCGTGCGCATAACGCACGAGCTCTCGTGCGCCGTGCCCGGCAGGCCGCGACACGACCTGCGCCTCGGCGCCGGCGGCCGCCTGCGCAGCCACGGTGCCGTCGCCGAGGCAGCACACGGTCAGCTCGGCGTCGAACGCATCCGCAAGCTCGCGGGCGAGCTCGAGCGATCGCTCCGGCGGCCGGTCGCTCGGCCAGGCGAGCAGGATGCGCTGAAACATCAGGAGCAGTCCATCCCCTCGGTCTCCATGTCGGCGAACGACATCACAGGTTCGCGCCTCGCAGCCGGGCGATCAGCGCCCTCGTCAGGTCGACCAGCTCGTCGACGTGCGGCTCGAGGATACGCCCGCCCTCGGGGTCGACGTCTCCGTAGGCGGCCAGGCGCCGGGGGCGCAGCTCCTCCTCGAGCACGAGCATCCGGACGAGCGTGGCGTTCACCTGGTTGGGAGGCGGCGCCGGGAGGCGCGCACCGGTGTCCTCGGCAAGCGACTCGAGCGCGCGTTCGAGCTCACCGAGCTCGCCGGCATGCACGCCGAGGCCCCGCAACGTCTGCACGAGGTCGCCGAGATGCTTGAGGGAGACGCCGATCGTGCTGCGCTGCGCCTCCGAGAAGACGTCGTCTGCCACGCCTACCCGCCGTCGCGGTCGCCGACGACCAGCACCGGGACGGCCGAGTCCGCGACGAGCCGGTCGGCGAGGCCGTGGAGCACGAGCCGCCCCGGCCGCCGGCGGCGGTGATGACCGACGACGACGAGGTCGAACCCCTGCGAGCTCGCGTATCGCACGAGCTCGTCCGCAGGGTGATCACCCTCGATGATCGCATGCTCGATCGGGACGCCCGCCCGGTCGGCACGGTCGCGGACCCGTGCGAAGCCGGCCGCCAGGAAGCGGCGCGCCGCGTCGACCGACTCGACACGGTCCTCCTCGGTCTCCGCATGCGTCGGCGAGTGGGCGACCGAGACGGCGACGATCTCTGCGCCATAGCGCCGCGCGATGCCGACCGCGATGTCGAGGGCCCGCTGCGCCGGCGGGGACCCGTCCCAGGCGAGAAGCAGTCGCCGGAACATCAGCTGCGCAAGGCGGGGATGAGGGCGAGGACGGCGAGCAGCGCAACCAGCGTGTAGAGCAGGTACATGCCGAGGCGCCCCGACTGGAGACGCCGTGCCTGTTCTGCGGCCCGGACGGCGAGCGCCGCGGCGGGCAGGTACAGGTAGTGCTCGAACAGCGGGACGACCCGCGTGTCGAGCACGTAGCGTTCCGGCGCGCGCGGCGAGCGCTCGACCGCCGTCAGGCGGCGCCGATACCCGTACGCCGGTCGCAGGACGACGCGAATCGGGTTCGAGTAGGCGGCGGGCGTGTACTGGACGCGAGCAGGCTCGACGAGCGTCCCCGACGTCCACGCCGGTGCCCGACGGACGCGGGGTCGCACGACGACCGCGACCAGCAGTGCCGTCGCCACGGCGTACGCGGGCAGCGCGACGGCGAGCCACGTCGGGGCGAGCACGGAGAAATCGGGGTAGACGGGGCCGAGCACGAGCGGATGGCTGATCGCCGTCCGGGAGGGGTCGAACCCCAGTACGCCGCGGAGCCCCGAGCCGAGCCAGCGGATCTCCCACGGTGCGAGCACCCCGAGCGCGCCCGTGAGGAGCGCAAGACCGGTGAAGCCGATCGCCGGCCCGCGTGCCTCGGCGAGGCCCGCGAGAGGCGAGCGGGCCCGGCCGAGGAAGACCGTTCCGTAGAGCTTCGCGAACGCGAGGAGCCCCAGGCCGGCGGTGAGCGCGAGCAGCGCCGCCCCGAGGGCAAGCAGCAGACGCGCGATCGTGTCGTCGACCCGGAACGCCTGCAGCAGCGCCTCGAGCGTGAACCACTCGCTGACGAAGCCGGCGAACGGCGGAAGGGCCGCGAGCGTGACGACCGCCACACCGGTTCCCGCGGCGGTTCTCGGCAGCCGTCGCGCGAGCCCGCCGAGCGGAGCCAGTTCGTCGCCTCCCCCCGCGTCGTCGATCCGGTCGGCGCCGAGGAACGCCAGCGTCTTCGCGAGGCCGTGCATCAGCAGGTGCAGGGTGGCGGCGAGCAGGCCGGCGGCCGCGAGCTTCGGCTCCCCTGCGGCGCGCCCGACGATCCCCACGCCGAGCCCGAGCAGCACGATCCCCGCGTGCTCGACGGTCGAGAAGCCCAGGAAGCGCTTCAGTGTGTCCTGGCCGATCGCGTACAGGATCCCGACCAGCCCTCCGACGGCGCCCAGCATCAGGACGAGCTCGCCCTGCCACAGGGCGTCCGGGCGGAGGACGTCGAGGCCGAGCCGCCACAGGCCGTAGAAGCCGCCGTTCAGGGCAAGCGAGACCATCGCCGCGGCGGCGCCCGGTGTGGCGGCATACCCGAGCGGCAGCGGCCCCTGGAACGGCAGCAGCCCCACCTTCGTGCCGAATCCGACCAGCAGCAGCACGAACACGGCCGCCCGCGTCCCGCTCGAAAGGCCGGCGGCGGCGTTCGCCCAGACGTGGAACTCGAAGCTGCCGGTGCGTGCGTAGAGGAGCGCGAACGCGGCCAGAAGCGCGCCGCCGCCGAGCTTGTTCATCGCACCGCCGAAGTACGCGGCAAGCAGCGTCCCGGCCCGCTCGCGGTCGAGCCCCGCAAGGAGGTACAGGGCGAGCGTCACGGTCTCCCAGGCGAGCAGGAAGAGAAAGCCCTGGTCGGCGCCGATCACGACCACGAGCGCGAGCGCGAGCAGGCTTTGCAGCGCCGCCGCCGGCCGCCGGGGCGGCCGCTCGACGAGGACGAGCGCGATCATGCCGCCGACGATCCCGACGAGAGCCAGGAAGATCCCGGCGAGCCGGTCGCCGACGAGAGAGGCGGGTCCGAAGCCGAGCCACGACCCGATCGAGACGCTCGCGCTCGACCAGCCGCCCGCCGCGGCGATCCCCACCGCGCCGGTGGCGAACGAGCCCGCCGCCGTCGAGACGGCGGCGAGCCGCGGGTGGAGGAGCGCCGCCGGGACCCCGGCGGCGAGCAGGCAGACGGCGGCGAGGAAGACGCTGTTCACGTCGTCTCCTCGGTGACGATGCCGGCAGCGAGGAGCAGCCCGTTCAGGAGCGCGATCGGGCTCGGCGGCGACCCGGGGACGTACACGTCGACGGGAAGCACCCGGTCGACGCCGCCTTCGACCTCCCCCACACCGGCCGCGAAGCCTCCGCCGCAGGCGTCGGTGCCGGCCGCCACGACCGCCTTCGGGGCGGGCATCACCTCGTACGCGCGCCGGAGCGGCTCCCGCATCGGCCCCGTGACGGCCCCGGTCACGAGCAGCACGTCGGCATGCCGTGGCGACAGGGTGAAGAAGAGGCCGAGGCGCTGCATGTCGTAGTAGGGATTCGTGAGCGCGGCGATCTCCCACTCCTCCGACCCGTCGGAGCCGGCGTCGACGTGCCGGATGTGCACCGACCGGCGGAGCGCCCGCGCCTGCTCGGCGAGGGATGGGCGGGCGTCCTCGCCCTCCCCGGACGGCCCTCCGACGACGAGCCCGGCCCGGCGCCTGCTCGCGGTCTCCCACCCGGCTGCGAACCGAAACCGCTCCGGCGCCGCCTCGACGCACGCACCGCAGAGGATGCACCTCCCCCGGTCGAGCGCGACATGCCCGCCGACGACGCCGATCGCCCCGGTCGGGCAGACCTGTTCGAGCGCCTCGTCGGCGCCCTCGGGGCCGATCACCTCGATCCGGGCCCGGAAGCCGGGCGACTCCGGCTCCGGTCGGAGCGGGTAGCGGCTCGTGACGACGCCCCTGCCGAGCCCGCGTGCGATCCAGGCGAGCATCAGCGGTCCGCTCCCGCAGGCGTCAGCCCGAAGCTGTGCTCGATGAACGAGAAGTCCGTCAGGACGTCGCCCCGGAAGCTCGCGACGAACACGGGCCAGTTGCGCAGCGACGGCGACGAGACGTGGACGCGCTCGAGGCGGCCACCGGAGAGCTCGACCCACGTGAGGAGCTCCCCCTGCGGCGCCTCGGCCCAGCCGAACGCCGAACCGGCCTCCGCCGGCAGTGCGGCCCGAAGCGGGCCGTCGGCGGTGCGCCGGAGCCGGTCGAGCGCCTGCCGGATGAGGTGCACGCTCTCGCGGATCTCGCCGAACCGGACGGCGAGCCGGGCCATCGCATCGCCGTCATCTGCCGTCACGACGTCGAATCCCAGCCGGGCGTATGCGCCGTAGGGGCGCTCGAAGCGGGCGTCCGTCGAGATGCCGCAGGCGCGCGCGACGGGCCCGACGCCGCCCAGCTCCTCGACCTGCTCCCGGTCGAGGCGGCCGGTGCCGATCAGCCGGTCGGTGAACGACGCCGTGCGCAGAAGGAGCCGGCGGTCACGGGCGAGCTCGTGCTCGAAGCGGCCGAGCCGAAGCCGGAGCTCGTCGGACGGGAGAAGCGGCGGCGCGGCGATGCCGCCGGGGACGACCACGCCGCGCCCGAACCGGCTGCCGCAGAGCCGCGCCCGCAGCCGCATCACGTCCTCCTTCAGGATCCCGAGGCGCGCGACGGCGACCGCGAGGGCCGCATCCTCGGCGAGCTTCATCGCCACGTCGAGGTGGTTGGCGATGCGTTCGAGCTCCGCGTGCACGACCCGCCAGTGGAGCGCCTGGTCGGGCGGCTCCGTGCCCGTGGCCGCCTCGACCGCCTGCGCGAACGCGAGCGCATGCGCGACCGCCGCGATCCCTGCGACGCGCTCGGCGAGCAGCGCGCCGTCGTCGGGCGTGAGCCCGGCGAACCGCGCCTCGAGCGCGCGGTGCTTGAAGTACGGACGCGTCTCGAGCCTGAGCACGTCCTCGCCTGCCGTCTCGACGACGTGCTGGACCGCCTCGAAGATGCCCGAGCGGATCGGGCCGTACGGAATCACGAACGCCTCCGAGCCGACGACTCGCTGCTCGAACCCGTCCGCGTCGGGATGCACGACGGGCGTCAGGTCGGGGTGGCCGAGCGGCGTCACCCGCTCGCGGTCGTGCAGCTCCCGCTCGTCGAGCCGGGCCGCGGGGAGGTGCAGGCTGAGCGCCGGGTACGCGGCGGCCGCGCCGAGCGGGGCGCGCAGCGCGACGATCCGGCCGCGGAAGGCCATCGCCACGAGAAGCGACCGCTCCGGCGCCCCCGCCACGAAGACGCCGGCGAAGCGCGCTCCCTCCGCGGCGAGCGCCGCCGCGGCCCGGTCGAGCACCCCGAGGGGCAGACGCACCAGGCTCGTACCGGCGGGAGCCTGCTCGGGCACGCCTCCGAACCGGCCTTCGAGGAAGCGCTGCATCGGAACGCCGTCCGCGCGCTCGGGGTTCATCTGCCACCTGCCCCGAGGAGAGCGCCGGCGCTGTCGAGGAGCTGCGAAAGGGGACCGGGCACGTGCAGGCCGAGACCCACGACGACCACGAGACACGCCCCCATTGCGGCGACGATCCACCAGCTCGTCTCGCCGCGGGTGGCGCCGGCCGGCGCGGGCGTCAGCACCATCCTCCCCGCATGCCACACCATGCCGAAGAACGCGACGTTGACGAGGACCACGAGGAGCGCGACCCACACGTACTCCGGGCGGGCGAATCCGCCGCTCACGATCTGGAACTCGCTGCGGAAGATCCCCGACACGGGCAGCCCCGAGAGCGCGAGCACCGCGACGAGGAACATCGGTCCGCTGGCCGGCAGCAGCGTCGCCGCCCCGCGCACGCCCTCGATCCGCTTCGTGTCGTAGCGGCGGAGGATCGAGCCGGCGCCGAAGAACGCAAGGCTCTTGGTCGCCGCATGGTTCAGGACGTGCAGGAGCGCACCGGCGACCGCGATCGGCACGCCGAATCCGATCCCGAGCGCGATCACGCCCATGTGCTCGATCGAGGAGTAGGCGAGCAGGCGCTTGTAGCTCTCCTGCCGGAGCACGTAGAGCGCCGCGAGCAGGAGGGACACGACACCGAACACGAGCAGCACGTGACGCGGGAACGCGCTGCCCGACGCGGCCGACGTCACCTGGAAGAAGCGGAGAATCGCGTAGAACGCGTTGACGAGGAGCGCACCGGAAAGGAGCGCGGAGACCGAGCTCGGGGCCTCGCTGTGCGCGTCCGGGAGCCATGTGTGCATCGGCGCGAAGCCCGCCTTCGTCCCGAAGCCCACCACGGCGAGCAGGAACGCGAGCTTCACCGGCAGCGCGGGCATCGCATGCGCCGCACCGAGAAGCGTCGCGAACCGTGGTACGTACGAATCGCCGAGCTCGCTGATCCCGGCCGCGTACAGGAAGACGATCCCGAGCAGCGCGATGCCGAGCCCGACCGACGCGAGGACGACGTACTTCCAGGCCGCCTCGAGCGCCGCCTCGGTCCGGTCGAGCGCAACCAGCAGCACGGAGACGATCGTCGTCAGCTCGACCGCGATCCAGAGCGTCGCGTAGTCGTTCATCAGCGGGACGACGAGCATCGTCCAGCCGAACAGGTTGAGCAGCGCAAAGTAGCGGCGCGCGAACGCCGGATAGTCGCGCCGCCGCGCGTCTGCCCGCAGGTAGCCGATCGAGAAGACCGCTCCGGCCGCGTACAGGAACCCCGTCGCGAGCAGGAACACAGCCCCGAGCGCGTCGAGATGCAGCCAGCGGCCGGCGATCGTCAGCGTCGAGCCGTCTCGAACCTCGACCGCCGCGGCGACCGCGAGCGCGAGCGAGGCGATCGCGGACGCGACCGTCACCGCCTCGGCAACCGCGGCGCGCACGCCGAGGCAGACGAGCGCCGCAGCAAGCGCGACGACGACGAGCCCGATGAGCACCAACGCCATCAGCCGCGGAGCCTCTGCAGGATGTCCGTCGTGACGGAGGTGCGCTGCAGCCCGAAGTACTGGACGAGCACGACGAACACGAGCACGCCGACGAGCACGTCGAAGAGCAACAGCAGCGCGAGGATCAGCGGAAGGCTCGGCGCGATCACCAGGCTCGCGAGCGTCACGCCGTTCTCGAGCGCCAGGAAGCCGAGAAGCTGCGAGGGCGCAGAGGGCCGGACGATCATGAGCAGGAACGCGACGAGCACGACCGCGACCGATACGGCGAGCGCCGACAGCGGCAGTGGCTCGGAGACCTGCAGCTTCAGGCCGGAGAGCGCGAGGAACGCGACCGCGGAGAGAGCGATTCCGAGCAGCGCCGTCGACGGTGGCCGCAGGACCGACGGGACCCGGACGTCCACGTCGAGCGTCCGCAGGATGAACGCGATGCCGAGCGGCACGGCAAGCGCCTTGAAGGCGATCGTCACCGCCCCGAGCGCGTACAGGTCCCCACCGCCCGAGCCCGCGGCCGCAAAGGCGAGCACGGCGATCGCGACCGACCCGAACGCGTAGAGGCCGAGCTGCTCCCAGACGTCCTGGGAGCGCAGCATGCCGAACTCGAGCAGCAGCACGGAAACGGCGATCACGCTCGAGAACGCGCCGAACACGGTGAGCGGGCCCCCGAAGTCGCGCTGGAAGACGAACGTGATCACCGCCAACACGGCGAGCAGGAAGCTCGCGACGGTGAACTCCGGGATCTTGTAGAGCCGCAGCTTCGCGAACGACGACTCGACCACCACGATGACGAGCCCGATCCCGAGCGCCTTCGCGAGCAGGAGCCCGATCGCGACGAGCACGTGATCGAGACGCGGGCCTGTTGCGAGTCCCCAGGGGACGACGAGGACGTTCGCGAAGATCACGTAGAGGATCAGCTGCTTCATCGAGGAGCCCCACTTGAGGAGGGCGAAGCCCGGCCCGGAGTGCTCGATGACACGCGCCTCCTCGATCATCCCGAACTCCAGCGTCGCTCCGTGGTTCTCGAGCGGGATGCGGCCGGTCTCGGCGAGCACGACCATGAAGAACGCCGCGGCGGCAAGCAGGTGCGCGGGCCGCAGTACCTCGACCGCCGACGATTTCAGCGTCGCGACCATTGCGTACGGCAGATCGGTCTGGGTGATCAGCGCGACCGTGAAGACGACGAAGATGACCGTCGGCTCGGCGAGCGCGCCGAAGCTGCGCAACCGGCTCGACCCGAGCTGCGGATACGGGCTGCCGCTGTCGATCGCCGCGAGCGACACGGCGAAGCTGGCAAGGCCGAGCACGAACCCGCCTCCGAGGATGTCCCCCATGTAGCCGAGCGGCAGCGGGAACGTCGTCAGCACCGGGATCAGGAGCGGCACGGTCAGGTACGCCGCGAACGCGACGTACGGCGCCGCCCGGAACACGGGCCCGGCGCCCTCCGGCAGCACGGTTTCCTTGCAGAAGAGCTTCGCGATGTCGTGGTAGGGCTGGAGCACGCGAGGTCCGTGCCGCTGCTGCACGATCGCCTCGAGACGCGCGATGACGCCCGTGACGAGCGGTGAGAGGAGCAGGACGGTCGCGACCTGGAAGGCCTGGATCAGCCAGTCGTTCAGGCGAGGCATGTCGCTGCCGGGGCTCCTTTCTCCTGCGTCGCGATTCGGCGCGGGTAGAAGCCATCAGCCGGCGGGCGGCGGTTCGAGAGCCTCTGCTCTCACCCAGAGCTTCATCTGGGGCCCGCGAACGCTACCGAACGGTCGGGTGGAGCGCCACCCTCACCGAGATGATTGAGTCCGGGTGGCACCGTCGCCGGAGAAAGGAGCGCGCGTGGATCTGACCTGCTTCGTCGAGATCCCGCAGGGGAGCCGAAACAAGTACGAGTACGACGCAGAGCGCGGCGTGATCAGGCTCGACCGGCACCTCTTCAGCTCCGTCGTGTATCCGGCCGACTACGGCTTCCTCGAGGGGACGCTGACCGAGAGCGGTCACCAGCTCGATGCGCTCGTGCTCGTGAACGAGCCGACGTTCCCGGGCTGCCGTATCGACGTCAGGCCTGTCGGCCTCTTCCAGATGCGCGACGAGGCGGGGATCGACGACAAGGTGCTGTGTGTCCCGCTCGCCGATCCCGAATGGCGCGACGTCCACGAGCTGGACGACATCTCGCAGAAGCTGCGCGACGAGATCGCGCACTTCTTCGCCGTCTACACCGAGCTCGAGCCGGACCGGGTCGTCGCGATCGAAGGCTGGGCCGGTCGGGCCGACGCAGAGCGCGAGATCGCCGAGGCCGTGCGCCGCTTTCAGGAGGGTTGATCCGGCTTACCGGCGGGCTCGACGCCGAAGATGCGCCGGTAGGAGTCGGCGCCGAAGCTCGTCGGCAGCGGCTCGCCGGGCAGGACGCGGAAGGTGCGGTGGCCGTCGGGCTCCCGCTCGGCCCGTAGGAAGAGCGCGGACTCGGACCGCGCCTCGTGGAGCCCCGATGCCAGGTCGTAGAGGTGCGTGACGAACACCGTCCTCACCCCCGACCCGGTCATGGCGCGGACGACCTGCCGCGCGATCTCCGCGCCCTCGCTCTCGTTCGTCGAGGCGAACGACTCGTTGCAGAGCAGCAGGCCGTCCGGCGCGATCGCGTCCGCGATCGCGCTCATCCGGCCGAGCTCCTCGTCGAGCTTGCCGTGCGTCATCGTGGCGTCCTCCCCGCGCTTGAAGTGCGTGAAGACGCCGGTGCAGACGTCGGCGCGCATCGACTCCGCAGCGACGAACATGCCCGCCTGGAGCAGCAGCTGCGACTGTCCGACGCTGCGGAGGAAGGTGGACTTCCCTCCCTGGTTCGCGCCGGTGACGATCACGAGGCGCTTGCCGTCGGCCTCCAGGTCGTTGCCGACCGTCGGGCCTTCGAGGTGGAACGCGAGCGCTGCATCACGGAGCCCGTGGGCGGCGAATCTCGGAAGCCCCTGCGGCGCGAGCGGCTCCGGGAAGCACGTCGGCAGTCCACGCTCGACGAGCCCCTCGTGCAGGTTCAGGGCGCCGATGTAGAAGCCGAGCTCGCCGCGCAGCATGCGGAAGAAGGCGAGGATGTGGTCGGCCGACTGCGCGACCGCGTTTCCGGCAACGGCAATCCCCCGCCCTCGGAGCTCGCCGAGGGCGTGATGACCGTGCTCGTCGCGCGGGTGAATCGTGAAGCTGTGGCTCGCCGGGCGGCCGGGCGCGAGCCGCTCGAGCAGCCTCTGATCGTTCGGCTTGCGCAGGACGTAGTCCCGGCCCCGGTTCCCCCGGCCGAGCCCTGCGCTGATCAGCGTGCCGCGCCGGAACCGGAGCTCGCGCAGGTGATCCTCGACCGTCCGAAGGTAGTCGTCGTCGAGCTCGGCCTGGAGCATCGCGAAGAGCCGCTTGAAGCCCTCGGACGCGAACGCCGGCGCGTGCTCGTCGGCCAGGGCTCGCACGCGCCGCAGCACCTCGACCAGGAGATCGAGCATTCCGAGCGACTTCGAGAGCAGGGAGTCGGGCGAGTCGCGGGCCCAGAAGAAGCGCACCTTCCGCCGGCTCTCGACCCCGTCGACGGCGAGCGCGTAGAGCTCCCGGACGACCTCCGCGTGGCCGAGGCAGTCGCGGAGGACGTCCTGCCGGTAGCGGATCGCAGCGGGATCGCCGAGGCTCGAGAGCACGACTCTCTCGACGAGCTCGCGCAGGTATTCGTCGTTGCGCGCCATCACGTCGAAGAGCGTCTCGAGCTCGAGGTCCTGCTCGAGCTCTTCCGCGTTCGCAGGCAGCGCCCGCTCCAGGTCGAGGTCGGCGTCCGGGTGGGCGAGGCGGGCTTTCATCCCCCGAGGCGCCTCCTCAGGCGCTCGTACGAGAGCCCGTACTTGTCGGCGATCGCCCAGGCGTAGGCGCGACCGTCGGCCGGGCGTCGCACGATCTCGAACGTGCGCCGCGACGGGTCGTCCGGGTCCACGGTCGCCACCATGCTCACCGTCGTCTCGTCGAGAGCCGAGAGCTCGTCGACGAACGTGACGCACACGGCGACACAGTTCAGCTCGCGGATGCGTCGCAGGAGCTCCTTGCCGAGGTAGACGGCGTCGGCGAGGGTGGTCGAGGCGAAGATCTCGTTGAAGACGACGACGCTGTCGCCGGTCGCGTCGTCGAGGAGGTCGCGCATCCGGACGAGCTCGTCGTCGAGCTTCCCGCGAAGCGTTGCGATGTCCTCCTCGACCTCGAAGTGCGTCAGCACGCGGTCAGCCAGGAAGAGCTGCGCCGACTGCGCCGGGACGGGCAGCCCGAGAGCCGCGAGATGGTGCAGCTGGCCGAACATGCGCGCGAAGGTCGTCTTGCCCCCCTGATTCGGGCCGGTGACGACGAGCACTCGTTCCGCGTCCCGCAGGACGAAGTCGTTGCGGACGACCGGCTCGCCCCTCGACGCGAGCTTCGCGGCGAGCGCGAGATCGAAGGCGCCCTCTGCCGAGCTCTCCTTCGCCTCCCGCGAGACGACCGGCAGGCAGAACGACAACCCGGCTCGCTCGAGGCGTTCGATGTGCTCGGCATAGGCGAGATAGAACTGCACCTCGCGGTCGAAGGCGGCGACGCCGGGCTCGACGAAGTCGCGCCGCCGCGCGCAGAACCGGTCGAGCGCGGCGAACTCCTCCGGGTTGAGACGCGCGACGAGCGCGACGATCCGCGCCTCGACGTGATCCATCGAGCCGGAGTCGGCGACCTTGACGAGGTGGTCGTCGACCTCGCCCTGCCGGAAGCGGGCAAACGTCTGCTCGACCTCGACGCTCGAATCGCGCTCGCCCTGATAGGGGCTCACGGTCACGCGCGAGCCTCTGATCCTGAGCGTGTACCGCACGGCATCGAGGCCTTCCCGGACGGTGCGCGACTCCACCGCCAGCGACCCGAACTCCTCCGAGGCCGTGTAGCCCGCGAGGTGCCGGCAGAAGCTCCGCAGGCCGCATGAGCCCGGTTCGGCGGCCGCGAGCGCATCGGCGAGCGCGACCACGGCGTCGCGGTAGATCTCCGCCGCGTCGAGGAACCACCGCTGGCGCTCGTACTGGTAGTGGCGGACATGGGCCTGCGTGAGGTGGCCGCGCATCCGTCGCATCTCCTCGGCGAAGGCGACGACGGGCCCTCGGATCTCGGTTCGCTCGAGATCGGCGACGATCTCGAGCCGATACGAGACGGACCCGGCGTCCGGAAGCGGGTGGTAGAAGAACGCCTCGAGGTCGTACTCCTCGCGACCGGCGAGGACCGCATCGAGCACCTGGTCGAGGTTCAGGTCCGCGAACGACGACGGCTCCTGCACGCCTGCGAGGTCAGGCGTGCCGCCGGGGAAGAGGATGCTTCCGAACGGGCCGTCACCGTACGGCACCGTGGCGAGCGCAGGTTCACGTTCGAGACGATCGGGCATGGCTTCCACCGTCGGGCTCGGTAGAAGCCATCAGCCCCGGAGGGCGGTTCAGGCGGGCCTCATCGCCTCGCTCACACTGTACCGGGAAGCTCGCGCTAGAGCCGCTCCAGCACGACCACCGGGATCTCCCGTTCGGTGCGCTCCTGATACTCGGCGTAGTGCGGCCAGACCTCGTTTGCCTTCTCCCAGAGCCGGTCACGCTCGTCGCCCTCGGCGGTGCGCGCCCGGGCGCGGAAGACCTCGTCCCACACCTGCAGCTCGACCTCGGGCGCCTTTCGGAGGTTGCGGTACCAGCCGGGATCCTCCGGCGCGCCGCCCTTCGAGGCGACGATCACGTACCGGTCGCCGTCCTTCGCGTAGATGAGCGGCGTCGTTCGCGGCTCGCCGCTCGTGCGCCCCGTCGTCGTCAGCAGGAGGACGCTCGAGCCCTCTTTCCAGTCGTGGCCCACCTCGCCCCCCGTCTCGCGGTAGCGGCGGACGTGCTCCCCGCCGAACAGCTGTACTGCCTCGCTCATTCGAACCCTCCTTCGATCGGCAACAACGTCGACTCCCACGAGAGAACGTGTCTCGTGCCATTCCCCTTCCTGCCACGCGACCGCCTCTCCCACACCCGGCTCGAGCCGCCTCATGCGACGATCTCGGCGGCCGTGCCGACGAGCCCGGCGAGCCGCGGCACCGTGGTGAGGGCGTCGACCCGGGCGCAGTGCTCGATGTCCGCTTCGATCCCCGGCGGACCGTACGTGCGGGCGCGCAGCCCGTCGAGCGGCGTGGGCCACGCACGGGCGAGCAGCCCGGCGGCGAGGGCCGCGTCGGTCGGTCGGCCCCCGAGCGCCTCGACGATCCTGCCCGCGCAGTACGCGTCGTCGAGCGCGAAGCGGCCCTTGAACCCCGAGCAGACGACCGCGATGTCGCCGCCCGAGGCGCGTGCCGCCCCGGCGACCGCGCTCAGATTGAGGAGCGAGCCGAGCAGCACCAGCTCGCATCGCTCCGCCGCCCTCAGGATCGCGCGGGTGCCGTTCGTCGTCGTCAGCACGAGCGTGGGCGCGCGCGGCCCGCGGGCGAACTCACGCGGGGACGCTCCGACGTCGAAGCCGTCGACGACGACCCCCTCCCGCTCGCCTCCGACCACTGCCTCGTCGCCGAGCTCGGACCGCAGCGAGCGGGCCTCGTCGATCTCGGCGCAGCAGAGGACGCGCTCGTAGCCGGACTCGAGCGCCTGCGCGATCGAGGAGGTGGCCCTGATGACGTCGACAACGATGGCCACGCGGGCGGCCGCGTGCTCGTCCGCTGTGAACGCGACGTCGACCCGCACGCCGATACGCTAGCCGCGTGGACGCTCCGCGTTACTGCTACCGCCATCCGGACCGCGAGACCGGGCTGTCGTGCTCGGAATGCGGCCGCCCGATCTGCTACGAGTGCATGACCCCGGCAGCGGTCGGCCTCCGCTGCCCGGAGCACTCGGGCAAGCCGCAGGGCGTCGCCAAGGTGACACGCGCGGTGACGCGGACGGGCGGCCGGCGCCCGAACGGCCTAACGCTCGTCCTGATCGGGATCAACGTCGCCGTGGCGGTCGCCGAGGTCGCGATCTGGAACGGCAGCTTCATCAACAACTGGATGTTCGACCACGGCGCGCTCTTCGCCTCGGGCTGCTGCATCAACGGGCACGTCGTCGGCGTCGCCCACGGCGACTGGTGGCGCCTCGTCACGGCGATGTTCCTGCACGCGAGCTGGATCCACCTCGGGATGAACATGTTCTCGCTCTACTTCGTCGGCACGATCCTCGAGCAGATCATCGGCCGCTGGCGGTTCCTGCTCCTGTACCTCGCATCGGGCCTCGCCGGCTCGGCGGGCGCGCTCGTGTGGAGCGCGCCGAACGCGCCGACCGTGGGAGCCTCGGGTGCGATCTTCGGCATCCTCGGCGCGCTGCTGATCCTCGAGCGCCGCGGGAACATCGCGACCGGCGGGCAGATCCTCGGCCTGATCGTGCTCAACCTGGTGATCACGTTCGCGTTCTCGAGCTACATCTCGGTCGGCGGGCACGTCGGCGGCCTGATCGGAGGCATCGTGCTCATGATCCTGCTGCTCTCGTTCCGGCGCTCGGCGGTGCAGAGCATCGCCTCGGTCGCGGCGATCAGCGCGCTCGCGATCATCATCGCCTACATGAAGGTCCGCAACTACCAGTAGCCGTGCCGTACGAGCCGGTGGCGCTTGCATGGGAGCGGCTCGACCCCGCCGAGGCGCTCGAGCGGTCGCGACGCTTCCGCGCGACCATGGCGGCGCGACGCTCGGTGCGGGCGTTCTCGCCCGAACCGGTTCCGTACGAGCTGATCGCGAACGCGCTCGTCGTGGCGGGCACCGCTCCGTCCGGCGCCCACCAGCAGCCGTGGACCTTCGCCGTCGTCTCCGACCCGGAGCTGAAGGAGCGCCTGCGGGAGGCAGCCGAGGCGGAGGAGCGCGACTTCTACGACCGGCGTGCGACCGACGAATGGAAGCGGGCGATCGAGCCGATCGGCACCGACTGGGTGAAGACGCACATCACCGACGCACCGTACGTGATCGTCGTCTTCGAGCAGGCGTGGCGTCCCGGCCCCGGCGGGACGAGGCTCAAGCACTACTACGTCCGCGAGTCGGTCGGCATCGCCGTCGGGTTCCTGCTCGCCGCCCTGCAGATGAGCGGCCTCTGCGCCCTCACGCACACGCCCTCGCCGATGGGCTTCCTGCGCGAGCTGCTCGGCCGCCCCGAGAACGAGCGGCCGTACGTGCTGATCCCGGTCGGCTACCCCGCCGCCGACGCGACCGTGCCGGCGCTCCGGCGCAAGGCGCTCGACGAGATCGCAGTGCGGTACTGAGCCCGGCCCGCCCGGAGGCGAGCCGGGCTCACGGTCTCGCTACCCGCCTGCGGCCACGTAGGTCCCGCGGCCGGATTCCTTCAGGGCGGACTGGGCGGCGGCGAGGCGTGCGAGCGGGACGCGGAAGGGCGAGCAGCTCACGTAGTCGAGGCCGAGCTCGTGGCAGAAGGCGATCGAGCGCGGCTCGCCGCCGTGCTCGCCGCAGATGCCGAGCTTGATCCCCGGCTTCGACCCTCTGCCCCGCTCCACCGCGATCCGCATCAGGTCGCCGACGCCGTCCAGATCGATCGTCTCGAACGGGTTTCGCTCGAGGACGCCGTCGTGGAGGTACGTGGTCAGGAACTTGCCCTCGGCGTCATCGCGCGAGAAGGCGAGCGTCATCTGCGTGAGGTCGTTCGTGCCGAACGAGAAGAAGTCGGCCTCCTCCGCGACCTCGTCGGCGCGAAGCGCCGCCCGCGGCACCTCGATCATCGTCCCGACGAGATGCTCGACGTCTGGCGCCTCCTCCGCCCAGACCTGCTCGGTCAGCTCACGCAGGCGGCGCAGCTCCTCGCGGAAGCCGACGAGCGGATGCATCACCTCGACGAGCGGTGCCTCCCCCGTCCGCTCCGCGACGGCCCTGGCCGCCCGCGCGATCGCACGGATCTGCATCTCGTAGATCTCCGGGAACTGGATGCCGAGCCGGCAACCGCGCGTACCGAGCATCGGATTCGCCTCGTGCAGCGCGCGGATCCGCCGCCGCATCGCCTCATCGGACGCTTCCGCCTCGGAGGGCAGGAACTCGTGCAGCGGGGGATCGAGCAGCCGGATCGTCACCGGCAGCCCCGCCATCGCCTCGAAGATCCCTTCGAAGTCGGACTGCTGGAACGGCAGCAGCCGGTCGAGCGCGGCGCGGCGGGCAGCGACGCTGTCCGCGAGGATCATCTCCTGCACGACCGGCAGCCGCTCCTCGCCGAAGAACATGTGCTCGGTGCGGCACAGGCCGATCCCCTCCGCCCCGAACTCCCGGGCGCGCACAGCATCCTCCGGGTTGTCGGCGTTCGCGCGCACGCCCAGGCGGCGCAGCTCGTCGGCCCAGCCGAGCACCCGCTCGAAGTCCTCGTTGATCTGCGGCGGCACGAGAGGCACCTCGCCGACGAACACGCGGCCGGTGCCCCCGTCGATCGTGATCACCTCTCCCTCGGAGAGCGTCCGCCCGCCCAGCGTCATCGTGCCCTGGCCCAGCGTCAGCTCGTCGCAGCCGGCGACGCACGGCTTTCCCATGCCCCGGGCGACGACCGCCGCGTGCGAGGTCATGCCGCCGTGGACCGTCAGGATCCCCTGGGCGGCGATCATGCCGTGGATGTCGTCCGGCGTCGTCTCGAAGCGGACGAGGATGACCGGACCGGCCTTTGCCCGCTCGACCGCCGTGTCGGCGTCGAAGACGACGCCCCCGCTCGCAGCGCCGGGCGAGGCATTCAGCCCCTTCGCCGCCGGCTCGAGCGCCGCGGACGGATCGATCATCGGGTGCAGAAGCTGGTCGAGCTGCGCCGGGTCGATGCGCGCGACCGCCTCCTCGCGCGAGATCAGCCCCTCCTCGACCATCGAGGCGGCGGCGTTCAGCGCCGCGGCCGCTGTCCGCTTCGCCGACCGCGTCTGCAGCAGGTAGAGCCGCTCGTCCTCGACGGTGAACTCGATGTCCTGCATGTCGCGGTAGTGCTCCTCGATCCGCCGCATCGTGTCGACGAGCTGCTCGAACGCCTCCGGCAGCGTCTCCCGCATCGCCTCGAGCGGCTGCGGCGTCCGGATGCCGGCGACGACGTCCTCGCCCTGCGCGTTCGCGAGGAACTCCCCGTACAGGCCGGACTCGCCGGTCGACGGGTTGCGCGTGAACGCAACGCCCGTTCCCGACCGGTTGCCCTTGTTCCCGAACACCATCTGCACGACGTTGACCGCCGTGCCCAGGTCGTCCGGAATCTCGTGCGCGCGCCGGTACACCCTGGCGCGCGGATTCTCCCAGGAGCGGAACACCGCCCCGACCGCGCGCAGCAGCTGATCGCGCGCGTCGCCGGGGAAGTCGGAGCCCGTCTCGTCGTGATAGATCCGGCGGAAGATGGCGACGAGCTCGCGCAGGTCGTCGGCGGTCAGGTCGGTGTCCTGCTGCACCTTCCGGGTGCGCTTGAGGTCGGAGAGCGCCGACTCGAAGCGCTGGCCGTCGATGCCGTCGACGACCTCGCCGAACATCTGGATCAGACGCCGATACGAGTCGTAGGCGAACCGCGGATTGCCGGTCGACGCCGCGAGGCCCTCCGCCGCCTCGTCGTTCAGGCCGAGGTTGAGGATCGTGTCCATCATTCCCGGCATCGAGATGGCCGCCCCCGAGCGGACCGAGACGAGCAGGGGATCCTCGTTCGAGCCGAATCGCTTGCCTGTCCGCTCCTCGAGCCGGCGGATGTGCTCGTCCACCTCTTCTGCGAGCCCCTCGGGCAACACACCGCCGGCCCCCATCGCCGCGCGGCACGCATCCGTCGTGATCGTGAACCCGCCCGGGACGGGCACGCCCATCTGTGTCATCTCGGCCAGGCCGATGCCCTTGCCGCCCAGGAGCTCGCGGCCGCCGTCCGTGGGCTCGTCGAAGTCGTAAACGTAATTGTTCGCCATGTGAGTTCCGAATCTATCCATCATGGCCCGGAGTCAACCGGGCCTCGGGGCTCACCGCATCCGTACCTGCCCCGATGAGGCCCCGGTGATCCCGCGACGACGCGCCCGGAACTCCGCCGCCCATGCGAGGGCCCGCAGGCCGAACCAGATCGGCGTGCCGACGCCGTAGAAGAGGACGAGGGCCACGCCGAGCGTGACGTACCAGACCGCCCAGCGCCAGAGCGGGACGTCCGGCGGCGGCTTCTCCTTCACGACGCCTGCACCTCGGCCCGCCGCTGTTCGACGAGCCGGATGATCCGGTGGGAGATCTCCTCGATCGAGAGCTCGCTCACCTCGATGACGGGGCAGCCGAGCCGGCGGTGCACCTGCCCGGCGTACTCGAGCTCCTCGTAGATCTCGAGCAGGTCGGCGTAGCGGATGTCGCCGCGCATCCAGCGGATCCGCTCCGCGCGGATCTCGGAGAGCCGGCTCGCGTCGATCGTCAGGCCGACGATCTTGGTCTGGTCGATCCGGAAGAGCTCGGCGGACGGCTCGATCCCCTTCACGAGCGGCACGTTCGCCGCCTTGTAGCCGAGGTAGCCGAGGTAGATCGAGAGCGGCGTCTTCGACGTCCGCGAGACGCCGACGAGCACGAGATCGGCCTCGTGCAGGCCGGAGCCGACGCCGTCGTCGAACTTGACGGCGAACTCGATCGCAGACATCCGCCGGAAGTAGGCGTCGTTCAGGGGCGGCCGGGCGCCCGGCTTCATCTTCGCCGCCTGCCCGGAGACCCGTGCGACCGCCTCGATCGGATGTCCGAGGAGGTCGCAGTAGTGGAGCCGGGCGCGCCGGCAGAGCTGGCGCATCGCCTCGCGCATCTCGGGCTCGACGAGCGTGTAGACGACGACCGCGGGTCTTCCCTTCATCCGCTCGACCGCGAGCTGGAGATCGGCCACGGACTCGACCCTCGGGTGCCTGATCTCGAGGAACTCCTGCTCCGGGAACTGCGCCTCGAGGGCGAGCACGAGCCGCTGCGCGGTCTCGCCGGTCGAGTCGGAGATCATGTGGAGCTCGACGGTCTGCACGGCGGCAGCCTACTTCGGGAAGGCTTCGCGTAGGCTTGGCGAACCGTGGGGCTCGCACACTGGGACGAGGTCGAGACGCACGTCCGCGCGAAGGGCGAGATGGACGCCGAGTGGCAGATGCTTGGCCGCGCCGCCGGTACCGCGGGCGTCGGCGTGAACCGCGTCCGCGTCGCGCCCGGCAGGCTTCCGACGCCTCCCCACTCGCACGGAGCGTCCGAGGAGCTCTTTTACATCCTCGCCGGATCGGGCCTCGCCTGGCAGGACGGCGGCGTGCACGAGGTCGGCCCGCGCGACTGCGTGATCCATCGCGCCGACGAGCACGAGCACACGTTCGTCGCCGGCCCCGACGGGCTCGAGTACCTCGTCTTCGGCACGCGCCATCCGACGGAGATCGGCTGGCTGCCGCGGTCGCGCGCGATCCGGATCGGCTGGCCGTGGGTGGAGGGCCGCGACGACGACCCGTGGGACGTCGAGGCGACTGTCGGTCCCCTCGAGGTGGGCGAGCCGAAGCGGCGTCCGGGGAACATCGTCAACGTCGACGAGGTCGAGCACGAGCCGTGGCGCGACCAGATCGTCACCGCACCGCTCGCCACGCGCGATCGCTCGGTGCTCGCCGGCCTCCACTGGGAGCGGATCCTCCCCGGGAAGATCGGCTCCGTTCCGCACTGCCACTCGGAGGAGGAGGAGATCTTCGTCATCCTCGAGGGCTCGGCAACGCTGCACCTCTGGCCCTCGCCGCTCCGTGCAGAGCGCGGCGCCGAGCGCGAGGAGCACGCCCTCCGTCCCGGCCACCTCGTCGCGCGCCCTCCCGGCACCGGTGTCTCGCACTGGTTCCGTGCCGGGGACGAGGGCTGCACGATGCTGATCTACGGCACGCGCAGGCCGAACGACATGTGCTACTACCCGCGCTCCAACAAGGTCTCCTGGCGGGGTCTCGGGGTCATCGGCCGCATCGAGCACGTGCCCTACTGGGACGGGGAGCAGGAGGAGTAGGTACGTTCAGGGGCCAATGGCCTCTGACGAGCTCCAGCAGTTCGAGGGACCGGCGACGGTCGAGAAGATCGCGGCGCTCTGCCGCCGGCGCGGCTTCGTGTTCCCGTCCTCCGACATCTACGGCGGGCTCGGATCGTCGTACGACTACGGCCACTACGGCGTCCTGCTGAAGCAGAACATCAAAGGCGAGTGGCAGCGCGCGATGATCCAGGAGCGCGACGACATGGTCGCGCTCGACTCCTCGATCATCCTCAACCCCCAGGTCTGGGTCGCATCGGGCCACGTCGGCAGCTTCTCCGACCCCCTCGTCGACTGCCGCACCTGCAAGCTGCGCTACCGCGCCGACGACCTGGAGCACGCGCAGTGCGGGAAGCGCCCGTCCAAGCACCCGGGCCAGGACGCGCAGTGCGACCTCACCGAGCCCCGCGCCTTCAACCTGATGTTCGAGACCCACATCGGCGCGCTGCGCGACTCGGCGGCGGTGGCCTACCTGCGGCCAGAGACGGCTCAGGGCATCTTCGTCAACTTCAAGAACGTCACGTCGTCGCTGCGGGTGAAGCCCCCGTTCGGCATCGCGCAGATCGGCAAGAGCTTCCGCAACGAGATCACACCGGGGAACTTCATCTTCCGGCTGCGCGAGTTCGAGCAGATGGAGATGGAGTTCTTCGTGCCGCCGACCGATGCGGCCGAGTGGCACCGCTACTGGATCGAGGAGCGGCGGCGGTGGCACCTCGACCTCGGCCTGCGCGAGTCGCACGTGCGCGTCCGCGCGCACGACTCGGGTGAGCTCTCGCACTACTCGAGCGCGACGAGCGACATCGAGTACCTCTTTCCGATCGGCTGGCTCGAGCTCGAAGGCGTTGCGAACCGGGGCGACTATGACCTGCGCCAGCACACCGAGCACTCCGGCACGACGCTCGAGTGGGTCGGCCACGACGACCGGTACGTCCCGCACGTCATCGAGCCGGCGGGCGGCGTCGACCGCTTCATGCTCGCGTTCCTCTGCGACGCGTACGACGAGGAGGAGGTCGCCGAGCGTCAGCGGACGGTGCTGCGGCTCCATCCGCGCCTCGCTCCGGTGAAGGTGGCGGTCCTGCCGCTGGTAGGCAAGGACGCGGCGATGGTCGAGAAGGCGCGGCCGCTCTACGAGGAGCTGCGCCGGTCGATGTCGGCGGAGTACGACGATGCGGCCGCCATCGGGCGGCGCTACCGCCGTCAGGACGAGATCGGCACGCCGTGGGCGCTGACGATCGACGAGCAGACGCTCGTCGACGGCACGATCACCCTGCGCGACCGCGATACGCTGGCCCAGGAGCGGATCGCGATCGAGGGCGCGCGCGCGCTGCTCGCCGACCGGCTCCTGCAGTGAGCTGGCACGAGCATTCGCTCGTCTCCGAGGCGCTGCGCGGCAACCCGCTCGGGGACCCGGCGGAGCGGCCGCTCTTCGTGTGGGCCCCCGAGGACCGGTCGCGCAGCTACCCCACGGTCTACGTCCTCCACGCGCACATGCGCTCGGCCCGCTGGTGGTTCAACGTCGAGCCGTTCGAGCAGTCGTACCCGGACCGGATCGACGAGCTCGCGCCCGCCGCCGTCGTCGTGCTCGTCGACGGGTGGACGTCGGTGGGCGGCTCGCAATGGATCGACTCCGAGGGGATCGGCCGCTACGGGACCTACCTGCAGCAGGAGGTCGTCCGGTTCGTCGACGACTCCTACCCGACGAACGGGCTGCGCGGCCTCCAGGGGAAGTCGTCGGGCGGTTACGGCGCGCTCGTCAACGCGCTCGAGCGGCCGGATCTCTTCACGGCCGTCGCGGCGCATGCGCCCGACGCGCTCTTCGAGGTGACTCTCGCGCACGGCTTTCCCGCCGCGGCGCGCGAGCTGCGTGATCGACACGACGGCCTGCTGGACGGCTTCTGGTCGTCCTTCTCCGGGCTCGACTCGCATGGCGACGCGCTGCTCGTGGAGCTCACGGCGGCGGCGCGCGCGTTCGGCGACGGGACGCTCCCGTTCGATGCAGCCGGCCGGACGCTGCCTGCTTTCGAGCGCTGGCTGCAGCACGACCCGGTGCGCGCTACCGCCGCTCATGCGCAGGCAGTGAGGAGCTGGCGCGGCTGCTGGCTCGACGCGGGCAGGCAGGACGCGTACTACCTCGACCTCGGCGCCATCGCGCTCGCGGAGGCACTCGCGAGCGCGGGCCTCTCCGACGATCGTCTCCACTTCGAGCTCTTCGACGGGGGCCACCGCGGCCTCGGCGCACGCTATCCGCTGTCGCTCGCCTGGCTGGTCGAGCGGCTGAGCATCTAACAGCGGAGTCGAAGCAGGCCTGCCCTGGCCGGCGCGAAGCCGCACGCATCGAGGAAGAACGGTGCGAGGTCGTCGTCGAAGTCGACGTGGAGCCACTCGCAACCCGCCGCCCGAGCGTGCTCGGCGGCGAACAGGACGAGGCGCGTCCCGATCCCCCGCCGCTGGAACGAGCCTCGGGTCTTCGGGTCGAGCAGGAACGCGTGATCGCAGCCGTCGCCGGCCACGTTCACGAACCCGATGAGCAGGCCGCCCTCGGTCCGGGCGGTCGCCCAGCCCAGGCTGTGCCGCCGGATCCGGGGCCACCAGCCTTCCGTCGGCGTGCCGCCGTGCGACGCGACAAGGTCGAGCAACTCGTCCTCGGAGAGCGGCCCGCGCCACCGCAGGGCGATCCCGTCCGGGAGCGAGCGGATCGCTTCGACCGCCATCGCCGCGACGATAGATGAGTTCCCGACCGCGGCAACGTCTCAGAGACGACCAGTGAACGAACGAGACCGGAGGATGCGATGAGCAAGGTGCTCGCAGGAATCACGATGTCGCTCGACGGCTACGTGACCGGGCCCGACGACCGGCCGGGAGCCGGCCTCGGCGACGGCGGCGAGCGGCTCCACGAGTGGGTGTTCGGAGGCCCGTGGACCTACGACGGCCCGCGTGGGACGCCGTCCGAGGTCGACGAGGCCCTCATGACCGAGGTCTTCCCGACGGCAGGATCGTGGATCGTCGGGCGAACGATGCACGACGTCGTCGACGGCTGGGGCGACGACCCGGGCTTCGGCGTGCCGGTGTTCGTGGTGACGCACCGCCCGCACGAGCGGATCGTGAAGGGCGACACGACCTTCGAGTTCGTCACGGACGGTCTCGAGCGCGCCCTCGGCCTCGCACGCGAGGCGGCCGCCGGGCGCAACGTGCTCGTGATGGGCGGCGCCGACGTGCTCCGGCAGTGTCTCGCGGCCGGATACGTCGATGAGCTTCTGCTGACCATCGCCCCGGTGCTGCTCGGGGGCGGGAAGCGACTCTTCGACGGCAGCGAGGGCACCGGCTCCGTCTTCGAGCGGACGTCGGTGATCGAGTCGCCGTTCGCGACGCACCTCCGGTTCGCGGTCAGCCGGCCCTAGGCTGGCGCTCCATCAGCCGCTCGCCGGGATCGCCGAACCCGAACTTGCGGTACAGCTCGTGCATGTCGGCCGTGTGCAGCAGCCAGCGCGATCCGGCGTACGGGCCGTTCTCGACCATCTCGCGGACGAGCTCCACGCCGAGACCTCGCCCGCGGTACTCGGGCAGGACGTAGACGTCGGCGAGGTAGACGCAGGACACGCCGTCCCCCGAGGCGCGGCAAAACCCGATCTGGCGATCGCCGTCGTAGAGGCCGACGACGCGGAGGGCCGTGTCGATCAGCCGGTCCTGCATGTCACGCCCCCGGCCGGCCGCCCAGTAGCTCACCTCGCTGAGAAAGCGGTGGACCTCGGACCGGTCGATGCGTTCCGGGTCGTCGTCGAGCTCCAGGCCGCCGCCGAGCGCCCGTCTCACGCGGAGAGCGTCCTCAGCCTGAACCCGCCGTGCTCCTCGTACGACGAGGTGATGACGGCGAGAGCGTCGCGCCGCGCCCGTTCCGAGAGGGCCGCGGCGCACGCGTCGGCGAGTGGAATCGACAGCAGCCGCTCCGCGCCCGTCACTCCCTCGCGCGACAGGCGCAGCGCGCCGGCGGCGTGGGTCGGACAGACCGCGCCTCCGGCCCGCGCCGAGAATGCTTCGAGGTCCGACTCGGCGCCGCACTCGACGCAGCTCGTCAGGTGCGGCAGGTAACCGGCCAGCCAGAGCAGCTTCAGCTGGAACGCGAGGACGAGCGGGTCGAGCGCCGGCCGCTGCGTCGCGACCGGCGCGTCGTCCAGCAGGTCGAGGAAGCGCGCGAGCGCGGCGAAGGCGCGGGGGCTCGCCTCCGGCTCCCCGTAGAGCCGCAGCATCGCCTCGGCTCCGATCAGGCCGACTCCCAGGCGGTAGGGCTCCTCCCGGGCCGTGCGGTGCGAGCGGAGCAGCTCGACCCCGGTGATCGTCTGCAGCTCTCCGCTGCCCTCGTGGAGGAGGAGCTCGACGTGCGACAGCGGCTCGAGACGCGCACCGAACCGCGACTTCGTCTTGCGCACACCCTTCGCGATCGCCCCGATCCGGCCCCGGTGCTCGGTGTACAGGTGCAGGATCCGGTCGGCCTCGGAGAAGCGCATCGACCGCAGCACGATCGCCTCGGTCTTGTAGGAGCGCCCCGCCATGGAGCGCAAGTCTAGAGCCGGCGTCGGGGAGCTTCGGCCCGCTCTCCGACACGCCTGCCCGACACGGGGCTCGTGCCGCTCCTCCTCGAAGCGCGGCGCGCGGTGCCGTCAGACCGTGAGGCTTGGGATGACTGCGGCAGGCGCTGGCACCTGGGGCAGTACCACGTGCCGCGGCCCGCGACGCGAATCTTGTCGATCGGCGTCCCGCACCTGTCACAGGGCTCGCCGATGCGGCCGTACACCCTGAACTCCTCCTGAGCGGTTCCGGGCTCTCCGTCCGGAAGCCGGTAGTCGCGAAGCGTCGAGCCCTGCCGTCGAATGCCGGCTCGGAGCGCATCCCGGATCCCGCGGTAGAGCGCACTGATGTCTCCCGGGCCGAGTTCCTGCGCGGGTGTGAGCGGGTGCAGCCGCGCCCGCCAGAGCGCCTCGTCGGCGTAGATGTTCCCGATGCCGGCGACCGTACGCTGGTCGAGCAGCACCGCCTTCAGCGGCGCCTTCCGTCCGGCCAGGCGCGCGGCCAGATGCTTCGCCCGGTACGTCTCCGCCAGCGGCTCGCGGCCCACCCGGGCATCGAGGTACGCATCGACTTCGTCCGGCTCGAGCAGCAGCCACGTACCGAAGCGCCGCACGTCGCGGTAGGCGACGTCCGATCCGTCGTCTAGTCTGACAACTGCCCGCCGGTGGGGATCCTCCGGAAGCTCCCCGCCCCGTGCGTGCCGCATCGACCCCGTCATTCGGAGGTGAATCAGGAGAGCCCGCCCGGACGTCATCCTCACAATCAGATACTTGCCGCGACGGTCGAGCACCGCGATCCGCTCGCCCTCCAGCTCACGGGCCACCTCGTCCGGGTCGAGGGGGCGCGTGACGCGTGGATCGGCGATCGCAACCTGGACGATCGTGCGCCCTTCGAGCACGGGCGCGAGCCGGCGCCGGACGGTCTCCACCTCGGGCAGCTCGGGCACCGCCGCACCGTACCCGCCCGGACTCGTCCGGGACTGCCGGTCGCCTCAGACGACCTCGAGCACCACCGGGCGCTCCGGCGGCGGTTCCGTGCCGAGCTCGTAGGCCGCGAGCACCTCTGTTGCCACCTCGTCGGCGTGCGCGTCCGTCCGCGCGTGCACCTCGGCGAGCGTCTCGCCCGCCTCGAGACGGTCGCCGCGCTTCGCACGGCAGACGACGCCTACCGCATGGTCGATGTCCTCGTCCTTCGTCCGGCGGCCGGCGCCGAGGTGGGCGGCGGCGTTGCCGATGCGAATCGCGCTCAGCGTCCGGACATAGCCGGCGCTCGGCGCCGGCACCTCGCGGATCACAGGCGCCGTGGGAATCGCCGACTCGTCGGTCGTTCCGCCCTGAGCCTCGATCCAGCGCCACCATGTCGCCTCGGCGCTCCCGTCGGCAACCGCACCCTCGGCGCGACGGCGAGCCTCGGCTGCATCGATCCCGAGATCGGACAGCGCGAGAAGGCGCGCGCACGCGTCGAGGACGAGCTCCGTGAAGTCGGCCGGCCCCCGGCCGCGCACGGTCTCGAGCGCCTCCAGCACCTCGAGCGAGTTCCCGACCGCGGCTCCGAGCGGCTGGTCCATATCCGTGAGCAGGCAGACGACCTCGCGCCCGGCCGTCTCCCCGAGGGAGCGCATCGCCTCGGCGAGCTCGCGCGCCGCCTCCAGCGTCGTCATGAACGCACCGTTGCCGACCTTCACGTCGAGGACGATCGCCTGCGCGCCGGCGGCGAGCTTCTTCGACATGATCGACGCGGCGATGAGCGAGAGCTGGTCGACGGTGGCGGTGACGTCTCGGAGCCCGTACAGCAGCTTGTCCGCGGGCACGAGATCCGCCGTCTGACCGACGATCGCCACCCCGACCTCCCGGACCTGGGCGACGAACTCGTCGAGCGAGAGCTCGACGCGGTACCCGGGGATGGACTCGAGCTTGTCGAGCGTGCCGCCGGTGTGGCCGAGGCCGCGGCCGCTCATCTTGCCGAACGGCACCCCGCATGCCGCGACGATCGGGGCGACCGCGAGGGAGGTCTTGTCCCCCACCCCGCCGGTCGAGTGCTTGTCGACGGCCTTGCGCCCGAGCGCAGCACTCATGTCGATCGTCTCGCCGCTGCGGATCATCGCGTCGGTCAGCACGTACGTCTCGCGCGGCGAGAGCCCACGGAAGTAGACGGCCATGCAGAACGCCGCCATCTGGTAGTCGGGCACCTCGCCGCGCGCGAACCCGAGAACGAGCTCCGCCAATTCGGCGTCGGGCAGCTCCTCGCCGTCGCGCTTGCGCTGGATGAGCTCGCCCGGACGAATCACGTGGTCGCGACGAAGATCGACGTTCGTCTGTGGACGATGAACGGCAGCGTGACCTCCTCCGGGATCGGCGCCACCTCGATGCTCATCGAGTCGCGGTAGGCGACGAGCTTCGCCCGGTCTCGTACGATCGCCGTGCCGTCGGCGTCGCGACGCTCGACGCGTGCGAAGTGCCGCCGCAGGAAGCGCTCCCCGTTCTCACGGCTGAACTTCTCCTCCTGGCCGGCCGGATAGGCGACCAGATCCCGGAGCTCCCGCAGGTGGTCGACCGAGTTCGTCACGGCGACGAGCGTCCCGCCCGGCACGAGAACGCGCGCCGTCTCCGCCAGGCCGCGATCGACGTCGGGGACGTGGTAGAGCATCCACGCGGCGACGACGACGTCGAACGACGCATCCGCGAACGGCAGCGCCTGAACGTCGCCGACCTGCGCCCTGACACCGCGTTCTCCCGCGAGCTCCACCATTCGCGGCGAGATGTCGACGAACGAGACGTCGGCCCCGAGCTCGTCCCGCATCCACTCCGCGAGCTCGCCCGGTCCACCCCCCACCTCGAGAACCCGGACGGGTCGCAGCTCCGCGAGCACGCCGCGCAAGGCCTCGTGCGGATGGAGGCCCGTCGTCTCCTCGTACAGCGCCTGCCGGGCTCGCAGGTTATCCTCGCGGGCGTACTGCCGTGCGACAGCGGCGGGATCGTCGAGGTGACTCATCCCGCCGTCTCGGCGACGAAGACCGAGGTCGCCCGCCGAACGCGGAGCGGCTCGTCGACGACCGCCGGGAGGTTGTCGACGAACGGGGACATCGAGATCGAGGCCCGGACATACGCCTCGACCTCGTCGCGGTCCGCGAGCGTGAGCTCACCGTCCAGGTCGATCCGCCGGACCGATGCGAAGTGGCGTCGGAGCAGCGCCGCGCCGTTCTCGCGGGTGAACGTGGACGGCGACGGCCCGCTGCCCACGAGCTCGCGCAGCTCCTGCAGGTGGAAGGCCGAGTTCGTGGCGGCGACGAGACGACCGCCGGGCCGGAGCACGCGCGCCAGCTCCCCGAGCGCGCGGTCGAGATCGGGTGCGTGGTAGAGCATCCAGGCTGCGACCGCGACGTCGAAGCTGCCGTCGGCGAGCTCCAGCCGCTGCACGTCGCCGCGGCGCGCATCGACACCGCGCTCCCGCGCGAGCTCGACCATCCGCGGCGAAAGGTCGATCGCGAGCACGTCCGCTCCCGTCTCCCGCTCGATCCATTCGGCGAGCTCACCCCAGCCGCACCCGACCTCGAGCACGCTCCGCGGGCTCACCGCGGCGACCGCGGCCACGAGCGGAACGCGGGCGTCGGCGCCCGCGAGATGGCCGGTGAACGCGGCTGCCCGCGCCCGCAGGCGCTCCTCGTCGGCGTACTCGGCGGCGACGACGGCCGGGTCGTCGAGGCGCGTCACGGCGAGACGATCGGCGTGCCCGGCACGCCACGCGGGCCCGACTTGCCCCCGAGCCACGCGTTGACCGTCGCGCCCACGTCGCCGAACTCTCCTCCTTCGTGGATCCTGCCGGCAGCGTTCCGGCCCTCGACGTAGGCGAGAAGGAGCGCGTGCTCGCGCGAATGGTCGGTCGACGGCGTCGTCGGATCGCACCCGTGGTCGGAGGTCAGGATCAGCAGGTCGCCCGGCCGGAGCCCGTCCAAGAGATCGGGCAGGCGGCGGTCGAAGTCCTGCAGGCAGCGGTGGAAGTTGACCGGATCGTTGCGATGCCCCCAGAGCATGTCCGTCTCGACGAGGTTCGTGAACACGAGGCCGTCGTCGATCGTCCGCAGCAGCTCCTCGGTTTTCTGGATCCCCTCCACGTTCGACTTCGTCGGGAACTCCTCGTCGATGTCGAGGTGCGCGAAGATGTCCGGGATCTTCCCGACGCCGTAGACCTTGTGACCCGCGTCGCGGACGAGCGAGAGGTAGTTCGGCCGCCGCGGCTCGAGCGAGAAGTCGTGCCGGTTCGCCGTGCGTTCGTAGGCGCCGGGCGCGCCGACGAACGGTCGCGCGATCACGCGGCCGACCGCGTGCTTGCCCGTCAGGATCGTGCGCGCCGTGCGGCATGCGTCGTAGAGCTCCTCGAGCGGCACGGTCTCCTCGTGGGCGGCGATCTGGAAGACCGAGTCGGCGCTCGTGTAGACGATCCACTTGCCGGTGCGCTGATGCTCCTCGCCGAGCTCCTGGATGATCTCCGTGCCGCTCGCCGGCCTGTTCCCGAGCACTCCGCGGCCGGTGCGGTTCATGAACGGGTCGATGACCTCGTCCGGGAAGCCGAACGGATAGGTCGGCATCGCCTGGGGCGTGACGACGCCCATCAGCTCCCAGTGGCCGGTCGTCGTGTCCTTGCCCTTCGAGCGCTCGAGCAGCCGTCCCGCGACGGCCGGCGCACCGGGCTGCGGCGCGCAGCCCTCGAGCGGCTCCACGTTGCCGAGACCGAGCGCTTCGAGCGTCGGCAGATCGAGCCCGCCGACGGCACGGGCGACGTTGCCCAGCGTGTCGGAGCCCTCGTCGCCGAACTCCGCAGCATCCGGCAGGGCCCCGGCCCCCACGGCGTCGAGCACGATGACACAGGCGCGCGGCACGCGAACCATGGTACTTCGACGGCTATCCTGCCCCCGTGGACAATGTGCTCGGGATCGTCGGGCTCGCCTTCTTCATCGCCGCCGTGATCGCGCTTGCGGCAGGCGTCACGTGGCTCGTCGTCCGGCTGAGCCCGACGCCGGGCCGCAAGAAGACGACCTAGATCGTCCAGGCCGTCAGCGGTTTCTCCGCTGAGCTCGAACGCGCCGGCCGGTAGCCCGGGTGCATCCTCGCCGGGGTGTCGTCGTCTTTCCGGCGTCAGCTCACCCTCGACGGGCGCGCACCGTCGTTCGTCGAGCCCGACCCTCCCGCTCTGCCGTCGCGGCCGGCAGAGCGATCCGCGAGGCGGAACAGGCGGCTCAGACGGCGCTGAGCGGGAGAACGTCTGCCACCGGCGTGTAGTCGAGCCCGTGCGCCTCGGCCACCGCCTCGTAGGTGACCTTCCCGGCGATCACATTCACGCCTTTCGCCAGAGCGTCGTCTCCGTGCACCGCGGCCGCGAGCCCCTGATTCGCGATCGCCTCCACGTACGGAAGCGTCGCATTCGTCAAGGCCCGCGTCGACGTCACGGGAACGGCCCCCGGCATGTTCGCGACGCAGTAGTGCGTGACCCCGTCGACCGTGTACACCGGCTCGGCGTGCGTGGTCGCATGCGAGGTCTCGAAGCAGCCTCCCTGGTCGATCGCGACGTCCACGACGACCGCCCCCTCTTTCATCGTCGCGATCATCTCCCGGGTCACGAGCTTCGGCGCGAGCGCGCCCGGGATCAGAACGGCGCCGACGACGAGATCGGCCTCCTCAACCGACGAGGCAATCTGCAGGCTCGAGCTCATGAGCAGCGTCACCCGCCCCGACAACACCTCCTCGAGATGTCGCATGCGGTCGATCGACCGCTCGAGAATCGTCACCTGCGCACCGAGACCGAGCGCGATGACGGCCGCGTTGTAGCCGACCACCCCACCCCCCACGATCACGACCTTGCCCGGTGCGACGCCGGCGACGCCGCCGAGCAGCAGCCCGCGGCCACCGACCGGCTTCTCGAGGAAGTACGCGCCGGCCTGCGGCGCGAGCCGCCCCGCCACCTCCGACATCGGCGCAAGCAGCGGTAGCGCTCTCCCGACCTCCACCGTTTCGTAGGCGACGGCGGTGATGCCGGAGTCGATCAGCGCACGGGTCAACGGCTCGTCGGCGGCGATGTGCAGGTACGTGAAGAGGATGAGCTCCTCGCGCAGCCGCGGATACTCGGCCGCAATCGGCTCCTTCACCTTGAGCAGCATGTCCGCACCGCCCCAGACGTCGTCCACCGACACGATCTGCGCCCCGACCCGCTCGTACGCCTCGTCCGGGAACGCACTCCCCACACCGGCCCCCGCCTCGACGAGGACGTCGTGGCCGGCGTTCCGCAGCTCGAGCGCTCCTGCAGGCGTGAGCGCGACGCGGTACTCGTCGGGCTTGATCTCCCTGGCGACCCCGATGCGCATGCCGCGCGGAAGCCTACCCGTGCAGCAGAAGCAGGAGGCCGACGATCGTCTTCGCGTCGTCGAGGTCCGGCAGGAGCGCGGACAGGGAGTCGCGGGGCACCCGCACGATCTCCAGCTCCTCGCCGTCCTCCGGCTCCGGCTCGCCTTCTTCGAGGCCCGTCGCGAGGAAGACGTGCATGCGCTCGTCGCAGAATCCCGGCGTCGTGAAGAACGACCGCAGCTCGCTCCACTCGCCTCCGTGAAGCCCGGTCTCCTCGCGGAGCTCGCGGTGGGCGGCGGCGAGCGGCTCCTCGCCCTCGTCGATCGTTCCGGCCGGCAGCTCGAGCAACGGCGTCCCCGAGCCGGCACGCTCCTGCCGCACGAGGACGATCCGATCGCTGCAGTCGACCGCGACGATCGCGACCGCCGGACCGTGGACGACGACGTCCCGGCCGTTCTCGCGCACGACGTCGAACACCGGCCCCTCGAAGAGTCGCTCCCGGCTCACTCGACGGATCATTCCAGTAGAACCCAGGCATGGCACCGGTCCCGGTGGTGATCGCCTCGCCGCTCGAGCCGCAGCTCGTCGAGCGCCTGCGCGCCGTCGACGATCGCCTCGACGTCCGCTTCGAGCCCGACCTGCTCCCGCCGACTCGCTTCCCCTGCGACCACCCCGGGGACCCCGCCTTCACGCGGACACCGGCGGACGAAGCACGATTCACGCACCTCGTCGCAGGCGCGGAGATCCTCTTCGGGATCCCGGAGGAGAGCCCGGAGCGGCTCGCCTGGGCCGTTCGCACGGCCGACGGGCTGCGGTTCCTCCAGGCGACCTTCGCCGGGGCGGGGCAACAGGTGCGAGCCGCGGGCCTCACCCGGGAGGAGCTCGCCCGGGTCCGCTTCGCAAGCTCCGCGGGCGTGCACGCGACTCCGCTCGCCGAGTGGAGCATCTTCGGGATCCTCGCGCTGCGGAAGGGCCTGCCGAGGCTCCTTGCGGACGCGCGGGAACGTCGGTTCGACCACTATCCGGTCGACGAGCTCCGAGCCGCGCGGCTCCTCGTCGTCGGCCTCGGGGCGATCGGCCGCGAGGTGGCGCGGCTCGGCGCGGCGTTCGGCATGCGGGTCACCGGTGTGAAGCGCGCTCCACACGACGATGTACCGCACGTCGATGACGTGCACGGCCCCGACCGGCTCGAGGCGCTCGTCGCGGAGGCAGACGCGATCGTGATCACCCTGCCGCTGACCGAAGAGACCACCGGGCTCGTGTCGCGGCGAACCATCGACGCGATGCGACCCGGCGCGATCTTCGTCAACGTCGGCAGGGGCGGCGTCGTCGACGAGCCGGCACTCGTCGACGCCTTGCGGGAGGGCCGACTTCGCGGCGCGGCGCTGGACGTGTTCGCGACAGAGCCGCTGCCGCCGGACAGCCCGCTCTGGGAGCTCGAGAACGTGCTCATCAGCCCGCACACGGCGGCCCTGTCCGTCCACGAGAACGAGCGGATCGTCGAGCTGTTCGCGGAGAACCTCCGCCGCTACCTCGCCGGCGAAGAGCTCCTGAGCCGCATCCGCACGGACCTCTTCTACTGAGCTCGCGCCAGCCGCTCGACGAGCTCCCGCTGCGACGGCTCGAACGGGCGGCCGTCTCCGCTCCGCGCGTTCCCGGCCGCCCGCTCCGGCCTCGCCGTCGCCGGGATCACCGCGTCGATTCGCGGGTCGGCGAGCGCCCACCGGAGGAGCGCCTCGGCCCAGGAGGCGACGCCGAGCTCCTCACACGTCGCCTCGTCGAGCCGGACGGCGCGGCGCCGGCTCTCCCCGGAGCCGCCCAGCGGCCGCATCGCGAGCACGGCGACGCCGAGGTCGGCCGCGAGCGGAAGGAGGGCACGCTCGCACTCGCGCTCCCATGGGTTGTACGGCACCTGGAGCACCTCGAAGAGCCCGCTGCGGAGAGCCTCCGCGAGCTCGTCGAACGCCGCGGCGCGATAGTGCGTGACGCCGAGGCGGCCGATCGCTCCGCGCTCCCGGGCCTCGAGAAGCCAGGGCAGGTGCTCCCGCCAGGCGACGAGGTTGTGGATCTGCTCGACCTCGATCCGCCCGCCGAACCACTCGAGCTGCCGGGCGAGCTGTTCCCGCCCCTCCTCCACGGAGGGCGTCCAGATCTTCGTGGCGACGATCGCCCCGGCACGGCGACCGGCGAGAGCAGCGCCGAGCGCCTGCTCGGCGCCTCCGTACATCGGCGAGCTGTCGACGAGCCGCACGCCGGCGCCGAACGCCGCATCGCAGACCCGAGCCGCCAACCCGGCGTCGCCGTCGAACGTGCTCCACGTTCCGAGACCGACGACGGGCCCGAGGCGGCGTTCCTCGATCATGCGCGGGCGGCGTCGACGAGCGCGAGCGTGACCTCGACCATCGCCTCGAGATCGCGCACGGCAATTCGCTCCTGTGGGGTGTGGATGTCGATCATGCCGTTCGCGAGGTTCACGACCTGCAGGCCGTGGGCGTTGAAGACGTTCGCGTCGGCCGCCCCGCCCGAGAGGTCGTACGTGACCTCGTGCCCGCAGCGCGTGAGGGCCTCGGCGGCGAGCGCGACCGCCCGGTCGGTCCTCCCCAGCCGGTAGCCGCGGTAGCTCCTCCGCACCGTCGTCTCGACGTCGCACTCGGCGATCCCGGCAGCGAAGGTGATGGCGTCCTGCATCTCCTGAACGTGATCCGCCAGCCTGCGCTCGTCGTGGGACCGGGCCTCCGCGACGAAGGTGCACCACTCCGGGACGATGTTGGCGGCCGAGCCGCCGCTGATCGTGCCGATGTTCGCCGTCGAGTTGTCGTCGGTCCGGCCGAGCCGCATCTCGGAGATCGCGCGGGCGGCGGCGGCGATCGCCGAAC
Source organism: uncultured Thermoleophilia bacterium (assembly GCA_963784765.1). GTDB lineage: Bacteria > Actinomycetota > Thermoleophilia > Gaiellales > Gaiellaceae > PALSA-600. Next base: position 40,606 of record CAWASP010000022.1, read on the forward strand.
GTCCGTCGTCCGGGTGCATCCCGGCGTGCGATGCCTTGCCGTGGAACGTCACCTCGAGCAGCTGCGCATGAGGGGCACCCAGGATGACGACGCCGATCGGCGCCGCCTGGTCGTAGACGTAGCCGATGCGTGCCCGGAGCCGTTCGTGATCGAACGCGAACGCGCCTTGCAGCCCGACCTCCTCCTTGGGTGTGAAGAGAAGCTCGATCCCGGCGTGCGGTCGCCCTTCGGCGAGCACGCGGCGCGTGGCCTCCAGCATCGCGGCGACCGCCGCCTTGTCGTCGGCGCCGAGGATCGTCCCCGCCGTGTTCCGCACGAACCCGTCCTCGACGGCGGGCTCGATCGGCCCCGTCGGCGGCACCGTGTCGAGGTGCGCGCAGAGGAGAAGCGGCTCTCCGTCGGCCGTCGGATCGATCCGTGCGTAGAGGTTCCCCATCGTCGAGCCGATCGCCGCGCCGCTGTCGTCCTCGTCCACCTGGACGCCGCAGTCGCGCAGGTAGCGGACGACCAGGTCGGCGACCGGGCGCTCCTCGCCGGGAGGGCTGGGGACCGCCGCGAGCTCCGTGAACAGATCGAGGACCTCCGGCGGCACGACGCGAGATCCTACGCTGCCCGCGGAGTGGCTCGTCAGGCGACTTCGACGCCGACCCGCGCCCGTGCGCGGGTGAGCGCGGCCGCGACGAACTCGCGGAAGAGCGGCGCGGGGCGTGTGGGTCGCGACTTGAACTCGGGGTGGAACTGCGAGGCGACGAACCACGGATGATCCGGCAGCTCGATGATCTCGACGAGCCGCCCCTCCTGGAAGGTGCCGCTGACGCAGAGTCCGGCCTCGACGAGCTGGTGCCTGAAGGCGTTGTTGACCTCGTACCGGTGGCGGTGGCGCTCGGCGATGACCGGCTCGCCGCCGTAGAGCTCGCGCGCCCGCGTGTCGTCGGCGAGCTCGACCGCCTGGGCGCCGAGCCGCATCGTGCCTCCGAGATCCTCGACTTCCTTCTGCTCGGGGAGGAGGTCGATCACCGGGAACGGCGTCTCCGGGTCCATCTCGGTCGAGTTCGCGCCCTCGAGCCCGCAGACGTGCCGGGCGAACTCCGAGACCGCCACGTGCATGCCGAGGCAGATGCCGAGGTACGGGATCTCGTCCTCGCGGGCGACGCGGCAGGCGAGGATCTTCCCCTCCCAGCCCCGCGACCCGAAGCCGCCGGGGACGAGCACGCCGTCGACACCCGCGAGCTCCGCGCGAGCCTCCTCGAGCGTCATGTCCTCGGCGTCGACCCAGCGCACCCGTACGCGGCAGCCGTTCGCGATGCCCGCGTGCTTCAGGGCCTCGTGCACCGACAGGTATGCGTCGTGCAGCTTCACGTACTTGCCGACGAGCGCGATCTCGATGGACTCCCGCCGGTCGCTGATGCGGCGGGTGAGGTCCAGCCAGTCGCTCATCTCGGGCTCGGGCGCGTCGATGCCGAGCTTCCGGCAGACGAGCTCGTCGAGCCCCTGCCCCCTCAGATCCAGCGGAACGAGGTAGACGTCCGACACATCGGCGTTCGTGATCACGGCATCGAGGTCGACGTCGGCGAACAGAGCGATCTTCTCCCGAATGTCCCGCTGGAGCGGCTCGTTCGAGCGGCAGACGAGGATGTCGGGGTGAATACCGATCCGGCGCAGCTCGTTGACCGAGTGCTGCGTCGGCTTCGTCTTCAGCTCCCCCGCCGTCTCGATGAAGGGCACGAGGGTGACGTGCAGGTAGATGACGTTCTCGGGGCCTGCCTCGCGCCTGAACTGCCTGATCGCCTCGAGGAACGGCTGCGACTCGATGTCGCCGACCGTGCCGCCGATCTCGCTGATGACGATGTCGGTGTCCGTCGCGTCCGCCACCGACCGGATTCGGCTCTTGATCTCGTTCGTGATGTGCGGGATGACCTGGACGGTCGAGCCGAGGTACTCGCCCTTCCGCTCCTTGCGCAGCACGCGATCCCAGACCGCCCCGGCGGTGTGGTTCGCGGCGCGCGAGAGGTTCTCGTCGATGAAGCGCTCGTAATGGCCGATGTCGAGGTCGGTCTCGGCGCCGTCCTCGGTCACGAAGACCTCGCCGTGCTGGAACGGGCTCATCGTCCCCGGGTCCACGTTGATGTACGGGTCGAACTTCTGAACCTGGACCTTGAGGCCGCGGGCCTTCAGAAGGCGTCCGAGCGACGCTGCGGTGATGCCCTTGCCGAGCGAGGAGACGACACCGCCGGTGACGAAGACATACTTCGCGATTACAACCGCCCCCGGCCCGTGAATCGACTCACGGAACACCATCCTAGCAGTGGCCTCGGCGGTCACATGGTGGCCGCGGTCTGCACCAGGTCGAAGAGACGCTTCACCGCGCGCGCCGCCGAGCCGCGGTTCACGGCGACCGTGACCCGCGTGCGGTCGGGCGCGGTCGCGTGCAGCCGCACCTCGGCGTCGAGCTTCGTCGCGAGCACGTGGAAGGCGAAGCGCTCGTACGGCTCGACCGCGCGAACGAGCAGCATCGTCTCGACCGTGCGCGGCCCGACGAAGACGTTGCGCTTCGCCGTCAGCACCTTCCAGCGTGCCCCGGCGGCAAAGCCGCGACGATCCGGCTCGACCCCGGTGATCCCCGGCCACCAGTCCGGGAGATGGTAGGGCTCGGCGAGGAACCTCCAGACGTCTGCCCGAGAGGCCCGAAGCTCGAGCGAGGCCTCGCTCAGGTTCCGCTCCGTCATGCCTTCAGCGACGCGAGGAACGCGGCGCCGCCGAGCATTCGCTCGAGCTCCTCGCGCCGCTCGTCCTCGCCGAGCGGGCGGATCCGCGTGTGCGTCGGGTCGCCGGGGACCTTCTCGACTGCGAGGTGGCGGTCGGCGACCGTGGCGATCTGGGGCAGGTGCGTGATCGTGATCACCTGTGCCCGCTCCGCGAGCCGGCGCAGCGTCTCGGCGACCGCGTGCGCGGTCGTCCCGCCGATACCGGCGTCGATCTCGTCGAAGACCATCGTCTCCCCGCCGGCGACGGCCGCGATCGCGAGCGCGATCCGCGACAGCTCGCCGCCGGAGGCCGTGTCGGCGACCGGCCCGAACGGGAGGCCGGTGTTCGGGCGGATCAGGAAGACGACGTTGTCGGCGCCGGCTGGGCCGGGCTCGCGCTCGTCGAGCTCGACGCGGAACTCCCCGTCGCCGAGCCCGATCCCGGCAAGCTCGGAGGCGACCGCGTCCGCGAACGGCTCGGCGGCGGCGACGCGGCCGGCCCGCAGCTCCCCGTGGATCCGGGCGATCTCCGCCTCGGCCTCCGCCAGTGCGGCTTTCGCGGCCTCGACGGGATCCTCTCCCGCATCGAGCGCGGCGAGCTCTCGCCGAGCCTCCTCGGCGCGCTCGAGCAGCTCCGCGACGGTCTCCGCGCGGTGACGCCGCTTGAGGTCGCCGAGCCAGGCGAGCTCGCCCTCGACCTGCTCCAGCCGCGCCGGCTCCGCCTCCAGCGACAGCAGGAACCCGCGGAGCTCGGAGGCGGTCTCGCGCAGCTGCAGCTCCGCCTGGCGGAGGGCAGCGCCTGCCGAGGCGAGCTCGGGTGCGAGCCGCTCGAGCGGAGCGACCGCGCGCTCCGCCGCTGCCGTCAGGTCGGCGCCGCCCGGCCCCTCGTCCGGAGCGAGCGCCGCGACCGCGGCGGCCGTGCCGTCGACAAGCTCGCCGAGGTGCCGCAGCCGCTCCCGCTCGCCGCGCAACTCGTCCTCGCGGCCGGGACCGATGCCGTCCGTGTCCTCGACGAGTGCCCGCAGGTCGTCGAGCCGGGCCTGAACGGTCTCGGCGCTCTGCGCCAGCTCGCCGTGCGTGCGCCGGGCCTCCTGCAGGCGTCGCCAGGCGACGCGTGCTTCGGCGGTGTCGATCCCGGCGAAGGCGTCGAGGACGTCGCGCTGGTAGGAGGGCCGCGCGAGGCGGCGCTGCTCGAACTGGCCGCTCATCGCCACGAGCGCCTCGGCGGCGGCGGCGACGTCCTCTCTCGCCGCGCTGCGCCCCCAGGCATAGGCGCGTGTCCGACCGTCGGCGAAGATGCGCCGCGCAAGCACGAGCCCGTCCTCGCCGTCGGGCCGCAGATCCGCGAGCGGCCCGAGGGCGGCGTCGTCCACGTGGTCGAATTCCGCCTCGACGTATGCCTCCGGTCCCGCGGCGCCGATCAGCGCGGCGTCCCCTCGCGCCCCGAGCAGGAGCCCGATCGCGTTCGCGAGGATGGTCTTTCCCGCGCCGGTCTCGCCGGTGATCGTGTTCAGCCCCGAGCCGAGCTCGAGCTCGGCAGCGCGGATCAGGACGAGGTTCTCGATGCGCAGCGACCGGAGCATGCCCGAGACCATCGTAGAAGCGCCGCCAGCCGTCATCGAGGCTCCGAACGAGACGCGGCCGGCCGAGCGGAGGCATCACCCTTCGGTCATGGCCGGCGGCACCAGGTCCTGTGGTCAGACCAGGGTTACCGAAGCGAAACGCACGATCCACAGCGCACGGATCGCCCATCGCTCCACGGTTTCTCGCGCCGAAGGGGCCTCGACCGTCGTCGACCGGTCGCCTGACGATGGTTACGCGATGGGTGCGAACGTTCCACAGCCCACTGGCCGCGACATTCGGCGGCGACGCCGGTCAGCGGCCGAAGGTCGCGGCGTACCGCGTGAAGAACGTCGCCTCCGGCAGCGTCGCGAGCAGGCTTCGCTCCTCACCGATCCGCACCGTGGCGCGCTCGCCGGTCGCCAGGCGGCCGACGGCGTGGCCGTCGACGAGCACGGTCGCCTCGAGGTCGACCGTCAGGTTCGTGATCTCGACGTCCGGCCCGCGGGGGACGACGAGCGGCCGGACGTCGAGCGCATGCGGAGCGACGAACGTGAGGACGAGCGCCTCGAGCCCCCAGACGAGCACGGGACCGCCGTTCGACAGGTTGTAGGCGGTCGATCCGGTGGGGGTGGCGCAGATCAGGCCGTCGCACGGCTGCACGCCGAGCTCCTCGCCACCGATCGCGTACCCGAGCTCCACCATCCGGCCGAGCGTTCCACCCGCGACCACGACGTCGTTCACGGCGACGCTCGTCGTGCCGCCGGCGACCACCTCGAGGGTGCCGAGGGTGACCGTCAGGTAGTCCCCGGCGAAGACGCGTGTGAGCCCACGCTCGAGTTCGACGCCCGTCATCGCGGTCAGGAAACCGACGCGGCCGTAGTTGACGCCGATCACCGGGGTTCCACTGCCGAGGAACCGCTTCAACGCCCGGAGCATCGTGCCGTCGCCACCGAGGACGATCGCGATGTCGCAGTCGGCGCCGTCGACGAGCTCGACGTCGTGCTCCCGCGCAAGCTCGGACACGCGCTCGACAGCATCGTCGACCCCGTCCCGGCCGTGCGTGACGAGAGTCGCGCGCCTAACCGACGGCATCGGCGACCCAGTCGTGGAGCTCGTCCGGGAGCGTCGGCTGCTCCCGGTGGACGAGGTGGAGGAAGAACTCACGGTTTCCCTTCGGTCCGGGGAGGCCCGAGTCTACGACGCCGAGCGGCTCCGCCCCGCACGCGACGAGCGCCTCGGCGACCTCCAGGACCGAACGGCGCTGCACCTGCGGATCCCGCACGACGCCCTTGCGCGTCTCTGCCCGGCCCGCCTCGAACTGCGGCTTCACCAGCACGAGAGCGCGCCAGCCGTCAGCCGCGAGCGCGAGAACCGGCGGCAGCGCAAGCCGCGCCGAGATGAACGACACGTCACACGTGACGAGCTGCGGCCGGAACGGCAGCCCGGTCACCGTGCGCGCATTGGTGCGCTCGAGCACGGTGACGCGCGGGTCGGCGCGCAGCCGCGCGTGGAGCTGGCCGTACCCGACGTCGAGCGCGATCACGCGCGCCGCACCCCTCTGCAAGAGGACGTCCGTGAACCCGCCGGTCGACGCGCCGACGTCCACCGCGTCCAGCCCCGTGACCGAGACGCCGAACGCGTCGAGCGCGTGGGCCAGCTTGTGGCCCGCGCGTGAGACGTACGGCGGAGGTGCCGTGACCTCGAGCGGCGCATCGTCCGCGAGCTGCTCACCCGGCTTCGCATGTCCCGGTACCCGACCCGCCATCACGAGCGCCTGAGCCTGCGCACGGCTCTCGGCGAGGCCGCGCTCGACGAGCAGCACGTCGACCCGCTTCTTCGGCACGCCGCCGAGACTACTGGCCCGGGCGCACCAGTCCGCTCTCGTAGGCGAGCACGACGGCGTGGACGCGGTCGCGCAGATCGAGCTTGCCGAGGATCCCGGCGGCGGGCTTGCTCTTACCGGCTGGCCGGCTCGGCGACGTAGGGCTACACGGTCCGCACGGCGAGGTCGTCGACGATCGACCGGAGCACGCCGGTGTCGCCGTCGACCTCGCCGAGCCGCGCCCGGGCGCGGTCGGCGGTCTCGTCGGCGAGCCGCCTGGCTGCGTCCTCGCCGACCGCGGACACGTAGCCGTCACCGTCGAGCAGGTCGTCGACGATCTGGAAGAGCAGTCCGACCTCGGCGGCGAACGCGCGCCACGGCCGGTGCGCCGACTCCGGCACACCCGCCGCCCAGAGGCCGCACATGATCGACGCACCGAAGAGCGCGCCCGTCTTCAGCGCGTGCAGACGCTCGAGCTCCACGCCGCCCTGGAGGTCGAGCTGCTGCCCGCCGATCATCCTGAGCGTTGCGGTGACGAGCTCGCGTGCGACCTCCGGCGACGGGTAGGTGAGCGCGAGCCGCAGCGCCTCGCCGAACAGCGCATCGCCCGCGAGGATCGCCGTCGCTTCGCCGTACGCGGCCCAGACCGACGGGGCGCCGCGCCGCTCGCGGTCGTCGTCGAGCGCCGGCAGATCGTCGTGGACGAGCGAGAACGAGTGGACGAGCTCCACCGCTGCGGCGGCCGGCAGCACGCTCTCGACCGGAGCACCGACCGCGTCGCCGGTCGCGAGGCACAGCACGGGGCGCACCCGCTTGCCGCCGAGCGCGTGGCGCATCGACTCCTCGAGCGGCGCCAGCTCGGGCGTGAACGCGAGCTCGGCAAGGTAGGCCTCGACGAGCTCCCGCAGCTCGTCAGTCGGCAGGGGCATCGGGCCTCGGTGTCGTCGCCGCCTCGGTCTCGGCCGCGCGCTTCGCGCGCTGCAACTCCGCTTCGACTTCCTTCGCAAGCTCGGCGAGCTCCTGGAGGATCTCGATCGCCTTGTCGGGATCATCGGTCTCGTCGAGCCGCGCGCGCGCCGACTCGAGCCGCGCGAGCAGGTTCTCCGCGTTGGACAGGGACTCGTCTGCCGTCATGCCGCCTCCCGTTGGATTCGACCGAGAATGCCGTTCACCAGTCTTGCCCCGTCATCGGATGCGTAGCGCTTCGTGAACGCAACCGCCTCGCTGATCGCCACCTCGGCCGGAACGGCTCGCGTCTCGAGCTCGTGCACCGCGACCCGGAGCGCGCTCCGCTCGACCGCCCCCAGCCGGTCGGCGCTCCAGCCCTCCGATGCCGCCGTGATCCTCGTGTCGAGCTCGTCGGCCCGACCGGCGACCGCCTCGGCGGTCGCACGTGCCCACTGGTCGATCTCGCCGGCGAACTGGGAGCCGATCGCCTGGCCGGAGAGATCCCACTGGTAGAGCAGAAAGAGCGCCTGCCTGCGCGCCTGGCGGCGGGAAAGCGTCACGCGACCGCCCGGAGGTCCTCGAGAGTCGAGGTCGAGTAGTCGCCGCTCCGGAACGGCTCACTCCCGAGCACGTCCAGTGCCAGCTCACGCGTCGTGGGAACACCTTCGACCACGGTCTCCCGCAGCGCCCGCTCGGCCCGCGCGATCGCCGCGTCGCGATCGACGTCCCACACGACGAGCTTCGCCACCATCGAGTCGTAGAAGGGCGAGATCGTCGTTCCGGGCTCGATGTAGGTGTCGGTGCGCACCCCCGGCCCGTGCGGCGGCTCGAAGCGCGCGACGAGCCCCGGAGCCGGGCGGAAGTCGTGCGCGGTGTCCTCGGCGTTCACGCGGATCTCGATCGCGTGGCCCCGGCGTGGCGCCCGGCCCGTGGCCGGGAGCGGCTCGCCGGCGGCGATGCGGAGCTGCTCCCGGACGATGTCGATGCCGGTACAGAGCTCCGTCACGGGGTGCTCGACCTGAAGGCGGGCGTTCAGCTCGATGAAGTAGAACTGCCCGTCCGGCCCGAGCAGGAACTCGAAGGTCCCGGCGTTCCGGTAGCCCACGGCGCGGCAGGCCCGCTCGGCCGCCGCCTCCATCTCCTCACGCCGCTCGGGTGTCAGCGCCGCGCTCGGCGACTCCTCGATCAGCTTCTGATGGCGTCGCTGGATGCTGCACTCGCGCTCGCCGAGCGTCAGGACGTCGCCGGCGCCGTCACACAGCACCTGGATCTCGACGTGGCGCGCCGGCACGAGCGCCTTCTCGACGTAGAGCGTTGGATCGCCGAACGCCGCCTCCGCCTCGGCGGCGGCCGTGCCGAAGGCGTCCGCAAGCTCCTCCGGCCCCTGTACGAGGCGCATGCCCTTGCCGCCGCCGCCGGCCGTGGCCTTCAGCAGGATCGGATAGCCGATCTCGCCCGTCACCTCCTGCGCGTCCGCGAGCTTCGTCGCTCCCTCGGTGCCGGGGACGATCGGAACCGATGCGGCGCGCATCGCCTGCTTCGCGGAGATCTTGTCTCCCATCTGCGCCATCACGTCGGCGGGCGGGCCGACGAAGACGAGGTCGTTCTCGGCGCAGGCTCGCACGAACGCCGGGTTCTCGGCGACGAAGCCGTAGCCCGGGTGCACCGCCTCGCAGCCGGTCGTGAGTGCCGCCGCGACGAGGCTGGGGATCCGCAGGTAGCTCTCGGCGGCCGGAGGCGGCCCGATGCACACGGCGTGCTCGGCCATCCGGACATGGAGCGAGTCCCGGTCGGCCGTGGAATAGACGGCGACGGCCTCGACGCCGAGCTCGTGCAGCGCACGGATCACCCGGACGGCGATCTCACCCCGATTCGCCACGAGCACCCGGTCGAACACGACTAGAAGGCGGGCGGGGAGTTGATCGGCTCGAGCTCGAAGAGCAGCTGCCCGTACTCGACGGCCTCGGCGTTCGCCACGTGGACCCGCCGGACGACGGCCTCGACCTCCGCCTTCACCTCGTTCATCAGCTTCATCGCCTCGAGGACGCAGAGCGTCTGGCCGGCCGCAACGGCGTCGCCCTCCTCGACGAACGGCGCCGCCCCAGGGGCAGGCGCGCGGTAGAACGTGCCGACCATCGGGCTCTCGATCCGGAGGAGGGAGTCGTCCACCGGGAGGGGGACAACCGGCGCGAGCTCCCGCTCGTCCCCGATGAACGCTCCGGTGACGGCCGATGACACCGTCTCCTCGGCGGTCAGCCGCACGCTGACGCGCATCCCGTCCTCCTCCACGGTGATCTCGCCGACCCCGGACTCCTGGACGATCCGGACGATCTCGCGGATCCGCTCCGCGCGCGCCTGGTCGAGGCCGCCGGCAACGAGCGGGTCGTCGCCGCCCGAGCGCTCGCGGATCGACCGGAGCAGCGCCTCGGCGTCCTCACCGAAGAGCGCCAGGAGCAGCAGCTCCTCCTCGCTCGACGCGAGGCCTTTCGCGTCGGCGCGCAGCGTCTCGAGGTCGAACGGCTCGTCCTCCGGGACGGCGCCGTTCCCGTACCGGGCGACCGCCCGGGCGACCGCGGGATCCGCCGGAGCGGGCGTGCGTCCGAACCGGCCGAGCACGAGCTCGCGCAGCTCGTCGACCATCGCCGAGTAGCGGTTGGCCGTGAGGACGTTGAGGAGCGCCTGGGAGGCGACGATCTGCCCGATCGGGGCGGCGAGCGGCGGCGAGCCCACCTCGTCGCGCACCTTCGCGACCTCGTCGAGCACCTCGTCGAGCCGGTCGCCGGCCGATCGGGCGCGCAACTGCTGGTCGAGCGCGGCCACGAGACCGACCGGAAGCTTCTGCTCGGCGGCCCGCACCGCGATCCGCGGCGCCACGGGCGAGACGGGCTCGTCGCCGATGTGCTCGTCGACGAGGTCGGCCGCGGCCCAGAGCCGGTCCATGTCGATCCCCGTCCCGAGGCCGAGCCCCGCAAGCGCCTGCGCCACCGCCTCGGCGGAGACGCGGTGCATCGTCAGCGCGACCGGATAGACCGCCGCGCTGATCAGGTCGGCGCCGGCGCGTGCGGCCTCGAGCGCGTTCGCGAGCGCATTGCCCGTGGCGCCCTGCGCGTAGAGCCCGACAGGCAGCCCCGACTCGTCGCGCAGCTCGGCGACCAGCTCGCCCGCCCGGTGCGGCTGCAGGAGCGCGGCGGGGTCGTGCAGCAGCAGGCGCGCCGCGCCGAGCTCGGGCAGCCTCCGCGCGGCCTCGACGAGCGCCTCGTGGCGCCCGCTTCCGTAGAGCAGCCCGGCCTCGAACTCCTTTCCGGCGTCGATGATCGCGCCGGCGGCCGCCCGCAGGTTGTCGACGTCGTTCAGCGGGTCGTGCAGGCGGAAGACGTCGATGCCGCTCTGCGCCGCGCTCGCGACGAACCGCCGGGCGAGATCGGATTCGACCGGACGCGAGCCGACGAGGAAGCGTCCCCGCAGCGCGAGCGCGAGCGGCGTCTGCGTGCGCCCCTTCAGCGCTCTGATCCGCTCCCAGGGGCTCTCGACACCGCGGTGCACGGCGCTGTCGAAGACGCCGCCGCCGGAGACCTCGAGGTACGCGAAGCCGGCGCCGTCGAGGATCTCGGCGAGCCGCAGGATCTCGGCGGTCGGCATCAGCCCGGCGAGCGGCTCCTGGCTGAGAACGCGGATCGTCGTATCGACCAGGCGCGGCATCGAACTGGAGACCTTACCGCCGCCCGGCGCCGACATCTCGGGCATGCTGAAGCGGATGGAGAGGCAGACCGAACTGGTGCGCTGCGTCGAGTGCCGTCATGAGTACGAGGTGCCGCCGCCCGGGCACGAGATCGGCTGCCCCGAGTGCGGCGCGATCAGCTGGGTCTCGACCCGCATCCCGACGGATCCGCTCGACGTGGACGGGCAGTAGTCAGGCCCGCTGGATGTAGCGCTTCTCGCGCGGGTCGACCTTGATCCGGTCGCCCACGTTGACGAACAGCGGCACCTGAACGACCGCGCCCGTCTCGAGCGTTGCGGGCTTCGTGACGTTCGACACCGTGTCGCCCTTCACACCCGGCTCCGTGTCGGTGACCTCGAGCACGACGGACGCCGGGAGGTCGACGCCGGACGGCTGCGCGTCGACGAACAGCACCTGCACGACCGATGACGGCAACATGAACGGCAGCTCCTCCTCGAGATCCGCGTGCGGGAGGCTGAGTTGCTCGTAGGTCTCCTCGTCCATGAAGACGACGTCGTCCCCGGAGTCGTAGAGGTACTGCATGTTCTTGGTCTCGGTGCGGATGCGCGTGAACTTCTCGCCGGCCCGGAAGGTCCGGTCGACGACGGAGCCCGAGTCGAGCGACTTCAGCTTGGTCCTCACGAAGGCCCCGCCCTTGCCGGGCTTGACGTGCTGGAACTCGACGATCCGCCACGTCTGGCCGTCGAGCCCGATGTGCATCCCGTTGCGGAACTGGTTGGTTGCGACGACCTCTGCCATCGGCGCCCGAGGGTAGCCGATCTAGATGGTTGATCGACAAATCATCGCCGCCGCGGTTGGTCCCCGCGACGACGGCATTTATCGATCAACCATCTAGGAGACTTCGATCAGCTCCTTCGGGAAACCGGTCAGGAGATCGACGCCCGCCTCCCGCACGACTGCAAGGTCCTCGATCCGGACGCCGCCGACGCCTTCCAGGTAGATCCCCGGCTCGATCGTGACGACATGCCCGTCGGCGAGGACGTCCTCGGACTCGGTCGAGAGCCGCGGCGACTCGTGGACCTCGAGCCCGACGCCGTGTCCGAGCCCGTGGCCGAACTCCCGGCCGTAGCCCGCCGCCTCGATCGGCTCGCGCGCGAGCGCGTCTGCCTCGATGCCCGTGAGGCCGGCGCGGATCCCGGCGCACGCGCGCGTCTGCGCCGCAAGGCACACGTCGTAGATCTCGCGGAGCCGATCGGAAAGCCCGCCGGTCGAGAACGTCCTGGTGCAGTCGCTGCAGTAGCCGCCCGCTCGCACTCCCCAGTCGACGGTCACGAGCGTCCCGCGCTCGACGATCGCGTCGGTCGGATCCGCGTGCGGCCGGGCGCCGTTCTCCGCGGCCGCGACGATCGAGTCGAACGCGAGGTCGTCCGCGCCGTGCGCGTGCGTCAGCTCCCGGAGCCGCCAGGCGAGCTCGCGCTCGCTTCGTCCCACCCACGTCTCGGCGGTCAGCGCCTCGAGCGCCCGGTCGGCGATCCGGGCCGCCCGCCCGATTGCGGCGAGCTCGTCCGCCTCCTTGACCGCGCGCAGCCCTTCGACGATCCCGCTCGTCGGCACCAGCGTGGCCGGGCCTGCATCGAGGCGCTGCCACTCGAGGTACGGAAGCACATCGGCCTCGAACTGCACGCGTCCGGCAAGGTCCTCGCCGACGTCGATCATGAGCGCGCGTCGCGTCAGCTTCGCCTCCACGCCGGGCACGCCCCGCGCCACCTCGATGTAGCGGAAGTCGGTGTAGAGCATCGCCTCGGCGCCGGGTCGCACGAGCAGCGCCGCGTTCGAGGTCTCGAACCCCGTCAGATAGAAGATGTTCGTCAGGTTCGTGACGAGGAGCTGCTCGTCGAGCGACGCGGCGAGCGCCTGGAGGCGGCCGGTCATGCGGCCTCCCCGACGAGGTACTGGAGGGCATCGCGGTAGCCGTCGGGGCCCTTGCCGATCACCCGGTGGCTCGCCAGCTCGGCGACGACGCTGAACTGCCGCCACTCCTCGCGCGCCTCGATGTCCGACAGGTGCACCTCGACGATCGGGACCTGGAGCAGCTCGAGCGCATCGCGGATCGCCCAGCTGTAGTGGCTCCACGCGCCCGGGTTGACGATCACCGCGTCGACGTTGTCATACGCGTCGTGGATCCACTCGATGTACTCGCCCTCGCTGTTCGTCTGGCGGCAGCGGGCGGTGACGTCGAGCGCGTGGGCCCACTCGTAGATCCGGCTCTCGAGCTCGTTGAGCGTCAGCCCGCCGTAGATCGTCGGGTCGCGACGCCCGAGGACGTCGAGATTGGCGCCGTTCAGAACGAGGATCTGCATCAGCGGATGATCAGCCTATCCAGGGCGGCGCGCACGTCCTCGGCCGAACGTGGCTCGACCACCGGCCCGTCGTCGCCGAGCAGCACGAGCACGATCTCGCCCCCTTCGCGCTTCTTGTCCCGCAGGAGCGCCTGCCAGGCCCGCTCCGGATCGACCTGCACGGGACGGGGGTCGAGCGCCTGCTCGACCGGCACCGTGTCGCGCCCCGACAGCCGGAGGGCGGCAAGCAGGCCGAGCGCGACCGCCTCGCCGTGCGGCAGGTCGAAGTCCGCGGCCGCCTCGAGGGCGTGCGCGAACGTGTGGCCCAGGTTGAGGAAGCGGCGGACGCCTCGATCCCGTGGGTCCCTCAGGCAGAGCGCCGCCTTGTACGCGGCGGCGGCGCGGATGCCGAGCGTCCGACCCGCGAGCAGGCTCGTCTTCAGGAGCTCGGCCTGCCCCTGGCGCTGCTCGCGCTCGGGGAGCGTCGAGAGGAGCGCCTCGTCGATCACGACGCGGGCGGGCCAGTGGAAGGCTCCGACGAGGTTCTTGCCCTGCGGGATGTCGATCGCCGTCTTGCCCCCGATGCCGGCGTCGACCTGCCCGACGAGCGTCGTCGGCACGGAGACCCACGGAACGCCGCGCAGGTATCCCGCCGCCGCGAAGCCGGCCGTGTCGGTGAGCGCGCCCCCGCCGAGGGCGACGATCGTGCCGGCGCGGTCGAGCGAGAGCTGCTGCCAGAGCCGCTCGACGACATGCAGCTGCTTCGCGTCCTCTCCGGACGGCAGCTCGTGCGTGGAGACGAGCCGCTCGCCGAGCGCCTCCTGCGCACGCGGGCCGAAGATGCCCATCACCGTGCCGTCGGCGACGAGCGCGACCGGGCCGTCGCCCGGGACGAGCTCGCCGAGGCGCTCGAGCGCCCCGAGCTCGTGGTGCACGCCGGCCGCCGCGAGAACGGCCCCGTCCCCGTCGCCGCTCGCGACGACGGCGTCGGCGACCTGCCGGTAGTGCGGCTGCCGCTCCTCGTAGAGCCGCCGGAACGCCCGCTCGTCCTGCGCGAGCGGCCGGTCGCTTCGATGGACGCGCTGCCAGGCGTCGTCCACCGGGACCTCGAGGAAGATCGTGAACGCACCGGCCGCCAGCGGGTCGTGCGTGTCGCGGAACGTGACCGCGCCGCCGCCGAGGTCGAGGATCGACCGGTGGCGCCGCTCGACCGCCTCGCCGACGACGGACGCCTCGACGCGCCGGAACGCCTCCTCCCCGCGCTCCTCGAAGATGTGCGGGATCGTGTCCCGGTAGCGATTCTCGATCTCGCGGTCGACGTCGACCACCGGCCAGTGCAGCCGGGCCGCCAGGTCGCGGGCGGTGGTCGACTTCCCGGCGCCCATGAACCCGACGAGCGCGATGTGACGGTCGAGCGCGTTCAGCGCCATCGGATGCGCTCGACATAGGCGCGGTGCGCCTCGACGAGGTCGGAGACCGCGTCGCCCCCGAACTTGTCGAGCGCGGCGGCCGCGAGCTCCCAGGCGACCGCTGCCTCGGCGACGACGGCGAGCGCCTCGACGGCGGCGACGTCGGAGCGCTCGACGAGCGCGGTCGCCGGCTCACCGGTCGCAAGGTCGACCGAGCCGAGCGGCTTCATCAGCGTGGGCAGCGGCTTCATCGCGCAGCGGACGACGATCTCCTCGCCGTTGGAGATGCCGGCCTCGATGCCGCCCGCGCGGTTCGAGGTGCGGCGCCGGTCGACAGCGATCTCGTCGTGCGCCTCGGAGCCGCGGAGTGCCGCGAGCGCGAAGCCGTCGCCGATCTCGACGCCCTTCACGGCCTGGATGCCCATCAGTGCCGCAGCCAGCCGCGCGTCGAGCCGGTCCTCCTTGGCGGCGTACGTCCCGAGCCCCGGCGGCACCCCGGTCGCGCGTACCTCGACGACGCCGCCGACCGTGTCGCGGTCGGCGCGCGCCGCGTCGATCCGGCCGCGAAGCGCGTCCTCGTCGACCGTGCGCCCGGCGACGGCGATGCCGATCGCGGCGAGCAGCGCCTTCGCGACGGCGCCGGCTGCGACGTGCACGGCGGTGTGGCGGGCCGAGGCGCGCTCGAGGGCGTTGCGCACGTCGTCGTGGCCGTACTTCTGGACGCCCGCGAGGTCGGCGTGGCCCGGACGGGGAAGCGTGACGGGCTTCGTCCCCTTCCCGGAAGGCTCCCCCTCGGGCGGCCACGGGCTCATCCCCCACAGCCAGTTTCGGTGATCCCGGTTCTGCACGACGAGGGCGAGCGGCGTGCCGAGCGTCCGCCCGTGCCTGAGGCCGGCGAGCACCTCGACACGGTCCTGCTCGATCTGCTGGCGCGGCGAGCGCCCATAGCCTTCCTGTCGGCGCTTGAGGTCGGCGTCGATCGCGTCGCGGTCGAGGACGAGACCCGCGGGCAGGCCCGTCAGGATCGCGACGAGGGCCGGCCCATGCGATTCGCCGGCCGAGGCGAGACGGAGAGCCATGGCCGGGAAGCCTACGGACCCGACCGAACGGCGTCCCGCATGACGTCGACCGGTGGCTCGACGCCGGTCCAGAGCCGGAAGCTCGCCGCTCCCTGCCGGACGAGCGCCTCCCGCCCGTCCACGACGGCGCAGCCGGCGGCTCTGGCGGCCGCGACGAGCGCAGTCGCCTCCTCTCCGTAGGCGAGGTCGACCACGGTCTGGCCGGCGTGCGGCTCGACGAGCAGCTCGTCCCGCACCGGCGTCGCGTTCACGATCAGATCGCACCCCTCGGCGTCGGGGGGCCAGTCCCGCGAGCGGGAGAACACACGTGTGTCGTCCGGCAGCGCGGGCGCGAGCGCGAGCGCGGCGCCGCCGGCCCCGATCAGGCACGCTCGGCGCGCCTCGATGCCGGCGAGGATCTCCCGATCGGTGTTGAAGCCGAGCACGCGCCCCTCGCGGAAGACCAGCGTGTTCACGGCTTCACCCTCCGCCTCGTCGCATGCTGCGACGACCGCCTGCTTGTGCGGGATCGTCACGTTCGCGCCGGCGAAGCCCAGGACGCGCAAGGCGCGCACGGCCTCGACCGGGTCGTCGACGTCGAAAGCGGTGTAGTGCCAGTCGAGCCCGACCGCGAGGAAGGCGGCGTTCTGCATCCGCGGGGAGAGCGAAGCGCCCACCGGGTGCCCGAGGAGCGCGACCTGCGTCGCCAGGCTCAACAGCCGTACCCGTGGCTGCACTCGTACTGCTGGAAGGCGCTCGCGCTGGCCGTGAAGAAGTGGTGCACCTTGTCCGGCTTGCGGACGAAGTAGAGATAGTCGACCTTCGCCGGGTGGGCGGCCGCCTGGATCGACGCGAGACCGGGGTTCGCGATCGGGGTCGGAGGCAGCCCCAGCAGCTTGCGGGTGTTGTACGGGTTGTCGCTCGCGAGCTCGGACTCGGTGATCGACTGCGTCGGCGGGATATGCAGGCCGTAGCGCAGGGTGGCGTCGATGCCGAGCGGCATGTGCGCGTGCAGGCGGTTGTAGATGACCGCGGCGACGAGCGGGCGCTCGCTCGGGGCGACGGTCTCCTTCTCCACCATCGAAGCGATCCTCAGCACGTCGTAGGGCGTCAGGTTCTTCGATCTGGCGTAGGAGAGGTTCACGCCCTTCCACGTCCGGCAGAAGGCGGTGAGCTGGGCCTGGACGAGCTGCGCCGAGGTGGTCCCCGCGAGGAAGTCGTACGTCGCGGGGAAGAGAAAGCCCTCGAGGTTTCCCTGGGCGGCCGGCTTGAAGCAGGGGACGGCGCCCTTTTTCGAGTGGATCAGGTACGTGTGGCTCGCGAGCCGGACCGGCTTCCCCCGCTTGTGCTCGGCGATCTTCGCGACGGCCGTCACGCGCTGGGCCATCTGCACCCGTGTGAAGCCCTCCGGGAAGACGATCCGGAACGGCTTCGGCGGCGCCACCGTCGTCGTGGGGACGGTGGTGGCGGCCGCGTGCGACGAGCGCAGGTGCGGCAGCGTGACGCCGACCCCGACACCGACGGCGACGATCACGGCGACCACGCCGACGAGCGCGACGAGGCGCCGCCGGCGCGCCTGCGCCCGGGTCGGTCTCGGCGTCGTCACCGGCCCGCGTCCCGCCGCTCCAGCCACCCCGCGAGCAGGTGGGCCGCCGCCCGCGCATCGTCGCCGCCCGCGAGCACCGAGGTGAACCGCTCGTCGAATGTCTCGACGGGCTGCCCGATCGCGCCGCGCAGGCGCTCGACGAACGCCTCCGTCTCACGCGCCTGCTCGCCGTGCTCCCCTCTGAGGGTCAGCGGCATGCCGACGACGACGAGCTCCGGCCCTTGCGCCGCGATCACGGCGAGGAGCTTCGCAAACCCGGCGTCGGTGGTGACGTGCGCGATCGTCATCAGCGGCCGGGCGAGCGTGCCGGTCGGGTCGGACGTCGCGACACCCGTCCGGGCGCGCCCGAAGTCGAGCGCGAGGATCGTCAAGCCAGGGCGGCCGCGAGCTTGTCCCGGCCGGCCTCGAGCGCCGCGCGCAGCGAGTCGACGTTGCGGCCGCCCGCCTCGGCGAGCGTCGGACGGCCTCCGCCCCCGCCGCCGATGATCGGCCCGAGCTCGCGCACGATGCGCACCGCGTCGACGTCCGCCAGCGCCTGGTCGAGGTTGACGACGAGCGCGACCTTGCCCTCGTCGCCTGATGCAACGACGACGGCGTCGGCTCCCTCGCGCTGCCGCAGCTGGTCCGAGAGGTCGCGTAGGGCGCTCCCGCGGGCGCCCTTGACCTCCGCCACGAGCACCCGGCCCTGGCGATCCTGCCAGACGATGTCCGGCCCGCCCTCGGCCGCCTTCGGCTTCTTCGCGTCACGGCGCACCTGGGCGAGCTCGGCGAGCACAGCTTCGAGCTCGCGCGAGCGTCCTTCGAGCACGCTCCAGCCCTCCCCCGCCGTGACGGCCTCGATCCGGCGGACACCCGAGCCGACCGCCTCCTCCTTCAGGATCACGAACGGCCCGATCTCCGCGGTCGAGCGCACGTGGGTGCCGCCGCAGAGCTCACGGGAGTAGCCGTCGATCTCGACCACGCGGACCTCCTCCCCGTACTTCTCGCCGAAGAGCATCATCGCCCCGAGCTTGCGCGCCTCCTCGATCGGCGTCACGTACGTACGGACCGGGATCGCCTCGAAGACCTTCTCGTTCACGATCCGCTCGACGCGGTCCTGCTCGTCCGGCGCGAGCTTCTGGGGATGGGTGAAGTCGAAACGGAGCTTGTCGGGACGCACGGCCGAGCCGGCCTGCTTGACGTGATCGCCAAGGACGTCCCGCAGCGCCTGGTGAAGCAGGTGCGTCGCCGTGTGATTCGCCATCGTCGGGAAGCGCTGCGACCACGCGACGACGGCCCGGACACGGTCGCCGGCGGCGAAACCCGAGCCCTCGAAGACGAGCACCTGGTCGTCTCCCAGCTTGTAGGCAGCGCGCAGCGCGGCAGCCGCGCCCGTCCCCTCGTGGACGAGCTCGCCGCCGTCGGTGACCTGGCCGCCGCTCTCGGCATAGAAGGGCGACTCCCGCAGCTTGCAGAGGAAGGTCCCGTCGCCGAGGTCCTCCAGCGCACCGATCTGGGTCAACACGTCGGTCTTCGCGTAGCCGACGAAGTCGGTCTGGAAGTCCGCCGCCTGCGCGAATTCGCCGGCGCGCTGTAGATCACCGCGCTCCCCGCCCGCGCGAGAGATCTCCCGGTGCGCCTCCATGAGCTCGTTGAAGCGGTCGACGTCGACCGCCTGCCCGCGCTCCTCCGCGAGCTCCTGCGTCAGCTCGATCGGGAAGCCGTACGTCGCGGCGAGCGCGAACGCGTCCTCGGCCGAGACGGCGTCGTCCGCCGCCAGATCCTCGAAGACCTTCATTCCGCGGGCGAGCGTCTGCGAGAACCGCTCCTCCTCCGCGGCGAGGACCGCGTGGATCTCGCTCCGGTGTTCGACGAGCTCGGGATAGGCGTTCCCCATCTGCTCGATCACGGCGTCGGCGAGCCCGGGCAGGAGCGGCGACTGCAGGCCGATCCGCAGGCCGTGCTGAACCGCGCGGCGGATGATCCGCCGAAGGACGTAGCCGCGCGCCTCGTTGGACGGTGTCACTCCTTCCGCGACCATGAACGACATGCCGCGAGCGTGGTCGGCGAGCACGCGATGAGCCTTCGTCGCGTCGGGCGTCTCGCCGTAGGCCACGCCGGATGTGCCCTCGATCCAGGCCATGATCGCCTGATAGCCGTCGGTGTCGTAGACCGACGGCACGTTCTGGAGGATCCGCGCCGTTCGCTCGAGGCCGAGACCCGTGTCGATGTTCTGCTTCGGGAGCGGCGTCAGCGTGTTGTCCGGATGGAGCTCGTACTCCATGAAGACGAGATTCCAGAACTCGAGGAATCGCTCGCAGCGCGTGCAGCCCGGCTGGCAGTCCGGGTGACCGCAGCCCGCCTCCTCGCCCCAGTCCCAGTAGATCTCGGAGTCCGGACCGCAGGGCCCCGGGCCGCCCACCGACCAGAAGTTCTCGGACGACGGGAGCGGCACGATCCGCTCTCGCGGCATGCCGACGGCGAGCCATTGCTCGATGGCGACTTCGTCGGGCCCCAGCTTCAGTCCCGGATCCCCTGCGTGAACGCTGACCCAGATGCGATCCCAGTCGAGCCCGAGCCGTTCGACGAGGAACTCTCGTGCGTACTCGATCGCTCCCTGCTTGAAGTACTGGCCGAACGAGAAGTTCCCGAGCATCTCGAAGAACGTCAGGTGATAGGTGTCGCGACCGACCTCGTCGATGTCGACGGTGCGGAAGCACTTCTGGGACGTCGTCGTCAGCGGCGCGGGTGGCTCCTCGCGGCCGAGGAAGAACGGCATTTGCGGCTGCATCCCGGCCGAGGTGAACAGGGTCGAGTGGTCTCCGGGACGCGGGATCAGCGAATACGACGGGGAGCGCAGATGGTCGCGCTCCTCGAAGAAGCGGAGAAATGCCTCGCGCAGCTCGTTCGTGGTCATCGCCATGAACCGGACAGTGTACGGAGGCGAAAACGTGCCGACGCGGCCGTCAGCGGGCGCGGTTCGGATCGAGCTGATCGACCGCGATCTCCGCGCGGATCTTCTCGAGCGCCCGTCTGATCAGGCGCGAGACGTGCATCTGGGAGATCCCGACCTGCTGGGCGATCTGCGACTGCGTCAGCCCTTCGAAGAAGCGGAGGTGGAGGATCGTCCGCTCCCGGTCGTCGAGCACCTTGAAGCCCGGGGCGAGCACGGCGCGGTCCTCCGACACCTCGTACGCATGCTCGATCTCGCCGAGCGACTCGAGCGGGTCGAGCTCCTCGCCGTCTTCGGTCCCGCCGCCGGTCGACAGCGAGAGCGACGAGTACGCCCGCCCCGACTCGAGCGCCTCCAGCACCTCCTCCTCCTCGACGCCGGCCGCCTTCGCGAGCTCGGGAACGGTCGGCGAGCGCCCGAGCTGCACCGTCAGCTGCTCGATCAGCTTCGAGAGCTGCACGTTCAGCTCCTGCAGCCCGCGCGGCACGCGCACCGCCCAGCCGCGGTCCCTGAAGTGACGCTTGATCTCGCCGATGATGTTCGGCGTCGCGTACGTCGTCAGCTCGACGCCGCGGTCGATATCGAACCGGTCGATGGCCTTGATCAGGCCGATCGAGCCGATCTGCACGAGATCGTCGAGCTGCTCGCCGCGATAGCTGTAGCGCCGGGCGAGTGACCGCACGAGCGACATGTACTGCTCGATCAGCTGCTCCCGCGCCTGGAGGTCTCCGCCCTCGTGGTAGCGGCGCAGCAGCACCTTGTCGTTCTCAGCCACGGAGCACCCCCTGCTTGACGAGGCGCACCCTGTCCCCGTCCACGTGGACGTCGTCGACGGTCCCGTCGAGGAGGCGCCGCAGCCCGATCCCGTTGTCCGGCTCGCGCTCGATCTCGTCGAGGACGCGGGCGGACAGCGGGCCGATCACCGTCTCCAGCGTGTCGTCCGAGACGTGCATCCGCACGGTGACGACGTCAGCCGCGTCCGGGTCGATGCGGTCGAGGATCGCGTCGACGGCCAGCTCGAGGTCCTCGAGGTTCTCGATCGTGAGGTCGAGCCGAACCGCGAGCCCGCCGAGCACGAGGTGGGCGACGCGGTGGAACTCGCGTGCCCGCGGGATCGTCAGGGTGATCTCGTCACTCATGTGTCGCCTTGAGCTCCTCGTCGAGATCCTGTTCGCGCCGGGCGGCGGCGGACTTCGCCTCGTCGACCGCGTCGCGCCAGTTCCGGCGAGCGCGGAAGGAGGCGACCCCGTGCGAGACGCCGGCTGTGAAGCCGGCCGCTTTCTGCACGGGCCGCTTGACGGCGAAGCTGACCGATCTGACGGCCTCGTCCACAGCCTCGACGGCGTCGACCGCGCTCGTGGTCGCGGTATCGAGCTTGTCGAGCTGTGCGTTGACGCGATCCACGGATCCCCCGACCTTGTTGATTACCGGCAGAACCTCACGTTCCGTTCCACGGATCAACGACGAAAGCCGGTCAAACGTTACGGCCAGGCGGAGAAATGCCCAGCCGAGCCCGAGACCCACCGCGACGAGAAAGACCGCCAGGGCCAGCCTGGCGAGATCTCCGAAGGAGAAGGCGACGATCACGGTGACGAACACTACTGGGCTGCCGACGACGAGACCAATCCGCACCCGACGACGACGTCGTCGTCGTACAGGACGGCGGCCTGGCCGCGGGCGACGCCGTTGACGGGCTCGTCGAGGAGCAGCCGGAACCCGGAGGCGGTGGGCTCCACGGTCGACGGGACGGCCGGCGAGCGGTAGCGGAGCTTCGCCTCGACGCGCCGGGCCGGGGCGAACAGCCGTCCGCGCACGCTCACGCGGCGGCGTCCGAGCGCACGCCGCGGGACGACCCGGACCGTGTTCGTCGACGGACGGGCGTCGAGCACGTAGAGCGGCTCGGGCGCGGCGACCCCGATGCCTCGCCGCTGGCCGGGTGTGAACCGCCAGTAGCCGTCGTGGCCGCCGAGGGTGTTCCCGTTCTCGTCCACGATCGGGCCGGGAAGGGGGACGAGCCCCTGGCGGGCGAGGAAGTCGCGGTAGTCGGCGCCCGCGAGGAAGCAGGCCTCCTGGCTCTCCGGCCGGGAGGCGACCGCGAGGCCCGCCGCCGCGGCGATCGCGCGCGTCTCGTCCTTGCTCCGGTCGCCGAGCGGGAAGACGACCCGGTCGAGGCGCCGTGGATCGAGGCGGGCGAGCATGTAGCTCTGGTCCTTCGAGAGGTCGCGGCCGCGCGCGAGGAGCGTCCGGCCGTCGCGCTCGACGATGCGCGCGTAGTGGCCGGTCGCGAGCCTCGACGCGCCGATCCGGCGCGCGAAGGCGAGGAGCTCGGCGAAGCGGAAGCCGCCGTTGCAGCGGATGCACGGATTCGGCGTCTCGCCGCGGGCATAGCCGGCGACGAAGGGCTCGACGACCGCATGCCGGAACGCCTCGCGGAGGTCGAGCGTGACGTGCGGGATCCGGAGCGAATGGCAGAGCCGCCGCGCGTCGAGCACCGCGCCGGGCGAGCAGCATGCGCGTTCCGAATCGGGGCCGTGCGGGTCGAGCCAGAGCCGCAGCGTGACCCCGACGGCCTTCTCGCCCGACTCGAGCAATGCGACGGCGCTGTCGACGCCGCCGCTCATCGCGACGGCTACACGGCTCTCGTCCCGGGCGGCGCGGACGGCGGGTGCGATCGCGTTCGCGAGCGCGTCGACCGGCAGGGTCTCGCCGCCGATCGCAGCCGCCTCGAGCAGGGTCAGGCCGCGCAGGTCGCCGTCCACCCCGGGGGCGTCGGCGTCGACGATCAGGTCGCCGTCGACGCGCAGCCGCACCGCGGCCCAGTCGGCGCCGCGGCCCGAATCGCCGTAGAGCTCGCTGATCTCGCCCATCCCGCCAGGGTAGTCGTGGGGGGAGGCCATAGCCTCCCCCCACCATGCTCCGACACCGCCGAGCGTCACGTCCGTGTGAACCTGGCAAGCCAGGTGGGTGCCGTGCGGGACGTCGAACGCGAGGCGCCTAGTCCCGACGCGGGCTCCCTTTCACATGGTGTTGGTTCTACATGGATACGCGGCGCCCGTACGGCGTCGAGCACTCCTCGGCACAGTAGCGGGGTTCGGGCTGATCGACGTGCAGTTCAGCGGCCGCGGACGTACGACCAGTGCACGAGCTGGACGCCGTGCAGCTCGAGCCGGCGTGCGAGGGCGTCGGTGAGGTCGAACTGCCGCCCGGGCTCGTACGGGCCACGGTCGATCACCTGGGCGAGCACGGTCCGGTCGCCGTAGGTCACGAAGATCCGGGCACCGCACGGGAGCGTCGGATGGGCGATCCCCTCGGTGTCGGTGCCGATCACGATGCCGCAGGCGGTGTGGCGGCCGAGGACGCCCGGCCCGCTCGACCCCGCGAGGGCGGTGTAGTCGCCGACCGGTTGCAGCGACGCCCTCGAGCTGCCGCGCGTCTGGGCGACGACGGCGAGCGCGGCGACGGCCGCGAGCAGCGCGAGCCCTGCCAGGACGAGCTGCTGCGCCGCGAGCGGCGACCTCATCTCTCGCCGGTGCCCGCCTCCGCACCGGGGAGCGGGCGCGGGCCGGAGGGTCGCGCCGGCACCTCGAGGGTGTCCGACCGGTCGCCGCGCCGCCGGGAGAGGCGTCGCCGCGGCTCAGCCTCCGCGAGTGGGTCGAAGCGGTACCAGGCGAGCCTGCCCGGCGGGGCCGTGGAGCCGCGCCCGCCGCCCTCCGTCATCTGCCGCGGCGCGGGCGGCCCCGGCGCTGCCTCGGGCCGGGGCACCGGCTCCGCCGCCTGCTCGGGCTCGCCGGTCTCCTCGCCGGGCCTGGGCGCGGCTTGCTCCACAGGTTGCTCGGCCGCCGCCGGCAGGGACTCCGGCGCCGCCGCGTCCTCGTCGAGCGGCGCAGGCGGGAGCTCGACGAGCGTCCAGGAGTCGGGGTCGGCGTCCTCCTCGGCCGTCGGCACGCCGGGCTCGGCCGCTACCGGCCCCACGACCGGCCACGCGCCGAGCACCTCCGCCCGCAGATCGGCCGAGGCGATCCAGGTCGGCGCCTCGTCCCGCGTCGCGTCGGGGTAGCCGGCGACCTGCTCGAGCGGCCTCGCCGGCGGCAGGGCGAGCTGCGGCACGTAGTAACGCGGCGGGAGGCCGCTGCCGAAATGGGGCCGGCCACGCCATGCGGCCCACTCGAACGCCGCGACGACGAGCCAGCCGAGCAGCATCCCGCCCGCGATCTCCGGCGTCGAGAGCTTCGCGAACGCGAGGCCGGCGGCGAGCGCCCCCAGGAACGCCGCCTCGAGCAGAAAGCGGGAGCCGCGCCGATCGGTCACCCTGGGAGCAGTATGCCGGGTCGGGCCGGCGGACCCCTCACCCGTCCTGCGGCAGCGCGGCGATGCCGAGCTCCGCGAGTACCTCGGACGGCATCGGCGTCGGCGCGCCGGTCAGCGGGTCGGAGCCGCTCGCGATCTTCGGAAAGGCGATGACCTGCCGGATGTCGGGCTCGCCGGCCATCAGGGCGAGGAACCGCTCGATGCCCATCGCGAAACCGCCGTGCGGCGGCGCGCCCATCGTGAGCGCCTCGAGCAGGAAGCCGAACTTCGACTGCGCTTCCTCCTCCGAGAGGCCCATCGTCCGGAACACCTGGTGCTGCACGCCGGCGTCGTGGATCCGGATCGAGCCGGAGCCGAGCTCCCACCCGTTCCAGATCAGGTCGTAGTGCTGTCCACGCACTCCTGCCGGGTTCGACTCGTCCCACTGCTCGTCTCCGGCCGCGGGCGCGGTGAACGGGTGGTGCATGAACGTCCACGCGCCCGTCTCCTCGTCCTGCTCGAAGAGCGGAAAGCCGACGATCCAGTGGAACAGATTCGCGGCGGTGTCGATCAGGCCGAGCTCGCGGGCGAGGTGCAGGCGGAGCAGCCCGAGGACGTGCGCGACGACCGCCTCGTCGCCTGCGCCGAAGAGAACGGTCGACCCGGCGTCGGAACGGAACGCCTCGAGCTCGCGCTCCGACAGGAACTTCGCGATCGGCGAACGCACCTCGCCGTCCTCGCCGTGGACGAGGTAGGCGAGGCCCTTGGCGCCCCATTCCTTCGCGAGCTCCTCGAGCCTGGCGAGCTCGGCCCGCGAGAAGGCCCTCGGCGCGACCAGGTAGCGCACGGCGGCGGCGTTCTTGAAGACGCCGAACTCCGACCCGCGCGTCACCGGGGTGGCGTCTTCGATCTCGAGGCCGAAGCGCAGATCCGGCTTGTCGGAGCCGAAACGCAGCATCGCCTCGTCGTAGGTGAGCCGCGGGAACGGCCGCGGCGGCGGCTCGCGTTCGAGCGCCTCGAACGCCGCGACGACCGCCGACTCCATCACGTCCAGCACGTCCTCCTGCTCGACGAAGGCCATCTCGAGATCGAGCTGACGGAACTCGAACTGGCGGTCCGCGCGCAGATCCTCGTCGCGCCAGCACGTGGCGATCTGGTAGTAGCGATCGAGGCCGCCCACCATGCAGAGCTGCTTGAAAAGCTGCGGCGACTGGGCGAGCGCGAAGAACGTGCCGGGCTGCAGGCGGACGGGTGTCAGGAAGTCGCGCGCGCCCTCGGGCGTGCCGCGGGTCATGGCCGGCGTCCAGACGTCGACGAACCCGAGCTCGTCCATCCTTCTCCTGATGGCGGCGATGACGGTGTGCGAGAGGCGGATGTTGCGCTGCATGCGCTCGCGGCGCATGTCCAGCCAGCGGTAGCGAAGCCTCAGCGTCTCGTCGACGTTCTCCTCGTCCAGCTGGAACGGCAGCGGCGTCGAGCGGGAGAGCACGCGCAGCGTGTCGACCTGCACCTCGACCTCCCCGGTCTCAAGGTTCGCGTTCACGGCGTCCGCCGCCCGGGCGACGATCTCCCCCTCCGCCTGCAGGACGAACTCGTTACGGACGTCCTTCACCGCACGTGCGGCCTCGGGTGCGCGCTCCGGGTTCACGACGAGCTGGAGCTTCCCGGTGTGGTCGCGCAGGTCGATGAAGACGAGCCCGCCGTGGTCGCGGCGGGTGTCCGCCCAGCCGGCGACGGTGACACGCCTGCCGGTGTCGTCGCGGCGCGGTTCGCCGCAGTGGAGGTCGCGCCAGCTCACGGCGTGAGCGTAGCGACGAGATCGTCGAGGCCCACCACACACTCGTCCTGACCCGCCCGGCGGATCGTCGCGTCGTCGCCGCGGACGATCACGACCGTCGCGGCGCCGCTGCGGCCGGCCTGCGTCATCTGCCCCTTGAACGACCGGCCCGCGTAGTCGGTGTCGGCGGCGAGGCCGCGCCGGCGGAGCTCGGCCAGCGCCACGAGCACGCGCTCGCGCGGTGTGCTGTCGGCGACGACGACGAAGACGTCGATCCCCGCCGGCTCGATGCGGATGCCCTCGTTCTCCAGCGCGAGCAGGAGCCGCTCGATGCCCGCGCCGAACCCGATCCCCGGGGTCGGCGGCCCGCCGATCTGCTCGACGAGGCCGTCGTAGCGCCCGCCCCCGCAGATCGTCGAGTTCACGTTCTCGTCCGGGCCGATGAACTCGAACGTCGTGCGCGAGTAGTAGTCGAGGCCGCGCACGAGCACGGGATCGATCACGTAGGGCACCCCGAACGCGTCGAGGTAGTGCCGCACCTCGGCGAAATGGTCGCGGCAGGCATCACACAGCGACTCGCCGATCTTCGGCGCATCCTCGAGCGCCGCCCGCACCGCCTCCGCCTTCACGTCGAACACCTGCAGCGGGCTCGTCGCGCGCTTGTGCCGCGCGTCCTCGTCGAGGACATCCGCGTGTGCATCGAGCCAGTCGTTCAGCCGTTCGACGTACGCAGGACGACAGTTCGCATCGCCGATCGAGTTCAGGCGGAGCTCCCACTTCGCGACGCCGAGCCGGCGGAGAAGCTCGTGGTAGAGCTGCACGATCTCGGCGTCGACGGCGGGATCGGCAGAGCCGATCGCCTCGACGGAGAGCTGGTAGTGCTCGCGGTAGCGGCCGCGTCCCGGTGCGGAGTAGCGGTACATGGGAGCGATCGTGTACGCCTTCACCGGCTGCGGATCGCGATGCATGCCCCGCTCGACGTAGGCGCGGCAGATCGGCGCCGTGCCCTCCGGCCGCAGCGTGAGGGACCGATCGCTCCTGTCGGTGAACGTGTACATCTCCTTGTGCACGACGTCCGACGCATCCCCCGACGTCCGCTGGAACAGCGCGGTGTCCTCGAAGCCGGGCGTCTGGATGCGCCGCCACCCGTAGAGCGCCGTCACCTCCTCCATCGTCCGCACGACGTGCCACCACGCTGCGTCCGAGGGCAGCACGTCGTGCGTGCCGCGCGGCGCCTGGAACCTCCCGCTCATCGGGCAACCCGCGCTTGCCCGCTCAGAATCCCGCTCCGGCGCCGGCAACGCCGGCACCTCCGCACTGCACCCGCTCCGGCGCCGGCGAAGCCGGCACCTCCACTCCCTGCCCCTACGCTCATGCCGAGCGCTCGGCGCGGAGCTCGTGCAGGTAGGGATTCGTCGCGAGCTCGCGCCCGAGTGTCGTCGACGGGCCGTGCCCGGGGTGAACGACCGTGTCGGGCGGGAAGCGCTCGAGCAGCGCGCGCACCGAGTCGAGCAGGCTGTCCCAGTCGCCTCCGGCGAGATCGACGCGTCCGACGGATCCGGCGAAGAGCAGGTCGCCCGAGAAGAGCTCCCCCTCGGCGTGGAACGCGATGTGCCCCGCGCTGTGCCCGGGAACGTCGATCACCTCGAAGGCGATGCCGGCGACCGTGATCTCGTCCCCGCCCGCGACGGCGTGCGCCGGATCGTGCGCGGTGACGCGCAGGCCTCCGCGCGTCTCGCCGCTCCGCAGCGCCTCGACCTCCCCGGCAGGCGCCCACACCTCGCAGCCCGTGCCTTCGGCGAGCGCCGCCACGCCGCCGATGTGGTCGACGTCTGCATGCGTGACGAGGATCCCGCCCGTCCGAGTGCCCATCCTGGCGAGCTCCAGCCGCAGCTCGGTCGGGTCGTCGCCGGGGTCGACGATCGCAGCCTCGGCCGCGCCACGCTCGGCGCGGACGACGTAGCAGTTCGACTGGAACGGCCCCATCACGAAGCTGTCGACGGCAAGCGGCATCAGGCGTTTGAGTGTATCCGCGTCGGGAAACGCTTCCTGCGTGCAGCGCTGGGACCTGCTCGCGCTCGATACCGCGGACGGCACGCGCTCGCCCGTCGTCCTCCACTCGGACGACGGCGCCCGGGCGGTCCTGGTCGCGCTCCATCGGGGTCAGTCGCTCGGCGACCATCAGGTGAAGGAGACCGCGTGGGTCGTCGTCCTCGATGGACGCGTGGAGATCGAGGCAGGAGATGGAGCCGAGCACGCGACGGCCGGGACCCTGTTGCGCTTCGACCCCGACGAGCGACACGCCGTCCGCACCGAGAGCGGCGCCCGCGTGCTGCTCCTGCTCGCCCCCTGGCCCGGCGAGGGGCACTTCCGGGGGAACGAGCCCCCGGCGCGCTAGTCAGCTCTTCGGTCTTGCCTTCTCGCTCTCGCGGGCGATGCGGCGCTGGTAGCTCCGGTAGGCAGTGCGGTCGATCCAGTAGGTGAGCGGGATGAACGCCACCGCATAGAACACGCCGATCGCGACCCGCTGGGTGAGCGCGCCGCTCCGCAGCACGAAGAGAAACACGAGCAGCATGCCGCCGCCCATCAAGCCGCCGCGCCGGAAGGCACGCTCCCAGGACGGTGGCTGCACTTCCCGCAGCGCGCGGCCGCCCCGGGACTTCGCAGAGCCTCCCTTCTTGCCGCCGTTCGACGCCTGCTTCGCCTTCTCCTTCGGCGCCTCGCGCTCCCGCAGCTCGGAGATCGGGACCTCGTTTCCCTCCTCGTCCACCTCGAACACCCGCACGTCGTGGCGGAAGTCCTTCTCGCGGCGGCGGCGTTGCTTGCGGGTCGGCACGTGGTCCAGGTTAGCGCCGCAGCGCAATTGACCCCTGGCACACCACCGCCGCGACGATGTCGCCCGCGAGGCGGTAGGCGAGGTAGCGCCAGTCCGGCGCCGCGACGAGCGTCAGGTCGGCGCGGAGCCCGGGGGCGATGCGGCCGCGGTCGTCGGCCAGCCCGAGCACGTGGGCGGCGTTGACGGTCACGGCGCAGAGCGCTTCGCCCGGCGAGAGGTGCAGCTGGGTGCAGGCGAGCGAGCAGACAAGCGGCAGGCTCGCGGTGAACGAGCTGCCGGGATTGAAGTCGGTCGCGAGCGCGATCGCCGCGCCGGCGTCGACGAGCGCCCGTGCGGGCGGCATCGGACGGTCGAGGAAGAGCGCGCTCGCCGGCAGGAGGACGCCGACGACGTCGCTGGCGGCGAGCGCCGCGATGCCTGCGGCGCCGGTGGCCTCGAGGTGGTCGACCGAACGGGCCCCGAGCTCTACCGCGAGCGGGATCGCGCCGCTCTCGGTGAACTGGTCGCCGTGCAGGCGCAGCCGAAGGCCGGCGTCGCGACACGCGAGCAGGTAACGCCGCGCCTGAGCGGCGTCGAACGCTCCCCGCTCGAGGAACACGTCTGCTGCTTCGGCCCGTTCCGCGGCGGCCGGGAGGACGTCCGCGAGCACGAACTCGAGGTACGCCGCGGCGTCGTCGAACTCCGGCGCGACCGCGTGGGCACCGAGCCAGGTCGCCGAGCCGCCCTCGGCACGGACCGCGTCGAGGGACGCGAGCTCCGTCTCGCGGTCGAGGCCGTAGCCGGACTTCCCCTCCCACGTCGTCGTTCCGTGGGAGCGGAACCAGCCCGCGTGCCGGCGGACCTGCTCGCGCAGCCGGTCAGCCCCGAGCGCGCGCGTCGCGCGCACGGTTGCCAGGATGCCGCCCCCGGCGGCGTGCAGCTCCTCATAGCCCGCACCGCCGGCACGGAGCGAGAACTCATCGACGCGGTCGCCGCCGAACGCCGGGTGCGTGTGGCAGTCGACGAGTCCCGGCAGCGCACACAGGCCGCGCCCGTCGAGCTCGTCGACCTCGTCGTCGAGGCGGGGCAGGTCGCGCATCCTCCCGACGGCGCTGATGCGCCCGCCGTCGCAGAGCACGTACGCGTCCTCGATCACCTCCACCGTGCCGAACGCGCCACGCCGACGGGGCGCCCCGCCGCCTGCGGGCGTGGCGAGCTGGTTCAGGTCGCGGACGAGCAGCCGGCGCCCGACGCCGTCCGGCACGCCCGTCAGCCGTCTCCCATCGGCGTCGTGAGGCCGTGCTCCCGTGCGGCCTGCACCGCCTCCGGATAGCCCGCGTCGACGTGACGCACGACGCCCGTGCCGGGATCGGACGTCAGCACCCGCTCCAACCGGGCGGCAGCCTCCTCGCTGCCGTCGGCGACGACGACCATCCCCGCATGGATCGAGTTCCCGATCCCCACGCCGCCGCCGTGGTGCACGCTGACCCACGTCGCGCCGGCTGCCACGTTCACGAGCGCGTTCAGGATCGGCCAGTCGGCGATCGCGTCCGAGCCGTCGCGCATCGCCTCGGTCTCCCGGTACGGAGAGGCCACGGAGCCGGCGTCGAGGTGGTCGCGCCCGATGACGACGGGTGCCTGGACGCGACCACTGCGGACGAGCTCGTTGATCGCGAGGCCTGCGCGGGCCCGATCGCCGTAGCC
Organism: uncultured Thermoleophilia bacterium; assembly: GCA_963784765.1. Taxonomy (GTDB): domain Bacteria; phylum Actinomycetota; class Thermoleophilia; order Gaiellales; family Gaiellaceae; genus PALSA-600. Next base: position 71,289 of record CAWASP010000022.1, read on the forward strand.
GAGCCAGCAGATGCGAGCGGGCAAGCCCTGGAACGCAACGCGCTCCGGCGCGAGCGCCAGCCACTGCTGCAGAAGCTCGTCCTCCGGGAAGGACGTCCGCAGCATGTCGTCGATCGCCGCGATGTCGGCCGGGTCCCCGGACAGCGCCGCCCAGCGAAACGGACCGATCCCGCGGCAGAAGAGCGGCCGGATATAGGCCGGGACGAAGCCCGGGTATGAGAAGGCGTTCGCTACCCCAGCTCTCTCGGCCTCACCTCGCAGGTTGTTGCCATAATCGAAAACGTAGCTGCCCGCCCGGACGTACTCGAGCAGCCCTTCGACGTGCCGGGCGATCGACGCTCCCGCTCGACGGAGGTACTCGTCGGGATCGGACGAGCGCAGCTCGGCCGCCTCGGCGACGGTCAGCCCTTGCGGGATGTAGCCGGTCAGCGGGTCGTGCGCCGCGGTCTGATCGGTGACGAGATCGAATCGCTCACCGCGCCGCGCGAGCTCCGGCACGACGTCGGCCGCGTTGCCGAGGAGTCCGACGGAGAGCGGACGGCCCTCGGATGCGGCGGCACGAACACGTCCCAGCGCGTCGTCCAGCGAGTCGGCTGCCTCGTCGAGGTAGCGGGTCTCGAGCCGCCGCTCGATCCGCGCAGGATCGACCTCGATGCAGAGGATTGCCGCCCCCGCGAGGGTGCCGGCGAGCGGCTGGGCGCCGCCCATCCCTCCGAGACCCGCCGTGAGGATCGTCCGGCCGGCGAGGGACGCCGAGCCGAAGTGCTCGCGGCCCGCAGCGGCGAACGTCTGATACGTGCCCTGGAGGATCCCCTGCGTCCCGATGTAGATCCACGAGCCCGCCGTCATCTGCCCGAACATGGTCAGACCCTCGGCCTCGAGCCGGCGGAACTCGTCCCAGGTCGCCCAGCGCGGCACGAGGAGCGCATTCGCGATCAGAACGCGTGGCGCGTCGACCGTCGTGCGGAACACCGCCACCGGCTTGCCGGACTGGACGAGCAGTGTCTCCTCGTCCCCCAGGTCGAGCAGCGTTCGCACGATCGCCTTCAGCGCCTCGTGCGAGCGCGCGGCACGGCCGCTTCCGCCGTAGACCACGAGGTCCTCGGGCCGCTCGGCAACCTCGGCGTCGAGATTGTTCAGGAGCATCCGAAGCGGCGCTTCGGTGAGCCACGAGCGCGCGTTCAGCGCCGTGCCGCGAGGTGCGCGAATGCGAGACAGGTCGCCGCAGAGGCTCTCGACGAGTGCGTCGCGGGCGACCGTCGTCACCGCTCGACCTCCGGCGGTACGCGCGGGCCGCGATCCCGGAGGCGCCGCCGCCATCTCATGAGGCTCCACCCGGACGCCGCGACGTAGAACGCGGCCGCAACGACCGCCGCGTTGCCGACATTCCCGCCGCTTCCCCATGCGACGAGCACGATGACCAGCGCAAGCGCGGCGTAGACGATCAGCGTGTCGCGGTAGGGATGCTTCAGCGGCGGCGGCTCCGGACCACCCCAGGAGATCAAGCGCGGACGACGGCTCATAGGCCAACCTTCGGTTGTCCTCTGACGTTTCCGCTCCAGCGGCGGCGAAGCCGCCGCCTGCGCTCCTTGATGAGCTCCGTCGAGCCTACGCTCATTCGAGCTCCCCCAGCTCGCTCTCGACCGCGGCGAGCAGCGAGCCGTCGCGGATCGCCTCCGCGACCGCCTCGATGTCCGGCCCGAGCGAGCGGTCGTCCTTGAGCCGTGGCGAAAGCGCCCGGACGAACTCGTGCGTCGCACGCGCGCCGGAGCCGGGCTCGAGCGGTGCGAGGAACTCCACAGCCTGCGCGGCGGCGAGCAGCTCGATCGCCAGCGCTCGCTCGGCGTTCGCGACCACCTGCCAGGCCTTGAGACCTGCGGCGTTCCCCATCGAGACGTGATCTTCCTGCCCGGCGCTCGTCGGAATCGAGTCGACCGAGGCCGGATGGCAGAGCGACTTGTTCTCGGAGACGAGCGACGCCGCCACGTACTGCGGGATCATGAACCCGGAGTTGAGCCCACCGTCGGTCGTGAGGAACGCCGGCAGGCCGTCGCTGAGATTCGGGTTGACGAGCCGCTCGAGACGGCGCTCGGAGATGCTCGCGAGCTCCGAGACGGCCATCGCGAGTGCGTCGAGGGCGAAGGCGAGCGGCTGGCCGTGAAAGTTCCCGGCCGAGACGAGCATCCCGTCATCGACGAGAACGAGCGGGTTGTCGGTGGCGGCATTGAGCTCGGTCGTGACCGTGTACCCGACGTAGTCGAGCAGGTCACGAGAGGCGCCGTGCACCTGCGGTGCGCACCGGAGCGAGTAGGCGTCCTGCACCTTGTCGCACCAGCGGTGCGCCTCGATGATCGCCGAGCCTTCCAGCAGCCGCAGGACGTTCCGGGCGGCCGCAGCCTGCCCGCGAAGGGGCCGGAGCGAGTGCACCTGCGGCAGGAACGAGTTCCGCGATCCCTGCAGCGCTTCGAGCGACAGCGCGCACGCGCAGTCGGCCGCCTGCGAGAGCCGCCGCGCACGAACGAGCGCGAGCGCGCCCTGCGCGGCCATGAACTGCGTGCCGTTGATCAGCGACAGGCCCTCCTTTGCGCGCAGGCGCACCGGCTGGAGCCCGACCCGCCGGAGCGCGTCCCCACCGTCCAGCAGCTCGCCCTCGACGAAGGCCCGCCCCTCCCCGACGAGCGGCAGGGCGAGGTGCGCGAGCGGTGCGAGGTCGCCGGATGCGCCCACTGAGCCGCGCGACGGGACAAACGGCAGGACGCCGCGGTTCAGGCAGTCGAGGAGCAGCTCGGCCGTCTCGATCCGGGCGCCGGAGTTGCCCTTCGCGAGCGCGTTCGCACGCAACAGCATCGCGGCACGCACGACGGCGTCCGGGTACGGGTCGCCGACGCCGCACGCATGCGAACGAAGCAGCCGCAGCTGCAGCTCCTCGGTCAGCTCCTCGGGGATCTGCCGCGAGACGAACCGGCCGAAGCCCGTGTTGACCCCGTAGGTGTGCTCGTGCGCGCCGTGCGCAACCTGCTCGACGACGGCACGCGCCGCCTCCATCTGACGCCGTGCGGTCTCGGCGAGCGGGGCCGCGTCGACGCCCTCGACGGCGACCGCCCAGACATCCTGGAGGGTCAGGTCGTCGCCGGTGAGCGCCTGCGTCGCGGTCACGAGGGGATCGTAGACCCAAGCCGCCGGGATACTCCCCGTCGTGTCCGACCCGGTCCTCGACGTTCCGCGTGAGCTCGAAGCGCCGTCACGGGCGCCGCGCGGGGCGTGGATGCTCCTCCGCCGGCGCGACTTCCGCCGCCTCTACCTCGCGGTGTCCGCGAGCGAGCTCGGCGACTCGCTGCACTACATCGCCCTGATGTGGTTCGCGCTGGATGCCGCCGGGCCGCTCGGTGTGGTCGCGGTCCGTCTCGCGGACAGCATCCCGGCCCTGCTGTTCGGACTGCACGGCGGCGCCGCGGCCGACCGCTTCAGCCGCAAGCGACTGATGGTGGGCGCCGACCTCGTCCGGGGAGCGGTGCTCGTGCCAGTCGCCGTCGCAGGTCTCGCCGGGTCGCTGCCGCTGTGGGGTCTCGTCGCCGCCGCGTTCGTTCTCGAGGCGGCCACGAGCTACTTCGCGCCGGCGTACGGCGCGACGATCCCGACGCTTGTCGAGCGCCGGAACGTTCAGCAGGCGAACGCGTTCGTGCAGGCGACGGCGCAGGCGCTCTCGATCGGCGGCTGGGCCGTCGCAGCGGCACTGCTCACGTTCCTGCCGGTCAGCGCCTTCTTCGCCGTGAACGCCGCGTCGTTCTTCGTCTCGGCGGCGCTCATCGCGCGCCTCGCGCACGGCCACGAGCACGACCCCCACGCGGTGCCGCCGAGACTGCACGAGGGCATCGCCGCTCTGCGGCCCCGCCCCATGCTGGCCGCCGGCGTGCTCGCGCTCGGCGTCGCCGTCACGATCACGGCGGGGACGTGGATCGGCGGCGTGCCCACGCTCGTGCGCGACACGCTCCACCACGGAGCGGGTGGGTTCTCGATCGTCATGGCCGGCTATGCGGCGGGCTCGATCGCGAGCGGCGTCGTGCTCGCACGGCTGCCGATCCGACACAAGGCGCGGGCCAGCATGCTGGCCTGGGTGATGTACCTGCCGGGGTACGGGCTCGTCGCCGCGGCCACGTCGCTGCCGCTCGCCGTCGCGGGCGCGTTCTTCGCCGCCACGGCTCAGAGCACCGCGGTCGTCCTGCTGAACTCGGCGGCGCAGGAGGAAGTGCCGGACGGGCTCCTCGGTCGCGTGCTCGGCGTGATCTCGCTGACCCATCGCGGGGCCCACGCGACCGCCCTGCTGCTCGTCTCGCCGCTCTTCGCGTTCGTCGCCGCCCGGGCGGTCTTCGCCGGCGCGGCGGTCGTCGTGCCGCTCGTCGGGCTCGTAGCTCTCGCCGCAGCGGGCACTCGCGTCCGCGCACCGGCTCGCTGACCCGGCGAGCGGACCGGCAGCGCACTGCGAGCCCCTTCGGGCGCGCGGACTACGCGTCGAGCAGCCGAACCTCGAGCACCCGCGATTCGTCGAAGCCGTCGATCCGGAGCATCGCGCCGGCCGCCCTCGCAGCGGCACCCGCGGGCATGAGCCCGACGAGCTCCGAGCCGACGACCTCGGCCCCCCGCGCCGCGGCCTCCGCCTCGATGCGCGCGACGATCTCGTGCAACGCCGCCGCCTCCCAGTCCTCGACGTTCATCGACACCTGCACCAGCCCGGCTCGCGGCAGGTCGAGGCCGAGCGCGCGCACGCCCGGGAACCCCCCGCCCCTCTCACGGACGAGCCCCGCGACCTCGCGGGCGACGCGCAGCTCGCCGCGGAGGTTGACGTTGAACGCGACGAGCGGCCGTCGGGCCCCGACGATCGTGCCGCCTGCGGTCTCGTGCAGCCGCCGCGGCCCGAAGTCCGGGGCGAGCTCGCCGGTGTCGATGCGCTGCTGGAGCCCATCAGGCCCGCCCCGGCGGAAGTGGGCCGGGCCTCGCTCCGGCGGTGCATAGAGGAAGACCGGCAGCGCGAGCTCGCGGCCGATCCGCTCGCCGAGAGCGCGCGCGGCCCGATCGGCGCGGTCGAAGTCTTCCGGGCGCACCGGGACGATCGGCACGACGTCGGCGGCGCCGATCCGCGGGTGGGCGCCATCGTGCCGGCGGAGGTCGATCCGCTCCACCGCCACGCGGATCCCCGCAAGCAGTGCGTCGGCCAGCTCGCCCTCCGAGCCGACGAGGGTGAAGACGGAGCGGTTGTGGTCGGGATCGGAGTGCACGTCGAGCAACCGAGCGTGAGCCGCGAGCTCGCTCCCGATCGCGTCGATCGTGGCGGCATCACGGCCGTCGCTGAAGTTCGGCACCGACTCGAGCGGAAGCACATCCTTACTCTACGAGGGCGATGAAGGAGTACTACGACACGCGCGCGCCCGAGTACGACGAGTGGTACCTCGGCCACGGGCTCTTCGCGGAACGCGACCGGCCCGGCTTCGCCGAGGAGCTCGCCGCGCTGACGGCCACGCTCGAGGCCCTCCCCCCTGCCCGCACGCTCGACGTCGCCTGCGGGACAGGCTTTCTGACACGTCATCTCCGCGGCGACGTCGTCGGGCTCGACCAGAGCCGGCGGATGCTCGAGGTCGCCCGGCGCCAGGTGCCGAAGGCGTCGCTCGTCCAGGGCGACGGGCTCCGCCTGCCGTTTCCCGACGGCTGCTTCGAGCGCGTCTTCACCGGCCACTTCTACGGCCACCTCCAGGACGACGAGCGGGTGCGGTTCCTCGCCGAGGCCCGCCGCGTCGGTCGGGAGCTCGTCATCGCCGATGCATCCCGGCGTCACAGCGAGGTCGACGACGAGATGCAGTCACGCGTGCTGAACGACGGCTCCTCGTGGGAGGTCTACAAGCGCTGGTTCACCGGCCCCGGGCTCGTCGACGAGCTCGGCGGACACGGCGACGTGCTCCTCGACGGGCACTGGTTCGTCGTCGTGCGCGCGTCCCTGTGAGCTATCGGTCGCTCGCGGCCCTGAAGCGCGATCAGGCGGTCTGCCGCGCGTGCGTCGAGGCGGGCCACGTGCTCGCCTCGCTCCCGGTGATCGCACCCGGCTCGGGGCAGCGCGCATACCTGTACGGGCAGGCGCCCGGGGTCGTCGAGGGCGAGGAGCGCCGGCCGTGGCGCGGCCGGGCCGGGGCAACGCTGCGGCGCTGGCTCGAGATGGACGAGGACGAGTTCTACGCAACCTTCTACTGCGCGTCGGTGACGCGCTGCTACCCGGGCCGCGCGGCGTCGGGGCGCGGCGACCGGACGCCCACGCAGGAGGAGCAGCGCCTTTGCGAGCGTTGGCGCGACGGCGAGCTGCGTCTCCTGCGACCCGGGCTGATCGTGCCGGTCGGGGGCCTCGCCGCCCACCGCCTGCTCGGTGTGAGGAGCGTCACGGAGTGCGTCGGCGTCCGGTACGAGGCCTACGGCGCGGTCGCGATCCCGCTGCCGCATCCGTCGGGTGCGAGCGGCTGGCTGAACGACCCGTCGAACCGCACGCGTGTCGCGTGCGCGGTCGAGCTCATCCGGGCGGAGCTGTGACCGCATCGAACATCCGCCGTGCGGCCTGCGCCGAGGCGACCGCGCCCTTGCGCTCGTAGAGGGAGAGCGCCTCCTCGAGAGCCGCCGTCGCCTCCTCGATTCGACCCGTGAGCGCGAGCACCTCGGCCTGCACTGCGACCACGTCGCCGCGCTCGTCGAGGAAATCGGTGGGCTCCAGGAGCCGCCGCGCCTCCGCGACGAGCGCCAGCGCCTGCTCCGCTTCCCCGCGCCGGGCGAGAACACGGGCCCGCGCCGCACGGCTTCGGCTCTGCGACTCGACGTCGCTCGCCTCGGCAAGCCCGAGCGCCTCCAGCGCGACCGCATCCGCCTCGTCGAACCTGCCGAGGTCGACGAGCACCTGCGCAAGGGCGCCGCCGACGCTCGACCGGTAGGCCGTCTCGCCAAGACCCGCGAGGTGCTCCCAGCCGCGACGGAGGATCTGCTCGGCGGCGACGAGGTCGCCGGCGCGCTGCTCGATCGCTCCGATGTTCGCCGTATAGCCGCCCCTCGCCAGCTCGAGGCCGCGATCCTCGGCGAACGCGAGCGCCGCCTGCGCATCGGCGCGGCCGCGCGCGTGGTCGCCCCCCAGAGCGGCGAGCTCGCCGCGGCAGAGAACGCCGAAGCCGTTCACCGCCAGCCCGCGCTCGTCGAGCCGGTCGAAGAACGCGAGCCCGTCGGCGACCGACCACGGGCCGAAGCGGACGGCGCCGCACCACATCTCGAGCGCCGAGCCCGCGGTCCGGCGGGCGCCGACCTTGAGCGCGGCGTCGACCGCCTCCTCACACGCGTGCGCACAGCCGGTGCAGTCGCCGATCGCAAACAGCGTGGCACCCGCAGTCGCCATCGATGTCGCAAGTACGCGATCGTCTCCACGGGCCCGAGCCTCCGCCGCGAGTCGGTCGAGCGCGGCAAGGGTCACGCCCGCCCGGGAGCCCGCGCCGCCCCACTGGCCCTCCGCCGCAAGCCGAACCAGCTCGGCCCGCGCGGCGACGTGGGCGTCGCTCGCCTGTCGGGCAAGCTCGGCGGCCTCGTCGACGGCGACCACGCATGCCGGGTGGTCGCCAGCATCGAAATGCGCCTCGGCGAGCTCGACGACGACCTCCCGCCGGAGCGGCTCGTCATGGCCGAGCAGCATGGCCGCGCGGGCGAGCAACCCCACCGCCGCATGGACGTCGAGTCGCTCGTGCGCCGCCCGCCCCGCCGCGACGAGGTGACGTGCGGCGCGCGACCCGAGGTCGCCGGGCGCCCGGCCGAGCTCGACGCCGTAGTGATGGGCCTGCTCCAGGTGGTAGCCGGCGATCTCGTCGAGCTCGAGCAGCGTCCCGCCGTGCTCGAGCAGCCACGAGGCGAAACGCTCGTGCAGCTCGGCCCGGCGCGCCTTCGGCAAGGCCTCGTACGCGGCGTCCCTGATCAGGATGTGGCGGAAGCGGAACGCCTCCTCGCCGGGAATAGGCGACGGTGCAGGCCGCACGAGCTCCTTGCGCACGAGACCGAGCAGATGCGTCACGACGTCGGCGGCGTCGTCGGCCAGCGCTGCGACGCCGCTCGTGTGAAACACATGGCCCTCGACCGAACCGCACTCCAGTGCGGAGCGCTCCCCGCCGCGGAGCTGGTCGATGCGCGCGGCGAGCAGCGCCTGGATCGTGGGCGGAACGACAACCGCCTCGTCCCCCGCCTCCTCGAGCATCGCCACCATCTCCTCGACGAAGAGCGGGTTGCCGTCCGCGCTCGCGAGGATCCGCCGGCGCAGGCTCTCGTCGAGCGCGGGAGCGAGCCGGTCGAGGAGCGTGCCGGCCTCCCCGGCGGGAAGCGCCTCGAGCAGGAGGGTGCTCGAGTTCAGCTTCCCTCCGCCCCACCCCGGCCGGACGTCGAGGAGCTCCGGCCTGCCGAGGCAGAGAACGAGGAGCGGCGCCCCCCGGCTCCAGTCCGCGACGTGCTCGATCAGGTCGAGCAGCGCGGGCTGGGCCCAGTGGACGTCCTCCCACAGGACGATCAGCGGCCCGTCTGCCGCGTCCGCCTCGAGGAGCTTGCGCGAGGCGTACGCGATCTCGTCGACGGAGCCTTCCAGGAGGCCCTCGAGATCCGAGTGCCCGAGCCGGCCGAGAATCTCGACGAGCGGCCAGTAGGTGATCCCCTCGCCGTAGGCAAGGCAGCGGCCGGCGACGACGCGCGCATCGGCGTCACGCGTGAACTCCTGTGCCAGTCGCGTCTTGCCGACACCCGCAGCGCCGAGCAGCGTGAAGAGGTGGCACGAGCGCTCCGACGACGCGATCGCGTACGCCTCGCGGAGCAGACGCAGCTCACGTTCGCGGCCGACGAGCGGCAGGTCGAGGCGCCGTCGAAAGGCGTCCTCCCCGGCACCGACCGCGACGAGCCTGAAGGCGGCCACCGGCTCCGACTTCCCCTTGAGCGCGAGCGGCTCGACGGGTTCGACCGAGACCGCGTCGCGTACGAGCCGCACGGTCTCGGCGCCGAGCAGCGCCTCACCGGGTGCGGCGGCCTGCTCGAGCCGCGCAGCGACGTTGACGGCATCTCCCGTCGCCAGCCGCTCACGAGTTCCCGTGACGACCTCGCCCGTGTTGACGCCCACCCGGATACGGATCCCGAGCTCGTCGACCGCGGCGAGCATCTCCGCGGCGGCCCGGACGGCGCGCAGCGCGTCGTCCTCGTGCAGCAGCGGCACACCGAAGATCGCCATCACGGCATCGCCCACGAACTTCTCGACCGTCCCGCCGTGCCGCTCCACGATCCCCTTCATGCGCTCGAAGTAGCGGGCGAGGATGTCCCGCAGCAGCTCCGGGTCGGTCCGCTCCCCGAGCGCCGTCGAGCCGGTGACGTCGCAGAACACAACCGTGACGACCTTGCGCTGCTCGCTCTCCGGCTCCGGCGGCGCAATTGCCGCGCCACACGACGGGCAGAACGCGAAGTCGGCGGAGAGCTCACGTCCGCACGCGGCGCACGTCGTCATCAGGCACCCGAGCCTAGATGATCGATCGTCGTCCGCCACCCCGCGGCTACCCTCAACCGGTGATCGAAGCCACGCCTCGCTACAGCCGTACGTTCGCCAGGCTCCTCGGCTTCCTCCACCCCTACAGGCTCTCGCTCGCGGTCTCGGTCGTGCTGGCGGTCGGCTCGCAGGCCGCCGGCCTCGTCGCCGTCTACCTGACCGGCTCCGTGACCGGCGCGCTCCAGCAGCACGAGCGCAGCCGCCTGCCGTGGCTCGTCGCCCTCATCGTCGCCCTCGGCCTCGGGCGCGCGCTGATGATGGCCGGGCGGCGCCTGATCGCAGGCCGTCAGGCGCTTGCGGTCGAGCTCGACATGCGGACGGCGGTCTACGCGAAGCTACTGCGGCTCTCGTTCGGCTTCTACGACCGCCATCAGACGGGGCAGCTGATGAGCCGGGCCACGGTCGACCTCCAGGGCGTGCGCTTCTTCCTCGGGTACGGCCTGATCTTCTTCTTCCAGCACATCTTCACGATCGTCGGCGTCGGCATCGTCGTCTTCCTCGTCTCGTGGAAGCTCGCGCTGATCGCACTCGCAATCGCGCCCGTGCTCGTCGCGGTCGCCTACCGCTACAGCCACGTCTCGCACCCGCTGCTCCGCGACGTGCAGCAGAAGCTGGCCGACGTCGCAACCGTGGCCGAGGAGAACATCGTCGGCGTCCACGTGGTGAAGTCGTTCGCGCAGGAGCCGACGGAACAGGCGAAGTTCGAGCGGCGGTCGGAGGCGGTCTTCGACCTGTCGGTCCGGGCGAACAGGCAGCGGGCGTTCTACATCCCGGTGCTCTCGTTCCTGCCGCTTCTCGGGCAGGCGGCGATCCTCCTCGTCGGCGGTCGCATGGTCGCGCACGGCTCGCTGTCGGTTGCGAGCTTCGTCCGCTTCAACCTCTACCTGGCGATGCTCGTGATGCCGCTTCGCCAGCTCGGCATGTGGATCGGCCAGGCGCAGCGCGCGACCGCCGCCGGCGAGCGCATCTTCCAGGTGATCGACGAGCCCGAGGACATCGCGAGCCGCCCGGATGCGGGCGAGCTGCAGCCGGGGCCCGGCCGGGTCTCGTTCGAGGGCGTCACGTTCGGCTACGACCCCGGGCGGCCTGTGCTCCGCGGGATCGACCTCGAGCTCGAGCCCGGGAGGATCGTCGCGCTGATCGGCCACACCGGCGCCGGCAAGACGACGCTCGCCTCGCTCGTGCCGCGCTTCTACGACGTACAGCAGGGTCGTGTCTCGATCGACGGCGCCGACGTGCGGACGCTGACGCTCGAGTCGCTGCGCCGCCAGATCGGCGTGATCGCCCAGGACCCGTTCCTGTTCTCGGCGACGGTCCGCGAGAACATCGCGTTCGGGCGTCCCGATGCCACCGATGCCGACGTCGAGCGAGCCGCTCGACTCGCCCAGGCGCACGACTTCATCGAGGCGCTTCCCGACGGCTTCGAGACGGTGATCGGCGAGCGCGGGATCACGCTCTCGGGCGGGCAGCGCCAGCGTGTCGCGATCGCCCGTGCGCTCGTCGTCGACCCGCGCATCCTGATCCTCGACGACGCGACGGCATCCGTCGACGCAACGACCGAGTCACGCATTCGCGAGGGTCTCCGCGAGGCGATGCGCGGCCGGACGACGATCATCATCGCGCACCGTCTGTCGACGATCGCCCTCGCCGACGAGGTGGTCGTCCTCGCGGACGGCGAGGTGACGCTGCACGGGACGCACGAGGAGGCCGAGGCCGCCTCGCCCGTCTACCGCGAGATCGTCGAGCACGGGCTGCTGGAGCGTGTGTTCTCGGAGGACGCGGCATGAGGGTCCATCAGCCGGGGTCGTACCTGACGCGCGGCGCACGTGCGCAGGTCGACGACTGGTCGTGGGCACAGACGAAGCGGCGCCTGAAGGCGCTCTACCGGCTCGCGCGTCCCTACCGGGGGCGCACCGCGCTCGCGATCGGCTCGCTGCTCGGCGCGACGGCGGCCACGCTCGCGCCGCCGTACCTCGTCGGGCGGGCCGTCGACGAGGTCAGGCGCGGTGACACCTCGCTCCTCGGCTGGCTCGTCGTCTCGTTCGTGGCGGCCGGCGTCTTCGGCATTGCGTTCAGCTACGCCCAGACGTACTACACAGGCTGGACGGGCGAGCGGATGCTCGCGGATCTGCGCAACCACCTGTTCCGCCACCTGCAGCGGCTCTCGCTCGGCTTCTTCGAGCGCAACCGGGCGGGCGTGATCATCAGCCGTCTGACGAACGACGTCGAGGCGCTCGACCAGCTCGTGACCGACGGTGTCACCTCCCTGGTGCAGAACACGCTCACGCTCCTCGGCTCGGCGATCGTGCTCTTCCTGCTCGACTGGCGCCTCGCGCTCGCGACGCTCACCGTCACGCCCGCGATGGGGCTCGCCACAGTCTGGTTCCGCAAGCGCTCGGGACGTGCCTACCGCGGCGTACGGGAGACGCTCGGCGCCGTCACCGCGACGCTCGCCGAGGACATCGCGGGGATGCGGGTCCTCCAGTCGTTCACCCGCGAGCCTGCGGCGGCGGACAACTTCCGCACGGTGAGCAACCGCTACCGCGCCTCGAACATGCAGACCGTCGTCCTGAACGGGCTGTACTTCCCGTTCGTCGACTTCCTGTCGTCGGCCGCGACCGCCGTCGTGCTCGGCTACGGCGGCTGGCTGGCGTTCAACGGGAACGTCTCGATCGGGACGCTCGTCGCGTTTCTCGGCTACCTGACGAACTTCTTCGATCCGGTGCAGCAGCTCTCGCAGCTCTACAACACGTTCCTCTCCGCGGTCGCGGCGCTCGACAAGATCACCGACGTGCTCGACGAGGAGCCCGAGGTGCAGGACGGCGAAGGCGCCGTCGACCTCGATCGAATCGAGGGCCGCGTCGCCTTCGAGGGCGTGCGCTTCGCGTACGGGCGCGGCCCGGAGGTGCTGCACGGGATCGACCTCGACGTGCCCGCCGGGACGACCGTCGCGCTTGTCGGGCACACGGGCGCGGGCAAGTCGACGATCGCGAAGCTGCTCGCACGCTTCTACGATCCGACCGCCGGGCGGATCACGATCGACGGCGTCGATCTGCGCGAGGTGACGCAGACGTCGCTGCGCCGGCAGCTCGGGATCGTCCCCCAGGAGGGATTCCTGTTCGCGGGCACCGTCGCCGAGAACGTCGCCTTCGGGCGGCCGACGGCAGGCCCGGAAGACGTCGTCGCCGCGATCCGCGCCGTCGGCGCCGACGAGTTCGTGGAGCGCCTCGAGAACGGGTACGAGACCCAGCTCGGCGAGCGAGGCTCGCGGCTCTCGCTCGGGCAGCGACAGCTCGTCGCGTTTGCGCGGGCGCTGCTCGCGGATCCGCGCATCCTGATCCTCGACGAGGCGACGAGCTCGGTGGACATCGGCACGGAGCGGAAGATCGAACAGGCGTTGCGCCGCCTGCTCCACGGCCGCACGGCGTTCATCATCGCGCACCGGCTCTCGACGATCCGGGACGCGGACCTGATCGTCGTCCTCGAGCACGGCCGGGTCGTCGAGCACGGCACGCACGCCGAGCTGCTCGAGCACCGCGGCCTCTACACGTCGCTTTACGGCGACTGGGCCGAGACGGCCGCCTAGAGTACGCTCCCCCGATGGAGATCGGCGAACCGATCGGCGAAGGCTGGGCGATCTACAAGCGTTTCTGGCAGCACCTGCTGCCGATCGCGCTCGTCACGTACATCATCGTCTCGCTGATCTCGCTCGTGCTCGCGCTCGTGGCCGGCTTCCTGGGCACCCTCGCGGGAGTCGTCGTCTCGGTCGCAGGCGTCTTCTTGCTGCAGGCCGCGCTCGTGGAGGCGGTGGCGGACGTCCGCGACGGGCGCGCGGACCTGACGCTCTCCGAGACGCTTGCACGCGTGTGGCCGCGCCTCGGCGCGGTCGTCGGCGCCGGCCTCCTGGCGGGTATCGCGATCGGGATCGGCTTCGTGCTGATCATCATCCCGGGTCTGTACCTCGCGACGATCTGGAGCGTCGTGATCCCGGCCGTGGTGCTCGAGAAGCGCGACGTGATCGCGTCGTTCGGGCGCAGCCGCGAGCTCGTCTCGGGCTACGGCTGGACGGTGTTCGGCGTGATCGTCGTCACGATCGTCATCAGCATCGTCGCGAGCATCCTGCTCGCGATCCTCTTCAGCGGGTTGTCGGGCGAGCTCTCGAGGTATGTGGCGAACGTGATCGCGAACACGATCATCTCGCCGTTCACCGCGGCGACGTGGACGTGCATGTACTTCAAGCTGCGGGAGCTGCACGAGCCCCAATCCGCTCCTGCGAGCGGCGCCGCGTACGTCGAGGAGTAGCGGCATCGACCGCGAGACGGAGGGCCGGATCGACCGCCCCGTCTCCGCCGAGGCGGAACGGGAGACCCGGATGACGCCCGTCGAGGCGGTACAGGAGATGCGCATTCGGGTTCCGGTTCGCGCGAACCGGAAGCTCCGGTCGGTGATCGACCGCGTCAACAAGGACGAGCAGCTCAAGGGCTGGTGGCACGTCGCGAACGTGAACGCCGTCGCGCGGATGGAGATCAACGACCACTCGTGGGTGCACATCCAGATCGTCACGAACATCGCGCTCAAGCTGCTGCGGCAGCTCACGAAGCACGGCATCGAACCGGCGATGGTGCGCGACTACGGCATGACCCGCGAGGACGCCGAGGTGGTCGTCGCCCTCACGGCGCTCACCCACTGCGTCGGCATGTCCGTGCACCGCCACGGTCACGAGGACTTCAGCCTCTTTCTCGCCGAGCCGAAGCTCCGGCAGCTGCTCGACGGCCTCTACGACGAGCCGGAGCTGACCGTGATCGTCTCGGAGGTGCTGCAGGGGATCATCAGCCACCGTGCCGACGGCGAGCCCCTGACGCTGGAGGCCGGCATCCTCCGCGTCGCCGACGCGCTCGACATGGAGCAGGGCCGCTCCCGCATCGCGTTCGAGCGCGGCCGGGTCGGCATCCACTCGCTGTCGGCGGCGGCGATCGAGGAGGTGACGATCACGGACGGCGAGACGAAGCCGATCCGCATCTCCGTGACGATGAACAACTCCTCCGGCATCTACCAGGTCGACAACTTGCTCAAGGCGAAGCTGCGCGGATCGGGGCTCGAGCCCTACGTCGAGGTGATCGCACACATCGACGCTGAGGCCGAGAAGAGTCTCGTCCCGCTCTACGAGCTCGAGCTCTAGGGTTCGGTTCGGCGGGAAGACGGGCGGCTACAATATGGCCGCTCTGCGGGATCGTCTAATGGTAGGACGCCTGACTCTGGATCAGGTAGTCTAGGTTCGAATCCTAGTCCCGCAGCTTGCCGGAAAAGCCCTGCATACATGGGCTTTCCTGGTTCCCAGGCTGACGCGTCCGGATCATCTCCACCAGCCGCGTACGCCCGCAAATGCGCATCAAGCCTCTGACATGGAGCAAAAGGTCAAGGGGCGGTTGGTGGATGGGTTGTCCTCTCGGTCTTGAGCAGCGGATCGTCCGGAGCAGCGACGGTGGATCAGACTGACATTCGCCGGTCGGAACGGCATGAAGGGGAACCGTCGGGAGCTGCCTCTGTCTAGGGTCGCGGGTCACCGGCGGGCGGTGCCGCATAGAGCCTGCGAGGGTTCTCCGTGTGGGTGGACGCATCCGCTGCTCGAGAGCGAGAGGGTGGATCAGAGACTCCTGAGTGGTTGGTCGGTGGCGATCGCCCAGACGAAGCCGGCGAGCTCGCGGGCGCAGGCGACGACGATTTTCTGGTGCGGCTTGCCGCGGCCGGCCATCCGCTGCCAGCGCTGGTAGAGGCGCTGCTGGCAGCGCCAGGACCGTTCGATCACGGCTGGGTCCTGGCAGCGCTGGCGGCGGGAGAGCTCGTAGCCGACCGTCGGCCGCCGCCGTGCGTGCCAGGCCGATTCGATCAGCAGCCGACGGACGTGGCTGTTGCCGACCTTGGTGATCGAGCCCTGTCGGCGGCGCTCGCCGGAGGAGTGCTCCGAGGGCACAAGGCCGACGAACGCCATCAACTCCTGCGCGGTGCGGAAGCGGTGAAAGTCGCCGATCTCCGCGACGAGAGCGAGCGCGGTCAGAGTGTCGATCCCGCGCAGGCAGCGCAGCCGGGCGACCAACTGCCGCCACGGCTCCTGCTCGGCCGTCTCCCGGATCGCTTGCTCGAGGTTGCCGATGCGCGCGTTGACGAGGTCGACGGCGTGCAGGTAGCCGTCGAAGGTGATCTGCTCGGCGGCGTGGTCGAAGCGCTGCTCGCCCAGCCACTTGCGACGGACGACCGTCCACGAGCTCGTCGGTAGCAAGCGGCCGTGGCGCAGACAGAACTTCGAGAGCCGTTGCCGGTCGCGCATCCGATCAAGCCGCGCGTCCTCACGCGCCCGCACCAGATCACGCACTGCCTCGAGCTCGGGCGAGGGGACGTGGATCGGCTCGAGCAGCCCGCCCGCATGCAGCCGGGCGAGCTTGCGCGCATCGCGCGGGTCGGTCTTGACCCGGTCACCCGGTGCTTGGGCACCAGCCCCGGCGCCACCACGGCGCACTCGAACCCGCGCCCGACGAGATGCCGGTAGAGGCCGAAGCCGGTCGGGCCTGCCTCATAGCAGCAACGCACAGCCGGCCAGCGGCGCAAGAGCCGCTCCACCTGCTCCTCGTCGTAGGGGAGCGTCCGCTCCTCCAGCAACTCGTCGGCGCGCACCGCCGCCAGCCGAATCGAACGAGCATGAACGTCCAGCCCGACCGTTACCGTCGTCGTAGAGTCGTACATGGTCGGCGACCTCCGTATGTGGCTCTACCGGGCCACCCCCGGCAACCCACGAGATATGCGTAGGCGCCGACCACTCTCCACCGACAGCCGGACACCGCCGCAGCCCACGGGGCTACCGCTCCATCCTGTCTAGGCTCTCTGCGATGAATCTGAGCTTCCTCACGCGGCTCGTTCGCAGACGCCCCCTCACGCCGGAGGAGCTCCAGGCCAAGCAGGAGGCCATGGCGCACTTGAAGGACGCGAAGCTGAGCCAGTTGAGCGGCGTCGGCCAGAACGACTACTCCCGCCGTGGCGGGCGCTGAGACTCAGCGGAGGATCGTCGCGGAGGTGCCGAGCGTGCCGCCGGAGGCGCCGACGGCCCGGACCGCGACGGCCTTCGCGCCGTCGGGGATCCGAAGTGCCGTCTCGAGGCCCCGCCAGGCTGCGCCTCCGGACACGGAGAGGTGTGCAGGATCCGGCCCGGCGAGCACCTGCCAGTGCGCGATCCCGAGCTTGCCGTTCCAGCTCGCGTAGACGTTCGACCCCTGGACGGCGATTGTCGGACGGCCGCCCGGGTCGCCGTGCCAGGGAAGCCGGAAGCCGCGGTAGGTGTCGCCGAACGGCAGCTCGAGCTCGAAGCGGACGTTGCCCGCCGGGCCGAACTCGGTCACCTTCCGCACGCCGCCCCAGCCCACGAACGCGCCGCCGTCCGGAAGCAGCTGGAGGTCGCCCTCGTACGGCGAGGCGATCTGCTTCGGGGGGAGAAACCGCTTCACGACGGTCGCCTGCTTCGTCGCCGTGTCGAGCTTCAGCACGGTCGGCGCCGACGAGGGCTCCTCCCGCGGCGCGCCGCCGTTGTCGAAGAAGCTGAGCAGGTCGCCGGGATGCAGCCGGGCATCATGCTGGTAGCGCATCTTCACCGCAGCCGCAGGGCCGAAGTCGCTGCCGGCGGTGCCGATGCGCCAGATGATGTGGCCGTCGCGCGCCAGCAAATAGATCGTGCTGGTGTTGCGCGCGGAGATGAGGATCGTGCCGTTCGGGCCGTCGGAGACCGAGTTGATGTGGAAGTAGTCGAGCGGCCGCGCTTTCGTCGCGTCCTGCGCGGGCTCGCGGTGCGCTTCGCGCGAGTCGCTGAACGGGACGTGACCGATGCTGTGCCACTCGAAGACGAGCTTGCCGGTGGCGACGTCGATCTCCTGCACGATGCTGTCGAGCACGTACCCGTCCTTCGGCCCGCCGACGCTGCGCAGGTCCGCGGGCTCCTCGTTGTAGACCGTGATGAACGCGGTGCCGCGAGGAGTCAGCTGGAACTCGTGCAGGTCGCCGATGAGGCCGTCTCCCGCCGCGATCTCGGCGATCTGGTGGTAGGAGGAGTCGTAGATCTCGTAGACACCGCGACCCACCCCGGCCTTCGAGATGATCCCCTGCCACCACGTGAGCACCGGCCTGCCGCGGTAGGTCTGCCTGCGGAAATCGGTCGCCTGGAGGCCGAGCGGCAGCTGGTGGTACCAGATGATCCGTCCCTGGTTGTCGGCGATGACGGGCCCGCCGATGCCGTTCGACGCTCCCTTCTGGGCGACGAAGACGAGCCCGGGCGCTGTGTTGTGGGCCGGGTGCGTCACGGTGAGGTGCGGTGGCTCCACCCCGGGCAGCGTCTTCAACCCCGCCGGCTCCGCGGCGGTCGTGGCGCCGGCTGAGCCGCAGCCTGCGACGGCCAGGCAGACGGCGAGGAGCGGGAGGGCGAAGCGCACCGATTCGCGATGCTAGATGATCGGGCTCGATCGTCTGGGTGAACGTCAGCACAACATGTTCCGGGTTGGCGTCTTCCCGATCGGTCTTTATGCTCTTGCGACATTCCCCTGACCCCCCAGACAGGAGGACGAGTGAAAAAGCGCATCTACCTGGGCGCGGCAGCGTCCACGGTGATCGCGGTCGTCGTACTCGCGACGATGGTGAGCGGGGCGACAGCCCGGAGGAGCGGTGCAACCCCGCTGCCGGCGTCGTCGTGCTCGGCGATCCAGAACCCGAGCGGGAACCTGCTCATCGCCTCCGACCTGCCCCTCGAGGGGTCCGGCCGGACACAGACCGAGCAGATGACCCGCGCGATCGCGTACATCTTCAAGAAGCACAACTGGAAGGCGGGCAAGTACACCCTCGCCTACCAGAGCTGCGATGACGCGACCGCCCAGGCGGGCAAGTGGGACTCCGGAAAGGTCTCGGCGAACGGGAACGCCTACGCGCAGGACTCCAGCGTCGCCGGCGTCCTCGGCACCTTCAACTCGGGTGCCGCCGAGATCATGATCCCGATCCTCAACCGTGCCCCGAACGGCCCGATCGCGATGATCAGCCCGGCGAACACCTACGTCGGCCTGACGCACGGAGGGCCGGGTACGGCTGCCGGCGAGCCCGGCAAGTACTACCCGACCGGCAAGCGCAACTACGCCCGCGTCGTGGCGGCTGACGACTACCAGGGCGCCGCGGATGCGCTGCTCACGAAGCAGCTTCACATCAAGAAGCTGTTCATCCTGAACGACAAGGAGGCCTACGGCCTCGGCGTTGCGATCAACCTGCGGAACGCCGCGAAGAAGCTCGGCATCAAGATCGTCGGCTTCACCGCGTGGGACGCCAAGGCGTCCTCGTTCGAGGCGCTCGCGGTCAAGATCAAGGCCTCGGGGGCACAGGGTGTCTTCCTCGGCGGCCTGATCTGCGAGAACGGCGGCAAGCTGATCAAGGACATCGCGGCCGGTGCACCCGGCATCCAGATCATGGGGCCGGACGGCTTCACGCCGGTTTCCGCCGTGATCCAGGAGGGTGGCCAGGCGGCCAACAACATGACCGTCTCGGTCGCCGGTCTGCCGAACACGGCCCTGAAGGGCTACGGGAAGACGTTCGTGAAGGCGTTCACGAAGGCCGACCACAAGGCCCCGGATCCCTACTCGGTCTACGCCGCTCAGGCGACCGAGGCGATGATCGCGGCGATCGCGCAGTCGAACGGCACGCGCAGTGACATCGCGAAGCAGCTGTTCAAGATCCACCTGAAGAACAGCATCCTCGGCAACGTCTCGTTCAACGCGAACGGCGACGTCACCTCGAACCCGGTCACGATCTACCGGGTGAAGGGCGGCAAGACGACGACCTTCAAGGTCATCGTCCCGCCGAAGACGCTCGTGAAGACGGCCTAGCCGGGGCCCCAAGGGCACGACCTGTCGAGGGGAGGGCGAGAGCCCTCCCCTCGTCGTCTCCCGTGCCCGCGCGGGCGTCCGTCAGGCGAGCAGGATCCAGACGGCGAACACGAGGCCCAACATCGCCATCACGAGCACAAGAGCCATCGTCGAACCGTAGGACGCTCCGATCGGGCGACCACCGACGAACGGCGAGGAAAGGCCAGGCTCAAGTCGTGGTCGCCGCGCCGGTTGCCGCTACCGCGGCCAGCGGGGGATGCCGGACCTGCCCCACGCGCGGCCGACCTGTTTCCGGATCAGGCGCTTTCCGTACGCCTTCGGCCCGCGCCGCATCGCGCGGCCGGTGGCACTCGCACGGGCAGCCCGGAAGAGAAGCGACGTCAGGGACGGCACGCGACCAATGCTAGTGGCTGGTGGGCACCCCGGATCGTTAGGCTCGGGAGCGCCGTCCGGCCGGCCCCGCGGATTGGAGGCTCCATGGCTGGGTTCCGGTTCAAGCTCGCCTACGCGGACGGCGAGGATGCGGGCGAGTTCGTGACTGCGGTGCCCGACTGGCAGTCGGGCGACGTGTTCAGGACCGGCGACGGGCGCCGCCTGCGGATTCTCTCGATCCTGCCCGTCGAGCTCATCGACGAGTGGGAGCGGGCCGCGTACGCGCTCTGGGAGGTCGAGCCCGTGTAGACGGTCACTCACCCGAGGCAAGCCGCACGGTCGGCGGGAACTATCCCTTCGACCGACGACGCCGTCTGCCGCAACCCGGACAATCGAGAGGTGCCCTTCGACGATTCGACCTCACGCTCGGTCGGCCATCGCCTGGCGGTGTGCGCCGAATGCGGCCGGGTCAGCGGCCCCCTGTGGCACGGCTGGACCGCGTATCGGATCGACGATCCGGAAACGGACTCCGAGCCTCAGATCGGGCTCTTCTGCCCGGCCTGCTCGGCGCGAGAGTTCCAGCACCTGCCCCGGCAGCGGCCGCCGCAGTCCGAGCCGGAGGACTTCTTCGGCCCGGCCGACGACCTCGCGAGCGACATCTAGTCGCGCACGAGGTCCCGCTCCGCCCTGCGGTCTGAGCAGGACTACCGACGCGTCGGGCTATCCACGGCTGTTGACTCGAGCCCAGTGGCCCCGGCGTCCTGCTGGTTCGCGTCGGCTACTGGCGCGGGCCTGTGCCGCAGAGACCGTGTGGATGACCAGGCCGCGCACAGGATGTCCGCGTGGCGTCCAGGGGCGCGCCTGGCACACGGTCTCGAGCCGGATCCGTGTCGCCAGGCAGCCTGTAAGGCCCATACGGGATTCGAACCCGTGCCGCCGCCGTGAGAGGGCGGTGTCCTAGGCCACTAGACGAATGGGCCCCGAAGAACGCGCGCCAGTGTAGCGAATCGTCTCTCCCGGAACCGCAGCGCTCAGGCGCCGAGCTCGTGCAGCAGCGGGCCGCAGTCGAGCGGCTCGAAGCCGAGCCGCCCCGCGATCTCCTCGCTCGACGGCCTGGTGCCCTCGCGGAAGAGCTCGCGCAGAAGCTCCCCGGTCTTCGCGTTGCGCCACCAGTCCCCGCCGACCTCGCTGGTGAGGTACGCCTGCAGCTGCGCCGACCTGATCCAGGCGCGCAGGTAGTCGGCCGAGTAGAACCCGGCGTCCATGTCCGCGAGGTAGTTCTCGCGCCGGTAGAGGATGCCCGTGGCGTCGGTGAGGTAGCGCTCGTAGAGCTCGGGGTCGCCGCCGTCGCCCGCAAACCGCGACCAGAAGTCGAGCTCGAACCGCAGCTTCGCCTCGTAGCGCCGGAAGAGGAGCGCCTCGAGGAAGATCGTCGCCTCCGCGTTCTCCTGCGCCTGCGCGGCGGTGAGCCCGAAGTGCAGCTCGTGCCATTCCGGCACGCGCGAGACGGCCTCGAAGATGTACGAGTAGATCTCGGTCAGCGCGTGGTCGCGGGAGATGCGCCGGAACGTGTAGGGCAGCTCGGGGTCGCAGCCGCCGTAGTGGAGCGCGTGCCCCGCCTCGTGCAGGAACGCCTGGTAGTCGTGCAGCCCGCCCTGGGCCCGCGTGATCAGATGCACGATCGTGGGCGGATCGCTCGCGATCACGCAGGCGCGCGGTGACTTCTGCGGCCGATCCTCGAGGTCGAGCCGGATGTTCGGCTGAGACTCGAGGTCGAAGCCGAGCGCGGAGAGCGTCTGAAGGCACACCTCCGTCGCTCGTTCCTTCGGGTACGTCGACTCGAGCGGCGACAGACGCCGCATGTACGCGGTGTGGTAGCTCCGGGGCACCGCTTCGCGCTCGTCTCCCAGCAGCCGCTCGAACCACCGCTCGCGCAGTCCTGCATAGCGCTCGGCCGACTTGGCGGCGGCCTGCTCGAGGGCCTGCGAGAGCCTGCGGAGTGAGATCCCCTTCTCCTCCTCGTTCCGCTCGACCGGATCCGCGATGCCCGAGTAGTCGGCCTGGAGCGCCTCGCCGGCCTGCGCGAGCGCCAGGCGGTCGGGGTTGAACCGCGCGCTCGCCGCCGAGTGGATGTCGCCGAGCTCCTCACGGTCGCGGTAGGCGGGAAGCACCGCGAGCGTTGCCTGCGCGTTCCGCAACGGCATCTCCTCGCCCCTGAACGTGACCCGCTCGGCGAGCATGCGGTTCTCGAGCTCGTCCTCCTGCTCGGTGAGCTCCGCGGCGACGAGGCCCGACTCGCACGTCTTGCGAAGCCGGTAGAGGAGCTCGCGCTCCTCGCCCGCCGCGCCCGCCTCGCGCTCACGCAGCGCGTCGAGCTGCTCGCGGCTGAAGAGATCGCCGTAGCGGCGCACGATCTCCGCCTGCTCGGAGACCTCCTTCTCCCCGACGCGGACCGCGCGCCCCTCTTCGGATCTGTCGAAGAGGTAGCGCTGCAGCCGCGACTCGAAGTCGGACGGCGACAGGACGGAGGTCGAGCTCACGTGTCCAGCCTAGATGATTGATTCCGATGTGCTGTGCCCACGGGGAGGGCATGCACCAAGCAGGGGGGACGGCTCGACCGGTGACAAGGCCGGTAGGCCTTGGCGCCGGGCGAGGCGGCCGCAATGCGCCGCGTGCGGGCCCCCAGCCGCGGGTGCATCGACGTTGGGATCAATCATCTGACCAGCCGGCGTGCGGTCTCGACGAGGGTCTGCGGCGCGAACGGCTTGGCGAGCACGGCGTCGGCCGCGTCGCCGACCTCGCCGAGATCGACGGTGCCGGTGACGACGGCCACCGGCACTCCGGCGGCGCGGAATCGCGCAAGTAGCCCGTATGCATCGGAGCCCCCCAGATGCAGGTCGAGCAGGACGACATCCGGCCGGTGCTCGGCGAACGCGGCTTCCGCCTCGGCGATCGTCGCCGCCTCGCGCACGTCGAAGCCCGCGAGCTCGAGGTTCACGCGCGAAAGGAGGCGTAGCGCACCATCGTCGTCGACGACGAGCGCCCTGGGCGGAGGCGCCTGCATCGCGGTCCCGATCCTAGCCCCGACGCGAGACGGTCGCGGTACGATCGGTGCAGTGGCGCCGAGGACCGGCACCGACGAGCCGTACGCCGACGCGATGGGCGAGCTCTGGGCGGGGATCACCCGCACTCTGGTACGCCTGGACGCCATCGCCGACGAGCCGGAGCGGCTCACTTCGGCCCGCACGGTCGTCGCGCTGCGGCGCCTGCAGTACCGGCTGCACCTGGCCGGCGAGCACGCCTACGGCCTCGCCCCGCCGCCCGGGGCGGCGAGTGCACACGCGGAGCTTCGCGAAGCGCTCGCGAGCGCACGCGACGCGACCGCCGAGGTCGCCGACACCCTCGACGAGGACGGCCCGGCGGCCGCCGCGCCGCTCTTTCCGGAGTGGCGCGGCGCCCTGTTCCGGGTGCGCCTTGCCCGGCTCCGACTCGCGGCGCCGCGTGCCGAGCCGGCCCGCGCCCGGGAGCCGGAGCAGCCCGGGATCGCGGGCGCGCTCGCCGCGTTCCTCCTCGCGCTCGCCGGGGCGGGCGCGTTCGTCGCGGGAGCGACCCTCTCGTTCTGGCCGGTCTGGGTCGCCGGGCTCCTGGCCGTGTGCGCGGCCGTGCTCGCCTACCGGCCGTAACCGCCCCGCCCCGGCGGCCGTTCAAGAGGAGACGATGCCCGACCACGCCTCCGATCCGGGAGCGCGTGGAGCTGCCGGCAACGAGCTTCCGCGCCCGACGATCCAGTTCCGGCTGCGCGCCTGGCGCGAGTTCCAGCGGGCGCTCGACCCGCTCGCGCCGCCGAAGCCGCTCAGGGAGCCGCCGCGGCCAGACGGCCGAGAGACTCCTCCCGGCCGAGGAGCTCGAGACTCTCGAACAGGCCCGGAGAGACGCGGGAACCCGTAACGGCGAGACGTATCGGGGCGAATGCCTGACGCGGCTTCTGCCCGAGCTCGGCCGCGAGCGCCCGTAGCGCCTCCTCGATCGCGGGCGCGACCCAAGGATCCACCTGTTCGAGCACCTCTGCGGCGGCCCGGCAGATGCCCGGGTCGGCGTCCGCCGGCGGCACGACGTCCTCGAAGAGGAAGCGCACGAAGTCGGGGTACTGGGCGAAGCGCTCGATCTTCTCCTGGACGAGCGGGGCCGTCGCGCGCACGCGATCCTCCGGCCACTCGATGCCCTCTCGGCGCAGCCACTTGAGCAGGTCGTGCGCGTACTCCTCCGGCTGCAGATCACGCAGGTACACGCCGTTCATCCAGTCGAGCTTCTGGTAGTCGAAGGTCGCCGGGCTCGAAACGACGCGCTCCAGCGAGAAGCGCTCGACGAGCTCGTGGCGCGACATGAGAGTCGTCTTGTCGTCGTAGCTCCAACCGAGCAGCGCGAGGAAGTTCATCAGGGCCTGCGGCAGGTAGCCCTGCGCGCGGAACCAGTCGACGGACACGTCGCCGCGACGCTTCGAGAGCTTCTTCCCATCCTCGCCGTTGATGTTCGGCACGTGCGCGTAGACCGGGAGGTCCGCGCCGAGCGCGCGCAGGATGTTGATCTGCGACGGCGTGTTGGAGACGTGATCCTCGGCGCGAATCACGTGCGTGATGCCGTCGAGGATGTCGTCGACGGGGCTGACGAAGTTGTAGGTCGGCCGTCCGTCGGAACGAACGATCACCAGATCGGGCAGCAGCTCGTTGCGAAACTCGATGCGGCCGCGCACCGCGTCGTCCCACGCCACGACACCGTCCTTCGGCTGGCGGAAGCGGATCGCGCCGTCGTCCTCGTAGGCGTGCCCGTTCGCGGCGAGCTCGCGGGCCAGCTCGCGGGCACGGTCAGCCGTGTCGAGCTGGAAGGACACCTCGCCGTCCCAGTCGATGCCGACCCAGCGAAGCGATTCCTGGATCTGCTCGGTCGCCTCCGCGACCTCCCGGCTCGTATCGGTGTTCTCGATCCGAAGCAGGCACTGACCGCCCCGCCCACGCGCGTACAGCCAGTTGAAGAGGAAGGTCCGGACGCCGCCGATGTGGAGGAAGCCGGTGGGGCTCGGCGCCATGCGAACGCGGACGGACACGACCGCTCTATCGTAGGCGGGCAGTGCAGTTCGGAGCGCATATGTCCTCCAGCGGCGGCATCGACACCGCGATCGACCGGATTGCGGCGGTGGGCGGCGACTGCGTCCAGGTGTTCACGCAGAGCCCCCGCATGTGGCGGCCGACGAACCACCCCGCCGAGGCGATCGAGCGGTTCCGCGACAAGCGCACGGCAGCGGGGATCGGCGGCGTCGTCTGCCATGCGCTCTACCTGTGCAACCTCGCGGCGCCCGACGACGAGGTCTACGAGAAGTCGATCGCGGCGCTGACCGCGACCGTCGAGACGGCGTCGGCGATCGGCGCCGACGGCGTGATCTTCCACGTCGGCTCGCACCTCGGGGCCGGTTTCGAGGCGGGGCTCGACCGCACGTGCGCCGCGCTCTCACAGGTGCTCGAGCGCTGCGACGGCGACACCTGGCTCCTGATGGAGAACTCGGCCGGGGCCGGCGGCACGATCGGCCGCTCGCTCGACGAGCTGCACACGCTGCTCGAGCGGCTCGGCCGGCACGCCAGGCTCGGGGTCTGCCTCGACTCGTGCCACCTCTATGCCTCGGGCTACGACGTGACGGATCCGGCCGTCGTCGACGCACTCGTCGAAGAGCTCGACGGCGCGATCGGGCTCGACCGGCTCCGCGCCCTCCACGTCAACGACAGCGCGGCCCCGCTCGGCTCGAACCGCGACCGGCATGCCAACGTGCTCGAGGGGCTGATGGGCGAGGAGCTCGGCGCCTTCCTCGCGCATCCCGCCTTCCAGCATCTCGCCGCCTACCTCGAGACACCGGGCCCGGAGAAACGAGGCCCCGACGCGGCGGAGATCCAGAAGCTGCGCGACCTCCACGCTCGCTGGGCGCGAGCGTCGTCCGACGTCTGACCGTCGTCTGACCGTCCTCTGACACACGAAAGTGTGACGCGCCCGCCGCCGCGCGGCGTATGACTCGTACGATGACCTTCGCCGACGCGGCCGAAGCGCACCTCGACGACGTCTACGGGTACCTCGCCTGGTTCACCTCCGACCGCGGCGCGGCGGAGGAGCTCACCGCCGAGACCTTCGAGCGGGCGCTGCGGCTGTGGCACCGGTTCGACCCCGAGCGCGGCTCCGCCCGCACCTGGCTCTGCCAGGTCGCGCGCACGGTCGCTCTCGATCACTTCCGCTCGGAGCGCCGCCGTACCCGTCGCGAGCAGCTGGCGGCCCTGCCCGAGCAGGTCGACGAGCGCTTCGCCGAAGGGCTCTCGCCCGACCTCGAGGCGGCCCTGCACGGCCTCAGCGCCGGCGAGCGCGAGGTGGTCGCACTGCGCATCCTGCTCGACCTGGACGCGGCGGCGGCCGCCCGGGTCCTCGGCATCTCGACGACCAACTGCACGACGCGCCTCAACCGGGCGCTGACGAAGCTCGAGGAGGCGCTCCATGCCGCAGCGTGACGTCGTCGCCGAGCTGCGCCGGGCGCAGCTCACCGCCCCCGCCGAGCTCCGTGCCACGGTGCGGCTCATCGCGGCCGACGCGGCGCCGCCGCGCAGGCCCCGCGTCTCACGGCGGGCCGTCCTCGCGGTCGCGCTGCCCCTGGCGGCGGCACTCGCCGCCGCGGCCGGCGTCCTTCTGACGAGGCCCGCGCACGAGCACACTGCGACGCCGACCGTGGAGCATGGAAGCGCCGCGGCGCCGAAGCCCGGCCGCTCGCTGCCGTCGACGGCGACCCAGGCGGCGCCCTTCACGGTGCCGCCTGCGCGGAAGCGCGCGCAGCTCTACGACGCGACGCTCTCACTGCAGCTCACCGACCCCAAGGCGGTGTCGGACGCCGTCAAGCGGGCGCTCCGGATCACCGCCTCGCTCAGCGGCTACCCGACCTCGGTCCACGCCGGTTCCCACGGCGCCGGCGCCACGGCCGACCTCGTGCTGAAGGTGCCGCGGCCACACGTGCAGGAGGCGCTTACCCGCCTCTCGGCGCTCGGGACGATCGTCGGGGAGCACGTCGACGTCCAGGACGCCCAGGCAGGGCTGAACGCAACCGATCGCACGATCGCCCGTCTCCAGCGGACGCTGAAGACGCTACGCGCGCAGTCGCCCGCTCCCGAGAAGCAGATCGCAGCGCTCGAGGCCCGGATCGCGGCCCTCCAGCGCAACCAGGCGGCGACGCGACGGGCTGCCCACTACGCCACGGTCGACGTGCATCTCGCGACGGCACCCGCGCCGGAAACGAAGACCGGCGGGCACGGGCCGCTGCACGGTGTCGGCGTCGCCCTCCGGTGGCTCGGGATCGGCGCCGTCTACGCGCTCGCCGTCGGCGGACCGGTCGTGATCCTCGTCCTCGCCGCCTTCTTGATCGCGCGACGCCTGCGCCGCCGCCGCGAGGACGCGCTGCTCAGCCGTTCTTGAGCTGGGCGAAGACGCGGAACGTCGGTTCGCCGACCGGCAGCTCGTCGAACTCCGGGTTCTCGCAGCCGAGCTCGCCGGCACGCGCCTCGTACGTCCGCTCCACTTCCGCACGGCACATCGGCAGCGGCCGGCGCCGCGCGCGAATCGCGCCGAAGCCGGGCTTGCGATTCTCGGCGGCGCGCAGCATGTCGAGGTCGATCTCGACGTCGTAGACCTTCTGCATGCACCCGACGTAGGTGTGCCCCCATGCCTCGTACGAGTAGACGAACGGGCACGCCCTGGCCAGGCAGGCACCGGGATAGACGACCTTGTCGCAGTGGACCCCGCAGCGCCTGCACTCGAGCTCGTCCTGAGGATGGAGCGGGAGCGCCGGCGCGACGATCTGCTCTGGCGTCATGGGACCATTGTCCGAACCCTCGCGGGCACCCGCAAGACTTGACTTTGCAGCGAAATCACGCTAGCGGCTTGACTGCGTTGAGGACGTCCATGGGCGTGAACGCACGGAAGTCGGGCTCCGGAGCGCCACCGTTCTCGTCTGCGCGAAACCACATCGCCTGGATCGTCGTCATACCCACCGCCGCCGCTCCGTGCACATCCGCCTCGAGGTCGTCCCCGACGTAGACCGTCGCAGCCGCCTCGACGACGAGCTGCCGGCACGCTTGCAGGAAGATCTCCGCCGCCGGCTTGCGAACCCCGATCTCCTCGCTGAACACCATCGTGTCCATCCGCTCGGCGAGGCCGAAGGCGGCGGCATCCGCACGCAGCACGCGTCCGGGGTCGGGCCACGAGTTCGCGACCAGCCCGGTCTTCAGGCCCCGCGAGTGCAATGCATCGAGCAGCGCAGGCCCCGAGGCGAGCACGGAGTACGCCGGGCGCCAGACATCGTGCTCGGCATCGATGAACGCGTCCGGGTCCGCGATCCCGAGCTCGCGCAACAGCTCCGCGTACGGCCTGTAGCCGTGGTCTCCGAGGACGAGCGCCCGCCAGCGCGCGGTGAACTCCGGGTCGTCCCGGCCGAGGGCCGCGCGGTGGCCCGCAGGCACGCGTTCGTCGTCCCACTCGAACCGGACGAGCGTGTTGTTCCAGTCGAACAGCACTGCCTCGATCACCGTGCGGGTTACGCTAGCGGCCGTGGCGCGGACGATCCTCTGGGTATCGCTCGCCCTGGCGCCTGTCGTCCTCGTCGCGGACTACGGCTTCCACGTCGGCGCCACCACGCTCTTCCTGCTCTCCGCGGCCGCGCTCATCCCGCTCGCGTGGCTGATCGGCGAGGCGACGGAGCACGCGGCCGAGCACACCGGGCCGGGCATCGGCGGGTTTCTGAACGCGAGCTTCGGCAACGCGCCCGAGCTGATCATCGCGTTGCTTGCGGTCGCCGACGGTCTGCCCGTCGTCGTGCGCGGGACGATCACCGGCTCGGTCGTCTCGAACATGCTGCTCGTTCTCGGGATCGCGATGATCGCCGGGGGGCGCGGGCCGGTCGACGCGCGCTCGCTCCGCTGGCAGCTCGCGTCCGTCTCGGTCGCCGTCGTCGTCCTGCTCGCGCCTTCCATCCCCGGCTGGCACGGCTCGCCGGACCGGCATTCGCTCCTCCTTGTGACGATCCCGGTGGCGGTGCTCCTGCTCGCCGCGTACGTGCTGATCACGGTGCAGAACCTCCGCATCCACCGCGATGCCCGCCGTGAGGAGCCGGCTCCGGGCGCGTGGTCGCTTCGGCGGTCGCTCGCCGCGCTCGCCCTCGCCACCCTCGTGACCGCGTTCGTCTCCGAGGTGCTCGTCCACTCCCTGCAGGACTTCGGCAAGGCGGCCGGCCTCGACGAGTTCTTCGTCGCGATCGTGATCGTGGCGATCGTCGGCAACGCCGCCGAGCACGGCGGCGCGGTCGTGATCGCCCGCCGCGGCAACACCCAGCTCGCGACCGAGATCGCCGTCACCTCGTCGATGCAGGTGGCGGTGTTCGTCGCCCCGGTGGTCGCGCTGGTCTCGCTCCTGCTGTCGCACCACCTCACACTGGCATTCCGGCCGATCGAGATCCTCACGCTCGGAGGCGCGGCCGTGCTCGCCTGGGCGGTCACCCGGGACGGAGAGTCGAAGCGCTGGGAGGGCGTGCTGCTCGTCGTCGCGTACGCCGGCGCGGTGGTCGCGTACTACCTGAGCTGACCGAACGGCTGCTGGGCGCGCGTGAAGGCGTACCCGGCCCAGATCAGCCGATCGCCGTCGACGCGCAGCCGCTCGCCGCGCTCACGGCCGGCCGCCGCCCGCCAGCCGCCGCCGTCGCGCTCGAACGTCGTCTCGCCACGGCCGGGCGGCATCCCGACGACCTTCGCCTGAAGCGCGCCGTGCTCCCACCAGAACACGAACTCGTTGCCCTCCGACCACCAGCGTCCCAGCAACGGCCGGACGTCCGGGGGCGGCTCCTGCTCGGGGCGCCACGGCTCGATCGGCTCGGGCCAGAGCTCGATCGCCTTCTCGACCAGCGAGATCGCGAAGAGATCCATGTCGCCGTGCGTGCCGGAGTTCGTGAGCGCGGCGGCGCCGGTCCCGGTCTTCCGTTCGACGTACACCGCAGCGAGATGGCCCGCCATCGCGCCGCCGTGCCCGCCGAGGATGCGAGCGTCGCGATTGAAGAGCTGCAGGCCGAGGCCCCAGCCGAGCAGCCAGTTGTCGGGGTAGTACATGACCTGCGGGAACCACATCTCCTCGACGACCGCCGGCGCCAGCACCCGTTCGTCCCCGCCCGCGAGGAACGACGCCCAGCGGCAGAGATCCTCCACCGTCGACCAGAGCTGCCCGGCCGCCGCGGTCGCCCCGAGATCGTGCTCCGGCTCCTCCCACACCGTGCGCGCGTACTCGTCGACCAGGTACCCCTGCGCCTTCGGGGGCTCCGGCAGCCACGTCGTCCGGCTGAGACCGAGCGGTCGGATGATGTGCTCGTCGACGTAGTCCTCGTAGCGCATGCCGCTCCGCCGCGCGACGACCCGGCCGAGCAGCGCGAACGCGAGGTTCGAGTAGTGGTGGGCACGGCCCGGCGGCAGGACGAGCTCGACGCCGCGCATCGACGCGACCAGCTCCTCCTCGGTCGGCGACGATCCGTCCACGAACATCTCCCCCGCCTCGCGCTGCAGCCCGGAGAGGTGGCAGAGCATCCTGCGGAGGGTCGGAGTCCCGTTCTCGATCCCGTCCAGGTGCTGCTCGAGCCGGTCGTCGAGGTCGAGCGCGCCGGCGGCGTACAGCTGCATGACGGCCGTCGCCGTGAACGTCTTCGTGATCGACCCGATCCGGTACGCCGTGGCGGGCGTCGCCTCGCGCTCCGGCTCGTAGCTCGCGCTGCCGACCGCATTCGCCCAGACGAGCTCGCCGCGCCGGACGACCGCGGCCGCGACCGACGGAAGCCGGTCTGCCTGGCGCTCCTGCAGGAGCCGGTCGAGCTCGCTAGACGTGGACACCGGCCCCCAGCGCGCGCGGCACCGCCTGCAACGCCGCGTCGATGTCCGCGTCGGTGACGTCGAGATGCGTGACGGCGCGCAGGACGCCCGGCTTCGTCCGCGAGAGCAGGACGCCCTCGTCCCGGATCCGGGCGAGCGACTCGTGCTCGTCGAGCCCGAGCGGTGTGAGGTCGAGCTGCACGAAGTTCGTCTGCACGAGGTCGAGGTCGACCGGCAGCCCGGCTTGCGCCCAGCCTTCGGCGAGGCGCCCGGCACGCGCGTGGTCGTCGGCGAGCCGCTCCACGTTGTGGTCGAGCGCGTAGATCCCGGCGGCGGCGACGATGCCCGCCTGGCGCATCGCCCCGCCGAAGCGGTGCTTCTCGATCCGCGCGCGGTACATGAGCTCTGCCGAGCCGGCGATCAGCGCGCCGAGCGGGCAGCCGAGCCCCTTCGAGAGGCAGATCGTGACGGTGTCGAAGAGCGCACCGATCCGAGCCGCCGGAACGCCGGTCGCGACGGCGGCGTTCGGCAACCGGGCCCCGTCGAGGTGGACGCTCATGCCGAGCTCGCGCGCGGCGGAGACGACCTCGGCCATCTCGTCGAACGGCCAGACGGTCCCGCCGGCCGTGTTGTGCGGGTTCTCGAGCGCCAGCACCGACGGCGGCGGCGTCCAGAAGTCGCCGTCGCGCCAGGCCGCTGCGCGGATCTGCTCGACCGTGAGGCGACCGCGCACACCGGGGAGCCCGCGCGTCTGCAGGCCGGAGTGGTATCCGGCGCCGCCCAGCTCCGCGACCATGATGTGCGCCCCCTGCTCGACGAGCAGCTCGCCGCCCCGCTCGCCGAGGATCGCGAGCGCGATCTGGTTGCCCATCAGCGCGGTCGGGAGGTAGACCGCCTCCTCCTGACCGAGCAGCTCGGCCGTGCGCCGCTCGAGCTCGAGCACCGTGG
Source organism: uncultured Thermoleophilia bacterium (assembly GCA_963784765.1). Lineage (GTDB taxonomy): Bacteria > Actinomycetota > Thermoleophilia > Gaiellales > Gaiellaceae > PALSA-600. Next base: position 102,998 of record CAWASP010000022.1, read on the forward strand.
GGTCCTCACGCTCCTGCTCGTCGCCGACCTCGGCGCCGGCCATTGCCTCGCGCATCCCCGGGGATGGCTTCGTCTGCGTGTCGGAGCGGAGGTCGACCACGACCGTGAACCTTAAAGCGAGCCCGGCGCTACGTTGTCGCGATGGATCTCGAGCTCGTCTCGGAGGTGCTCGCGGGCGAGCCGTCCTACCGCCGGTCACAGGTCTGGGAGTGGGCCGCCCGGGGCGCGGGCTCCTACGGCGAGATGACGAACCTCCCCGTGCGCCTGCGGGAGCTGCTCGAGGAGCGCGCGCCCTTCTCGACGCTCGCGCCGGCGCACGAGGCGCGCTCCGCCGACGGCACCGTGAAGGTGCTCTTCCGCACGCCGGACGGCCACCCGGTCGAGGCCGTGCTGATGCGCTACCGGGACGGGCGCCGCTCGGTCTGCCTCTCGTCGCAGTCGGGCTGTCCGCTCACCTGCACCTTCTGCGCGACCGGGAGCATGCGCTTCCGCCGGAACCTGACCGTCTGGGAGATCCTCGACCAGGCGCTCCACTTCCGGCGGCTCGAGCCGATCGACCACGCCGTCTTCATGGGCATGGGCGAGCCGATGCTCAACATCGACGCCGTCGTCGCCGCAGCGCTGCACCTGCCGGACCTCGGCATCACGCACCGGCGCACGACCGTCTCCACGGTCGGCTGGCTGCCGGGCCTCACGCGGTTCGTCGACGAGGTCGAGGCGCCGGTCAGGCTCGCGCTCTCGCTGCATGCCCCGACGGACGCCCTGCGGAGCGAGCTGATGCCCGTCAACGACCGCTATCCGCTCGAGGACGTGCTCGAGGAGTGCCGCCGCTACGTCGCGCGACGCAGGCGAAAGGTGTTCGTGGAGTACGTGATGCTCGCCGGCGTGAACGACTCGCCGGCTCACGCTCGTGAGCTCGCTGCGCTGCTCGAGCCGACGTCCTTCAAGGTGAATCTGATCCCGTACAACCCGACCGGCCTCTACGAGGGATCGTCGCGAGAAGCGATCGGGGCGTTCAAGGCGGTGCTCGATGCCGCGCGTCTTCCTGCCACGGTCAGGCTCACGAGGGGCAGGGACATCGCAGCCGCGTGCGGCCAGCTCGCGGCGACCGCCTGACCGGCGCTCCCCGAGGGCGAGAAGGAACGCCGCCCTCCGGGAGGAAACCTGACCTCCCACCCACCTGATCGAACGTAGGAGGCAGTCTGGATGTCGGACCACGCACAGCGGTACGCCGGCGGAGCGGTCGGGTTTGCGACCGCGGTCGTCTGGATCACCACGGACTTCACCTCGGCCGTTCTGTGCCTCGCGATCGCGGCGCTCGGCGTCGCCCTCGTCGTCGGCGCACAGCGCACGAACCCGGCGGACCTCATCGCAGTCATCGGCACGGTTCGGACGCGCATCCGGAAGATGACCGCGCCGGCGCCGCGCACCGACCGGGCCCCGCGCCGCAGGGTGATCGACCAGCGGCATCCCGACCGGCAGACCGCGGAGTCCACGAGTTACGGCTGGTGAATCGGGCAGGGCGGGGTAGGGCCCGGCGACGTCGAGCCCCTCCGGAAGCTCGAGGAGAAGGAGCGCGACATGGAGCTCGAGGGCAAGACAGCGATCGTCACCGGCGCGGGGAGCGGCATCGGAAGCGCGGTCGCGCAGCGGCTCGCCGACGCCGGCGCAGCGGTCTGCATCAACTACTACGGCGCCTACGAGACAGAGGCCCACGAGCACGCCGGCCGGCTTCCGCGTGCCATCGCGGTCTCGGCGAACGTCGCCGACCCGAAGGACGTCGGGGCGATGGTCGACCGGACGGTCCGTGAGCTCGGCGGCCTCGACGTCCTCGTCAACAACGCCGGCATCGAGCACTCGGCACCGCTCCTCGAGCTCGAGCTCGCCGACTGGGACCGCGTCATCGAGGTGAACCTTCGCGGCGCCTTCTGCTGCCTGCAGGCGGCAGCCAGGGTGATGCGCGACGCGGGAGGCGGCTCGATCGTGAACGTCTCCTCGATCCACGAGGACCTCCCCTTCCCCGGGTACGCACCGTACTCGGCCTCGAAGGGCGGCCTGCGGATGCTCATGCGCAACGCGGCGCTCGAGCTCGCCGAGCACCGGATCCGCGTCAACAACATCGCGCCGGGCGCGATCGCAACGCCGATCAACCAGGCGACGCTGCAGGACGCGCAGAAGCTGCAGGCACTCCAGGCGATCATTCCGCTCCGCCGGCTCGGGCGTCCCGAGGAGGTCGCCGAGGTGGCGCTGTTTCTCGCCTCGGACGCCTCGGGCTACGTCACCGGCTCCACCTACTACGTCGACGGCGGCATGGTCCGCTACGCGAAACCCCTCTGATGGCATCCGGAAGGAGCGTCACGATGCAGACCGTGGATCGTCCGCACGACGACGGCGTCGGCACGCCGCGCGAGCTCGAGCCGTGGCTCGTCGAGCTGAACGCACGCCGAGACGTCGTCTCGTCGCTCCTCCTGCCCGTGATCGAGCTGCCGGTCGCCGAGCTCGTGTGGCAGCTCGACCTCCCCTTCTGGCCGAACGAGAACGGCGACCCGTTCCGCGTGCGGCCGCTCGACGTGATCGACGGCCCGCAGCTCCGGGACACGGACGCCGCCGATCTCACCGTGCCGCTCGACGTGGTCTGGCGCGGCGACCGCTGGCTCGTGCTCGACGGGCTGCATCGCGTGCTCAAGGCTGCGCGGACCGGCCGGCAGACGCTCGCAGCGCGCCCGGTTCCGCCCGAGACGCTGTTCCGGCTCGCCGCCTAGATCGCTGGTACGGCGCCGGGTTCGGGTCGGGCGGAAGCGGGGTCGGGTCCGGTCTCGGCGACGGCGGCTCCGGCATGGGCACCGGCGGCCCCGGCGTCGGGTCCGGTGCGGGCGCGGGCGGCTCCAGGGCATGCAGACGCTGCCGCCTACCCGGAACCACCCGCCCCGGAAACGCCGGGATCAGACGGCAGCGAGCCGCGCGGTGCAGCTCGCGAGGCCGCGCTTCTCGAGGTAGCGCTGGTGGTAGTCCTCGGCCTCCCAGAACGGAGGCGCGTCCTCGATCTGCGTCACCACGGGCCGCGTCAGGCGTGCCTGAACCCGATCTCGTGAGGCCTCGGCGGCACGGCGCTGCTCCTCGTCGTGGACGAAGACGACCGAGCGGTACTGGTCGCCCACGTCCGGCCCTTGCCGGTTGAGCTGCGTCGGGTCGTGCTCTGCCCAGAACACGGCCAGCAGCTGCTCGTACGGGATCTGCTCCGCGTCGTAGGTCACCTCCACCACCTCGGCGTGCCCGGTGCCGTGCCGGCAGACCTCGTCGTACGTCGGCCCCTCGGTGTGCCCGCCCGCGTAGCCGACCCGCGTGCCGAGCACACCGTCCAGCCGGCGGAACGCCGCCTCGACGCCCCAGAAGCAGCCTGCCCCGAACGTCGCCTTCTTGACTGCCACCTATTCCTCCTCCAGGTCGAGCGCGGCCGAGTTGATGCAGTAGCGCAGACCCGTGGGCTGCGGGCCGTCGGGAAACACGTGGCCCAGGTGCCCGCCGCAGGCCGCGCACGTCACCTCGGTGCGCACCATGCCGTAGCTCGTGTCGGTCTCCTCGTCGATCGCCTCCCCGGACGCCGGCGCGGAGAACGCCGGCCAGCCGCAGCCGGAGTCGTACTTCGTCTCGGAGGCGAAGAGCTCGGCTCCGCAGCCGGCGCACCGGTAGGTGCCCGGCTCGAACGTGTGGTCGTACTCGCCGGTGAACGGCGCCTCGGTGCCCTTCTCGCGCAGCACGTGGTACTGCTCGGGCGTCAGCGCGGCGCGCCACTCGGACTCGGTTCTTTCGATTTTCGGTTTCACGCCTTACAGACTCCCGAGCGCCCCGTTCGTTACCGGTCGATGGTGCTCATGTCCGCGTAGCGATCGCCCGCGGTCGCGCCCTTCGGGAACGCCTCCTCGAGGCGCCGAAGGTCGTCATCGCCGAGCTCGAGGTCGAGGGCGGCGACGTTCTCCTCGAGGTGCCCGGGATCGGTCGTGCCGGGGATCGCGACGACATCCCGCCCGCGCGAGCACACCCACGCGAGCGCCAGCTGCCCGGGCGTCACCCCCCGCTCGGAGGCGAGCTCCCGGACGCGGGCGACGAGGTCGAGGTTCCGCCGGAAGTTCTCACCCTGGAAGCGGGGGTTCGTCTTGCGGAAGTCGCCGTCGTCGAGATCGTCGGGGGAGGCAATCCGACCGGAGAGGAAGCCGCGCCCGAGCGGGCTGTACGCGACGATGCCGATCCCGAGCCCGCGGGCGGCCGGCAAGGCGCCGTCCTCGAGGTCGCGCGTCCAGAGCGACCACTCGCTCTGGAGCGCCGAGATCGGGTGGACGGCGTGCGCGCGGCGAATCGTCTCTGCGGAAGCCTCCGACAGCCCGAGGTGACGGACCTTGCCCGACTCGACGAGCTCCTTCATCGCACCGACGGTCTCCTCGATCGGCGTCGCGGGATCGACTCGGTGCTGGTAGTAGAGGTCGATGTGATCGACGCCGAGCCGCTTCAGGCTCGCATCGCAGGCCTCCCGGACGTACTCCGGGTCGCCGCGGACGCCGAGGCGCTCGCCCGACGGCACACGGACGTTGCCGAACTTGGTCGCGATCACGACCTCGTCTCTCCGCCCGGCAAGCGCACGGCCGACGAGCTGCTCGTTCGTGAACGGGCCGTAGGCATCGGCCGTGTCGAAGAACGTGACGCCGAGCTCGAGCGCGCGCCGAATCGTTGCGATCCCCCGCTTCTCGTCGGCGGCGCCGTAGAACTCCGACATGCCCATGCACCCGAGCCCGAGCGCCGAGACCTCGAGCCTCTGCCCCAGTGCGCGTGTCTCCATGTCTGGAGGGTGACAGACGTGGGTAGGCTCGGGTCGCAGTGGGCTATGCGAAGAAGAACATCGGCGAGCTCGCGAACGCGGCCGAGCAGTTCGGGCTGGCGCCCGACCTGGAGGCCCGCTTCGGACGCAAGGAGCTCGGCATGGAGCGCGGCGGCTTCAGCTACCAGCGGATGGCGCCCGGCCTGCGGAGCGCATTCGGCCACCGCCACGCCGACCAGGAGGAGGTCTACGTCGTTCTTGCCGGCGGCGGCACCGCCCGTGTCGGCGACGACGAGGTGCCGCTCGAGCGGCTGGACGTCCTCGTCGTCGCGCCGGAGTCCTGGCGGGCGTTCGAGGCGGGCGGCGACGGGCTCGAACTGCTCGTGTTCGGTTCCGGCGAGGCGGACGACGCCGAGATGGACCCCGAGTTCTGGCCGCGGGAGCCGTGAAGGGCGAGCTCCTCGCCCTCGAGGAGGCGTTCTGGCGCGCGTCCGGCGACCGCGACGCCTACGAGGCGCATCTCGCCCCCGACGCGGTTCACGTCTTTCCCGGCTGGGGAGTCGCGGACCGCGAGCCGGTGCTCGAGGCGGTCACCGCGGCGGCGCCCTGGGACTCGTTCCGGATCGAGGAGCCCCGCGTGATCGAGCTGACGCCGGACGCTGCGGCGATCGTCTACACCGCGCATGCGGTTCGGGGCGGCAAGACGTACGACGCGGCGATCACGAGCGTCTACCGCCGTCGCGGCGAGGGCTGGAAGCTCACGCTCCACCAGCAGACGCCGCTCTAGGCTGCTTCAGGCTCCTTTCTGGGCCTCGAGCGGCCGGGCGGCACGATCGGCCCCCGCCGCCGCCTCATCGAAGGCGTATCGGAGCACCTGCTGCTTCGCCGCGCGCACCTCGTCGAGCCGCCGGACCGGGCGCTCGTGCGGGGCCTCGTGTACGAGCGTGGGGTTCTCCGCCGCCTCGCGCGCGATTGCGGCCATCGCCTCGACGAACGCATCGAGCGTCTCCCTGGCCTCCGACTCCGTCGGCTCGATCATCAGCGCCTCGGGAACGACGAGCGGGAAGTAGATCGTCGGCGGATGGAATCCGTAATCCATCAGGCGCTTCGCGACATCGAGCGCGTTCACGCCGTGGTCGTGTTTCAGCGATCGCGCGCTGAGCACGAACTCGTGCATGCAGAGGCGGTCGTAGGGCAGGTCGTAGACGTCCTTCAGGCGAGCGAGCAGGTAGTTCGCGTTCAACACCGCCGCCTCGCTCATCGCGCGGAGGCCCGGCCCGTACGAGCGGATGAAGGCGTACGAGCGCACGAACACCCCGAACGGGCCGGTGAACGCGCGCACCTTCCCGATCGTCTTCGGCCGGTCGTACTCGAGGCGGTACGTCTCGCCGTCGCGCACGACGACGGGCACCGGCAGGAAGGGCTCCAGGATGTCGCGCACCGCGATCGGGCCGCCGCCCGGGCCACCCCCTCCATGCGGCTGCGAGAACGTCTTGTGCAGGTTGATGTGCACGACGTCGAAGCCCATGTCCCCCGGCCTCGAGATGCCGCACACCGCGTTCAGGTTCGCTCCGTCGTAGTACATGAGGGCGCCGGCGCCATGGAAGATCCGCTCGATCTCCTCGATGTTCTCGTCGAAGAGGCCGAGCGTCGACGGGTTCGTCAGCATGAGCCCCGCGGTGTGCTCGTCGACCTTGCCCCTCAGGTCCTCGACGTCGATGTTGCCGCGCGCGTCGGTCTTCACCGGCGTCAGCTCGTAGCCCGCCATCGTCACGCTCGCGGGATTCGTGCCGTGCGCGGTATCGGGGATGACGACCTTGCGCCGCGTGACGTCCTCACCCCGGTCGCGGAAGTAGGCATGGAAGAGCATCAGGCCGGTCAGCTCCCCCTGGCTGCCGGCGGCCGGCTGCAGCGACACGGCGTGGAGGCCCGTCACCTCGCGGAGGATCTCCTGGAGCTGCCACTCGAGCTCGAGCGCCCCCTGAGCGGCGTCGTCCTCGACGAGCGGGTGCAGACCGGCGAACCCCGGCAGGCCGACGACCCGCTCGTTGATGCGCGGGTTGTACTTCATGGTGCAGCTGCCCAGTGGATAGAAGCCGGTGTCGATCCCGAAGTTGCGGGTCGAGAGCTCGGTGAAGTGGCGCAGCACCTCCGGCTCGGCGAGCTCGGGCAGCCGCGGCGGGGCAGCGCGCTTGAGCTCCGGCGGGACGTCGGGCACGGGCAGATCGGGCTTCGGCACGGCGGCGCCGCGCCTGCCCGGGCGAGACTTCTCGAAGATCAGCTTCACGACAGGGCCTCCACGAGCCGCTCGATCTCCTCGAGCGTGCGCTTCTCCGTCACGGCGACGAGCAGCGCGTCGTCCATGCCCGGATAGTCGCGGCCGAGCGGATACCCGGCGTACACGCCCTTGGCCCGCGCTGCCGCGAGGGCCTCGCGCGCGCTCCGTCCGGTGTGCACGGCAAACTCCTTGAACGTTGTCTTGTCGGGAAACACAAGCTCGAGCCCGGCGTCCTGGAGCCTCGCCTTCGCGTGGCCGGCGAGGGCCATGCAGGTCTCCCCCAGCTCCCTGAGCCCCTGCGGGCCGAGCAGGCTCAGGTGCACCAGTCCCGCCAGCGCGAGCAGGGTCTGGTTGGTGGTGATGTTCGACGTCGCCTTCTCGCGCCTGATGTGCTGCTCGCGCGTCTGCAGGGTGAGCACATAGCCGCGCTGCCCCGCGGCGTCCACGGTCTCGCCGACGATCCGGCCGGGCAGCCTCCGCACGTAGTCCGAGCGCGAGGCGAGGAACCCGTAGTGCGGGCCGCCGTAGCTCATCGCGTTACCGGCAGACTGGCCCTCGCCGATCGCGAGAGCGCAGCCGTACACACCGGGCGCTTCGAGCACGCCGAGCGAGATGAGGTCGACGTGCGCGACCGGAAGCGCCTCCGCCGCGTTTGCCGCGGCTGCGAGCTCGGGCGCGTTCTCGAGCACGCCGAAGAAGTTCGGCTGCTGGAAGATCACCGCCGCGGCATCGGTCGCGGCCTCGCGCACGCGGTCGGGGTCGGTCGCCCCGTCCTCGTGTGGAACCTCGACGATCTCCAGGCCGAATCCGGGCGCGTAGGTCTTCACGACCTGCCTGACCTGCGGATTCGTCGCCTCGGTGACGACGATCTTCGACCTCCCGGTGGCGTGCTTGGCGACGAAGCAGGCGTCCGCGGCGACGGTCGCGCCGTCGTAGCCGGACGCGTTCGAGACGTCCATGCCCGTCAGCTCGCAGACGACGGTCTGGTACTCGAAGATCGCCTGCAGGACACCCTGGCTCATCTCGGGCTGGTACGGGGTGTAGGCGGTCAGGAGCTCGCCGCGTTGCAGCACGGCGTCGACCACGGCCGGCACGTAGTGGTCGTAGACGCCCGCACCGAGGAAGCAGATCTCGTGGGCGTCGTTCCGGGCGGCGAGCTCCTCGAGGTGCCGCTGCAGCTCGACCTCGGTGAGCGCGGGCGGCAGGTCGAGCTCACGACGCAGCCGGACGCCGTCCGGGATGTCCCGGAAGAGCTCCTCGATCGACCCGACGCCGATCGCAGCGAGCATCGCCTCCTGGTCGGCCTCGGTGAGCGACAGGTAGCTCACGCCTGCTCGAGGACCTTCTTGTACGCGGCCAGGTCGAGCAGGTCGGAGGTCTCGTCGGGGCTCGTCAGCCGGACGCGGATGAGCCAGCCCTCGCCGTAGGGGTCGTCGTTGACCGTCTCGGGCGCCTCGACGACGGCCTGGTTGACCTCGAGCACTTCGCCCGAGAGCGGCGCGATCAGGTCGGAGACCGCCTTGACGGACTCCACCTCGCCGTACGAGGAGTCCTTCGCCACCATCGAGCCGACGTCCGGCGGCTCGTAGTGCACCAGTTCACCGAGGGCGTCCTGCGCGTACCATGTGACGCCGAGCACGGCCTCGTTGCCCTCGATCCGGGCCCAGTCGTGCTCGGGGTGGTAGAGCAGACCGTCCGGATACGACTCGCTCGCAGCCACTGTTTACGACTCCTTCTGGTAGAGGGGCTTCTTCCGCACCTCGGCGCGTCTCGACTTTCCCCGCACGTCGATGACAAGCTCGGTTCCGGGGCGCGCCACGTCCGCATGAACGTACGCCATTCCGATGCCGACGTCGAGCATCGGCGAGTGCGTCCCCGACGTGACCTCTCCGCCGCCCTCGACGGCCATGCCCTGCCGGGGAATCGCCTTCTCGGTCATCACGAACGGGACGAGCCGCATCGCCGGGCCGTCCGCCTTCACCTGCCGAAGCGTCTCCGCCCCGGTGAAGTCGGTGTCGAGCGCGCAGGCCCATCCGAGGCCGGACGAGATCGCATCCCACCCGGGGCCGATGTCGTTCCCGTGCAGCGGGTAGCAGACCTCGAGGCGCAGCGTGTCCCGCGCACCGAGACCACACGGCTGCACGCCCCGGTCGAGCACGGCATCCCAGAGACGCTCGGCATCCTCGGGCATGCACGCGAGCTCGACGCCCGCCTCCCCCGTGTACCCGGTGCGGTTGATCATCACCTCGACGCCGTCGACCTCGCCCATCGCCCAGGTGAACGCGGGCGCAGCGGAGAGCCCGAGCCGGTCGAGAGCCAGGGGCCCTTGCACCGCGAGGAGGGCGAAGTCGTCGGAGACGTCCCGAACGTCCGAGCCCCGCAGCTCGCGCTCCTTCAGCCATGCGAACACCGTCTCCTTGTTCGATGCGTTCGCGACGATCAGGTACCGGTGATCCTCGAGGCGGTAGACGATCAGGTCGTCGACGATCCCACCGGTCTCGTTGCAGAGCAGCGTGTACTGCGCCTGCCCCGGAACGAGACGGTCGATGTCATTCGACAGCAGCGACTGGAGGAGGTCGCGCGCCGAGGGGCCTTCGACCTCGATCTCACCCATGTGCGAGACGTCGAACACGCCGGCGTCGGTGCGAACCGCGCGATGCTCCGGGATGACCCCCTCATACGAGACGGGCATCTCCCACCCCGCGAACGGCACCATCCTGGCCCCGAGCGCGACGTGGCGACCGTGCAGCGGCGTGCGGTGCAGAACCTGCATCCGCGGGCGATGCTAACGACCGCGGAAGGTCCGGGGATCGGGATCTTCCCGCAGATGGACGAAGCCCCGGCGACTCAGGGAGTGCCGGGGCTCCTGACCGGGTCGTGTGGGACTGCTTGACCAGTCCCGAGAGGGCACACGGGGTATTGCCGGGCCGCGCGACCTCTAAACCGCTTTCCCTACTCGCGCAGGAACGACGGCACGTCGAGCGAGTCGACCGGCTCGCTGTCGCCGACGCGGGGCGACGCAGCCGCCTCGCCGACAGTCGCTCGTGCGCGACGCCGGCGCTGAGCACCGAAGCCGGTGGCGATCACCGTCACCCGTACCTCGTCGCTCAGCTGATCGTCGATCACCGCGCCGAAGATCACGTTCGCGTTCTGGTCCGCCGCACCGGTGACGACTTCCGCCGCCTCGTTCACCTCGAAGAGCCCCAGATCGGACGGACCGCTGATGTTGAGGAGGATCCCGGTCGCTCCCTCGATCGACGACTCGAGCAGCGGCGAGCTGACCGCGGTCCGCGCGGCCTCGCTGGCACGGTTCTCCCCCTGGCTGCGACCGATCCCCATGAGCGCCGAGCCGGCGTCCCGCATGATCGTCCGCACGTCGGCGAAGTCGAGGTTGACGATCCCGGGCACCGTGATCAGATCGGTGATGCCCTGGACACCCTGGCGCAGGATGTCGTCGGCCATCTTGAACGCATCCGACAGCGGGGTCTTCTTCTCGACGACCTGCAGCAGGCGATCGTTCTCGATCACGATCAGCGTGTCGACCTTGTCGGCGAGCTCGCCGATGCCGACCTCCGCCTGCTGCGAACGGCGACGGCCCTCGAACGCGAACGGCCGCGTGACGACACCGACCGTGAGAGCTTCGAGCTCGCGCGCGATCTCGGCGACGATCGGGGCGCCGCCCGTCCCGGTGCCGCCGCCCTCGCCCGCCGTGACGAACACCATGTCCGCGCCCTTGAGCGCCTCCTTCAGCTCGTCACGCGACTCAGTGGCGGCCTCACGTCCGACCGCCGGGTCGGCCCCGGCGCCCAGCCCGCGGGTGGCCTTCGCGCCGATGTGGATCTTGACGTCTGCCTCGCACATCAGAAGCGCCTGCGCGTCGGTGTTCACCGCGACGAACTCGACGCCGGTGAGACCGGCGTCGACCATCCGGTTGACGGCGTTCGTGCCGCCGCCGCCGACACCGACGACCTTGATCACAGCTAGGTAGTTGCCGGAGCGATCTCTCATCGCGTTGTCCTCATAGACGGGGGTGTCATCTCAGGCTCGGCCTGGCTCGACCTCAAGCTCGAGTGCAGGGTAGGGCTGTCGAGCGCCTCGTTCTCTCCGGAGAGTACGGACGGTTTCCCGTGATGTCAACGCACGAAGCCTCAACCTCCAGTCCTCTAACCATCGACCTCAACCTACGACTTGAGAGTTGACATGGAGCACCGGCCGCTCCGGAACGCTCACATCGAGGTAGCCGGCGCCGATCGCGCCACCGCCGCTTCCGGCGATGATCCGGCGCGCGATCGCGAGCTTCAGACGCAGGTCGCCGCCGTCGCCGAGCCGCACGTCGAGGCCGCTTCCGAGCGTCAGCGTGAGCTCGGTCGAGGTCTCGCGGACGGTCCGGATCCCTCCGGCCAGGACGACGTCCCGCCCGACGGCGGCCGCGGTCGCGGCAGCCGCCTCGCCCGGCGGCAGCGTCCCGCCGACCGCGATGTGGACGGCGTGCGTCACCCAGAGCCGCGGCATGCTGGAGCGCTCGGGGTGCGGGAGCGACCGCAGCACCCGTCCGCTCGCGGCGACGAGGTATGCCTCCTTGCCGGGAACGCGGCGGACGACGAGCACGGGCCGCTCGCGACGGACGACGACACGCAAGGTGTGGGGAAACGCGCGGTCGAAGGTGAATGTCCGGACGGCCGGGAGCGAGGCCAGAGCGCTCACGAGACCACCCTGGTCGATGCGGAGCAGGCTCTTCCCCACATCGCCGGCGAGCGCCGCCCGCACCTGAGCGCGCAAGGTCGGCGTCCCGCCGCGCACGTCGAGCGTGCGCACCGCGAAGAGCGATGTGTCGCGTGCGGTGACATAGGCCCCGACCGCGAACGCGAGCAGGCCGAGGCCGACGACCACCGACTTCCCCGACGGGAGGAAGCGCCCGATCGCGGGCACGCTGCGCACAGCGGGGAGCACCCCGATGCGGGCGGTCGTCCGACGGCGGGCAGCCACGCGGTCACATTCGCCGCGCGACGCAGCACCCCTACAGGGGAGGCAGCTCGAGCGGGCCGAGCAGCCGCACCTCGTGCTGCAGCACGACGCCGAACCGCTCGTGCACGCGACGTCGCGCCTCGGCCATCAACGCGAGGCAGTCGGCACTCGTCGCCCCACCTGCGTTCTCGATGAAGTTCGCATGCCGGGGGGAGATGACAGCGCCTCCCAGCGCGTGGCCCTTGAGGCCGCACTCCTCGATCAGCCGCCCCGCTCCCGGGCCGCTCTCAGGGTTCTTGAAGACGCTGCCGAAGGTCCGCTTGTTGGTCGGCTGCGTCGCCTTGCGCCGGGCGAGGAGATCGGCCGCCTTCGCCTTGACCGCCTCGGGCGTCGACGGCTCGAGGTGGAAGCGCACCTCTGCGACGACCTCCCCCGGGCCGAGGCCCGAGTGCCGGTAGGAAAGGCCGAGCGCGGCGAGCGGGAGAGTCCGTACCCGTGCCGCGTCGACGACGACGGCGTCGAGGAGGACGTCGCGCCATTCGACGCCGTACGCCCCGGCGTTCATCCTCACGCCTCCGCCGGCCGTGCCCGGGATCGCCGAGGCGAACTCGAACCCACCGAGGCCCGCGGCGCGAGCGCGGTGCAGGCAGACGGCGTTCGGCGCGCCGCCGCCCGCGACCAGTGTCGTCCCCTCGACCCGTGCACGGGCGAGCTCCCCCGCCAGCTTCACGACCACGGCATCGACGCCCGCGTCGTGAACGAGCAGGTTGGAGCCGAGCCCGATGGGCTCGATCGACAAACCCTCGCGCGCTGCGAAGCGCAATGCCTCCTGCAGCTCGTCGACGGTCTCGGGTCTCGCGAAGTACCGCGCCGGGCCGCCCGTGCCGATGGTCGTGAACCGCGAGAGGGATACGCGCTCCTCCACGGCCTGAAGCTAGCGCGACAGCAGGTCGACGGCGCGGCCGACGTCGCCGGCGCCGAGCACGAGAACGACGTCGCCGCGGCGGGCGCGTCGTGCAAGCCGTTCGGCTCCCTGCTCGACGGTCGGCGTCCAGCCCGCGAGGATGCCGAGGTCGGACAGCGCGTCGACGACGAGCTTCCCGGTGACGCCGGGAATCGCCTCCTCGCGCGCCGGGTAGACATCGACCACCGTGATGTCGTCCGCAGCCGCCAGCGCTTCCGCCAGGTCGCGGGCGAGATGGCGCGTCCGCGAATAGAGGTGCGGCTGGAAGAGGGCGAGCAGCCGCCGGCCCGGGAAGCGCTCCCGCGCCGCGTCGATCGCGGCGGCGACCTCCGTCGGGTGGTGGGCGTAGTCGTCGACCACCGCCAGGCCGTCCCGCTCGTGGACCTCGAAGCGGCGTCCCGTGCCGGTGAAGCGCGCGAAGGCCGCCGCCGCCTCCTCGCGCGGGACGCCCGCCAGCTCGAGCGCCGCGAGCGCACTGCCCGCGTTGCGCCGGTTGTGCTCGCCGGGCAGCGCCAGCTCTCCGTCGAACGGCGGGGCATCCCGCACGACGTGCGGGAGCGTCGCAAGCCACGCGTCGAACGCACCCTCGAGCTCGGCGAGCGAAGCGAACTCGGTGTGGTGATCGAGCTCCAGGTTCGTCAGCACGCCGATCTCGGCCGGGAGCGAGAACACCGTCCGGTCCGACTCGTCCGCCTCGACCACGAGGAAGCCGTGACCCAGGCCGGCATTCGAACCGAGCTGCGGCACCGGCGCGCCGATCAGCCAGGCGGGGTCGCGTCCGGTCTCGCGGAGCACGAACGCGATCAGCGCGGCGGTCGTCCCCTTCCCGTGCGTGCCTGCCACTGCGATCGTCCGACGTCCGGCCACGAGCTCCTGGAGGAAGTCGCGCCGCGACAGCCCGGGCACCTCAGGGTAGGCGCTCGAGACGACGGCCTCCCAGCCGTCCGGCACGACCGGATCGGGCGAGATCTCGAGCGGGATCCCGGCGAGCGACTCGAGGTAGGGCGTGCGCACGCGGTCCCAGCCGCCGACCTCGGCCCCGAGCGACCGCGCGAGCTGGGCGTACGCGGAAAGGCCCGCGCCGCCGATCCCGACGAACCAGAGCCTCCGTCCGTTCATCGCCGGACCAGCGCGAGCAGCTCGTCGGCGATCGCCGCAGCGGCGTCGGGCCGGGCCGCCCTCCGCATCGCGTCGGCCATCTGAGCGCGGCGCCGCGGATCGGCGAGCAGGCTGCGCACGAGGGCGGGGACGTCGTCGAGATCGAGCTCGCGCACCATGATCGCTCCACCTGCGTGTACGAAGTGCTCGGCGTTGCGCGCCTGGTGGTCGCCGGTTGCGAACGGGTACGGAACGAGGATCGCGGGCCGCCCGCAGGCGGCGATCTCCCACACCGTCGAGCCCGAGCGTGCGAGCACGAGGTCGGTCGCCGACAGCGCCGCCCCGAACCGCTCGGTCTCCGCCACGATCCGGTAGTCCGGCCGCCGGACGCGCCGTCTGACGAGCTCGAAGTCACGGGCGCCGGTGACGTGAAGGATCGCCGGCCCCTCCTCTCCCCAGGTGTCGACCGCGAGCTCGTTCAGGGCGCGGGCGCCGGCAAGCGCGCCGAAGACGCCGAGGACCGGCCCGTCGGGCGGCAGCTCGAAGATCTCGCGTGCCACCTGCTGGTCGACCGGACAGGACCGGGCGGGGATCGGACGGCCGACCACCCGCACCTTCCCTCGCCCGCGCACGTCGATCGGATAGGCGAGGAAGAGCCGCGTCGCGAACGGTGCGGCGAGCCGGTTGGCGAGGCCGAGGTGGGCGTCCGCTTCGGTGAGCGCCGCCGGAATGCGGAGCATCGCCGCGGCGAGCACCATCGGGCCGGCGACGTACCCGCCCGCGCCGAGCACGACGTCGGGCTGCCGTGCGCGCAGGATGCGGCGGCAGGCTCGCGGCGCCGCGCCTGCCCGGAGGAGCGCGCGGGCGAGCTCCAGCGAGGGCCGGCGCGGAAAGCCGGAGACGCGAAACGCGTCGAACGGATAGCCCGCCTCAGGAACGAGCCGAGCTTCGACGCGATCCGGCGACCCGGCGAACGTCACCTGTGCGCCGCGCTCGGTCAGCGCGTCCGCCACTGCGAGCGCGGGCAACACGTGGCCGGCCGTCCCCCCGGCTGCGATCAGGCACCGAAGCTGCGACTCGCCCGCCACGTTGAGCGATGTTAAGGAGTATCCCGACGCCTGCGAGCAGAACGACGAGGCTGGTGCCTCCGTAGGACAGGAACGGGAGCGGGATGCCGGTCAGCGGCGCGGCCCCCATGACGGCGAGGATGTTGATCGCCGCCTGGCTGCACACGAGCACCGTCAGCCCGGTCGCGAGCCGCTTTCCGAACGGGTCGCGACACCGCAGGGCGATGTCGAGGCCGGCGTAGGCGAAGAGCCCGTACGCGCCGATCACCGCGGCGACGCCCACGAGACCGAGCTCCTCCCCGATGTTCGCGAGCATCATGTCGGTGTGGGCTTCCGGCAGGTAGAAGATCTTCTGGACGCCCTGCCCGAGCCCCACGCCGAACACGTGGCCGGACGCCATGCCGATCATCGCCTGCACGATCTGGTACCCGGTGCCGGCAGCGTCGTGCCACGGATGGAGGAATGCGAAGAAGCGGGCGCGCCGGTACGGCTCCATGTAGATGGCGAGGGTTCCGAGCGCCCCGGCGACACCGAGCCCCGCCCCGAGCGTCCGCACGGGTGTGCCCGCGACGAGCAGCATCCCGCCGAGCATGAGCAGGAGCGCGATCGCCGTGCCCATGTCGGGCTCGAGGATCAGGAGCACGCAGTAGACGGTCGAGAGGGCGCCGATCGGCCGCCACAGATCGCGGAGCTCGCGCGGCGCGCGGTGCCGTGACAGGTACGAGGCGGCCCAGATCACGAGCGCGAGCTTCGCGAGCTCGGACGGCTGGAACGCCGCCGGCCCCAGGGAGATCCAGCGGCGGGCGCCGTTGACGGCCGGCCCGATCACGAGGACGGCGGCGAGCAGCCCGAGCGAGATCCAGATGAGCACCGGCGCGAGCGGGCGCAGGCGGCGATAGTCCCATCGCTGGCCGAGCATCATCAGCGCGATCCCGAGCGTCGCGTAGATGCCCTGGCGCTTCAGGTAGTAGCTCGGATCGTTGCCGCCGACCGCCGCCGCAGCCGACGTCGCGCTGTAGACCATCACGAGCCCGAAGGCGACCAGGGCCAGCGTGACGAGGATGAGCAGTCTCGAGTCGAGCTCGCGCCGACGCACGTGCACTAGTTCGTCACGAGCCTCCTGAAGGCCTCCCCGCGCTGCTCGAAGTTCTCGAACTGGTCGTAGCTGGCGCAGGCGGGGCTGAGCAGCACGACCTCGCCCGGCTTCGCGAGCCGCCGGGCGTGCTCGACGGCCCGCTCGAGCGTGCCGTCGATGTGGCCGTCGATCAGCTCGATCATCCGGGGCCCCTCCTCGCCGATGAAGTGCACCGGCCGCACGAACGGCCCGATCGCCGCGGCGAGCGGGGCGAAGTCCTCGCCTTTCGACGAGCCCCCGAGGATGAGGTGGACGATCTCGCCGTCGTAGGCCTCGAGCGCCCGGAGCGCCGCGGCGACGTTCGTCGCCTTCGAGTCGTTCACGTAGCGGACGCCGTCACGCTCGGCGACGAGCTCGAGGCGGTGCGGCACGCCGCGAAAGGATCGCAGCGCCTCGGCGATCGCATCGTCGCCGACGCCGGCGGCGCGGGCCGCGGCGGTCGCCGCGGCGGCGTTCTCGCGGTTGTGCCGCCCGCGCAGGAGCGGCTCGGCCGGCAGGTCGTCGTCGGCCGAGAACTCGATCCCCTCCAGGCCGAGCCCGCGCGGAACGATCTTCGCGCGTGCCCGCTCGAAGATGCGCAGCTTCGCATCGCGGTACGCGTCGAACGAGCCGTGCCGGTCGAGGTGGTCGGGCTCGAGGTTGAGCAGCACCGCGACGTCGCACGCGAGCTCGTCGACGTCCTCCAGCTGGAAGGACGAGAGCTCGCAGACGACCCAGTCGGCGTCGCGCACCGACGTGAGCGGCGTGCCCACGTTGCCTGCGACCGCGACATTGCGCCCTTCCGTCCGCAGGACGGCGCCGAGGAGCTCTGTCGTGGTCGTCTTGCCGTTCGTGCCGGTCACCCCGACGAAGCGCGAGCCGGGCAGGAGGCGGTAGCCGAGCTCGACCTCCGACCAGATGGGGATGTTCCGAACTCCGCGCCGCGGCGAGGAGCGGCCGCACGCCGGGGACGCCGGGGTTCTTGACGACGAGCTCGACACCCTCGATCAGCCTCAAGTCGTCCTCGTTGCCGAGCGTCCGGTCGGCGACGACGACCTCGTCGCCGCGCTCCTCGAGTCGCGCGATCGCCGACGTGCCCGAGCGCGCGAGCCCGTACACGAGCACTCTCATTGCGGCCGGATGTTCGGGTAGTACTTGTAGAAGAGCGCGAAGCCGGCAGCGCACAGGATCGCGGTGACGATCCAGAAGCGCACCATGATCTTCGTCTCGGACCAGGCTTTCATCTCGAAGTGGTGGTGGATCGGCGCCATCAGGAAGATGCGTCTCCCCCACCATTTGAAGCTGACGACCTGCAGCATGACCGACAGCGCCTCGACGGCGAAGATCCCGCCGACGAAGAGCAGGAGCAGCTCGACCTTCATCATGATCGCCATCGCGGCGAGGGCGCCGCCGATCGCCATCGCCCCGGTGTCGCCCATGAACAGCTCCGCCGGGAACGCGTTGAACCAGAGAAAGCCGATCGCGGCGCCGATCAGGGCGGCGCCGATGAACGCGACGTCGAGCCGGTTGGCGATGCGGCCTTCGCCCGAGTTCGAGCGGATGTAGATCGTCACCGCCATCGCGGTGAAGGTCGAGAGCGCGATGATGCCCGTCCCGGCGGCGAGCCCGTCGACGCCGTCGGCCAGGTTCACGCCGTTGACGGCGCCGGCGATGATCAGGAAGAGGAGCACGTACCAGCCGGGGCCGAGCGGCAGCCACTTGTCGAGGATCGGGACGAAGACGTCGTGCCGTAGTCGCTGGTGATGGGCGGCGACGCCCACGACGACCGTGATCGCGAGCAGCATCAGCATCTTCCATCGCCCCGACAGCCCGAGCGACCGCCGGTGGCGCGACTTCATGTAGTCGTCGAGGAAGCCGATCGCTCCGCACGCCAGCGCCGTTCCGAACACGGTCAGCGCGGGAAGCGTGTACCGGGAGAGTGCGAGGAACGCGACCGACGCGGCGATGATGATGAGCAGGCCGCCCATCGTCGGCGTCCCCTGCTTCGTCTGATGCCGCTCCGGCCCCTCCTCGCGGATCTGCTGCCCGAACTCGTTGCGCCGCAGGAACGCGATGAACGTCGGGCCGCTCAGGATCGCGATGATCATCGCGACGAGCGCGGCGGCGAGAACCCTGGCCATTACCCGACCAAGTTCTCCGCCACGACCGCGAGTCCCACCGCAAGCGAGCCCTTGACGAGGACGGTGTCGCCCGGTCGCAGCTCGTCGCGCAGCGCGTCCGCCGCCTCCTCGGCGGTCGCGACCCACTCGCCGCCGTAGGCGCGCGCGAGCTCCCCGACGGCAATCACCTTCTCGATCCCGAGACGACGGACCAGGTCGCCGATCTCCGCGTGGTAGGCCGGGCCGTCGGAGCCGAGCTCGCGCATCTCGCCGAGAACGGCGATCCGGCGTCCCGAGGCGCGCGACGCGAGGTGCTCGAGCGCGGCGCGCATCGACACCGGGTTCGCGTTGTAGCAGTCGTTCAGGAGCAGGCCGCCGCCGGGAAGCGCGCGCTCCTCCTCGCGGTGCCGGGAGAACTCGACCTGCAGCTCGCCGTCCGGCGGCGGCACGCCGAGGCACTCGGCGACGACGAGCGCCGTGCGCGTGTTCTCGAGCTGGTGGCGAGACGAGTAGGACGTCGCGAACGGCAGCGGGGCATCCGGATCGACGCGGCGCACGTCGAGGTCGTCGCGCGTCAGGTGCGCGTCGAGCAGGGGCTCGCGCGGCACGACGGCGATCCCACCGGGAGGGAGGGCATCGAGCAGTTCCGCCTTGGCCGCCGCGATGTTCTCGACGGTGCCGAGGAACTCGAGGTGCGCTGGGCCGATGTTCGTGATCACCCCGATGTCGGGCCTGACGAACGACGCGAGCCAGGCGATCTGGCCGCTGCCCCGCATCGCGAGCTCACTGATCACGAGCTCCGTCTCCGGCTCGATCCGGCAGAGCGTCAACGGCACGCCGATCTCGGTGTTGTAGTTCCCCTCGTTCGCCACCGTCCGGCGGTGGGGAGCGCAGATCGCGTAGAGGATGTCCTTCGTCGAGGTCTTGCCGGTCGAGCCGGTGATGGCGACGACGCGCGCGCGTGATCGTGCCCGCACCTCACCCGCGATGTGCGCGAGCGCCGTGAACGCGTCCGCCGGCACGAGCGCCGCGGCAGCACCGCGTGCGAGCGCATGCTCGACGAAGTCGACTCCGCCGCCCACCGCGACGAAGAGATCGCCCTCCTCGATCCGCCGCGAATCGACCTGCATGCCGGTCACGGCGTCCGCCCACGGGCGCGCGACGACCCGGCCGAGAGGCTCGAGCACTTCGAGCTCGAGCGGGATCACCGCGACGTGCTCCCGGCTCCGAGCACCTCCCGGACGACCTGGCGATCGTCGAACGGGATGCTGCCGCCTGCGATCTCCATCTCCGTGTCGGCTCCCTTGCCCGCGATCACCACGACGTCGTCTGTGCCGGCGTCGGCAAGCGCCCGCGCGATCGCCGTGCGCCGGTCGACGACGATCTCCAGCGAGCCTTCGGCGACCTCTTCGGCGATCGCGAGGGGATCTTCGCTCCGGGGATTGTCGGTGGTGACGATCACGCGGTCCGCGACACCGCGCGCGACCCGTCCCATCAGCGGCCGCTTCTCGCGGTCGCGATCGCCTCCGGCGCCGAAGACGACGATCAGCCGTCCCCGGCCGAGCTCGCGTGCCGCCCGGAGCACGTTCTCGAGCGAGTCGGGGGTGTGTGCGTAGTCGACGATCACCGGGAACGCCTGACCGACGTCGACGGTCTCGAACCGGCCGGGGACGCCCGCGACGCTCTCGATCCCCCTGCGCACAGCGTCGTCGGGGACTCCGAGCTCCCGGGCGGCAGCCGCGGCCGCTACCGCATTTGCACGGTTGAAGCGGCCGCGCAACCGCAGGTTGATGCCGCCGAGATCATCGTCGGGCGTGTAGGCGCAGACATTGCCCAACTCCGCGGCGAGACGTTTGCCCCACTCGTCGGCGACGTTGACGACTGCCCGGTCGGCCTGCGCGAACAGGGCGCGCTTCGCCCGGTAGTACGCCTCCATCGTGCCGTGGAAGTC
This sequence comes from uncultured Thermoleophilia bacterium, assembly GCA_963784765.1. Lineage (GTDB taxonomy): Bacteria > Actinomycetota > Thermoleophilia > Gaiellales > Gaiellaceae > PALSA-600. The sequence goes on from CAWASP010000022.1 coordinate 123,365, forward strand.
GAGGTGGTCCTGCGTGAGATTCGTGAACACGAGGACGGCGAACCGCGTCCCGGCGAGGCGGTCCTTCGCCGCTGCGATCGACGTCGCCTCGAGCACGCATGACCTGTCTCCCGCGTCGAGCATCTCGCGCAGGAGCCGCTGCAGGTCGATCGCCTCCGGCGTGTTCAGCCCCGTCGGGCGGTCGGCTCCGCCCACGATCCGGCGGATGTTCGTGAGCAGCGCGGGGCTCCGCCCGGCCGCGGCGAGAATCGCGTGCAGCAGGAACGCCGTCGTCGTCTTGCCGTTCGTGCCGGTGATGCCCGCGAGCTCCAGCTCACGCGAGGGGTCGCCGAAGAAGACCCGCGCCGCCGCCGGCATCGCCTCCCGGACCGACCCGACCCGGACCTGGGGGACGGCGACGTCGAGCGGCCGCTCGACGACGAGCGCCGCGGCTCCCCCGGCGACGGCGTCGACAGCGAGCTCGTGGCCGTCATGCTGCCCCCCGGGCACGCAGAAGAAGAGCGCTCCGGGCACGACGGTGCGGGTGTCGTACGCCAGATCGAGGATCTCGACGCTCGGAGCGCCGGCGACGCCGACAGCCTCGGCGAGGCGGTTCAGATCCATCGCGCGGAGCCTAGATGACCCGGGCCGCGGCCCGCCGCTCAGCTCCCGGTGTGCGGCTGGTCGGGCGCGATTCCGAGGTACTGGAGGTCGAACTTCGCGATCGCCGCGAAGGCGGGCGCGGCGACGACGCCGCCGTAGATCTGGCCGTGCGGCTCCTGCACGCTGACGAGCACGAGAAGGCGCGGCTTCTTCACCGGGACGAACCCGACGAACGACGCCACGTACTTGCCGGTGGTGTACCCGTGCGGCCCGGGGATCTGGGCGGTACCGGTCTTGCCGGCCACCGAGTACCCGGTGATCTGCGCGGCGTTGCCGGTGGCGCCGTGCTCGTCGACGACGTTCGTGAGCATCGTCTTCAGCTCGTGATCGACGCTCGTGGAGACGATCCGGTGCTTCGCCGGGTGGGCGACAACCTGGCCGCCGACCCGGTCGACGAGGTGCGGCTGCACCCAGACGCCGTCGTTGGCGATCGCCCCGTAGGCCGCGGCGATCTGCATCGAGGTGACGGCGATCCCCTGGCCGATCGGCACGTTGCCGATCGTCGTGCCGGACCACTGGTCGGGCCAGCTCGGGACGATGCCGGCGGACTCGCTGCCCTTGGGCAGGTCGATTCCCGTCGGCTTGCCGAAACCGAAGCGCCCGATCCATTTCACGAGCTCGGGCGGCCCCATCTTCCGCGCGATCGTGTCCGCGCCGACGTTCGACGAACGGGCGAGGATCTGCGCGACGCTCATCGTCTCGGTGGGCCGCGACTCCGCGTCGTGGATACATGCGTCCGCAACCTGGATGCACGGCGGCAGCCGGAACGTCGTCGAGGGGGTCACGATGCCGTCAGAGAGCGCCCCGCCGACCGTCACGAGCTTGAAGACCGAGCCGGGCTCGAAGACGTCCGTCACCGCCCGGTTCGTCATCAGCGCAGGATCGACGTGAGCGGCGTTGTTGGCGTCGTATCCGGGCGCCTGTGCCATCGCAAGCACGGCGCCCGTCCGGGGCTCGATCACGACCGCGGTCGCCGCCCGCGCGTTCCAGTCCGCCACGGTGCGCCGCAGCACGGCCTCGGCGTTCGCCTGGATGCGCTCGTCGATCGTCGTGAAGACGTCGCGCCCCTGCCTCGCAGGGCTCGCGCTGAGCACGTCGATCGCGCGCCCGAGCGGATCGCGAACGACGGTCTGGCGCCCCGGCTTGCCCGCGAGCTCCTTGTCGTACTCGAGCTCGAGGCCGCCGAGGCCGCGATTGTCGGTCCCGGCGAACCCGATCAGCTGCGACGCGACCGAGCCCTGCGGATAGACCCGCTTCTCCTCCGGGTAGGAGTTGACGCCCGCATAGTCCTTGGCGAGGAAGGCTGACGCGGCCTTGCTGTCGGCGAACCGCTGCACGTAGACGAAGTGCGTCTTCTTGTCGAGGAGCTTCGGGTAGAGCACGTTCGGGTCGAGCCCGAATGCCTTCGCCGCGGCCTGCGCCACCGCCAGGGGACGCACGACCTGGGTCGGATCGGCGTACACGGTCGTCGTCTGCTCGCCGATCGCGAGCGGCACACCGCTTGCGTCGAAGATCGTGCCGCGGCCGGCCGGCGTCGTGACCGTCTCCTCGTGCTGCCGCTCGGCGAGCTTCCCGAGGGCGGCGGCGCGCACGCCCTGTAGCCAGACGGCCCGCGCGAACGCGACGGCGAAGACGAGCAGGAACGCGAAGAGCAGCAGGCGGATCCGGCGGTTTGCCTGCCTCTCTCTCATGGGCGTGCTAGTGCTTCGCGAGGTTGACGTAGCCGTACTGCGACGGGTCCTCGTAGACGAGCCCGAGCTTCTTCGTGGCCGCGGCGGAGATCCTGGGCGAGGAGACGAGGCTCGAGTACTGGGACTGCAGCGCGGCGTTCTCCGCCTGCAGCTTCGCCCGATCCGAGTTCGCGCCGTCGAGGCGCAGGTTGAGCTGGAGCACCGCCACGTTCACGAATACGACGCCGGCGAGCAGAATCCCGCTCACGGCGATCCACAGGATCCCGCCGCGGGTCCGACGGCGCGCCTTCGCGCGGGATCGCCGAAGCTGCCGCGGACGGGCGACCGGGTCGATCGTCGCCTGCGAGTGCGTCATCGTGCTCACGGAAGCCTCCTCCTACTCGACCTTGGTACCGACGCGGAGCCGGGCCGACTGGGCGCGCGGGTTGCGGGCGATCTCTGCTGCGGACGGCCGGACCGCACGCCGTGGCGTCGCGCGCATCGCCGGCCGGGAGCCGCAGACGCAGACCGGGAAGTCGGGCGGGCACGTGCAGCCCTGTTCCTGTGCCCGCAGGAACTGCTTCACGATGCGGTCCTCGAGCGAATGGAACGAGATGACCGCGAGCCTGCCGCCCGGACGCAGCATCTCGAGCGCAGCCGGAAGCGCCCGCTCGAGCGCTCCGAGCTCGTCGTTGACCTCGATCCGCAGCGCCTGGAAGACCCGCTTCGCAGGGTGCCCCTCTCCGAATCGGGCGGGAGCGGGAATCGCCGACTTGACGACCTCGACCAGGTCGCCGGTGCGGTCGAACGGCTGCCGTCCGCGGCGGGCTGCGATCGCGCGCGCGATCTGGCGGGCATAGCGCTCCTCGCCGTAGCGGCGGAAGATGTCGGCCAGGTCGCGCTCGGAGCTCTCGTTGACGAGCTCCGAGGCCGTGAACGACGAGCTCGGGTCCATGCGCATGTCGAGCGGCGCGTCGACCGCGTACGAGAAACCGCGATCGGGCCGGTCGATCTGCATCGAGGAGACGCCGAGGTCGAGCAGAACGGCATCTGCGCGAACGCCGTTCTCGGCGAGACGATGGAGCACGTCCGCGAAGTCGCCGTGGTGGAGCCTCGTCTTGATGCGGGTCTCCCGCCGGAAGCGCTCGAAGAAGGGCGCGACCGTCGGGTCGCGGTCGATTGCGATCAGCTTCCCTTCGCCGCGGAGCGCCGAGGCGAGCAGGGACGCGTGGCCGCCGGCCCCGAAGGTGCCGTCGACGACCGTCTCCCCCGGGCGCACATGGAGGAGGGAGAGAACCTCCTCGGCGAGGACGGGGACGTGGTCGGAATCAGTTGGCAAGACGCTCGGCAGCATCTTCCGCTCTCCCTTCCTCCTGATGCGGCTGCGACCGCCACTTCGCGCGGTCCCAGATCTCGATGTGGTCGAAGACCCCGGCGACGACGACCTCGCGCTCGATGCCCGCGTGCTCGAGCAGGCTCGACGGGACGACCATGCGGCCCTGGCGGTCGAGCTCCCCGGGCGCGGCGAAGGCGAAGAAGTGGCGCTGCATCAGCCGCGAGCGCTCCGCGAGCGGGTCGAGCCCCTGCAGCCGTTCCGCGAGCCGCTCCCACTCGCCGCGCGGATAGGCGAAGAGGCACCCGTCGAGGCCGCGGGTGACGACGACGCCGTCCTCGAACGCCCGCCGCAGCTTGGCCGGGAGGGTGAGGCGCTTCTTGTCGTCCAGGGTGTGCTCATGTTCACCGAGCAGCATGGTCCACTGCGACCCACTCTATCCCACTTCTCCCCACCTGTAAACCCTTCTCCCCCACTTCCTCGTCCTCTTGACTGCTCTCGCTCAAGTCAGGACCAAGTCTGGGCGCGGCCGGTCTACGACCAGAGTTCAGCCCGGCGCGACCACCAGGTCTCGGCGGCGGTCATTGCACTCTCGGCCTGGTCGATCGAGTCGCCCACGAGTCCTGCGGTGGCGGCCCAGTGCAGAGGTACAAGGGCAAGAGCCCCAGGGAGCCATCGGCGCTCGTCGGGGCTGAGCAATCCCGGGGCTGTGCGTTCGTAGGCGTCGAGCAGCCGTCGCGGCTCGAAGGATTCAACGGGCTGGCCTCCGCCCTCAGGGCCGCTCTGCATGGCGTGGTTCAGGCTGGCCGCGATGTCGTACACCCGCTCCCTGACCCTCGCGAAATCCAGGTCGAAGGTGGCCCATGAGCCGTCTGACAGTTCGCCGGCGTTACTCAGCTTGTGGTCTCCATGAATCGGAGCGAGGGGCAGTTCGAGGCCCTTCCGGAGCTTGGAGAGCTCGCCGGTCAGTTGGCGCATCCGACGTACGACCGGTTCGCTGCGCGGGCCGAGCCTGCGGCGTGTGAAGCCGATCGAGTAACGCACTTGCCCGAGTGTTCTGTGGTCGTCGAGGGGTTCCGGCGGACCGGGCTCCCAGACTGCTTTGAGCACGGCGTGAAGATGTCCGAGCTCCTCGAAGAGGCGGATGTAGGAGTGCTCGCTCGCCCGTGGTTGAACGTGATCGAGGAACTCCTCGAGCTCGGCCCAACGATCCGTGACTCTCAGGAGGTCGCCGCCGACGATCGGGATCGGCTGGGCGACGCGGACTTGCGTCCCTTGGAGCCGCTCCCGCAGGCGCCGCAGTCCCGCTACCCGCCCGCGTCGGACCCAGGGCCTATGGATCCGGAGGACAACCGGCGGCTCGGTGTCGATCCGCGCGTTGAGGTTGAACCCACCGCCGACGTCTGTCCATCCGGCCCCGCGTGCGACGCGTTCGATCAGGGCCGAAACGGCCGGATCGTCTGCGCTGGCTCTCGGTCCGAACCAGCGCGGCAAGGCAGGGGGAGAGATCGAAGCTTCGACTCCGGTGATGGTAATAGCCGACCAGCGCACACCTGAGGCAGGGTTGGCCTGGCCCCGACGCCCGAGGTACGAGCGTCAACGGCGGTTCGATGCCCTCCGTCGGAGTCAGAGTGCAAGGGCGGCGCGACGCCTGGGCGGCCCGTACCCCGTCAGGCGCGTCCGTCGACGGCGCTGCGTCTGACGGGCGCGGCGGTCGCGCCCGGCTCGACCAGCAGGGCAACGTCCGCCAACTCAGCCTGGGCGGCCCCGTCCATCTCGTACGCGCTCGGGATGCTCGCGGCGAGATCCGACTCCCGGAAGCGTTCGAGCGACTCCTCGGAGTCGAACACGTACGCCGCGCCCCACTCGCCGGTCTCGCGAAACCGGAGATAGAGCTTCTCCACGAGACCCGGAACCTCGAGGTAGCGCGGCGCACGCTCCTCGAACATCGCCTGGACCTGTTCGTCCGAGAGCCGCGAGCGAAAGCGGCCGATGTACATGATCATCTGGGCCTCCTGTCTGCAGCGCGAGGTCGCATCAACTGCGCTGCGCGCGGGGCCTCGGCGCAGCGACAACATCGCCTTACTTCCTTGCGAGCATGGCAGACGGGCGCCCGCCCTCGAGTCGCAGATCAGACGCCGCCCTACCCTCGGCTTGATGCTCGACGCCGGGGTGCGGCTGCTCCGAGCAAGCGTCTGGTAGCTCCCCCGCATTAGCGCTTGCGTACGCCGGAGGGCGGAACTCGAATCGAGATTCTCGTTCCTCCATCGAGTCAGACGTAAGGGACGCTTGCCCAGGCGACGTCACGGCACCCTGTCCAGGCTTCGTGGAGGTGGCCGCGTCGGTGTTACGGGGAGGCGAGCCCGACCCAGATGCGGCCGTGGCCGGCGGCGACGACGTTCGCGAAGTGGTGGAGCGAGACGGTGCGTCGGATCTGGGCGGTGTTCGGGTCGACCTGGGCGATTGCTTCGCTTGGCGGTTCGAGCGCCCAGACTCCGGTCGGGTCGACGGCGATAGGGGCGGCTGTGGCCTCCGAAGCGGATGCGAGTGGCGTCTGGCTTGTCGTCTGGCCGCTGATCAGGTCGAGCTGTGAGAGTACGCCGGCTATCTTCAGTGTCTTCAGGTTCTGCGTCGTGCCGGTGAGCCAGAGCGAGCCGAACCCGGGCTCCGCAACGAAGTTCCCCCAACGGTCCGCTCCGGCGACGTTCAGTCCGATGTTCGAGGCGATGGTCGTGTACGCGCCAGAACGGGCGTCGAGCCGCCCGAACGAGACGTCGGCATTACGCGTTGCGAGCAGACCTAGTTGCGACGAGTAGCGAAGCCCGTAGCAGACCAGAGCCGGTGCCGCTCCCAGGGCGGGTACCGCCCCCTTCATGCCGGGCAGCGTCAGCTTGCGGCGGACGGTCCCGCTGGTCGCATCGATGACGGCGAAGCGACGACCTTCCGCCACCCAGACGGTCTTCCCGTTTCCGGTGATCGAGGGTCGACATGCGTCGGCTGAGCCGGCGTTAATCGCCTCTGTCCCCTGCGCCCGGCGCCAGAGAGCCAGGCTCGTCTTTCCGTCGCTGTTGAACTCGTCGACGCCGCCTGGATACGCGACCCACTCGTTCCCCGCCAAGGCGTACTGGCTGTACGGGTCGCCGTCGGTGCCGACGGTCTGATCGACGCGCAGCCCTTTCGGGTCGATCGCGACCGCTGTCCGCCCATAGCCGTTCAACACCCACACATCGTCACCGGCGGCGACGATGTTGGTGGGGGCGAAGCCGAGCGGCACGTCGCCGAGCGGCTTCCCCGTCTTGGCGTCGAGCACCGCGACCGAGTTCGCTTCCAGCCTGACCGGCTTCGCCGACGCTGAGCGCGTCGTCAAGAGCACGGCTGCGACGACAACGCCGGCGACGGCAACGCCCGCGGCGACAACGACCAGGCGGGTACGCCGGCCACGGCTGCGACTCACTGTCCGCGGCGCAGGAAATCGCTCCTGCAGCCCGGCCGCAACGACCTGATAGAGCCGGATCGGCTCGTCGATGTCCTTCAGCTGGTATGCACCGAGATCGCGAAGCGACACACCGGACGGCAGATCCTCTGCTGCCAGCGCCCGGACCGTGTCCGACACCAGCACCTGGCCCCCGTGCGCAGCCGCCCCGACCCGCGCGGCCTGATGCACACCGATCCCGACATACCCCAGCTCGCCCGTCTTCGGCTCGCCGCTGTGCACGCCCATCCGAACCCGCACCGACACTCCGTCGGGCCACTCGTATTCGGCCAACGCCCGCTGCGAGTCGACCGAAGCCAAAACACCCTCCCGCGCCGTGCCGAACACGCAGAACAACGCATCACCCTGCGTATCCACAACCTGGCCGCCCGCCGCTTCGACCGCCCCGCGCAGGATCCGCATGTGGTCCCCCAGCAGACGGTCGTACCGGTCGCGACCGAGCCGTTTGAGCAACTCCGTCGACCCCTCGATGTCGGTGAACAAGAAGGTCACCGTGCCCTGCAACAGCCGACGACGAGCCACGCTGCGGTTCTACCACGCGCCAACCCGGACTCACAGACGCCCGAGCTGGGAAAGAGTGCCTCATCCCCCTTCGACTCCCCGCGCCGACTGAACTTGGTGACCCGTCGCATACACCGAGGGAGGAACTCGAACCGCCGCACTCAGTCCGCCGTCGGGGGACGTTCCTGAACGCTGGCCCAGGCGTGGTTGTCCCCCGTACGGAGACTCTCACGCAAGGGGCGGCTGGCTCCCTGCCGCGTGCCAGGCGGTGCCTAGGTTGGAATGACCGACTCTCCCGGCTGCAGAGTTGTGATCGGGTCGGCATGCCGGTGAAGAAGCTTCCAGGTGCCGTCTTCGAGGCGGAAGATGCTGGTCACGCGAAGCGAGACAGGCGTGAGTTCGTCGCTTCCGGCGACCTTCGTCTCGAATCGTTCGATTTCGAACGTGTAGCCGAGGTCGCCGCTTACGTACGTCGCGAAGTTCTCGAACTCGATCGCTCGCCCGTCGCGGTAGTTGGCTGCAGCTCGCCTTCCAGCTTGCTCGATCTCGTCCCGACCGCGCGCGGGCGGGCCGTAAGGATTCCCGACCGTTGGATCGTCCCGCTCGCTGTAGAGGTGCATGAACGCGTCGAGGTTGCCTCTCGCGATCTCGTCCAGAGCCTTATGGCTCGCCTCGATCGCCTCTTCGAAGCTTTCGGGTGAAGACATCGCCTATCACCTCCGCACTGTCGGGAGCACCTCGCGCCACCCTAACCTCAACCACCCTCAGGCAGGCATTCCCGCACGCTCGCCCGGGCGGTTCTTCTCGACTCTCGTTCCTTCGTCGTCTCATGAGTGAGGGGCGCACGCAGTACTCAAGCGGTCGGGCAAGTGCACTAGGCGGAGAAGATCGCGTTCCAAGCGGCGCCGTCATCCGGGTACATCCAGCGCTCGAGCTGCCGCCCAGCCGAGTACCGGAATATGCTGACGACGCGGGTTTGCGCGTCCAGGTGGTTACGGCGCGCGCCCATTGTGCTGATCGCGCAGACATGCTGGTCGCTCGCGAACACATCGTGCTCGACAAGCCAGATCGTTCCCGCCATCCCGTGGTCGCCAGGAACATGCCAGATGACATCTGGCGCGATAAGCCTCTCGATCAGTTCGAAGTCGCCCGCACGAAAAGCTTCCGCGGTCCGCCTGTACGCGATGGCGTCGGGATGGTCGGCGGCCACGCCCACTAGAGGAGGACGACGCTCTCCTGCTCGTTGGGATCGGTGCGAGCGATGACCCCGCGGCAGACAGACTCTGTCGGGTTGTAGGGCTGATGCGGCGCACCCGCCGGGATGTACACGAAGTCACCAGCCTCCATGCGCATGATCAGCTCGAGATTGGGACCATGGCGCATCTCCGCCGCCCCTTCGAGTACCAGGATCGCCGTCTCGTGCGCCTCGTGATAGTGCGCCTCCGCGGTCACACCGGGCGGCATCTCGAGCAGATGCATGCAGATCGCCTTTGCGCCCGCTGTCTCAGCCGAGATCCCGGCGAGGTAGTCGAGACCTTGCTTTCCATGGAACATCTCTCCGCTACGGATCAGCTTGATGTCTGCCATGCGCCGATCCTCGCACACCACCCAGTTTTCGCCGGCATGCGAGAGCGGAGCTCGAACCGCCGTTCTCGCTCCTACGGCGGGCATCGACCCTGGTTCGTCGCGCCGATGCGGTACCCCGAGATTGTCCACGCCGCGACCACTTAGTCGCGACACTTGAGGGCCACCGGGCCGCTTCGCCCGAGGTAAGAAGGCGCAGATATGTCTACGAACCCGGTGGAACGATCACTTCCGCGGCCGCGGCGGTCGCCCCTCGGTGCCGAGTGAGGTGAAGGAGCTGCGAGGTCGCGGCTGCCCGCGTGGGCGCCGCCCGCGCGCTCGGATCACGAGCACCGGCGCCACGCAACCCGCCGCGCGGGGGCACGGTTGCGCCCGGCAGCACGAGCGCCCTATCGTCTGCACGTCGGTTCTGTGTCGCGGGAGGTCGAGATGAGTGCCCGAGTGATGGCGACGGAGCGCTCTTCGCGAGCGGCGCGATCGGCATGACGGCGCTCGCCGTGACATGGCGGAGCGAGTGACCGCCGCCGATGTCGTTCGGAAGGCGGAGGAGGAGCGGCTGCGCCTCGTCCGCTTCCTCTGGTGCGGGAACGACGGCACCGTGCGCGCGAAGGCGTCGACGCGGCACGGGCTCGGGGGACGGCTCCGGGCGGGCATCGGTGTGACGGTGGCGATGCAGGCGATGAACGCCCTCGACCAGCTCCAGCCCGTCGAAGGCATGGGCCCGGTCGGCGAGATCCGGCTCGTCCCCGATCCGGACACGTTCCGCGTCCTGCCGTATGCACGCGCGAGCGGCGCGATGCTCGTCGATCAGGTGCAGCTCGACGGCGAGCCCGCCCCCGTCTGCCAGCGGACGTTCCTGAAGCGGCAGGCGGCGCGGCTCGCGGATCGAGGCGCCGTGCTCGAGGCGGCGTTCGAGAACGAGTTCACCCTCGCCGTGCCGGCTGACAAGGGCTACCGGCCGGTGGACGAGAGCCTCTGCTTCTCGACGATCGGCATGACCGCCTCGCAGGACTACGTCGAAGCGCTCGCCGATGCGCTGGAGCGCCAGGAGATCCGGCTCGAGCAGTACTACGCCGAGCTCGGCCACGGCCAGCAGGAGATCTCGACCGCCCACGCGCCCGCGGTGCAGGCGGCCGACGAGCAGCTCCTCGTCCGCGAGACGGTTCGGGGTGTCGCGGCACAGCTCGGCTACGTCGCCTCGCTCGCACCGAAGCCGTGGCCGGGCGCCGCAGGGAACGGCGGCCACATCCACTTCTCGCTCTGGTCCGGCGACGGCACCAGGAACCTCTTTCACGACGGCTCCCGCCCCGACCGGCTCTCCGACGATGCGCGCCGCTTCATCGCCGGGGTGCTCGCGCACCTGCCGGGGCTGTGCGGCCTGACGGCGCCGAGCTTCAACTCCTACCACCGGATCGTTCCGCAGTACTGGGCCGGCGCCTTCCGGTGCTGGGGTCACGACAACCGGGAGGCGCCCGTGCGGGTGCCGTCGGTGTTCGCGGGGATGGAGGAGGCTTCGACGAACGCCGAGCTGAAGGCGGCGGACGCGAGCTGCAACCCGTACCTGGCGCTCGGTGGCCTGATCGCGGCGGGCCTCGACGGCCTCGAGCGGGGGCTCGACCCGCCGGAGCCGGTCGAGGTCGACCCGGCGACGATCCCCGAGGAGGAGCGTGACCGGCGCGGCATCCTGAGGCTGCCGACAACGCAGGCGGAGGCGCTCGACGCGCTCGAGCACGACCCGGTTCTCACGGACGCGTTGGGGCCCGTCCTCGCGCGCTCCTACCTCGCCGTACGACGCTCGGAATGGGATGCGTACTCGCTCCAGGACGCCGAGTTCGAGCATCGAGGGCACTTCCTGAAGTACTGATGGATCTCGCCGCCGTCCCGCTCGTCGATCACCACGCGCACGGCATCCTGCACGCTCAGCCGACCCTCGACGAGTTCCGCGGCCTCTTCAGCGAGAGCCCCGACCCGCGCCAGTGGCCGCATGTCGCCACGAGCGTCGCCTACCGCCGCGCGCTCGTCGAGCTCGGCACGTTCCTCGGTGTCGAGCCGACCGAGCAGGCGGTCTACGAGCATCGCGTCGCCTCGGAGCCTGCCGGCTACGCGGCGCGGCTGCTCCGCGCGACGGGCACCGAGCTGCTGCTCGTCGACGACGGCTACCCGCCGCCGGGCGAAGGGACACGATGGGACGAGCTCGGCGAGCTCGCGGCCTGTGAAGCGCGGCCGGTGCTGCGAATCGAGCGGGTGGCCGACGGAGCGGGCGACGACCGCCTCGAGGCGGTGGAGGCCGCAGTCGGCGCGGCCAGGGCGAGCGGCTTCGCCGGCCTGAAGACGATCGCCGCCTACCGCGGCGGCCTCGACTTCGACAGGCTCGAGCCGGGCACTTCGGGGTCACGAGGCCGGGTCGAGGGGGTCGCGATGGCCGACGTCGTCCTGGCGGCTCTCGAGGCGAACGAGAAGACCGGCGATCCGCTGCCGGTGCAGGTGCACTGCGGCTTCGGCGACTCCGACCTTCACCTGCCGCGGGCCAACCCCGGCTACGTGAAGCCGCTCGTCGAGCGCTTCCGCGAGACGTCGTTCGTGCTCCTGCACTGCTACCCCTACGTGCGCGAGGCGGGCTGGCTCGCGCACGTCTACGGGAACGTCTGGTTCGACCTCTCGCTCACGATCCCCCACGTCTCGCAGCCGGCGCAGGCGCTGCGCGAGGCGCTCGAGCTCGCGCCCGTCTCCAAGCTCCTGTACGCCTCCGACGCGGCGCGGACGCCCGAGCTCTACTACCTCGCTGCGCGCCGCTGGCGGGAGGCGCTCGCCGAGGTGCTGCCCGCGTTGCTGCCGAACGACGACGCCGAGCACGCGGCACGGCTGATCCTGCGCGAGAACGCCCGGACGCTCTACGGGCTGTCGTAGGCGGTTTGATCGCGCCGGTGCGGCGCCGGCGAGCAGCGCGCCTACTGCGAGCGGCGCGAGCGACCAGACCACGGCCCGGCTTCGATACGTACGACTGTTCTCCACGAATCTCGTCCTTGCGACTCGGGGTCGCACTGAACGTGCGTGCGGGTCTTCCCGCAAATCGGGCTTACGCCCTCTCGAGCTGCGAGGTGTACGGCCCGCGACCGCGGACGACCGCCGCCCCGGCGTGGGCGGCGAAGGCCAGCGCCGTCTCGCGCCCGTCGCCGCGGGCGAGCGCGAAGGCGAGCGCAGCGGCGAACGAGTCGCCGGCCCCGTAGGCGTCGTCGACCGTCTCGACGGGCTCCGCCTGCCAGCGCAACCCGTCGAACGTCCCGCCCGCCGCCCCCTCGGTCACGGCCGTGTGGCGCGCCTCGAGCGTCCCGTCGTAGGCCTCGCCGGGATCGTGGGCGCTCGCGACGAGCAGCTCGAGCGGAACGCGAGCGGCGCGCAGGGTCGGAAGCTCGCGGGCCGTGGCTGCGAGGAAGCGCGCTCCACGTGCGCTGTGCAAGGCAGCGGGATCGCCCGAGACGAAGAAGACGAGGTCGTATCCGTCGAGCGGCAGCGGCCCGCGCGCCAAGAGCTTGTCGCCGAGCACGGTGATCGTGCGCTCGCCGTGCGCGTCGACGTGCGTGAACGCCCGGCGTGTCGCAGCGCGCCACTGCACGTGCACGTCGATGCCGAGCTCCGCGAGCCGCCGGGCCGACCGACGGCCCAGCTCATCATCGCCGAGGCTCGTGAAGAGCTCACAGCGCCCGGCGAGCAGCGCCAGCTGCCGGGCAACGACCGCGCCGCCGCCGGCCGGCTCCTCCCAGACCTCCTCGGCGTGCACGATCTCGCCGGCGCGCGGCATGTGCGCCACACGGGCGAACTCGACCCATTCGATGTGCCCGACGACCGCGCATCTCACGGTTCCGGACCCTGCCACGTTTCACGGGATGATGGGGACCGTGACGAGCCCGCCGATCCCGCCGTTCGAGCGCTTCTACCTCGAGCACCGCGACGAGATCCTCCGCTACCTGCGCCGACTGCTCGGCCAGCGCGCGGAGGACGCATGGCAGGAGACGTTTCTGCGCGCGCTGCGCGCGTACGGCCGTCTCCGGCACGGGCGCCACCTGCGTGCCTGGGCCTTCACGATCGCGACGAACGTCGCGCTGGACGAGCTGCGCGCGAAGCCGACTCTGCCGATCTCCGGCGAGCCGGTCGTCGAGCTCGAGCGCGATGCGTTCCGTGAGCTCGAGCACCTGACCGGGGGGCTGCCGCCGACCGAACGCGCCGCGGTGGTGCTCCGCTACGGCTACGACCTCCCCTACGCCCAGATCGCCGACGCGCTCGGCTCGTCCGAGGAGGCGGCGCGTGCCGCCGCCTCCTCGGGCGTTCGCCGATTGAGGAGGAACCATGAACGTCAGCCCTGATCTCGATGCACGCTTTCGCGCCGCCGCGCTGCGCGAAGGGCTCGTCGACGTCCGTCACGACGTCGTCGACTCACCGGTCGGCCCGCTCCAGGTGGCCCGAACCGACCGCGGCCTCTGCCGGATCTCCTTCTTCGAGGACGGCTTCGAAGACGAGCTCGCCCGGCAGTTCGGAGCGCGGGTGCTGCGCGCGCCGGTCGACGAGGTGCGGCGCGAGCTCGACGAGTACTTCGCAGGCCGGAGGACCGCCTTCGACCTGCCGCTCGACCTACGGGTCGCGGAGTTCCCCGCGGCCGTGCTCCACGAGCTCGCCCGTGTGCCGTTCGGGCGCACCGAGACCTACGGCGCGCTCGCCGCGCGGGTGGGTCGCCCCCGCGCCGCGCGGGCCGTCGGAGCGGTGATGAACAGGAACCCGATCCCGATCGTGCTGCCCTGCCACCGCATCGTCGGTGCGAACGGCTCCCTGACCGGCTACGCCGGCGGCCTCGACCGGAAGCGCCGCCTGCTGCAGCTCGAAGGTGCCAGACTGCCGGAGTGAGCACACGAGTCGTCGTCGTCGGCGGCGGGTTCGCGGGGTTGCTCGCCGCCCGCAACCTCAAGGAGAGCGACCTCGACGTCACGCTCGTCGACCGGCAGAACTTCTTCCTGTTCCAGCCGCTCGCCTACCAGGTCGCAACCGGGTCGCTGTCGTCCGTCGAGGTGGCGGCGCCGCTCCGCCAGGTGCTCCGCCGCCACCGGCGGACGCACGTCGTGCTCGGCGAGGTCACCGGCTTCGATCTCGACGGACGCCGTGTCGTCGTCGAGCGCCTGCCGAACGGCGAGGAGCGTCGCGAGCTCGAGTACGACGTGCTCGTCGTGGCCGGCGGGTCCAGCTACTCGTACTTCGGGCACGACGACTGGAGGGAGTACGCGCCGGAGCTGAAGTCGCTCGACGGCGCGCTCGACCTCCGCGACCGCATCCTCTCGGCTTTCGAGGCGGCGGAGGTCGAGCAGGACCCCGCCCGGCGGGCGGTCTTCCTGACGTTCGTCGTGGTCGGTGCAGGGCCGACCGGCGTCGAGATGGCGGGCCAGATCGCAGAGCTCGGACGCAATGTGCTGCGGAACGAGTTCCGTTCGACGGACACCGCGGCCGTCACCGTCTTCCTGGTCGAGGCCGGTCCGCGCGTGCTTCCCGGCTACACGCCGCGGCTCTCGAGAAGCGCCGAGCGCCAGCTTCGGTCGCTCGGGGTGACGCCGACGCTCGACTCGACCGTCGTCGACATCGGCGACGGCTTCGTCGAGCTCGAGCCCGGGCAGGGAGACCGTCGCCGGATCGAGACGCGCACCGTCGTCTGGGCCGCCGGCGTCCGCGCCTCTCCCCTCGCCACGGCGCTCGCCGAGGCCGCGGGGCTCGAGACCGACCGCGCCGGGCGGATCGAGGTGGAGCCGGATCTGACGCTACCGGGCCGTCCCGAGGTGTTCGCGATCGGCGACATGGTCACGGTGCGGGGCCTCCAGCTGCACGGGATCGCGCCGGTGGCGATGCAGGAGGGCAGGCACGTCGCCAGGTCGATCAGGAAGGAGCGCCGGATGCCCTTCCACTACCGCAACAAGGGTGAGCTCGCCACGATCGGCCGCTCGCGCGCCGTCGGCGTCGTCGCAGGCATCCCGGTGACCGGCTTCCCGGCCTGGGTGCTCTGGCTCGGTGTGCACATCACCTACCTCGTCGGCTTCCAGAACCGGGTGCTGGTGCTGACGCGCTGGGCCTTCGCCTACCTGCTGCACGGCCGCGCCGCGCGCGTCATCCACCGACGCTGAGCGCAGCGGCCGCGAGAACGGCGGCAGCCTCGTACGCCGCCGCCGCGAGACCCGATCCCCAGGTCAGCCGGGCGACGCCGAGCGCCTGCAGCTCGACCGGATCGGGTGTCCCGTCGTGCACGATCACGTTGACCGGCCCGTCGATACGCGCGACCAGGTCGGCGATCGCGGCGACGGGGGCGAGGATCGGATAGACGCAGTCGGCTCCCGCTCGGAGGTAGGCGTTCGCGCGGTCAACCGCGTCATCGAGCACGTCGCCGTCCCCGCGAAGGTAGACGTCGACGCGGGCGTTCACGACGAGCTCCGGAACCGCCGCCCGGACCGCGGCGATCGTCTCGACCTGCCCGCTCGCCGAGACGAGCCCCTCGGAGGTCGAATCCTCGATGTTCAGCCCGACGAGCCCCGCTTCCCAGGCCGCGCGAGCGGTGCCGACCGGGTCGCCGTAACCTCGCTCGAGGTCGGCGGTGACCGGGAGGTCAACCGCGGCGGCGATCCGGCGCGCAGCCTCGATCATCTCGGCGGCAGGGGCGCGCTCTCCGTCCTCGTGACCGAGCGAGCGCGCGACGGCGGCACTCGATGTCGCGAGCGCCCGGCAGCCGGGCAGCGTCGCGAGCGCCTTCGCGCTCGCCACATCCCACGCATTCGGCAGCACGAGGATCGGCGGCTCGAGATGCATCCGCCGGAACGCCCGTGCCGACTCGACCTGGTCCACCGCGTCAACGCTACTCGGGCGCGGGCAGGCTGCGCAGGAGCCGGTAGCCGACTCCCCAGACGTTCTCGACGAGACCGTCGCCTCCGAGCTCGCGCAGCTTGCCCCGCAGCCGCGACGCGTGCGAGTCGAGCGTGCGCGTGCGCGCCCCCGCCCGGTACCCCCAGACCTCCTGCAGGAGCTCGGCCTTCGTCAGGACCCGCTCCGGATCGCGTGCGAGCCGGAGCAGCAGCTCGTACTCCTTCTGGGCGAGCTGGACGGCGCGACCGTCGAGGGTGACACCGCGCGTCCGCGTGTCGACCCGCACCGGCCCCGCCTCCACGATCTCGACGGACGGCGGCCGGACCCGTCGCAGGACCGCGCGTATGCGCTCGACGAGCTCCTCGTACTCGAACGGGTGCGACACGTAGTCGTCGCACCCGCGGCGAAAGGCGTGGAGCCGGTCGACCCTGTCCGCCTGCTCGTGCCCGATCACGATCACCGGCGCACGCTCGATCCAGCGGTCGACGCGCTCGACGTCGCCGGCGAGCACGAGGTCGAAGCGCCCGTGCGGCGGCACGAGCTGGAAGCCGTCGCCCGGAAGGTGCCGTTCGAGGAAGCCGCGCGTCTCCGGTTCGGCGTCGGCGAGAAGGAGGGCGGCAGCCATGCGCCGACGCTACCCCCGGCCCGAAGCGCGAACCAGTCGTCCTTTCGAACGATTCTGCGTCGATCGTTCCTCAGCCGTCCCGCCGGGGCACGGTCAGGCGACCCCGGCCCCGACGGGCTCGCGCGCGCTCACCTCCGCGCGCGTCCCGCGGCCGCCGGCGGCGACCGCCGCCGCCCGGATCGCGGCGACGCTCCCGGGCTCGTGCTGGAGGCAGTGCACTCCGAGCGTCTTCACCTGGCAGCCATCGGTCGAGCAGATGCGCAGCATTCCCATCGTTCGCCTCCTCCTTGGTGCCTCGAAAGTGAGCATGCGCCGCAACGCCGCTACCACGCTCCCGGCTGCAGGAGCGGGTCGTCCCAGATGCCCGGGTCCTCCTCGCCCAGCCGCCACAGCCCGATCCCGAGGCCGTTGTCGTGTGCGAGCTGGATGCGCAGACCGAGCGACCTGCTGTCCGTGTACCAGACGTCATGGTGGACGCCGCTGCCGTCGGTGTACGAGAAATGCGGCGCGAGGGAGTTCGAGTCCCACACCGGATCGACGCCGTAGCGGGCGGCGAGCGCGAGCACGTCCTTGTACTCGAGGGCCGTCGCCTTGTGGTAGATGCCCCCGCCGGCCGGCCAGTCGAAGCCGTACATGCCGAAGCCGAGGACATACCTGTCCTTGTTGGGCCGCGCGTCGAGGTACGTCACGACCTGCTGCACCCACGACCAGTCCTCGATCGCGCCCGGCCCCGAGGTGCTCCAGTGGATGCCCCAGCACATCACGAAGATCGTGTCCACGAGCGGCGAGAGCGCGTCGTAGTCGTAGAAGGTCGAGCGTGGATGGTTCTTGACGTCCTTCGTCTTGGCGGAGACATCCACGGAAAGCGTCTTACCCTGAGCGTGCAGGGCCGAAGCCAGCTCGCCGACGAACGCCGTCAGAAGGCCCCGGTCGGTGGCGGCACCGGACTCGAAGTCGAGGTTGACGCCGTCCCACGAGCTCGAGACGGCCGCCGCGACGATCTGCTGGACGAGCGCCGCCCTCCTGCCTGCATCCGTGAGCAGCAGGTGGAGCGGGCCCTCGCCCTGGCACACCCAGCGCGCCTCGACCTTGACGCCCCGAAGCCGCGCCCACCCGGTGATCAGCGGGTCGTCGCGACCCGAGAAGTCGCCGTTCGCGTCGCAGCCGTAGTAGGTCGGGTAGACGGTGCCGATCTGGTCGTAGCGCTGCTGGAACGCCTCGAAGCTCGCATCGGTCGAGGCGAGCAGGAACACGTGCGCCGAGCCCCGGGTCTGCGGCGGCGGTGCGGTCGTGACGTCCAGCGCGTCGCTCGCGTCGCTCGCGTAGCCGACCGAGTCGACGGCGACGACCGAGAACGAGTAGCCGGTCCCCGGCGCGAGATGCCCCACCGTGTAGGTGGTGCCCGTCGTCTGGCCGATCGTCTTCCCGTCGCGGACGATTCGGTAGGCGATCCTCGCCCCGCCGTAGGCGATGCTCGGCGACCAGCTCAGGTCGACCTCGGAGTCCGACACCGTCTGTGCGACGAGCCCGCCGGGACGATCCGGCGGCGCATGGCCGGCGCTGATCGTGACCGCATTCGACAGGGCCGAGAGATGACCCCGCGTGTCGACCGCAGCGACGGCGAAGGTGACCTGGCGGAGCGGAGGGACGGGAACGGTCATGCTCGTGCCGAGCGCCTGGCGGAACTCCTTGCCGTTCAGGTAGATGCGGTAGCCGTTGATGGTGCCGTCGCCGGGCGTCGACGGCTCCCAGAGAAGGGTGACGGAATCGGCGAGTGGCTGGACGACGAGGTCGACGGGCGCGGCCGGCGGCTGCCACTGGATCAGCTGGCGCAGCCGGGCGGTGCAGGCGAGGAGGGCGCCGCTTCGGAGCGCCACGCGCACCGCGAAGGTGACCGGCCGTCCTGGTGTGAACGCCACGCGAATGCGGTGGACGCGCAGCTTCGTCTGCCCGACCACCTTGCCGTCGCGGAAGACGCGATAGCCGGCAGGCCGCTTCGGCAGCGTTCGCGGCGTCCGCCAGCTGAGCACGCCGGAGGGCCTGGCCGGGGAGCGCACGAACCGCAGCGCGAGCGGTCGCGTCGCACATGCCTTGACCGGGTGCGCACCCTGCGCGTTCCCGACCTCTCCCGCGAGCGCGAGGAGGGACGCGAGGACGACGGTGACGGCTGCGAGCTTCACTGGACCACCTCCGCTGGACGTACGACGGACAGCTTCTGCGTGAGCAGCTCGGAGATCGACTCGACGCGGTAGCCGCGCGCCTCCAGCGTCCCGAGGATCTCCGGCAGCGCCTGCACGGTCGCCCAACGCGTGCTGCCGCCGTCGTGGAGGATCACGATCGAGCCGGGGCGAACCGCAGAGAGGACCCGCTTCGCGATGCGGTCCGGCGACACGGACGCGAAGTCGCGCGGGTCGACCGACCAGAGGGCATTCGTCAGCCCGAGCGTGCGCGACAGACGCCCGAACCGCGTCACCTGCTCACGGTAGGGCGCACGGCTCAGGCAGGGCCGGAAGGGGACGCTCGCCTCGATCTCCGCGTTCGTGCGGCGCAGCTCCCGCACGAGCGCGTCGTCGCCGAGCGTCGCCGGATGGGCGCCCGTCCAGGTGCCGTTGCCGATCTCGTCGCCGCTGACGAGGATCCGGCCGAGGACGCGGCTGCGTGTCCGGAGCTTGTCGCCGAGGACGAAGAACGTGGCGTGCGCCCGGTAGCGGTCGAGGAGGTCGAGCACCTGGGGCGTGAACGGCGACGGCCCGCCGTTGAAGCTGAGCGCGACCACCTTGGCCGCCGTCGCGCGGCGCGTGACGGACGCGGAGCGAAGCGGTGCGCATGGAGCATCGATCGCCGCGTTCACGAGCTGGTGCCGCGAGAGGTCGACGTCGAGCCCGCGCTCACGGAACGCCGTCTCGCTCAGCTTGGCCGCGGCGACGAGCCGTGCGATCAGCTCGCCCCCGGTCCAGTTCTCCGCCTGGAGGCGGTGCAGGTGCATGGGATCGTCGCCGGGCAGCGCGAACCGCCAGCCGGCCTGCCTGTCCTGGTCGAACGCGAGCTGGAACCTCGCCGCGACGACCCTGCGCAGCGCGGCTGCCGCCCAGGCCGTCCTGCGGTGCTGGCCCCAGTCCCCGAAGGGATAGGAGAACGCGATCGGCTGCGCACCGACGTGCCCGGCGATCGACCGCTGTTCGCGGTCGAGATCCGCCCCGACCCGCCGCTCGAAGGCGCGCGGCCTCTCGCCGGGCTCGACCCGGACGAGGTCGGAGATCGGCAGGAGGCCCTTCACGTCGTCGATCGTGCTGTGCAGGTCGTACGTGTGGTTCTCGAGCTCCCAGCGGCCGGTCGAGACGTAGCGCTTCAGACCGGACCAGTCGACGTAGAAGGGGCTCGCCGAGTCCGCCTCGGCCCCGATCACGAACATGGCGGCCCGCATCCCGGTGTCGCGCAGCACCGGGTCGGCCTGCAGCATCGCGTCGGTGCGCCCGTCGTCGAACGTGATCAGCACCGGCTTTCCCGGCAGCGCGGAGCGGTCGCCCGTGCGGACGTAGCGGGCAAGGTCGTCGACCGACACGGCGTGGAAGCCGGCCGCCTGCAGAGCCCGCATCTGCTCGGCGAAGTGCGCCCGCGAGACGACGTACCGGCCGCTTGGATCCTCGCTGCTCGCGCCGCCGATGCCGTGGTAGACGATCACGGGGACACCGTCCACCGGCAGCGTCCGGAAGGCGAGCCCGGCCAACTGCTCGGTGCGCGGATCGAGCCGGGCGGTCGCCGGCGGAAGCAGCGCGTACCGCCCGCGCAGGTACATCAGGTAGCCGTCCGGCGTCTTCGCGAGGTACAGGACGATCGGGATCGCGGACAGCGGCAGCATCAGCAGGCCGACGAGCGCCTCGAACGAGACGCGGCGGCGCGGCGAGAGCAGGCGGCGGGTGGCGATCACGGACGGGGGCGGGTGGCGACGGTCTGCGGCCCGACGGCGGTCATGCCGCCGCTGCCCGGACCGCCCGTGGACTTCCGGGTCCCCCAGCCGGTGTTGCGAATCGTGAGCAGCGCGTAGTACGTCTGCCAGACGAGAAAGGCCATGTAGATCGCGACGAATGTGACGCCGTGCCACCAGAGCGCGCTGCGCCGGTTCACGGCGTAGTAGAGCGAGTAGAGGATGGCCATCACGTACGCGCCGACGAGGTAGAAGAGCGGGCTGCCGACACCGAGCGCCCGGAAGTAGACGGCGTGCACCATCACGATCGGCGCGACCCAGGGGAACACGACGCCGAAGTACGTGAGCGCGGCGGCGATCGGATGCTTGCGCCAGATGAACCGCGAGACGTGCAGGGACTCGCGCAGCCACGACTTCTTCCAGCGGAGCTGCTGGTTGCCGAAGACGCGCAGCCGCTCGGGCACGATCGTGTGCGACCGGGCCTCCGACTGGTAGGCGACGCGCCAGTCGCGCAGCACGTAGTTCGTCAGCGCACGGTCGTCGCCGAACGTCGCCGGCCGCCCCAGGAACCGCTGGGTCTCCCAGCGCTCGATGACCGAGAGCAGGGCCGTGCGCCGGTAGGCGGAGAAGCAGCCCGACGCGCAGGTCACCGCGCCGAAGATCGACTCGGATCCCTTGATGACCCGGAACGCGACGTAGTAGCGAACCTGCTGCATCCGCGTGAGCCAGTTCCCGGTCCGGTTGAGGACGTCGGCGTGGCCGACCACCGCGCCGACACGCGGGTCGCCGAAGTCGGCGACGAGGCGTGCGAGCGCGTCGGGCTCGAGCACGGAATCCGAGTCGACGAAGGCGCAGATGTCCGCCTGCGACCGACGGATCCCCTCCGCCATCGCCGCGCGCTTGCCGCGGTTCGTCGGGAAGCGAGTGCAGACGAGCGACGGGTTGCGCTCCCGCGCAGCCAGCATGCGCGCCCAGGTGCCGTCGGTCGAGCCGTCGTCGACGACGATCACGTCGAGCTTGTCGGTGGGATAGTCGCTCGCGAGGACGGCGTCGATCGTCGCCTCGATCGCGTCCTCCTCGTTGAAGGCGGGGACGACGATCGACACGCTGGGCCGGTAGCCGACATCGGGCGTCGAGCGGTAGAGCGGCGCCAGCAGGAAGCGCGCGCAGACGTAACCGGTGACGAGGAGCGAGTACGAGTAGAAGACGGGATCGCGCAGGACGATGCTGGTGCTCGCATCCTTCGCGAGCCACACCCAGTACAGGAGCAGCGCGCCGTAGAAGAAGCAGGCGACCTGGATCGCGCGGATCGTCGTACGCATCAGGAGCGACGACCGGAGCGCCTCGGGATTCACCTCGAGAGAGCTGCCGACGATCGGCCCGGCGGCGTCCTGCCGTTCCGGGCTCGTGCTCGCGTCCTCGTCGTGTGCCGCAGGCGACCCGGAGGTCACCCGATGGGACGGAGGTTCGAAAGGTCCTCCATCACCCGGCAGGGATCGTCGCTCTTTGCGGACTTCTGCACCCTCACACGAGGGAACCGTCCGCCGGGATCTCGAGGAGGGAGAACGTCCGTCTCGCATGCCAGAGGCCCCACGCGACAGCGCCACGACGGGCAGCGTGCCGGTCAGGAGCGAGACGACGACGAAGCCGCCGACGCCGGCGCGAAGCAGCGCGACGAGCCGCAGAGCGGCGCGGAGCAGGCAGTAGGCGGACCAGACGAGGGACTGCATCCCGAACTCACGGCGGAACGGGCGGCTCTCGCGGAACCAGTCCGGGAACGGATACCAGGCGGACGCGAACACGCCGACGAGCGGACGAGCCGCCGGCGACGGAGGCGCCGTAGGCGAACGCCCACAGCGCGCCGAAGACGACGGGCTGCGCGAGGTAGACGGTCGTGCTGTGGGCGGCGAGGGCGACCGCGGCCTGGATGACGACGGCGAGCGCACCGAGCGCGACCAGCCTGATGCTGCGTCCGGTCGCGAGCAGCACGGCCGCGAGGCAGAGGGACACGACGGTCGACGCTGCGATCCCCGGCGCGAGCCCCCATGCCCGCCACGCGCCGTAGAAGGCGAGCACGGGCAGGACGGCCTCGGCGAGGAACTGCGGCAGCCCGCGGGCGAGAAGCAGCCGCCAGGTCGGGTCCGGCAGGTCGGTCACGACGCTCCGAGGAGACGCTGCTCCTGGCGGTCGCACCACTCGATCCCCCATTCGCAGTAGTCCATGCCCCAGCGGTAGACCAGGTCGACGAACGGCGGATCCGGGATCCCGCTGCCGTCGTCGAGCGAGCGCAGGTAGGCGAGCATGCCGCGGTAGCCCTCACGTCGGGCCCGCAGCAGCCCGAGCGCCTCCTCCGCCGGCAGGCCGTCGGCGAAGAAGAGGCGCAGGAGCGACTCGTCGCGGAGCTCGATCCGCGTCTCGAGCCCGTGCAGCCAGCCCCGGAGCGCACGCTCGCCGTCCGGCGTGATCCGGTACTCGCGCCGGCGGCGGTTGCCGTTCGCCGCGTCCACGCCCGCGATCCAGCCGGCGGCCTCGAGCCGCCGGAGCTCCGGGTAGATCTGGCCGTAGCTCGCGGCCCAGAAGTGGCGGATCGTCCGGTCGACCGCGGTCTTCAGGTCATAGCCGCTCATCGGCCGCCGGGCCAGCAGGCCGAGCACCGCCCAGGTGACCGCAGTCGGCTCCATGTATCCCCACGATATATCTTCGCGCGATGTCTTACAAGCAGCGTCTCACAGGCGGCCGGAGCGGAGCACGCTCCAGAGCAGCCAGATCCCGAGCACGCTCGAGAGCGAGAAGCCGGCGACCGAGAGCACGTGCAGCCCAAGGATGTGGGGGCCGCTCTTCGCGAAGATCCCGATCAGGCTCGAGCCGATCAGCCCCCCGACGACGACGAGCGCGATCACGAGCCGGTTGAAGAGCGTGTCGAGCTTCGCGAGGAACTCGTCGAGCCCCTTGTGCACGAAGCCGACCTCGATCTGCCCGTCGCGCACCTGCTCGAGCGTGTCGTGGAGCTGGTACGGCAGCTCGGCCGCCATCTGCGTGAGCCGCCAGCTCTCTCGCCGCGCACGCGAGACGATGCGCCGCGGCGTGAACCGCTCCAGCATCAGGTCGCGCGCGTAGGGCTTCGCGACCTCGAAGACGTTGAAGTCCGGGTAGAGCTCGACGCCGACCGACCCCAGCGTGGCGATCGCCTTGTCGAGCATCACGAACCGCGTGGGCAGCCGCAGGTTCATCCGGTAGATGAGCGAGAACGCCTCCCGGATCACCTGGATCGGGTCGATCTCCTGCAGGCTCGCGCCGTAGTAGCGGTAGTAGAGCTCGCGCAGCTCCGAGACGAACTGCTCCTCGCGCTCCTTCGGGTAGCGGACCCCGAGGTCGGCGAGCCGTTTCGGGAGCATCTCGACGTTCTCGGAGGCGGCGTCGATGAAGAGGCGTGTCAGCCTCGACATGTCGTCGTCGGTCAACTTCCCGGTGAGGCCGAAGTCGACGAGACCGAGCCGCTCGGGCGCGAGCACCAGGATGTTCGCCGGATGCGGGTCGGCGTGGAAGAACCCGTTGCGGAAGATCATCGTCATCCACGCCTCGGTGATCAGGTAGGCAAGGCGCCGGCGCTGGTCGAGGGACCAGTGCTCGAGGTCGAGGTCGACGAGCTGGATGCCCTCGAGCTCCTCGAGGGTCAGGATGCGCGAGCGCGTGTAGGTCCAGTAGACGCGCGGGATCGTCACGTGCGGGTGCCCGGCGAAGTCCTTGTGGAACGTGTCGGCGTTGCGCGCCTCGAGGCGGTAGTCGAGCTCCTGCCTGATCGACCGCGCGAACTCGTCGACGAGCTCGTGCGTGTCGATGAAGTCGAGCGCCCGGATACGCTCCTTCGCGAGGCGCGCCGCCTGGAACATGAGCGACAGGTCGGCCTCGATCTGCCGCGGCGCGTTCGGACGCTGCACCTTCACCACCACGCGGCGTCCGTTCGGGAGCACGGCGCGATGCACCTGGCCGATCGACGCGGCGGCGAGCGGAACCTCCTCGAACTCCGTGAAGAGCCGCTCGAGCGGCTGACCGAGCTCGTCGCGGATCGCCCGCTCCACGTCGGCATACGGGAACGGCCGCACATCGTCCTGGAGGCCGCGCAGCTCGGTGATGATGTCGGGCGGGACGACGTCCGGGCGGGTGGAGAGCAGCTGGCCGAACTTGACGAACGTCGGCCCCAGCTCGTCGAGCATCTCGCGCAGGTGCCGGCCGCGGGCCGTGCCCTCGACCGCCGGCTCTCCCCTCCTCCGGCCCTCGATCACGTACCCGAAGCCGTGCCTGACGGCCACCTGGGCGATCTCGCTCAGGCGACCGAGGTTCCGCTGCTTCGCCCGGGTGGCCACGGACGAAGTGTGACATGCGGCCTTCCCGGAGGCCCCGCCCGGTCTCAGTGAATACGTGCGACCGTCGCGGTCCAGGCGCCCTTCGGGGCCTCGACCGGGACACTCTCGCCGACCTTCTTGCCGAGCAGCGCGACGCCGAGCGGTGAGGTCGGGGACACGGTGCCGCTGCCGCCGACGGCGCTGATCTCGACGGTCAGCTTCTGCCCGCCGTCGCCCTCGACGTCGACGATCGACCCGATGCCCACCTCGTCGCTCCCGGCGTCCTCGACGATCTCGGCGCCGTCGAGGCGTGCACGCAGCGTCCGGATCCGCGCCTCGAGAAGGCCCTGCTCGTTCTTCGCGGCGTGGTACTCGAAGTTCTCGGCGAGATCGCCGAACTCGCGCGCCTTCTTGATCGCCGCGACCGCCTCGGCACGGCGCGGCCCCTCGAGCTCGGCGAGCTCCTCGCGGAGCGCGGCGGCCTGCTTCTCGGTGAGCCGCTCGTGCCCTACCACTTCGACCGGCCTCCCCGGCGACGCGACGTGTAGACGAGCTTCGGCTTCGCCAGCGTCAGCCCGGCCGCCTCGTAGCTCTCGGTCTGTCCCTGCAGCCGGGCAACCCGCGAGACCTCGCTCTGCTGCTCGGGCAGGACGAGCGTGATGCCCACGCCGCCTCTCCCGGCACGGCCGGTGCGGCCGACGCGGTGGGTGTAGACGTCCGGTTCGTCGGGCGGGTCGAAGTTGATGACGTGCGTGATGTCGTCCACGTCGAGCCCGCGCGCGGCGAGATCGGTCGCGACGAGCGTTCGCACCTTGCCCGCGTCGAACCGCGCGAGCGCGCGCTCCCGCTGGGCCTGCCCCTTGTCGCCGTGGATGGCGGCTGCGTCGACGTCGTGGCGGAGGAGCTTCTCGACCAGCCGGTCGGCTCCCGCCTTCGTGCGCACGAAGACGAGCACGCGGCCGCGCTCCTCCTGTTGCAGCAGCCCGACGAGCGTCGTCACCTTGTTGTCGACCGTGACGGGGACGAAGCGATGCTCGATCTCGCCGGTGCGCCGCTCGGGCGGCAGCTCGCCCTCGAACCTCGCCGGGAAGTGCGTGTAGCGGCGGGCGAGCTCCCCGACCTCGCCGTCGAGCGTCGCCGAGAAGAACATCGTCTGGCGGTTCTCGGAGAGCCGCCGGACGATCCGGTCGACCTGCGGCTTGAAGCCCATGTCGAGCATGCGATCAGCCTCGTCCAGGACGAGGACGCTCACCCGGTCGAGCGAGACGAGCCGCCGGTCGATCAGGTCCTGCAGCCGGCCGGGCGTCGCCACGATCACGTTCGCGAGCTTCGCGGCGTTCGCCTGCGCGCGAAGCGGCACTCCCCCGTACACCGATGCCACGTTGAGCCGGCCGTCGGCGACGCGCGCGAGCTCCTCGGTCACCTGCACGCAGAGCTCCCGCGTCGGCACGAGCACGAGCGCGAACGGCGTGCCGTCGCTCCCGTTCTCGACGATCGGGATCGCGAATGCGAGCGTCTTCCCCGAGCCGGTCGGGCTCTTCGCGAGGATGTCTCCCCCGCGCAACGCCTCCGGGATCACGAGGGTCTGGATCTGGAACGGCGTGGTGATGCCTCGCGACGCGAGGCCTGCCGAGATGCTGTCGGCCACGCCGAGCGAACGAAAATCGGTCAGTTGTCTCAACTCCTTCGGATGTCGAGATCGCGCATCCAAGGAGGAGACTGCGACCTCACGGGAGCGCGGCCCATCCGCGCTCCGTGCAAATCACGGTAGCAGTCAGGCCGGACGTTCGCGGTCGCCGCGGTCCTCGACGAGTCGCAGCCGGTGCTCCAGCTGGGCGACGCGCAGCTCCAGCTCGTCCCATTCGTCGCGGGTGACGAGGCCCGCCTCGCGCGCGAGCTCCTGGATCCGGCGCTTGGAGCCCTCGCCGAAGCGCACGGCGTCGCCGCGCCAGCGCGAGCCGAGCTCGTCCAGAAGCGAGCGAATCTCGTCGACCCGCGGCCCGAGCAGCGCGACGAGCCGGTCGAGCGGGTCGCTACCGGGCGCGTCCATGTGGGCGCGACTTGCGACGTTGCCGCCGCCGCTCGCGCTTCGCCTCCGAGTCGCCGTCCCCGCTTGCGCGCTGCACGACTTCGACCGGCGCCTCCGGCGCAGGCTCCTCGGCCGCCGCCGCCTCGGCCGCGAGCACGGACGTTGCGAGACCGAGCTCGGGCTCGTCGCGGATCTTCCGCCGCGCGAAGTCCGGCTCGCGCTCCTTCCAGACCGTCAGCAGTGGCGCCGCGATGAAGATCGACGAGTACGCACCGGAGGTGACGCCGACGAGGAGGGCGAACGCGAAGTCCTGCAGCGTCGCCCCGCCGAAGAAGAACAGGCCGCCGATCGGCAGCAGCGTGATGAACGTCGTCGCCAGGGAGCGGCGGATCGTCTCCCACAACGAGACGTTGACGATGCGCGCGAACGAGGCGCGGCGCATGATCGGCACGTTCTCGCGCACGCGGTCGAAGATGATGATCGTGTCGTAGATCGAGTAGCCGAGCACTGTCAGCACCGCGGCGACCGTCGCCTCGGTCACCTCCCGTCCGGTCACCGAGTACACGCCGACCGTGATCAGGACGTCGTGGAGCATCGCCGCGATCACCGGCACCGCGAACGCGAGGCCGTGGAAGCGCACGGTGATGTAGAGCGTGATCACGAAGAGCGAGAAGAGGATCGCGATGACCGCCGAGCGCGCGATCTGCCGGCCGAAGCTCGACGACACGTTCTTGATGCCCTCGTTCGTCGCGTTGACGTTGCTCGTCAGCAGCGTCTGTAGGCGGTCTTGCGTGTTCGGATCGAGCTTCTTCAGCCGGATCTGGAAGCTCTTGAACGCCTCGCCGCCCTGGGTGGAGGCGCCCCGCCCCTGCACGACTGCGTCCTTCGCGTGCCCGATCGTGGCGGTCTGGTCGCGCACCTTCGAGATCAGGGTGTAGTCCTTCGTCTTGAACGTGATCTGTACGCCGCCCTTGAAATCGATGCCGAGGTTCAGGCCTTTGATCGCGAGCGAGCCTGCGCCGATCGCGAGGACGACGCCCGAGATCGCGAACCAGAGGTACCGGCGGCGCATGAAGTCGACCTGCAGGAATCCGCCGCGCTGGGCGCCGTGCGCGCCCATGAAGCGCGTGTTCTCGAACCACCTGAAGCCGGCGAGCAGGCCGAGCATCGCGCGCGTGGCGGCGACCGCCGTGATCAGCGACACGACCGTGCCGATCAGCAGCATCAGCGCGAAGCCCTTGACCCCGGCGGTTGCGACCGCGAACAGGATCATCGCGGTGATCGCCGTGACGACGTTCGCGTCGACGATCGTGTGGAAGCCTTTCGCGTACCCGGTGGCGATCGCGGCGCGCACCGACTTCCCGGCGCGCGCCTCCTCTTTGATGCGTTCGAAGATGACCACGTTCGCGTCGGCCGCGACGCCGATCGTGAGGATCAGCCCGGCGAAGCCCGGCAGCGTCAGCGTGACGTTGAAGAGCAGGATCGCCGCGTACATGAAGGCGGCGTAGATACCGAGGCCGAGCACGGCGACGAGGCCGAGGAAGCGGTAGAAGAAGAGCAGGAAGAGCGCGACCGCGATCAGGCCGCCGATCGCCGCGTTCTGCGCCTGGTTCAGGGAGTCCTTACCGAGCGTCGCGGAGACGTCGGTGCGCTCGATCGTCTTGAAGCTGACGGGCAGCGCACCCGTCTGGAGGACGAGGGCGAGTTGCTTCGCTTCCGAGAGGCTGCCGATGTTGTTGATCTCGGCGCCGGTGCCGCGGGGATCGATGCCGTGAGGGTTCTGGCCCGGGTCGATCGCGGGCCACGATCGGATCTGGTTGTCGAGCACGATCGCGAACGCGCAGAGGGCACCGCAGTTGTTGCTCGTCAGGCCGGCGATCTGACCGCGAAGCGCCTCGTTCCTCGTCACCTGCAGGAACGTCGAGTCGCCCTTGCTGTTGAACGAGAGCAGCACGATCGGCGCACCCGTCGCCGGGTCGAAGTCCTGCCGGACACCGGAGAGCTTCAGCTCCGACCCGGTCATGTTCGGGTACTTGCCGTCGGTCGCGTAGCGGTCGTTCGGGTACCGCCCGTGCTTGAACAGGTACCAGTCGTTGCCGCCGGCCGGCGGCACGCCGCTCGGGTCACCCGGGCAGATCGACGAGCTCTGGACGTTGCAGCTGATGACGACCGTCTTCGCCGGCACCTTCAGCACCTTCCACCCGGCCGGCGCCGTGCCGTGGTAGGGGTCGAGCAGGCCGGCGTTTCCGGTGGTCGGGTCGCGGTTCAGCGTCGGCGTCGGGCCCGCCTTCCGCACCCACGTCGTCGTCGTCTGGGTCTTCTTGTTCTTCCCGGTCCCCGTGGTCGTCGTCTTCTTCACGGGCTTGAAGAGCACGTAGCCGGACGGCGTCCCCACCTTCGCGCGCGCCTGCACCGCCGTGAGCAGCTGATAGAGGTTCGTGTAGGGGACGACGTTCTGGCTGCCGGCGCTCACCGACGGCGCCTCGAGCGCGGGGATCATGTCGTACAGCTCGAGCTGGGCGGTCGTCCCGATGATCGCCGCCGCCTGCTCCGGGTCGTGAACGCCCGCGAGCTGGATGACGATCTGGTCGGGGCTCTGCTTGCGGATCTCCGGCGAGGCGACACCCAACTTGTCGACTCGGTCGCGCATGATCGAGACCGACCGGTCGAGGTCGGAGCTCGTCAGCTTGTGCCCCTTCGGCGGCTCCGCCTTGAAGACGACTTCGAGCCCGCCCTGCAGGTCGAGGCCCTTCTTCACGCCGCGGTGGAACGGCGAGCCCGGCACGGCGAGCAGCGCCACCCCGCCGAGCGCGAGGAGGATCAAGAGGACCAGGATCAGGTTCGAACGCCTGGAAGCCACGCGGCCACAGGTTAGCTCGGTTCTTCGGGTTCTTCCGGCTCCGGCGCCGAAATCCCCTCGTTCGTCGAGCCGAAACCGGCCTCCGGCTCGACGTTCGGCTCGACCTCGATCTCGGTCGCGACCGCGGCGATCGCGCGGCGATCGACCGTCACGACAACACCCTCGGCAACCTCGAGCCGCACCTGTCCGTCCTCGAGCTCGCTGACCCGGCCGTGGAGGCCGCCCGCGGTGACGACGTCGTCACCGACCGTGAGCGAGTCCTGCATCGCATGGTGCTGCTGCATTCGCCGGCGGCGCGGCAGAACCGCGACGAACCAGAAGGCGGCGAGCAGGAGAATGATGATCAGGAATCCGGCCACGTGAGCCTCTCGAGTCGGTCGCGCTTGAAGTCGGCGAACGCGCGGTGCTCGATCGCCTCGCGCGCGCCCCGGGTGAGCTCGAAGGTGAAGCGTAGATTGTGCAGCGACAGCAGGCGCAGCCCGAGGAGCTCGTTCTGGTTCACGAGGTGGCGGAGGTAGGCGCGGGTGAAGCGCGTGCACGTCTCGCAGTCGCAGCCCTCCTCGAGCGGCCGCTCGTCGCGTGCGAAGCGCGCGTTTCTCAGGTTGAGCCGGCCGTTCTGGGTGAGCGCGCTCCCGGTACGCGCCGTGCGTGTCGGCAGGACGCAGTCGAACATGTCGACGCCTGCCTCGATCACCTCGAGGATTCCCTCGGCGTCGCCGATCCCCATGAAGTAGCGGGGCTTGCCCGCCGGCATGAGGCTCGTCGCCCAGTCGGTCGTCTCGAACATCGCGTCGCGGTCCTCGCCGATCGCGAGGCCGCCGATCGCGTTCCCGTCGAAGTCGAGCTCGCCGATCTCCTCGGTCGAGCGCCGGCGCAGCTCGCGGTCGACGCCGCCCTGGGTGATGCCGAAGCGGAGCTGGCCTTCGGCGCGGGGCGCCTTGCGCTGGCGGGCGGCCCAGGCCGTCGTCCGCCGGACTGCTTCCTCGAGCGCACGCCGTGGCACCCCGACGGCGGGGACCTGGTCGAGGCACATCGCGATGTCGCTCCCGAGATTCGCCTGGATCCGCGCCGCGAGCTCGGGGGTGAAGCGGCTCTCCGCCCCGTCGTAGACGTTCCGGAAGGTGACGCCGTCGTCGTCCACGCGCACGATCGTGTCGCGGAGCGAGAAGACCTGGAAGCCGCCGCTGTCGGTGAGGATCGGCCCGTCCCAGCCCATGAAGCCGTGGAGGCCTCCGAGCTCGCGGACGAGCTCGTCGCCCGGGCGGAAGTGGAGGTGGTAGCTGTTGCCGAGCAGGATCTCGGCGCCGACCGCCCGCACCTCGTCCGGGTGCAGGGACTTGACGGTGGCCTTCGTCCCGACGGGCATGAAGGCCGGCGTACGCACCTCTCCGTGCCGAGTCCGCAGCACCCCAGCACGCGCCGCCCCGTCCCGCGCCCTCACCTCGAAGACAGGCCCTGCCGGGCCGTGTCCCATGGTCAGACCAGGGTTACGAGAATGTGACGGGTCATCCACAGGCGCTCACGATCCGAGGCTCTACCGCGTTCCGGCCACGGCAGCCGAGACATGTCTCGTCGTCAGACGAGCGGTGCGAAACCGTGGCGCACCGTCCACAGGTCACAGGATCAGCATCGCATCGCCGAAGGAGTAGAAGCGGTAGCGCTGCTCGATCGCGACCCGGTAGAGGCTCCGGGTCTCCTCGACGCCGGCGAACGCCATCACCAGGGCGAGGAGCGTCGAGCGGGGCAGGTGGAAGTTCGTCAGCAGGCAGTCGACGCGCCTGAACGCGAAGCCGGGCGTCACGAAGAGGTCGGTGCGTCCGCGAAGCGGGGCGCCGCGGGCGAGCGTCTCGAGGACGCGCACGGTGGTCGTCCCGACCGCGAGCACCTGCTCGGCGCAGCGGATCCGCTCCCACGCCGTCTCCTCGACCGCATACCGCTCGCCGTGCAGGCGGTGGGCCTCGACCCGCTCCGTCGTCAGCGGCCGGAACGTGTCGAGGCCGACGTGCAGCGTGACCTGCTCGACGTCGAGCCGTCCGAGGACTTCGGGCGTGAAGTGAAGCCCGGCCGTCGGGGCCGCCGCCGACCCCCGCGTGCGTCCGTAGACCGTCTGGTAGCGCTCCGGGTCGTCGAGCGGGGCTGTGATGTAGGGAGGAAGGGGCGTCTCGCCGTCGGGCTCGCCGTCGAGCCGCACCCGCCAGCGTCCCTCGCCGAGATGCTCGAGCAGCTCGAGCGGGCCGTGCCGGTCGCCCGGGCGAAGCTTCCGCGTCGGCCTCGCCAGCGCCTCCCACACGCCGTCGTCGAGCTGCTCCACCAGGAGCACCTCCCCCCGTGGCCGCTGCAGGCGAATCCTCGCCGGCACGACGCGCGTGTCGTTCACCACCACGAGAGCGTCCACGAGCTCGGGCAGCTCGCGGAAGACGTGGTGCGACACCGCCCCGGTCGACCGCGAATAGACGAGGAGACGCGACTCGTCACGGCGGTCGGCCGGGCGCTGGGCGACCAGCTCGGCCGGCAGGTCGTAGTCGAGCTCCCGGGCGTCCATCCGACGCCCA
This sequence comes from uncultured Thermoleophilia bacterium, assembly GCA_963784765.1. Lineage (GTDB taxonomy): Bacteria > Actinomycetota > Thermoleophilia > Gaiellales > Gaiellaceae > PALSA-600. The sequence goes on from CAWASP010000022.1 coordinate 155,807, forward strand.
CGCTAGCGTCGTCGGGATGGACGAGCTGCGCGAAGCCCTCCGCGACGGCCTCCGTGAGGAGGCTGCGCCGATCTCGAGGCGTCTCGCCGAGGTCAAGGGGCTGTCGTGGAACGCGATCGGGCGGCTGGAGCGCATCGAGCGGACACTCGACGCGGAACGCGACGCCCGCATCGACGACCTCGCGCTCCTGGTCGAGCTCCTGACCGAAGGCTGGCGCTCGCTCAATGCCCGACTCGATCGCATCGAGGCGGCGCTCATCCCCGCGGGCGACAACGTCGTGTCGCTCCGGGAGTTCGGCTAGAGGCTGCTCGAGACGCCGACGGCGCCGTCCGGGCGCACCTCGTGTCCCGCCTCGACGAGCCGCTCGCGCACGAGGAACTGAAACGCCGCCCAGGCCCCGCGGCGGGCCTCGAACAGCCGGTACACCTGCCACTCCGTCAGGAGGCCGGGGTCGCTGCGACGCGCCGCGTGCCAGTCTGCGAACTTCGGCAGGCGGCCGAGGCGGAGCGCGAGCTCGCATCCCTGCGCGAGCGCTCGTTCCAGCCGCTCCTCGCCCACGGCGACGTCGAACCCCGCCTCACGGAGCGCGACGGTGAGCGAGCCGAACGTATGCCAGTAGAGCGATGCCGAGGGCATCGTTCCGCGCCGCTCACGGATGTCCTGGGCCGTCGGGGTGCGCCCCAGCTCCTCGCCGAGGAGCCGCAGCCGGTCGACGAGCTCGGCCCTCGTCGCGAACCGTCGCGGCAGGAGCCCGGCCGCACGCTTGGCCGCGTTCCACGTGCCGAAGTGCTCGATCACCGTCTGCGGGTGCATCGCCGCCCCGGGGTCTGCGGCGAACTCCTTCATCGTCGGCGACCGGCCGAGCCGCTCCGCCGAGGCCCGGAGCTCGGCGAGGATCTGCTCGTCCGAGTAGCGCCGGCGCATGCCCGTCTGGAACTCGGCGAGGGCCCGAGGGTCGATGCCTGCGACCTTCGGATGCCGTTCCCTGGCCATCAACAAGAATGGTAGAGCACCTTCTCCTGCGCGCAAGTACCGGTCCCCGCTACCGTCCATCGGGCTGTGCGCCCGCCGATCCCGCTCGCGCTGGAAGCAGCCGCCCTGCGCGCCGCCGGCTCGCTCTCGCGGCTCGCCGGCCGCGGCGGCGGAACGACTCTGCCCGGAAAGCTGCTCTGGAAGGTCGATCCGGGGGCGATCGACCGGCTCGCCGGGGGCCTGCCGAAAGGCACGGTGCTCGTGTCCGCCACGAACGGGAAGACGACGACCGCCGCGATGGTCGCCGACCTGCTGCGCCCGACCGTGCGCGTCGTCCACAACGGCTCGGGCGCGAACCTGGTCTCGGGCGTCGCCTCGGCGCTGCTGCGGGCGGGCGACGCCGAGCTCGGGGTGTTCGAGGTCGACGAGGCGGCGCTCCCCGAGGTCGCCCGGCGCGTCCGCCCGACGATGCTGCTGCTCGGAAACCTGTTCCGCGACCAGCTCGACCGCTACGGCGAGCTCGAGCTGCTCGCGGCACGCTGGCGCGAGACGACGGACGCGCTCCCGGGAACGCGGCTGGTAGTGAACGGCGACGATCCCCAGGTCGGCGACCTCGGACGCGAGCGCGCCGGGACGATCCGCTTCGGCGTGGACGATCCGTCCCTCGCCCGGCCGTCGCTCCAGCACGCAGCCGATTCGAAGTACTGCCTGCGCTGCGGCACCCCGTACCGATACGCAGCGTCGTACCTCGGGCACCTCGGCGATTACCGCTGCCCGAGCTGCGGGCATGGACGCCCCCCGCTCGACGTCGCCGCACGCGAGATCGAGCTCCACGGCCTCGACGGGTCGGCGTTCACGCTGGCCACGCCGACCGGGTCGACCCGCATCGAGCTGCCGCTCCCCGGCCTCTACAACGTCTACAACGCGCTCGGCGCGACGGCGCTCGCCCTCGGGCTGGGCGTCAGCCCGGTGGACGCGGCTGCGATCCTCGGACGCTTCTCGGCGGCGTTCGGCCGGTTCGAGCGGATCCCGGTCGGCGATCGCCGACTGCTCATGCTGTTGATCAAGAACCCGGCGGGGGCGAACGAGGTCGTGCGCACGCTCGTGGACGGAGGCCCGCCGAGCGTCGCCGTCGTCGCCCTCAACGACGACATCGCCGACGGGCGGGACGTGTCGTGGATCTGGGACGTCGATTTCGAGCCGCTCGTCCCCCGGCTCGACCGGCTCGTCGCGGCCGGAAGCCGTGCTGCGGAGCTGGCGCTCCGGTTCGCCTACGGCGGCCTCGAGCGCGACCGGATCGAGCTCGTCACCGACCTCGAGCGCGCGCTCGACCGCGGCCTGGAGCTGACGCCGCCGGGCGGCGAGCTGACGGTCCTCCCCACCTATACGGCGATGCTCGCGCTGCGACGCATCGTCGCCCGGCGCGGCCACGTCTCGAACTATTGGGAGAGCGCACCGTGAGGATCCGCGTCGGCCACCTCTACCCGGACTATCTGAACATCTATGCCGACCGGGGCAACATCGCCGTCCTCGCGGGTCGCGCGAGCCTCCGCGGTCACGAGCTCGACGTGCGCTCGATCGGCCAGGGGGACGACGTCTCGCCCGGCGACATCGACCTGTTCTACGTCGGCGGCGGGCAGGATCGCGAGCAGGCGCTCGTGGCGCACGACCTCGCCGCCAAGGCCGACGGCCTCCACGAGGCGGTCGCGGGCGGCGCCGTGGTGCTCGCCGTTTGCGGCGGCTACCAGCTGCTCGGACGCTCGTACGTCGACGTCGCCGGCCGCGAGCTCCCCGGGGTCGGCCTCCTGCCGCTGCACACCGTGGCCGGGACACGGCGGATGATCGGAGACGTGCTGCTCGACTGCGGCTGGGCCGGCCGGTCGCTCGCCGGCTTCGAGAACCATGCAGGCCGGACGATCCTCGACGACGGCGCCGAGCCGCTCGGGCGCGTGGTCGCCGGCTTCGGCAACGACGGCGTCTCGGGCTTCGAGGGATGCCGCGCCGGCCGCGTCTACGGCACGTACCTGCACGGGCCGCTGCTGCCACGCAACCCCTGGTTCGCCGACCACCTCCTGGAGCAGGCACTCGCCCACGCCGGCGTCGTGGAGGCGTTCGCGCCGCTCCCCGACGAGCTCGAGTCTCGCGCGCACACCGTCTCGGCGGAACGGGCCCGCCGTCGCGGCGGCCGGTTCTGAGGCGCCGGACCCGCCCCTCAGCGGGCCCAGAGGACGCCGAGGTAGACGGCCGGGTCGCCCGGCTGCCAGCGTGTCAGAAAGCGGCGGATGGGCGGGTGCACGACGATGTCCTCGAGCTCGTCGTCCGAGAACAGGCGCGCGCCCTTCACGGCGGCGTCGCGCGTCTCGACGTCTTCCAGCGAGCGGTGCGAGAGGTCGGCGGAGAAGATGATGTGGACGACGTGCTTGCGCACGGGCACGACGGTCTTCGGGGCGATCGAGTCGACGATCGCGACCGGCCCCTCGAACTGCACGTCCGCCTCGATGCCGAGCTCCTCGCGGAGCTCCCGCCGCAGCGCCTCGATGAGCGATTCGCCCCCGTCGACCCCGCCGCCGGGCAGCAGCCAGTACTCCTTGCCCGGCTTCTCCTGGCGGCAGAGCAGCACGCGTCCGTGCCACTGGAGGATCGCGCTGACCCGGATCCGCGGCTCCATCAGTGACGGGACGACCCGAACCCGCGCACGCCGCGCTCGCTCTCCGACAGCTCGTCGACCTCGACGGTCTCGACTTCCGGGACGGCGATGACGACGAGCTGCGCGATCCGCATGCCCGGCTCGACCACGAACGGCTCGTGCGGATCGGTGTTGACGAGGTTGACGAGCAGCTCGCCCCGGTAGCCGGAGTCGACGAGGCCGGGCGTGTTGACGATCGAGATCCCGTGCCTGGCCGCGAGGCCGGAGCGCGGCTGCACGAGACCAGCGTGCCCCTCCGGGATGGCGACGGCAAGGCCCGTCGGGACGAGGGCACGCTCGCCCGGGGCGAGCACGACGCGTTCGCACGACGAGAGGTCGAGGCCCGCATCGCCCGGATAGGCGCGGGACGGCACGACCGCCTCCTCGCGCAGCCGCTTGAACGCGAGCTCGATCAGGCGCTCTCCCGGTTGCCGCCGGACGAGTCGGCGAGGAGAAACGGCGCGAAGCGCGGGAGCTCGCGACGCGGCAGCCGTGCGACGAGGAGCACGCCGTCCGGCGTGTCCTCGCGGCCCTCGATCGGCGTGCCGAGCGCGTACAGCTCCGAGAGGCGTGCGCCCTCGTCGTAGGGAACGAGGAGCCGGACGCGCTCCCAGCGGCCCTCGAAGCGCGCCGCGAGCTCGGCCTTCAGCTCGCTCAGACCTTCGCCGGTGAGAGCCGAGACATGCGGCGCGTCGGGGAAGCGATTTCGAAGCCGGCGCCGTCCGAGCGGGTCGACCCGGTCGATCTTGTTCAGCACGAGGAGCACCGGGAGCCGTGCCGCGCCGATCTCGTGCAGCACCTCGGCGACCGCCTCGCGCTGGGCGTCCTGCTCCTCGTCCGACGCCGAAGCGTCGACGACGTGGAGGACGACGTCGGCGACGAGCGTCTCCTCCAGCGTCGACGCGAACCCCTCGACGAGGTGGTGCGGAAGCCGTCGGATGAAGCCGACCGTGTCGGTGACGAGATAGCGGCGGCCGTCCTCCACGAAGCTGCGGGTCGTCGGATCGAGCGTGTGGAACAGCTGGTCCTCGACCGATACCTCCGCACCGGTGAGCGCGTTCAGGAGCGTGGACTTGCCGACGTTCGTGTAGCCCGCCAGGGCGATCGTCGGCACCTCGGTGCGGATTCGCTCCTTGCGGCGCGTCGTGCGCTGGCGCTCGAGCTCCTCGAGGCGCCGGCGGAGCACCGAGATGCGACGGCGCGCGAGCCGGCGGTCGGTCTCGAGCTGCGACTCGCCGGGCCCGCGCGTCCCCACGCCGCCGCCGAGACGCTCGAGGTGGCGCCACATGCCGCGCATGCGCGGCAGGTTGTACTCGAGCTGGGCGAGCTCCACCTGGAGCTTTCCCTCGGCACTCGTCGCGTGCTGCGCGAAGATGTCGAGAATCAGCTGGGTGCGGTCGATCACCCGCGCGTCGAGGGCGTTCTCGAGGAACCGTTGCTGGGCGGGATCGAGCTCGTCGTCGACGAGCAGGCTCTCGGCGCCGGCCTCCCGGAACCGCTGCTTCAGCTCCTCGAGCTTCCCCTTGCCCACGTACGTCCGCTGCGCGGGTCGGGCCCGGTGCTGGACGACCGCGCCGATCGGGTCGACGCCTGCGGTTCGTGCGAGCTCGCGCACCTCGGCGAGGTGATGCTCGGGATCCACCCCCTGAGCCAGCACCGCGAGGACGAACCCGCGCTCGGGCTCCGGGCTACGTGGGATCATCGACCGAAGTATGGCACTGGCCGAAGAGACGCTCACCCTCGTGAACATCGCCTCGCCCTCGGGCGAGGAGCAGGCGATGTACGAGTATCTGGCCGCCGCCGTCCCGCTCGAGCGCGCCTACGACGACGGCGAGTCGCTGATCTTCACCCACCGGAACGGCAGGCCGCTCGTCCTCTTCGCCGGGCACACGGACACGGTGCCGGCGCAGGGGAACCTGCCCGGCAGGCTCGAGGACGGAGCGGTGGTCGGGCTCGGCACGAGCGACATGAAGGGCGGCCTCGCGGTGATGGTCGAGCTGGCACGCTGGGCGGCCGGCCGGGAGCTCGCCTACGACGTCGCGTTCCTGTTCTTCCCGCGCGAGGAGCTCGGCCCGGAGGTCAACCCGCTCCCGGGGGTGTTCGAGCGCACCGAGGTCGTCGACGAGGCGCAGCTCGTCGTCTGCCTGGAGCCGACCGACAACACGCTCCAGCTCGGCTGCCTCGGGAACCTGACCGCCCGCCTGCGGTTCCACGGCCGATCGGCGCACTCCGCGCGGCCCTGGCTCGGCGTGAACGCGATCGCCCTGGCCCTCGACGGGCTCGCGCCGGTGCTCCGGTCGGAGCCGCGGGACGTCGAGGTCGAGGGCCTCCTCTTCCGGGAAGTGGTGTCGGTGACCGAGCTGCATGCCGGCGTGGCGACGAACGTCGTGCCCGGGCTCGCGGAGGCGACGGTCAACTTCCGCTACGCCCCGGGGCGCACGCCGGCGGACGCCGAGGCGCGGCTGCGGGAGCTCGTTCCAGGCGATCTCGAGGTGCTCTCGAACTCGCCCGCGGCGCACGTCCCGGTCGAGGCTCCGCTCCTCGACGCACTCGCGCAGGCAGGCGGCTTCGAGCGGCAGGCGAAGCAGGCCTGGACGAACGTGGCGGACTTCGCCGCGCGCGGGCTCGACGCGGTGAACCTCGGGCCGGGCGCGACCCGCTACGCGCACGCGGTCGACGAACGCGTGGAGATTGCGGAGCTCGAGCGGACGTTCGCCGTCCTGCAGCGGTTTCTCGCGGGTAGCGTTTCGCCGTGAACCTCTCGCCGGTGCTTGCCGACCTGGCGCAGTACCCGTTCGCGCGCCTCGACGACTGGAAGGCGGAGGCGCGCGCGCGCGGCATCGACCTCATCGACTTCGGCATGGGCGATCCGCGCGAGCGCACACCCGCATTCATCCGCGAGGCGCTGCTCGCGTCGGTCGACGAGGTGTCGTCCTACCCGCGTGCGACGGGCCTACCGGAGCTGCGCGAGGCAGTTGCCGGTTGGCTCGCCCGCCGCTTCGGCGTGGCGGTCGACCCGGCGAGCGAGCTCGTTCCGACGCTCGGCTCGAAGGAGGCGATCTTCTCGTTCGCGCAGGTCGCGCTCGGCGAGAAGCGGCTCGTCGCCATCCCCGAGCCGGCGTATCCCGTCTACGAGCGTGGCGCGCTCTTCGCGGGCGGCGCGGTGGTCGGCGTCCCGCTGCGCGAAGAGACGGGCTGGCTCCCCGACCTGGACGCGTTCGAGGCCTGGGACGAGATCGCGCTCTTCTGGACGTGCTACCCGAACAACCCCACCGGCGCCGTCGCACCGCTCTCGTTCTACGAGGAGCTCTCCGAGCGCGCACGCACGCACGGGTTCCTCGTCTGCTCCGACGAGGCGTACTCGGAGCTCTACTTCGGCGCTCCACCGGTCTCGGCGCTCCAGGTCGAGGACCGCTCGAACGTCGTCTGCTTCAACACGCTCTCCAAGCGCTCGTCGATGACCGGCTACCGCTCCGGCTTCGTGTGCGCCTCACCCGAGGTCGTCGCCGCGCTGCGCAGCTTTCGGCCCACGGTCGGAACAGCCCCTCAGGAGTTCGTCCAGCGGGCGTCGGTCGCCGCCTGGGCCGACGACGCCCACGTCGACGATGTCCGCGCGCTCTACCGGCGGAAGCGGGACATCCTCCTCCCGGCGCTCGAGGACGGCGGTCTGCGCCTCGCCGGCTCGGAGGCGACCTTCTACCTCTGGGTCGACGTCGGCGGGCCGTCGGAGGAGCTCGCGCGCCGGCTGCTCGAAGAGGGGATCGTCTGCGCCCCGGGATCGTTCTTCGGGCCGGCCGGGGAGCGATACGCACGGTTCGCGCTCGTCCCCACCGCCGAGGAGTGCGAGCGCGCCGCCTCGATCCTGCGGCAGGTCCTGTGAACACGCTGGAGACGATCGCGGCGCTCGACCGGGGCGACGTGCGCGTCGCCGAGCCGGACGGTGACGACTGGCGCGTGAACGCCGGCGTGCAGGAGGCGATCCTCGACTACTTCCGTACGCAGCAGCTCGAGCCGCACGAGGTCGGGCCGTTCGAGTACCTGGACAAGATCCCGCTGAAGACCGGGTACGAGGCGCTCGGCGTTCGTGTCGTCCCGCCGGCAACCGCCCGGTACGGCTCGTTCCTCTCGCCCGGCGTCGTCCTGATGCCGTCGTACGTCAACATCGGCGCGTTCGTCGGCCCCGGCACGATGGTCGACACGTGGGCGACCGTCGGCTCGGGCGCGCAGATCGGCGCGAACGTCCACCTCGCCGGCGGAGTGGGCATCGGCGGCGTGCTCGAGCCGCCCGGCGCCAGGCCGGTGATCGTCGAGGACGGCGCGTTCCTCGGTTCGAGGTGCATCGTCACCGAGGGCGTCCGGGTCGGGCGCGAGGCCGTGCTCGCACCGAACGTCTCCCTGACCGCCTCCGTCCCGATCATCGACGTGACCGGCCCCGAGCCGGTCGAGCACCGGGGCTTCGTCCCGCCGCGGTCGGTCGTGGTTCCCGGCACGCGCCCGAAGGAGTTCCCGGCCGGCACGTACCAGCTCTCGTGCGCGCTGATCATCGGGCGCCGGTCGGAGTCGACCGACCTCCGCACCTCGCTCAACGACGCGCTGCGGGACTTCGGCATCTCGATGTAGCTCCCGGGTGCTGTGCCCGCAGGCCCCAAACCGCGGGTGCATCGACGTTGGAATCAATCATCCAGATGCGGGGTTTCCTCCGATGCGGCGGGCCGGACGGCCGTCGACGCTGATCCCGGAAACCGAGAAGGAGGAAGCACATGGCCACCCGCGTTGCGATCAACGGCTTCGGCCGTACCGGTCGCGCAGCGTTCCGCGCCGCCTACGAGTCGAGCGCGGAGATCCAGTTCGTGGCGATCAACGACGTCGCCGAGCCCGAGATGCTCGCGCAGCTCCTACGCCACGACAGCGTCTACGGCCCGTTCCCCGGGATCGTCGAGGCAGGCGACCATGCGCTCGTCGTCGACGGTGTCGAGATCGCGGTTCCCGGCGCCACCGATCCTGCCTGGCTGCCGTGGAGCGAGCTCGACGTGGACGTCGTGATCGAGTCCACGGGCAGGTTCCGCAAGCGAATCGACGCTCAGAAGCACCTCGCCGCCGGAGCGAAGAAGGTCGTCGTCTCGGCCCCGGCGACGGACCCCGATGTGACGGTCGTCCTCGGCGTGAACTTCGACGAGACCTACGACGCCGAGCGGCACGCGATCATCTCGAACGCCTCCTGCACGACGAACTGCCTCGCACCGCTCGTGAAGGTGCTGCACGAGGGCTTCGGCATCAAGCACGGCGTGATGACGACGGTGCACGCGTACACGAGCGACCAGCAGCTGCTCGACGGACCGCACAAGGACTACCGGCGGGCCCGCGCTGCGGCGGCGAACCTCGTTCCGACGTCGACGGGCGCGGCGAAGGCGATCGGGCTCGTCATACCGGAGCTGGCGGGCAAGCTCCAGGGCTACGCGGTGCGGGTGCCGGTTCCGACCGGATCGCTCGTCGACCTGACGGTCGAGCTCGAGCGTGCGACCGACGTCGCCGAGGTCAACGAGCTGTTCCGCTCACGGGCGGACACAGGAGCGCTCGAGGGCATCCTCCGCTACAGCGAGGAGCCGCTCGTGTCGACCGACATCGTCAAGTCGTCCTACTCGTCGATCTACGACGCGCCGCTGACGAGCGTCATCAACGGCACGCAGCTCAAGGTCGTCTCCTGGTACGACAACGAGTGGGGCTACTCGAACCGGCTGGTCGAGCTCGCCCAGAAGGTGCTCGTCCCCGCACTGGTCTGAAGCCCAAACCGGTCTGAGCCTCACCGCGGGAGCCTCGCGGCCGGACCTTCCCTCCTAGAAGGGAAGGTCCGGCCGCTCCGGCTGCCAGTGGGGGAAGGCCGCGTACGCCTCGTCCGGCGAGTCGGTCTCCCGCTCGACGCCCGCACCGTGCCCGAGCGCGACCTCGGAGCGCGGATAGCGGATCGCATGATCGGGCCGGCCGCGGCTCCCGATCATCAAGAGGACGCAGGGAGCATCGGTCGCGACGAAGACGTGCGCGGTGCCGGGCGGGCAGTGGACGAAGTCCCACGCCCGGACCCGGCGCTCTTCCTCCTCGATCACGAGCAGGCACTCGCCCTGCAGGACGAGGAAGTCCTCCTCGACCGTCTCGGCGTGGTAGAGCGTGCTTCGGTCGCCCGGCTGCAGGACGCTGAGGGTGAATCCGAGGTCGCGGAAGACGCGCGTCGCGAGGTCGGGCCGGCTCCGCAGAAGCGCGCCGCTCGCGTCGAACGTCGCGCGCGCGCCGAAGCCGGGCCGCGTCGTCCAGCCGGCGTCGCGTGCGTTGAGGACGTACCAGCCGTCCGTGACCGGCACGAGCCCCGCACCGGAGTCCTCGAGCCGGGCCTCGTCAGGCATCGACGGGCACCGCCGGCCCGGTGAGGAACGCCCGGCCCGCCTCGAAGCGAACCGCGAGCGGGCCGCCGGGGAACCGCACCGTCACGGGGGCGAAGCCGAATGCCGCGGCGACCGCGACGGCGCTCGAGCCCGACGACGCCGTCTCCCCCACGCCGCGCTCCCAGACTCGGGCCTCGATCTCGTCCGTGCCGGCACGGTGCGCGACCTGCACGTTCGTCCGGCGAGGGAACCGCGCGTGCGTCTCGAGCAGCGGCCCGATCCGCGGGAGCTCGGCGGGGTCGCCCTCCACGACCGCATGCGGGTTGCCTACGTCGACGACGACGACCCTCAGCCCGGCGATGTCCTCGGGCGGCGCGACCGTGACCTCGCCGAGGTCCTGTTCGACGAGGTCGTCGTCGAGCATCGTCGCGCGCACCTCCCGCGGCCCGACCGTGACGGTCACCTCACGGGCGCCGGTCTGCGCGGCGAGCCACCGCGCGGCGATCCGGGTGCCGTTCCCGGACATCTCGGCCTGTGAGCCGTCGGGGTTCCAGATCCCGACCTCGACGCTCGCGCCGTCGTGGCGCAGCACCTCGAGGATGCCGTCGGCATCACGCACGTGCTCCCGCACGAGCGCGGGGGTCAGCGACTCAGCGGTCACGAGATAGACGTTCCCGTTCGCGTGCCAGCGCGACGATCTCAGCCGCCACCTCCTCGGCCGGCCGGTTGCCGTCGAGCGTAGCGACCCCGCGCATCCGCCGCAGCCACTTCCGCTGGTAGCGAGCGAACCGACGGGTCGCCTGCACGACGGCCTCAACGGCGTCCTCTCCGGGCAGCGTCGCGAACTCCTGGAGGCCGAGCACCTGCCGCGCCGTGGTCGAAAGCGGCTGCGACCAGGCGCGCCGGGCCTCTTCTGTCGCCCCGGCTGCCGCCATTGCGCGCGTCCTGCGTTCGATGCGACGGTCGAGCTCGTCGAGTGGGATGTCGAGCGCGACGATCAGCGTCGGGAGCCGCGTGTCCTCGGTCCACAACCGGTCGGATGCCGGAGCGAGCGACGAGCCCGCCTCGGCGAGCTCGAGCGCCCGGACGACCCGCCGCCGATCGTTCGCGTGGACACGCTCCGCGGCGGCCGGGTCGCGCGCGGAGAGCAGCGCGTGCGCCGCCTCCGCGCCGAGCCTCGCGTACTCGGCCTCCCAGAACGCACGACGCCCCGGCTCCGGCGCGGGCGGCAGCTCGAGCGCTGCGAGCGCCGCCCGGAAATACAGCCCGGTCCCACCGACGACGAGTGGGCGCTCCGCACCGTCGACTGCCTCGTGCGCGAGCCGTTGGTACTCGCCGACCGAGACCTCCCGGTCGAGTGGGACGATCCCCACGAGCCGCGCCGGGTAGTCGGGTGCGGCCGTGATCACCGGCAGACCGGCATAGAGGGCCGCGCTGTCGGCCGAGATCACCTCCGCCCCGAGGCGTTCCCGGAGCACGCCGGCGACGGCGGTCTTGCCCGAGGCGGTCGGGCCGAAGAGCGCGAGAACGAGCCGGCCGTCAGGCGCCGGCGCCGGCCGGCTGCTTGAAGCCATGCTCGAGCTCGAGGCCGGAGCGGGGTCGCTCGAACGGCCGGTCCTCCTCCGGGTGCGCCGCGCGCCACTCCTTGAACCACTCGACGGCCCGGGGGATCCCCGCGTCGAGCGGTGTGGCCGGCTCCCATCCGAGGAGCGTCCGCGCCTTCGTCACGTCGGCGACGTAGTGGGTGACCTCTCCGAGCAACGACGGCGCAATCGTGATGCGCGGCTCCACGTCCAGCTCGGCGGAGATGAGCTCGGCCGCACGCACGATCGTGTTGCCCTGCCCGAAGGCCAGGTTGATCGTCTCGTTCGCGATCCGGCCTTCCTGGAGAGCCACGACGCCGCGCGCGATGCCGTCGACGCAATCGTCGACGAAGGTGAAATCGAGGACCTTGTCCTTGCCGTAGACGGTCACGCCCTCCCCGCGCGCCAGCTGGTGCATGAAGAGCGGCAGGACCCGCTCCATCCGCCAGAGGTCACTGTCGTAGCGGCCGTAGACGTTCGAGAAGCGAAAGACGAGATACGACAGCCCGTAGCAGCGTGCATACGAGTAGATGAAGGCCTCACTCGTGATCTTCGATGCGGAGTACGGGCTCTCGGTGAATGCGAAATCGGCCGCATCCTCGGTGTACTCCTCGAAACGGTGGACGTCGCCGTAGACCTCACGCGTCGACGAGAAGACGAGCGGCAGCCCGAGCTCGCGTGCGTACTCGAGGACGTTGAAGGTCATGATCGCGTTCTCGAGCGCCCGGTGCGGCTCGCGCACGAGCTGGTGCACCTTTGCGTGTGCGGCGAGGTGGACGACCAGGTCGACCTCCGGGTACTCGACCCCGCCGATGCCGCCGCGGAACGCCGGGTAGTGGCCGGCCAGGTCCTGCAGGAGCGCGGGGAACGCGTCCGTCCACGTGTTCAGCCGTTTGTCGACACCGAACACCTCGTGGCCGTCGCGAAGCAGACGGAGGGCGAGATTGGTTCCGATCTGGCCGGACGAGCCGGTGACGAGGACGCGCATACTCCGAGTAGTGTGACGGAGGGATGTGATGGACTGGTTCAGACGGCGACGAGCGACGCCTGGGCGCCCCGCAGCGTCGTCGACGTCGCTTCCTCGATCCGCACGTCGACGAGCTCGCCCGCACGGCAGTCGCCCCGGAAGTTGACGGTCGTGTTCCGGCGCGTACGGCCCCGCAGCAGCGCCGGGTCGGTGCGTGACGGCCCTTCGACGAGCACCTCCTCGACCTGCCCGACACGCGCGCGGTTGCGCTTGCGCGCGACCTGCTGGGTCAGCTCGACGAGCCTCTCCATCCGCTCGATCTTCACGTCGTGCGCAACCTGGTCGGGACGGGCGGCCGCCTCGGTTCCCGCGCGCGGCGAGTAGACGAACGTGAACGCGCTGTCGTAGCCGACCGCGGCGACGACTTCGAGCGTCTCCTCGAAATCCGCCTCCGTCTCGCCCGGGAAGCCGACGATGATGTCCGTCCCGAGCGCAAGGCCCGGGATCGCCGCGCGCAGCGTCTCGACGAGGGCGAGGTAGCGCTCGCGTGTGTACGTACGCCGCATCGCCTTGAGCACCTGCGACGAGCCCGACTGCAGCGGCAGGTGCACGTGCTCGCACACCGCCGCGCACTCGGCCATTGCCGCGATCACCGGCTCCCGGAAGTCCTTGGGGTGCGGGCTCGTGAACCGAATGCGCTCGATCCCGTCGACGGCGTCGCAGGCGCGCAGCAGCTCGCCGAACTCCGTCCGCATCTCCGGCAGCAGGTCGCGCCCGTACGAGTTGACGTTCTGGCCGAGCAGCGTCACCTCCTTCACGCCCTGGCGGGCGAGCTCCGTCACCTCGGCGACGATCTCGCCGGGCCGGCGGCTGCGCTCACGGCCGCGAACCGCGGGCACGATGCAGTACGCGCACGCCGAGTTGCACCCCATCGAGACCTGGACCCAGGCCTGGAAGCCGCGCTCGCGGTGCGCCGGGAGCTCGGCGGCGAAGGCGCGGTCGTCGAGGCCGAACCGGCCGCGGGCGACACCGAGGCCGCCGGCGCCGAGCCAGTCGGCGAGGTGCGAGATCGAGCCCGGCCCGAAGGCCACGTCGACGAAGGGGTAGCGCTCGAAGATGCGTTCGCGCTGCGCCTCTGCGTAGCACCCGCCGACGGCGATCACGCGATCCGGATCCTCGCGCTTGCGCGCCGCTGCCTCGCCGAGGTAGGCGGCGAGCTTGGTGTCGGGCTTCTCGCGAATCGTGCAGGTGTTGAACACGACGACGTCCGCCTCGTCGGCCGACGCCGCCTCGCCGAGCCCGAGCTCCTCGAGCATGCCCTTGATCCGCTCGCTGTCGTGAGCGTTCATCTGGCAGCCGAATGTCGTCACGAAGTACCTACGCGCCACGGCGAAAGGGTAGCTGCGGCTCTGCCGCACGCTGGCCGAGCCCGCACGCACGCGCGGCCTTCCGGGGAGTGTTCCCCGTCGAGAGGCTTCCGAGGGCGGCTGAAGTCAGACAAGGGTCAGACGCCGACGACGGACGCCGGCCGAGGACCGCGGGCCGACGCTGCGTCCTGCGGGACCGTCAGGCTGCGTCGACGCGCTCGACCGCTGCTCGGCGCTCGTTCACCCTGTTCGCCGCCACGTCGACGGCGCGGCTCTCACGGATCACCGTCACCTTGATCTGCCCCGGGTACTCGAGGTGGCTCTCGATCTCGCGCGCGATCTCGTGCGACAGCAGCACCGCGCCGTCGTCGTCGATCTCCTGCGGCTTGACGATCACGCGGATCTCTCGCCCCGCCTGGATCGCATAGACCTTCTCGACGCCCTCGTGGCCGGCCGCGAGCTGCTCCAGCGCCTCCAGCCGCTTGACGTACTGCTCCAGGCTTTCGCCGCGTGCGCCCGGCCGAGCCGCCGAGATGGCGTCGGCGGCGATCAGGAGAACGGCCTCGACGGTCTGCGGCTGCACCTCGTAGTGATGCGCCTCGATCGCGTGACAGACGGCCGGGCTCTCGCCGTACCGGCGGGCGAGCTGCGTGGAGATCGCGGCGTGCGACCCCTCCACCTCGTGCGTCATCGCCTTGCCGAGGTCATGCAGGAGGGCGGCGCGCTTCGCAGTTCGCACCGATGCCTCGACCTCTGCCGCCATGATCCCGGCGAGCTGCACGACCTCGAGCGTGTGCTTGAGGACGTTCTGACCGTAACTCGTGCGGTAGCGCAGCCGACCGAGCACGCGGACGAGCTCCTCGTGGACGTCGCCGCAGTTCGCCTCGTAGACCGCCTGCTCGCCCGCCTGACGAATGTGCTCGTCCAGCTCGGCCTTCGACAGGTAGTACATCTCCTCGATCCGGGTCGGATGGATCCGGCCGTCCTCGATCAGCTTCAGCAGCGTCACCCGGGCGACCTCACGCCGGATGCCGTCGAAGGAGGAGAGCACGACCGCGTTGGGGGTGTCGTCGATGATGAAGTCGACGCCGGTCAGGTGCTCGAGCGTGCGGATGTTGCGCCCCTCTCGCCCGATGATCCTGCCCTTCATGTCGTCAGACGGCAGTTCGACGAGAGTCACGGTCGTCTCCGCGGCCGCGCTCGCGGCGACCCGCTGCAGCGCATCCGCGACAAGGTTGCGCGCCCGCCGCTTCGCCTCGGTGGCGGCTTCCTGCTCGAGGCGGCGAACCCGGCCTGCGAGCTCGTGACGAACCTCGTCCTCCGACTGCCGGAGGATGTGCGAGCGCGCCTCGCCGCTCGTCATGCCGGCGAGCCGCTCGAGCTCGCGCCGCTCGTCGAGCTTCAGCTGCTTCATGTCCTCCTGCAGCTGGCGCAGGTGCACCTCACGGTCCGCGATTCCC
This sequence comes from uncultured Thermoleophilia bacterium, assembly GCA_963784765.1. GTDB lineage: Bacteria > Actinomycetota > Thermoleophilia > Gaiellales > Gaiellaceae > PALSA-600. The sequence continues at coordinate 171,216 of CAWASP010000022.1, forward strand.
TGCTCGCGACGGGTCAGCTCCGTGAGCTTCCGGTCGATGTCGTCCTCCTTCGCAATCACGCGCTCCTCGATCTTGACGACCTCGTCGCGCCGCTCTCGCAGCTCGGCCTCGAGCTCCGCACGCAGCTTCACCGCCTGCTCGCGCGCCTCGATCGCCGCTTCCCGCCGGGTGGCGTCGGCGTCGCGCCTCGCCTCCTCGAGCAGCGTCGAGCACATCCGCCGAGCGTCGTTGAGACGCGAGCCGGCGAGGAGGCGCAGCACGGCCATCGTGCCGGCGGCGCCTGCTGCGACTGCGATCACTGCGACGACCTCGAGCATGCGAACTCCTCACGGGCTTCATCGCCCGCACGGCATGCTCTCGCCGATCGAGGTCCCGGGCGCACGCGGCGCCCGCCTGTCTCAGGTCAGGTTCGCTTCGTGGTTCGGGGTTCCCCGCGCGCTCACTGCGCTCGCGGGTTGCTCGACGACGGGAAGGACGGGTTCGGAAACGCGTGGGATCATTGATCGGTTCAGGCTGCGTGTGCAGGCAAATCGGTGTCGGTTGAAGCCTGCACTCTACGCCCCCTCGTCCGTGTCCGCAAACGCCGCGCCGAGCACCGACTCGACCGTCTCGACGTCGAATCCCTTCCGCTGCAGCCTGGCCGCGAGACGCCCGCCGGGGCCGAGGCGCGCCGCCAGGCGGTGGGCCCGCTCGACCTCCGGCGCAAGCTCCGCGACGGCCGTCTCGACCGTCTCCGGCTCGATCCCGTGGCCGGCGAGGTCGTGGCGGATCGCCTCGTCGCCGTACCCTCGCTCGGCGAGGGCGCGGGCACGGGCCGCCGCGAAACGGCGATCGTCGAGGTAGCCGACCTGCTCGAGGCGCTCGAGCGCCTTCCGCCGGGCCGGTTCCGGGACGCCGGCGCGCGCGAGCCGGTCGTCGAGCTCACGGCGCGAGCGGTCGCGGTTGCGCAGCGCCCGCGTCGCGAGGTCGATCGGGTCCCGTTCGCGCGCCACCTGCCGTCCGCGTCTCTCCCGTCTAGACGGCTGCCGGCTCCTCCGCCTCGTCGAGCACGGGCGTCGCCTCGGGCGCCGCGTCGCCCTGCGGCAGCAGGCGGGCGGAGATCACCTGCTCGGGGGGCGCCTGCGCCTGGATCTGCTGCAGGATCCCCTGGACGACGTCGGGGTGCTCCTTGAGGAACGCGGCCGCATTCTGCCGCCCCTGCCCGAGGCGCTCGTCGCCGAACGAGAAGTACGAGCCCGACTTCTGGACCGCCTTCCGCTCGAGGCCGGTGTCGAGCACCGTGCCCTCCCAGGAGATGCCCTCGCCGTAGATGATGTCGAACTCAGCCTGCTTGAACGGCGGCGCCACCTTGTTCTTGACCACCTTGACCCGGACGCGGTTGCCGACTGCCTCCACACCGTCCTTGAGCGTCTCGATGCGCCGGATATCCAGCCGCACCGACGCGTAGAAGCGCAACGCGCGACCGCCCGGCGTCGTCTCGGGGTTGCCGAACATGACGCCGATCTTCTCGCGCAGCTGGTTCGTGAAGAGGCAGATCGTGTCGGTGCGATTGAGCGTGCCCGCCAGCTTGCGCAGGGCCTGGCTCATCAGCCGTGCCTGCAGGCCGACGTGCGAGTCGCCCATCTCGCCCTCGATCTCGGCCTTCGGCGTCAGCGCGGCAACCGAGTCGATGGCGACGACCGCAAGCGCGCCCGAGCGGACGAGCAGCTCGCAGATCTCGAGCGCCTGTTCACCCGTATCGGGCTGCGACACGAGCAGCTCGTCGATGTTCACCCCGATCCGCTTGGCGTATGCGGGATCCATCGCATGCTCCGCGTCGATGAACGCGCAGATGCCGCCGCGGCGCTGTGCCTCTGCGATCACGTGGTAGACGAGCGTCGTCTTGCCCGACGACTCGGGCCCGAAGACCTCGACGATGCGGCCGCGCGGCAGCCCGCCGACGCCGAGGGCGACGTCGAGCGACAGCGACCCGGTCGAGACTGCGCCGATCGCGACCTGGGCCTGGTCGTTCATCTTCATGACCGCGCCCTTGCCGAACTGGCGCTCGATCTGCCCCAGAACCGTTTCCAGTGCCTGCTCGCGATCCATCCGTCACCGACCTCCTAGGGCCACCGATTGCAGTGCGTCGTACCGGGCCCCGCCGGGGCCGAGCGTGGAACGGTAGAGGGCGCATCGGACGGAACGGATGTTCTCCTGCGGCGGCAGCGGCGGCCGCAGGCGCGGCTGCTCCCGGAAGCGCCAGACGGTGACGTGCGCCAGCCACCGCCGCTGCTCGCGGCGGTAGGCGCCGATCGCCTCGAGCCTGCGCCCGAGGTCGTCGGCGAGCGCCTCGCCGGTCCCCTCGAGGTCGTCCATCACGATCATCCCCACGCTCCTCGTCTCGCGGTAGCGGGAGGGGCGCAGGAGCACCGGACCGGCCGCGGCTGCCGCACCACGCAGCGCGGCGCCGATCGCCTCGACCTCGGCCGCCGGCCGCGCGCCCAGGAAGGCGAGGGTGACATGCAGGTTCTCGCGACCGACGAGGCGAGGGCCGCTGCGATCGGCGGACGGCAGCTGCTCGCGCTGCCACGCCTCCAGGGCGTCGAGCGTCCCGTCCGGGAGCAGCAGGGCGCAGAAGAGCCTGATCCGTTCATCTCCGGCCACGCTAGCGCGAAGAGTGTGCCGTGTCCGTCACGCCTTCGTGACAAGTGTGCGCACGAGATGGAGCGCTGCGACGGCCGACCGCCGCCTGATCGTGTCGCGGTCGCCCGGCAGGTCGAGCCGGCGTCGCAGCTCCCCGTCCGGCCCGGACGCGTGCAGGAAGACGAGCCCGACGGGCTTCTCCGGCGTTCCCCCACCCGGACCGGCGACGCCCGTCACGGCGACGCCGACGTCGGCGCGGAGCCGCTCGCGCACTCCGTGGGCGAGCGCCGCGGCTGTCTCCGCGGAGACCGCCCCGTGCGCGGCGAGCATGTCCTCCGGCACCCCGAGCTGGCCCAGCTTGACCGCGTCGGCGTACGCGACGATCGAGCCCAGGAAGACGTCGCTCGAGCCCGGCACGTCGGTGATGCGGGCGGCGACGAGCCCCCCGGTGCAGGATTCGGCCGTCGCGAGGGTCAGCCCGTGCTCGCGGAGCTCCGCGAGCACGATCTCGGCGGTCGGGCGATCGTCGCGGGAGAAGAGGTGGCGGGCGTTCGGCGCGACGAGCCCCGCCTCGAGCTCATCGGCGCGGGCTCCCCCGCCCGGCTCGACGAGCAGGTCGACGTGGATCTCGAAGTCACGGGCGCAGATCGTGACGGCGACGCCGTCGCCGTCGCCTCCCGCCTCGGCAAGCGCCCGCGCGACGGCCGACTCGGACACACCGTAGAAGCGCAGGACGCGGCGCTCCGGCAGCACCGCCCGGGCGCGCAGGCGCCGGAGCGGGTCGGTCTCGAGCACCCTCGGCCACAGCTCCTGCAGCTCCCGCGGCGGCCCGGGGAGGGCGACCGCAACCCGGTCCCCGTCCGCGAGCACGACGGCGGGCGCCGTGCCGACGAGACCGACCCAGAGCGCGCCCTCGGGGAGCATCGCCTGCTTGCCGACGCCTTCGGCGAAGTCGGCGTACGGCCGGGAGAGGCGGGCCGCGATGCGCCGCGACAGCCGCTCGATCTCGGCCCGGAGCCCCTCGTCGATTCGCAGGTCGACGCCGGCGGCGCGGGCGAGCAGCTCGATCGTGCGGTCGTCGTGGGTCGGCCCGAGGCCGCCGGAGACGACGAGCAGATCGTGCTCGAGCCCGCGCCGGAGCGCTGTCAGAAGATCCTCCGGGTCGTCGCCGACGACCGTGATCGACTCCGGCTCGATCCCGAGCACATGGAGCGACGAGGCGAGGAACGGGCCGTTCCGGTCGTGGCGGTCGCCGCGGACGAGCTCGGAGCCGGAGGCGACGATCGCCGCCCGCAGGCGGCGCCCGGCTATCCGGCCGATGCCGGCCGCCAGCCCGTCGCGGTGACGAGGATCACCTGCGGCTTCGACCCGGGAACGTGCACGAGGTGCCCGCGAACAGCGATGCGGAGGTTCTCCGGGCTGTCGATCTCCACCCAGAGCAGGCTGCCGCGGATCGCCTGGGTCGGGTCGCCCTTGGAGACGGTTCCGTCGAAGACCACGTTGCCGGTGGCGCTGCCTCGTCGCGCGACCACGTGCGTCGACCCGCGGAGCGCCGTCACGGCAAGGAGCGGCGGCACACCGCCGCCGCCGGTCGTCGAGGTGGTGTGCCGGCTGGTCGTCGTCGACGGGTTGTCCGAGCCGCCTCCTCCCGCCCGCCAGGCGGAGAAGACGACGACGGTCAGCACGACGATCGCGCCGAGCGCGATCAGGACGACGTTCGTCTCGATCCGGCGCGCACGCCGGCGGGGATGCGACGAGCGACGCGCCCGTGGCTCGTGGTCGTCGGCGCCCGAGACGAAGCGGGAGTTGTACTCGTCGACGTAGAGCTGGCCGTCGAGGCCGAGGAACTCGGCGTAGGTGCGCAGGAAGCCCTTGACGTAGGTCTGGGCAGGCAGCAGCGCGAACTGCTCCTCCTCGAGCGCCCGCAGGTACTTGCCGCGGATCTTCGTCGCGAGCTCCGCCTGGGCGAAGTCGACGCCCCGCCGCTCACGGGCCTCGCGGAGGCTGTTGCCGATCTCGAACACGGGGCTGGAAAGGGTAGATGACCCCGGCCGCCGTGGCTACTGGGCCCAGCGCAGGACGCCGTAGACGCCAAGCGCGAGGGCGCCCGTGAGCCCGGCGTAGGCACCGAGGAACGCGAGCGCACGTGCGAACCGCACGAGCCAGGCTCCTTCCTGCCGGACGCTCCGGGCCCGCGTGAACCGCGCTCGCCGCGCAGCCGCGATCCCGGCGAGACCGAGGACGGCCGCCACCGGCACGCCGACGTACAGGGCACGGAGCAGGCCGACGCCCTGCGAGTACTGGGCGACCGCGACCGCCGCCGGCAGTGCGGCGAGCGCGAGCATGCCGAGAACGACCGCCCCGCGGGCGGCCGCCTTACCGCCGCTCATAGGGGCGTCCTGCGGCTGCGGGGCCGATCGAGCGGCCGATCACTCCTGCGACCGCGACGAGCGTCAGGAGGTACGGGAGCGCCTGGAAGAGCGTCCCCCACTGGCTGCCGTAGGCGGTCGGGAGCCGGTCGGCGAGCGCGCTCGAGAAGCCGAAGAGGAGCGTTGCGCCCCAGGTCGGGAACGGCCGCCACTTGCCGAAGATCAGCGCCGCCAGCCCGATGAAGCCGATGCCGTTCGTCATCCCCTGGTTGAAGGCGTGCACGAAGCCGAGCGAGAGGTAGGCACCGCCGAGCGCCGCGATGCCGCCCGACGCGACGACCGCGAGGTAGCGCGTCCTGTAGACGGAGATGCCGACCGTCTCGGCGGCGCGAGGATGCTCGCCGACCGAGCGCAGCCGCAGCCCGAACGGCGTACGGAACACGAAGAGGGATGTCCCCAAGAGCAGCGCGAACGATAGCCAGATCATGAGATTGAGCTGGCCGAGGATCGGCCCGACGAAGCCCCAGCTCTGCAGGAAGTGGATGTGCACATCGGGGATGCCGTAGTCGGTGACGTTTCCCGGAGTGCCTGCGTCCCCGTACTTGTCGACGAACAGGTACCCGGTGATGCCGAGCGCCAGGAAGTTGAGTGCCGTCCCCGAGATGATCTGGTCGACCTTGAGGTGGATCGACCAGATCGCGTGGATCGCCGCGAGCCCCATCCCGGCCAGCACCGCGGTGAGGAGGCCGATCGCCCAGGCGTAACCGCCGGCGAAGCCGTGCGCCCACACCGCGCCCCAGATGCCGAAGAACGCCCCCGTCAGCAGCATCCCCTCGAGCGCGACGTTCACCACTCCGCTCCGCTCGCAGTAGAGGCCCCCGATCGCCGCGAAGGTGAGCGGGGTCGCGTAGCGGAGCGTCGCAGCGCCGAGCGCGCTCCACGCCACGACCTCGTCGAGATGGGTGCTCGAGGACTGCGTCGCGAGCAGCCCGAGGGCGATCCCGAGCAGCCCGGCCGCGAGCGCACCTCCCCCGAGCCGGCGCTCGTCGCGCGACCACGCCCAGATCCCCGCCGCGATCGCGAGGATGCCGACGAGGACCGGCACCGCCTGCGTCCGCGCCGCGAGAGGCGGCAGCGCAAGCCAGAACGCGAGCGCCCCGAGGACGATCCCGGCGACGCCGACGTGCTTCGGCCCGAACGCCGTCACGCGCTGTCCCTCCACCGCTTCCGGAGCCAGACGAGGGCACCGGTCAGGTTGAGCCCGACGAAGAGGATGACGAGACCCTGGATGATCGTCGCGAGGTTGCCGGCGAGATCCGGGCGGAAGACGGTCGGATCGAGCTGGCGGCCGGACGTCCCGTTGATGAGCGCACCGAAGAGGAGCGACGCGAACCCGACGCCCGCCGCCGTGTTGCGTCCGAGCAGCGCGGCCGCGAGGCCGATGAAACCGACCTGGCTGACCTGGATGTCGCTCTGCCCGATCTGGAAGGCCCACCCGCTGATGTCGACGGCGCCGGCCAGGCCCGCGAAGCCGCCCGCGAGCGCCATCGCGAGGAAGTAGCTCCGCGCCACGCCGATGCCGTTCGCGCGCGCCGCCTCCGGGTTGAAGCCCACCGCCCGCACCTCGAAGCCCAGGGTGGTGCGGTTGACGAGGAACCAGTAGCAGCCGAGCATCGCGACGGCGATGAAGATCCCGATCGAGAGCCCCTGCAGCTCCTTCAGGCCCCAGAAGACCGGCAGCCGTGCCCCGGGCGCGATCTCGCGCGAGGCGGGGATCGCCGGCTGGTCCCCCTGCAGCGGGCCGCCCGCCCCGACGAGGTACGACCCCACCCAGACCGCGATCCAGTTGAGCATGATCGTCGAGATCACCTCGTGCGTGCCGACCGTCGCCTTCAGGACGCCTGCGATGCCGGCCCACGCGGCGCCGGCCAGGGCGCCGGCGACGAGGACGACCAGGACGTGCGGAAACGGTGCGAGGCCGGGGAAGGACGAGCCGAGCAGGATCGCGAGGTAGACGCCCGCCAGGTACTGCCCCTGGCCGCCGATGTTGAAGAGGCCGCAGCGGAACGCGAACGCGACCGCGAGCCCGGTCAGCGCGATCGGCGTCGTGACGAGGAGCGTCTGCTGGAGGTTCTGCGCGGCGGTCGACGCGGTGTCCCACGGGAACCACATGTGGTGCGCGGAGAACGGGATGCGCGCGGAGTACGACCCGACGTGGAAGAACCACGCGAGCCCCGTCCCGTCGAAGATCGCCCGGTAGACCGACACCGGGTTCTTGCCCGTCAGCGCGACGACGAGGCCTCCCGCGAGGAACGCGACCGCCGTCGTGACAAGCGGCCCGACCGCGCCGCGGAGCCCGCGGGCACGCGGGCCGAGATGCTGCTGCGGCGTCGGCAGCTCCCCGCCCGGCGGCTCCTCGAACTCCTCGCCCTTCAGCTCGTCGCTCATCGGCCTCTTCTGCTCCAACGGCGGCGGAGGCGGCACCTGCGCTCGGCGACGCTCATGTGCGCGTCCCGGCGAGGCCGCCCGTCATCGCGACGCCCAGCTCCTCCTCGGTCGCGGTCGGCGGGAACTCGCCGGCGATCCTGCCCTCGTAGAAGACGAGGATCCGGTCCGACAGCGACAGGATCTCCTCCAGCTCGAGCGAGACGAGGAGCACCGCCCGACCGGCGTCGCGCTGCTCGACGAGGCGCCGGTGGACGAACTCGATCGCCCCGACATCGAGGCCGCGCGTGGGCTGCGCGGCGACCAGCACACGTGGTTCCACGTCGAGCTCACGGGCGAGCACGACCTTCTGCTGGTTCCCTCCGGAGAGCGCGCCCGCGGGGGTGGCCGGCGTCCCGCCGCGGACGTCGAACTCGGCGAGGAGGCGCCGGGCCCGCCGCACGATCGCGTCGGGGTCGAGAACGCCGCGGCGCGAGTTCGGCGGCCGCCGGTAGTCGTGCAGCGCGAGGTTCTCCGCAAGGGAAAAGGGCAGCACGAGGCCTCGCCGGTGCCGGTCCTCGTGGATCTGCCCGACGCCTGCGTCCAGCAACTCGCGCGAGCTCGCGTTCGAGAGGTCGCGGCCGTCGACGACCACCCGCCCGGACCGCGAGCGCCGCAGCCCCGTGAGCGCCTCGATCAGCTCGCTCTGCCCGTTGGCGTCCACCCCTGCGATGCCGACGATCTCCCCCGCCCGGACCTCGAAGGAGACGTCGCGGACCGCCTCGAGCCCGCGGTCGTCGAGCACGGTGAGGCCCTCGACGCGGAGGAGCGGCGCACCGGGCGCGGCTGCGCGCTTCGAGGTCCGGAGCAGGATGTCGCGGCCGACCATCATCCGCGCGAGCCGCGCCTCCGTCGCCTCGGCGGCCGGGATCGTGTCGACGACCGATCCGCGCCGAAGCACCGTGATTCGGTCGGCGACCTCGATCGCCTCGCGCAGCTTGTGCGAGATGAACACGATCGACGTGCCCTGCTCCCGCAGCGCGCCGACGATGGCGAAGAGCTCGCGCGACTCCTGGGGTGTCAGCACCGCAGTGGGCTCGTCCAGGACGAGGATCTCGGCCCCGCGGTAGAGCGCCTTCAGGATCTCGACCCGCTGCTGCTGGCCGACGGTGATCCGCTCGATCCGGGCGTCCGGATCGACCTGCAGACCGAAGCGCGCCGAGAGGTCGCTCACACGCCGCCGCGCGGCGGTCATGTCGAGGAAGATGCCCGCCCGCCGGGGCTCTGTCGCGAGGACGATGTTCTCCGTCACCGTCATCACGCCGATCAGCATGAAGTGCTGGTGCACCATGCCGATGCCGTGCTCGATCGCCGCCCTGGTCGAGCCGACCTTGATCCGCCGGCCGTCGAGGAGAATGTCGCCTTCGTCGGGCGCGTACAGGCCGCAGAGGATGTTCATCAGCGTCGACTTGCCGGCGCCGTTCTCGCCGAGCAGCGCGTGCACCTCGCCCCGCCGGAGGTCGAAGTCGACGTGGTCGTTCGCGAGCACACCCGGGAACCGCTTCGTGATCCCGCGAAGCTCGAGGAGAGCGGCCCCCGCCATGCGTCAGCGATCCTAGATGGTCGCCCAGCGAGCCCGGGGCGGTCAGCCGGACGGCGAGCGCCCCGACGCGAGCTCCTGGGCCGCGAGACGCGCCTGTAAGGCGATCGACGGGGGCACCCGCGGGTCGAGCCTCCGCACGCCGATCACGCCGGAGCGAGCCCCGAAGATCACGTCCTCGCGGCCGTAGTAGAGACCGGCGACGGCGTCGCGCGCGATCCGGTCCGCCGCGACGTTCGGGAGCTGAAAGCCGGAGAGCGCGAGCGCGACGCGTCCCTGGTCGTGGGCGCCGGACGCGGCCGCCTCGGCACAGGCGCCGCCGTGGGCGGCGACGGCGATCGCGTCTCGCTCGATCACCGCGATCGCCGCCTCCTTGCATGCGACCGGTGCGCCGCTCGACCATCCCCGCAGCACGATCGCCCTCGGCGCGGAGGTGTGCACGCCGCGCACGAACGTCTTCACGAGCGCCTCCTCGCGCGGCCCGACCCACGCGACGCGGGGCTGCGGGACGCTCTCCTCGGCCGCGACGAGGCCTGCGACGGCCCCCGCGAGCAGGGCGGCCTGGTCGTCCCGAAGGACGATGCCGGCGACGTTCGGGCGCCGGAAGCCCTTCGTGGAGGCGCCGATCAGGGCGAAGTGCGTCGCCGGGTGCGCGTCGGCGACGTCGGCGAGCCGGCCGGCGCCGAGCGCAGCGGCATCGACCAGCACGAGCTGGTTGTCGACCACGTGTGCGAGCGGGCCGTACTCCACGGCGGCGCCTTTCGTCTCGACGTGAAGCGGCCCGACGACGCCGATCCGCAACCCCGGAGACGGAGCGGAGGGCGCGCTCCGCACGGTCTCCGGGCGCTTCGGCGCAGAACCGCAGCCGCCGAGAACCAGCAACGCGGCCGTCGCAGCCGCCGCTGCCGCCGCAGGCCCTGCGGTGCAGATCGCGTTCACCGGCGGCTGCCCACTACTTGACCGTCACCGGAATGCCTTTGATCTTTCCTGCGACGAGGCGCGCGTACTGGCGGGCGACGGCGGAGCGAATCGAAACCGGCACACGAGGGCTCCACGTGTCGTAACCGATCCCCCGCTGCCGGGCGCCGAGGACCACGTTGGCGCCCGTTCGCAGCGTCGCCTCCTTCGCAGCCCGGATCACGGAGAGGACGGCGACGTCGATCCGCTCGAGCGCGCTCGTCATGACCCACGGGCCGAGCTCCACGACGCCCGTGCCGACGCCGATCGCGAAGACGCCCTTTGCGTGGGCCGCGGCGATCGCGCCGCGCCCGCAGGCACCGGCCACCTCGAACTCGACCACCGAGCCGTGGTCGATCTGGTCGAGCGCCTTGCGCCGACACGTCGCCGGCCGCTCGAGGTCGTCGACGAAGTCATGAAGCGTCTTGACGCCCGGATCGGCCCTCTCCGCACCGAACTCGAAGCCCGCCAGGTACCGCTCGACCGGTGGGATGTCGAGGCCGCCGATCGAACCGACTGCAGCCGCATGGCTCCGCTTCGCCCAGAGACCGGCCGCGAACCCGACGAGATAGCCGGCCTCCTCCTGGGCGAAGAGCACCCCCTGCACGTTCTTCGGCCGGTGTGCGAGGGAGGCGGCATCGACGTCGATCACCGCGAACGCCGAGCCCGGCAGCGCGGTCGCGACGGTGTCGATCGAGCCGGCCATCGGAAACCCGGCGGCGATCGTGACCCCCGCTCCGCGCGTCGCGCAGGAGCGGAGCCCGGCGGCGTAGGCGGCGGGCGATCCCGCATGGACGGTGCGAGCCCGCACTCCCAGCTTCTCGCCGGCTGCGAGCCCGGCTTCGGCCATCGACCCGAACGGCCCGCTGCTCGGCCCGGACCGCCCGACGACGAGGCACGCGAGCAGCCGGCCGCCCCCGGCGGTCGCCGCGCCGCCCGAGGCTCCGAGGAGCAGGGCCGCCGAGCCGCCGAGCGCGGCGACCACGCATACGACCGCCGCTCGCCGCCGCGCGCTACTGCTTCTGGTACGGCCTGCCATCCGCCGCCGGCGGCACGGTCCGTCCGATCACGCCCGCGACGGCGATCAGCGTCAGCACGTAGGGGAGCACGTTGAACAGCGTCGACGCCGATGCCGAGTACACCTGCAGGCGAAGAGCGACCGCGCTCGAGAAGCCGAAGAGGACGGCAGCCCCGAATGCGCCGGCCGGCCGCCAGTTCCCGAAGATCATCGCCGCCAGCGCGATGAAGCCGCGGCCGGCGGTCATGTTGTCGTTGAAGGTCCCGCCGCCGAACCCGTCCGAGAGGTAGACGCCGCCGGTCGAGGCGAGGATGCCCGAGAGCACGACCGCGCCGTAGCGAACGGCGTACACGTTGATCCCGACCGTGTCCGCCGCCCGCGGGTGCTCGCCGCACGCGCGGATCCGCAGCCCGATCGGCGTCTTGAAGACGACGATGTACGAAAGGATCACCAGCAGGAAGCTCGCCCAGATCATCAGGTTGAGGTTGCCGATCGCCGGGCCGAGGAAGTGCATGTTCGCGATCCCCGGGATCCTGACGTTCGGGATCGTCGAGACGCCGCTCGGTACGTACTCGCCGTGGTACAGCTGGAAGAAGAAGTAGCCGGTGATGCCGAGGGCGAGGAAGTTCACCGCCGTGCCGCCGACGATCTGGTCGGCTCGCAGGTGGATCGCGAAGTACGCGTAGACGAGCGCGAGCAGCCCGCCGGTGGCCGCACCGACGAGGATGCCGACCACCCACGTGCCGCCCTTGTCGGCGCCGTAGATGCCCCAGAACGCGCCCATCAGCATCATGCCCTCGAGCCCGATGTTCACGACGCCGCTGCGCTCGGAGAACATGCCGGCGATCGCGCCGAAGACGAGCGGCGTCGAGAACGCGAACATCTGGGCGATCAGCGACGCGTTGAAGACCGCCTCGAGGTTCCCCGTCCCGGAGCGGGTGGCGAGGATGCCGAGGCCGATGCCGGCGAGCCCCGTGACGACGCCGCCCCAGCCGAGCCGGCGCCGGCCCCGCGTGACCGTCCAGATGCCGAGCAGCACCGCGACGACGCCGACGACGATCTGCCAGGTCACGGTGCGCGCCTCGACGGGCGGGATCCCGAGGAACGCCGCGAGCACGCCGAGGACGAGCGATGCGTACCCGCTCGTCGCGGGGTCCCGGAGCCGCGCGCTGACCGGGTTCTCGAGGCGCTCGCTCCAGCTCACGCCGTGGCCTCCGTCTTCGCCGGCCGCCGCGACCGCATGCGCCGCCGCGAGCTCCAGATGTAGAGGATGAGGACGTCCGCCCCGACGAACAGGACGATCAGCCCCTGGATCATGTAGGTGAGGTTCCCCGCGAGCTGCGGGTCGATGACGTTCGAGTTGAGCCCGTGCGTCGTGCCGAACAGGAGCGCCCCGAAGAGGAGCGCCCCGAGCCCGGTGCCGATCGCGGTGTTGCGGCCGAGCAGTGCGACCGCGATGCCGAGGAAGCCGACCGAGCTGACGGGGATGTCCGAGACGCCGTAGTGGTACAGGTAGCCGAGCATGTCGAGCGCGCCGGCGAGGCCGGCGAACGCGCCGGAGATCGCCATCGCGCGGATCAGGTTCTTCCTGACGCTGATGCCGCCGTACGCCGCGGCCTCCGGGTTGAAGCCCACCGCGCGCACCTCGTAGCCGAGCGTGGTGCGGTTCAGGATCAGCCAGAACACGACGAGCGCGGCGAGCGCAACGAAGAAGCCGACGTGCAAGCCCTGCAGCTGCTGGTCGCCCCAGAAGACCGGCAGCTTCGCGCTGTCGGCGACGTCGTTCGAGATCGGGACGGTCTTGTTCTGGGCGTTCTGGAGCGGCCCGCCGTCGCCGAAGAGCCACGAGCCGATCCAGATCGCGATCCAGTTCAGCATGATCGTCGAGATCACCTCGTGCGCGCCGACGGCCGCCTTCAGGAACCCGGCGATGCCTGCCCAGAAGGCACCCGCCAGCGTCGCGGCCCCGACCGCGAGCAGGATGTGCGGCAGCGGGCTCATCGACTGGAGGTCGTAGCCCACCCAGTTCGCCGTGTAGAGCCCGACGAAGTACTGACCCTGCCCGCCGATATTGAACATGCCGCACCGGAAGGCGAACGCCACCGCGAGACCGCAGAGGATCAGGGTCGTCGTCTGCAGGAGCGTCTGCGAGAGGTTGTAGGCGGAGGTGTTCACGACGTCGGTCGTCGGGTGGAACACCCAGTTGAGACCGGCGCCGTTGAAGATGTCCCGGTAGGCGAGCAGCGGGTTGTGACCGGTCGCGAGCACGACGAAGCCGCCGAGCACGAACGCGATCAGCGCCGTCAACACCGGGACGATGACGCCGCCGGCGCGCTGCTTCAGCGCGAGCCGCGCGGCGAGCGTGCCGGTCTCCGACGCCTCCTCGGGCGACTCGGGCGGCGCTTCGCGCGGATCGGGCTCGCTCACGCCGCGGTCCGCTCGCCTCCGCCGAGCATCTCGAGCCCGAGTGCCTCCTCGTCGACCTCGCCCGCGTGCTCACCGACGAGCTCGCCCTCGTAGATCACGAGGATCCGGTCGGAGAGCGACAGGATCTCCTCGAGCTCCAGCGAGACGAGCAGCACGGCGCGGCCCTCGTCGCGCTCGGCGACGATCCGCCGGTGGAGGTACTCGATCGCTCCGACATCGAGGCCCCGCGTCGGCTGCGCCGCGATCAGCACTTTCGGGTCGCGGGCGATCTCGCGGGCGACGACCACCTTCTGCTGGTTGCCGCCGGAGAGGCCGCCGGCGGGCGTGAGCGGGCCGCCACCGCGAACGTCGAACTCCTTGATCAGCCGGCGCGCCCGCTCGACAAGCCGGAGAGGGAAGAGCCAGCCGAAGCGGGCGTCCGGCGGCTTCGCGTAGTCGTGCAGCGCGATGTTCTCGGCGATCGTGAACTCGAGCACGAGCCCGCGCCGCTGGCGGTCCTCCGGGATGTGGCCGACGCCGGCGTCGAGCATCTGGCGCGCCGAGGCGTCGCGCAGCTCCCGCCCGGCGACGAGCACGCGGCCGCTCTCGATCTTGCGGAGGCCCGTGATCGCCTCGACGAGCTCGGTCTGGCCGTTGCCGTCGACGCCCGCGACGCCCACGATCTCGCCCGCCCGCACCTCGAGCGAGACGCCGCGCACCTTCTCGATACCGCGCTCGTCGCGGACGTGCAGGTCGTCCACGGTGAGCAGCACCTCGCCGGGCTTCGCCGGCTCCTTCTCGACGCTGAGCAGCACCTCGCGGCCGACCATCGCCCGCGCGAGCGACGTCTCGGTCGCCCCCTCGCACGGCACGGTCTCGATCTTCTTGCCGCGCCGCAGCACCGTGATGCGGTCGGCGATCTCGAGGACCTCGTTCAGCTTGTGGCTGATGAAGATGATCGACTTGCCGTCCTCCTGCAGGCTGCGGATGATCCCGAAGAGCTCACGTGCCTCCTGCGGGGTCAGCACGGCCGTCGGCTCGTCGAGGATGAGGATTTCGGCGCCGCGGTAGAGCGCCTTCAGGATCTCGACGCGCTGCTCCTGCCCCACCGTGATCTCGCTGACGAGCGCGGCCGGTTCGACAAGCAGGCCGAAGCGCTTGGACAGCTCGCGCACACGCCGCTCGGCGGTGCGCTCGTCGAGCAGGAGGCGGTCGCGAGGCTCGACCCCGAGCACGATGTTCTCGGCGACCGTCATCACCGGGATCAGCATGAAGTGCTGGTGCACCATCCCGATCCCCGCCTGGATCGCGTCGCGAGCCGAGCCGAAGCTGACAGGCTGGCCGTGCAGGCGGATCTCGCCCGCGTCGGGCCGGTAGAGCCCGTAGAGGATGTTCATGAGGGTCGACTTGCCGGCCCCGTTCTCGCCGAGGAGGGCGTGCACCTCGCCACGCCTGATGTCGAGGTCGACGTCGTCGTTCGCGACAACTCCGGGGAACTCCTTGCGGATCCCCCGCAACTCGAGGATGAGGTCCTCTGGCATTCGGAACGCGATCCTAGACGGTTGCTCCCGGAGCAGTGAGAGGGCGGGCCGTTCCCGGCCCGCCCTCTCGTGGAACGCTCTGGACGGGCTCGTCCCTAGAGCGCCGTCGGCACCTTCAACTTGCCGCTGATGATGTTCTTCTTGTAGGTCTTCATCAGGTTGCGCCACGACTTGGGGACGGCGGGGTTGATCCGGCCGACGCCCATGCCGCCGTTCTTCAGGTCGAAGACCAGGTCGGAGCCGCCCTGGAACTTGCCCGCCTTCGCCTGTTGGATCGCGTCGTAGACGCCGGTGTCGACGCGCTTCACACCGCTCGTCAGCACCCGCTTCGCGTCGTTGTACTGATCGACGTCGACGCCGATCCCCCAGATGCCCGCGGCATCCGCGGCCTTCAGCGTGCCCAGACCGCAGCCGCCCGCGACCTGGAAGAGCACCTTCGCGCCCTGCCCGATCTCGTTCTGGGCGACCGTCTGGCACTTGTCGGTCGCGACGAAGTCGTTCGAGTACTGCACGATCACCTTCATCTTCGGGGCGATCTTGTGGACGCAGAACTTGTAGCCCGCGATCCAGATGTCGACCGGCGGGATCTTGATGCCGCCGACCGCACCCACCGCGTTGCCGCCCATCTTCTGGGCCATCTTGGCCGCGAGCACGCCGACCAGGCAGCCCGACTCGTTCGCCATGTAGGTCAGGCCCTCGACATTCTTCGCGTACGCGGGCAGCACGGTGCCCTTCTTGTTCGCGAAGGGCGAGGTGTGGACCGTGTAGTCGGTGATCGCGAAGTCGACGTTCGGGAACTTCTTCGCGTACGTCGCCATCGTCGGCGCGAGCAGGAACCCGGCCGCGATCACCAGCTTGGCGCCCTTCCGGATCGCCGTGTTGAAGTTCGGCGCGTAGTCACTGGTCGAGTTCGACTGCAGCGGCAGCCCGGTGACGCCGAGCTTCTTCTTGGCGTCGTTCAAGCCCTTCAACTGATTCTGGTTGAACCCCTTGTCGGTGAACTTGCCGATATCGCTCACGAGCGCCGCAGTAAACCCGGCCTTCTGCGACGCCGGCGACGCACCTCCGAAGGCGGTCGCCGTGACGACGACCGCAACCAGTGCGATGACCGCCGGCAGCGCAATCCAGCGAGAAACTCTCACGTACCCTCCTCATTCGTCGTAAACCCGGTCGCGCCATCGTACTTCGGCCCCACCGGAACAGGAAGGGGGGAACTACGGAGGGAGGCTCACTCCACGAGGGGCGCGGCACGCTCGAGCTCGTGCTCCGAGACGAGCACGCGCCGCGGCTTCGAGCCCTCGTACGGCGAGATGATCCCCCGCCGCTCGAGCATGTCGATCAGGCGGCCCGCGCGGGTATAGCCGACGCGCAGCCGCCGCTGCAGGAGGGACACGCTCGCCGTCTGCGCGGTGACGACAACGTCGATCGCCTTGTCGAGGAGCGGATCCTCGTCGGGGTCGAACTCTCCCGAGTCGTCGTCGACGTCGTCGGCGAAGACCTGCGGCGCCTCGAGGAACGACTCGTCGATCGACTGCTCGCGCTGCGAGCGCGCCTGGTCGACGATCAGCGCGATCTCCTCCTCGGTGACGAAGGCGCCCTGCAGGCGCTGAAGGCGCGATGTCCCGAGCGGCTTGAAGAGCATGTCGCCCTGTCCGAGCAGGCTCTCGGCGCCGTTCGAGTCGAGGATCACGCGCGAATCGGTCTGTGACGAGACCGCGAACGCGATCCGCGACGGCACGTTCGCCTTGATCATGCCCGTGATCACGTCGACGGACGGCCGCTGCGTGGCGAGCACGAGATGGATGCCGACCGCCCTCGACTTCTGCGCGAGCCGGATGATCGAGTCCTCGACCTCCTGCGGGCTGACCATCATCAGGTCGGCAAGCTCGTCGATCACGACGAGCAGGTAGGGGAGCTCCTCCTCCCCGCGCTTGCGCAGTGCGCGGTTCGCCTCGGGCAGGTTGCGGGCGCGCATCTGCGAAAGCCGCTCGTACCGTCTCTCCATCTCCGTGACGACGTTGAGCAGCACGGCGCTCGCCTCCTTCGGGCTCGAGACGACCGGCGTCAGCAGGTGGGGGATCGACTCGTAGTAGTTGAGCTCGATGCGCTTCGGATCGATCAGGATCAGGCGCGCCTCGTCGGGCGTGGCACGCAGCAGGATGGAGGTGAGGATCGTGTTGATACAGCCCGACTTGCCCGAGCCCGTCGTGCCGGCGATGAGCACGTGCGGCATGCGCGCGAGGTCGGCCCAGACGGCGGCGCCTGAGATGTCCTTGCCGAGCCACACGGCGAGCGGGCTCGCGCTCTGGGGAAGGTCGCCGAAGATGTCGCCGAGCGTGACGAGGTTCGGGCTCAGGTTCGGCACCTCGACCCCGACCGCCTGCTTGCCCGGGATCGGCGCGAGGATGCGGATCTCGGTCGTCGCGAGGGCGTAGGAAAGGTCGTCCTTCAGGTTCGCGACCTTGCCGACCTTCGTGCCGGGCGCGAGCTGGAGCTCGTAGCGGGTGACGCGCGGGCCCGCGATCTGACCGACGACGTTCGCCTCGACCCCGAAGTGCGCAAGGCACGTGACGAGCGCCTCGGCGACCCGCTGGCCCGCCTCGTCGTTCGGCCCCGAGCCGGGCTTCGACGTCCGGAGCAGCGACCGGTCGGGGAGACGGTAGTCGGCGACGGGGGGCGTCGGCGGCTCGAAGAGCCGCTCCTGCGTCTCGGGCTCGTCGTCGGCCAGATCCTCCTCGTCCTGCATGTAGAGGACCGGCGGCGGCCCGACGGACGCGGAGTCGGAGACGATGTCCGGATAGTGGTGCCGCACGTCGACCGGAGGCTCATGCTCCAACGAGTCTTCGTCATAGCCCTCGTCCTGCACGCGGGCCGGGCGCCGGGCGACTCGGCGGCGCGCCTGGTGGACGACGCGGCCCGTCCGGCGGAGCATGGCGCCGAGGCTCGCGCCGGTCAGGAGGAGGACGCCCACGAGTGTCCCGAGCACGCCGAGGATCGTGGAGCCCGTGCTGCCGAGGCCGAGCGCAACGACCCACTCGAGCCCGCGGCCGGCGAGCCCGCCGTGCGCGTCGCCGAGCGTCAGCAGGAGACCCGTGACCGCGACCCCCAGCCCGAGCCGGAACGGGCGCACATCGACGAGGGCGCTCTTCGCGACGATCAGGCCGCCGAGCGGAACGAGCACGACCGGGGCGAGGTACGACGCGGCCCCGACGGCGTCCTGCACGAGCCGGGTGACAGGGCCGCCGTTGAAGCCGAACCAGAGGACGGCGGCGCAGAAGACGCCGACCGCCGCGAGGGCGAGCCCGACGAGCTCCGGGTAGTGGTGGGTCTGCGCCCGCGGCCGGCGGCGGGCGGCGCGCCGCTTCTTGACGCGACTCGGCGTCTTCGGGGACGTCTTGCGGGGCCGCTTCCTGCGCGCCATGCCGGGGCACTTCGCGACGCAGCGCCGCGCTCCTCCCCTCGGGGCCCGACTACTCCACGACGCCGGCGCGCGGCGTGTAGCTCGCGGTGAGCATGCCGAAGTAGGTCGGCACCTCGTAGGAGAGCAGCTCGACCTCGAATCCGTCACCGAGCGCCCCCTCCAGCATCAGGAGCTGCCAGAAGCTGTCCGCCTTCGCCGCGACGGCGAAGCCGGGATCCCACGCCTCGAGCGCCCGCAGCCGGTTGTCGCGGACGACCGCCTGGATCTCGTCGTCGTACTCGGCCGACTCCGGCGCGAACCCGTACGGGCCGTCGGCCGTGTGCCCGTGCCCGTGATCGGCGCTCGCGATCAGCGCGACGCGCCGGCCGCCGGTCGCCTCGGCCAGCGCGCGGCCCGCCCGCACGTGCTCTTCGTTCGAGCGGGAGCGGCAGGGGCTGACGACGACCGCAGGGGCGCGCATGAACCAGAGCGGGATCAGCGCGCCCCAGTCGAGCGGCATCGTCGACGACCCCGCCGCGGTGGAGCCGAAGGTGACCCCGAGCGCCGGCAGCCCCACCGCCTGGAGCGCCTGCACGCAGGCGTCGGCGAGCGCCGGCTCGCCGGGCCCTTCGTAGTGGGTGTCGGCGCTCGTCCACTGCGCCGCGTCTCCTTCGAGCCGGACCGACCGGACGACCGCGAAGTGGCCGTCGACGTGGATGCCGTGCGGCGTCAACACGATCGCCGCCTCCGGCCGGGCGGCCGAGAACCGTCGGGCGAGCTCGCGCATCCCCTGCCGCGTCGGCGCCTCCGGCTGGTCGAAGACGGGCCCGCCGTGCGGCGCGATCGCGGCGAAGCAGATCAACTGGCTCCGCTCGCCGGCTCCGTCGGTCGAGCCTCCGCCGGCGAGCCGCACACGCGTTCCGTCCTTCGTGCTCATCCGAATGACGAGATGCGCTCGACCACCAGCTCGGCGAACCGGTCGCCGTCGATGCCGAGGGCGACCTTCGCATTGGGCGGGCCGAAGTGCTCGCGCCCCCGGTGGTCGACGTTCGTCCGCCCGGAGCTCGGGCCGGTGGAGCAGTCGACCTCGATCAGGGCGTCGCGAATCTCGAGCAACGCCGGGTCGACGAGGTGGGCGATGCAGACCGGGTCGTGCATCGGCGAGCCGTCGAGATCGGGGTAGCGGACATGGTGGAACCGGGCATAGAAGTCGATCAGCTCGGCCACGGCCTCGCCGACGCGGCCCGCGCCGCGGAGCCGCTCGGTGTGCTCGTCGCGGATGAGCGCGCGATGCGTGACGTCGAGGCCGACCATCGTCGTGTCGAGCCCCTCGGCGAACACGCGCTGGGCGGCCTCGGGATCGGACCAGATGTTGAACTCGGCCGCCGGCGTGCGGTTCCCCTCGCCGATCGCGCCGCCCATCAGCACGATCCGGTCGGGCCGCGCGTCGGGGTAGGTAGCGAAGAGGAGCCCGACGTTCGTCAGCGGGCCCGTGGCGACGAGCACAGGTTTACGCGACCCGCGGAGCTGCGCCGCAAGGAACTCGACCGCGTGCTCGGGGCCGGCTGCGTGAG
>CAWASP010000023.1:0-100601 GCA_963784765.1 uncultured Thermoleophilia bacterium
TGGAGGTCGTCCGGTCGGCCACCGTCGAGGTCGACGCCGCCCAGCACCTGCCGATCGAGGTCGAAGGCGAGCAGGTCGGCACGACCCCGGCCGCCTTCGAGATCGTCCCTGGTGCACCTCCAATCCGCGCCCCGAAGGGATCAGGAATCGAGGGAACGGCCGGCGGGGCGGGCTCCTTGCGCGCCGCCCAGCCGCTGCTGCGCTCCACCTTCTCGAGCCGCAGCTCGAGCTCCTCGATGCGCTTCTCGATCGCCTCGAGACCGCGGACGCGCTTCGAGAGCTCGTCGACGCGATCCTTCAGCTGGGCGCCCGTCTGCAGCAGCCGTGCGGCCGTCGGGTTCTGGGCGGCCTTGCCGATCACTTCCTCGCCGAGCGAGGCGAGCTGGGAGAGCGGGTTCTTCGCCATGACGCCTCCTTTCTAGCGACCCTAGCGGACGGGCTCCGGCGGGACGCGTACGCTTGTTCGCGTGATCGTCGCCCATCTCGACCTCGACGCCTTCTTCGCGGCCGTCGAGGAGCTCGAGAGCCCGGAGCTCCGGCATGTGCCGCTCGTCGTCGGCGGCGACCCGCACGGCCGCGGGGTCGTGGCGACCGCGAACTACGTCGCGCGCGGCTTCGGCATCCACTCGGCCATGTCGGCTGCGGAGGCGCTCCGCCGCTGCCCGCACGCCGTCTTCGTCCGCCCGCGGCACGCCCTCGATCGCGACTACTCGCGTGAGGTGTGGTCGCACGTGCGCGAGATCGTCCCGAGCGTCGAGCAGGCGGGGATCGACGAGGGGTACCTCGACCTCGGCGAGCTCGCGCGGTCGTTCGACGACGCGCGCCCCCTCGCGGAGGCGGTGCGGGCGGTCGTCAGGGCGCGGACGCGGCTTTCGTGCTCGCTCGGCGTCGGCACGTCGAAGGTGGTCGCCAAGGTGGCGTCCGACCGGCGCAAGCCGGGCGGGCTGACCGTGGTCCGGCCCGGCCGGGAGGCGTCGTTCCTGGCGCCGTTCCCCATCAGGCTGCTGCCCGGCGTGGGGCCCCGTGCCGAGGAGCGCCTCCGAGCGGCCGGCGTCGAGCTGATCGGGCAGCTGGCCGCCCTCGCGGACGACGCCGTCGCGCGGGCGCTGCCGGGGAAGGTCGGCCGGGAGCTCCGGGAGCGCGCCCGCGGGATCGATCCGAGGCCGCTCGAGCTGTCCGTCGAGCGGATCTCGATCTCGCAGGAGGAGACCTTTCCCCGCGACGTCGGCGACCGTGAGCGGCTGCACGGCGAGCTGCGACGGATGGCCGCCCGTCTCGGCGAGCACCTGAGCTCGCGAGGCCAGGTCGGCCGCACCGTGACGACGAAGGTGCGGTATCCCGACTTCTCGATCCGCACGAGGTCGACGTCCCTGCCGGTCGGGACCGACGACGGGGGCCGCATCGGCGAGCTCGCCTGCGCGCTCCTCGATCGAGCGCTCGCCGATCGTCCCGGGCCTCTGCGGCTCGTGGGCGTCGGGGTCTCAGGCCTCGACGAGCACGTCCAGCTCTCGCTTCCGTCCGCCGGGTCTTCACAAAATACTGGCCTAAGCTTCACCCTTTCGATCGATCAGGCAGCCGGATTGCCGTCTACGCTGGGAGAGAGATGAAGATGCGCAGCGCCAAGGCGCACGAGCACGTGACGAAGCGCGTTCACGTGGTCCTTCAGCGGGCCGGTGTCCCGTACGAGGTCGAGCGGCAGGTCTGTGTCGACTGCAGCCAGATCCTCGACGAGAAGCCGGTCAAGCGCGCGACCGCCTAGATGATTGATTCCAAAGTCGATACACCCGCGGCTGGGGGCCTGCACGCGGCGCATTGCGGCCGTCTCGACCGGCGCCAAGGCCCACCGGCCTTGCCCCCGGTCGAGCCGTCCCCACTGCTTGGTGCATGCCCTCCCCGCGGGCACAGCACTTCGGAATCAATCATCTAGCGCGGAGCGCAAGCTGAGCCCCCGGCCGGCCAGCCCGGCCACTCGTCGTTACCGCATCTCCTCCAGAAGCGCCCGGCGCACATCCTCGAGCAGCGCTCCCGCCGAGCGCCGGCTGACGAAGGCGGCACGGACGTCGTACGGGGTCGGGTCGTGGTTCACGATCGCGAGCCTTCCGCCGTGCAGGAGCGTCTCCTCCGGGAGCCCGGCGACCGGCCAGACCTGCAGCGACGACCCGACGACGAGCAGGAGCGCCGCCACGTGCGCGAGCGTGGTCGCCCGGTCGATCGCCCGCTCCGGCAGCAACTCGCCGAACATGACGACGTCCGGCTTCAGCACCGCGCCGCAGTCGCGGCAGCGCGGCAGCGGCAGCAGCTCCCGGACTCTCTCGCGAGGCTCGGTTCGCCCGCACGCCGGGCAGCTCGCGGTCGCGATCGTCCCGTGCACCTCGATCACGTCCTGCGACCCGGCCCGGGCGTGCAGCCCGTCGACGTTCTGGGTGACGACCGCTTCCACGAGCCCGGCCGCCTCGAGCTCGGCAAGCGCGACGTGAGCCGGGTTCGGCCGAACCTCGGCGAGCACGGCGAGGCGGCGGCCGTAGAACTCCCAGACGCGGGCCGGGTCGCGGGCGAACGCCTCGATCGAAGCGACCTCGTACGGGTCGTACTGCGCCCAGATCCCGCCGGCGCTGCGAAAGTCGGGGATTCCGCTCTCGGTCGAGACGCCGGCGCCGGTCAGGGCGATGCACGGCTGATTCGACCGGATCAGTTCTGCGAGCATGGCGGACTCGTGCACGGCTTCGGCTTCTCCACTCCCGTCCGCGTCAGGTTCGCGGAGACCGACGCGCAGGGGATCGCGCACAACGCAACGTATCCGGTCTGGTTCGAGGTCGCCCGCGTCGCCTACCTCGAGCAGTACGCGGGCGGCTACCAGCGGCTCCGCGATCTCGGGCTCGAGGCGGTCGTGCTCGAGACGCACGTCCGCTACCTGCAGCCGGTTCGGTTCGACGAGCAGCTCCTCGTCCACGCGCGCTGTCTCGACGTGCGAGGCGCGCGCTTCCGGTACGAGTACGCCGTCGAGCGCGCGGGAGCCGTCGTCGCGGACGGCTGGACGTCACACGCGACCGTCGACGCCGGGACGTTCCGGCCTACCCGTGTCCCGACGTGGTTGCAGGAGGCGATTCGGGCTGCTGAGTCGTCGTCGTCCCCTGACCGGGAGTCGTCGAGGACGGCGTAGTCGTCGCCGGGGCGGTACTCGTCGGCGACGTCGTGGTCGGGCCGGTCGTTGTCGGATTGGTCGTCGTCCCCGGCGCCGTCGCGGCGTTCTTCTTCTTCGGCTTCGCCTTCTTCTTCGGGCCGACCCGGACGATCTTCGGCTCGGCGCGGTAGCTCGAGTACCACGTCTGATCCGACAGCAGCTTGCCGTCGGCCGCGTAGACCTTCCGCTCCACGGATGTCGACTGGGCCGGCACGCCCGGGTCGTCGACGGCGACCTCGCCCGGCTTCAGCGTCGCGTCGACCGTCTTCTGAACCGGCGGAGGCGCGACGACGCTGAGCGGATGGCTGACGGTCTCGACGCGCCGGTGCGTCGGCGTGCCGTACAGCGAGACGGTGAGCGACGACGAGCCGACCCACGTGCGCAGCAGCAGCCAGTGACCGGTGTCGTTCACGAACTTCAGGTCGATGTCGGGATAGTCGACGGTCGCGTCACGGCCGAGCGGGTAGTGCGAGATGTACAGGGCGTGATTCGTCCGCGCGGTGATCGGGAGCCCGGCTTCGTAGGCCGCGTTGAAGACCGTGGTCGAGACCTGGCAGACCCCGCCGCCGAGGCCCGTCTGCAGCTCGCCGTTCACGATGACGGGCGCTTCGAGGAAGCCCTTGGCCGCGGTCCGCGCGCCCGTGGCGCCGTTGAACGAGAAGGTCTCGCCCGGCTTGATCAGCGTGCCGTCGACGAGGTGCGCGACGAGCTGGACGTTGTGGATCCGGTTCGCCTCGCCGCCGTAGATCGTCTCGTAGCTTCCGACGACGCCGGTGATGCCCATCGCCTGCGCGGCGGCCGTCGAGCGGGCCGGCGCCTGCTCGTGGAGCGGCAGCACCGCGACCCGATCCGCGCTCCGGCGGGCCGCCGCGAGGATGCGCGACGCAGCCTCCGGCACGTCGAGGGCGAGGCCCGGCTTCGCCGGCACGACGCTGACGACGTCGTTCGAGACGGAGAACGTCGCGTCCTTCGAGTCGCGGCCGAGCAGCTTCGCGAGCTTCTGGAAGTAGGCGTCCGCCGAGGGCCCCTCGAAGCGCATCGTGTCGAGATCGAGCATCGTGGCCATGCGCCAGCGCGCGAGCCGCAGCCTCGTCGGGCCGATCCGGAGCTGCACCGACGCGGAGATGATCCGCGAGGCGATCCGCTG
This sequence comes from uncultured Thermoleophilia bacterium, assembly GCA_963784765.1. Lineage (GTDB taxonomy): Bacteria > Actinomycetota > Thermoleophilia > Gaiellales > Gaiellaceae > PALSA-600. The sequence goes on from CAWASP010000023.1 coordinate 4,329, forward strand.
CCGCGCGGCGAGCGTCGCAACGGTGATCTTCGGTTTCTCGACGTCCACGGGAAGCGCGACAGGCAGGCGCGAGAACGATGCGAGCGCGTCGATCATCACTCCCCGGGCGACTTGCTGGTCGAGTACGCGACCGCTCGCTCCCGGCGAGATCGTCACGTGCAGGCCCCGCCGCACGAGCCGGGCGTCGCGATGCGCCTGGTCGATCCTCCGCGACAGCAGCTGCAGCTCGTAGCCGACCGCGGCGCCGTACGCGCTCACGTGCGGAGAGACGTCGTGCGGGAACAGCGCCAGCTCGAGCCGGCGGTAGCCGCGCACGAGCCCGAACCCGCCGCCCTGCCGCTGGGCTGCCGCGACGGCCGCCGCCCAGTCGACGGTCACGCCGAGCGTCGCGGGCGCGATCCGGAACTCCTTCCCCGCCGCCGTGAAGGTCACCGGCACGCGAGCAAGCGCGTCGGAGCGCTTCCGCAGGAGCTTCGTGGCGGCCGCCGGAGAAAGGCCGCCCACGTCGACCCCGGCGATGTGCGTGCCGTCGGCAAGCCGTGTCGGCGAGCCGGCGAAGACGAGCGGCACGACGAGCGCGGCGAGCGTCGCAAGCGCCGCGACGGCGACGAGACGGGACCAGAGACGCGAGCGCGCGCGGGCGCGGCGGGGGACGGCCGGCGAGGAGGCTGCCACTCCCGGCCATCGTAGCCGCCGAATCAGAAGACGAACAGCTCGACGCCGCCCGAGACGTTCAGCTCGATCCCCGTCACGTAGCCGGCGAGATCCGAGCAGAGGAACGCGATCGCGTTGGCGACATCCTGCGGCTCTCCGGGCCGCTTGAACACCGTTCGGGCGGCGATCCGCTCGTTCATCGCCGCGTTGCCGAAGTGGAATGCCTCGGTACCGATGATGCCCGGCACGATCGCGTTGGCGGTGATCCCATGCCGGCCTCCCTCCATCGCGAGCGTCTTCGTCAAGCCGAGCAGACCGGCCTTCGTCGCCGAGTACGACGCCTGCCCGAAACCTCCGAGGGTGCCCGCGACGGAGGCCATGTTGACGATGCGGCCCCACTTCCGCTCACGCATGTGCGGCCAGACCGCCTGGGCGCAGTTGAAGGCGCCCGTCAAGTTGACCCGGAGGTCGCGCTCCCAGAGCTCCGGCTGCTGGTCGCCGAACTGCCCCATGTGGTCCAGCGTCCCGGCGTTGTTGACGAGGATGTCGACGGAGCCGAGCTCGTCGACCGTGCGGGCGACGGCGGCCGCCACCTGCTCACGGTCGGTGACGTCGCAGCGCACGGCGAGCGCACGCCGGCCGAGGCCGCGAATCTCCTCCGCCGCGGACTCGGAGCCGACGAGCCCCTGCGTGCGGGCGACCTGGGCGAGCGGGCCGTAGGCATCGGTCTCCTCGCTGAGCTCGGACTCGACGAGGAGGTCAGCGATGACGACGTCCGCTCCCGCGCGGGCAAGCGTCAGAGCGTCCATGCGGCCGAGCCCGCGCGAGGCGCCGGTGACGAGCGCCACCCGGCCGGAGAGATCGATCTCGAGAGCCATCCGGCGAGCCTACCCTCTCGGAAGGAAGATCTCCTTGGCGATCACGAGCCGCTGGATCTGCGAGGTGCCCTCGTAGATCTGGAACAGCTTCGCGTCGCGCATCAGCTTCTCGACGGGGTACTCCTTCATGTAGCCGTAGCCGCCGAAGACCTGAACGGCATCGGTCGTCACCTTCATCGCCGTGTCGGCGGCGAAGCGCTTGGCGAAGGAGGAGTGGAGCGTCGCCCGCTCGCCACGGTCGAGGAGCCATGCCGCCTGCCAGGTGAGAAGGCGGGCGGCCTCGATCTCGGTGGCCATGTCGGCGATCAGGAAGTTGACGCCCTGATGCATGGCGATCGGCTGGTCGAACGTGACCCGCTCCTTCGCGTAGTCGACCGAGAGCTCGTACGCGGCCTGCGCGACGCCGACCGCTCCGATCGCCGTTCCCGGCCGCGTGAAGTCCAGGGTCTGCATGGCGATCTTGAACCCCTGCCCCTCCTCGCCGATGCGGTTGGCCGCCGGCACGACGACGTCCTGGAGCGCGAACGCCGACGTGTCGGTCGCGCGCTGTCCCATCTTGTCGAGGTGCTGCTCGATCGTCACTCCCGGTGTGTCCATCGGGACGATGAAGGCCGAGATGCCACGGTGGCCCTTCGCCGGGTCGGTCTTCGCGAACACGACCGTCCACGCCGCGTATCCGGCGTTGGTGATGAACGTCTTCGACCCGTTGAGGACGTACTCGTCCCCCTTGCGAACGGCCGTCGTCTTCATCCGGGCGACGTCGGAGCCCGCGTCCGGCTCGGAGAGCCCGAACGAGCAGAGAACCGGCTCCTCCAGCAGCGGCGGCAGCCACGTCGAGCGCTGCTCCTCGCTGCCTGCGAGGACCAGCGGCCCCGCGCCGAGGCCGTTCGCGCCGATCGAGGTGCCGATGCCGGAGCAGCCCCAGTTGAGCTCCTCGCCGACGAGCATGCCGTCGAACGCGCTCAGCGCCGCCCCGCCGAGCTCGGCGGGCACGTGAAGGTTCATGAGACCGACCTCGTGCGCCTTCGCGATCACCTCGACCGGGTGCCGCATCGCGACGTCGTGCTCGGCCGCGACCGGCCGGATCTCCTTCGCCGCGAACTCGCGTGCGAGTGCGCGCAGCTCCTTCTGCTCGTCGGTGAGTGCGAACGAGACGCCGCCCGTCACCGCCTGCTCGATCGCGGACATACCTGTCGCTCCTGAGTTGATTGACCAGTCAGTCAAGGAGCGTAGCGGCACCTCCTGCCCCCGGCAAATCCGGCGGGTAGGCTGGTGGCGATGGACTTCGATCTGACAGACGAGCAGCGGCTGATCCAGGACACGGTGCGGGCCTTCGTCGACGAGCGGGTGCTGCCCGTGGCGGTGAGGAACGACATCGAGCACAGGCTCGATCTGGAGCTGATCGAGGGCATGGCGGAGCTCGGGATCCTCGGGATCGTCATCCCGGAGGCCTACGGGGGCGCCGGGCTCGATTTCGTGTCGGAGGCCCTCGCGTGCGAGGAGATCGAGCGCGGCGAGGCGGCGTTCCGCACCCTGATCTCGGTCCACGTGGGTCTCAACTCGCTTTCGCTGCTCGCCTACGGGACCGAGCAACAGAAGCAGCGCTGGCTCGCACCGCAGGCGCGCGGCGAGAAGCTCGCGTGCTTCGGCTTGACGGAACCGGGCGCCGGCTCCGACGTGGCGGCGATGCGCTCGACCGCGCGTCGCGAGGGCGATGTCTACGTGCTCAACGGGCAGAAGAACTGGATCTCGTATGCCACGGTCGCCGACCACGCGCTCGTCTTCGCGAAGACCGACCCGTCCGCGGCACACAAGGGCATCAGCGCGTTCGTTCTCGAGAAGGGGATGAAGGGCTTCACGAGCGCCGACACCGAGCACAAGCTCGGCGTCTGGGCCGGTTCGACCGGCGAGCTCTTCTTCGAGGACGTCGAGGTACCCGCCGAGAACCTGATCGGCGAGGAGGGCCAGGGCTTCGAGATCGCGATGCACTCGCTCGACCACGGCCGCTTCACCGTGGCCGCGGGAGGATGCGGCGTCGTTCGCGCCTGCCTCGAGCGCTCGGTCGAGTACGCCCGCGAGCGCGAGACGTTCGGGCAGCCGATCGGCCGCCATCAGTTCGTGCAGGACATGATCGCGAAGATGGTCCTCGGCTACGAGACGTCGAAGCTGCTCGTCATGCAGGCGGCGTGGATGAAGGACCAGGGCAAGCGCTCGACGCGGGAGACGTCGCTTGCGAAGTGGCACGCGACCGAGTCGGCGTTCGAGGCGGCGCACCTCGCGGTGCAGGTCTTCGGCTCCTACGGCTACTCCGCCGAGTACGGCATCGAGCGCTACTTCCGCAACGCGCGGGCGCCGATCATCTACGAGGGCACGACGCAGATCCACAAGCTGATGCAGGCCGAGCATGCGCTCGGCTACCGGCGCCTGAACGGGCGCAGCGGCGACGTGTCACCCCTGTGCTCCTGGGCACCGGCGCTCTCGCCCGTGCACGCCGGCGCGTAGCGACACTCGCTTCCCTGCCTGCGGACGTCCCGTCCGCCGTTCTCAGCCGGCGCCTCTCAGTCCGTGCCTGGCACCGCGACGGCATCCCACCGCTGCCCGGGATCGTTGCAGACACCGGCGCGCTCGGGAACCGTGTGGATGATTCGTCACGCTCCCGTTTTGGTGCCTGGCACCGAAGCGCCGTGGCACCGAAACGCCGGCACCGACCGCCTGGCGCCGACGACGGCGGGCCGACGGCGGACGAGCCCTAGGCTTCGCCGTCCCAGTAGTCGACCGCGTCCCCGAGCCGGAAGAGCTTGCCGGGGGGCCAGGCGCCGACCTTGTCCGAGTCCGGATAGACGGACGTCGCGACCGCGAGCCGGTTCGACCAGATACAGACGCGCACCGTCTCCCCGGTGCGGTTCGTCACCTTGTGCGCCCCCTCCTCGCCGGTCGGGAAGAACGCACAGTCCCACGGATCGAGCTCGCGCTCACCCTCGGGTGTGCGAAGCGTCGGGCGGCCGGCAAGCACGATCAGCCACTCCTCCTCGGCGTTCTCGTAGTGGTACGGGCAGATGCTTTGCCCGGGCGGCAGCTCGTACACGGAGAGCCCGAGCTGCTGCGCGCCGACGAGCGGCCCGACACGGACGTAGCTGCAGTGGTACCCGGCCGCGTCGTCCTCGTCCGCTGCGACCGCAACGCCGAACAGGTTGACCTCGCTCACGCCTCGCCCTCCCAGTAGGGAACCTCGTCGCCGAGGTGCCCCCGGTGCAGGAAGCCCGGCCCGGCGAGCTTGAACTTGCCGCTGTCCGGATACACGCAGGCGTCGCCGTACACGGAGACGCTCGACGGCATCGCGAAGCGTGCGGTCTGCTCGCCGTCATTCCGCACGGCGTGAGCGCCTGCGGCTCCCGCCGGGAAGCAGGCCACGTCTCCGGCACGCAGCCGGCGCTCGCCGTCCGGCGTGCGGAGCGTCAACTCGCCCGCGATGACGATGAGCCACTCCTCCTCGTTCAGCTCGAAGTGGTACGGCCAGGTCGCCTGGCCGGGATCCACCTCGTAGACGCTGCACCCCGTCTGGGCGGCGCCGGCATCCGCTCCGAGAGAGCGCAGCCGGAACCCGTGCCCGGGCGGCGCCGGCTCACCTGGCTCCGCGAGCTCGAGCTCGCGCAGGTTGAACACCCTGGTCACGCGGCGAGGCCTGCCTGCGCGACGTCGACCACCTCGTCCACCGCCCGCCCGACATCGCCTTCCCCGGCGGGAAGCTGGCCGAGCACCCAGCCGGTCAGGATCTCCTCGAGCGCCCCGTAGACGATCAGGGCCGCGAGCTCCGCGTCGCAGTCGGGGCGAACCTCGCCGCGCTTCTTCGCCGCGTCGATCATCCGCTCGAGGCCGAGGAACACGTTGCCGAGCTCGTCGATGCGGTTCCCCACCTCGGGGCTGCGGCCCACCTCCCGCACGAGCACCCGGATCAGGTCGGGGGCGGAGACCCACGAGCCGAGGTACACGTGCGCGAACCGTCGCAGCTGCTCGGCGAGCGGCGGTCCCATCGCCTCGATCTTCTCGGTCTCGCCCTGGAGGACGTGCCACGTCTCGCGGACGATCGTCTCCAGCACCTCCTCCTTCGAGCGGAAGTAGTGGTAGAGGAGGCCGTGGGCGACACCCGCCTCGCGGGCGATGTCGCCCACACGCGAGCCGTGGTAGCCCCGCCGTCCGAAGACCGCGATGGCGGCGTCCAGCAGCTCCCTGCGGCGGTCGACGGTGTGCTCGGCCACGGAAGCCTGAGCATAATCGCCATGGTGCAGCCGCTCGCGGGACTTCTCGTCGCCGACCTCACCCGCTACCTCCCCGGGCCGTTCGCGAGCCGGGAGCTGCATCGACTCGGCGCCCGCGTCGTGAAGATCGAGCCGCCGGACGGCGACCCGGTCGCGGCGACCTCGCCGGGCATCTACCGCGAGCTGAACGACGGAAAGGAGATTGTCGTCTGGGACGCCCGGACCGAGCCTCCGCCCGCGCCGCTCGCCGAGGCAGACGTCGTCCTCGAGGGCTTTCGCCCGGGCGTCTTCGAGCGGCTCGGGGTCTCGCTCCCGGGCTCGACCATTCTCTGCTCGATCACGGGCTACGGCGACCAGGGCCCGCTCGCCGGCCGGGCCGGGCACGACCTGAACTACCTGGGCTACGCGGGCGCGCTCGCGGATACGGCGCCGGGCCTGCCGCCGGTGCAGATCGCCGACCTCTGCGCCGGAGCGCAGGGCGCCGTCATCGAGGTGCTCGCCGCCCTGATCGAGCGCGCCCGCACGGGCCGTGGCGCGCGCATCGTCGTCTCCATGACGCACAACGCCCATCGCTTCGTCGCGCACCGGCTGGCAGGCGAGCCCGTCCCCCGGCTGCTCACCGGAGGGGTCGCTTGCTACCGGATCTACGAGACCGCCGACGGCCGCCACGTGACCGTCGCGGCACTCGAGCCGAAGTTCTGGGAGACCCTCTGCAGGTTGCTCGAACGCCCCGACCTGATCGACCGTCAGTTCGACGCCGAGCTGCCTGAGCTCGAGGCGCTCTTCCGGAGCCGCCCCCTGGAGGCGTGGCGCGCGCTGCTCGAGCCGGCCGACACCTGCGTCGGCCCGGTGCTCACGCTCGCCGAAGCCGCAGCCGAGCTGGCACGAGCCCGGCCGTGAGACGAGCCTGGGCATGCCACACGCCGAGCGCGAGCACGAACGCCGCACCGGCCACGATCGAGAGCGCCTGAGCGGCGATCCCGAACGCGACCGCCTGCTCCGCGCGGATCCCCGCGGACGCCAGAACGGCTGCGCCGGCCCCGGCCTGTACCGCGGCTCCGGCCGGGGCAATCGGCAGCACGGCCGACGCCGACGACGCGCAGACGAACGCGAGGGCGAGCGCGAAGTCGGCGCGCATTCCGAGCGCCGCGAGCAGGACGAACACCGCGACCGATCGCAGCGTCCACGATGTCGCGACGCCGACTGAGGCTCGTGCGGCCGCCCGGGTCGGTGTCAGATGCTCGCCGAGGAAGCGCGCGACGCGGAAGCGGTCGAGGCGGCGGACCGCCGCGAGCCGCGGCAGGAGCAGGATCACCCCCGCCGAGCCGATGCCGGCGGCCGCGACCACGATCAGGGTTGCGAGAAGCACCCCGCGAGCTTGGGAGACGCCGGCGGCGACCGACGCGAGCGGCGTCAGCGCCACGCTGTCGAGCAGGCCGAGCAGGAAGAGCGAGAGGACGATCGCGCCGATCGACGCCCGGCGCCGCCGGCACCGGCGGACGACAGCGACACGCAGGAGATCGTCGCATCGTCCAGGCAGCGCGATCCCGCCGATCGACGCCGCACCGCCGGCCGCCGCGAGCGTCAGCACGGACGGACGATCGTCGCGCCGGAAGAGCAGCTGCCACGCCCACGCCTTCACGGCGTACGACAGGATCGAGAGTGCGATCGCCGCACCGACGAGCAACGGGTCGGCGCGCCTGATCGGCCATCCCCGCGCGGCGAAGTGGCGCGCAACGAGCAGCGCGAGCGCAGCCGCGAGGCCGACCCCGAGCAGGTTGAGAAGACGTGTTCGCCGCAGCACGCACTGCGGTTATCGGCCGGGGGATGCCCGAGGTCGCATCGCCGCCGTCACTCGATGGAGGGGAAAGCGGCGGCGGTCTCGCTACGCACCCCCGCCGGCGCCCTCGTCCTCCGGGCTCGGCAGCATCCGCTCCGAGATCCCTCCCAGGGCACGTGTGAGCTCGCTCGGGATCACCCAGATCTTGTTCGACTCGCCCTGAGCGATCTGCGGCAGCACCTGCAGGTACTGGTAGGCGAGGAGCTGGGGGTCGGGCTTCCCCTCGTGGATCGCCTCGAAGACCGTCTGGATCGCCTTCGACTGTCCCTCGGCCGCGAGGATCGCCGACTGCTTCTGTCCTTCGGCCTTCAGGATGGCCGCCTGCTTCTCACCCTCCGCGGTGAGAATCGCCGCCTGCTTGATGCCCTCTGCCTGGAGGATCGCCGCGCGCTTCTCGCGATCCGCGCGCATCTGCTTCTCCATCGTGTCCTTGACCGAGGCGGGCGGATCGACGGCCTTCAGCTCGACCCGGTGCACCCGGATGCCCCACTTCCCGGTCGCATCGTCGAGGATGCCCCGCAGCTGGTCGTTGACCTGGTCGCGGGAGGTGAGCGTCTGCTCGAGGGTCATCCCGCCGATCACGTTGCGCAGCGTCGTCACGGTCAGCATGTCGATCGCGTCGACGGGATTCGCGATCTCATAGGTCGCGGCCTTCGAGTCGGTGATCTGGAAGTAGATGACCGTGTCGATGTTGACGACGAGGTTGTCCTGCGTGATCACCGGCTGCGGGTCGAACGACATCACCTGCTCGCGCAGGTCGAGCAGCGGGCGCACGCGGTCGACGAACGGGATCACGAGCGCGAGCCCGGGCGTCAGCGTGCGCGAGTAGCGGCCCAGCCGCTCGACGACGCCCGCACGCGCCTGCGGGATCACGCGCACCGTTCGCGCGAGCAGGACGAGCACGAAGAGCGCGAGCACGCCGAGCACGATGAGGGCAGCCACGACAAACCTCCTATTCGGCCACGAGGGCGGTTGCTCCCTCGATCTTGATGACATCGACGGTCGTCCCCTCCTCGAGCACGTCGCCGTCGAGGTAGGAGCGCGCCGACCACTCGTCACCGCCGATGCGGACACGGCCGCCCGTCGAGTCGACGCGGCGGGTCACGAGCGCCTTGCGGCCGACGAGCGCATCGACCCCGGTGCGCGACAGCACCGGAAGGTGCACGTGCCGGCGGGCGATCGGGCGAAGGAAGGCGAGCGAGGCGATCGAGCCGGCGAGGAACACGAGCAGCGACCAGGCAGCCCCCGCGCCGAGCCCGGCGGTGACCGCAGCGGCCGCCGCGGCGAGGGCGACGGGGCCGAGGAAGAACATCCCGGGCGTGAAGACCTCGCCGATCGCCAGCGCAACCGTGACGACGATCCAGACGATGAAGCCCATACGAGCTGAATCTAGATGAGAGCAGGCGTCTCCAGAAGCCCGCGCAGGTCGCCGATCGCCGGCTGGCCCGGGTAGCGGCCCTCGCGATCGACGAGCACCGCCTGCATGCCGACCGACACCGCCCCCTCCACGTCGTCCTCCAGGGTGTCCCCGACCATCAGCGCGTCCTCCGCGCGCGCGTCGAGGAGCTCGAGCATCCGCAGGAAGATCGTCTCGTGCGGCTTCGTCTTCCCGTGCAGGAGCGAGGTGAGCACGGCGTCGACGCAGAGGCCGTGATGGTCGACGAACGCATCGAGGTCGCGCGCCGTGTTCGAGAGCAACCCGATCCGGAGCCCGCGCCCGCGCAGCTCGGCGAGCACGGGCATGGCGTCCTCGTACAGCTCGAAATGCTCGGCGCGCGTCCAGGCACGCTCCATCTCGAACGCGGCGGCATAGGTGTCGCCGACACCGCCCATGCCTTCGATGATCTGCTGCGTGAAGAGCACCCAGGCCTCGTCATCGTGATCGAGCTCCGGGTGGCGTTTCAGCGTCTCGAGCGCCGCCCGCCGGGCCTCCGCGTAGCGGGCCGGGTCGAGCGTCAGCCCGTGCCGTTCGCCGAGCCGGCGATAGCCGTCCGGCCCCAGGTCGGGGCCCGGCTTGGCGATCGTGAAGTCGACGTCGAACACGACGGCGCGGAGCATCGAGCCGACGATAGCCTCCGCTCCGGCCTGAGCGGCCCGCGCTCAGCGAAGCGTGTGCGAGGCGACGTCGAACGCGAACCGCGCGGCCGCGCGCGGCACCCGCTCGGCCCTCCTGATCACGTCGTCGAGCGCGGCGACGAACCGCTCGAGCTGGTGCTCCTCCACGTTCAGCGCCGGCAGGGCCTTCACGACGTTCATGCCGTGCCCCGCGACCTGGGTGAGGATCCGGTGGCGCGTGAAGAGCGGCACGACGAGAAGCTGGGCGAAGAGGCCGGGCTGTCGCTGCTCGAGCAGCCGGTACGTCCTGACGGCCCCTGGCCGGCTCGCCGAGCTCGATCGCCCACATCAGCCCGAGCCCCCGCACGTCGCGCACGACCGGGTGCCGCTCCGCCAGGGCCCGCGTTCGCTCGAGCAGCCATTCCCCGACCTCCGCCGAGCGCTCGACGAGCCGTTGCTCGTCGAGCTCGCGCAGCGTCGCGAGCCCCGCGGCCATCGCGAGGTCGTTCGGCGCGAACGTGGAGCCGTGGATGACGGCGTTCTCCATCGAGTCGAAGACGGCCGCGTGCACGGACGCCCGCAGACCGAGCGCTCCCACCGGCACGTAGCCGCCCGACAGCGACTTGGCGACGGGCACGAGGTCCGGTTCGAGGCCCCAGTGCTCGCACGCGAACATCTTCCCGGTGCGCCCGAAGCCCGTCTGCACCTCGTCGACGCAGAAGAGAGTTCCGTACCGACGGCACAGCGCCTGCGCCCCTTCGAGATAGCCCGCCTCCGGCAGGTGGACGCCCTTCCCCTGGATCGGCTCGACGAGGAAGAGCGCGACGTCCTCCCGCGCGAGCTCGTGCTCGAGCGCGTCGAGGTCGTTGAAGGGCACGCGGTCGAAGCCGGGCAGCAGCGGCTCGAAGCGGTCGCGGAACTCGGGGCAGCCGTTCGCCGAGAGCGCGCCGAGGGTCAGGCCGTGAAAGCCGTGCTCGGCCGAGAGCACGCGGGGCCGCCGGGTGGCCGCCCGTCCAAGCTTGATGGCCGCCTCGACCGCCTCGGTGCCCGAGTTCGTGAAGAGCACCCGGTCGATGCTCGCCGGGAGGCGCTCGACGAGCGCGTCGGCGAGCCGTGCTGCGATCGGCGAGACGCCGAGCTGCACGGCGTTCGGCGTGTCAGCCTCGAGGTGGGCGACGAGAGCCTGCTTGACGCGCGGGTTGTTGCGGCCGACCGCGAACATCCCGAAGCCGCCGAGCAGGTCGAGGTACTCGTTCCCGTCCGCGTCGACGAGCACGGAGCCCGAGGCGCTCGCCCAGCGGCGATCGAAGCCGATCGTCCGGAGCACACGGACGAACTGCGGGTTGACCGATCGCGCCCACGCGGCCACCGGGTCGTACCCGTTCCTCGCAGGGGCGGCGACCCCGTTCAGACGCTCTCCGGACGACACTCCGGTAGGAGAGCACGAGCGCCCGCCCGCCGCAAGCAAGCGGCGAGCGGGCTCTTTCATCGGGGTGCCCAGATTCGAACTGGGGACCTCTCCGACCCGAACGGAGCGCGCTACCAGGCTGCGCCACACCCCGAGACGGGCTACAGGTTAGCGCGAGCGCGCGAACGCGAGGATGGCCCGGGCGCAAGCGTCGGGCCGCTCGCCGATCAGCAGGTGCCCGCAGTCGGCGATCAGCCGGAGCTCCGCCCCGAGGAGCCGCGTGTACTCGAAGCCGTCTGCGAGCGGAACCTGCCGGTCACGCGCGCCGAAGAGGACGAGCACCGGGCAGCTGACCCGATCGAGGAACGACCTCGGGTCGACCGCGGCGAGCGCCAGGCCTGCCCCGATCGAGTCGGTGTGCAGCCGCGGCGCCTGCAGGAAGCCGTGCACGGCCCGCTCGCTCAGCGCGCGCCCATTCGCGACCTCGAGCGGCCCGAAGACGAGCTGCCGGAGCCGCGGCGAACGCGCGATCCTCGTCACGAAGCGACCGGCGATCCGGCCGGGCTGGAGGATCCCGACCAGCGTGAGCAGCGCTTCGGCGGCACGCGTCGAGCTCGAGATGCCTGCCGGAGCGGCGAGTACGAGCCCCGACACGAGGCCCGGATGGCGCTCGGCGAGCCGCAGCGCGACCACGCCGCCCATCGAGTGACCGACCACGACCGCCGGCCCGTCGAGCAGGCCGGCGACGGCATCCGCGAAGCCGGCCAGCGAGGGAGCCGGAAGCGGTGCCGACCCGCCCTGCCCGGGCAGGTCCGGGACGACCAGGCGGTGTCCGTCGAGCAAGGGCGCCAGCTCGGCGAAGTTCCAGGCCGACCCGCCGAACCCGTGGAGAAGGAGAATCGGCGGCCCGTCGCCTCCGGCGAAAGAGCGGAGCCGGGCTCCCCGGAACGAGTGAGATCGCTCCTCGAGCCCGGGGAGGAGACCGGTCGCATCCGTCACGGCGATTGATTATCCTGAGTGGCATGAGCTCTACGGCGCTAGGACGGAGCGCGTGACGCTGCCGCCCTGCGCCCGGAGAAGCTCCCTGAACCCGGCCCGCTCGCGCCCCATGCGAGAGCGGGCCTTTTCGTTCTCGCGAACGAGAGGAGCGACATGGCCAACCACCTGACGCCGGACGAGCTGTCGAAGGAGGTGGGGATCGACCGCGACGAGGTCATCCGCATCTGCCTGGAGGAGCATGTGCCGATCTACCACGGCAAGATCGACAAGTACCTCTTCCTTCTCAGCAGTAGTCAGGCTTCGGGCTCCTCCGCGCAGCTCTCCGCGTAGAGCGCGCGCTCTAGTACACGGCCTCCGAGGGCGACCGCATGGTCGCCCTCGTCCGTTCAGGTGCCGCCCCGAGCGAACCGATCGGGCTCTCGCTACTCCTCGCTCAGGCGAGCAAGCGCTCGAGCGCCGCTCGATCCGTCGGCTCGCCGTGCGCGGGTAGCACGAGCTCGACGGGCAGGTCGAGCAGCGGACGGAGCCCTCGGGCGACATCGTCGCGCGTCACGTGCTTGCGGCCGCCGAGCCAGATGTCCAGTCCATCGCCGAAGTCCGAGAGCGAGTCGCCCGTGACGATCGAGTTGATCGACGGCAGCCAGAGGATGAGATCGTTGTCCTCGCGCCCGGCGTAGGCGGTGATGCCGAACGGCCACGCTCCGGGGCCGTGGAAGTGGCCTTCGCCCTCGCCCGCACGCAGCCAGGCGAGGTCATCGCTCTCCATTCCCCGCACCCGCTCAGCGTCGATGCCGAACTTCGCCACCCAGTCCTGCCAGGTGTCCGCGGGCGGGGTGTGCACCGGAAGGCCGAGCCCACGGGCGTCGCGCTCGTGGTAGGGCGCCGTGAGGACCACGGCGGTCGCCCGCTCGCGCAGCTCGTCCGGAACGGCGAGCGGGTCGAACAGCACGAAGTCGTCGCCGAGCTCGATCGCATACGACGAAACGAACTCGGGCCACTCCTCCTCCCCGTCCCAGTCCGGATGCCGCGATTGCCAGTGCCAGACGCCAGGGCGCAGCTCACGCATACGCCACGATGCTAACTGCGAAGCTCGTCGCTCGGGTCGATGCAGGCCCAGGGGTCAATCCCGAATACTCGCCCAGGCGCGTCCGAACAGCGCCAGCTCGAAGCCCGCGAGGCTACCGGGAGGCGGCGGACCGCTTGCGGGACGCCGCCTTCTTCTTGGTCCCGGCGTCCGAGGCGCCGCCCTTGGCCGCCGCGACCGAGGCCTTCAGCGCCTCCATCAGGTCGACCACCGGCGCCGGCGCGGCCGGCTCCGGCGCGACGATCTCGGCACCGGCGAGCTTCGCCTCCAGCAGCTCGCGCAGCGACTCGCGGTAGGTGCTCCGCAGCTCGTCCGGGTCGAACTCCCCGGCGAGCGACGAGATGATCTGCTTGGCGAGGTCGAGCTCGGGCTTCTTCACATCGGAGCCCGCGACCGCCTCGTCGATCTCGGCGTGATCCGTGACGTCTGCCTGGACGAACAGCGTCTCGAGCGCGAGCGCCTCGCCCATCGGACGGATCAGGCAGAGCTTCTCCTTGCCGGCGAGCACGAAGCGCCCGAGGGCGGCGACGCCGGCGTCGCGCATCGCCTCGTGGAGCAGCACATACGGCCGCCGCGCCGCTTCGGCTCCGGCGGGGACGAGGTAGTAGGTGCGGTCGAAGTAGACGGGATCGACCTGCTCGAGCTTCACGAAGCGGCTGATCTCGATCGAGCGGCTCGTGTCCCGGTTCTCGATCGCCTCGAGCTCGGCGTCCTCGACCATCACGAACTGCCCCTTCGAGACCTCCCAGCCGCGGACGAGCTCATCCGACTCGACGTCGCGCTCGTGCACCGGGCACCAGCGCTTCTGCTTGATCGGCGTGCCGCACTCGCGGTGGAGCATCCGGAACGACACGTCCGACTGGCGGGCAGAGGCCTTCGTCGCCGGCGCAAGGCCGACCGGGATGTTGACGAGACCGAAGCTGACGGAGCCGTTCCAGGAAGTCCGCATGCAGGGGAATTGTACTGGGACGCTGCGTCTTCGCCGCGTCTTGCGCGGTTCCTGCAGCGACGCTTCTCCTGCGGCTACATTTGCGCCGAGTGGCTCGCGCACGGACGATCGCGAACCTGTGGCGGGATGCGGTCGCGGCCGGGCACCCGGATCCTGCCTACCTGCACGAGGTCGGCGGGGAGTGGCGGGAGGTATCGCGGGCCGAGGCGGCGACGATCGTCGGCGAGCTCGCGAACGGCCTGCTCGACCTCGGCGTCGAGAAGGGCGACTCGTTCGCGCTGCTCGCCCGAACGAGCCTCGAGTGGGCGCTCTTCGACTTCGCGCTCGCGCTCGTCGGCGCCGTCGGGGCTCCGATCTACTCGTCGAGCTCGTCCCGGGACGCTCACTACGTGCTCGAGCACTCGCAGGCGGTGGGCGTGCTCGTCGAGGACGACGAGCAGCGCGCGAAGATCGACGGGTTCTCGGGACAGGTCCTGACGTTCGCCGACCTCCCGCACCTGCGGGAGCGCGGCCGCGCCTACGCCTCGGCGCATCCCGGTGCGCTCGACGCCCGCGCCGACTCGATCGACGACGACGACCTCTTCACCTACATCTACACGTCCGGCACGACCGGCCCGCCGAAGGCGTGCATGATCCGGCACCGCAACTACGACGCGATGGTCCGGAAGGGCGACGAGATGGAGGACCGGCTGACCGAGCCGGGTGACGTGATGCTGCTCTATCTCCCGCTCGCGCACAACTACGGCCGCCTGCTCCACCTGTCCGCCGCACACGTCGGGTTCACGATCGCCTTCCTTCCCGACCCGCTGCGCGCGGCGACAGAGCTGCAGCGCGTCCGCCCGACGCTGTTCCCCAGCGTCCCGCGCGTCTACGAGAAGATCCACACGGCGGTCGTCGCCGGCTTCGAAGAGCAGACCGGGCTGCGGCGCCGGATCGTGGACTGGGCGCTCACGGTCGGCCGCCGCGTCTCGCGGCTCCGCCAGGCGAAGCAACCCGTCCCGACCCGGCTCGCGCTGCAGCACCGACTCGCCGACGTCCTCGTCTATTCGAAGGTGAAGAAGCGCCTCGGCGGGCGGCTGCGCGTCGCCAACTCCGGCGGCGCACCGCTCGCACGCGAGATCGCCGAGTTCTTCCACTCGATCGACATCCTCATCCTGGAGGGATACGGCCTTTCGGAGGTGACGACGGCGGCGACGGTCAACCGCCGGGACGACTTCCGGTTCGGAACGGTCGGCAAGCCGCTTCCCGGTGTCGAGCTCCGCTTCACCGAGGACGGCGAGATCCTGATCCGCTCGAACACCGTCTTCGCCGGCTACTACCGCGACCCGGATGCGACGCGCGCGACGATCGACAGCGAGGGATTCGTCCACACGGGCGACGTCGGTCATCTCGACGAGGACGGCTTCCTCGTGATCACCGACCGCAAGAAGGACATCATCGTGACGGCCGGCGGCAAGAACGTCGCGCCGCAGAACCTCGAGAACGAGCTGAAGACGAGCAAGGTCATCTCGCAGGCGCTCGTCGTCGGCGACCGCCGCCCCTACGTCGCCGCGCTCGTCACCGTCGACCCGGAGACGACGAGCGGCATGTCCGAGACGGAGATCGCGGAAGCCGTCCAGGCTGCAGTCGACGCCGTCAACGCCGATCGCTCGCGGTTCGAGCAGATCAAGCGGTTCACGATCCTCCCGCGCGAGTTCTCACCGGCCGAGGACGAGGTCACTCCGACCCTGAAGCTGCGGCGCAAGGTGATCCTCGACCACTTCGCGCGCGAGCTGGCCGGGCTCTACGACGCGGACTAGATGATCCGGCGGGCGCCGACGTAGCTGCCCGAGTACCAGGCCTCGGACAGGCTCGAGATGCGGACGACGTCGCCGGTGTGCGGCGCGTGCACGAACTCGCCGCTGCCGATGTAGATGCCCACGTGGCCGAGGCCGTCGAAGAAGACGAGATCGCCGGGCTGCAGCTGGTCGTACGAGACGGGAACGCCGTACGAGTACTGGGCGTACGAGGAATGCGGGAGCGAGACGCCCACCTGTGCGTACGCCCACATCACGAGGCCCGAGCAGTCGAAGCCGCCCGGCGAGGACCCGCCCCAGACATACGGGACTCCGAGCTGCGAGAGGGCGATGCCGACGACGTTCGAATGCGTCGGCGGAGGCGCCACGACCGTGTCCGACTGCGGAGCCACCGCGGTGATGCCGACGACCGTGTCGTTCTGGGACAGTCGCTGGTCGTTGTGCTGCTGCTGGAGCACCGCAGCCGCTTCCGCGGCCATCTGGAGCTGCCGCGCGTGCTCGGCGGCGACGAGCTTCGAGATCTCACCCTTGATCGAGTCGTACAGGCGCTGCTGCTCTGCGATCTTCGACTCGATGTCGCGCTTGACGGCGGCGCGTTCCGCGACGATGCGCCGCTCGGCCTCGCGCTGCTGCGCGAGCTTCGCGCCGTTCCGCTTCACGACGGCCTTGAACCGCTTCACCTGTGAGAGAACGCTCGTGTCGAGGTTGGTGACGCGCTTCGCGCTGTCGATCCGGTTGATCATGTCGTCGAGGCTCGACGCGCCGAGGATCACCTCGAGCGTCGAGGTCTGGTCTGCCATGTACAGCGAGACGACGCGCTTCGCGATCGCGAGCTGCCCGACCTTCAGGTTGTGCTTCGCGACCTTGAGGTCATGCTGGTTGACCGCGAGATTCTGCTGGATGTGCTGGAGCTGCGCGGTCGCGGCGTCGTACTGGGAGCGGGCCCGTTCGAGCGAGTCGGACAGCTGCAGCAGTTTCCCCTGGACCTGCTGAGCCTCCGCACGCTTCGAGCTGATCGAGGGGTTGGCAAACGCCGGAACTGCGATGAAAAACGCTGCGCAGATCCCCGTGAGAACGTACGGCGCCGGTCCCAGCCTACGAATGACGATCCCCGGGACGGGGTCGGGACGGGCGCACCGGGAGGGGCCGGTACGTCACGATGCGGGAGCCTAGCAGCGTTTTCGGATGAACGTCAACGCAAAAAACCCGCAAACGTTACGCATTCGTGCTGACGACGATGCTTCCTCCCCAGGCACTGTGGTACGGTCCCGCACTGTGCCCGGGCAGGCACAGATGACGCGGCGGCGCCGCCTGCTGCCGCTGGCCGCGCTTGCAATCGTCGTGATGGGTGCGGCGACGGTTGGAGGCGCGCGCGCATCGCACGACACGAGTGGATTGCGCGCCCGCGATGCTGCGATCGCCGCGAAGTCGAGAGCAGCGGTTCTCGAGCTCTACGCGCTCGACCGGCGGCTCGAGTCGGCCCGCGCCCAGCTGACCGCGCTGCAGCAGCAGGAGTCGAGGCTTCGCGTAGAGCGAGCGGTGCTCGCACAGCAGCTCCGGATCGCCCGCCGCGGGGCACAGACCATGCAGGCCGAGCTCGGGGCCCGTCTGCGCGTTCTCTACGAGCAGGGGAGCGTCGAGCCGCTCGAGATCGTGTTCGGTGCACGCAGCCTTGAGGATGCGATGACGAGCATCGACAGCCTCACCTCGGCGGCACATGCGAATCGCGACGTGCTGCAACGGCTGGAAGCCGCGCGGAACCACCTGCTCGCGACAAAGCAGGCTCTGTCGACGCGGACGACCGCGATCGCCGCCGCACGCGCCGAGGCGCAGGCGACGGTGAGCGCCCTTTCGAACGCGCGCGCCGCCCGGAGCGCATACATCTCCTCGCTCGCCCGGAAGCGGCGCCTCACGGAGAGCGCGATCGCCCGCGTCGTCGCCGAGTCGCGCGCCGCGTCGCTTCGAACCGCGGCGATCGTGCCCGCTTCGCAGAGCACACCGCCGGAGCTGCCGGCCGTCGGCACGAGCAGCGGCCTGAGGCTCACCGTCTCGGCGTCGGGATACTCGATCCACGGACAGACCTCGAGCGGGCTTCCCACCGGCTACGGCGTCGTCGCCGTCGATCCGTCGGTGATCCCGCTCGGCACGCACATGACGGTTCCCGGCTACGGCGAGGCCGTTGCCGCCGACACCGGCAGCGCGATCATCGGCTCGCGGATCGACCTCTGGTTCCCGACGCTCGACGAGGCGCGGGCGTGGGGACGGCGGACGGTCACGATCACCCTGCACTAGACTGGGCCGTCAGCCCCGGCGCCCAGGTAGGCCCAGACTGAGCGAGCCCGAGAACACTCCGCCGACAACGCCGCGCGTCCTGCTGGTCGACGACCACGACCTCTTCCGGACGGGGTTGCGCAACCTGCTCGAGGAGCAGGGCGTGCAGGTCGTGGGCGAGTGCGACAACGGCACGGATGCGCTGCGCGGCGTGCGCGAGCTCGCCCCGGACGTCGTCGTCATGGACCTGAACATGCCCGGTATCAGCGGCGTCGAGGCGACGCGGCAGATCTCGATGGTCGCCCCGCTCACGCGGGTGCTCGTTCTGACGATCTCGGATCAGGACAACGACGTGATGGACGCGATCATCGCCGGGGCCTGCGGGTACCTGCTGAAGGACGCCTCGATCAGCGAGCTGATGCAGGGCATCCAGTCGGCCGCGATCGGCGAATCGCTCGTCTCGCCGACGATCGCCGCCAAGGTGCTGCAGCGCGTACGCGCGTCGAGCTCGTCGCATCGCGAGGCCGAGCTGATCCAGTCGGAGCTCTCCGACCGCGAGATCGAGGTGCTGAAGCTGATCGCGAACGGCAAGGACAACGCGATGATCGCGGGCGAGCTGCACATCAGCCCGAAGACGGTCAAGAACCACATCTCGAACATCCTGATGAAGCTGCAGATCGAGAACCGCATCCAGGCGGCGGTCTACGCAGTGCGCTCCGGGATCGTCTAGACCGGCGGTCAGCGTGCGGCGGTGCGCCGCCGCAGCGAGTCTGCGTGGCGGCGCAGCTCGGCGAGCAACGCCCGGAGCGCTGCCAGCTCGCCGGCGCACCCGTCCAGCAGCCGGGTGAGCGACGAGAGCTCGCCGACCTTTTCCGAGTCGCCGTCGACGAGCTGCCGGGCGGCGACGCTGACCCGCTTCTCGAGCCGGAAGGTCTCCGCCTCGAGCGAGAGCGCCTCGGCGTAGCCGTCCGTCAGCATGCGCTCGAGCTTCTCGAGCCCGTGCTCGCGGGCCGGGGTCTCGAGGACCGCCGAGATCTCGTCGCGGAGCGCAGTCATCGTGCCCCGATTCTTGGCCGAATCGGGCACGCGGGCAATGGGCCGCCCGACCCATTCGCTTTCCATCGAGGCCCACTCACGGCACAATCGAGGCGTGCGCTCGGGTCTCCTCGCGGTTGTCGCGGCGCTCATGCTCGTGCCGCTGACGCACGCAGGGCCGCTGCCCCTCCCCACCCGGCTCGCGAACGCCCTCGCCGTCCCGGGCAACGCTCCCGCCACCTCCGGGGCCGTCGCCCTCGATCTCCGGACCGGCGGCCTGGTGTTCGCGCGGAACGCGGACGAGCCGCTCGCCCCGGCGTCGAACGAGAAGCTGACCGTCACGTTCTCGGCCCTCGAGGAGCTCGGCCCGGCCTATCGCTTCCAGACGGTCGTCCTCGGGCACGGCCGGCAGGTGGGCGCGGTCTGGCACGGGAACCTGCTGCTGAAGGGGTACGGCGATCCGACGCTGACCACGGACCGGCTCGACCTGCTCGCGAGCCGCGTCGCGGCGCTCGGCATCCGCCGCGTCGCGGGCCGGATCCTGGGCGACGAGTCGTGGTTCGACTCGGTCCGCACCGCCCCGGGGTGGAAGCCGTCGTTCTACATCGAGGAATGCCCGCCCCTCGGAGCGCTCGTCGCGAACCGGGCGTGGTATGACCGCCACACCGCGAGCGAGCCGGCCCGTGCCGCAGCCGGGCTCTTCCGAAAGCTGCTCCGGGCGCACGGAGTGACGACCGGGCCGGTCGGGCTCGGCAGGGCGCCCGACGACGCGGTCGAGCTCGCGTACGTCCGCTCGAGGACACTGCAGTACGTGCTTCGGGAGATGGACCGCGACAGCGACAACTTCGTGGCCGAGATGCTCCTCAAGGACCTCGGCGCGGAGAAAGGGGACGGGGGGACGAGCGCCGCCGGCGCAGCCGTCGTGCGCCGCGATCTCGCAGCGGCAGGCGTGCCGCTCGCCGGCATCGTGCTCGCCGACGGCTCCGGCCTCTCGCTCGACGACCGCCTCACGGCCCGGGCGCTGGCCGATCTCCTCCTCGTCATCTGGGACGACGAGGCCCTGCGCAGCGAAGTCTGGGGCGTCCTTCCGGTCGCCGGCGTGAACGGGACGCTGCAGCGGCGAATGCAGGACACCCCTGCCCGCGGGGCTGTCCGCGCGAAGACAGGCACGACCGACATCGCGTCCGCCCTCGCGGGCTACGCCGGCGACCGGTATGCGTTCGCGGTGCTCCAGAACGGGGAGCCCGTCTCCGCCGCCGCGGCACGCAAGGCGCAGGATCGCTTCGCGACGGCGCTGGTCTCACACCTCGGCTCGCCATGACCCCGGGCGTGTTGGGCGCCCCGAGCCGAGCTCTCAGCTCTGCAGGAGCTCGGCGAGGTCGCGCTCGTCCAGCAGCGGCACGCCGGCCTTCTCGGCCTTCGCCGCCTTCGAGCCCGGATTCTCGCCGACGACGACGCCGGTCGTCTTCCTGGAGACGCTGTCCGAGACCTTCGCGCCGAGGGCCTCGAGCGCCGAACGTGCCTCCTCGCGTGTCAGCGATTCGAGCGTCCCCGTGATCACGTACTGGCGCCCGGTGAGCGGTCCCTCGGGCGGCCGGTCCTCGTCGCCGACCTCGAAGCGAAGACCGAGGTCACGGAGCTCCTCCACGAGGGCGCGGTTCGCATCGTCTGCGAACCACTCGACGACCGCCTCGGCCCGATCAGGGCCGAACCCCTCGACCTCGGCGAGCTCCTCCGGCGAGGCGGCGAGCAGCGCGTCGACGTTGCCGACATGGCGGGCGAGATTCTGTGCCAGCACCCACCCGATCCCTGCGATGTTGAGCCCGAGCAGCACGCGTGAGAACGGGACGCGTGTCCGCGAGGCCTCGATCTGCTCGATCGCGTTGGAAGCGGAGATCTCCCCGAAGCCCTCGAGCTCCAGCAGCTGTTCCTTGCGGAGCCGGTAGAGATCCGGCAGCGAGCGAACGAGCCCCTTCTCCCAGAGCGTCCTCACCGTCTGCTCGCCGACGCCGTCGATGTCGGCCGGGCCCTGCACCCAGGCGATCAGCGTCTCGAGGCCGCGTGACGGGCACGCGCGATTCGGGCAGCGGTGCATCGCCTCGCCTTCCGGCTTGACGATCCCGGTACCGCACAGGGGGCAGTGTGTCGGCATCCGGAACGGCTTCGTGCCGCGGCGGTGTGCGCCGGCGGGACCGACGATCTGCGGAATCACGTCGCCTGCCCGCTGGACGATCACGTCGTCGCCCTGACGGATCTCCTTGCGGTTGATGTCCTCCTCGTTGTGCAGCGTCGCGCGCGACACCGTGACGCCTCCGACCTCGACCGGCTCGAGCAGCGCCCAGGGGTTGAGCGCACCGGTGCGCCCGACACGGATCCGGATCTCGTCGAGGCGCGTCACGGCCGTCATCGGCGCCCACTTGAACGCCCGGGCCCAGCGCGGCCTCGAGTGCAGCGCTCCGAGACGGCGCTGCTGGTCGAGATCGTCGACCTTGATCACGATCCCGTCGATCTCGTAGTCGAGCGTCGAACGCCGGCGCTCCCACTCGCGGCAGGCACGCGCGACCGCATCGACCGACTCGAGCCGTTCGGCGAACGGGTTGATGGGAAACCCCTGCTGCTTCAGCCATTCGAGCGTCTCCCAGTGCGTGCGGAGCTCGACACCCTCGTGCGCACCGACCCCGTACGCCCAGAACGAGAGGGGGCGCCGCGCAGTTACCTGTGAGTCCTTCTGGCGCAGGGATCCGGCGGCCGCGTTGCGCGGGTTCGGTGTCGCCTTCTTCCCCTCGTCGAGGAGGCGCCGGTTGAGCTCGGCGAAGCCCGAGAGCGGCATGTACACCTCCCCGCGCACCTCGGCGAGCCGCACCTCGTCGTCTCCGAGCATGCGAAGCGGGATCGCCGAGATCGTCCGGAGGTTCACGGTGACGTCCTCTCCTACCTCCCCGTCGCCGCGCGTGGCGCCGCGGGTGAACACTCCGTCCTCGTAGGTGAGGTTGATCGCCAGGCCGTCGATCTTGGGTTCGAGCACGAACGCGACCGGTTCGTTCTCCCGCAACCGTCTGCGGACGTCGTCGACCCACTTCTCGAGCGTCTCCTCGGTCGACACTTTCTCCAGGGAGCCCATCGCCGTCAGGTGCCGAACCTTCACGAATCGCTCCGACGGAGGAGCGCCCACGCGCTGTGTCGGCGAGTCCGCCGTCACGAGGTCGGGATGCTCCTGCTCGAGCTGCACCAGCTCGTCGAAGTGCCGGTCGTAGGTGGCGTCGTCGACCGTGGGGTCGTCGAGCACGTGGTACTCGTGCAGCCAGCGGTTGAGCAGCGCGCGCAGCTCCGCCGCGCGCTTCGCGGGCCTAGAGGAGCTCGAGGAGGTCATCCGCCTCGTGGACGATGACGTCGGCGTCCGTCAGCTTGCCGGCCTCGTGGATGCGCCCCCACGAGACGCCGACCGCATACAGACCGGCAGCCTTCGCCGCCTGCATGTCGAACGGCGAGTCGCCGACGTACGCGGCATCGCCAGGGGCGGCGCCGAGCTGCTCGAGCGCGTGCAGGAGCGGCGCCGGATGCGGCTTCTGCTCCGCGGTCGCATCACTGCCGACGACGATGTCGAAGAAGTGCTCGATCGGGACGTGGGCGAAGGCGAGGTCGACCGTGACGCGACGCTTCGCCGTGACGATCCCGAGCCGGTGGCCGCGTGCCTTCAGCGTCTCGAGCACGGCGTCCATCCCGGCGCAGAGGGCGAGCGTCTCGTGCAGCTGCTCGTTGTGCGCCCGGTAGACGCGCACGAGCTCGTCGACGCGCGCAGGGTCGAGCGCGTGCATCTGCGCCTCGAGGCCCGGGCCGCCGACCGAACGGAGCAGCTGCGCGTCGCTGTAGCGTCCGCCGAGCACCGTCTCGGCGGCGTGGCGCATCGAGGCGAGGATGATCGCGCCGGAGTCGATGACGGTGCCGTCGAAGTCGAAGAGGACGACGGGGTAGCGCACCCGCTCGATCGTACCTTCGGGCCTGAGGCTCAGATCCGGAGTGAGCCTCGAAGCTGGTCGAGCAGCGCCCGCCGGGGCGCCGGTGGGTGTAGGAACGCCGCGACCCGTTCGGCTTCGCTCTCCGACAGCGAGACCGCGGCCTCGGCCGCGTCGACCGACCAGATGCTGAACCGCACCTGAGGCACCGTGTCCTCGTCGCCGAAGTACCGCGAGACACGGAGCGCCTTTCGAGCGTCGGACTCGACCTCGGGGTGGGGCGCGAAGAACTCCACGAGCTTGCGGCGCTGCGGCGCGGCGCACCACGGGCAGAAGCGGAACCTGTCCTCGACGCCGTTCCCGCACTGCCTGCACGTCCTCACCACCTGATTCTCTCCCCGCGAGACGGCCGGTTCAACCGCCGGCAGGGCGCTCGTAGGAGACGCCCGTGAGGTAGAGCCCGTGCGGCGGGGCGGTCGCGCCCGCCTCGCCCCGGGGCCGACCGCGAAGGAGCGGACCGAGGTCGCGGCCCTCCAGCATCGTCCCGACGAGCGTGCGCACCATGTGGCGCAGGAACGAGTCGGCCGTGATCTCGAACGCCAGCACGTCGTCGTCCACCTCCAGCCACGACGCCTCGGTGACGACGCGAACGAAGACCTCGTGCTGCGTGTCAGTGGGCGTGAACGCGCGGAAGTCGTGCTCACCGGCGAGCGACTCGGCGGCCTCGTTCAGCGCGCCGAGGTCGAGCCGGCGCGGGTGCCAGAGCGACCGCGCGGCCTCGAACGGCGAGCGGACGCGCCCGCGCCAGACGCGGTAGCGATAGGTGCGGGACTGCGCGTCGAAGCGGGCGTGGAACTCGTCCGGGGCCGCCTCGGCACGCACGACGGCGATGTCGGCGGGCAAGGCGGCGTTCAGCGCCTGGGCGGCGCGCTCGACGGGCGGGCCCCCGTCGACCTCCGCGGAGACGACGTTCGCGAGGGCGTGCACCCCGGCGTCCGTCCGGCCCGCGACGGCGAACGCATCGGCAGACGCATACAGCTCGCCGAGCGCCCGCCGCAGCTCTCCCTCGACCGTCCGCCTCCCTGGCTGCCTCGCGAACCCGTGAAACCCCGTCCCGTCGTAGGCGACCGTCAGCCTGACCTTCACGTCAGGCGCTCCTGACGTTGTTTGTAAGGAGTGCCTGATGATCTAGTCACTTGACACCCGTGCGCTACACTCTAGTCGTGTCCGAGGAACATCACTTCCTGCTGCAGCGTGTCCAGCCCGCCATGGTGGGGCTGATCGACGGGTCGCTGTCGACGCTCGCCCCCATCTTCGGCATCGTCTTCTACACGCACAAGCCGCACACGGCGTTCATCGCCGGACTCGCGACCTCGATCGGCGCGGCGATCTCGATGGCGTTCTCGGAAGGGCTCTCCGACACCGGCGCCCTCACCGGCCGCGGCAACCCGGCCACGCGGGGCGCGATCACCGGCGTCGGGACGTTCCTCGGAGGCATCCTGCACACGCTCCCGTTCCTGATCCCGAACTACCACGGTGCGGTGTTC
This sequence comes from uncultured Thermoleophilia bacterium, assembly GCA_963784765.1. Classification (GTDB taxonomy): domain Bacteria; phylum Actinomycetota; class Thermoleophilia; order Gaiellales; family Gaiellaceae; genus PALSA-600. Next base: position 29,054 of record CAWASP010000023.1, read on the forward strand.
GCCGCTGCGGTCGTGGTCGGGTTCGAGCTCGTGATGCTGGCGGTGATCCGCTGGCGGTTCTTCGAGACGGGGTTCGTACGCTCGCTCCTCGCCGTCTCGGCAGGCGGCGCGGTGATCGCCGTCGTCGGCGCGGTGATCGGCTCGGCGGGCTGAGAGGCTCGAGAGCCTACTCGGGCTCGCGCTCCGCGTCTTCCTCGGCGTCGGGCTCCGCCTCTCCGTCGGCCTCGGGCGCTTCCTCCGCCTCCGTCGCGTCTGCCTCGGGCGCGTAGACGGCGGCCTCCTCGTCCTCGGCGGCCTCCCCGGCCTCCGATTCGACGTCTTCGGCCAGCTCCGCTTCGTCGTCCGCGACCACGGGGGCGTCGAACGCCGGCTCCTGCCTCCGGCTCTCGCGCTCGGAGGCGACGTACTCCTCGTCGACGAGCTCGAGATAGGCCATCTCGGCGGCGTCGCCGGGGCGAGGCCCGATCTTGACGATTCGGGTGTAGCCGCCCGGCCGCTCCTTGAAGAGCGGCGCGACCTCGGCGAAGAGCTTGTGCACGACGTCGCGGGAGCGGAGGATCGCCGTCGCCTGCCGCCGAGCATGCAGGTCGCCGCGGCGGCCGAGCGTGATCATCTGCTCGGCGAGCGGCTTGACCGCCTTCGCCTTCGTGACCGTCGTCTTGATCCGGCCGTGCTCGATCAGCGCACCGGCGAGGTTGGCGTAGAGCGCCCTGCGGTGCGCCGCGTCGCGGCCGAGCTTCTTGCCGGTCCTGGCGTGGCGCACGTCGGGCCTTACCCCTCCAGCCCGTTCGAGCCGGCGCCACGGAGCGTCAACCCGTGCTGGGAGAGCGTCTCCTTGACCTCCTCGATCGACTTCTTGCCGAAGTTCGGGATCGCCGCGAGCTCCGACTCGGTCTTCGTGACGAGGTCGCCGATCGTCTCGATGCCGACCCGCTTCAGGCAGTTGTACGAACGGACGCCGAGCTCGAGCTCCTCGATCGGGAAGTTCTCCATTCCGCCGGCCAGCGAGACGCCCGGCGCCTCGGCGCCGCCGTCGGTCGCAGCCGCGGCCTCCCCGAAACCCTCGATCTTGTCGAGGTCGGTGAAGATCGCGAGTTGCCGGATCAGGATCTCGGCCGCTTCGGCGATCGCGTCCTTGGGGTCGATCGAGCCGTTGGTCGAGACGTCGAGGATCAGCTTGTCGTAGTCGGTGCGCTGACCGACACGGGCAGCCTCGACATCGTACGAGACGCGGTTGATCGGCGAGAACATCGAGTCGACCGGGATGACGCCGATCGTGTGTGCCTGCCCGCGGTTGCCCTCGGCAGGCATGTACCCGCGGCCGCGGCCGATCGTGAGCGTGATCTCGAGCCGGCCCTTCGCCGAGAGGTTCGCGATCTCGAGCTCCGGGTTCAGGATCTCGAGGTCGGCAGGCGCCTCGATGTCGGCGGCGGTGACGACGCCCTCGCCGCGCTTGGTGAGCCGAACCTCGACCTCGGGCGACTCGCCGTGGAGGATGCAGACGAGCTGCTTGAGGTTCAGGATGATGTCGGTGACGTCCTCGCGGACGCCGGGAAGGGTCGTGAACTCGTGCGCGACTCCCTCGATCTTCACCGAGGTGACGGCGGCGCCCTCCAGCGAGGAGAGCAGCACCCGGCGCAACGAGTTCCCGAAGGTGTAGCCGAATCCGCGGTCGAGCGGTTCGATCGCAAAGACGCCGCGGTTCTCGGTGACTTCCTCGTGCGTGATTCTCGGCACCTGGAAATCGGTCGCGCGTACTGCCACTGGTGTCCTTTCTTCGCTTGAGTCTCTGAAGTCCTGGAGCGAGCGCTACTTGCTGTAGAGCTCGACGATCAACTGCTCGGCGACCGGCGTGTCGATCTCGGCACGCTCCGGCCACTTCAACACGGTGCCCTGGAGGCCGTCGTGGTCGGCCTGCAGCCACGGCGCGACGGCAGCCGTCAGATCGGTCGCGTCGCGGACGAGCTGCTCCGCGCCGGATCCCGACTTGAGCGACACGACGTCGTCCGGCTTCACCTGGTAGCTCGGCACGTTCACCCGCCGGCCGTTGACCGAGAAGTGACCGTGGCGGACGAGCTGGCGGGCCTGCGCGCGGGAGGCGGCGAAGCCGAGACGGTAGACGACGTTGTCGAGCCTCGTCTCGAGCATGCGCAGCAGGTTGTCGCCCGTGATGCCGCCCTGCTTGTTCGCCTTCTCGTAGTACGTCCGGAACTGGGTCTCGAGCAGCCCGTAGTAGCGGCGTGCCTTCTGCTTCTCGCGCAGCTGCATCAGGTACTCGCTCTGCTTGATCCGGCCGCGGCCGTGCTCGCCCGGCGGGTACGAGCGCCGCTCGATCGCGCACTTCTCGGTCAGGCAGCGCTCGCCCTTCAGGAAGAGCTTGATGCCCTCCCGGCGGCACTGCTTGCACTTGGGGGAGCGGTCCCTCGCCATCAGACGCGCCTCCGCTTCTTCTGGCGGACGCCGTTGTGCGCCTGCGGCGAGACGTCCTTGACGCCGAGGATCTCGAGCCCCGCCGCCTGGAGGGAGCGGATCGCCGTCTCGCGGCCGGAGCCGGGCCCCTTGACGAACACCTCGACCTTCTGGAGCCCGTGCTCCATGCCCTTCCGGGCGGCCGCGTCGGCGGTCACCTGCGCCGCGAAGGGGGTCGACTTGCGCGAGCCCTTGAAGCCGGCCGACCCGGCCGACTCCCAGACGATCACGTTGCCCTCGCGGTCGGTCAGGGCGACGATCGTGTTGTTGAACGACGTCTTGATGTGCGCCTGGCCGATCGCGATGTTCTTCCGGACGCGGCGGCGGGTGCGGCCGCGCGTCGCCGCTCTGCGAGGCGGTGCCACTACTTCGCCTTCTTCCCGCGGCCGACGGTCTTCTTCGGGCCCTTACGCGTGCGCGCGTTGGTCTTCGTCCGCTGCCCGCGCGCGGGCAGGTTCCGGCGGTGGCGGAGGCCGCGGTAGGCGCCGATCTCGGACAGGCGCTTGATCGCCTGGGTGCGCTCACGGCGCAGGTCGCCCTCGACCTGGTAGTTCCCGTCGATGAAGTCGCGCAGCTTCGCGACCTCGTCCTCGGTCAGGTCACGCACCTTGGTGTCCGGCGAGAGGCCGAGCGCGACACAGATCTTCTGCGCCGACGGCTGGCCGATGCCGTAGATGTAGGTCAACCCGATCTCGAGCCGCTTGGAGTTCGGCAGGTTGACGCCTGCGATACGAGCCAACGTTCTCCTTTACCCCGGGTTCTCTATCCCTGCCGCTGCTTGTGCCGCGGGTTGCTGCAGATGACCATGGTGCGCCCATGCCGCTTGATCACGCGGCAGCGCTCGCACATGGGCTTGACTGACGGTCTGACTTTCATCGCTCGACTCTGAATAGGAAGAAGCAGGGCACGAAAAGACCCGCGCCGAAGCCCAGGCCTCTGGAGGCGCGGGCCGTCATGGTACCAGGACCCCGGTTTCAGTGAGAATGCGCGGGCCCGCCACGGTGACCGCGACCGTGTGCTCGAAATGGGCTGCGAGCGAGCCATCGGACGTCGAGATCGACCACTCGTCGTCGTGGACGTAGACGTCCGGCTCGCCGGCCGTGATCATGGGCTCGATCGCGATCGTCATGCCCTCCTTCAGCTCGGGCCCCCGGTAGGTGGAGACGAAGTTCGGCACCTGCGGGTCCTCGTGCATCGAGCGGCCGACGCCGTGTCCGACGAGGCTCCGGATGACGCTGAAGCCGGCCGACTCGGTCACGGTCTGCACGGCCTCGGAGATGTCCCCGACCTTGTTGCCGATCCGCGCCTCGGCGATCCCCGCCTCGAGCGCGGCCCGGCAGACGTCGAGCAGCCGCTGGGTCTCGTCCGCGACACGCCCGACCGGGAACGTCCAGGCCGAGTCGGCGACGAAGCCGTCGAGCGTGACGCCGACGTCGACGGAGAGAATGTCGCCGTCCGAGAGCTTGACGCGGCCCGGGATCCCGTGGACGACCATCGAGTTCGGCGAGGTGCAGGTCGCGGCCGGGTAGCCCTTGTAGCCCTTGAAGGTCGGGCTGCCGCCGTGCGAGCGGATGAACTCCTCGGCAAGGGCGTCGAGCTCCCGTGTCGTGACGCCGGGCTGAAGATGCTCCTCGATCAGCGCGAGCGTCTCGGCGACGATCGCGCCTGCCCGCGCCATCGTCGCGATCTCGGCCGCCGACTTCCGGATGATCACGTCACGTGCTCCAGCGCCGACTCGATCTCGCTCCAGACCTCGTCGATCGTGCCGGCCGCGTGCAGCGGGACAAGCCTGCCGGTCGCCCGATAGTGCTCGACGATCGGCTCCGTCTCCTCGTGGTAGATCGCGAGTCGCCGCGCGATCACCTCCGGTGTGTCGTCGGGGCGGTTCTCGAGCTCCGCCCGCTTCAGCATGCGCTCGATCGCGACGTCGTCGGGAAGGTCGAAGAAGAGGATCGCGTCGAGCTCGCGGGCGATTCCCGAGAGCATCTCGTCGAGCGCCTCGGCCTGCGCGAGGTTCCGCGGGAAGCCGTCGAGAACGAATCCGTCGCGGGCGTCGTCCGCCCCCAGCCGCTCCTCGATCAGGGCAACGGTCACCTCGTCGGGGACGAGCCGGCCCGAGGCGAGAATCGGCTCCACCCGCTTGCCGAGCTCGGTGCCGGCGGCGATCGCCGCCCGGAACATGTCGCCGGTCGAGATGTGCGGAACTTCGAAGTCTCTCGCGATGCGCTGGGCCTGCGTCCCCTTCCCGGCTCCCTGGGGGCCGAGCACGAGCAGGTTCACCTGCGAGTCACCCCGAGGCTCACCTCAGGAAGCCCTCGTAGGAGCGCATCATCATCTGCGACTCCATCTGCCGCATCGTGTCGAGGGCGACGCCGACCACGATCAGCACGGAGGTGCCGCCGAGCGCGCGGCTCGTCGACTGCGAGAAGTGGAACTGGTTGATGAAGATCGACGGGGCGACGGCGACGACCGCGAGGAAGAGCGACCCGGGCAGGGTCAGTCGCGTCAGCACGCGGTCGAGGTACTGGGCGGTCGGAGGGCCGGGACGGATGCCCGGGATGTAGCCGCCGTATTTCCGCAGGTTGTCCGCCTGATCGACCGGGTTGAACTGGACCGCGGTGTAGAAGTAGGTGAAGACGATGATCAGGAACGCCTCGACGCCGAGATACGTCCACGTCGCCGGCGAGAAGTGCGTGTTGATGAACGTCTGCGTCGACGGCGCGAACGAGCTGATCGTCTGCGGCAGCGCGAGCAGCGCGGCGGCGAAGATCACCGGGATGACGCCGGCCATGTTCACGCGCAGCGGCATGTAGGTCGAGCCGCCGCTCGTCTGGCGCCGCCCGACCATGCGCTTCGCGTACTGGATCGGGATGCGGCGCTGCCCTTCCTGCACGAACACGACCGAGACGACCACACCGAGCGCGATCACAGGGAAGAACAGCTTCTCGATCGGGCCGCCGTTCAGCCAGGCGTTGATCCCCTGCGGGGCGGAGGTGAGGATCGAGGCGAAGATCAGCAGCGAGATGCCGTTGCCGATGCCGCGCTTGGTGATCAGCTCGCCGAGCCACATGAGGAGCACGGTGCCCGCCGTGAGCGTGACAACGATCAGGACGAGCCGCCCGGGATTCCCCGGAAGCGCCTTCTGCTGGTGGAAGAGGTACGCGTACCCGGCCGCCTGGGCGGCGGCGAGCCCGACGGTGAGGTACCGCGTGTACTGGTTGATCTTGGCGTAGCCCGACTCGCCCTCCTTCTGCAGCTGCTCGAGCGTCGGGATGACGACGGTGAGGAGCTGCAGGATGATCGACGCGGTGACGTACGGCATGATCCCGAGCGCGAAGATCGAGAACCTGGACAGCGCCGAGCCGGAGAACAGGTTGAGCAGGCCGAGCAGCGAGCCGCCGCGGCCGTTGAAGAAGTTCGAGATCTGCGCCGAGTCGACCCCGGGGGCCGGCATCCAGGAGCCGAGCCGGTAGACGGCGAGGATCCCGGCCGTGAAGAGCAGCCGGCGCCGCAGCTCCGGAACCCGCCACGCATTCGCGAGCCAGGAGAGCACTAGGCCTCCTTGGCCTCCTCGGCCTCCGGCTGGGCGTCCTCGGCCTTCGCCTGCGAGCGGCCTTCGGGGCGACGCTTGAGGTTCTTCTGCTTGCGCTCCTTCGGCTCGCGCAGCAGCGTCAACGTGCCTCCGGACGACTCGACCTTGTCGCGGGCCGTGCGCGACGCGGCGTGCACCGTGATCTCGAGCTTCTTCGTCAGCTCGCCGACTCCGAGCAGCTTGACGTCCTTGCGCAGGGAACGGATCAGGCCTTTGGCCTTGAGCGACTCAGGCGTCACCGCCTCGCCGGCCTCGAAACGGCCTTCGAGGTCGCGAAGGTTCACCGGCTGCGTGTACGTGCGGAACGGCCCGATCGGCATCGCGTCCGCGCTGGTGTTGCCGCGCAGCTTCGCGGTGCGCATGTACAGCGGCATCTGGCCGCCTTCGAATCCGGCGCGCATGGCATGCGAGCCCGCACGCGACTTCTGGCCCTTGATCCCGCGTCCGGCGTAGCGGCCCTTGCCCGAGCCGAGGCCCCGGCCGATCCGCTTTCTGTCCTTCCGCTCCTGGGCGGGCTTCAGGCTCGACAGGTTGAGCTCACCGGGCATCGCTATCCCTCCTCGACCTTCACGAGGTGACGGACCTTGCGAAGCATGCCCGCGATGGCCGGAGTGTCGTCGTGCTCGGCCGTCTTGCCGATCCTGCCGAGGCCGAGCGCACGCAGGGTGCCGCGGTGCCGCGGGGACTCGCCGATCTGGCTACGCACCTGCGTCAGCTTCAGCTTGCCCATCGGCGCTCACCTCCTGCGGCTCGGGCTCCACGGGAGCCGGCTTGTACGGGAGGACGTCGCGGACCGACTTGCCCCGCGCCTTCGCGACCTCCTCGGGTCGGCGGAGCTGGCGCAGCGCCTGCTCGGCGGCCTTCACCATGTTGATCGGGTTGGTCGTGCCGAGCGACTTCGCGAGCACGTCGCGGATCCCGCCGAGCTCGAGGACGGCACGGACGCCGCCGCCGGCGATCACGCCGGTGCCCGGAGATGCCGGGCGCAGCAGCACGCGCGCCGCGTCGAACCGGCCGAGCGACTCGTGCGTGATCGTCTGCCCGTGCTTCGGCACGGTGAACAGATTCTTCTTCGCATCGTCGACGGCCTTCGAGATCGCAAGCGGCACCTCGCGGGCCTTGCCGTAGCCGACGCCGACACGGTCGACCTCGTCCCCGATCACGACGAGCGCGGTGAACGAGAACCGCCGGCCGCCCTTGACCACCTTGGCGACGCGGTTGATCTCGACGACGCGTTCCTTGAGCTCTCTGGTCTCTTCGGCGTGCGCGCTCAAAAGCTGAGTCCTCCTTCACGAGCGCCCTCGGCGAGCGCCTTGACGCGTCCGTGGAACAGGTAACCGCTGCGGTCGAAGACGGCGGTCTGGACGCCGGCTTCCTTGGCGCTTGCGGCGAGGAGCTTCCCGACCTCTGCCGCCTGCTCGGTCTTGCCGCCCTTGAACGACTTCGGCAGGGCGAGCCAGGAGGCGGAGGCGAGCGTGCGACCGGCGTCGTCGTCGACGAGCTGGGCGAAGATGCCGCGGTTCGAACGGAAGACGAGAAGGCGCGGCCGCTCCGCGCTGCCGCGGATCTTCCCGCGAACGCGGCGATGACGCCGCAACCTCGCCTCACGCACCGTCAGAGAGCTCATGCCCGCTTCCCGACCTTCCGGCGGACGTGCTCGCCCTCGTAGCGGATTCCCTTGCCCTTGTACGGCTCCGGCGGGCGAACCTTGCGGATCTCGGCCGCCGTCTGGCCGACAGCCTGCTTGTCGATTCCGCGCACGACAACCTGCGTCGGTGTCGGGACCTCGAACGAGATCCCCTCACGCGGCGTGATCCGCACGGGGTGCGAATAGCCGACCTGCAGCTCGAGCGTCGAGCCCTGTAGCGCGGCCCGGTAGCCGACGCCCTGAATCTCGAGCTTCTTCTCGAACCCGTTCGTCACACCCTCGACCATGTTCGCGATGAGCGTCCGCGTCAGGCCGTGCAGCGCGCGGTCCTCGCCGCGTTCGGTCGGACGGGCCACCGTCACGTGACCGTCCTCCTGGACGATCTCCATCCGCTGAGGAACGTCCTGGCGCAACTCGCCCTTCGGGCCCGAGACCGTGACGCGGCCGGGATCGACCGAGACGATCACCCCGGCGGGAACTTCGATGGGACGCTTTCCGATCCTTGACATCTCGATTCCTTCGGCAGTCCGGCTACCAGACGTAGCAGAGAACCTCGCCGCCGATGCCCTGGGCCTCGGCGGTGCGGCTCGTGACGACGCCGCGGGACGTGGACATGATCGCGATCCCCATGCCGCCGAGGACGCGCTGGCGGCGGGACTTGCCCGCGTAGACGCGCCGACCGGGCTTCGACACCCGCTTGAGGCCGGACAGCACGCGCTCGCGGCCGCGGCCGTACTTCAGCTCGACGACGAGCATGGCGTGCGAGTTCGAGGTGTCGACGTGGTAGTCGCGGATGTACCCCTCCTCCTTGAGGATGCGGGCGATCTCGACCTTCAGCTTCGAGCTCGGCATCTCGGCATGATCGTGCAGCGCCTTGTTGGCGTTGCGGATCCGCGTGAGCATGTCGGCGACAGGATCGGTCAGCACGTCGTCGTCCCTCTCACCAGGAGCTCTTCGTCATGCCGGGGATGACGCCCTCGTGGGCGAGCTCGCGCAGGCAGATGCGGCAGAGCCCGAACTTCCGGAAGACGGCACGCGGCCGCCCGCAGCGGTTGCAGCGGGTGTAGTTGCGCACCTTGTACTTGGCCGGCCGCGAGGCTTTCACGATCAGCGACTTCTTTGCCATCAGTAGCGGTTGCCTCCGTCGGCGGCGAACGGGAAGCCGAGCGCGTTCAGGAGCGCCCGGGCCTCGACGTCGTTCGTCGCGGTCGTTGTGATCGCGACGTCGAGGCCGCGAATCTGGTTGATGCTGTCGTAGTCGATCTCCGGGAAGATGATCTGCTCCCGCAGCCCGAGCGAGTAGTTCCCCCGGCCGTCGAACGAGTCGGGGTTGAGGCCGCGGAAGTCTCGGATGCGCGGAAGGGCGATCGAGATCAGCCGGTCGACGAACTCCCACATCCGGTCACCGCGAAGCGTGACGCGAACGCCGATCGGCATACCCTCGCGGATCTTGAACTGCGCGATCGACTTGCGGGCGCGGCGAACCTGAGCACGCTGGCCGGCGATCGTCGTCAGCTCCTCGAGCGCCGAATCGATCTGCTTCGCATCGGTCTTGCCCTCGCCGACGCCCATGTTCAGCGTGACCTTCGCGATCGTCGGCGACTGCATGATCGACAAGAGCTCGAGCTCGTCCTTCAGCCGCGGCCGGATCTCCGCCGTGTAGCGCTGCTTCAGGCGCGGCACGTAGGTGTCGGTCATGGTGGCGCTCATGGGCCAACCACCGGTTGTCCCATGGCAACCCCGCTCCGGCGCCGGCAAAGCCGACACCTCCGCTCTCTGATGAGCTCCGTCAAGCCTACGCTCATTTGTCGATCTCCTGGCCACAGCCTTCGTGCTTGCAGACGCGCACCTTCACCTGCTCGCCGCCCTTGCCCTCCTTGAACCGGTAGCCGATCCGGGTCGGCAGCTTGCACGTCGGGCAGACGAGCATCACGTTCGACACCGAGACGGCGCTCGGACGGTCGATGATCCCGCCGGGGGCCATCTGCGTGCCGCCCATCCGCGAGGCGTCGCGCATCGGACGCGGCTTCTGGTGGCGCTTGGCGATGTTCAGGTTCTCGACGACGACCTTCGCCTCACGGGGGCGCGCCTCGATGACGCGGCCCTGCTTGCCGCGGTCCTTTCCGGACAGCATCTGGACGGTGTCGCCCTTCTTGATGTTCAGCTTCGTCGCCATTCCTCTAGAGCACCTCGGGAGCGAGGCTCACGATCTTCATGAAGTTCTTCTCGCGCAACTCGCGGGCGACCGGCCCGAAGATGCGCGTCCCTCGCGGGTTCCGCTGGTTGTCGATGAGCACCGCCGCGTTCTCGTCGAACGCGATCAACGTTCCGTCGTCGCGGCCGAAGGGCTTCTTCGTCCGCACGACCACGGCCTTCACCACGTCCCCCTTCTTGACCGTCCCCTGCGGGGCGGCGGTCTTGACGGTCGCCGTGATGATGTCGCCGACGCGCGCGTAGCGGCGCTTCGAACCGCCCGCGACGCGGATGCAGAGTAGCTCACGGGCTCCCGTGTTGTCGGCCACCTTGAGTCTCGTCTCCTGCTGGATCATCAGCGGGCTTTCTCGACGATCTCGGCGAGACGCCACCGCTTCTGCTTGGACAGCGGCCGGGTCTCGACGATCCGAACGGTGTCGCCGATGCCGGCGCTGTTCGTCTCGTCGTGCGCGTGGAACTTCACGGAGCGGCGCACGACCTTCTTGTACTTCGGGTGGCTCTTGATCACGTCGACCTTGACGACAATCGTCTTGTCGGCCTTGTCGGAGACGACGACGCCGCGCCGCTCCTGGCGGCGCCCGCGATCGTGCTCGGGCTTCTCCGTCCGCGTCAGCGGCTTCCGCTTGGCCGACGTCTCGCGCTTCGGCTTCGTGCGCGTGCGGCGCTCCGCGCGCGGCACATGCCGGCGCGAGCGGCGGGGCTTCGCCGGGATCTCGGGCTCTGCAGCCTCGGGCCCGGCGGTCGCCTCGGCGGCGGGGGAAGCCTCGTCGGCCGCGGCCTCCTCGGCGGCCGGCTCTTCGGCAGCCGGCTCTTCGGCAGGCTCAGGCTCGGCCGAAGCCGCCTCGGGCTCCGGCTCCGGGGCCGGGGTCTCGTCGTCGATCGTCTTCTCGTCGTCTGCCATCTAGCTCTGCACTTTCTGCGTGTCGGAGGTCCGCTCGAGGCGCACCGTGAGGATGCGGGCGATCTCGCGCTTTGCGAGCTTCAGGCGCGCCGTGTTCTCGAGCGCGCCGGTCGCCGCCTGGAAGCGGAGGTTGAACAGCTCCTGCCGCGTGTCCGCGAGGCGGTGCTCGAGCTCGTCGTCGGTGAGGTCGCGCAGATCCCTAGCGCGCAAACAGATCACCCTCCTCGCGCTTCACGAACTTCGCCTTGACAGGGAGCTTCTGGGCGGCGAGACGCAGCGCCTCCTTCGCGAGCGGCTCGGGCACGCCCGCCAGCTCGAACATGACGCGACCCGGCTTGACGACCGCGACCCAGCCCTCGGGCGAGCCCTTGCCCTTGCCCATGCGCGTCTCGGCCGGCTTCTTCGTGTACGGCTTGTCGGGGAAGACGTTGATCCAGACCTTGCCGCCGCGCTTGATCTTGCGGGTCATCGCGATCCGCGCCGCCTCGATCTGGCGGTTCGTCACCCAGCCGTCCTCGAGGGCCTTGATGCCGTACTCGCCGAAGTGGACCTCGGTCTGGCCGGTCGAGACGCCCCTCCGCCGGCCGCGGTGCATCTTGCGGTACTTGGTCTTCTTCGGGAGCAGCATCAGGACTTCTCCTCGTCGCCCGAGGCCTCGAGCTTCGTCGGATCCTCGATCTGCGTCTTCTTCGTGGTCTCCTCGGGCGCGTCCGCGACCGGGGCGGGCGTCTGCTCGACCGCCGGCTCGGGGGCGGGCTGCTGACGGCCCTCGGCCGAGGCGCCCGACTCGTCGGTGCGCGGCTTCTCGACCTGCTGGTCCTGTGCACGGGGCTGACGGGGCCGGCCGCCGCCGCCGCGGGAGCGCGGGCCGCCGGGACGGCCCTGCCCGCCCCGCTGGCCGGGCCTGCCGCGCCGGACGGGGCCGAGGCCCTCACGGTCCTGGCCGCCGCGGCGGCCGGACTCGCGGGAGGCGCCGAGCCCCTCGGTGACCCCGCCGCGACGCCGCGCGGTGTCCTGGTCGCCGAGCCTCGTCTCGCGCGCGCTGCCGGGAACGCCGCCGTAGCCCTCCGGCATGATCTCGCCCTTGTTGATCCAGACCTTCACGCCGATCCGGCCGGTCGGGGTCTTCGCCTCGACGAAGCCGTAGTCGATGTCGGCCCGGATCGTATGCAGGGGCACCCGGCCCTCCGAGTACTGCTCGGAGCGGCTCATCTCCGCGCCGCCGAGACGTCCGGAGCACTGGACCTTGACGCCCGCCGCACCGCTCCTGATCGCCGAGGCGAGACTGCGCTTCATCGCGCGGCGGAACGACACGCGGTTCTGCAGCTGCTCGGCGATCGACTGGGCGACGAGCTTCGCGTCGAGCTCGGGGCGCTTGATCTCGTTGATGTTGATGTGCACGTTCTTCTGCGTCATCCCGTGCACCTCACGGCGCAGCGCGTCCACCTCGACACCGGACTTGCCGATGACGATGCCGGGGCGCGCCGTGTAGATGTCGATCGTGATGCGCTGCTTGTCCTTGCGGATCAGGATGTCCGACAGCCCCGCGTGTGACAGCTTGCGGTGGATGTGGTCGCGGATCTTGATGTCCTCGATCAGCGCGCCTGCGAACTCCTTCTTGCCGACCATCCAGTTCGACTTCCAGTCGTGGATGACGCCGACGCGCAGGCCGCCGGGATGGACCTTCTGTCCCATTAGCTACTCGGCTCCTTTTGGGCGACGTGGATGGTGATGTGGCAGGTGCGCTTGCGGATGCGGGCGACACGGCCGCGGGCGCGGGCGCGCCAGCGCTTCAGCGTGGGGCCCTCGTTCACGTAGACGGCCGCCACGACGAGATCGTCGCCGTTCCAGTGAAGGGCCGGGTTCGACTCGGCGTTCGCGACGGCGGAGCGCAGCACCTTCTCGACGTCGGCGGCCGCAGCGCGTCCCGCGAACGAGAGCACGGTGCGCGCCTCCGGCACGGTCCTGCCGCGGATCAGGTCGGCGACCTGCCGGGCCTTCCGGGCCGACACGCGCACGAACTTCGCCGTCGCCTGCACGGTCTGCTGCTCGGTCTCGACCGCGGCCATCAGCGCTTCTTCACCTGCGTCTTCTGGTCGCCGGCGTGGCCACGGAAGTGGCGGGTCGGCGCGAACTCGCCGAGCTTGTGCCCGACCATCTGCTCCGAGATGAACACGGGCACGTGCTTGCGGCCGTCGTGGACCGCGATCGTGTGCCCGACCATCTCCGGGAAAACCGTGCTGGTGCGCGACCACGTGCGCACCATCTGCTTCGAGCCCGAGGTGTTCATCGCCTCGATGCGGCTCATCAGCCGCTCCTCGACGAACGGCCCCTTCTTCGAGCTTCTACTCATCCGGGGTCCGCTCCGGCGCCGGCGAAGCCGGCACCTCGCTATTGGTGATCTCCGCCAGGTCTACGATCAACGTTTGTCCTTCCCGCGGCGGCGGCCGCGAACGATCAGCTTGTCCGATTCCTTGTGCTTCGAGCGCGTGCGCTTGCCGAGCGTCGGCACGCCCCAGGGGGTGACCGGGTGACGGCCGCCCTTGGACTTCCCTTCTCCACCACCGTGAGGATGGTCGACCGGGTTCATCGCCGAGCCGCGGACGGCGGGGCGCTTGCCGAGCCAGCGGCTGCGGCCGGCCTTGCCGATCGTGACGTTCCCGTGCTCGACGTTGCCGACCTGGCCGACCGTTGCGCGGCACGTGAGGAGCACACGGCGCATCTCGCCGGAAGGGAGGCGCAGCGTGGCATAGCCCGCGTCCTTCGCGACGAGCTGCACGCCCGAGCCGGCCGAGCGGGCCATCTGGCCACCCTTCCCCGGCTTCAGCTCGACGTTGTGCACGAGCGACCCGGTCGGGATGTTCTCGAGCGGCAGCGCATTGCCGGGCTTGATGTCCGAGCCCGGGCCTGACTGCACGACGGAGCCGACGCGGATCCCCGCCGGAGCCAGGATGTAGCTCTTGAACCCGTCGGCGTAGTGCAGCAGCGCGATGCGCGCCGAGCGATTCGGGTCGTACTCGATGGCGGCGACCTTCGCGGGCACGCCGTCCTTCGTGCGCTTGAAGTCGACGATCCGGTAGCGCCGCTTGTGCCCACCGCCCTGGTGACGCGTCGTGATCCGGCCGGTGTTGTTGCGGCCGCCCTTCTTGGAGAGCTTCTCCGTGAGGGATTTCTCCGGCGTCGACTTGGTGACCTCCGCGAAGTCGGACACCGTCATGTGGCGGCGGCCCGGGCTCGTCGGCTTGAAACGTCTCACCGGCATGACTACAACTGCGCTCCTTCGAAGATCTCGATCGTGTCGCCGGCGCGCAGCTGCACGACGGCCTTCTTCCACCCGGGGCGAACGCCACGGTGCATGCCGCGCCGCTTCGGCTTGGCCTGGACCGTCATGACGTTGACGCGCTCGACCTTGACGGCGAAGAGCTCCTCGACCGCCTGGCGGATCTGCGTCTTGTGGGCGTCGGCGTGCACCTTGAACGTGTAGCTGCCGCGCGTCGAGGCGGCGTAGGACTTCTCGCTCACGATCGGGGCGAGGATCACCTGGCTCGCGTGCACTACGCACACCTCCCCTCGACGAGCGGCAGCGCCGCCTCGCTGACGAGCAGCGATCGCGCCCAGACGACGGCGGCGACCTCGAGCTCGCCCGGCCCGACGACTGCGACGCCCTCGAGGTTGCGGAAGCTCTTCCAGAGCGACTGCTCCTCGGGCAGCGCGACGAGGACGATCGGCGTTGCTGCGCCCCAGGTCTCGACGAGGATGCGCGCGTCCCTCGTCGACGGCGTCTCGAACTGGGCCGCGTCGACGACCGCGATCGTGCCCTCCTGCGCGTGCGACGCGAGCGCCGAGCGCAGCGCCGACCGGTAGGCCTTGCGATTCACCTTCTGCACGAACGCGCGCGGCGCCTTCGCAAAGGCATGGCCACCGCCCGCGAACTGGGGAGCGCGAATCGTGCCCTGACGGGCACGGCCGGTGCCCTTCTGCCGCCACGGCTTCGAGCGGCCGCCCGCCACGAGGCCACGGCTCTTCGTGGCAGAGGTCCCGGCACGCCGTGCGTTCAGCTCAGCGCGCACCGTCTCGTGCACCAGGTGCGCCTTGACCGGCGCGGCGAAGATCGCCTCCTCGAGCGTGACGTCCTTGCTCTTCGAGCCCGTCTTCGCGAGCAGCGGTGCCTTCGGCGCGGCCACTAGCCCCTCACCTCCACGATGCCGTTGCGCGGGCCCGGGACTGCGCCCTTCACGAGCAGCAGGTTGCGCTCGACGTCGACGTCGTGAACCGTCAGGCCGACCTGCGTGACGCGCTTGCCGCCCATGCGGCCGGCCATCTTGATGCCCTTGAAGACCCGCGAGGGGGTGGCGGAGGCGCCGATCGAGCCCGGCTTGCGGATGTTGTGCGAGCCGTGCGCCCTCGGGCCGGAGCTGAAGTTGTGGCGCTTGATCGTCCCCTGGAACCCCTTGCCGATGCCGATGCCTGCGACCTTGACCGAATCGCCGGGCTGGAAGGCCTCGACGGTCACCGCCTCGCCCTCGACCGCGCCGTCGATCGCGCCCCGGAACTCGACCAGCCTCCGGTGCGACCCGACGCCGTGCTTCGCGAGGTGGCCGCGCTCCGGCTTCGAGAGCTTCCGGTCGGGGACTGCGTCGAACGCGAGCTGGACGGCCTCGTAGCCGTCGACCTCGACCGTCCTGACCTGGACAACGGGGCAGGGCCCGGCCTCGATCACCGTGACGGGGGTGACCACACCCGTCTCCGCGTCGAAGACCTGCGTCATGCCGAGCTTCCTGCCGAGGATGCCTTTGGCCATTTCCGGTGGTCTCTTCCCTCTAGAGCTTGATCTCGATGTCGACCCCGGCCGGGAGATCGAGCCGCATGAGCTGGTCGATCGTCTTCGGCGTGGGGCTCAGGATGTCGATGAGGCGCTTGTGCGTGCGCACCTCGAAGTGCTCGCGCGAGTCCTTGTCCTTGAACGGGCTGCGGATCACGCAATAGACGTTCTTCTCCGTCGGCAGGGGGACCGGCCCAGTGATCGTCGCCCCGCTGCGCTGCGCGGTGTCGACGATCTGCTGGGCCGACCGGTCCAGCTGCTGATGGTCGTAGCCCTTCAGGCGGATCCGGATCTTCCCCTGTGCCATGTCGTTCGCCTTCGCTTCCTACTTGATGACCTTCGTGACCACGCCTGCGCCGACCGTGCGGCCGCCCTCGCGGATGGCGAAGCGCAGACCCTCGTCCATGGCGATCGGCTGGATCAGCTCGATCTCCATGTTCGTGTTGTCGCCCGGCATGACCATCTCCTGGCCCTCGGGCAGCTTGATCGAGCCCGTGACGTCCGTCGTGCGGAAGTAGAACTGCGGCCGGTAGCCGTTGAAGAACGGCGTGTGGCGGCCGCCCTCCTCCTTCGAGAGCACGTAGACCTCGGCGTTGAAGTGCGTGTGCGGGGTGATGGAGCCGGGCTTGGCGAGCACCTGGCCGCGCTCGACCTCCTCGCGCTTGATACCCCGGAGGAGAGCACCGGCATTGTCGCCGGCCTGGGCGTAGTCGAGCGACTTCTGGAACATCTCGAGCCCGGTGACGACCGTCTTCTCGACCTCCGGATGGATGCCGACGATCTCGACCTCGTTGCCCACCTCGATCTTCCCCTGCTCGACACGGCCGGTGACGACGGTGCCGCGGCCCGTGATCGTGAACACGTCCTCGATCGGCATCAGGAACGGCTTGTCGACGTCGCGCGTCGGCTCCGGGATGTAGGAGTCGACGGCCTCCATCAGCTCGAGGATCTTGGGCGTCCACTCCGCGTCGCCCTCGAGCGCCTTCAGCGCCGAGACCTGCACGACCGGGATGTCGTCCCCGGGGAACTCGTAGCGGGAGAGCAGCTCGCGCACCTCCATCTCGACGAGCTCGAGCAGCTCGGGGTCGTCGACCATGTCCGCCTTGTTGAGCGCGACGACGATCGCCGGAACCTCGACCTGCCTCGCGAGGAGAATGTGCTCGCGGGTCTGCGGCATCGGGCCGTCGGCCGCCGAGACCACGAGGATCGCGCCGTCCATCTGCGCGGCGCCCGTGATCATGTTCTTGATGTAGTCGGCGTGCCCGGGGCAGTCGACGTGCGCGTAGTGGCGGTTCGCCGTCTCGTACTCGACGTGCGCGGTGTTGATCGTGATGCCGCGCTGCCGCTCCTCGGGCGCGTTGTCGATCGACGCGAAGTCGCGCACCTGCGTGTTGCCGGAGCCGGTCTCGGCGAGCACCTTCGTGATCGCCGCGGTGAGCGTGGTCTTGCCGTGGTCGATGTGCCCGATCGTGCCGACGTTGACGTGCGGCTTCGTGCGCTCGAACTTCTGCTTGCCCATTCCTTCCTTCCTTGTCTTAGGTTCCGGCCTTCGAGGAACTGTTTTGCTCGGTGAGCTCGCCGGCGATGGACGGCGGCACCTCTTCGTACCGGTCGAACTGCATGGTGAAATCGGCGCGGCCCTGGCTCATCGAGCGCAGGTCGGTGGCGTAGCCGAACATCTCGCTCAGCGGGACGAGGGCCTTGATCACCTGGGCGTTGCCCACGGGCGCCATGCTCTCGATCCGCCCCCGGCGAGAGCTGAGGTTGCCCATCACGTCGCCGAGGTAGTCCTCGGGGGTCGTCACCTCGACCGCCATCATCGGCTCGAGCAGCTTGGGCTTGGCCCGCTTCATGGCCTCCTTGAAGGCCATCGAGCCCGCGATCTTGAAGGCCCGCTCGCTCGAGTCGACATCGTGGTACGACCCCTCGACGAGCTCGACCTTCACGTCCACGACCGGGTAGCCGGCGAGGATGCCCGAGCCCATCGCCTCGCGAATGCCTGCGTCGACGGCCGGGATGTACTCCTTCGGGATCTTGCCCCCGACGATCTTGTCGACGAACTCGTATCCCTGGCCGGGCTGCTGCGGGAGCAGGTTGATGACGGCGTCGCCGTACTGGCCGGAGCCGCCGGTCTGGCGCACGAACTTGCCCTGCACCCGCTCGGCCGGACGGCTGATCGTCTCGCGGTAGGCGACCTGCGGCCGACCGACGTTCGCATCGACGTTGAACTCGCGCTTCAGGCGGTCGACGATGATCTCGAGGTGGAGCTCGCCCATGCCGGAGATCAGGGTCTGGCCCGTCTCCTCGTCGGTCGCGACCCGGAAGGTCGGATCCTCCTCGGCGAGCCGGGCGAGACCGTTCCCCAGCTTGTCCTGGTCGGCCTTCGACTTCGGCTCGACCGCAACCGAGATCACCGGGTCGGGGAACGTCATCGCCTCGAGCACGATCGGCGCCGAGTCGACCGCGAGCGTGTCGCCCGTCGTCGTCGACTTGAGCCCGACGCCCGCCGCGATCTCCCCCGCGCCGATCTCGGCGCGCTCCTCACGGTGGTTCGCGTGCATCTGGAGGATGCGTCCGACGCGCTCGGTGCGGCCCGTCGTCGTGTTCAGCACGCGGTCGCCCGCCTTCAGCGAGCCGCTGTAGACCCGGAAGTACGTGAGCTTTCCGACGTACGGATCGGACATGACCTTGAACGCGAGCGCGCTGAACGGCTCGTCGAGTGACGCCGACCGCTCGGCTTCGGCCTGGGTCTTCGGGTCGATCCCGTGCACCGGAGGCACGTCGAGCGGGCTCGGAAGGTAGTCGATCACGGCGTCGAGCAGCGGCTGCACGCCCTTGTTCTTGAAGGCCGACCCGAGCAGCACCGGCGTGATCTCGTCGGCGAGCGTGCCCGCGCGAATCGCCCGGCGGAGCATGTCGGACGTCACCGAGCTCTCGTCCTCGAGGTACGCCTCGAGCACCTCGTCGTCGAAGTTCGAGACGGCGTCGATCAGCTGGTGGTGATACTCGTGCGCCTGCTCGGCGAGCTCGTCGGGGATCTCCGTCACGTCGAAGGTCTGACCGAGGTCGTCCTTGTAGACGATCGCCCTCATCTCGACGAGATCGACGACGCCGCGGTGGGCGTCCTCCTGGCCGATCGGAATCTGCACCGGGATCGGCTTCGCGGCCAGGCGCTCGACCATCGACTGCACGGCGGCGAAGAAGTTCGCGCCGGTGCGGTCCATCTTGTTGATGAACGCGATCCGCGGCACCTTGTACTTGTTGGCCTGCCGCCAGACCGTCTCGGACTGCGGCTGGACGCCGGCGACCGAGTCGAACACTGCGACCGCGCCGTCGAGCACGCGCAGGCTGCGCTCGACCTCGACAGTGAAGTCCACGTGCCCGGGCGTATCGATGATGTTGATGCGATGGTCGCGCCAGAACGCCGTCGTCGCCGCCGACGTGATCGTGATGCCGCGCTCCTGCTCCTGCGCCATCCAGTCCATCGTCGCGGCGCCCTCGTGGACCTCGCCCATCTTGTGGGTGCGGCCCGTGTAGTAGAGGATCCGCTCGGTCGTCGTGGTCTTGCCCGCATCGATGTGGGCCATGATCCCGATGTTCCGGACGCGGTCCAGCGCCACCCGTGTCTCCGTTGCTGCCAAGTCTTCTCCCGGGCCGTTACCAGCGGTAGTGGGCGAAGGCCTTGTTCGCCTGCGCCATTCTGTACATGTCGTCTTTTCGCTTGTAGGCGTTGCCCTGCTGCTCGAGCGCGTCGAGGATCTCGCCGGCGAGCTTGTCCGCCATGTGCTTCTCGCGGCGATCGCGCGAGAACGTGACGAGCCACCGCAGGGCGAGCGTCCTGCCGCGCCGCTGCGGCACCTCGACCGGAACCTGGTAGTTGGCGCCGCCGACCCGCCGCGACCTGACCTCGAGCACGGGCGTCACCGTCTTCACCGCCTGCTCCAGCACCTCGACGGGAGGGCGGCCCGTGCGCTCGCCGACCTTCTCCAGCGCGCCGTAGACGATCTGCTCGGCAACGGACTTCTTCCCGTGCAGCATCACGCGGTTGCAGAGCTGCGTGACGAGCTGGCTGTCGTAGACCGGGTCGGGCGTGATCGGCCGCGGGGCGATCTCTGCACGGCGGGGCACTAGCTCGAGCCCTTCTTCGCGCCGTACTTCGAGCGACCCTGCTTGCGATCCGCGACGCCGGCGGCGTCGAGCGCCGCGCGGATGACCTTGTACCGGAAGCCCGGCAGATCGCTCGTACGACCCCCGCGGACCAGCACGACCGAGTGCTCCTGGAGGTTGTGCCCCTCGCCGGGGATGTACGTGCCGACCTCGATGCCGTTCGTCAGACGCACGCGCGCGATCTTCCGCAGCGCGGAGTTCGGCTTGCGGGGCGTCGTCGTCGACACCCGCGTGCAGACGCCGCGGCGCTGCGGGGCGCCCGACAGCGCAGGCGTCTTGACCTTCGCCTTCTTCTTGGCGCGGCCCTTGCGGATGAGCTGGTTGACGGTGGGCATTCTGAGACCGGGTCTCCTCGTGCAGGTTGGTCGTAGAGGCAAGCCGAAACCGGGGGCGCCCCGAGGGCACCCGCCGACCGCGGCATGGTAGCGGAACGCGGAGCTTGGCCGCAAACGGTCTGGGCCGTAGAGTTGTCCGGCTGCGGCAGTGGTCACGGTGGTCCTCATCGGCGGTCTGGCGTCGGCGCTCGCGCTGGCCTGTGCGGGCGCGGTCGCGGCGTGGCGCGAGCGGGCGTCGGCCGACGGGCGCGTGGCGGAGGCGGTCGAGAGCCTCGCCTCGGCCGTGTACGAGACGATGCAGGACCTCGCCGAGGCGCTCGAGCCGGGGGCGGCGGCCGACCGCTCGCCCGCCGGCCGGCACGGCCGGGAGCTCGCCGCCTCCCTGGACTTCGACGAGGTGACGGGGCGGCTGCTCGATGCGGCCGCCGCGATCCCGGGCATCGACGCGGCCGTCGTCGACGCAACCGGGCCGGGCCGGGAGCGCAGGGTCGCCGCCCGCGGCCTGGCGGACGAGGAGGCGCGGAGGCTCGCGCTGGCCGTCCCCGACGACGAGGGTGTCCGCACGCTCGAGCTCTCCTACCGCTACCGCATCGACGACGACGAGGGGGCCGGCCCGCCCGTGCGCTCCGGCGTGGTCCTGCCGCTGCGGGCAGACGGCGAGGCCGTCGGAGTGCTCGGCGCCTTCACCCGCAGCCCGGCGAGGCGGCCGACCGACGCGGAGCTCGAGCGGCTGGAGGCTCTCGCCCTCCACGCCGGCCCGGCCCTCGCCAATGCGCGCCGCTATGCCGAGGTCAGGTCGCTCGCATCGATCGACGCGGTCACGGGCATCCACAACCGGCGCTCCTTCCACGAGACGCTCGACCGGGAGACCGCGCGGGCGATGCGCCACGGCCGTCCGCTCGCGCTGATCGTCTTCGACCTCGACGACTTCCACCGGGTGAATGCGAGCCTCGGCCGGCCCGTCGGCGACGAGATCCTGGGCGAGGTCGCGGAGCGCGTGCTCTCGGTCGTCCGCACCGCCGATCTGACCTGCCGCATCGGAGGCGACGAGTTCGCGGTCGTCCTGCCCGATTCGGGCATCGGCGAGGCGCGGCTGCTCGCCGGGCGCATCGGCCGCGCGGTCGCGTCGCGGCCGCTCGGCCGGGCCGGGACGCTGAGCGTCTCCGCCGGCGTCGCGGAGCTCGAGGCCGGCGACCGCCCGGCGGATCTGCTCGCCCGTGCCGAGGCCGCCCTGCTAGGCGCGAAGGAGCGCGGCAAGGCCCGGACGCTCACGGCCGACCTGCAGGCCCGCCTCACAACGCCAGTGAACGACGAGCTTCCGGCGCGAAACGACTCTCTCGCACCGACGAAGCGGAGTGGATCTCTCCTCTCGACACAGACGGCCCGCGGTGCCCGCCCTCGCAGGGAGTTTGTGTTGAGTCAACACAAACTGCGCCGGCGCGTCACTCCCCGCGAATCCCGTAGTCCTCGGGCAGATGCTTGTCCAGAAGGTGGACGTGCTTGTCGATGAGGACGTCCGGCATATCGTCCCGTGAGGCGACCCGCAGTGCGAGCTCGCCCCACGACGGCTCCTCGGGGAACATGCGGACGTCCCAGACGAGCAGACGGACGGCCGCGTAACTGGGCCGGCGGCGCCCGGTCGCCTCCGCCCGCTCGCCGACCCGCCGGTTGACCTCCGCGATCGACAGCCGCCGGTCCCGTGCCAGGCGGTCGAGGTAGCGGCGAAGCTGCCCGTCGATATGCGCCGCAAACCGCACATGCATACGGTGCCGGGCAAGCTGCCGCGCGTGTGTGACGGATTCGCGCCGAAATGTGCGCTTGTGTTGAGTCAACACAAACATCGAGGGCCCGGCGCAAGCCGGGCCCTCGGGGACTGCCGGCGCGGGGCGGGCCGGAGGCCGCCCCCGCCCGATTCGCGAGGTCAGTCGTCGAGCGGGCTGTCGACCTCGGGGATCTCCTCGGCCTCGCCGGCCTCGTGGCCGGACGTGACGTCGGAGCCGGGCTCGCCGCCGAACGTCGCGTCGAGGCCGCCGAACTCGATCGCGCCTCCGCCGTCCTGGCCGATCTCCTCGAGCGCCTGGAGCAGGGTCTCCCGCTCGTAGCCCTCGCGGACGATCGGCTCCGTCGGCGAGATCTCGATCGTCCGGTACCGCTTCAGGCCGGTGGCCGCCGGGATCAGCTTCCCGATGATCACGTTCTCCTTCAGCCCGAGCAGCCGGTCGATCTTGCCCTCGATCGAGGCGTCGGTCAGCACCTTCGTCGTCTCCTGGAAGGAGGCCGCCGAGAGGAACGACTCGGTCGCGAGCGACGCCTTCGTGATGCCGAGGATGAGCGGCTCGAAGGTCGCCTTCTCCCTCTTGCCCACCCTGGCGTTCTCCCGCTCGAGGACGACCTTGTCGACCAGCTGGCCCGGCAGAAGATCGGTGTCGCCCGCGGACTCGACGCGGACTTTCTTCAGCATCTGCCGGACGATCAGCTCGATGTGCTTGTCGTGGATCTCCACGCCCTGGCTCTTGTAGACCTTCTGCACCTCGCCGACGAGGTACAGCTCGGTCGGCGTCGAGCCCTTGAGCGCGAGCAGGTCGCCGGGGTTCTGCGAGCCCTCGTTGAGGGCATCGCCGGCCTCGACCATCTGGCCGTTCCCGACGAGCAAGCGCGTGCGCCGCGGCAGCTGGTACTCGACCGGATCCGCCAGCTCCCCGTCGTCCCCGACCTCCGTGGGGCTGATCGAGAGCTTCGGCCCGCGCTCCGTCTGCTCGACCGCGACACGACCCGAGAGCTCCGCGAGGATCGCGGCGCCCTTGGGGTTTCGCGCCTCGAAGATCTCCACGACACGCGGAAGGCCGTGCGTGATGTCCGCCCCGGCGACTCCGCCGGTGTGGAAGGTGCGCATCGTCAGCTGCGTCCCCGGCTCGCCGATCGACTGCGCGGCGATGATGCCGACCGCGTCGCCGATCTCGCACATCTCGCCGGTGGCCGGGAAGATGCCGTAGCAGGAGCGACAGACGCCGGACTCGGCGCGGCACTTCAGCACCGAGCGCACCGGAACGGTCACCTCGTCGCCGAGCTCCTCTTCGATCGCGGCGAGGACGGCCGGCGTGACGACCGTGTTCCCCTCCGCGACGACCGTCTTGCCGGGCTTGCCCGACGCGAGCGGCTTCCGGATGTCCTCGGCGATGAGCCGCCCGAGGAGCGACTTGTTGTAGCCGTCGCTCGTCCGGATCGGCAGCTCGACGGAGTCGGTGGTTCCGCAGTCCTCCTCGCGCACGATCACATCCTGCGAGACGTCGACGAGACGCCTCGTCAGGTAGCCCGAGTCGGCGGTTCGCAGCGCCGTGTCGGCGAGCCCCTTGCGGGCGCCGTGCGTCGAGATGAAGTACTCGAGAACCGTCAGGCCCTCCATGAAGTTCGCCTTGATCGGCCGCTCGATGATCTCGCCCTTCGGATTCGCCATCAGCCCGCGCATGCCGGCGAGCTGCCGGATCTGCTTGAAGGAGCCGCGGGCGCCCGAGTTCGCCATCATGAAGACGGGGTTCAGCTCGTCGAAGTGGTTCTCCATGGCCCCGGCGACCTCGTCCGTGGCCTCCGTCCAGATGTTGACGATCGTCTCGTGGCGCTCGTCCTCGGTGATCAGCCCCATGTCGTACTGGCTGTGCACCTCCTCGACGCGCTTCTCGTACCCGGCGAGGATCTCCTCCTTCGCCGGCGGGATGACGATGTCGTTCTTCGAGATCGTGACGCCCGCCTTCGTCGCGAACCGGAAGCCGAGCGACTTGATCGTGTCGAGGACCGGCGCCAGCGTGTGCGCGCCGTACCGCTCGGACAGAGAGAGCACGTAGCGGTCGGTGTCCGGCTTCGCCAGCGTCTGGTTGACGAAGTCGAACGCGAGCTCCTCGTCGGGCGGCAGGAGGTCGTCGAGCGCCCGGTAGACGGCCGAGTTGAAGAGCACCCGCCCGGGCGTCGTCAGCTGGAGCTCGTCGTTGAACCGGAACTCGATCGGCTCCTGCAGGCCCACGGCGCCCGTCTCCAGCGCGACCTCGATCTCGTCGGCCGAGTCGAACCGCCTGGGGCGCGGCTTCAGCTTGGCCGGGTCGAGCGACTGCAGGTCGCCCACCGCGTAGGTGAGGTAGTAGATGCCGAGCACCATGTCCTGCGTCGGCGTCGCGAGCGGCCGCCCGGAGGCCGGCGACAGGATGTTGTTCGACGACAGCATCAGGATCCGCGCCTCCGCCTGCGCCTCCGCGGAGAGGGGCAGATGCACGGCCATCTGGTCGCCGTCGAAGTCGGCGTTGAAGGCATGGCAGACGAGCGGGTGCACCTGGATCGCCTTGCCCTCGACGAGCACCGGCTCGAATGCCTGGATCCCGAGGCGGTGCAACGTCGGAGCGCGGTTCAGGAGCACCGGATGCTCCGCGATCACCTCCTCGAGCACGTCCCAGACCTCGGGGGTCATCGAATCGACGTACTTCTTCGCCGCCTTGATGTTCTGGACCGACTTCCGCTCGACGAGCCGGCTCATGATGAACGGCTTGAAGAGCTCGAGCGCCATCAGCTTGGGCAGCCCGCACTGGTGCAGCCGCAGGTTCGGGCCGGCGACGATCACCGAGCGTCCCGAGTAGTCGACGCGCTTGCCGAGCAGGTTCTGGCGGAACCGGCCCTGCTTGCCCTTGAGCATGTCGGACAGCGACTTCAGCGGCCGGTTGCCGGGGCCCGTGACCGCCCGCCCCCGGCGGCCGTTGTCGAACAGCGCGTCGACGGCCTCCTGGAGCATCCGCTTCTCGTTGTTGACGATGATCTCCGGGGCACCGAGGTCGAGCAGGCGCTTGAGCCGGTTGTTCCGGTTGATCACCCTGCGGTAGAGGTCGTTCAGGTCCGAGGTCGCGAAGCGGCCGCCGTCGAGCTGCACCATCGGGCGAAGCTCGGGCGGGATGACGGGAATCGCCTCGAGGACCATCCACTCCGGGCGGTTCTCGGACTTGATGAACGCGTTCACGACCTTCAGGCGCTTGATCGCCCGCTGCTGCTTCTGCCCCTTCGACGTCTTGATCGTGTCGCGGAGGGTCGCCGCCTCGAGATCGAGGTCGAGGTCGCGCAGGAGGTCGCGGATCGACTCGGCCCCCATGCCGCCCCTGAAGTACACCCCGAACCCGTACGGGGAGCCGAAGCGGTCCTTCAGCTCGCGGAAGAGCTGCTCGTCGTTGACGACGAGCTTCGGCTCGAGCTCGCGGAAGAGCTGCCACGTCTGCTCCAGGCGGCGCACCGAGTCGACGGCCGCCTCTCGGGTGTCCTCGCGGCGCGACTCGATGTCGAGGTACATCTCGCGCACCTTCAACGCCCACTGGATCAGCGAGTCGAGGTCTTCCTTCTGGATCTTCCCGTCCGTGCGCAGGCAGAGGTCGTTCGTGAGCTCGCGGATGTCCTGCCCCTCTTCCCACGTGTCGACCGCATCCTTCAGCAGGCCGTTGCCGAGGTCGCGCGCCTTCTCGAGGTTCTTGATGTCGACGCCCGCAGTCAGCTCGGCGTCCTCCTCGTTCAGCTCCTCCCCGATCAGCAGTGCGTCGACGATGCGGTGGATGTGCTTGGTGATCGCACCCTTCTTCGCGCCGGTCGCCTTGCCGAGCTCCTTCTCGAGCGGAGCGATGGCGTTCAGGATCTGCTCCGCCGCGGATGCGACCTGCTCGAGCTCGCGCGGCGCGAGCTTCCGGTCATCACGGATCGCGGCGTTGCGAACGAGCTCGCGGATCTTCTTCGCGTCCTCGGTCGTGATCTGCGGGACGAGCTCGATGAAGAGACCGCCGACCAGCTTGCGTGCGTCCTCGAGGGACGGCAGGCCGGACTCCTCCGCCCAGGTCGCGAGACCGCGGGTCCAGAAGTCGTCGTCCTCGTCGAAGCTCTTCTCCTTGCCCTCGGCGAAGAAGGCACGCCGCCGGGCGAGACGCTTCTCGAGGTCGGCGAGCTGCTCGTCGCGGTCGACGTAGATGCGCTCGGACTCGGCCTTCACCTTGTCCTCGAGGTCGACGAGATCCTTCGCACGGGCCTCGTTGTCGACGTAGGTGACGATCGAGGCCGCGAAGTAGAGAACCTTCTCGAGCTCGCGGGGGGCGATGTCGAGCAGGTAGCCGATCCGGCTCGGCACGCCCTTGAAGAACCAGATATGCGACACGGGCGCGGCCAGGTCGATGTGGCCCATGCGCTCGCGACGCACCTTCTGGCGCGTGACCTCCACGCCGCAGCGCTCGCAGATGATGCCCTTGTAGCGGACGCGCTTGTACTTGCCGCAGTAGCACTCCCAGTCCTTCGTCGGGCCGAAGATGCGCTCGCAGAACAGGCCGTCCCGCTCGGGCTTCAGCGTCCGGTAGTTGATCGTCTCCGGCTTCGTGACCTCGCCCGACGACCAATCGCGGATCTGCTTCGACGATGCGAGGCCGATGCGGATCGCGTCGAACTCATTGATGTCGATCAAGTGACTTCTCGCCTCTTTCTTCTGTTCAGGTCGTCTGGGTCTTGTCAGTCGTCGAGCTCGAGCTCGCCGTCGTCGGCCGCCCCGACCGGCTCCGCGTCTTCGTCTCCGTCTCCGTCTCCGTCGCCGTCGCCGTCGCTGTCCCCGTCGCCGAGCTCGATCCCGTCGAGGTCGGCAAGCGACTCGTCGGTCGGTAGAGCGAGCTCCCCGTCGGTGTCGACGCGGTCCTGGCCCTCCTCGGACTCCTGGGCCGTCGGCTGGCGGGCGGCGGCCCGCAGCGAGCCGGGCGAGAGGTCGATGCCGAGCTCCTCCGCAGCGCGGAGCAGCTCGTCGTCCTCCTCCCGCACCTCGACCGCGCCACCGTCCTCGGAGATGACGCCGACGTCCAGCGCCAGCGACTGCATCTCCTTCAGCAGCACCTTGAACGACTCGGGGATCGACGGCTCGGCGATGTTCTCGCCCTTGACGATCGCCTCGTACGCCTTCACCCGTCCGACGGTGTCGTCGGACTTGATCGTGAGCATCTCCTGGAGCGTGTACGCGGCGCCGTAGGCCTCGAGCGCCCACACCTCCATCTCGCCGAAGCGCTGACCGCCGAACTGCGCCTTGCCGCCGAGCGGCTGCTGCGTGACGAGCGAGTACGGGCCTGTCGAGCGCGCGTGGATCTTGTCGTCGACGAGATGGAGCAGCTTGAGGATGTACATGTAGCCGACGGTGACCTCCTGCTCGAAGGGCTCGCCGCTGCGGCCGCTGAACAGCCTCACCTTCCCGGATGCCTGTCGGCCGGCGGGCGCCTTCGAGTCGATGACCATCGTGATCGGGCTGCCGTCGTTCTGACGCGCCCACTCGATCAACGACTCGTCGACGTCGGCCACCGTCGCGCCGTCGAAGACCGGCGTCGCGATCGGCGTCGGAGTCGGCGCGTTGATCACACGGGCCGCGTTGCCCTCGAGCGGCTTCACCTCGTCGTCTGCGAAGACGCCGTGCGCCGCCGCCCAGCCGAGGTGGGTCTCGAGGATCTGGCCGATGTTCATGCGGCTCGGGACGCCGAGCGGGTTCAGGAGAATGTCGACGGCGCGCCCGTCCTCGAGGAACGGCATGTCCTCCTCGGGGACGATCTTCGAGATGACGCCCTTGTTGCCGTGGCGCCCGGCGAGCTTGTCGCCCTCGGAGATCTTGCGCTTCTTCGCGACGTAGACGCGAACGAGCTCGTTCACGCCGGGGCTCAGGTCGTCGCCGCCCTCGCGCGAGAACGTCTTGACGTCGATGACGACGCCGCCCTCGCCGTGCGGCACCTTGAGCGACGTGTCGCGGACCTCGCGCGCCTTCTCCTTGAAGATCGCGCGGATCAGCTTCTCCTCGGCGGTCAGCTCGGTCTCGCCCTTCGGCGTCACCTTGCCAACGAGCAGGTCGCCCGAGCCGACCTCCGCCCCGACGCGGACGATGCCGCGGTCGTCGAGGTTCCGGAGGGACTCCTCGGACCGGTTCGGGATGTCGCGCGTGATCTCCTCGTCACCGAGCTTCGTCGAACGGGCGTCGATCTCGTACTCGTGGATGTGGATGGACGTGAGGACGTCCTCCTTGACCAGTCGCTCGCTGAGGACGATCGCGTCCTCGAAGTTGAAGCCCTCGAAGGGCATGAACGCCACGAGCAGATTGGCGCCGAGCGCCAGCTCGCCGTGGTCGGTCGAGGAGCCGTCCGCGAGCACCGCACCGGCGGAGACGTATTCACCCTGCCGCACGATCGGCTTGTGGTGGATCAGCGTCCCCTGGTTCGAGCGCATGAACTTCGTCAGCTCGTACTCGTCGCGGCTGCCGCGACCCTCGACGACGATGCGCTCCGCGTCGAGATCGATGACCGTCCCCGCGTGCTTGGAGACGATCACGTCGCCCGAGTCGACCGCGGCGCGGTGCTCGACCCCGGTTCCGACGAGCGGCGTCTGCGGGATCATGAGCGGCACGGCCTGCCGCTGCATGTTGGCTCCCATCAGCGCGCGGTTGGCGTCGTTGTGCTCGAGGAACGGGATCATGGCCGTCGCAACCGACACGATCTGCGCCGGGGAGACGTCCATGAAGTCGATGTCCTTGGCGGAGGCGATCACGGCCTCGCCCTCGGACGAGCGGCACAGCACCTGCTCGTGCTCGAACTTGCCGGTCTTCTCGTCCACCGGCTCGGAGGCCTGCGCGATCGTGTACTGCGCCTCTTCCGCCGCGTCGAGGTAGACGATCTCGTCCGTCACCTTGCCGTTTCTGACCCGGCGGTACGGCGTCTGGATGAACCCGAACTCCGAGACCGTCGCCATGGAGGCGAGCGAGCCGATCAGCCCGATGTTCGGGCCCTCGGGGGTCTCGATCGGGCACATTCGGCCGTAGTGGGTCGGGTGGACGTCGCGCACCTCGATCGGCGCCCGCTCACGGGTCAGGCCGCCCGCTCCGAGCGCCGAGAGCCGGCGCCGGTGGGTGAGGCCGTCCAGCGAGTTCGTCTGCTGCATGAACTGCGACAGCTGCGAGGAGCCGAAGAACTCCTTCAGCGCTGCGACGACGGGCCGGATGTTGATGATCGTCTGCGGGGTGATCGTGTCGACGTCCTCCGTCGTCATCCGCTCCCGGACGACCCGCTCCATCCGGTAGAGCCCGACCCGGAACGCCTCCTGGATCAGCTCGCCGGTCGTGCGGAGGCGCCTGTTGCCGAAGTGCTCGTACTCGTCGAGCTCGGTGCGGATCGCGTCGCGGGAGAGCGTGACCGCGTCGGCCGCGAAGTCCTTCGACTCGTCCGGCACGCCGATCGCGTGCGGCATCGAGACGAGCTTCTTGACGAGGGCGAGGATGTCCTGGGTCGTGAGGACCCGGACGTCCTCGGGCACGTCGACGTTGAGACGCTGGTTCAGCTTGTACCGCCCGACCTTGGTGAGGTCGTAGCGCTTGGGATCGAAGAAGAGCGACCGCAGCAGGTTCCGCGCGTTGTCGAGCGTCGGCGGCTCGCCCGGGCGCTGCTTCTTGAACACCTCGATCAGGGCCTCTTCCTCGCGCGTCGTCGGATCCTTGTCGAGCGTCTTCTCGATGAAGTGGGAGTTGTCGAACAGCGCGAGGATCGCCTCGTTCGACTGCGTGTCCAGCGCGAAGCCCGTGGTCGGGTCCTCGGCCGGCAGCGCCCGCAAGAGCGTCGTCACCGGCAGCTTCCGCTTGCGGTCGATGCGGGCGTAGACGACGCCCTTCTTGTCGATCTCGAGCTCCAGCCAGGAGCCCCGGCTCGGCATCAGGTTCGCCGTGAAGACCTGCTTCGTGGGGTCCTTCGGCTCCATCAGGTAGGCGCCGGGCGACCGGACGAGCTGCGTGACGATCACGCGCTCGGTGCCGTTGATGATGAACGTGCCCCACTCCGTCATCATCGGGAAGTCGCCCATGAACACCGTCTGCTCACGGATCTCGCCGGTGTCCTTGTTCACGAAGCGAACCGTCATCGAGAGCGGAGCCTGGTAGGTCAGGTCCTTCTCCCGGCACTCCTGGATCGAGAACTGCGGCTCGCCGAAGCGGTACTCGCCGAACTCGACGGCGAGCGAGCCCGTGTAGTCCTCGATCGGCGAGATGTCGTCGATCGTCTCGCGGAGGCCCTCCGCGAGGAACCAGTCGAAGGACTGGCGCTGGATATCGATCAGGTTGGGGAGGTCGAGAACGTGCTTGAGACGAGAGAACGACTTGCGCGCGCGAGGCGCTGTGACCGACTTGGCCAAGTAGAACAGCCTCCCTTACTGGCTATGGAATGAGGGGCGGAGCAGCGAAAAAGGCGGACAACAGTGGGACGAATCCGGACGTCGGCGCAACCCCCCACATTACCGGAGGTGTCCCTCCAGCCGCAAGCACACGGCGAGGAACCCGTTGGGCCGACGAGTGAAAGGTAGCAGAAGGCGAGACTCGGGAACCTGGTTCAGCCAGGTTCCCGAGTCTCGAAGCGGGCTAGCCGGGGAAGGTCACTGCAGCTCGACGGAGGCTCCGGCCTCCTCGAGCTGGCCCTTGATCTGGTCGGCCTCCTCCTGGTTCACGCCCTCCTTGACGGGCTTCGGGGCGGAGTCGACCAGGTCCTTCGCCTCCTTCAGCCCGAGGCCGGTCACCGCGCGGACGACCTTGATCACCTGGATCTTCTGGCCGCCGGCCGCGGTCAGGACGACGTCGAAGGACGTCTTCTCCTCGGCCGCGGCACCGGCGTCGCCGCCGGCCGCAACGGCGCCGCCGGCGGCGACGGCAACCGGAGCGGCCGCGGTGATGCCCCACTCCTCCTCGATCTTGTTCTTCAGCTCGACCAGCTCGAGGACGGTCATGCTCCCGAGCTGCTCGAAGACCGTGTCAACTGCTGCCATCTTGCGTCTCCTCCTGGGGTTCCTGGGATTCTGCTTCGGACTCGGGAGCCTCGGCCGTCTCAGGCCCCGGCTCCTCCGGCGACTCGGCGGGCGCAGCCTCGGCTGCGGGCTCCGCCGCCTCGGAAGCCTCGTTCGGCACGGCCTCCGGCCCGGCGGCGGCTTCCTCCGGCGTCTCGGCCTGCAGCTGCTCGATGCGCGCCTCGATCAGGCCGTAGAGGTTCTGGAGGGGCGCGTTCACCAGCCCGACGAGGTTCTGAAGCGGGGCGATGATCGCGCCGATCACCTGCCCGCGGAGCACGTCGAGCGGCGGGAGCTTGGCGAGCTCCTCGACGTCGGCGCCGGTGATCACCCGGCCCTGCATCACGCCGCCGCGAACCTCCAGCACCTTCGTCTCGCGGGCCGAATCGGCCAGCGCCTTCGCGACCGCGACCGCATCGCCGTCCGCCTCAATGAAGGCGATCGCCGACGGGCCGTCGAGCAAGGCGAGCAGCGACTCCGCGCCGGCCGCCTCGGCGGCACGCCGCGTCAGCGTGTTCTTGACGACCGTGAACCTCGCCCCGTGCTCGATCAGCCGGGTCCGAAGCGCGTCGATCTGGGGCATCGACAGCCCCCGGTAGTCGGCGACGATCATCGTCTCCGAGCGGCGGAGCTTCTCCGTCAGCTCGGCGACCACCTGCTCCTTCTCTTCTCTCTGCATCCTCACCTCCTCCTCGTTCGAAACGAGCCCGCACGAAAGGCGGGCTCGCAAGGAGAAGGCTCACTCCCAGGAGGCCGCCTCGGGAGGGCTTCCGCCGCCGAAGCGGCCGCCTCCTGTCTCGGGCGACGGGCTCTGTCCTAGGCCGTGGCTTCCACGGCCTCCTGTGACGTGTCGAGCTCCTCCGTGATGTCCCGCGTCCGCGTCGGGTCGACGTGGATGCCCGGCCCCATCGTGGAGGTGAGCGTGATCTTCTTGATGTAGCGGCCCTTCGCGGCCGACGGCTTCGCCCGCACGATCTCGTCGATCAGCGCCGCGTAGTTCTCGACCAGCGCCCGCTCGTCGAACGAGCGCTTGCCGATCGGGATGTGGACGTTCGCGCCGCGGTCGGTGCGGTACTCGAGCTTGCCCGCCTTCGCATCGCGAACCGCCTTCGCGACGTCGAAGGTGACCGTGCCGGTCTTCGGGTTCGGCATGAGGCCGCGGGGCCCGAGCACGCGCCCGAGCTTGCCGACGTTCCCCATCTGGTCGGGGGTCGCGATCGCGACGTCGAAGTCGGTGAAGCCCTCCTCGACCCGCTTCGCGAGGTCGGCCGAGCCGACGACGTCGGCGCCCGCCTCCTCCGCCTCGCGGGCCTTGTCGCCGTCGGCGAAGACGGCGACGCGCTGCTCCTTGCCGGTGCCGTGCGGGAGCATCATCGTCCCCCGCAGCTGCTCGTCGGCGTGGCGCACGTTGAGGCCGAGGTTCAGGTGCACCTCGACCGTCTCGTCGAACTTCGCCGCGGGCGCCTCCTTGAGGAGCCGGACGGCCTCGACGGGCGTGTAGAGCCGCTCACGGTCGATCGCCGTGCGCGAGGTCGTGTAGCGCTTGCCGCGGGCGCTCACTGCTCGACCTCCACGCTGTTCCGCACGATCGACGGGCAGAGCCCGTCGATCGCCGACCGACAATCCAAACCGGCCATCACTCCACCTCCACGCCGTTCCGTGCGATCGGCGGGCAGAGCCCGACGATCGCCGACCGACAATCCAAACCGGCCATCACTCGACCTCCACGCCCATGCTGCGGG
This sequence comes from uncultured Thermoleophilia bacterium, assembly GCA_963784765.1. Taxonomy (GTDB): domain Bacteria; phylum Actinomycetota; class Thermoleophilia; order Gaiellales; family Gaiellaceae; genus PALSA-600. The sequence goes on from CAWASP010000023.1 coordinate 61,777, forward strand.
CGGTGCCGGCGATCACGAGCATCGCCTGGTCGACGTCGCGCGCGTTCAGGTCGGGCATCTTCGTCTCGGCGATCGAGCGCACCTGGGCGCGGGTGAGCCTGCCCACCTTCGTGCGGTTCGGCTCCGACGAGCCCTTCTCGAGCCGCAGCGCCTCCTTGATCAGCACGGCCGCCGGCGGCGTCTTCGTGATGAAGTCGAAGCTCCGGTCCTCGTAGACCGTGATCTCGACCGGGATGATGCGGCCGTTCTCCTGCGCCGTCTGCGCGTTGAACGCCTTGCAGAACTCCATGATGTTGACGCCGTGCTGGCCGAGCGCAGGGCCGACCGGCGGCGCCGGGTTCGCCTGCCCGCCGGGGATCTGCAGCTTGATCAGTGTCAGGACTTTCTTCGCCATGCGTGCCTTTCGTCGGTCGGGCTGCTCAGTCCAGCTTCTTCACCTGGTCGAAGCCGAGCTCGACCGGAACCTGGCGCTCGAAGATGTCCACGAGCACCTTCAGCTTCTGCTGATCGGGATTCACGTCGACGATCTCGCCGTCGAAGTCGGACAGCGGCCCCGAGGTGACCTTGACCGACTCGCCGAGCGAGTACTCGACCTGCGCGCGCGGGCGGTCTCCGCCTGCGACGGCGCCGGTCTTCAGGATGCGGTCGACCTCGGGCTGGGAGAGCGGCACCGGCTTGGATCCGGCGCCGACGAAGCCCGTCACGCCCGGCGTGTTCTTCACGACCGTCCAGGCATCGTCGTTCAGATCCATGTTCACGAGCACGTAGCCGGGGAGCACGCGCTTCTCGGCCTGCACCTTCTGCCCGTCCTTCGTCTCGATGACCTGCTCCGTCGGAACGACGACGCGGCGGAACCGCTGGCGCTGCCCCATCGACTCGATGCGGTGCTCGAGGTTGGCCTTGACCTTGTTCTCGTGGCCCGAATAGGTGTTGACGACGTACCAGCGAAACATCGGCTGTCCTTACTGCCCCAGGAAGACCTTGGAGACGACCTGCTTCCAGACCTGGTCGTTCAGGTAGAGGTAGGTGCCGACCACGAGGCAGGCGATCAGGACGACGACCGTCCCCTGGATCACCTGGCTCTGCCCCGGCCATTCCACCTTCTTCAGCTCGGCCCACGACTCGGAGACGAAGTTCGAGCGCCGGCGCTCCTCCGGGCCGGGCGTATGGGGCTGCTGGGCGCGTACCGTCGCCATGGCGCCTACCGCGTCTCCCGGTGCGGCGTGTGCGTCCCGCACCACCGGCAGTACTTCCGAAACTCCACGCGGTCAGGCGTGTTCCGCTTCGACTTGGTCGTCTGGTAGTTCCGCCGTCTGCACTCCGTGCAGGCGAGCGTGATCGCAACTCTGACTCCGGTCTTCGCCATTTGCTCTCTCTGCTGAAACTCGTCGATCCCGGGCAGGCTGACGCACCGCCCGCGGGCCGCGGAAGTGTAGCGGGACCCGCCGGGAGATCGCTACGCGTCGAGCCGGGCGCGGATGGCGGCACGGATGCGATCGGCGACCGCAGGCATCTCCAGCTCCATCTGCTTGAACTCGCGCTGGAACATCACGATCACCCGCATCGGGCTCTTCGCGACCACGCTTGCGGTCCGCCGCTCGGTCTCGAGCAGGCCGATCTCGCCGAAGAAGTCTCCAGGCCCGAGCTCGGCGATCGACTCGCCCGACTTCAGCACGTGGGCGAGGCCGTCCTCGATCACGAAGAACTCGTGTGCGAAGCGCCCCTCGGAGGCGAGCTCCTGTCCTTCCGAGACGTCGATCTCGTCCGCCCAGCTCGCGACCCTCTCGAGCTCCTGCTTCGTGAGGCCCGAGAAGAAACCGATGCCTTGGAGGCGGGCTGCATCCATGCGGCGATCATGCCAGGCGCACCGGGCCGCGCAAAACGGAAGCGTCTCGGCACATCCTTCGAGGTGCGAGCGAGAAGCGAACCGGCACGGTTCTCGGCATCCCGACGAACCACCGACCTTCGGGATCTGGGCTCAGTCGACGCTCGGCGTCGAAGTGCCACCGAGGAGTAGCGGCGGGTGGGCTCGAACCACCGACCTTCGGGATCTGGGCTCAGTCGACGCTCGGCGTCGAAGTGCCAGCGAGGAGTAGCGGCGGGTGGGCTCGAACCACCGACCTTCGGGATCTGGGCTCAGTCGACGCTCGGCGTCGCCGGCCGGCGTCTCGGAGTAGCGGCGGGTGGGCTCGAACCACCGACCTTCGGGTTATGAGTCCGACGCTCTAACCAACTGAGCTACGCCGCCAGGCCCGGCCATTTTATCAACCTGCATCCGGGGCAAGGACTACCCTCACGGCGTGGCCGAGACGGAGGCATGCTGGCGCTGCGGAACCGCGATGGAGTGGCGCCACGGGACGTGGCAGTGCGGCCGCTGCCGTTTCAAGCTCGGCTGCTGCGAGGGCGACCCGCAGACGCCGTGCGAGGCTCAGCCCCCGCCGCTCACCCCGAGCACCGCCCGCACCTGACGGGCGACGGCGGCGCCGTCGAGGCTGCCCGCGGGGAGCTCGACCGTGAAGCTGATCTCGCCTCCGGGTAGGCCGTTCTCCCAGTTCGAGGCGGTCCCGGCGAGCCAGCGCCAGTGGCGGTAGCGCATGTGCGCCAGCGTCGCGTAGCGGCGTCCCGCCTGCGAGCTGCGGCCCCAGGCCCAGATGAGGTCCATGTGCTGGTGGAACCAGATCGTGTAGGCGGGATGGAGCCGCTCGACGAGGTTCCGGGCGATCTGCGCCTCGCGCTCCGAGAACGGATGCGGCCCGGCCGCGTAGACCGACCAGGGAGGGCCGAACGGCTTCCAGTCGGCGGCGAAGTTCCGGTTCAGGTCGACCCCGTCCGCGTTCTGGCGTGTTCCGCGGGCGAGCCCGTCCGGATTCAGCGTCGGGATGAGCCACAGGTCCTCGTGCGGCGTGCGGACGTGGGCGAGCGCGCGGATCACCGCCATCCCGGCGCACTCGTTGCCGTGGATGCAGCCGACAACGAGAACGCGAGGCCCCGGCCCGGGCACGTGCGTGATCCGGATCGGACGGTGATCGACCGAGTAGCCGAGCGTCACGGTGACGGCTAGGGTCGCGAGCGTGGCGGTGATCGAGGCCATCGGGCTGTGTCGGACATACCGTACGACGACCGGCGTCGTGCGGCGCAGGAGACTGGACGTCGAGGCCGTGCGCGAGGTCTCGTTCTCGGTGGAGCGCGGCGAGCTCTTCGGGCTGCTGGGCCCCAACGGGGCCGGCAAGACGACGACGATCAAGATGCTGATCACGCTGCTCCTCCCCACCGGCGGCGAGGCACGGGTGCTCGGCCACGACGTCGTCGCCGAGGCGAAGGAGGTGCGGAAGCGGATCGGCTACGTGTTCGGCGGCGACCGCGGGCTGTACGAGCGGCTCTCCGCCCTCGACAACCTCCGCTACTTCGCCGAGCTGTACGGCGTCTCCGGCCGGGCGCAGCGGGCGCGGATCGACGAGGTGCTGGAGCTCGTCGGCCTGAAGGGCCGGGAGCAGGAGCGCGTGGAGGGCTACTCGCGGGGCATGCGGCAGCGGCTCCACATCGCGCGCGGGATCCTCCACGACCCGGAGGTCGTCTTCCTCGACGAGCCGACGATCGGCGTCGACCCCGTCGGCGCGCGCGAGCTCCGGACGACGATCGCCGACCTCGTCACCGCCGGCAAGACCGTGCTCCTGACGACCCACTACATGTTCGAGGCCGACGCCCTCTGCAACCGGATCGCGGTCATCGCCAAGGGGAGCATCGTCGGCGAAGGCACGCCGGCGCAGCTGAAGGCGCAGGTCTCGGACGGCCGGGTGACCGAGATCGAGGTGTTCGGCGTCGACGAGCCGACCGTCGACCGCCTCCGCGACCTCGACGGGGTGACGGCCGTCGCGGTCGAGGAGCACGATCAGCGGCAGCTGCTCGTCGTCCAGACGACCGGCGAGCGCGAGCTGACCGCGCCCTTGCTGGCGCGACTCGACGGCGTCGAGGTCGGTCGGGTGAGCTCCCGCGAGCCGACGCTCGAGGACGCCTACGTCGCCCTCGTCGGCACCGAGTGAGCTCGCTCCGCCTCTTCTGCTTCGCCTGGCTGCTGCACTTCAAGATGCTGTCCCAGTCGGCCTTCGACGGGTTCCTGGCGATCCTCTGGCCGCTCTTCTTCGCGACCGTGGCGTTCTTCATGTTCCGGGCGGGCCAGGGGTCGGCGGCGCTCGGGCCGGTGGCGCTCGGCGCGGCCGTGATGGGCGTCTGGACGGCGACGAGCGTGTCGGCCTCGTCGGCGCTCCAGCGTGAGCGGCGGCTCGGGACGCTGGAGCTCCTCGTCGCCTCGCCGACGAACCTCGCCCTCGTCCTCCTTCCCGTCACGCTCGCCACCTCGACGATCGGTCTCTACTGCATCGTCGCGACCCTGGCCTGGGCGAGGCTCCTCTTCGGCATCCACGTTCCGGTCGCGCACCCGGTGCCGTTCGCGCTCGGAATCGTCGGCATCGTCGTCACGATCGGGGCGCTCGGCTTCCTGATGGCGGTCGCGTTTGTCCGGTCGCGCCGGGCGTGGGCGATCGGCGCGCTCACCGAGTACCCGATCTGGCTCGTCTGCGGGTTCCTCGTCCCCGTGTCGCTGCTCCCTCACTGGGTCAGGCCGCTCTCCTGGGCGCTGGGCCCGACCTGGGGCATGCGCGCGATCCGCGCCGGAGCGTTCGGGGGCCGCGGCGGCCTCCTCGACGCCGCCGCCTGCTTCGGCCTCGCTGCGCTCTACGTCGCGATCGGCGGCGCGCTCCTCGGCACGGTCCTCGACTCGGCGCGACGCCGGGCTTCGCTCTCCCTGACGTGAGAGGCGTCCGTGTCTTCTTCGTCGGCGGGCTGATCAGCTACCGCGCGCTCTTCAGCTTCCTCTCCCTCTGGATCTTCGTGCCGACGCTCGTCCTGACGCCGATCTTCCAGATCCTGCTCTTCGCCTACATCGGCCGCGCGTCGGGCACCCAGTCGGACCAGTTCTACGTCATCGGAAACGCGATCCAGTACTCCTCCGTACCCTGCCTCTTCGCGATGGCGCAGACGATCGCCGACGAGCGGTTCTGGCAGACGCTCGGGCCGATCCTCATCTCTCCGGCCGGCCGGCTGCCGATCTTCCTCGGCCGGGCGGTGCCCGTGATCGTGAACGGCCTCTTCGTCGCCGCCTTCTCGCTCTTCGCGGGAGGGCTCCTCCTCGGCGTCAGGCTCGATGCCTCGGCGTGGGAACGGCTGCTCCCGGTGCTGCTCGTCGGCGCCTTCTCGTGCACCGGGCTCGGCTTCGTCAATGCCGCGATCGGCCTGCGCGTCCGGGAGACGGCCGTCCTCTCGAACGTCTTCGTCGGGCTGCTCCTCATCTTCTGCGGCGCGAACGTCGCCCTCTCCTCGCTGCCGTCGTGGATGGCGACGATCGGCCGCGCCTTGCCCCTGACGCACGCGATCGAGGCGGCGCGCGACGTCGCGAACGGCGGCACGCTCGCATCCGTGCAGGGGCTCCTCGGCCGCGAGGCCGCGATCGGCGCCGTCTACGGCGTCGCCGGGCTCCTCCTGCTCCGGTTCTTCGAGCTGCAGAGCCGCCGCCATGCCAGCCTGGAGCGGGCATGACCGTCCTGCGCGTCATCTGGAGCGGGTTCGTGATGAACCTGAAGATGCTCTCGACCTCGAGCTTCTTCCTCGTCACGTCGACGCTGCAGCCCGTCATCTTCGCGACGATCGCCTTCTACATGTTCCGGGCGGGCGGGCGGCCCGGGACGCTCCTGTACGCGGCGCTCGGCGCCGGGATGATGGGCGTCTGGTCGACGACTCTCTTCGGCTCGGGCGGGATGATCCAGTGGCAGCGCTGGCAGGGCACGCTCGAGCTCGGAGTGGCCGCTCCGCCCTCGCTCGGGCTCGTGTATCTCCCCTTCTCCCTGGCGAACTCGCTCACCGGCGCCTACGCGCTCGTCGCCACCCTCGCCTGGGGCCGGGTGCTGTTCGGCGTCCCGCTGCACCTGGCCCACCCGCTCCTCTTCGCGCTGGCGCTACCGGTGGCAATCGTCTCCCTGGGGCTGATGGGGCTGGTGCTGGCCTCGACGTTCATCCTCTACCGCTACGCGAACGCGCTCTCGAACCTGCTCGAGTACCCGGTCTGGATCGCGTCGGGTCTCGTCTTCTCGACCTCCCTCCTCCCCGTCTGGACACGCCCGATCTCGTGGGCGCTGCCGCCCTACTGGGGCATGCTCGCGATCCGCCATGCGGCGCTCGGCGGGGGCGGCATCTGGGGGCCGATCGGGATGGCGCTCGCGCTCGGCCTCGCCTCGGCGCTGATCGCGGCGGCGACGTTCTCCGTCTTCGAGCGGCTCTCGCGGGGCCGCGCGACCCTCTCGCTCACGTGAGCCGATTCCTGCGCACGTTCTTCGTCGGCGGCCTGATCGCCTACCGCGGCCTCTTCAACTGGATCAGGCCGGCGATGTACATCCCGACGATGCTGGGAAGCCCGCTGTTCCAGCTGATCTTCTTCACCAAGCTCGGCCAGTACGCGCACGCGGAGAGCCGCGACTTCTACATCGTCGGGAACGCCGTGCAGACATGCGCGATGTCGTCCGTGTACGGGATGACGATGGCGATCGCCAACGAGCGCTGGTTCGGCACCCTCGGCCCCCTGCTCGCGTCGCCGGCGAACCGGGCCGCGGTGTTCCTCGGGCGCGGTGTGCCCGTGCTGGCGAACGGCCTGCTCGTGTCCGGCTTCTCGTTCGCCGCCGGAACGGTCCTGCTCGGCTTCCGGCCGCCGCTGCATTCGGTGCCGGCGCTCGCGGCGATCGTCGTCGTCACGACCGTGTCGTGCACCGCCTTCGGGATGCTCCTCGGGTCGATCGGCCTGCGCGCCAAGGACTTCTTCTTCGCCGCCAACATGGCCTACTTCCTGATGCTGCTCTTCTGCGGCGTCAACATCCCGCTCGCCGACCTGCCGGGCTGGATGGCGGCGATCGGGCGCTGCCTGCCGCTGACCCACGGCATCGCCGCGGCACGGCAGGTCGCAGCGGGCGGCTCGCTCGCCGAGGTCGGCGGGCTCGTCGGCACCGAGCTCGGCATCGCCGCCGCGTACGCAGCCGGTTCCTACCTGCTCTTCCGCGTGCTCGAGCACGAGTCGCGACGGAACGCGGTGCTCGACGCGTACTGATGCAGGTCGTCCCGCCGCTCCTTCGCCGGAACCGCAACTTCCGGCTCTACTTCACAGGCCAGGCCGTCTCGCTGATCGGCGACCAGGTGAGCCTGATCGCCCTGCCGCTCACCGCCGTGCTCGCGCTGCACGCGACCGCCGGCCAGATGGGCGCGCTGACGACCGTCGCCCTCGTCCCGAACCTGCTCTTCTCCCTGCACGCGGGCGCGGCGATCGACCGGCTCGGCAAGCGGCGGCTCGTGATGCTCGCGACCGACGTCGCCCGCGGGCTCGTGATCGCGACCATCCCGGTCGCGTACGCGCTCGGCCACCTCACCTGGATCCAGCTGTACGTCGTCGCCTTCGTCACCGGCAGCCTCGCCGTCGGTTTCTACGTCGCCTACGGCGGCTTCTTCCAGACGATCGTCGACCGGGACGACTACGTCTCGGCGAACTCGCTGATCCACGGCAGCCGCGCGTTTTCGTTCCTCGCCGGCACGAGCATCGGCGGGGCGCTCGTGCAGCTTCTCCGCGGTCCCTACGCGCTCGCCCTCGACGCCTGCTCGTTCGTCTGGTCGGCGCTCTTCCTCGGCCGAATCGAGGCGGAGGAGCCGCCGCCCCCGCCGCGGGAGGAGGGCAGCGTCCTCGCGGGCGTCCGCTGGATCAGGGACAACCCCATCATGCGCGCCGAGCTGCTCGGCGTCGCGACGCTCAACCTCTTCAACTTCATGTTCTTCGCGCTGTTCCTGCTCTACGCGACGCGCTCCCTCCACGTGAAGCCCGCCGTCCTCGGCGTAGTCCTCGGAGCCGCATCCGTCGGCACCGTGCTCGCGTCGTTCCTGACCGAGCCGGCGTCCAGGCGGCTCGGGGTCGGCCCTGCGTTCATCCTCGGCTGCTTCCTGTTCCCGGCGCCGCTCGTGCTCGTCCCGGCCGCGTCCGGCCCGCACTGGCTCGTGCTCGGGTTCCTCTTCGCGGCCGAGTTCTGCTCGGGCATCGGCCTGATGCTGCTCGACATCCTCGCCGGCTCGATCAGCGCGGCGATCATCCCGCCGCCGCTCCGTTCGCGCGTCTCCGGCGCGTTCATGGTCGTCAACTACGGCGTGCGGCCGCTCGGCACGACACTCGGAGGCGTGCTCGGCTCCACCATCGGGCTCCGTCCGACCCTCTGGATCGCGACGGTCGGAGCGCTCACCGGCCTCGCCTGGCTTCTCCCCTCCCCGATTCGTACGCTGCGAGACCTGCCGGAGCATGCGCAATGACGGCCGACCCGCTGGCGCTCTTCCACGAGTGGATGGACGGCGTCGCGGAGATGGCGCTCGCGACGGCGACGCCCGACGGACGCCCGTCCGTGCGGATGGTGCTGCTACGGGGCGCGGACGAGCGCGGCTTCACGTTCTTCACCGGCTACACCTCGCGCAAGGGCCGGGAGCTCGACGCGAACCCGCGGGCGGCGCTGCTCTTCCACCGGCCCGGCCTGCAGGTGCGCGTCGAAGGCCGCGTCGAACGGATCGCGGCCGCCGAGTCGGACGCGTACTGGGCGACCCGGCCCGCCGCATCCCGCCGCAGCGCCGCCGCCTCCCACCAGTCCGAGCCGATCGGCTCCCGCGCCGAGCTCGAGGCGGCGGTCGCCGCCCAGCCGGTCGAGCCCGACCGACCCGAGCGCTGGGGCGGCTACCGGCTGATCCCGGACACGTACGAGTTCTGGCGGCATCGCGACGATCGTCTGCACGAACGTCACTCGTACAGGGCACGCGGAGACGGATTCGAGGTGCTACTGCTGCAACCGTGAGGCTGCTCGCCGCCGCCGCCCTCGCCCTGTCGCTCGCCTGTGCCGCCGCCGGCGCGACGGCGATCGGCGGCTCGACGCTCGGCGGCTGCCCCGTCTTCCCGGCCTCGAGCCCGTGGAACGAGCGCGTCGACCGGCTGCCGGTCGCAAAGGACTCCGCGACGCTGATCGCCTCGATCGGCGGCGGCTCCGTCCACGCCGACTTCGGCTCGGGGCTCTGGGATGGCTCTCACATCGGCATCCCGTACGTCGTCGTCCACGGCCGCACGACGCCGAAGTCACGCGTCGCCTTCGAGTACGCGGACGAGAGCGACAAGGGCCCGTACCCGATCCCCCCGAACGTGCCGATCGAGGGGTACCCGAAGACCGGCTCCGGCGACCGTCACGCGCTGATCGTCGACCGTGACTCGTGCCGCCTCTACGAGCTCTATGCGCTGCAGCGAACCGGCGGCCGCTGGACCGCCGGCTCGGGCGCGGTCTGGAACCTGCGGTCGACCGCCCTCCGCCCCGCCGGCTGGACGTCGGCCGACGCCGCCGGGCTGCCGATCCTCCCGGGCCTCGCACGCTGGGCGGGCGACGCGTCGACCGGCGTGATCCGGCACGCACTCCGCTTCACGGTCGAGCACACCCGCCGGGCATACGTCTACCCCGCACGCCACTACGCGAGCGACTCGACCGATCCGTCGCTGCCGCCGATGGGGCTGCGCGTACGGCTGAAGGCCTCCGTGGACATCTCGACCCTGCCGCGGCAGGCCCGGATCGTCGCCCAGGCGATGAAGACCTACGGGATGATCCTGGCCGACAACGGCTCCAACTGGTACGTCAGCGGCGCCCCCAGCCCGAAGTGGAGCAACGACGAGCTACACGCGCTCGGACGCCTGCGCGGCTCCGACTTCGAGGTCGTCGACACCTCGCGGCTCCGGCCGTAGGGCGACGACGAACCGCGTCCCGTCGGGGCCGCTCGTGACCGAGACGCGGCCGCCCATCGCCGTCACGAGCTGCCGCACGATCGCGAGGCCGAGACCGCTTCCGACGGGGCGGTCCTTGCCGAACTTGTCGTAGAGGTAGAAGCGCTCGAATGCACGCGGGAGGTCATCCGGCGGGATCCCGGGCCCCGTGTCGGCGACGACGAGGTGGGCATCCGCCGCGGAGACGGAGACGGAGCCGCCGGCCGGCGTCTCGCGGAGGGCGTTCTCGACGAGGTTCGACGCCACCTGCAGCACGCGGTCGGCGTCGGCGAGCACCCAGGTCTCGGCGGCGTCGACGAGCAGCGCCACGTCGAACGAGCGCGCCGCCGCCTCGTGCCGCTCGGCGGCGACACGGGCGGTCTCCGCCAGGTCGACCGGCTCCTGACGCACCGAGAACTCGCTGCGGTTCATGCGGGCGAGGTCGAGCAGGTCGCGGACGAGCCGCTCGAGCCGGCCCGCCTCGAGCTGGATCGTCCGGGCCGCCTCCTCGGGCTCGAACGCCCCCTCGCCGAGCCCCTCGGCCCATCCGCGAATGGCAGTGAGCGGCGTCTTCAGCTCGTGGCTCACCGACAGCAGGAAGGCGCGCTCCGCCTCCCGGGAGGTCGCGAGCTCGACCGCCATCTGGTTGAACGCCGCGGCGAGCGCCGCGAGCTCGCTCGCGCCCTCGCGCGGGAGCGGCTCGTGGGCCTCGTCGGCGGCAAGGCGCCGGGTCGCCTCCGCGACCCGGCGGATGGGCCGCGTGATCGAGCGGGCGACCCCGAACGAGAGCAGCGCCGCGAGGCCGATGCCGGCGAGAGCCGCGAGCAGCAGGTCGCCGAGGAACGGCCGCCAGGCCGCGGCGCGTGAGCTTGCCGGGCGCAGCATCAGCAGGCCGAGATGGGGCAGTGTCCGGTAGGAGTAGAGCTGCTCCTTGCCGTTGTAGTCGGTCTGGCCGTCGCTCGAGCGGTTGACGTCAGGGACGTACGGGGCGAAGACGCGGCGCTCGGCGACCCACTGGAGCACGCCGCCCGAGACGGTGTCCTTCTCCTTGCGGTAGCTGACATGCGTCCGGCGCTGCGAGGCGAGCTGGTCGGCGCTGTGCGCGAGCGCCGAGGCCTGCGTCCGGTCGACCTGGCGCCTCGTCAGGACCGCGCCGATCGCGATCGTCAGCGCGAGCGTCAACGCCAGCGCTGCCAGCGTGGCTGCGAAGAGCCGCGAGCGGAGGCTCAGGCCCCGACCTCCCGCTCCCAGGAGCCTCCGTCGAGACGGCTCATGCCACAGCCTTGTAGCCGGCGCCGCGGAGGGTGCGGATCAGCGCCGGCCGGCCGAGCTTGCGGCGGAGCTGCGCGACGTGCACGTCCACCGTGCGGGTGCCGCCCGGGTACTCCTGCCCCCAGACCCGGTCGAGCAGGAGGTCGCGCGAGACGACCACGCCCGCGTTCGCGAGGAAGAACGCGAGCAGGTCGAACTCCTTCGCCGTCAGCTCGACCGGCCGGCCGGCGACCGTGACGTCGCGGGAGTCGCGGTCGAGGACGACGTCCGCGAGCTCGAGCCGGTCGTGCTGCTCGTGCCGCTCCGTCCGGCGGAAGATCGCCTTCATCCGCGCGACGAGCTCGCGCGGCGAGAACGGCTTCGTCAGGTAGTCGTCGGCGCCCACTTCGAGCCCGACGACGCGGTCCGGCTCCTCGTCCCGGGCGGTCAGCATCATGATCGGCACCTCGGAGCGGCGGCGCATCTCACGGCAGACCTCGAACCCGTCTCGGCCCGGCAGGCCGATGTCGAGGATGACCATGCGGAACGGGTGACGGTCGAGCTCGACGAGCGCGTCCTCGCCGGAGCGAACCCAGACGACGCGGTAGCCGTCCCGGGCCAGGTAGCCGCGGACGAGCTCTCCGACCGAGGGCTCGTCCTCGACGAGAAGGATCGTCCCCGACGACATCGCTTCCTAGATCATGCAGCTCCGCGCAGACGGCGGAGGAGCGCCACGTTGCGGATGCGGACGCGCACGGCGGCGCCCTCGTCGATCCGCATCGCGTCCACCACGAGGCCGCGCCGGAGCGACGCCGTCGTCAGCCGCAACCGCTTCGGCTGGACGATCGTCTCCAGGGAGAGTGGGATCACCTGGCGGGTGCCGTCGGGCTCGAGCAGCGTCATCTGGTCGAGCGACACCTGCACGATCCGCCCACGGTCGATGATCAGCGTGTGCAGCTGCTTGCCGATCTTCACGTTGTACTCCGCGTGCCACGAGCCGGCCGGAAGCTTCGGGAAGGGCGGCGGAGGACGGCGTGCAGAGGCCGACCCGGCGGCCACTGCGCCAAGCAGGAAGAGGGTCGCGACGAGGACGGAAAGCCTCCGCATGGCCGCACTCTGGCTCCGCTGCATGACGCCATGATTGCGCAGACGTAACCGGACGGTAAAACGCGAGGGCCGCGGGAGAAACCTCCCTGCGGCCCTCACGCGTCCTTCTGTCAAGCCCCTCGCGCGTTTGGTCGGTGGGTCAGTTGGCACCTCGGCCCGACCTCACCCGTCAATGTGCCTTCGACCTGCGCTCTCGGCTCGAATCCTTGCTCAGTGATCGGACGGACGTCAACCCTCGACCGGGTGGGTTTCGCCACCCGGCGACCGGGTCCTGCAGGGGCGTACCCTCCCCCGATGGCCCCCGACTCGCATGCGTGGACCCACGAGCTGACGCGCCCGCTTCGCGTCGAGCCCGGCACGCGCGTCGTCCTCGAGCACGACTTCGATCCGCGCTACCGGCCGAGCGACCTGAGCAAGGGCCGCTCCGGCGAGCTCCTTCTGCGCGGCGTCGAGCTGCTCGCGGAGTACCAGGCGCGGCTCGCGGCGCAGGACACCTACGGCGTCCTCGTCGTCCTCCAGGGCCTCGACGCGGGCGGCAAGGACGGCATCGTGCGCCACGTCATGAGCGGGCTGAACCCGCAGGGCGTGCGGGTCTCGAGCTTCAAGGTGCCGTCGGCCGAAGAGCTCGACCACGACTTTCTCTGGCGGTACGTCGCCCGGCTGCCCGCGCGAGGCGAGATCGGCATCTTCAACCGCTCGCACTACGAGGAGGTGCTCGTCGTCCGCGTCCATCCCGAGAACCTCGATCGCGAGAAGCTTCCGGCGGAGGCGAAGGACGAGCGGGTCTGGCACCGGCGGTACCGCGAGATCAACGACTGGGAGCGCTACCTGGTCGACAACGGCTTTCGCATCGTGAAGCTGTTCCTCAACCTGTCGCGGGAGGAACAGCGCCGACGCTTCCTGCGCCGGATCGACCTCCCGGACCACAACTGGAAGTTCTCGGCCGCCGACGTGGCCGAGCGACGCTGCTGGGACGCCTACCAGCGCGCCTTCTCCGAGATGCTCTCGCGTACGAGCACCGACTGGGCGCCGTGGTGGGTGATCCCGGCCGACCGCAAGTGGTTCGCCCGCATCGCAACGGCTGCGGTCGTGGCACGGACGCTGATCGAGCTCGACCCACGGTTCCCGGTTCCTGACGCGGAGGAGCGCGCGCGACTGGAGCAGGCGCGGACAGAGCTCGAGGCCGAGACGCGCTAGAGAGGCCGCCTGCTCGCAAGCCGCAGCGGCCGGACGCTGCCGTGCGCCCGCTTGGCGCGGGACAGCGCCTGGTCGGCCTGGCGGAGCAGGCTCTCGGGCCGCGCGAGCCGGCCGTCCGCCTTGGCGATGCCGATGCTCGCCGTCTGCTCGACATCGACACCCGCGAGCTCCACGACGAAGCGCTCGAGGCGGGTGGCGATCCGCGTTACGTCGCGCTCGGCCTCGGCGGCGGAGCCGACGACGAGCGCGGCGAACTCGTCGCCTCCGAGACGGAAGACCGGATGGCCATCCGCCGCCTGCTCCAGACGAAACGCGACGGCGCGAAGCACGTCGTCGCCCGCCAGATACCCGTGCTCGTCGTTCACGAGCTTGAAGTCGTCGAGGTCGACGAAGACGAGAGCGGCCGTGTGCGTGGCGGGGACAGCGTCGAGCGACGACGCGAGCTCCTCGTTGAAGCCGCGGCGATTGAAGATCCCGGTGAGCTCGTCGTACAGCGCCAGCTCGCGAAGCTCCGCCCTCGTTCGGGCGTTCTCGAGCGCGAGGGTCACGACGTCGGCGAACCGCTGTGACAGCTCGAACTCGAGGTGGGAGAAAGCTGCATCCTCGCCTTCCCGGTAGAGGCTCAAGGCGCCGATCAGGACGCCGCGGGCGACGAGCGGCAACGAGACGACCGCCCGGCCGTCGAGACCGGTGTCGGTGCGCACGAGATCGCGGCCGCGCTCGGCGGCGATTCCGATCGGCCCCTCACCGTAGCGAAGCGGCGAGGCGAGAAGCCCGGCTGCCCAGGCGCCCTCGGCCAAGACGGGCCGGAGGATTCGCTGCTTGGCATCCGCCTCGACGACGAGGACGCTCGTCACCGGGATCAGACGCCGCACGGCTTCGACGACCCGCGCGAGCACCTGGTCCGGCTCGTCGCGGGAGAGCAGCTCGTGGTAGATCTCGGCGAGCCGGCGGTACGACGCAGCGACCCGGTCGCCGTCGTGCCCCGCCGCAGGGAGGACCGTCATCTCGAGCAGATCTATCGACGGGCTCCGGGGTGGAGCGATGCCTCGAGTGAGGGATGTGGCGACGAGACGGCCGGGCCCGTTACAGGCCTTCGACGAGCTCGCGCAGCCGGCCGCGTGCGGCTTCGACCTTCGCCTCGCTCTCTTCGAGCTTCCGCTCGTTCTGCTCGAGCTTCCGCTCGTTCTCCTCGAGCTTCCGCTCGCTCTCCTCGAGGTGCCGTGCGTTCTCCTCGAGCTTCCGCTCGAGCGCTTCGACGCGCTCCTCGAACTCCTTCGTCTGCCGCCGCAACTCGGCCTGCGCGCTCGCCTGGGCCTTGACCACGGCGGCGGCCTGTGCAGCGAGACGCTCGGCGACCTCGCGCGCCTCGGCGGCGAGCGCAACGACGGCGTCGGCGCTCTCGTCGATCGCGAGGACGTCGCCGGCATCGTCGCCGCCGGCATCGTCGCCGCCGGCATCGTCGCGTCCCGCGTCTTCCTGCTCGCCGCTCCCGCCGCGCAGGAGCGTCACCGCGGCCAGACGCCTGCCGGCCTTCGGCTTCTCCGCGCCTTCGCCTTCGGACTCGTCCTCGGCCTCTGCCGCAGGCGGGAGGTCTTCCTCTTCCGGAACGGGGGCGTCTTCCTTCACAGCCACCTTCCTTTCTCCGCTCGATTCGCCGCGACTCGCGAGCAACTGGCTCCGCAGGCCGGCCTCCAGCGCCGACTTGGGAACGACGATCACGACGTTGCTCTCACCGATCACCTCCCGGAGCGCCTCGAGGCGCTCCTCGGTCGGCTCGGCGACGGCGACCACGACATGGCCGCCTTCGATGCGCGTCGGCAGCGCTTCGAGCCGCTGGGCGTCCTCGCGCGACATCAGCGCGAGCGCGTTCGGGTCGAACCAGATTGCCGAGCGCTCGACGAACTCGAGGTTCCACTGCTCGGCAAGCAGGCGCGCCACGTCCTCTTCCCCGGCCAACCCGCGCCGGATGACGACCTCGCCGATCCGCTCACCCGTCCGGCTGCCCTCGAAGAGGGCGTCGTCGAGCTGCTCCTGGTTCATGAACCCGGCTTCGACGAGCAGTTGCCCCAGCTGGGGGCGGCCGCCCGAGGCGTCCTCGGACACAGGCGACTCGGCCTGCTGCGACTTCTGCTTTGAACGGATGACGCGTGGAGGTCCCGTAGTGCCCTCTATGTCGGCGCGGAGGCGCTCCGACTTGAGTACTTTCTTTCAACCGTCGCCGGCGGAGCGGCCGAGCGCCTCTCAGACGGCGTGCCAGCGCTGCCGCCGCCGCCGCCGCGCGAAGCCGCGGCCGAGCGAGACGACGATCATCGCCCCGGCCGCACTGCCGATCCCGATGAAGACCAGCTCGATCGTGTGGCTGCTCGGTCCGCTCGAGGTGTGGCGCACGGCCGTCGGCTGATTCAGCTCGGAGTCGCGGGACGCCTCCTGCTTCGACTTGTTGTCCACGAGCGAGCCCAGCTTGTAGGCCCCGAAACCGGCCACTGCGAGGATCGCTACGACAAGGACGACGTCAAGCACACGCCGCACTCTTCCACTGTAGGAGACGCACCAGACGGAGGCGATCCCCCGTTAGGAGGAGCGGCCGGTGCGCGCCGTGTGCACGAGTGCCGCCCCCGCGCCGACCATGATCAGGGCGGCGGCGATCAGCGCCGCCGATCCGTCCCCTTTGCCGGAGCCGCGGCCGGCCGCGATCGCGGGCGCGGCGAGCCTCGAAGTCGCCCCGGGCCCGTCCAGCACGGGCGGCGGAGCCGCAGGGGCCACTTCGGTCGCCGACCCGGCCTTCACCGATCCCGGGCTCGAGCTCCGGGCCGGCGTCGCGCGCGAGGCCGTGTGCTCGATCGTCTTCAACGGGTGCAGTGCGAGCAGCTTGCGGAAATCGACGACCGAGCCGTGGCCGGGTGGTGCGGCACCCGGCAGGCGAACCGGCGGCGGAACGACGACGTGCGTCGCCCGCGGCCAGGCAGACAGGTAGCGCGTCGGGTCGACAGCGCCGTCGTAGCCGAGGTAGAGAAGCGCGTTCGGATGGATCTCGAAATGGAGGTGCGGCCAGGTCGTGAACGCATCCCCGGTGTTGCCGACGAACCCGAGCACCTGCCCGCGCCGGACGTGCCGGTCGTTCGAGGCGAGCGCGGTGTAACCGGAGAGGTGGGCGTAGTAGAACTCGTTCCCGCGAGCGTCGAGAAGCCAGAGCCGCCAGCCGCCGACCCTGTTCCATCCGATCGAGTAGACGGTGCCGTCGGTGACCGCCACGACCGGCGTGCCGAGAGGCGCGAACAGGTCGTCGCCGTGGTGCCAGCCGCCCGGAACGTCCGAGCGCTCCGCACCGTAGGTGTCGCCCCAGCTCGTTCCCGCGGCGACGGGGAAGACGTAGCTGCCGGCCCCGAGCGGCGGCGTCACCCGAAGCGGCGCTCCGGCGGCGGCGGGCGTCCGTCGGCCGGCGTTCTTCGCCCGGGTCTTCTTCGCACCGGCCTTCGCCCGGCCTTCGCCCTGGCCCCCGTCTTCGCCTTCGCCTTCGCCTTCGCGCGCTCTTTCGCTGCCCCGGCCGGCGCGACGGCGGCGTGGCTTGCCGGCGAGGTCGCGTGCGCGGGCGGGGCCGCATGCGCGGTGGGCGGCTTGGACGGCGTGGCCGTCCGCTTCGCGGGGGCGCTCCCGTTCGAGCCGTCGGCCTGCGCGGGCGCCGACGAGGCGGGGGACGGCGGCGGGAGCGGCGCGGGCTCGCGGTCGGCGGCTGCGTAGCCGATCAGGATCCGCGTCCCGGCCGGCAGACCGGCGTGCGCCTTGACCAGTCGCAGCTCCAGCGCGGATGCCCACCAGCGGAACGGCTGGAGGGCCCCGCCGTCGAGCCTGCCGGGAACGTCGAGGACGGCCCAGTCCGAGACCGCGATCGACGCGCCCGCGATCGTGCGGGCAGGCGTCCCCGCAATCGTGAGACCGGTGACCTTCGGCCGCAGGTGCCAGTTGGCGCCGTCTCCGGAGGCGGGAACGAGATCTGCACGGAGCGTCTGCCCCGCGACGGCGCCGCCGAGCAGGCTCCACGTCCCGACGCGCGTGCTCGTCCCTCCGGGAGCGGCACCGCCGACGCACCCGGCGGCGCCCACCTCGACGTCCGCCAGCGCGACGTCGTACTCGGGATCCCGGAACGTCGCCGCGGCCGTTCCGGTCTCGGCCGCGGCCTGGACGGACGGGCCGACCGCCACGGCCGTGGTCGCACCCGGCAGCACCACGGCGAGCACACCGGCGCCGACGCAGGGCGCAGGGGTCGGCGTCGTGCCGGTGTCGGCCCATGCCCCGGCCGGAGCGCAGACGGCGGCGAGCGCGCACGAGAGCATCACGGCGCGAGGCCGCAGGTTCAGGGCGCGACGACGCACCGCGCCATTCTGCCCCAGGAGGTGCAAATCGCCCAATCCTCTGCTAGAAGGAGAGTGGGATGGGTGAGGGACGGCGGCAGCATTGCGGTCGTACGGCCGCGCGTGCGCAGGGGGAGAGCCGGCGGTGAGCGGCGGCGTTTCCCACGGCCTCGAACCGGGGAATCGCGGTGGTGTGTGGGCGCGGTTCCAGTCCGATCCCGCAGCGCAGGTCCGGTTTCTGGCGATGCTGCTCCTGGCCCTCTCGGTCGCAGCCGTCGACCAGTGCGTCAAGGTTGCAGTGGCGACGCCGAGCTGGGCCTACCACCACCGGTCTCCCAGCTGGTTGCTCGGCTCGTGCGTGCTCTGCCTCGTCGTCCCGACGCTCGCAGCCGTCCCCTCCCGCGCCGTCCTCGTCGGAGCCGCGCTGCTCTCGGGCGGTGTCCTCGGAAACCTGCTCTCCGCGAGCGCCGACGGCCTCGAGGTTCCCAATCCGCTTCTGGTCGGCCGGACGACCGGTGTCGCGTTCAACGTCGCCGACGTCTCGATCATCGTCGGCAACCTGACGTTGATGGTCGCCCTGGCGACGTTCGCGATCACGCACCGCGACCGTATGGACGCCTGGAACGCGTCCGTGCGGCGGGCGATCCGCATCCGTCTCTGACACCGCGCCGGTCGCGGCAGGAGCGCCTTCGAGAGTCGGAACCAGTCGCAGCGGCACATACCACTTCCTGTATCGGGCGCCGTCGCCGAGGCGTCGATGCCCTGATCAAGCTAGGCCGAGGAGCTCCGGCACGCCGGGGGCGCTCACTGCAGCGGCCGCCGCCGCCTTCTTCTACTTGACGAGCGTGAGCAGCTTGAACATCGGGAGGTACATCGAGATGACGATCGTGCCGACCATGAGGCCGACGCCGATCATCAGGATCGGCTCGATGATCGAGGTGAGCGACTGGATGCTCGCGTCGACCTCGTCCTCGTAGAAGTCGGCGATCTTGCTGAGCATCTTGTCGAGCTCTCCCGTCTCCTCACCGATCCGGACCATCTGACCGACCATCGGCGGGAAGATCGTGTTCTCCTGCAGCGGCGTGGAGATCGGAACGCCCTCGTGCACCCGCTCGGCGGTGCCGGCCAGCGCCTGCTCGATCACCCAGTTGCCGGCGGTCGCGCCCGCGATCTCGAGCGCAGTGATGATGTCGACGCCGGCTGCAACGAGAGTCGCGAGGGTGCGCGACAGCCGGGCCAGCGCGACCTTCTGCACGACGTCGCCGATCTTCATCGGGATGCGGAGCTTGAACTGGTCCCAGCGCGGCCGCCCCTGCTCGGAGCGGATCGCACGGCGGAAGCTCCAGATCACGAGCCCGATGGCCGGGAAGATCACGAACCAGAAGTTGCGCAGCGCATGGGACAGGCTGATCACGATCTGGGTCGGCTTCGGCAGGCTCCCGTTCAGCTGGTTGAAGACGTCCTGGAAGACCGGAACGACGAAGAGCAGCATGAAGACGAGCACGACGCTCGCGAACGAGAGAACGACCGTCGGGTAGACCAGGGCCCCCTTGACGCGCCGCTTCAGCTTCGTGTCCTTCTCGATCTGGGTGGCGACGCGGTCGAGCACCGTGTCGAGCGTTCCCGACGACTCGCCCGCGGCGACCATCGCGACGAAGAGCCGGCTGAAGACCTTCGGATGGCGCGCGAGCGCCTTCGAGAGGATGACGCCTCCCTCGACGTCGGCGCGCACCTCGGAGACGACCTCGCGGAGGTACTTGTCCTCGGTCTGGTCCTCCAGGGTCACGAGCGCGGTGACGACGTTGACGCCCGCCTCGATCATCGTCGCGAGCTGGCGTGCGAACACCTGCAGCGACTTCGGCTTCACGCTCTTGAACGCGGCCGCGAGGCCCGCCTCGCCCGCCGCGGCACGCTCGATCAGGGACTGCGGCAGGAGGCCGCGTGACTGGAGCTGCTCGCGGGCGGAACCGAGGTCGGCCGCGCTGATCGTTCCCGTCAGCTGCATGCCCTGCGCGTTGATTGCGTCGTATGTGAAATCAGCCATGTCTAGGACTTCTTCTTGTAGACGACGAGCTCACGGACGTACGCGGACCCGTAGCCCTGCACGTGCACGGACGAGGCCTTCTGCTGGACGGCCGAGAGCGTGGAGTACGGACCGGCGTAGACGACCCAGTAGCCGCCGCGAAGCGGCTTCTGGTTCGACGAGTTCAGGATCGAGACGGAGCCGACCCGGCCCCTCGCCTTCGACGCGAAGCTCGTCGCAGCCTTCTCGCCCTGCGCGGTCGGGATCGACGCGAGGATGAGGATCCACCCGTGCGTCGCGACACGCCCGGCCCCGGGCGTGCCGAGCACGATCTTCTCCGGCAACGACGCGGTCTTCGTCGGGGTCGTCGCCGGGGTTGTCGCGGGCGTCGTCACCGGCGTCGCGGGAGCGGCGGACGGCGAGCCCGACATGAACGGGTCGTGGAGACCGCGGGGCGTCGCCACCGGGCCGAGCGTGCTGGGCCCGGCGCTCGTCGTCGCCGATGCGAACGGGTCGCGGGCGGACTGGTGACGCAGCTTCACAAGCGTCTTCGACGCCGCCTTCGAGACGGCAGGCGTCGGCGTCGTCACGGCGGGAGTCGTGACAGCCGGCGCCGGCGAGGAGCTGCTCGAGACGCGGCTCAGCATGCCCGGCAGCCGCCAGACGAGGAGCAGCGCGAGCAGGGCAACGCCGACGCCGAGCATGATCTTGTCGCGCTTGGCCTTTGCGGCTGCCCGGTTCTGTTTCGCCAGCGCACGCCGGCGTGAGACGGTCGAGACGGCCATCAGGGCGTGGACGACGCCGCGCTCAGGTCGGTCGAGCCCGTCGTGGTCGTCGTGGTGGTGGTCGTCGGTGCGCCGCCGTAGACGAACGCGTTGAGGTTGATCGTCGCCTGGATGAGGCCGGCGGACGCGGTCGTCGAGGTCGACGCTCCCGGTGTCGTCGTCGACGAGAACTGGATCCCGTCGACCGTGTAGAGCCGACCGCCACCCGTGATCGTGGACGACCCCTTCAGCCCCGCGCTCTTGTTGAGCAGGCGAAGGAGCTTCTGCAGCGCGAAGTAGTGGCCCTCGACGCTCACCGACATCGGCAGCGCCTGCGCACCGAATCCGGTGTCCACGAGCGCAGCCGGCGTGATGCCGTCCAGCTGGGTGTGCGAGGTCGCCACGTCGGCGGAGAGCTGGCGAAGGATCGCCGACATCTCCGGCGTGTCGGGCAGCGTCCGCTCTGCGACGTGGAACGCCGCCTGGCTCTTCTTGACGCTGGTCGAGGCTAGAAGATGCTGGCCGTCCGCCAGCTTCGTCTGCGCCGCCTGGATCTGGGTGTCGAGATCGGACTCCTTCGACCGCTGCGGCGAGACGAGCACGAGCCAGCCGAGCACGAGGACGAAGAGGGCCGTCCCGACACCCAGCAGCAGCGTCGTCGTTCCGTTCAGCTTCAGCCGCTTCATGATCCGGTCCCTCCGGTCGGAGTTGTGGTCCCGACGACGGTGCCCCCGATCGTGAAGACGTCGGTGCCGTCGGTCTGCCGCGTCGCGGACTGGAGCGTGATGTCCGACAGCCAGGGCACGAGCGCAAGGCGATCGAGCACCAGCGCGATGCGGACGCTCGACGGCGCGACGCCGGCGATCGTGAACGTCGTCCCCGCCGTCGTCCCCGGCGTCGTCGAGACCGAGGCGACGGCCGCGGGAACCGGCGACGAAGCCTGGAGGCTCGTCAGGAACACCTCGCCCGGGAGAACGCGGGCCAGGTCGGCGAGCGTGTTGTCCCAGTTCATGCGGGTGCCCGTGACCGTGCGGAGCACGACGAGCCGGCCGCTCATCTTCGACTGCACGGCCTGAATCGCGTCGACCTTTGCCTGCACCGTGGCGAGCTGCGCCTGCACCGAGGAGAGGTCGCTCTTCTTGCCGTGCACGCTCGAGCGCGCATGCAGGTAGAGCCCGCCGACTGCGACGACTGCCACGGCGACCGCAGCTACGGCGCCCTGCCGTGCACGCTGTGGCGCGATGTTCGTCGAGAGGAACGGCCGCTCCTCCGGGCGGAGATCTGCGGGGAGAAGGTTGAGTGCCTGCATCAGACTTCCACCCCCAGTCCGATCGCGACGGTGAGCGAGGCGAGATCGTCCCGCTCGGAGACAGAGGGCGGGGCATCGACCGATGCAAGCGGGTTCGCGACCCGCACCTTCATGTGCGCGAGCTTCGTGAGCTCCTCGGCGAGCCCCGGCAGCCTCGCGGTCCCGCCGGTGATGAGGATCTCCTCGATCGGCAGAGACTCGAACTGGCTCCGGTAGAACTGCAGCGAGGCGACGAGCTCGCGCGAGAGCGTCGTGAGCTCTCTGCGCACGGCATCCTGGACGCGGGCGTCGCGCGACTCCGCGGGCTGGTCCTCGAGCGACATCGTCAGCTTGATCGCGGTCGCATCCTCCTGGGACAGCCCGAGCTCGCGCCCGATTGCCGTCTCGAGTCGCAATCCGCCCCACTCGAGCACTCTCGTGAAGTCGCACACGTCGCCGTCGGAGACGGCGAGCAGCGACCGGTCGTGGCCGATTGCGAGCGCGACCCGCGCGGTCGGCTTGCCGTCTTCGCCGTCGGTGTGGTCACGCTCGACCGCGCGCAGAAGCGCGAATGCCTCCACGTCGATGCCGGAGACCTCGACGTTCGCGGTCCGGCAGGCGTGGACGAAGTGGTCGATCGGCTCGCGGTACGCGGCAGCGAGCAGGACACGCCGGGTCAGCGCACCCGAGTCGTC
The DNA here is from genome assembly GCA_963784765.1 of uncultured Thermoleophilia bacterium. Classification (GTDB taxonomy): domain Bacteria; phylum Actinomycetota; class Thermoleophilia; order Gaiellales; family Gaiellaceae; genus PALSA-600. The sequence continues at coordinate 84,313 of CAWASP010000023.1, forward strand.
CCGGCGCTCGCCGACCACCCGGTAGTCGAGCACGGCCTGCTCGAGCGGGATCGCCATGGCCTCGTGCGCGCGGAACATGACGGCGTTGCCGAGCTGGCGCTCGTCCTCGATGCCCTCGATGTCGAGGACGCGCACACCGACGCGGTTCGTGCCGATGCCGAGGCGCACACCCTTGCGGGGAAGGTCGTTGCGCGTGAAGAACTCGTCGAGCGCGGCGCCGAGCTTCGTGGCGTCACGAACCTCGCCGCCGATCACGATGCCGGGCTCGAGCGGCTCGCGTGCGACGCGGACGAGCGTCGGGCTGCCGTTGTTGATCACGTGAGCAGCAGCGAGCTGCGACGCGCCGATCTTCAGCCCGACGATCTCCTGCTTCCGGCCCTTGCGGGCCTTGGCGGCGCGGGACGGCTTCGCCGGCCGTGCCTTCGGGGTGCCGCCGGACGCCTTGCGCTTCGGCAAGAGGTCGGACAGCTTGATCTCCTTCTTCAGATCCATTGTCAGCTCTCACCTGCGAGTCGGAGGCCCGTGTCTGCGGGGGTCGCAGCCGGGAAGGGAACGAGCGGTTGGCCCATCGGGGGAAGGTTGGCGTAGCCCGAGCGCTCGAGCAGGCCGGCGAGCTGGTCGGGCCGCGAGGAGCGCGAGAAGGCGACATCGGGCGAGATCACTGCCCGCTGGACGAGGTCGGCGAGCGACTGCTCCATGGTCATCATCCCGCGCGACGTGCTCGTCTGCATCACCGAGTAGATCTGCTCGATCTTCGCCTGGCGGATCAGGTTCCGGACGGCGTCGTCGGGGATGAGGATCTCGAGCGCCGCGACACGGCCGCGGCCGTCGGCGGTCGGGACGAGGTTCTGGGTGACGACGCCCTGCAGCGTTGAGGCGACCTGCACGCGAATCTGGCTCTGCTGCGCCGCAGGAAACACGTCGATGATCCGGTCGATCGTCTGCGGCGCACTCTGGGTGTGCAGCGTCGCGAAGACGAGGTGACCGGTCTCGGCGGCCGTCAAGGCCGTCGAGATCGTCTCGAGGTCGCGCATCTCGCCCACGAGGATCACGTCGGGGTCCTCGCGCAGCGCTGCGCGGAGCGCCTCGGCAAAGCTGGTGGCGTCGGGGCCGAGCTCGCGCTGGTTGACGATGCAGGTGCGGTGCCAGTGCAGGAACTCGATCGGGTCCTCGATCGTGAGGATGTGCTCGTGCCTGGTCTGGTTGATGCGATCGAGGATCGAGGCGAGCGTCGTCGACTTGCCGGAGCCGGTCGGGCCGGTGACGAGCACGAGGCCGCGCGGCGTCTCGGCGAACTCGTACAGACGAGACGGCATGTTCAGGTCCTCGAGCGTCTTGATCTGTGCCGGGATCAGCCGGAACGCGGCGGAGACGCTCTCGCGCTGGAAGTAGGCGTTGACGCGGAAGCGGGCGAGCCCCGGGACGGAGTGCGAGAAGTCGAGCTGGCGCTTCGTCTCGAGGTTCTTCTGCTGCTCGGTCGAGATGACGCGGTAGATGAGCGAGCGCGTCTCGTCCGGGGTCAGCTTCTCGTAATCCAGCAGCCGCTCGAGGCGACCGTTGATCCGGATGACGGGCGGCGACCCTGCGGTCAGGTGGAGGTCGGAGGCATTGCGCTCGACCATCACCTCGAGCAGCTCGTCGAGTGTGTTGACAGTTGCGGCCACGGTTTGTCCTTGGTGTGAAAGGTGTGGGCGGCGCAGCGGTCGCTACGCCGCCCACGGGTCCTCGGTACGGCTACTAGCAGCTAGTGCCCTCGGTCACATCGCCGTTGGAAAGCGGCGCGGCACCGCGGGTCGCGGACGCCGTCTTGTTGCTGACGGTCTTGTCGATGCAGTACGTCGCGCCGCCGGTCGCAATCGACGACGGTGTCGACCTTGACGCCGCTGTCGATCGCCTGCAGCGCTGCCAGGTCCATCCCGGTGTACGTGCCGTTGTCGGCGTAGTAGGCCTCCGCCGACGGGATCGCCGCGCGGACATCCGCATCGGCGGTCTTCTGGTTCGCGCGATCGCGGAACCCGAGGTACGACGGAACGGCGATTGCCATCAGGATCCCGATGATCACGATGACGACGAGAAGCTCGATCAGCGTGAAGCCCTCCTCACGGTCGAGCCGCTGCCGCAACTTCGACATCACTTTCTCTCCTTCTTGGTTGATAGGCATGTGCTCTCCGTGCGGTGAGCAGGTCGAGCTTGAAGCTGGCGGTGTGATGTTTCGCCCGCATGGGTGGAATCCTTCGCTCATCGGAGTCGCGGCGACAGGTGCCTGAAGATCAGGCGCCGGCCACCTCGCAGCCGAGGTAGGAGAACGAGGTCATGAGATCGCCGACGAACTCGTCGGCGGCCTGCACGGAGTCGAACCGGTACGGCTTGGGCTCCGTGGAGGCCCCACCCGCTGTGATGACGACCTCACCATGCTCCTGGGAGACCGTGACGAGGGCGACGAGTGCGCCGTCCCGGGTCACACGCCAGGAAGCGTCGAGCGAGGCATCAAGCTTCACCGCAGTGGACATGCTCGGGGTATCGGTCGCGATCGAGGGATCCACGCCACCCTTTAGGGGGAGATTCGGGCCGGTTTTCGGCAGTTCCGGCACAGTTTTCGGACGGATCCGTCCGATCCGGCGTGAATGAGACTGCTCAGGTGGAGCAGACGCGCGCGAGCTCTTCGCCGGTCGTGATGCCGGCCGCCACCTTCTCGATCCCGTCCTCCCACATCGAGGCCATCCCCTCGTCCCTCGCCGCCTCCGCGACAACGTCGCGCGAGGCTCTCTCGGCGGCGAGCTGCTCGATGCGCGGCGTGACCTCGAGCAGCTGGAAGACACCGATCCGCCCGCGGTAGCCGGTCTCGCCGCAGCGAGGGCAGCCGCGCTTGCGGTGGAAGACGCCCTTCTCGAGCTCGGCGAAGCGCTCCTCGGGGACGTGCAGGGCGACGAGCTCGTCGCGCGTCGGCGAATACGGCTCGGCACAGTGGGGACAGAGCTTCCGGGCGAGCCGCTGGGCGAGCACCGCCGAGACCGCCGCGCCGGTGATGAACGGCTCGACGCCCATCTCGTTGAGGCGCGTGATCGCCGACGGGGCGTCGTTCGTGTGCAGCGTCGAGAGCACGAGGTGCCCGGTCAGCGCGGCCTCGATCGAGATCTTCGCCGTCTCGCCGTCCCGGATCTCGCCGACCATCACGATGTCCGGGTCGGAACGCAGGATCGACCGGAGAGCCGTCGCGAACGTGAGCCCCGCCCGCGGGTTGATCTGAATCTGGTTGATGCCGGCGAGGCGGTACTCGACCGGGTCCTCGACCGTGATGATGTTCACCTCGGGGCGGCTGATCGCCGCGAGCGAGGCGTAGAGCGTCGTCGACTTGCCCGACCCGGTCGGGCCGGTGACGAGGAGCGCCCCGGTCGGCCGGGCGAGGATCGCCGACATCTGCTCCTGCATCGCATCCGACAGCCCGATCTCGGCGAGCGTCGGGACCTCGCGCGACTTGTCGATCAGCCGCATCGTGACGGCCTCGCCTTCGACCGTCGGCAGGGTCGCGACGCGGATGTCGAGATGCCGGCCGGCGGCGGCGGCTGTGAGCGTGATGCGGCCGTCCTGCGGCTTGCGGCGCTCGGCGATGTCGAGCTTCGCGAGCACCTTGAGCCTCGTCGTCACGCCCGTTGCGAGCCGCTTGGGAACGCGGTGCGCCACGTGGAGGACGCCGTCGACGCGATAGCGGACGGTGAGCTCGTCCTCCTGCGGCTCCACGTGAATGTCGCTGGCGCCGTCCTCGGCGGCCTGGAAGATGAGCGAGTTGACGAGGCGGACGAGCGGCGCGTCGGAGATGCCGTCGTCGGCCTCGAGGTCGTCCTCGTCGTTCGCGTCGACCGCGACGACGTCGTCGAGGATCGTCGCGTTCATCGCCTCCGCCGCGCGCCCGAGGCGGCGCAGCTCGGTGAGGACGTCGTTGCGGGCGGCGACGTAGTACTCGACGTTGCGCCGGGTCGCGAGCTTCAGCTCGTCGAGCCCGCGAATGTCCTGCGGATTGGTGATCGCGACCTTGAGCGTCTTGCCGTCGCCGGCGAACGGGATCGCACAGACACGTTCGAGCACGGCGAGCGCGATCTCCTTCGCGGCCATGGCGTCGACACCGGCGACCGCCAGGTCGACGAGCGGGAGGTGGTACTCCTCCGCGAGGCGCCGCGCGACGCCGAGCGCGCTCGCATAGCCCTCTTCGACGAGCCCCTGCGAGAACGACCCGGCGGCGGACGACTGAACCTGGTCGATCTTGTCCGACTCGAGCAGGCCGGTGTCGCGGATCACGTCCGCGACGAGGTCGGCGTTGCCGCCCGAAGGCCCGCCGCCCGGTGTCTCGTCCTCGGCGGGCTCACCGTCGACGAGCCGAAGCTCACGCTGTTTGTCCATCCGCGACGCCTCCACTAGAGCACCCGGAGGTACCAATCGAGGATCGACTGCCCGGCGAAGAGCGCGACCACACCTCCGAGAGCGAGAAACGGCCCGAACGGGATCGCCATCTTCCGAGCGGCAGTCCCATGTTGTGCGAGCAGGACGACCGCAGGAAGGAGCGCGGCGACCATCGCGATCAGCATCGCAACGGGGACGGTGCGCCCGAGCGCCACGCCGAGAAGGAGAGCGAGCTTCACGTCGCCCATGCCCATCCCGCCCGGATACGCGAGCGCCGCCACGAGCAGGAATGCGGCGACGGCGACCCCGGCCCCGATCCACTCGAAGGACGGGTGCAGGATCGTGTTCGCAACGAGGACGGCGGCGGCGCTCGGCAGCACGATCCGGTTCGGGATGATGCGCCGGTCGAGATCGGTGGCCGAGACGGTCACGAGCGCCGCGCAGAGAAGCGACGCGACCGCGAAGTCCCAGGTGAGCCCGAACTTCAGCGCGGCCGCGACGATCAGTGCGGTCGTGAGAGCCTCGACGGCCGGGTACCGCCAGGAGATGCGCGCGCCGCAGTGGCGGCAGCGTCCGCGCAGCAGCGCGTACGAGACGAGCGGGATGTTGTCGTAGACCGCCAGAGGCGTCTCACACGACATGCAGGCCGACCCGGGCTTGACGATTGATCGCCGCAGAGGGATCCGAGCGGCGAGAACGTTCAGGAAGCTTCCGACTGCGAGGGCCGGCGCGAACGCCAGGGCTGCCGGTTCCACGTTCATCCGCCCGTATTCGCGTGTACCTGGTCTACCTCGGGCTGTCCGTCGTCTCCCCCGGCGGCCGAGTCGCGTCCGCTCTGCTCTGCCGCGGCACGCTGCTTGAGCGCCCGGTCGAGGGCGATGACGAAGTCGTGCCGGTTCGGCGCGGCGGCGGCGGCGACCTCGGAGTCGACAACGTCGGTGAGGACGAGATCGATGAGCGCCGCGGTGAGCGTCTGCATCTGGAAGAAGGCGCCCTCTGCCACCGCCTCGGGGATGTACTCCGGCTTGTCCTCCCGGATCAGCTCCTGGATGCGGCTGTTCGCGACCATCACCTCGACCGCGACGACGAGGCCGCTGCCGATGCGCGGCAGGAGCCGCTGCGAGACGACACCCTTCAGGACGCCGGCGAGAATCGATCGCACGGCCGGCTGCTTGATCGCCGGGAAGAACTCGACGAACCGGCCGACCGTCTCCGCCGCGTCGACCGTGTGCATGGTCGAGAGAACGAGATGGCCGGACTCGGCCGCCTGCAGCGCCGTCTCCGCGGTCTCCATGTCACGGAGCTCGCCGATCAGGATGATGTCCGGGTCCTGCCGGAGCACGCGGCGCAGCGCCTCGTGGAAGGAGTCCGTGTCGATCCCGACCTCGCGCTGGTTGACGATGCAGTTGAGGTCGGGATGGAGGATCTCGATCGGATCCTCGACCGTGACGATGTGCTGCCGGCGCGTACGGTTGATGTGGCCGAGCATCGCGGCCAGGGTCGTCGTCTTGCCCGACCCGGTTGCCCCGGTCACGAGCACGAGGCCGCGCTGCTCCTCGGAGAGCCTCTCGACTCCCATCGGCAGCCCGAGGCTCTCGAAGGTGGGCACGCGCACCGGGATGACGCGGAAGGCCAGCGAGATCTCCCCGCGCTGGCGGAACGCGTTCACGCGGAACCGGGGGAGGCCGGCATGCTGGAACGCGGTGTCGAGCTCGCCCGACTCTTGGAAGCCGGCGACGCGCCGCGGCGAGGACGAAGCGATCGCGGCGAGGACTTCCTCGAGCTCCGCGCTACCGAGCGGCGGATGCCCCGGCAGGATCGCAAGGTCGCCGTCGATGCGGATGACGGGGGGCTGGCCGAACTTGAAATGGACGTCGGTCGCGCCCAGCTCGACCGCGCCGGCGAGGATCTCAGGCAGGTTCACAGATGCTCCATCGGCAGATGAGGGCAAATCGTTTAGCGCGGATTCGTCCGCGTTCGCTCCCGGGCGAATACGGCGGTCCCGGGCCTTCTCCTGCCGCCCGCCCCCGATGCGCCATCCGGCCGGACCCCTTCAATAGGGGTATTGACTGATCACCGCTTCGTGACGATGTTCCAGAACGGACGCTGATGCCTCAGGAAGCACCAGACACCACGTCCACGCTGGAAAGTACTGCGGCAACGGTCGAAGCCCTCGCCCGGGCACTCGAGCTGCACGACTACCGGCGCGGACGGTTCGGCGAGACCTCGGCCCACACGGCCAGGGTCACACAGCTCGCCCTGTCGCTCGCCGAGGTGGTCGCGCCGGAGCTCGCACTCGACCCGCGTCTGTCCTACGGCTTCCGCCTCCACGACATCGGCATGATCGGCGTCTCGAACGCGACGCTGCTCAAGCCCGGCGCGCTCACGCCGGCCGAGCTCGACGAGATCCGTGAGCATCCGTGGCTCGGCGAGCGGATCGTCGCTCCGGTCCCCGCGCTCGGAGGTCTGACCCGGCAGGTGATCGCGTGCCACCACGAGCGCTGGGACGGCTCGGGGTATCCGCGCGGCCTTCGCGGCGTCGAGATCCCGCTCGCGGCGCGCATCTTCGCCGTCGTCGACGCGTACGACGCGATGACGAACGACCAGCCCTACCGCCTCGCGCTCTCGGTCGGCGACGCCCACGAGGAGCTGGCGACGAAGTCCGGGCTCGAGTTCGATCCGGACGTGGTCGACGCGTTCTTCTCGCTCGACCTCCAGTCGCGCGGCGACATCTGAGGCCTCTCGCAAGCCGAGCTCGTGCCGCCCGATCGGGCGCCACGCCGTGCGCGATCGTCTACCCCGATCGAACGGCGCGCACTCGAAGTCGGTCTGCCTCGATGCCGCTGACAAATCGAAAGCCCACACTCTCCGGCGCGCCCTGGATCAGGCTGAACCTGCAGCTCTGAGTGCTGTTCGGCTGCACGGCGATCCGAACCCACGTGGCGCGGCGCCCGACCACGAAGTCGCGGCGCCGCTGCCCATCCGTGCAGAGGAAGGCCAGGGTTCTTCTGCCAAGGAGGCTTCGAAGCCGCATCGAGACGACGACCGGCGTCTCGTGGGCAGTCGCCACCAGCCGCCCGATGTACTCCAGCTCGTTGTCTGCCCGGTACCAGCCGAAGACGACGGCGCTCGGCGGACGAGCGATCGCCGACACTCCGGGCGCCGCTCGGCTCCCGGTGTCCCCCGCGACGAACACGGCATCGTTCCCGACCGCAAAGGGCCCTCCGACGGGCCGGTGAGCATGGTCGAGCAGGCCCCGGCTCGCATCCAGCTCGACAGGAAGCGCAGGCAGACCGTCGGCTGCCTCGCTGCCCCCCAGAACGAGCACGCGAGAGACCTGCGGCGCCCAGAAGAGCGTCTCCAGCAGAAAGGACTCGCCGGCCTCCGGATACGTCAGCAACCCTGATCCGCTCGGCACCGCGATTCGTGGCGCCGCTTCGAAGCGTGCATCCGCTTCGTCGATGAACGCCTTCGAGGCTACGACGGAGAGAGACGCGGCGATGACCGCCGCCAGGAGCAGCCCGACGTTCGGCCGGCGTCGCAGCAACGCGGTGAGAACGGACGCCCCGCCGAGGATCGGCGCCCAGATCAGCGCCGGGGTATGAACCGTCGCACCGGGCAGCTCTGCGAGCCCGAGGAGCGTCGGCGACTCCTGGGAGGCTGCCTGGTCGAGCGTCGTTCCAAGGAGCAGCACGACGGCGAGCGCAGAGTACGAGACGATCGCCGCCCGCAGACCGGGCGGGCGCGACTCGATCTCCCACACGAACGCGATGGCGACGAGGGGCGCGACGTAGAACGTGTACCGCTCGAGCACATGTCCGCCTGCGTTCGGGGCGAAGCACGCAGCCTCGAGGAGCACGGACGCGAGCAGGACGGCGGCGAGGGTCGCGTACACACGAGAACGCACGGCGATGTCCCGGGCGAGACGGACGAGCCCGAGACCGGCTCCGGGGACGATCACCCAACCCGACGCGATCGCGAGGACGAAAAGGTTGATGCCGAGCGACCGGGCGATCGAGCCTGCCGGGTAGCGAAAGTCACCGAGCCCCGAGTAGACGCCGGCAAACCGGCCGGGTCCGATCATGAGAACAGCCATGCCGGCAGACGCGATGGTCGCGAGAACGAACCATTGACGGCGCAGGCACAGACGCACCGATCCGCCGCAGCCGACGAAGGCTGCCGCGACGTACGCCCCCCAGACCGGCAGGAACTGTGCCCTCACCAGGCAGAGCGCGGTCATGAGCACGACCGCCGTGAGCTGGCGCGCGAGCGTCGGCGCGACGCACGCGTCGAGCGCGACGAGCACGACCAGCAGGAAGATCGGATAGGCGTAGGGCTCGGTCAGGAGGCCGAGCGTGAACGCACCGTCGGGCACGAGGACGCTCAGAAGCGCAACGACGATCGCGCCCCGGGAACTGATGCCGACCCGGCGGGCCAGCAGATACGCCGGGAACGCCGCGAGCGAGAACCACGCCGCTCCGAGGCCCTGCGCGAGCCGATACGCAACCTCGACGTCGTGGACGAGCCATGCCGGAGCCATCAGCACCGGCCCGAGCAGCCAGGGGAAGTCCATGAAGCTGCCGCGGACCCGCGGCACGCCCGTGTGGGCGAACGACCTCGCCATGGCCGTGTAGAGGTACTCGTCGGGCAGGAAGAACGGCGTCCGGACGCGGAGCGCCGCTCCTGCCCGCAGAGCGGTGCTGATCACCGCGATCGCCGCGACCCAGTGGATTGGCCGAACGCGGAGAAGCGCCTGCCGCAGCCGACCCTGGTGAGTCGAGCTCGAGCCGGAGGGCATCTCCGCCGGCACCAGTGGATCAGTCGAAGACGCCGCGTCTCTCGAGGCCTGGCCGGTGTCGAGCTCGACGGGCATCACCTCTTCTTTCGACGGCACCGGCACTTTGCCTGAGCATCCAACCGAACTCGATCCGGGCCCGGCGGTGCCACCCGGCGACGCAGAGCGTCACCTTCGAGGAGTGCTAGGAGCCCAGCCGATCGAGCATCCTGAGCGGGACCCTCGCAGCGCCCGTCGCCTCGCCCGGGGCGGCGAGCTCCCCCAGCAGCAGCCGCTCGACCGATCTCCAGAGGAGGCGCGTCCGGGCAACCGACCACGACGCGCGGGGCCAGCGGTCGAGGGCGACCTTCAGCTTCCAGGATGCGCGGTGAAGCGGCGCGAGCGCAGCGTCGAGCGCGGCGCCGTACGGCTCGAGCCCGCCTGCCCGTCCGGCGAGCGCGTCGAGGATCGCCGCCGATGCGAGTCGCGCGGAGACGAAGCACTCGTACATCCCGTCACCGGAGACGGGGTCGACGAGCCCGGCCGCGTCGCCGACGAGCAGCCCGCGCTCCGACGCGACGCGCGTCTCCTTGCGCCGAAGCGGCAGACGGTGGCCGCGGAGGTCGCTGAGGCTCTCCATGCCGACGCCGTGTGCGTCGCAGACGCGTTGCAGGTGCTGACGCAGCCGGGGACCTTCACGGTCCCAGGCGCCGACCCCGACGTTCACGTGGTCGCCCTTGGGAAACACCCAGCCGTAACCGCCCGGGATGTCTGCCAGCTCGACCACGGCCCGGCGCTGGTAGCGACCGCGGTCGATGTCCCGATGGCTCACGTTGCCCTCGAGCGCGACACCGTGGACGATCCCCTCGCCGAGACCGAGCGCCCGCGACGTCGTGCCGTTCGCGCCGTCCGCGGCGACGACGAAGTCGGCATGCACGGGCTCACCGTTCACGCGCGGAACGTGGTCGAAGGTGACCTTCGCTCCTTCGCGGACCTCCGCGCCGGCCTCTCGCGCGGCGTCGAGAAGCAGGGCATCGAGCCGGCGCCGCTGTGTCATCCGGATCACGGGCTGCCCCGACCGGCGCTCGACCGATGCCCGATAGCGAAAGCGAAGCTCGACGACGTCGACCTCGTCCTCGACGACCGGCGTGACGTCGACAGGGCATTGCAGGAGCGCGCGCGTCGTCAGCCCGCCGCCGCACGGCTTGTCGCGGGGAAAAACGGCGCGGTCGACGAGGAGCACGCTTGCCCCGGCGCCCACCAGGCGGTGCGCAGTCGCCGACCCGGCCGGGCCGCCGCCCACCACGAGCACGTCGAAGCGCTGCACGACCGTGAGGCTACAATGCGCCCCGCTCGCGGGGGTGTGCCCGAGCGGCCAAAGGGAACGGGCTGTAAACCCGTCGGCTCAGCCTACGGAGGTTCGAATCCTCCCGCCCCCATTCACTTACTCGCTCACGGCGACGGTCGGCGTACGCTGATCTCCGCGACGCTCGGTTGCGCCGGGACGAAGCGCCGGGATGTGCCGCTGGGCGCGGAGCGAGAGCGTGTTGTATGCCAGGTAGACGAGGAGAACTGCCGAGCCCGCGAAGTAGGCGCCGCTGACGACCCTCTCCGGCGCCGACAGATAGCTGAACGTGAGGATCAGCCAAACGATCGCGTAGGTGGTTGCGTACGGAATGACGCGGCGGCGTGTGTCGGTCTCCCAGGCGAGCAGAGCCAGCACGAGCGGAACCTGCTTGTAGTAGTCGTTGCTCTGGTCGAGCACGCATCGAATCAGGAAGAACAGCGCGAGCAATGCCAGGGCGTCAGGCCTGCGAACGCGCCTTTGAGCGGCCGCGGCGAAGAGAACTGCAGCGCCGATGATGGCGGCGTGTGTCCTCCCGGACAGCCAGCCAGGAAGTTGGTGTCCGACAAACAGGCGCCACCAGCTTCCCACCTTGACCCGCGGTCTTGCTGCCGCTGCCTCGTGCGAGACGCTGCGAAATGCCTCCGGGTCACCAATGACCCAGGGCGCGTAAAGCAACGCGGCCACGCCTCCCGAAGCGACCATTGCACGAAGCCGGTTCTTCTCGAGCGCGACGAACACCGCGGGGGCCGCAAGCACCGCCCATTGCTTCGTCGCAACCGCAAGCCCGAGAACCAGCGCGGCGTGATACGGGAGTTGTCGCCGCGCGACCAGGACTGCGGCGACGCAAAGAACGGCACACACGATCTCCTCCGGGTGTCCGGAGCTGGCCGCACTGACAATGGTCGGGGTGGCGCTCGCGAGGACAACCGCCATGAGACCGAACGGCCACGCAACACTCCTGCCCAACCAGGCCCCGAGAAGTCCCGCCGACAGCACGCACGGGTACGTGCCGACCTTGTAGCTCGCGAGTGGGCCGGCGCCGAGCGCGTGGGCCACGGCAACGAGCGGCGCTCGCAGCAGAATCGTGAGCGGCCCCATGATCGGCTGCAGGTGCAGAAAGTCACCGGTCCGGCCTGCCGCGAGCGCGTTCACGTCAGGCCCGGCGTCGTAGACGTAATCGCCTATGCCGGTGAGTCTGAGATCGATCCAGGCGGCCGCGAGAGCGGCGCAGCCGAGAAGGAGAAGCGTTCGCCGTCGCATTCGACCCCACCGCATTGTGAACCGCCTTCATGTTCGCGGCTTGAACGCCAATCCATCTTCACGGTGCTGACATCCGGCTCAAGTGCCCCGGCGCCTACTAGGGCTCGGGCGCCCAGCTCGCATCGAGCGACCGGGCGCACCGGCAGGCGAGCGCACGACTCGCTATCGCGTCTTCGTGAAGCGGTGCACCGCCTCGAGGAGCTCGGTCGCCTTCGCCTGCGCCTCCGCCTCGTCGCCCGAGGCGAGCGCCCCCGCGACGCAATGGTTCACGTGCTCGTCGAGGATCTGGAAGGCGAGGCTGTCGAGCGCCGTCGAGACCGCGGCGATCTGGGTGAGGATGTCGATGCAGTAGCGGTCGGTCGACACCATCCGCTCGATCCCGCGGACCTGCCCCTCGATCCGGTGCAGGCGCTTGATCAGCGCATCCTTCTGGTCGTGGTAGCCGTGATGGTGCTCGGCCGCGACTGCAGGCTCGGACGATGCGCTGCTCATGCGTTGGCTCCTTCCCGTGTGCTGCGGAAGCGTCGCAGCCGCAGGCTGTTCGAGACGACGAAGATGCTCGATGCCGCCATCGCCGCGGCGGCGATCATCGGATTCAAGAGACCCGCGACGGCGAGCGGGATCGCAGCGACGTTGTAGGCGAACGCCCAGAACAGATTGCCCTTGATCGTCGCGAGCGTGCGCCGGGCGAGCCGGATCGCGTCCGCGGCGGCACGCAGGTCGCCGGAGACGAGGGTCAGGTCCGACGCCTCGATCGCCACGTCGGTGCCGGTGCCGATCGCGAGGCCGAGGTCGGCACGCGCGAGCGCCGGGGCATCGTTCACGCCGTCGCCGACCATCGCGACACACGCCCCCTCATGCTGGAGACGCTCGACCTCGGCGGCCTTCTCGGCAGGCAGCACCTCGGCGCGCACCTCGTCGATCCCGACGGCACGCGCGATCGCGAGCGCGGCGCGCTCGTTGTCGCCCGTCAGCAGCACGGGCGTCAGACCGAGCGCGCGCAGATCGGCGACCGCCTGCCGCGAGGTGGGCTTGAGCGTGTCGGCGAGCGCGATCAGCCCGTGCAGGGCGCCGTTCCAGGCAACCGCGACGACCGTCTGCCCGGCTGCCTCGGCGCGCTCCTGCCAGACACGCGCCTCGGCGTCCGGCTCGATCCCCCAGTCGACGAGGAACGAGACGCGTCCGACGAGCACCGCCTTTCCGTCGACGAGCGCCTCGACACCGAGCCCGGCGTGATTCCGGAACTCCGTCGGCGTCAAGCCATCCGGTGCGGCGGCGGCGATCGCCTGCGCGAGTGGATGCTCGCTCGCCGACTCGGCGCCGCCTGCCAGTCGCAGCAGCTCCTCACGCGTCGCAGCGATCGGCAACGCGTCGACGAGCTCCATCTTCCCCTCGGTGACGGTGCCCGTCTTGTCGAGGACGATCGTCGAGATCCGTCGCGTCTGCTCCAGCACCTCGGGGCCCTTGATCAGGATGCCGAGCTGCGCGCCGCGCCCCGTCCCGACCATCAGCGCCGTCGGCGTCGCGAGCCCCATGGCGCACGGGCAGGCGATGATCAGCACCGCCACCGCCGCGGTGAACGCCGCCGACGCCCCGCCGCCCGCGAGCAGCCAGCCGGCGAGCGTCGCAAGGGCGATCACGATCACAACCGGGACGAAGATCGCCGACACACGATCGGCGAGCCGCTGGACCGCGGCCTTCCCGGCCTGCGCCTGCTCGACCAAGCGCGCGATCTGGGCGAGGGCCGTATCGGCGCCGACCCGGGTGGCCCGGACGACGAGGCGCCCGGACGTGTTGAGCGTCGCCCCCGCGAGCTCCGCGCCCGCGGCGACCTCCACCGGGACCGGCTCACCGGTCAGCATCGACTGGTCGACCGCCGACGAGCCCTCCACAACGACTCCGTCGGTGGCGATCTTCTCGCCGGGCCGGACGACGAACAGGTCGCCGACTGCGAGCTGCTCCACCGGCACCAGCGCCTCGACGCCGTCCCGGAGCACCCGCGCCTCCTTCGCGCCCAGCTCGAGCAGCGCCTTGATGGCCGCGCCCGAGCGGCGCTTCGCGCGCGCCTCGAAGAAACGGCCGAGCAGGATCAGTGCGGTGATCACCGCCGCCGCCTCGTAGTAGGTGTCGGCAGACAGATCGCCGAGCAGGACGACGGTCGACCACGTCCAGGCGGCGAGCGTGCCCAGCGAGACGAGCGTGTCCATGCTCGCCGCTCCGTGGCGGGCGTTCGCGAGCGCGGCGCGATGGAACTCGGCGCCGCTCCAGAAGACGGCCGGCGTCGCCAGCACGAGCGCGACCCACTCCCAGCCGGCGAAGTGGAGCGGCGGGATCATCGCGATCAGCGCCAGGGGGACTGCAAGCAGAAGCGCAACGACGAGACGGGTCGGACGCGTGTCGCCCTCGTGGACGTGCGTGCCTGCCGGGGCGGCGTGGTAGCCGATCCGCTCGACCGCGCCGACGAGCTGCTCCGGCGCGACGACGGAGGGGTCGTAGCTGACGGTTGCCGTCTCGGTCGCGAAGTTGACGGTGGCCGAGACGCCTTCGAGCTTGTTCAGGCTCCGCTCGATCCGCGCCGCGCACGACGCACAGGTCATCCCCTCGAGCGCGAGCGTCTCCTGCTCGCGCAGATCGCCCTCAGGTGCCGCGGTCGCCGTCACGCGACCTCGTAGCCCGCCTCGCCGATCGCGGCCACGATCGCCTGGTCGTCGAGCGGCTCGCCGACGACGGTCACGGTCTTCGAGTCGAGATCGACCTCGACCGACTCGACACCGCCGAGGCCCGAGACCTCGCTCGTGATCGCCGCCTGGCAGTGCGCACAGGAGACGTCGGGGACGTTGTAGGTCAGTGTCCGGCTCATCGAGGCTCTCCTTCCAATATACCCCTATAGGGTATCAAGGTCGATTGGCGAGGTCAACGGCGAGCCGGGGGCTCGGGCCGCCGGGCGCGCTGAACCGCCAGGCGCACCGTGCCGTAGATGCTGCCGAGGACGGCGACCCAGAGCAGCAGCATCATCGGCACCATCCAGAGCCATGGCCAGCCGCCGCCGCCGTCCGTCATCGCGTGGTACATGGAACGCCTCCTTCGTCGGTTCACCTCGACGGTAGGTGCGCCTCGACGCCGCGGCAGCGGCCGTCACGCGTATACCCCTTAGGGGTTTATACGGAACTGGGGTATCGGCTCAGGCGAGCGCGAGCGACGCATCGAGCTCGAGCAGGGCGAGCTCGTCCTCGGGCGCGGCGCAGACGCGGTTCCGGCCGAGCCGCTTTGCCTCGTAGAGCGCCGAGTCCGCCCGGGCGAAGACCGTCTCGTAGTGGAAGAACCTGCCGGGGCTCGAGGCCGCGACGCCGAAGCTCATCGTCAGCGACCAGGCGCCGTTCGACACGGACGCCGCCGCCCGGCGGAGCTGCTCCGCGACCCGGGTCGCCTGCTCGACGTCCGCGCCCGGCAGCAGCACCACGAACTCCTCGCCCCCGGTGCGGTAGCAGAGGTCGAACGCGCGCAGCGAACGGCGGAGCGAAGCGCCGAGCTCGACGAGCAGTGCGTCGCCGATCGCGTGGCCCCCGGAGTCGTTGATCCGCTTGAAGTGGTCGATGTCGGCGACGATCACCGCCGCCGGCTGACCGGTGAGGCGGGCTTGCTGCTCGAGCTCGTCGACCCGGCGCTCGAGCGCCCGCCGGTTGAACATGCCGGTCATCGAGTCGACGACGACCTCCGACCGCAGTCGGATCTCCGACCGCATCAGCACGGTCTGGAACATCGCCACGCTCACGATCAGGGCAAGCGGCGCCGTCAGGAGCGGTGGATCGTGCAGCACCGCGCCGGCGTCGACCCCGAGCTCGACGATCACGAGAAGGGCGATCGCGACGGCCACGCCGAAGGCGATGCCGCGGTTCGAGAACCGCGCTCCCAGCGTCAGCACGGGAATCGCGAGCCAGGCGGTCGTCGGCACTTCCGGCCCTCCGGAGAGCGCGATCGCCGCCGCCATGATCAGCTCCGACGCGAGCCACGCCGCGAGCAGCGCGTACTCGGGCCGCCGCAAGCGATCGAGATACCGGTCGGCAGCCTGGAAGCCGACGGCTGCCGCGACCAGCGGCACGAGTGTCCACCAGCCGAGCCACGGCCCGCTCGAGAGCAGGCAGATGCCGAGGACGAGGAACACGGCCCGCCGCACGGGCCGCAACGCCACGTCGAGCTCGACCATCCGGGCACGATCGGCGCCGTCCGGGAAGATCCAGGAACCACTGTGGTTCACCGAGGAGCTATCGGCAGGCCAAACGGCGCCCTTGAGCCGGCCACGCGCCATACTCCCCGGGTGGAACGGCCCGGCGTCGAGGACCTTCGCGCCCTGCACCGCCGCGACGACGAGCTCGCCGCGGCCGGCCGCCGCCTCGCCGCGGCGGCCGAGTCGACGGCATCCATCCGAGCAAGAGCAGAGGCGATCGATGCCTTCTTCGCCTCGTATCCGGAGGAGGAGGCACGCCTGAGCGCCGGCGTGGACGACGCGCACGG